>JBGAGW010000012.1:0-205312 GCA_044226545.1 Limisphaerales bacterium
TTCTGAAAGACCTGGTGAGCGATTTGATTGATGCCGGAACTCGTCTTGCCCGAACCGGTGTCCCCGGTGATAAGCCAGCCGCGACAGAATTGATTGCGCTTCCAGACCAAGCTGCCGAGTCGTGCGACGACGCGAGACCTTCCGCGCGGGACGAACAGCAGCCAGAGTGCGACCACCGCCAGAAAGGCAGCGCCAGCAATGAGCAGCACTCGTTGGTATGCGGCCAGGAATTGCAGATCGGGCGGAAGGCTGATTGGACCGAATGGAAGGAGTTTCATAGCCATGCCCTTCCCAGCAGATAACCGGCGAGTCCGCCTGCCAGCGCGGCCAACCACGCGGCGGTGCGCGTGACCATCGCTCTCGGCTGTCCGCCCGGCTGATGCTTCAATTGTTCGGCCAGAGCGGAGGCGTGTTGTTGAAAGGAGCGTGATGCCTCGGCGAGCTTCGCGAAGTCGACCCGGAATTGCTCGAAGGACGGAAACTCTCGTCGTCGAAGATCGTCCCAATGCCGCTGGTGGATGCGGAACAGGTCAACAAGCAAGAGAACCGCGTCGTCCTCGCGCAACCGATGGCGATCCCGCCAATCGGCCACGGCACGCTCGAATTCATCCTCGAGGTTGGGAGCATCCATGCGGGCCTCAATTCGCGGGCAAAAGCAGCGACGCGGTGGAATCCAATTCCGCGTAGAGCCGACGCTGCCACGTCAGCAACCGCTGACGGTCGAGCAGACTGAACGCAGGATGCTTCGCCGCAGTGGTGACAGTTACGTTCTCGCGATTCAGCGCCTCCACCAGCCAGTCTTGCATTCGGGGCATCGTGACTTCGCGCCCGCCGAGTTCGACCTTGAGCCGTTCGCGCACTTCCGCCGACTCGAACAACGCGAAACTGTCGCTGTGCGCCGCGTTGCGAACCACGACGTAGCTGCACGCCTTGCCAAGCTGGTCACTCACTCGCTGGACCTGGTCCACGCTGTCCATCTCGTGATTCACCGGCATAACGAGCGTGAGCGACGCGCCGAGAGCCGTAAGCACAGCCGGCAGGTCCACTTCGGCGAAGTAGTCGAGGAACAAGTCCGTCGAGGCTGCACGACAATCCACCACTACGAGGTATGATTTTTCCAGAGCGGCGAAGATGGAATCGAGTTCCCGGCGGCTGGCAAGGTCGAGGAATCGCGCCTCGGGATGAAACCGCTTCAAGGTCGAGTTCTCGTTGTCGCTGTCGATGGCTACGTGACCGATGGCCTTGTCCTTGAGGAACTGGACGAAGTTCACAGCGAAGAAGCTCTTGCCGACGCCGCCTTTGCCGTTGATTACGAGATCGAGCCGTTTGTTCATACGGGTTTCGGGTTGAGCATTCGGACTTGGGCAATGCGCGGGCCTCGTGTCCGTGAGGCCAACGTTTCCGCGCCGTTGGTATCATTCGCCGTGTCCGTGTCCACCGACGGCGGTTCGGATGGAGGCGGAGGCGCGTGGCCGTTTTCACTGTTCGGCGCGGGCGCGGGCGGACGTTTTCGATTTGGTCGCCGTTTCGGGCGAACGATCTCACCGAGGACTTCATGGCAGAACGCGGCGACGGCCGTTTTGCTGATGGGCAGACAATGCTGCGTCAGCAATTCGGCAATCGCCCGATAGGACGCGCGCTTCTGCCGAAGCTCGACGATCACTTCCCTTGCCGGGGACAGCTCCTGGAACTTCTGTGGCCGGCGCGGCGTGAATTCCGCGACCGCCTGCCGGACGGTGGCTGGGTCAAATGAGGACATACGCGGATGCTCCGGAGTCGTGGTATTGCCGAAACCGTGGACGGAACGATGCGTGTTCGTGTCCGCTGGCAAGTCGCGGAGATGCCGGGTCGCCGACCAGTTTGCGGACAATGCCTGCTCGCGGACAATCCGCGGACAGTGAGCGGACATTTCGCTTCTGCGGATCAATCGCGGATGCTCCTGGCCCTTGGATGTGGACTGACTGCGGACATGGACATTCCGTCGGAAATGCTACGGCGATGGACAGTGTGCCGCTTTGCCGAGATCGCGGATGCGGCCCGGACACGTCCAAATCGAGGACGATTCGATGGCCGCCGCAATGCGCTCTTGCGCATCCGTTGCGCGGACATTCCACGCGTGTTCCGCGACTGGTTCGCGGACGCAAAAACCTAACGAAAGTTAGGGGTAGGGCGTGCCCTGTATTAAACGGGATTTCCATAGCGGCGGGTTTGCGTCTGCGGTTGACTGAGTTCCTGTGCCCACCGACGGAGTTCCGCGACGCTTTCCTCGATGCTCGCAAGCCGTTCTACGATTCGGCTCTTGGTCAGGCGAAGGTGGCGTTCCTGGGAAGATTCCGGCGCGCTCTTGCGGGCCTCATCGCTGTCAGCAGCGTCAATGGATTGGCGCAAGGAATCCAGAACACGGATGGCAGCGGCGATCTCGCGTTGGGTAGGTTGAACCATGACATCCTCCATTCAGACTCGAACACCGCGTGACTTCTTGTGCGCGAGTTCCTGCCGATGACCGGGTCTTCGCTGAGGCAGCCACTGCGCGCGGTTCACTTGCTCGCGGCTGACGGGATGCGCCCACGGCTCACCGAAGCCGAGTCGGGCAGCCGCTTCCTCGGCGGCGATTTTGGTGGGCGCTTCAACAACGGTGCGCAACGGATCGCCCACTGTGCGCGCGTATTCCCGGTCGGTGTGATAGATGCCCCAGAGCTTGTTGGCTTCGGTCGCCGTCTCGTTCATGTCCACAGTCAAACAGGAAGCCGTTGCGCGAAGATGTATCACATACACAAAATGCGCCGACAGTCCGGGTAGTGTCCGGGGCGTGGTCACAGCGAAGACGCAATACAGCCTCACGAACGCGAAGGGTTACTTCGAGGAACACCTGTGCGTCGGGGACTACTACGACGAAGGCCAGCGCGTGTCCGGCGAGTGGTTTGGTGTGGGTGCAAAATGGCTAGGATTGTCCGGGAAAGTCCTGGCCGAGGAATTCCTGCGGCTCTGTGAGAATCAACATCCGGCCACGGGAGAGAAGCTCACGCAACGGCTCAAGACAACTCGGCGTGAGGGTGAGGACATCGCGGCAAATCGGCGAATCTTCTACGACTTCACGTTCTCCCCGCCCAAGTCGGTTTCACTGGCGGCCCTGATCGGCGGCGATGAGCGCATTCTGGAGGCCCATGCGCGGGCCGTCCGCTCTGCATTGAAAGAGTTCGAGGTGTTTGCCGCGACTCGCGTCCGTGCGAAGAATTCCGTCAGTGACCGGATGACGGGAAATTTCGTCGCCTCCCTGTTCACGCATGACACGTCCCGCGCGCTCGATCCGCATGTCCATACGCATTGTATCGTGTTCAATGCGACGTTCGATCCGAAGGAGAAGCGTTGGAAGGCGCTCCAGAATCACGAACTGCTCCGAGCAAGGAAATTTGCCGAAAACGCCTATTACCATGAACTCGCGCGGGAGCTTCGTGGCTTCGGTTACGGCATCCGCAATCGCGCGCGGGGTGATTTCCAGATTGAAGGTGTCACGGATGAACTCTGCGATCGCTTCTCAAAGCGGCACGCGGAGATTGATGGGGCACTGGAAAAGTTGCTCCGCGAGAAGCCGGAACTGGTTCAGGGGAATCTGAACGATCTGCGTGAGAACCTGGCGACGGCCGAGCGTGCGCGGAAACAGAAAGACCTGAAGCGGGACGACCTGCGGACCTTGTGGGACGCTCAGTTGACTCGCGAGGAACGCCTGACAATTGTCGGTCTTAGCCGACAGTCCGCGCCACGTCCCTCTGATGGCTACCGGGTGTCCTTGCGCGAAGCCGTGGAATGGGCAGAGGAACATTTGTTCGACCGGCATTCGGTTGTTCCTGAATGTCAGGTGTGGCAGGAGGCGCTCGGTCGGGCGCGTGGTGGTGATTTCCCACTTGCCGAACTCAAGGGTGTCACCGAGCGGCGCGGCTACATTCGCGATGAAGCTCGTCCTGGAGAAGTGACATTGCGCGACGTGTTGTTGCGCGAATGGGAGATCGTCCACACCGCGAAAGGCGGTATCGGGGAGCGAAGTCCACTCGTCGAGGGCACGATTCAAGTCCATCCAAAGCTGGACGACGACCAGCGAATCGCCCTGGAATCGTTGCTGGGTTCGACGAATCTCGTCTCGGTCTTTCGCGGCGGCGCTGGCACGGGCAAGAGTTTTGTTCTTCGTGAACTGGTCACGGAGATTCGCAAGAGTGGAAGGAGCACTGTGGTGCTCGCCCCGCAGCGTCAGCAAGTCGTGGACATGGAGAGAGCGGGATTCCCGTCACCGCAAACGGTCAGCAGCTTTTTGAAACGAAGCGAACTCGCCCAGGGCGCAGTCGTGATGGTGGACGAGGCCGGCCAGATTGGCGGTCGCCAGATGCTCGAACTCATGCGGCTGGTGCGCGAGCGGAAGGCCCGTTTGATATTGTCCGGCGATACCCGCCAGCACGGGCCAGTTGAGGCGTCGGATGCGCTCGTTGCTATCGAGCGTCATGCAGGCGTTAAGCCGGTCGAACTGCACCGTATCCGTCGCCAAAACCCCGCGCTGGCCCGCGACAACGATGAGCGCGCTCGCATTGAAGGCTACCGCGCCGCTGTCGAAGCTGCCGCGAGCGGGGACTTGCCGAAATCGTTTGAGCGATTGGAGGCCATTGGCGCGGTGCTTCCGTGCGGCCTTGGTGAGCAAGCGGACAGGCTGGCCGACGAATTCCTCAAGCTGACGACGGGCGGTGCTTCCACCGTCGTCGTGTCGCAGACTTGGAGCGAAGTGCATCGGGTCAACTCAAAGGTGCGCGATGCGCTGAAGTCGAAAGGATTGCTCGGCGCGACCGACACGCCAATTCAGGTCTTGGACAAGCTGGACCTCACGAATGCCCAGAAGCGCGACGAGCGATTCTACCCGCCGGAAGCGGTCCTCGTCTTCAATCAGAAGGTGCGTGATGCCGAGCCGGGCGCGAAAGGCAAACTTGCTGGCATCCTGAAGTCCGGCTTGCTGATTGAGGTTGGGGGAAAATTCGTCGCCGTCTCAAACCGGCTGCTCGACCGAATCTCCGTTTGCCTGGAACGGGAGATTCAGGTTTCGCCCGGCGACCGCTTGCATGTGAAAGCCAACCGCAGGCTCGCTTCCGGGCCGCGAGTGACAAATGGGGAACTCGTCACAGTGAAATCCGTGAGAACCGATGGCGGAGTCGAGTTGACCGACGGGCGTGTGCTCGACGCGAGTTTCCGTGAGTTTCTGCCCGGCTACGCCGTCACCTCCTACGGTTCACAGGGGAAGACGGTGGATTACGTTTTGTTCTCCGATTCCACCATCAAGGCCGCGACGAATGCGCAGCAATGGTATGTATCCATCTCGCGCGGTCGTCGCGGCATCCGCATCTTCACGCCGGACAGGGAACAGCTTCGCGAGAACATCCTGCGTTCCGGCCATCGCCCGCTGGCGCTCGAACTGGCCGGCGGCAATAGCCCACGAAGCGCATCGCCGCTCTGGCGGCGGCTTCAGAGACGATTGCTCCGCTTCGGACGCAAGGCGGTCGCGAACCTGCGCCGCGTGAATTTCCTCAGCCCGAGAACACCATCAAACACCTCACACCATGAGCATCAAAGCACCCGAATGTTGGGCGAGTGACGCCTCCGCCAAGCTGCTTCGCATCGAAGTCAGTCCGGAGAAATCAATCCTCCTGAAGTATGACCAACTGATCCACGCCGAGTTCGACAATACCGAAAAGGAGCAGCGGCTTCGCCTGATCTTTGCTACGCACGAAGTTGTTGTCCGAGGTTACGCACTCCGTCGCATCGAAACGGCGCTGCAACGTTTGGAACTTTCCTACCTTGCCGCGGTGCCAGCCAAACTCATCCACAGCGTCAACGAAGGACAACCAGTTATTCGAGAGATACGTGTTTCAGAGACTGCTGACCCAGCGGTCACGAAATAGTCATTTCGTGTATCTGATACATCTACAGGTGGTCGTCTTCCGCGATACTGGTTTTCGATTTGGCCGAGTTTGACGCCACGATGGCGACGATCGGCCGTGGCAGCGATGTCGCGTGACAAACAACTTCGAGACGTGAAGCTTGAGGAAGTCGTCGAGAAAAGGCGGCTCAATCAAGCACTCACCACCAAGGAATTTGCAGTCTTGGCGGGCATTTCATACTCCACAGCCCGTGACTGGTTCCACGCCCCTGGATTTCCCGCATTTCGGGGCGTGGTCTTTTGGTCCGATTTCGAGGAATGGCGCAGAGAGGAAAACGGACTGATTACCGCCGCCTCCTCTCACTCAACCGACCGAATTGAACCGCAATTGGTCGATACTCCTGCACTTCCTTTCCGCAGGGCTTTACCAAGGCAGGCTGCAAGCATCCTTCAAGACGCTGGCGTTCTGTAGAACTCGCACAGCGATCACTCAACTCACCTTTCAGAAGCATTACGCTGGGTCTGCTTTTGTGCCGGTGATTTTACTGCACTTTTGCTGCACTGCTTCGTAACTCCTTTATTATCCGTTGAGCGGGTGAAGGGAATCGAATCATCACGATTATTACCAAAGCGGATTCACGAGGAAATCCTACCGATCACCGATCAGCGTTTAAGACCATGCGAAACACCGTTATTTGACCCCACTCTTGGCCAAAAGGGACAATTTTCAGCCACATTAGACCTTTGGCCCCTCTGGTCGATTGAGATCGGATGAGGAATTCGGGCTCTGTTGTTGCCACACATCAGTTCCAAAGGATCGTGGCGGCATGGCCAACTGGACGCCGCCAGAAGTGAATGATGAAGGTTGTGTTTGATGAAGGTTGTGTTGGCGACCTTGATACTGTCGCATCCAATACCTTGGCGATGTGTGGATGATCCCTCTTCGCCAACGCCCGCTGCTCCGGTTCGAAGCGGGCGACGACTTGTTTGGTGTCCATGCCAGGCTTAATCAGTTGAGCGCGACGCGGCGAGCTTGCTGATCGAGGGCTTTTGAGTCCGGTATTGCGCTATTATGGGCCATGAAATAGAGCACTGGCACCGCCATACGGCTGATTAGCAAGGAGGCGATTTCACCCGCCATCAAGGCGATGGCCAGGCCCTGGAAGATTGGGTCGGCAAGGATGACTGACGCCCCGACGACCACCGCCAGCGCCGTCAGCAGCATGGGACGGAAACGCACTGCACCCGCATCCACCACCGCTTCCGAAAGGGGCATTCCCTCCGACACCCGCTGTTCGATGAAATCCACCAGGATGATGGAATTGCGGACCACGATTCCGGCCCCGGCCATGAAGCCTATCATCGAGGTCGCCGTGAAGAACGCACCCATCAAGCCATGCGCGGGCAGGATGCCCACCAGCGAAAACGGAATCGCCACCATCACAATCAACGGCGTGAGGAATGATCGAAACCAGCCGACCATCAGGATGAAGATTAACACCAGCACCGCGGCGAACGCGGTACCGAGGTCGCGAAATACCTCGATGGTGATGTGCCACTCGCCATCCCATTTCATCGACGGCGCGTCATCGGTGAAGGGCTGACTGGCATTGTAGATTTTGAGCGGTGTGCCGCTGCCTCCGAACTCGCGCGTGTCGAGCGCCTTTAACGCCTTGTTCATGCTCAAGATCGCGTAAACCGGACTTTCAACGACACCTGCCACGTCGCCGATGACGTAAGTGACCGGCATCAGGTTCTTGTGGTAGATGCTCTTTTCCACATTGCTCTGCTCGACCTTGATCAATTCCCGCAAGGGCACGAGCGGCGAGGCGGGATTGGCGGTTGATCGAACTCGCAACGCGAGCAACTCGTCGGGCGTGGTGCGACTGGCGCGGGGCAATTGCAGAAGAATATCAACGTCCTCCTTGTCGCGCGGGACGTGCAGCAAATCCACCGGCACGCCGCCTACCGCAATCCGCAGCGTTTCGGAAATAGTTTCCGCGCTGATGCCATTCAGCGCCGCCTTTTCCTTATCAATCACAAACCGCGCTTTCGGCTGATCGGCCTCGATATACCAATCCGTGTCCACGACTCCGGGCGTGCTTTTGAAGACCTTGATAACTTGGTTCGCCAGCGCGAGGCGACTCGCTTCGTTCGGGCCGTAAATCTCCGCGACCAGTGTTTGCAATACGGGCGGGCCGGGCGGCACTTCAGCCACGGCGACACGCGCGCCGTATTTTGAGGCAATTTCCGTGACGCGCGGACGGACGCGCTTGGCGATGTCGTGGCTTTGCGCCTTTCGCTCTCCCTTCGAGACGAGGTTGATTTGCACGTCGGCGATGTTCGCTCCCCGGCGCATGAAATAATGGCGCACCAGTCCATTGAAATTGAACGGTGACGAGACGCCCGCGTAAATCTCATAGTCCGTCACTTCCGGTTCGACGCGGACAGCAGCGGCGATTTCGCGCGCGCATTGCGCGGTGTCTTCCAGCGCGCTGCCTTCGGGCATGTTGAGGATGATCTGGAATTCACTCTTGTTGTCGAACGGCAGCATCTTGACCTTCACCCAACCAATGCCCATCAATGCCATCGCTCCGAGGAGCAAGCCGACGATACTCGCGAGAAAAACATAGCGCCATTTCCTTTGGGCAATCATCGGCCCCATCATGCGGCGATAGAGCTTCGTAAAGAAATCTTCCTCGTGTTCAAAACGGGAGTGCAAATCACTGTCCTTGGTGACGCTTGCCGTTCCCTCGGTAAGGGTGGAATACTTTTTGCCCCAGCGCAGAATGCGAATTGAAGCCCACGGCGTCACGATGAAGGCAATCGCCAACGAGAAAAACATGGCCGCGCCTGATCCAACCGGGATGGGCCGCATGTAAGGCCCCATGAGTCCGCCCACAAAGCCCATAGGCAGCACTGCCGCAATCACGGCGAAGGTCGCGAGAATGGTGGGGTTGCCGACTTCATCCACCGCTTCCACCGCGATGACTGACCAGTTGCGGCCTTTGTTTTGAGGCAGGTGGAAATGCCGCACGATGTTCTCGACTACTACGATGGCGTCGTCCACCAGAATGCCGATGGAAAAGATCAGCGCAAACAGCGTGATGCGATTGAGCGTGTAGCCGTAGAGATAAAAGACGAGCAACGTCAGCGCCAGCGTGGACGGAATCGCGATGGCCACAATGCCCGACTCGCGCCACCCCAGCGTCAGCAGAATCAGCAACGACACGCCAACCACCGCAATGCCCATGTGCAGCAGCAGTTCGTTCGATTTCTCCGCCGCTGTCTCACCGTAGTTGCGCGTGATGGAAATTTCCACGTCGTTCGGAATGGTGCGGCCCTTGAGTGCCTCAATTTTCTTCAACACTTGACGTGCGACCGAGATGGCGTTTGCGCCGGGCCGCTTGGCAACACTCAAGGTTACGGCGGGTTGTTCTTCGGCGTTCGCGGCTTTGGCTGCGCCCGCTCCGAAGAAAACGTATTGCGACGGTTCTTCCGCGCCGTCCGTGATTTCCGCGACCTCGCGCAGGTAAACCGGCTTGCCGTCAAAGACTCCGACGACAACATCGCCCGCGTCCTGCGCCGTGGACAGGAAACCGCCGGTCTCGACAATCACTTCGCGGTTGTTGCTGGTCAGTCCGCCCGCGATGGTCTGCCGGTTGGCCTGGATGAGCATCGGCACGATTTCCACCGCGCTGAGATTGCGCGAGGCTAACCGCGAGGAATCAAGCAACACACGCAGTTGTCTTTTCGCGCCGCCGATGATCGTGGTTTCGGCGACGAGCGGCACTTGCTTCACCGCGTCGTCCACCTGCGCCACGAGCCGCCGCAAGGTGAGATGATCGTAGTGTGCGCTGTGGAAAGTCAGCGCCAGAATCGGCACGTCATCAATGGACTTCGGCTTGATGAGGGGCGGCGAAACCCCATGCGGGATGCGGTCGAAGTTCGATTGCAGTTTCTGGTTCAGCTTCACCAGACTTTTCTCCACGTCCTCGCCGACTTTGAACCGCACGATGACAAGGCTCTCTCCGGGGCGCGAAGTGGAGTAGATGTATTCCACGCCGGGAATTTCCCAGAGCAGCTTCTCCATTGGCCGCGTCGCGCGTTCTTCGACTTCTTTCGCGGTAGAACCCGGCATCGCGACCAGCACATCAATCATCGGCACTTTGATCTGCGGCTCTTCCTCGCGCGGCAACATCACGATGGCCGCCACGCCGAGCAGCACCGACGTGATGACCACGAGCGGCGTTAGCTTTGAGTCAATGAACGCCCGCGCAATGCGCCCGGCAAAACCCATCTCGGTCTTCGGACCTAGGGTGGCGGATTTCACTTCGCCTCCACGGGTTGTCCGTCGGTCAACTGCGCTGCGCCGTCAATCACCACAGCGTCGCCCGCATGGAGACCAGAAAGGATTTCGACTTCATCGCCAATCCGTTTGCCCGTCTTCACGAGATGCAACTGCGCGCGCTGGTTGGCCACCACGAAGGCGATTTCCAATTGGCCGCGCTCTACAATTGCCGATACCGGCACTCGCAAAGAACTGTTCTCCCCAACCGGCACGAGCAGCCGCGCGAATTGGCCCGAACTCAAGCCCGGCTGTGTTGCCAAATCCACCTTGACCCGAAAAGTGCGGCTGACCGGATCGGCGCTCGGGGCGATTTCACTGACCGTGCCGGTCAACTCTCCGGCAACGCCGTCCACGCGCGCGGCGAGACGGGCATCCCGCTGAACACGGGAGGCGATGGCCTGGGGCACATCCGCTTCCAGTTGCAGCGCCGACGGGTCTTCGATGGAAATCAGAGGTTTCCCCGGCGCAGCGAGGTCGCCCAGGTCGGCCCACTTCTTTGTCACCACGCCGTCGAACGGCGCGACCACTTCCACATAGCTCATCATCGCCTTCGCTTCGGCTGCCGCGCCTTTGGCCACGCGTTCTCGTGATTGAGCGGCATCAAATTCCGCCCGCGTGACCGCTTGTTGCTCGAACAACACCGACACACGTTTCCAGTCACGCTCCGCTTGTTCCAGGGAAGCCTGGGCTTGCTCAAGGCGAGCGTTGATTTCGGCTGCGTCGAGGCGGGCGACCAGTTCCCCGGCCTTGACCCGCTGCCCCAACACCACCGGCAATTTGTCAATGCGCCCGCTCAACTTCGCTTCGAGCGTCGCATGAAGTTTTGCCCGCATCGTGCCGACCACTTCCTCTGTCACCGCTCGCGATTTGCTTTCGATCTTCTGCACGCGGACTTGGGCGCTTGGGCGACTGGACACGTTTTCCTTTGAACTCTCGCGTTTGTGGCCACAACTGGTTAGCGCGAGTGCCGCCATGAAGGCAGGAAGCGCGACAAGAGTTCGTGCGGACAATCGTTTCATATCATTTGGCAGTCGGCTGGGAATCAAGTTGAGGCAAAGCGAGAGCCTTGCGCAAGGCGGCGACCGCAATGCGCTGGTCGGACTCGGCTTCCGCGCGGCGAACGCGGGCCGCGACGAGCGCGGTCTCGGAATCAATCAACTGCGTCGAGAGCGCGAGTCCTTGCTCAAAGCGGCCACGAGTCAGCTTCGCGCTTTCCGCCGCTTGCTCGATTGTCTTGCTGCTCACGGCGAGACGCTCGTCCGCCGCTTTGAGTTCGAGCCGGGCTTGTTCGACTTCAAAGTCGAGCGCCAGCCGCAGCTTGCGCTGCTCCTCACGCGCCGATTCGAGATTGGCGTTCGCTTCGCGCGCTTTGGACCGGGTCGCAAAACCGTCCCACAAATCCCATTGCAACATCACGCCAGCGGTGTAGCTCTTGCCGTCACCCTGAGGCACCCATCCGTAATCATAATCAAGGCTGCCGAACGCACTGACGCGCGGCTGGTAGCCGCTTTTCGAGCCACGGACTTGGGATTGCGCGGCGCTTTCCCGTTCGCGGGCGGCGGCTAGTTCCGGGCGTTGCGTGAAATCTCCCGAGTGCGGCACGCTGACCACGGGAGCGGAATCAGCCACGGTAAATTCGCCGTCTTCGATGCCCAGCAGATTGCGGAGCGCGCGCTCGGCCAGGGTGTTGGCATTGCGGGCGCGAACCAAATCTTCGCGGGCTTGCGCCAGCCGGACTTCCACGTCGAGCACATCTGATTTCAACAGCGTGCCGCCGTCGAGGCGCTTGATTGCCACTGTCAAATTGCTTTCGTAGGAGTTGACCGCCGCTTCCGTGGCGCGAATGAACTCCCGCGTCTTCAACACAGTGAGAAACGCGCGCGACACTTCGAAGCCCAGCGCGTTGCGCACGGCGGCGCTATCCTGCTTCGCGGCCTCGGAGTTGGCCTTCGCGGCCTGCCGCCCCGCGACATTTCGTCCGCCCGCGTAAAGCGGCACGGTGACGATGCCCCGCGCGTTGAGATTGTCCACGTCGGGAACGTCGTTGAAGTTGAGCGACGAGCTGTAAGACCGCTGATTGAGGATGCTGCCGAAAGCCAGCATCGGATTGTCCGTGCGGATGTAGCTGGACTGGACTTGCAGCTTCGGCCAGAAAGCGGAGTTGGCTTGCTCCAATCCTGCTTGTGCAGCGGCGATGCGTTGTTGCGCAATCCGTGCATCCGGGTTGTGGCCCAGCGCGTAATCCAAGGCGCGCTCCAGCGTCCACGGTTCGGCGGCCCGAACGGAAAGGCTGAACGCCATCGCCGTCAGCAGCGCCAGTGACAGCAACGTGGTGTTCCATGTTCTCATGCCGGGCAGTCCTCTCTGTTTCGTGAATAGGTATAGGTATATTCGCTCGCGGTTGAGACATCAGCCCCGTCCAAGCCGTGTCGCTTCTTCAACTCGCGCAGCAGCGCCTGTCCAGTAGCGTCACCAGCATCAGGTTCAAAGCCTGCTTCACGAATCAATTCCTGTAACGAGGCGGCGTCCTCCACGATGACTTTTGAAGGAAGGGAATCGGAGCGTTGCAGCGCTTCGGTCACGGTCTCAAAGTGCGCGCAGTTTTGACGCACGGTTTCCGGCAGGGCGAGGTAGAGGTAGAAGTGCAGCCAAGTTCCGCGCCTGGTTAGCACGAATGAGCACTGGCGCATCGCGCCGTCGTTCGGGTCGCAGCCATCCTGCGTCACCATGAAAGGCCCGCGCCCTTCGACGTGGTGAACGAGTTGGCACAGATTGAGAATCTGAAAGTCCTGATACCGATTGGTGATGGAGTTCGCTGTCTTCATACTTTCATGAGCCGCTGGCCGCCTACTCTTTGCCCACACCGAGCTTCTTCAAGACAATCTCCAACGGGCAAAAGCATGTGAACGACGATTGCAGGAGGTTGAAGCCGACGAACGCGGTGAACCAGAGCCAGTATGGGCTGTGAAAGTGCGCGAGCACAAGGCTCAGAAGGATGAAAGCGCCGGCGAATCGGCGGATGATCATGTGCATTTTCATAAAGGTGATGTGCTTGGTTTGTTCAACGCAAGCTGGTCGCCAGCAGCACGCCGAGCACTGCGCCGTAAATCGTGCTGATGACGGGATTGCTGGTAAGCGGACATGTGCCGGTCGAACAACCGACGAACTTGTAGTAGGCAAAACCAAGTCCGCCGCCGACAAGAACTCCGAGGATGATGCGTAGAATCATGGTGCGTTTCATGTTCAAGCGGCGACCGCCGCGTTTGCCGCCTTGTCCAGCCACGCTTTGAACTGGCGTGGGCCGGGAAAACCCACGAGTTGATCCACCGGCTCGCCGCCGCGAAACAGCATCAACGTCGGCACGCCGGTGATTTCAAAGGACGACGCCAGCACGGGCGTCTTGTCCACATTCGCCTTGGCGAATTTCAACCGGCCCGCGAATTCGCCGGCAAACTGCTCCAGCAGTGGCGCAATCATTTTGCACGGCCCGCACCACGGCGCGTAAAAATCCACGACCACCGGTAGGGCCGCTTGAAGGACTTCCGTTTCAAAATTGGCTTCGGTCAGTTCTTCGATGTTGTTTTTCATGGCTTCGACATGTTTCGTCACTGCCAAGACTGAGCCACGAACCTCAAATAGGTTACAGGCGGTCTTCCTCCTTCAGGTCAGTAAATCCATGGGATGAATCGCCGCACATGTTGCTCATAGCGCGCGTAATCCTGGAATTGCTGCCGCAGCCAGCGTTCCTCATGGCGAGCTTTGGCGTCGAAGAAAACTGCCAGTAAGAGCGAAAGCGCCAAGAGGCGGAAAAGACCGAGGTGTAGGGCGGATGGCGTATCAGACGGTAGATGCCATGTCGCACAAATTGCGCGTTCGCGTTTGGTTTAGGAAAGGGCGTCAGGTTTTGACCCAACACCCACAACCAGCCACGATGGAAAAACTCTTTGCTCACGTCTGGCGTCTTTCTGGCAAGGTTTGGCGCGATCGGATTTGCCAACGCCACAACGAGGATTCAGTCGCCTCTCGGCCAGTTCACAATCTGTTGCGCGCGGCCGTAAGAGCCAAGGTTGAACACGTTCTGATAGCCTTGGCCTTTGAACCGTTGTTTCGCAATCCCGCTTCGCCCACCGCTCAGACAATAGAGCAGCAATATCTGGTTCTTATCCATCACGCGGCGGGGCAGGCGCTTGCTGCAGCACCAACTCGAACGTGCCGCCGAAGAGCCACGCGCCGACGGAACTTCGTCGCTGCGCGCCAAGCATAAATCAACTGACCGCGATCAGCGAGGCGGCGTCCAGCCACTCGTTCACCTCGCGCACTGTGCCGTGCGCGCGCGGATCAAGCCTCGCCTTTCCGTCCACCAGAAACAAATAGCGATGATAGCCGTGTCGGAGGTCAACGCGGATCATCCATTGGCCATCGGGCACCCGCTCCATGCGATGCGCGGACGGTTCCCAGCGGTTGAAGTCGCCAAATATGGAGACGGTCTTGACCTCCGGCGCGTCGCAGAAAAAAACAACCGAATGGAGAGATCGCCGTGCTGAGTAGCCGTCAACAGGGGCGGTTTGGACGCGGGTTGTTGCTTCGACTTTCATACGCATTCAGTGTTGTTTCCATATCGCAGTGAGCCGCGAGCGGAAGGAAGGTGACGTCTGCGTGCTCATGGTTTGCAGAAAGCGACAAACGCTTGCTGCTCGCGCGCCACGGGGCCGGCCATGACTTCCGCCACCACGCCGCCGAACATTCGCCCCAGCAGGCCGGCGTTCATCGTGCCGACATACACCTTGCCGTCCGACTTCTCATACACCGCAATCGTGCAGGGCATCATCACGGACACCACGCGCGCCTCGTCGGTGCTGAGGATTTTGGCGGCGTGCTGTGCCTGGCAGAGGTTCACCAGCTGCACGGGGCGCACCTCGCCACCGCCATGTTTTTTCACCGAGTCATCCAAGGCCGTAACACTGGAGACGACCCAGCCTGCGCTCACCGCGTTGGTGGTGATGCGTTGCACCGTCTCCTGCAGACCATAGGGACTGGCCCGCTCGCGCAGCATCAACCGTGGCATCAAGAGCGTCCCCAGGATTGCTGCCAGAACGAGTCCGGCCAGCGTGCCACCCAGGAACATCAAGAGAGGAAACTTAAGTTTCATGGCTCGTCGTGTTCGTTTTGCGGCGCAAATGTGTCCTGCAACGCTCCACCATAGAAAATTCCCAGCGTCGGCAGTGTGACGATGCCGTAACGCTGCGCCAGGCCGGGAGACTCAGCCACGTTGACCGTTGCGAAGTCGACCTCGCCCCGAAAGCGGCGGCGCACGTTCTGAATCGTCGGTCTGAGAGCTTCACACGGCACACATTCCGGGGAATCAAAAATAACGACGACAGGCGTGGGAGCATCGAGCACCTTGGATGCGAAGTCCCCGGCTCGGATTTCGTTGCATCTGTTCATACGCATTCTTTCTTGTCTCTACCTCACACTGAGCCGGGACCGGGCAAAAGGTTACACGCGATTTCGGATCGAACGGGAATGGACTCGCAGGTCAGCGCCGACTCACTTGCTCCGCGAGCCGCTGACGATCAGCCGCGCGCCGTCAAGCAAGCTAAGATTAAACACATCGGTGTAACCCATCCCTTTCAACCGGCTTTTCGCAATCCCACGGCGCATCCCGCTCCGGCAATGCAACAACAGGATCTGCTGCTTGTCCCTCACCCCGCTCGGCAAGCTCTTGCTCAATCCGTCGAGCGGATTCTTCAGGGCGGTTGGCACGTGCCCAGTGCGAAATTCCTCCGGCGAACGCACATCAATCACCAGCGCGCCTTATCGCAAATGCTGCCGGGCCACTTCTGCGGAAACGAATGACATCCTTTTCAGCAGAAACAGTGCGGCCATCACTCCGCCGACAATCAGAATCCAGTTCCAATTCATATCTTGATTTCAGAGTAACACCGTTACGGCGTGGGCAATTTGGCGGGCGAGCGCGGATCGAAGTGGGCGCGGATGCCGCCGGTGAGCGTCGAAACTTGAAACCCGTTTTGCGCCAGAATGCGGGCGGCGAAATACGCCGTTTTGCCGAGCGCACAAACCGTCACCACCGGGCGATTGCGATCCAGTTCGCCAAGCCGTTGTCGCAGGGCCGTCAGAGGGATGTTAACTGATCGCACCTGTGTCAGCGGATGCGCCTGCACCAATGCGGGAGGACGGGTGTCAATCACCTGCACATTCGGATTATCCGGGATGGCGTCAATCGGTGTCACGAGGCCGTCGCGAGCATTGCAAGCGGTGAAGCCCGCCAAATTCACTATGTCCTTGGCCGCGCCGAACGGCGGGGCGTAGGCCAGTTCGATTTGCGCCAGGTCGTCAATGGTCAGGCCGCCCGTAATGGCCGTGGCCAAGACGTCGAGGCGCTTGTCCACGCCGAGGAAGCCGGTGACCTGCGCGCCGAGCACGCGACCGGATTCCGGTTCCCAGAGCAGCTTAAGCAGAAGCGGCTTCGCGCCGGGATAGTAACTGGCGTGGTGGTTGTCGTTGACAGTGACGGTGCGAAACGCGCGGCCCGCCGTGCGAAGGCGTTTCTCCGACCAACCGGTCAGCCCCGCAGCGACATCAAAGGCGCGGACAATAGCAGTGCCGAGCGCGCCCGTGTAGGGCTTCGTCTGGGCGGGATAAGAGATGTGATCAGCCGCCAGCCGGCCCTGGCGATTGGCAGGGCCGCCCAACGGAACCGCCGTCGCTTCACCGCTCACGAAGTCCTTGATTTCGACCGCATCGCCGGCGGCGTAAATGTCAGAATCACTGGTCTGCATGAACGGGTTGACGCGGATGTGGCCGCGCGAACCAAGTTCCAATCCGGCGTCGCGAGCAAGCACCGTATCCGGGCGCACGCCGATGCTGAGCACCACGAGATCGGCAAAAATGGTGCGGCCCGATTTGAGGCGGCAGGTGAGAACCGAGTCACCGACGAACCCTTCGATGCCATCGCCGAGGATAAGTTCGATGCCGTGACGGCGAAGCTCGTCTTCCATCAGGCGGGTCATGTCACGGTCCAGCGGCGGCAAAACCTGATCCAGCAGTTCAACGAGCGTCACCTGTTTGCCCAATCGCACGAATTGTTCGGCCATTTCGAGGCCGATGAAACCCGCCCCGATGACGGTCACGCGCTGGGCGTTTGCGGCGGCAGCCTTGATGCGGTCCATGTCCTGTAACGAGCGCAGGGTGAAAAGGCGCGGATCATCAATACCCGGAAGGTTGGGGCGCAGCGGCACGGCGCCGGGCGCGAGCAGGAGTTTGTCGTAGGATAGCCACTCGGTGGTGCCGGCGGCAACCTCACGCAACTGGACGCGTTTGCCCGGTCGGTCAATGGCGATCGCTTCGGTGCTGGTGCGCACGTCCAGTGCGAGCATCGCCTTGAGGGTTTGCGGAGTCTGCACGGCCAGCGCGTCGCGCTGCTTGATTTCGCCCCCGATGAAATAGGGCAGGCCGCAGTTGGCGAAGGAAACGTCCGGCCCGCGTTCGATCACCGTGATCTGGGCGGTTTCGTCGAGGCGACGCGCGCGGGCGGCGCACGAAGCGCCAGCGGCCACGCCGCCGACAATAACAATTCGTTTGTGTTGCATAATGTTCTTCTCCGAATGAAATGTCTGGGCCGGCGATTCGCGGCGGGCCTGCCGTTACAATTTCTTTGCGTCGCTTTGGCTTGGCGCGGTGGCCGCGCTTTGAAGCTCCTTTCCGGTCAATGCTTTTAGGAACGCCACCAAGTCCGCCTCTTCTTCTTTGGTGAACACTTTCCCCAGTTGTATTTCGCCCATCTGTCGCACCGCCTCGTGCAATGTGCTGACCTTGCCATCGTGAAAATAAGGATGCGTGACTGCGATGTTGCGCAAGCTCGGCACTTTGAATTTGAACTTGTCGTCGTCATCTTTGGTAACAGCAGCCCGGCCCAAGTCGCCTTGGTTCGCATACGGCTTGAGCAAGCCCGATTTCTGATACGTGTTGCCGCCGAGCAGAGGGCCGTTGTGACAGGCTGTGCATCCGGCGGTTAGAAAGCTATTGAGCCCGCGCAATTCCGCGGTTGTGAGCGCATCGTCCTGGCCTTTTAGAAAATCATCCAACCGGTCGCGCGTGATGAGCGTGCGCTCGAAAGCCGCGATGGCTTTGGCGACGTTTTCGTAATTGATGGGGTCGCCCTCACCTGAGAACGCTGTTTTGAACTTCTGCGGGTAATTCTTGTCTGCCTTGAGACGTTCCAAGACTTCTGGTTCGGATGACATCGCCATCTCAACGGGATTGAGGATTGGACCTTTGGCCTGTTCCTTCAAATCAGGCGCTCGGCCATCCCAGAATTGCGCCATGTGCAACGCGGCGTTGAAAACCGTGGGCGAATTGCGGTCGCCGCGTTTCCCGAATGCACCGGGCGAAGTCGGCTCGTTGTCCACGCCCGCGCGCCCGCCGTCCACCGCATGACAGGTGTTGCAGGATTGCGTGCCGTTCTTGGAGAGACGCTTCTCGAAGTAGAGTTCCTTGCCCAAACTCACCAGCACGGTGGTATCCTTGTCCGCGCCGGGGATTTTGTCCGGAATCGGGGATAAAGGGAGCAACGCGTTGGTCCGCACGGTGGCGGGATTGAGAACGGGTGTTTGCGCGAGACCGAGGTTCAAGCTTGTGAACAGCGTGACGGCTGCCAATCCAGCGCGATGAGCGAGAGCGATTTGTTTCATGTTTCAATTTTTCCAAGCCCCGACCGGCTGACGGACATTGTGCTCGTCAACGCCGAAGCGTCGGTTGCAGTGACTGAGCCGCGAGATTCGGAAAAGTTACAAGCAGGCTCTCCGCGACGGCACAAGCCCGCGCGCTGGGACTGGCGCGTGTCCGAACACTCCGGCGCAAAACCAGAAATAGCGGCACAGGCCGACAAGCAATTCGGGCGATGAGGTTAGTCGCCCGAGTTCCTCGTCGGGTCTGAGTTTGGTCAAAGTCTCAGGTCGAGCTGCCGCTGCCGGTTGAAACCGCCGCGCGTGTTGCCGGCTTGAAGCGGGTTTCCACCAGCCAGAACACCACGCCAGCGATGGCGGCGAGAATCACAAACCAGCCCCAATCCGACACGCCAGTGATGTCCGGCAGGCGAACTTTCCCAACCGCCGCGACTTTTTGAATGTTCGCCTCCATCCAGGTGAAACTCAGCGCGTAGAGCACGCCGCCGACCAGCCTTCCGGCGAAACCCACCGTCGCATGAATGCTTCCGGTGGCCATGGCCGCCACACCCGTGCCCGGACAGTAACCGTAGAGCACCATGCCAACGCCAAAGAGCGCTGCGCCCAGAGAGACGCCGAGCATGTTGGCGGGCTTGATGTGGTATTGCGCGTGGCCCGTGGTCTTCAGCAGCAAGACACCGATGCCCCCGACAATGATCGCGGTGAACATGATTTTGAGAACGGTGAAATCTTTGAACCAAAACTGGTTCACGATCACGTTGTAATTGGCCACGCCGCCGCGATGCAGCAGCACCCCGAAAATGATGCCCATGGGAATGGCCAGCCAGCGGGCGGTTTCAGCAGTGACAGGAAAATTCATGATTTTGAAAAGCAGAGGTTGATTTACTTGGAAGCGATCACACGTTTGCGGAAGAGAACCAGAGCCGTCACGATGCCAGAAGCGAACATCGTCAGGAAAAAGGTCCAACTGCTGAGCGCCAATTGGAGCGAACCACTGATGCCGTGTCCACTCGTGCAACCACCCGCCATGCGTGCGCCGAACATGATGATGATTCCACCAAGGAAAGCCGCCAACAGTCGCTTTAACGTCGAACCTCCGAATTGCTGCGACCACGTCGCCGGAACTTTCTCCAGCCGAAACGTGTGGCTGACCAGCACGCTCAGCAGGCTGCCCAGAAATGTGCCGACGAAGAACAACATGCCGCCGTCCCACTTGAACGGGGTCTTGGCCCAGTAGGCGTTCTGCGCCACGCCCTCGCTGCCCATGATTGGGAGAGCGCAAATACTGGAAGCGGATGATAGCGCCGTCGAAATGCCGAGCGGCTGATTCACAAAGCCGAACGCGAATCAAATCAGCACGCCGATGCCGATGCCGACGAGATAGGGATTCCAGCGGGCCTTGGCTTCGGCGCAGCCATCGTCGCGAGAGGTTGCGGATACGCAATTGGGTTCTTTCATGTCATCGTTGGGCGTTACTGAGCAGCGGTTGGGCGAAAAGTTACACAGAGCGGGGATCGAGTATTTCCTTCAACCATTTCGCAGCACTCCGTCCTCCATCTCGTAAGTTTGGTCGAAGACATCAAGCGAACGCTGATCGTGGGTGACGACGATCACGCCCGCACCGCGTTCGTGCGCGACTTTGCGGAACAACTCCATGACTTGACGACCACGATGGCTGTCGAGCGCCGCGGTGGGTTCGTCGGCAAGAATCAGGCTAGGCTCATTGGCCAAGGCGCGGGCCACGGCCACGCGCTGCTGCTGGCCACCGGAGAGCGCGTCCGGGAGATTGTTAGCGCGGTCGGCCACGCCGAGGTAATCGAGCAGTTCCAGCGCGCGCTTCCGCGCCAACTGGGGCGGCACGTCGTTAATTTCGAGGGCGACTTGCACGTTCTGCAAAGCGTTCAGGAACGGGATGAGGTTTGCCTTCTGGAGGACGAATCCAAGATGATGCCGACGGAAGGCCCGCAGGTTGACCAGCGGTTGCGAGCCGTCCGCACGGGCACACCGCCGATGACGATGCGTCCCGACGTGGGCGGATTGATGAGTCCCATGGCGGTCAGCAGCGTGGATTTGCCCGCGCCGCTCGGTCCAAGGAGCGCGATGACCTCGCCTTTCGCCACCCGCAGATTGGCGTCCTTCATCGCCACGACTTCGGTGTTGCCGCTGCCGTAAATCTTCGTCAGGTCGAAGACTTCGATGGCGGGCGTAGTGGTGGATGGCGGGTTCATCAGGAGAGCACTTTGTTTGGCTCGACGCGCATCGCCTTCCAGATACCGAGCAGACTCGACAGGACGGAGATGATCACCACCACGACGGGGAGCCCCCACAAGTCCTCCGCCGTGACCAAGACCCGGCGCGGGAACTTCGGGAAAATCCAGCCGCCCAAATACCACGCGATGCCGAAACCGAGCGCACCCAGCAACAGCGCCTGTTGGAGAATGAGGCCGGCGATCATGGAGTTGCGTGCGCCCATGAGCTTGAGCATTGCGATGTCGTGAATCTTGTCCAACGTGAGCGTGTAGAGAATCAGCGCCATGATGATGGTGGAAATGATGATGAGCAGGACGCGGAACAGGCCAATCTGCCGCCGCGCCTTGTCGATCATGCCATACACAAGGGAGTTGTTCCTGGCCGTCGCGCGTGTGAACCGACACATCGGGCCAGCCGGCGATGGTGGCCGCCACCGTCGCGAGATCCGCCCTATCCGCCACGCGCACGGTGATGGCACTGACCATCGGAGGAGCAAGCGCGGGAATGCCGGAGGACAATCCCCCGCCGCGCTCCAGCAACAACGGCTGCACCTGGCCGATGTCCTGCTCGACGGCCCGCTGGACGCGCGCCGCCCGCTCCAGCCGGATCGCCTCACCGGAGAGATCAAATTGAACCGCCTGCGCGTCCTGCGTGGTGAGAAACGCGATGCCATCACCCCCGGACGACACCATGCCTTTGGTTACGCACACGACCGTGTAGGTGTCCTTGCCGAGAACCATCTTCTCGCCCAAGGCCAGGCCGAGCGACGCGTCGGCAATCATTTCGTAGTGGGCTTGACCCAGCGGCCGGCCGGCGACAAGCGTCACCCAAGCGCCTTTGTCTTCCGGCCAGGCGAGGCCGTGGACATTCATCCGCAGCGGCTTTCCTTGGTATTCGCGCTGGACGTTGTGGGAAACAAAAGTTCGCGCACTCACGACGCCCGGCACGGCGCGCAGGCGATGTTCGAGGTTGGCAGGCAGACGGGAAATCTCGGCGAACGGTCCGCGCGTGCCGCGTTGCACCACCCACAAGTCCGCGCCGATGCGGTCCACCACGATGAACGCGTCGTCAATCATGCCCCGGTAAATGCCGCTCATCCCCAGCACGATCATCAGCAACAAACCGATGCCGACCGCCGTGAGCGCAAAGCGCCCGAGGTTGTGGCGGATGTCCTGCGCCGCGAGGTTCATTTGGCGGTAGCGCTCTGGCGGCGGCTCATGATCTTTTTCCAGGTGGCGTCATCCACGATTTGCTGCTGATAGACGGCGTGACAACTCACACAAGTCTGGAGCGTTGCCGCCACGGCCTTGAGCGTGGCGTTGGCGTCGCGCTGCCTGGCCGCCGTGCCAATCGTGTCGGCAGTGTGATGAAACTGGAGCGCCAATTCATTGAAGCCGGGCGCACCCGCGCCCATCCGCTCGCACATTTGCCCCATCTGCTCACTGTAACCGATGCGTGATGCCGCGACCTCGACCGCCGCAAAATCGTTTTTGGACAACGCGGTCGTGATTTCCTGCATCGCCGCCAGATGGTCGCGCATCTGTTCGAGTTGATGCTCGGCCATGCGCGGCAGCAGCGGCACGGGGATGCGCTGGTTGCCCGCTTGTGCGGACGGTGATGAAGCCGATGCGTCCGCGTGCAGCGAACGGGAATGAGCCTTCGCATTGCGCAAGTCGCGGCAGCCGGTAGCGAGCGCGCCGACCAGCGCGACGCAGAGGAGGAGCGAGACGCGACGACGTTGGCGTTGCGTGTGAGCGTTTCGATTTTGGATTCTGTTGTTCATGCAGTGTGCCGTTGTTGTGTTGAATTGTTGATTCATGGCGAAGCAACTCGTTGCCCGTCCGCCAAAGGCTGATTGGCCTCGCGCGGCTTGCAGACGACATCGCCCGCCGAGAATCCAGCCGCGACTTCAATCGTTTCCAAACCGCGCAACCCGGGCTTCATTTCGCGCCATCGGGTTTTGCCGCCTTGCATGACGAACGCGCCGGGCTTCCCTCTGCGCCACGACACAAATCGAAGCGGCAATGCAGCCGCGGATTCCTTGCGCCCCGTTTCGACATACACTTCGGCGCGCTGGCCCACGGCCCAATCCTTCGGCAAGGCCTCCACGCCCAGCCGGTCGAGAATGAGGTCCACGTCCAGCAATGTTTCCCAATACGCTTCGTCGGGCATCCCGCTGTCGCGCAATTTCATAATCTCAAAACGTCACCAGCCGGTCGGAATCCCGGATGATCTCGTAGAGGTCTTTGAGCGAGGAGAGCGGGCACATTTCCGAGCCTTCCGATGCGCGGAGTTTCAGACAAGTGCCGCAGGCGAGGAACTGCCCGCCCGCGTTTAAGACAGCTTGGGCTTGCTCCGGCACGTTGAACTTCGCGTCGCTGATTTTGTCGAGTTCCACGCCTTTGCCAACGAGGAAAATTCGGACAATGTCGCCCTGCTTGAGGCTGTAATTGGCGAGCCGCAGCGCGTTGAACACGGTTTCAGGTTCGGCTTGTGAGATCAGGATTCCCACTTTCATAGTTCGTAAGATTCATGACTGGCATTCAGGCCACGATGGTTCGTGCGTCGCGCAACCGGCCGTCCTGGTTTGTCGGAGGCCGGTGGCTCATGCAATTTCCCGGCCCTCACCCGCCTCCTCAATCGTTCGTCCGTCGCGGATGTTGTAGATGCGTTTGAATGTGGGAATGATTTTTTCGTCATGGGTCACGACGATGATGGCGGTCTGGTATTGGCGGGCCATCTGGTTGAGGATGCGCATCACGGCCAGCGCCCGTTCGCTGTCCAACGGCGCGGTGGGTTCGTCGGCAAGGATTACCGGCGGACGGTTGGCCAGCGCGCGGGCAATGGATATGCGCTGTTGCTCGCCACCGGAAAGTTCGGAGGTCTCCGCGCGAGCCCGGTGCGCCACGTCGAGCGCCTGTAGCAGCTCCAGGGCGCGGGCGCGGGCTTCGCTGTTGGGCCGCCCCGCCAGCATGGGCAACAGCGCCACGTTGTCCGTCGCATCAAGGAATGGGATGAGATAAGGGGCCTGGAAGATGAAGCCGATGCGATCCCGGCGCAGCACCCGCAGGTC
This sequence comes from Limisphaerales bacterium, assembly GCA_044226545.1. Classification (GTDB taxonomy): domain Bacteria; phylum Verrucomicrobiota; class Verrucomicrobiia; order Limisphaerales; family SXQI01; genus DASVNK01. The sequence goes on from JBGAGW010000012.1 coordinate 24,291, forward strand.
GGAAATCTTCCAACCGTGGTCGTAGATGACCTCGCCGCCCAGGGTCATACGACCGCGCGTCGGTTCGATCACGGCTCCGAGGCATTTGAGCAGAGTGGTCTTTCCGGAGCCGCTGGGACCGATGAGGCCGACCACTTCGCCGGGAGCGACATTCATGTTCACATCCTTGAGGGCATCGACGGCGGTCTCGCCCGCGCCGTAACGTTTGCTCAAGCCTTCGATGTGAATGCCAACGCTTTTATCCATGTCAGCCTCCAATCGCCGTTGCGGGATCGACCTTGAGCGCCACGCGAATCGCCAGCGTGCTGGCGAGAACGCAGACTATCATCACGATGACGAAGCCGCCGACCGCGTCCAGCGGTTCAAGCAGCACATATTTCGGGAAGCCCGGCGCCCAGATGGTCGCGGCAATCTTGCCAACGACAAAGCCGATCAGCCCCAGCCCCAGCGCCTGTTGCAGAATCATGCTGGCGATGGTGCGGTTGTGGGTACCGATCAGTTTTAACACTGCGATTTCCCGGATCTTGCCGAGGGTCATGGTGTAGATGATAAAGGCGATGATGGCCGCGCTGACGATGGTCAGGATGACCAGGAACATGCCGATCTGTTTGGCCGACGTGGCAATCAGTTTGGCGATCAAGATGTCTTCCATCTGCGCGCGGGTGTACGCCTGCAAATGCTTCCAGCGGCGGATGGTTTTCGCCACCGTTTCGGGCGAGTGACCTTCGGCAACCCGCACCAGCACCGTGTTGACGTTGTGGCTGCTGGTTTGCGACGCGTTAATCGCCTCCAGCAAACCCGGCACGCCGGGGCGGTTGAGCGTGGGATTGGCGGCCGTGCGGGCGCGCTCGTTGACGATGGCGTCGTTGTCCTTGAGAAACTGGGCCTCCTGCGCGTCCTTGAGCGGGACGAACACCATTGGATCACCGCCGGAGGACACCATGCGGCGGGTGAGCCCCACCACGGTGTAATCGTGGCGACGGATGCGAATGCGGTCGCCCAGTACAAAGCCGGTTTTCACGTCGGCCACCGCTTCGTAATGGCTGCGGGAAATCTGGCGGCCCGCCAGCAAGTAGCCTGGCTCGCCCGGCTGGCCCGGCTCGAAGCCCACCACCATCGTCCGCACGTCGGTACTGCCTTTGCGCACCTGCATGGTGAGATAGGTGACATTGGCGGCTTGCGCCACGCCGGGCATTCCGAGAATACCGCGATAGAGATCATCGTGAATGCTGGACGATTCGGCATAGGGGCCGAGCGTGTCCTTCTGCACCACCCACAGATCGGCACCGCTATTGTTGAGCAGCACTTTCGCGTCGTCCACCATGCCGCGATAGACACCCGCCATGGTGAACGTGACACCAATGAGCAGCCCCAAACCGAAGCCGGTGAGGGCGAACTTGCTCCAGGAATGCAGGATGTCCCGACCGGCAAGGCTGATCATTTCGCTTTCCCTCCCAGGGAAGAAACCACCTTGATGCGGCTGTTATCCTTGAGTTCGCGCTCGCTGTAAACCACCACTTCGTCGCCCGCGCTCAGCCCGTCGAGAATCTGCACCTTGCCATCGAGACTTTCCGCCCCCGTTTTCACCGGCGCGAAGCGCAGCTTCCCGTCGGCACGCAGCCAGACGCCCGCTTGAACGCCACGATGACGCAGACTGGCATTGGGCACGATCAACGCATCGCCGACTGTGGGCAGGCGCAGCGTCACCTCAGCCATTTCGCCGGTGGACACATCTTGCGGCAGATTGTCAAAAGACACTTTGGCAATCCGCTCCTCGGTCACGCTATCGCTGATCGGCTCGACGCGGGCGACTTTGCCGGCAAAAGGCTTCCGGGGATTGGAGCGGAGCGTGATTTCAGCCGACAGCCCCATTCGGAGGCCAGCGGAGCGCCCCTGATCCAACCTCATCGTTACCCACAAGCTGGCAGGGTCTATCAGTTTGATCACCGCCTGCCCCGCCACGACGGTTGAGCCAGGCTCGGCGTCCCGCGACGTAACCACTCCGTCCACGGGAGCAGAGAGCCGGAGATTCTCCCGCTGCTGTTCGGCCCCTCCGAGGTCGGCGTCGAGCCGGGTGAGATCCCTCCGGGCTGCGGCCAATGCAGCTTCGGCGGCGGCGAGTTGAGCGTCCGCCGATTGCTGTAGTTGCACCTTGCCATCCACGTCGCTCTGATTGATAGCTCCCGTCTTGCCCAGATCCAGGGCGCGGATTGCTTCTGTGGATGCAAATCCCTGCCGGCTTTTGGCGTCGTTGACCTGAGCCTCAGCCGCCACCACGCTGCTGCGTCCCCGGGCGACCGCCGCGTCGGTGGAGGCCACCCGTTTGTCGAGATCCACCGGGTCCATCTCCGCCAATAGTTGGCCGGCTTTGACCGTATCCCCCACGTCAACCAGGACGCGCTTCACACGGCCGGCGGCAGTCGGTCCGATGAGGTAAGCTCGTTGCGCCTCGACGGTGCCGATACCGAACAGGGCCGGGGAAACTTCCCCCTTGGCGGCTGGGGTCACGGTCACTTTTGTCGGCGCGAGCGGGCCGCTCGTCGTGGCCATCCAGCCAAAGGCAAGCAAAAGGGGAATAGCTATTGCGGCAATCCAGATCTGTCGGGGTAGTTTCATGGGAGTTTTCTTTGCGTCATGGTTTGGATGTCGTCTCGAGTTTTCCACCGGTGAGTCTGAGCAGGCGCGCGCGCGATACGGCGTAACCGGTGGCGATCTGCACCAAGGTTCCTTCGGCCCGCGCCAGATCCGCCTGGGCAGTGAGGACATCCAGGGCCGTGGCCTTGCCCGCGCGATACAAGGTCTCCGCCGTCTTGACGGATTCCCGCCCCGTCTCCACCAGCTTGAGGGCCGCCTGTAAATCGGAGTGGGCGATGCGCCAGGCACTGAGCGCTTCGCGCATTTGCGCCAGAACCTCGAGTTCGAGTGCGCGCCTGGACTGTTCCGCTTGCGCCAAACGTGCCTTGGCCTTGTTCACCTGCGCACTGATGAGGCCGCCGTCGAACAGCGACCAACTGGCGACCGCGCCAATCGTCCATTCCGGAGCACCGCCACCGACATCCCGGTCCCGATAACCGTAGCTGCCTAGCAAACTTACTTCGGGCAGATAGGAGCCACGGGCGGAGCGGACGCTTTCCTCGGCTTGCTTCATTTGTAGCGCCGCGCTTTTGAGGTCGGGATTTTGCTCCAGGGTAACTTGCACCAGATCTGTCTGCCCCGCAGGCTGGGCAAAATCACGCGGCAACTCGCCCGCAGGTCGAATCGAAACGTCGCTGTCGAGGCCAATCATCTGCGCCAGCCGTACTCCGGCCAGCGTCTCCAGTTCGCGGGCTGAAAACACGATTCTTTCGGCATCAAGGCGCGCAGCTTCGGCCTTCAAACCGTCCAATCGGGTCGCTTTGCCTGCCTTCAAGAAGTCAGCCGTCAGCGTTTCGAACTGCTGCTGGCGCTTGAGTGCCTCTTCGGCCACTGGCACCAGTTCCCGGGCTTCCACGGCTTGGAAGAAAGCCCGGCTCACCTGATACACAGTTTCGTCTCGGGCCGCGTCGAGGTCCATCTGTTTGAGCTTTGCGCCATGAGCGGCAGCCCGCCGGGACGCCGTCGTTTTGCCACCATCAAACAGCAACTGCCGGGCAATCAGGCCACCATAAGCCTCGCGACCGAAAAGCGAGACTCCAGGCAACGCGCTGCCCGCCGGGCTTAAGCGGTCTTCGTCCAGGTAATTGGCATAGCCGGTGGCCGATAATTTGGGCAGCAGCCCGGCGCGCGCCGCTCGATAATCGGATTCGGCTTCCGCAGATTTCGCCGTCTGCACCGCCAGTGCTGGGTTCTTCTTGAGCGCCAGTTCAAGGCACTGCTGCAAGGTCAGGCCCTCCCGCGTTTCGCCGGGCGGCCCGGCGAGAGTCATGACACTGGAAAAGGCGATGGCGAAGGTCAGGGCTGACCATCGTATCGCGAATGGCATCGCAGCCCTTGCTTTCAGTTCCGGAAAGGCATGTCGCGCCCCATCGTGTTCGGTGTCGTTCACAGCGCGGCGGACTGTGAGTCGGGCAAAGAAATGGTTCAGCATCGTCATGGTTTGTTCGTATCTCGGATGGTGCTGTGAAACGTTCCATCCGGCTGCGGCTCCACACGCCTGGAAATCCCTTCCGCCAGCACATCGGACGGGCAAGGTTCGGGCCGGGCATCCGTGCGAATGCGGACGGTCGCTTTCCAGGGTAACAAGGCGAAAGCCTGGCAAATCTTCATCATGGGCGGCAACTGGGCCAATCCGCGCAAATCCAGATCGATTTCCCCGCGCTGTTGACAAACGTTCTGAGCGGTGGCGGCGGTGCTTTTGCGAACCACGATCTCCCACAGACCTGGCTTCGCCTGGATCGTGTGCTGCTCAAAGCCCATGCACTTCAAGAGGCGCAACAAGATCACAGGCTCGAACGAGGCGACCAGCGCCAACTCGCCACCCGGAGTCAATTGATCCGCGGCATAGACGATCTTGGAGAACGGCTCCCAAGGCTCGGAGTTCCGTGCATATTCTTCGCGCAAATCAAACGTCTGAATTTCGTGATTCATAGCAGTACTGTCCTTTCATCATACTATTCAAGCCGACGGCTGCACTCGCAGGAGGATGTTGTGACTACCGAATGGGTTTGTCACCGTTTCATTAGCTTTGGGGTCGCCAACCCATTCGCCATCCACGACAAGGCGGTATTCATAAGTGCCGGGCGGGAGTAGAAGTTCCTTCGCCCAGCGGCCTTCGCCCAGCGCAATCATCGGCGTCGCCGAGCAATGCCAGTCGTTGAACGTGCCAGCGATGCAGACACTTTGCGCTGTGGGATGGACGAACTCGAAATGGACCAGCGCCGGGCTGGCGGCGGTCTTCGTTGTGGATTTCTTTTGTTTTGCCATAGGTTTCATTGTTGATTGAGAGCGACTGTGTTCAAGGCATGGAATCTGGCTGGTGCTGCCGGTTCACCGGCTCTACCACGGCTGAATCAGGCGCGACAAAATCTCGCTCCCGCTCGCGGACGACCAGCACCGGGCAGGGCGACTGCCGGACCACATGCTCCGTTGTGCTGCCGAGGAAAGCGTGCTTCAGCCCGGTGTAGCCGTGCGTGGACATCACGATGAGGTCGGCTTCCCGTTCGCGGGCCAAGCGTATGATTTCATTCAGGGGGTCGCCGACGACGACTTCAAATTCGGCCTTGATGGACTCGCCCAATTCGTCCTGCGCCATCGCACGCAGTTTGGCTTCACAATTCTCTGCGGCGACCTCGTTCGATTCCGCCAGTCCCAAAGCGGATAGCGCCTCCAGCGCCACGACGGGCGCGACGATGCAAGCCACGCAAACGGTTGCCCCGAATGGCGCAGCCAACACACCGGCGTAGCGAACCGCCTTTCGCGACCCTTCAGAGAAATCCACCGGCGCGAGGACTCTGGCCAGGAGCTTCGACGTTCCCGGACTCGCGTTTGAGAGTGATTCTTCTGCATTCATAACAAGGTTGAGCCGCGAGCCGCACTAAAGTTACAACCAACAGTCGTGGGATGAGATCAAAAGAAATAACTCACCGTCACCGCGCCGAACTCCGAGTGCCTTTGCTGACCATAAAACTCCCTGCCCCAGATTACGTAAGAAAACGTGGCTTGGAATCGCCGCGTGACGACCGAGGCTCCAAACTCGGCACCCGGAAAGAACGGTCGTTTGTCCACGCTGCGACTGTCGCGAAACGTGTTCCCGTCGAGCGCGAGATTGCGCGCGACGAGATTCGCTCCACCGCCAGCGAACAGGTAAGCGCCAAAAGGTGGCGCCTTCAGTGAATCGAGGTTCTCGCGCGGGAAAGGCAGATTGCCGAGGCCGCGCATCAACGTTGTGCCGAAGTCGTTCGGCAGGTTGTAGCCCAGCCGAAGTTGCGCCCCGGCCTGGCCTTGAATGAGCACGTTGCCGAGCATCGCGCCAGCCATAAGAATCACCTGCGACCCAAAGCCGGATTCCGTTTGAAAGAGGTCATACCGGCGGCGATGTTCGTAAACCATGTTGAAAATTGGCTCCGTCTTCAGTTGGTAGTCCCAGCCCTGCGGGATGGGGCTGCCGCTGAGGCGATGCACCTCGCGCTGGGTTTCCTCGGCGAACGAATACGGCCCGACGACGCCGGTGATGAACTTGAGCCCGTGAAAGCGGTTTTCCCGGATAAAGTGAGTGGAAGCCGCGAAGTAGAGCAACCCTGAATATGGCCGGTCGTTCGGGTCGGGCACAGCGCGGTTGATGTCGGCGGGCGTGACGATGATTTGGCCGAAGTCGTAACCGTGAAGGTAGCGGTCTCCATCCGCGCCGAAGAAATTCCAGATGCCACCCAGCCAGCCACGACCGTTGCGCGTCAAGGCCAGCGAAATGCCATTGGAGTAATTCTCGTCCTGACCCGCGAACGTGTCGTTTTCCCACCGAAGCGAAAGGGCGGCGCGAGGTGAGAAAGCCAAGTCCGCCGGATTGAGAGGCGAATCGCCGCCCACAGCCGCGCAGGGTGACATCAAACTTGCGCCGCACGCCAACGAACAAGCGATGGCGAATGTTGGTGAGCGATCCTTCATTACAGATGGCGGCAGGATTTGTTAGCAATTGGTGAGGTGAACCGAATTTAGAAAAGTCAAACGACGCGCGGCTTGTCAGCCGAGGCTGGCAAGCCGGGCTCTTGGCTCGTGCCATTGGGTTGCAATTTGGCGATTTGTTTGGAGATTCGAGCGAGTTCCACCATCACTCTCTGATACTCGCGGAACGTGACCCGCTCACTGTGTTTGATTTCATCCTGCATTCGGGAATGCAGCCCGGACGCCACCAACCCGGTGAATCCAACAAAAAGACTCACGCCTGCGATCATCAACACGATGCCAGCAATTCGGCCGACGGTCGTGACTGGAACGACATCCCCATATCCAACGGTCGTTACCGTGGTCACACCCCACCAGGCCGAATCCAGCCATGTTCGCACCGCCGGGTTTGCGCCTGATTCCACTGTGTGAAATACCGCGACGCAAAACAGCAGGATGAGATTTCCGATGAGCGCAAAGTATAGCGTGGCCGGATTCCGTAACGCGCGAAACAGATCCCTGAAAAATCGAGTTAGCCTGCATATTTCACACGTTTTTGTGAAGCGGGTGGTGGGTGGTGATTTTGGATGGGAAAAGGGACGCGGGGACCGGTTTTGGGGAAATGGTGCGTGGCCCACGCCCCAACGGCTCGGGGCGCGCTCATTTTTCGCGTTTTTGCACCGATTTTGAAGACACCTCTTCCACTCGCCCGGCGGCGCTCTCCGCTTTTGGGGTTGAACCTCCCAGCCTACGTCGCGCCCGCCGCCACGCCGCCCAGTCGCCGCGCGCATTGCCGATATAACTCCGACAGCGGAAACGTCGAACTCAACCGCACCCACACCCGGCGCACACTCACCGTCACGCTCGCCGCCACTTTCAAGAGTCGCACGCGAATCGTGCCCACCGTCGCCCGCGCCAGTTCGCTCCCGCGCAATCCCACGCTCCGCAACCGCTCCAACAGCAGATACCCCAGCGTCGCCAGCCAGAGTCGCAATTGATTGCTCCCCAGATGTTGCGTCGAGAGCCGGTCGGCCGACAATCCCAGCGTCTGTTGCTTGAGCACGTTTTCCATCTCGCCCCGCCCGCAATAAACTTCTTCATAGAGTCGCGCCGCACTGAAGCGGTGCCGATCCTCACCGCGAAAACCTTCCGCCGGCAGATTGGTCACCACGAAACGCGGGTTGTCGCCCGCCGCCATCACTTCGGCCTTGGCCACCACCCGCCGCGGGCGAGTCCAACTCGTAAGCGTTTGATATTCCAGATCGGCAAACGCGCGGGCACTGGGCGCGCCGGTCAGACAACGCCGCGCCCGCGCCGCCGCCAGCAGGTCGGGAATCATTTCCAGCAAGCGGGCATTGCCGGCCAGGCCCAGACAGTAATAGACCACGCGCGGCTGGGCCTCGCACCAGGCCATGATTTCTTCCCGCGCAAAGCCGCTGTCGCCCCGCACAATGATCCGCGCCTTCTTGCAGCGCTTCCGGATCGCCGCGATGATTTTCGCCAGCGCCGGCACGACCCCTTCGGCCGCGTCGCTGATCCCGGGCCGGAGTTGCGCCCAGAGCGGCACGTCGCCGACGAAGACGTAGAGCGGCAGGTAACAATAGCCGTCGTAGTAGGCGTTGAAGTGCCGGCCTTCCTGCTGCCCGTGGAGCAAGTGCCCCATCGCGTCCAGGTCCACGATGAGTTCGCGCGCGTGCTGGTCCAGACACCGCACGCCCAGCTCGAGCAACGCGGCTTCGATCCGCGCGGGGTCGTGGGTGATCTTGTGCGTGCGGTCATGACGATGGTTGCCCAGCTCGAGGCGATTGAGCGTGGCGCTGCCGGCCAGGGCCGCGCCGGCGTCGGCGGCGCGCAAGCGGTCGCGCCCCAGCGGGTCGGCCTTGTCGCAGGCGGCGGCCAGGAGCGGATCGCGCCGGAGCGTGTCGTGATCGTTGAGGTCCTCGTAGCCCAGCGCCAGTCCATGCAACCGTTGGGCCAGCAACTGTTCGAGTGTGTGGTCGCAATAACGCGGATCGCGCCGATCGGTGAAAGCCTGGGCCAGCGTGCGGGTCACGCCCAAGCCGCGATCCAGTTGGCGCAGGAGCAGCGCGCCGCCGTCGCTGGAGAGGTAGCCGCCGGAAAAATCGGCGACGACCTGGCGCGAGCCGAGGTCGGCAAAGAGCAGCGGTTGAGCGTGACAGTCTGTTGGCGGAACGGTGGGAGTGGGTGTTTTCATTGCGCTCAATAAAATCAAGCCTTCTGACGCTCGCATCGCCGTTTCCTTCAATCAAGTTGTGAAAAATTTGGGTTAGGACCGGATGGATTGCCGCGTCCATCCTGGTGTTCTGGTCGCTCATGATTCTATCCACAGTTCGCATGTTGAACTCTTCACGCTTCTCCCTGGGACTTGGAATCGACCGGTTCCGGCGAACCGCTCAGGGTTTCGTCGGCTTCGACTTCTGTAGTTCCGTCATTGTCCCGGCCGCGAGTTCCTTTTGCTGCGGAGTCAGATGTCCCTCGGTGAGCAGTTTTTGGAGAATATCTACAGCGGCACCGTAGTTCTCCACCCCGAATTGCCTGAGCGGCTTTGCCCACCCGGCTCTGTTCTTCCACGCCCGCCGAACCGAACAATTGCAGGAACTTGTCCGCATCGACCACTACCGTCGCCGGTGCCGATGCGGGCGCGGTCGGTATGCTCAAAGCCGACTTCGCCCCGCGCCCACGGCCTTGACCTGGCCCACTGCCACCCTTGTAGTTGTCGATCCGCCCGCCGTTTTCAACTGCGGACTTGAATGCGGGCAGGTGATTTTCCTGAGACGCGCGCCTGAGATTCGTGAAAACGCGCGTCAGGTCGGGATACGCTTTAACCTTGATGAACAGCCGGTCGTAGAGCGCGACGTTTCTTTCCTCGGCTTTCACTTCATCTTTTGCGGCAGCGAGCGGACTGTCAGGGGCCTTCACCTTGCCAGCGTATTCGTTCGCGGGCAGCGGCACGCCGTATTTCTCCAACTGCCGCTCCAAGGCCGCGATGTGACGGGCCTCGGCTTCGCGGATGTTCGCGTACGGCTGCAACTCGCCGAACTTCGCGATGACTGCGGAATACGCGGCGTGCGCGGCATATTCGCCATCGGGTCCGGCCAGCGATTCGACGAGGGCTTGCCTGGCTTCGGGGGTCAAAGCTTTCGCGGCCCGACCTCGTCCATAGGGTTGAGCCGTCGCGGTGATGGCTGCCAGCAGCGCGAAGGCTGCCGCGAACGTGGTGAGTGATTTCATGGTCGTGTTCATTTTCGTGTCCTTTCACAAATAGTTTTTCGATACAACTTGAACCGAGCCACAGGTCGCAGAAAGGTTACAACGAAGCGAAACGGGCGGAAGCCGGACACGCGCGAGTCGAGTTAGCAGATGTCGAAGGGACGCGAAGCACCACAACTGGGCTTATGGCTCGCAGGCTGTTTCCTTAAACTCGCGCAATTCTTCTTCCATTCCGTCCCCGACGGACGTCGTTTGTTTCGGCGCAGAAATTCACTGCGCGCTTTTGTCCGGCGTTAGACAGAGGCGGGAGTTTCCACGGAGCTGCCGCAGTTCAGCGGCCCGCATCAGGCTGACAAGCCGGAGTGGCATCTCCCCGGCCAAAGAATAGCAGACCTTAACCCCTTCCTTTCGCCGCAGAAGCATTCCGGCGTTGACGAGCACGCTCAAGTGCTTGGAGGCGTTCGGCTGGCTCGTGCCCGTGGCGGCGACAAGTTCATTTACGCTCCGCTCACCCGCAGACAGCGCATCGAGCAAACGCAGACGCATCGGCTCGCCAAGCGCCGCGAATACGCGCGCCATGAATTCCATCGCATCTTCGGACCAATCACAGGCTCGCGATTCCTTCGTCTTCACGAGCGCATCACTTTGTCACCGGCAGACCCGCCTTCTCCCACGCCTTCATGCCGCCGTCCAAGTGATACAAGGATGAGAATTCAAGCTTATTGAACACGGGCAAAGACTGCGTGCTGCGGTTGCCAGAGGCGCAGTGGAGCAAATAGGTCTTGCCCTTCGGCAGCGCGGCGATTTGCTTCGCGAAGTCCGGCGCGCGGAAGTTGATGTTCGTCGCTCCGGCGACATGTCCCGCCTGGAACTCTTCCGGCGTCCGAATGTCGAGGACGACGAGTTGCTTCTCTGCAATAAGCTTCTGTGCCTCACCCGCGTCGACGTTGTGCACCACTGTTTGCGCGGGTGGCGGTGTTTTTGGCGAACCAGGTTGGTCGGCGGCGTTTGATACCGTGAGGCACAGTGACGCCAGCAGCGCCCGACCCAGATGTTTGAATGTGGTTATGTTCATACGCGACGGGTGGTTGAGACCACGTGACGCGAGGCATCACTGCCGTTTCACACCGTCTTTCGCGAGACTCTTGAGGAAGCCTTCAAATAAGCAGCGGTGCTCCTCCTCGTTGGCCAGAATTCCAATGGCAAGGTCCTGCGTAACGTGATCCTTCCCGTCGCAGGCCGCGATGAGCCGCTGGTAATGGTTGATGGCCGCGTTCTCGGCCTCCAGCACGCCTTCAACCACACTGCGCACGTCGGTCGAGTCTTTCGGTGGTTGAAGCGTCTTCTGGTTGCGCGCGAGTTGGAGCGAACCCGGCGGGCACACGCCGAGTTGTTTGAGCCGGTGCGCGAGCTTCGTCGCGTGGCCGAGTTCCTCCGTCACGTCCTCGGCAAGGGATTCGGCGACTTCCTGCGCGCCCAACCCGTCCAGCCAGACGGAGTTGGCGAGGTAGTTTTCCACCGTTTCGAGTTCGGCGGCGTAGGCTTCTTTCATGAGGTCGGTTATTGTGCTGTTCGTTTTGTTTTTCATATCAATCAGATTCAATTCGTTCACCTGCTACCGAGCCGCGAGCACAGAAATAGTTACAAGCGGAGGAAACTGCCAGCACGGGGTTTCAACTCCCGGCGTGGCATGGTCGAATGAATGTTGTCGCCGGGAAGGTTTTGAAATGAACCGTTCACCCGAGTTCGTTCATGGTTTGGGCGGAAGTTTGTTGCAAGTGTCCGCGCCAGTTCGCAAAAGAAAATCATTCCGGCCAACATGCCGAATGTCATGCCGCCGAGGGCGAGGAGGAATTGCTGCGGATGCAGCGGGCCAGCCCATTTCAACGCAATCTTCGCGCCGAAGGACATGCCTGCAATCATTCCCACGGTTGCAAGAAGCCCAATCATCCATCGGCTCAGGCGATTCAGGCGCGACGGCGGCGTCCACAGCATCGGCGGAACACCAAAGGTGACCATCCCGACATACATCCAAGGCACATGCCAGCCATTCAACGCGAAGTAGGCGTGAGCATTGCAGCAGAGACAAACGCCCGACTGCATCACGGGGCGAAATCCAGCGTCCATCCACCATCCCAGCAACATGCCCCAATTGCCCAGCGCGAGCATGGTGAAGGTCATTGCGGCAAGTGATTGCAGGTCGGAGTTGCGGCTGTGCAATCGTGCGAGCGCGATGCCTCCGAGGGAAAATCCAATGACCGTGGCCGCGCCCGCGCTGAAAGAAAGGTGTCCGAGCCACGCAACAAACGGGCCTTGCATTGCCAAAAGAATTCCGTAGGCGACTTGCCGCTTCATTTGGAGCGGCGAAGGCGCATTGCCTGCGGGCAGCGCGGCGGGAGGGCACGCACAGGCTTCTTCATCGCGATTCGTCAAACGCGCCGCGCGCCAGGAGACGATGGCGCTCGAACACACCATCAACAACGCGGCGGCGACCGGATGCAGAAGACCCGTCGCCGCCAGCGCGATGCCGATGAGGTTGTAGGTCGCCGCAAAAATCAAGTTCGCGCGAATCCCTTGACGCACATGGCGGGCGAACTGAATTGCCCAAGGCAGCACCGTAAGATCGCCGCCGTAGAGCACCGCGTCCGCGTTGGCCGTAGCCAGTCCCGCCCCATGGTCGAGGGCGATGCCGAGGTTCGCGGCGCGCAAGGCAGGCGCGTCATTCACGCCATCACCGACAAAGACAACGGTCTGCCCAACCGCGCGCAATCGGGCAACGCGCTGCGATTTGTCCTCGGGCGTGAGGCTGCCTTCAGCCCGTGCGAGACCCAGCCTGGCGGCGCGTTCGGGACGGTCGCCGGTGAGGACGGAAGTAGCCACGCCGAGTTGCTGGAGTCTGGCCACGGTTTCAGTCGCCGAGTTGCGGAGGCGTTCACGCACCGCACAAACGGCGGTGAGTTGACCGTCTACCGCGACGTAAACCAGATGATCGCCTGGTTGGTTGCGGAGCTGCGAGAGCAATCGTGTTTCACCCTGAGTGTCCCCCACGAAATCGCGCTGCCCAACGCGCAGATGAAGCTCCTTCCCGTCCCCAAGTTCGATCCATGCCTCGATGCCTTTGGCGGGCACAAGTTTGATGGACTTGAACGTAACGCTCGCGCCCGCTGATTCGAGGCGGGCGAAAGCGCGCGACACCGGGTGCGGCGCGCGTTGAGCCAGTGCGCGTAGCACGTCGCCCAACACGCCGCGCGACATCAAGGTTTCAACCACGGCCATGTCAATGAGCGACAATTCTTCCTCGCTCAGTGTGCCGGTCTTGTCGAAGACGACATGACTGGCGTCGGCAAGTCGGGCAATCACATCGGAGTTGCGCGGAGCAAGACCGCGTTCAGCCAGATGCGCGAGGGCGTTCCAAAGAGCGATGGGCGTGGCCAGGCCCATCGCGCACGGGCAGGCAACCAGCAGGACGGCCAGCGAATTGAACAAGCCCGTGCTCCATCCCGCGCGCCACGTCCAGAAGGCGAACGTCGTCGCCGCAACGAGCAACACCAGAGGTAAAAACCATCGAACTATGCGGTCGGCCTCCGCTTGCAGACAAGATGGAGTCTGTTGCGCCGCGTGGGTGAGAGCAACAAGCTGGTCGAGACGGCGGGTTCTGCCAAGGGAGGCTGCAAGAATGCACAAGTCACCATCTTCGGAGAACGAACCAGCGAAAACGAAATCCCCGGCGCGGCGCACGACGGCGAACGGTTCGCCGGTCAGCGGTGTCTCGCGCACGAAGGCTTCACCCGTCAAAATTTGGCCGTCAATGGGAATGGGTTCGCCCGCGTGGACGAGCACGGTGTTGCCCGGCGCAATGGCCGCAACCCGGCAAGTTTTCGCGTGACCATCCGAGTCAACGACGCGGCAAGTGTCGAAAGTGTCGAGCAGTTTGTGAGATTCGGCGATTGCGCGGACGCGGGATTGCGCGCCGAGGGACTTGCCCACGGCATAGACGGTGAGGAGCACGGCCACGACTTCGTAATAGACCGCACCGATGCCGGTGAAGGTGGAGTAAAGCGACGCACCAAGCGCGCCCACGATGCCGGAGAGAAAAAGCAGCTCGATGGTGATGCGGCGAGCGCGCACGGCTTCCCACGCGGCAGCAAACAGCGGCCCGCCCAACACTGCCAGCACAGCGACGGATGACGCCATCAAGGCTAGGTGAAGAACCCAGCGGGTCAAACCTTCAGGCGGTGTCAAATTCACGGCGAGGCCAAGCAACATGGCTTGCCCGGCAATGGCCGCGCCGATGCCGACTTTGAACCACGGACCGCGCTCGGAGGTGTTCGCATCGCGCGATTTCGAGCCGCCTTCGCCGAGCAACCGGCAGCCGTAGCAGCAGTATTTCGCCGATGTGGCGCAACAACTTTTCTGGTCGCAGACCGTTTCCTCCGGCAGCGGCGCGTCGCAGTAAGCGCACCGGTCGAAGACTGCCTGAGCGTTGGATTTCATTCGCGGCTCACTCGCTTTCCGGCGTGGCCTTGAGCAAATCAGCGGTCCAAGGCTGATTGGCGCGGTCTTTGGTGCTGTCGCGGATGGCTTTCACGTCGTCCACGGGAACGGCGGCGGCTTTGTTTCCCCAAGACTGGCGGACGTAGGTGAGCACGGCGGCAACTTGTTCATCGGTGATGGAATCCCGCCACGGCGGCATGGAGTTGTTGAAGGGCTGGCCGTTGACTTCCATCGGGCCGGTGAGGCCGTTCAGAACGATTCGCACGAGCCGGGCATGTCCGGCGGTGTTCACCCAATCCGAACCCGCCAGCGGCGGGAACTGGCCGGGCAAGCCAAGTCCCGTTTCCTGATGGCACGGCGCGCACATGGCGGTATAGGTGCGCTTGCCGAGCACCACCATGTCCACACTTCCCGGCGGCTTTGCGGCCATGATGGGAAGACCAGATGACTTTTCGTCGAAAACGAGCGCCTTGAAGCCGCCGTTGTAACGGCCCAGGTAATAGCCGCCCCAGAGCAGCAAAGCGCCGAAAAGCGCAGCCAGCCAGATGGGCATCGGCTCAAGTCCTTCCTGCGGCTCGGCCTTCTCGCGACGCAGGATCGCGGTGTGAATCTGCATCACGTCATGCAGTTCGTGATCTTCGTGAGGATCGAGCTTCGGGGCTGGCGGTGGATTGGAAGTCGGTTTCATCGCGAGAAACTCATTTGCCAATCGGCGCTTCGGGAAGGGCAGCATCGGCTCTCAGACTCAAGAGGTAGGCCACAAGATCCTTCGCGTTTTCGGTCGGCACAACTTCGTAGCCGGGAGGCGGGGCGAACTCTCCGGTAAGTTTGAGCGCGTGGGGCGATGGCTTCACGCCGATTTTGCGCTGCTCGAATAGGAAACGAAATGGCGGCATCGTCGAACCCTTTGATGTGATTTGCGGGTCGTAAAGATGGCTCAAGTGCCAATCCACGCTCGGTTGGCGTTGACCGATGTTGGTCAAGTCCGGGCCAGTCCGCATCGTGCCGAGAAAAACGGGTTTGTCGTAAAGGTAATCGCGGCTGACGCTGCGACGCGTGCCCCAGCCACGTTCGATGTCCGCGCCAAAACCTTGCGGACGCACCTGCTGGCTATGGCAGTAAATGCAGCCGTTGGCGCGGTAAATTTCCCGGCCTTTCGACGCCGCGCCCCAGGTGTCGAGCGGATAGTCCCGCCCCGTCTCCTCGATCTTCGTGGTTTGGAGACCGCCGAATTGCATTTGGGGAATCACTGTCAGCCCCACCCACGAGGATGCGAGAGTGAGGAAGATACCGAGGAAAAGGAGTGGTCCGTATTTCATGACTCAGATGTCCTTTCCCAATTGCACAACGGCTTCCTGTTGCAGTCCGGCGGCGATGAACGGGACGGGTGGTTGATACGCTTTTCGGCGGCGCGCGAGAATCCAGACGAAGTTCACCGCAAAGGCAGTGTGTCCGACAGTCATTAAGATTCCCGCGAAAGTGCGGGTGACGAGATAGGGCTTGGTGAGTTCCACCGTCTTCAAAAAAGGAATGTCGGGGTTGTTCATGGCCAGGCCCTGCAACACGCCACCAACCGAGAGCGGCACGACGTAAAGCACGATGCCCAACGCCGTCGTCCAAAAGTGAACGGAGATGAGCCGCGCGGAAGGCCACTCGCGCAACGCGAGGCGCGGGACGATGTAATACATCGAGCCGAACATCACCATCGTGAAGAACGCATAAACTCCGAGATGCGCGTGAGCGATGGTGTAATGCGTGAAGTGGGTGACTTCGTTCAGCGAACGAATGGCCATGGACGACCCTTGCAGACTGACGACCGTGTAACTCATCGCGCCAAACACGATGAAGCGGAGCGTGGGACTGTATTTGAGCTTCTTGAAATGCCCCACCATCGTCATGTGATGGTTGATGGCGACCGTCACCACCGGAATTATCATCATCATGCTGGCGACAACGCTCACCGTGATGAGCCACGCCGGCATCGGCCCGCCGATGAGATGATGTATCCCCGCCCAGTTGTAGAACAGCGCGAGTGACCAGAATCCCAGCGTCGAAAGAAAATAGCTGTGGATGGGACGCCCGATGACTTTCGGGATGAAATAGTAAATCGCCGCCAGTCCAATCGGGGTGAACCACAGGCCGAGGACGTTGTGGGCAAACCACCAGTTCACCGCCCCCTGCACCGTGCCGCGCACCGGATCAATCACAAGCATCATGTTCGCCGCCGAGTAGAGCCACGGAAACCAGAACAGGGCCGCGAGCAGATACCATTGCGACACGTAGAGATGCCGCTCCCGCCGAAACCGGAATGCGATGATGGCCCAAATGGCGATCAACGCGTAGGCGATGAAAAGAATGTAGGCGGCGTAACCCGGCATCTCCAGCCACTCGATGCTCGTGCTGTCGCCCGCAAGAATTCCCACGATGCCTGCGGTCACACCGATGTTCCAAAAAATCGTTGCCCCGACGACCAGTCCGCCCTGCATAAACGGCACACGCCCCAGCCGGCACATCAGCCAGATCGCCACGCCGATGGCCGCTTGCGAGGCGAAGCCGTAAACCATCGTGTTGAGATGCGCTGGACGCACGCGGCCAAACGTGAGCCACGACCAGTCCGCGAGAAAATCCGGCGCATGCATCTTGTAAGAGGTCAGCAGCGCCAGCGCCGTGCCCGCCATGAGCCAAAGCAAGCCGTTGGCAAACATGAAAAGAACCGGGCGGCGGCACGAGGCGTCAATCTCAGCCAACAACGCTTTGCGTTCAGGTGACGAGTCGTTGTCGGCCGGCGTGAGCGCTTGACGCAGAGACGGACTGGATTGGGAATTCATTTGGAAATGGGTGGGCTGCTTGAGTCCGCCGGAGGCAGCGGTCGTCCGGGAAAATGGTCGGTCATTCTGCCGATGGGTTCGTCTTCATCAAAAACCAGCAGGGCTGTCTTGCGGCTGTCGCGCAATTGTCCCGTGCGCAACGCCCACCGCAGCGCGAGCAACGCCGAGCCGGTCAAAAAGACAAAGCTCCCAGCCAGAATGATGATGTAAATCAACATAAACAGAGTTTCGATTGATGTCCGCCAGTGGCGGCAACGGCAGCACAGCGCCACGAAAAAGCTAACAGACAACAATTCAGATGCGGCTCTTCCGCAATTCGCAGAGCGCCTCGAACTGAGAGAACCGAGCCGCATCGAGAGGAAAGGTTACACTTTTTTGTCCGCGAGGCATCAAGCGGTGCAAAGTTCATGCTCGCCGTATCCGTTCTGTTCGAGTAACAATCAGCGCGTGCCGCTGCGATTATGACAATTGATGCTCCAACGAACAAAACGGACGCCGCCGACTTGGTCCGCCGGGCCAAGGCGGGCGATCTCGCGGCGTTCGAGACGCTGGTGACCAGCCACGAGCGGCGGGTTTACACCCTTGCCCGGAGAATCACGGGAAACGATCAGGACGCGGAAGATGTAACCCAGCAAACTTTGCTGAGCGTTGTGGAAAACCTCAGCAGCTTCCGCGAGGAAGCGAGCTTTGCCACCTGGCTACAGCGTATCGCCACCTATGCCGCTCTGAAAGTGCTCCGCAAACGCAAGGGTCTGCCCATGGTCTCATTGGAAGCGAACACCGAGCCGCAGGAAAGCTACGACACGGTGGCGCACCCGGAATACATCGCCGACTGGCGGGAGTCACCCGAACAACTTGTGGGCCGGAACGAGACTGCGCGGCTCATTGACGAGGCGTTGAGCGAACTGGATGACAAACACCGGGTGATCTTTTTATTGCGCGATGTGCAGGGATTGTCGGTGAGGGAAACGGCGGAGGCGCTCAGCCTTTCGGAAGCGAACGTGAAGGTGCGCCTGTTGCGCGCCCGCTTGCAGCTTCGGGAACGCTTGACCCAGGAGTTGGGCGACCCGGCCCGGCGGTTCGAACCGCACCGCCACGAAGAGCCATTGTAATTTGTAACCTTTTGTCAAGTGAAGGCTCAGTAGCGACATCGGCCCTATGAAGTGCGAAGAATTATTGGCGATGCTGAACGATTACGTGGACGGCGCGATAGACCCCGGCGTCTGCGAGCAGTTTGAGAAGCATCTCGCTGGCTGCAATCCCTGCCAGGTGGTCGTGGATAACATTCGCAAGACAATCACGCTCTACAAGGAAGGTGAGCCGTATGAACTACCGATCCAGTTTCGCGAGCGATTGCATTCGGCGTTGCGCGCAAAGTGGCGTGAGAAGCATGGCCCAGGTGTACAAAGCTCATGAGAATTCTGAAGTATTGCTTTAATTCGCACGCCTTGTTGGCGGCGGCGGTGGTGGTTTTCCTCGTGTGTCCCGCGCTCGCGCAAACGGACGTCGAGACACTCGCGCGCGAACGCGGCAAAGCCATCGCCGCGCAGGCGTTCGGCGTGTTGAGTTCCAACCTGACGACGGCTCTCAGCCAGGGCGGCGTAAGCAACGCCGTTCAGTTCTGCTCGGTGGAGGCGCTGCCGCTCACCACGTCCGTCGCGGACACAAACCAGGTCACGCTGCGCCGCGTTTCGCACAAAGTGCGCAATCCGAAAAACAAGGCCGACACCGCTGAACTCGCCGTGCTCGAAGCGTTCCGGGTGGGCTTGGTGGAAGGAAAAACACCTGCTCCGCTCGTCCGCACGAACGCTTCCGGCGGGGCGACGTTCTTCGCGCCCATCGTGCTCAACAATCCGCTATGCCTGAACTGCCACGGCCAGCCGGGCATTGACATCAAGCCTGAGCATCTGGCGATTCTCCAACGATTGTATCCCAAAGACGAAGCTACGGGCTTCAAGCTGGGCGACCTGCGCGGCCTGTGGCGGATAGACTTCAAACCGGAAGCATTGAAGACACCATGACTCGGTTTCCTCGCTGTGCCGTTTGCGGCAAGACCTGACTCGGCTACTCGTGGTCGTGCTGATGCGTTTTCAATCGCTTGGCCGGGTCGCCGAAGGCTTGCGTGAGCTGCTCCCGCAGTTGGAGGCGGGCGCGGAGCAGGTTTCCTTGACCGAGAATCCTTCCACGTCCCGCAGCAGGAAGACCAGCCGATGCTCTTCATCGAGGCGGCTCAACGCGTCTTCGATGAGCCGCGCGGTTTCACGACGGTGAATGAGTTGTTCGGGTGACTCGCCCCAATAGGCGATGAATTCCGGGTGAGTAACCGTTTCGTAGCCTTCCTGCGGCTCGGTGTGTTACTCCAAGGAAGCCCCTTGCGCTTGCGCAGGACTTTGAGCGCAGCGTGAGTGGCGATGCGTTGCAGCCAGATGGCAAAGCTCGCTTCCTCGCGAAAGCCGTCCAAGTGTTCCAGCGCGTTGAGAAACGCTTGCTGGGTTACGTCTTCGGCGTCGTGCTCATTGCCCGTGATGCGGCTGGCGACGTTGTAAATCCGCGCTTCATGGCGGGTGGCCAGCGTCTCGGACGCCGTCAAGTCACCGGCTTTCGCCCGGCGCACCAATTCGGCATCGGCAGGTTGTGGCGGCGTGGCTTCGCCAGCGCTTTCTGCTTCCACTAATGGCACGCGGGAAAAAATAGCGAGAAGCGGGAGTCAAGCCAGCCGGAACTGCGACCGGGCAACCGTGTGGCGGTTGTAACTTTCGCGCGCTTCACGGCTCAGTCAGCAGTATGAAGAATCTGCTGATACTCGGAGCGGGAACGGCGGGCACGATGATGGCGAACCACCTCCACAAGCGCGTGGACCGTCGCGAATGGAAAATTACCGTGGTGGATCAAGACCCCGCCCATTATTACCAACCGGGCTTTCTCTTTCTGCCGTTTGGGCTCTATTCCGAAAAGGACGTGGTGAAGCCGAAGCGGCGCTTTCTGCCGGCGGGTGTGAATCGCGTGGAAGAGCGGATTGATCGCATTGATGTCGAGGCGAACAAGGTGCTCCTGGCCTCCGGCGCGGCCCTGGACTACGACGTTTTGATCGTCGCCACCGGCACGCGGCCCGCGCCGGAACAAACCGAGGGAATGCTGGGTGAGGATTGGCGTAAGCGGGTTTTTGACTTTTACACGTTCGAGGGCGCGGTCGCGTTGCGGGACAGGTTGCGTGACTGGAAGGGCGGGCGGCTGGTCGTGCATGTCTGCGAGATGCCGATCAAGTGCCCGGTCGCGCCGCTCGAGTTTGCCTTTCTGGCGGATGCGTGGCTGGAGGAGCGCGGTCTGCGGGACAAAACGGAGCTGGTGTATGTGACGCCGCTCTCCGGCGCGTTCACCAAGCCGGTGGCGTCGAAAATCCTCGACCGCCTGCTGGCCGAGAAGCGCATCAAGGTCGTTCCCGATTTTGCCATCGCGCGCGTGGACAACGAGCGGCACAAGATCGTCTCGTGGGACGACAAGGAAGTGGATTACGACCTGCTGGTCACCGTGCCGCCGAACATGGGCGATGCGGCCATCGAACGTTCCGGCTTGGGCGACGAGTTGAACTACATCCCGACCGACAAACAGACGCTGCAATCGAAAGCACACGCGAACATTTTCGTCATCGGCGACGCGACGGACCTGCCCACGTCCAAAGCCGGCTCGGTGGCGCACTTTGAAGCCGAGGTGCTCACCGAGAACATCCTGTGTTACCTCAAGGGCGAGCCGTTGCGCGCCGAGTTTGACGGTCACGCCAACTGCTTCATCGAGTCGGGCCGCGGCAAAGGATTTTTGCTGGATTTCAATTACCACCTCGAACCCGTGCCGGGAAAGTTCCCCGTGCCGGCGTTCGGTCCGTTTGCCCTGCTGGGCGAATCGCGTTTGAACCACCTCGGCAAGCTGGCCTTCAAGTGGGTCTATTGGCATCTGCTTTTGAAGGGGCTGCCGCTGCCGTTGGTGGAACACAAGATGAGCCTCGCGGGAAAAGAAATCCCGCCGGGCCTGCTCAAAGTCGAAACTGCCATTTAACCGCAAACCAAAAAACGAACTCTTATGCCACAGAAACAAGTCAACGGATTCACTCTCGATGTGAACGAGGAAGGTTACCTGACCAATCACGCTCAGTGGAATCGCGAGGTCGCCACCGCAGTCGCGCAGGAACTGGGCATCACGCTCACCGACGCGCACTGGAAGGTGCTCGACTTCATTGACCGGGACTTCAAGGAAAAGAGTGTTGTGCCCGGGATGCGCCGGATGAACAAACTCGGCGGCATTCCAACGAAGGACCTTTACGCGCTGTTCCCCGACGGCCCGATCAAGAAAGCTGCGCTCATCGCCGGCTACCCGAAACCAGCGAGTTGCGTCTGAACCCGGAGGCGGCCATGAACACTGACAACAAAATCCAAAAAGTTTCGATCATCGTCTCTCGCGGCTCGCTCGATGGCGTCTATCCCGGCCTCATCATGGCCAACGGGGCGCGCATGGAAGGCATTGAAGCGAACCTCTTCTTCACCTTCTTCGGGCTTTACGCCGTGCTGAAGAAATTCCAGGACAGCATCAAAATCGCGACTGTCGGCAACCCGGCGATGCGCGTGCCCGACGCCAAGGGTTTTCCCTTGCCCACGTTCCTGGGCGCGTTGCCGGGCATGTCCGCTTTTGCGACCCGGATGATGAAGAAGGAAATGGACAAGCTCGACATTCCGCCCATGGGCGAGTTCATCGAGATGCTCCACGACGCGGGCGGCAAGCTCTACGCCTGCAAAGCCACGGTGGACATGTTCCACCTCACCGAAAAGGATTTTGTGCCGCAGGTGGAGAAGGTGCTGACGGTGGGCGAATTCTACGAACTATCCGCCGGCGGGCAGATCATCTTCACCTGAGCGGCCTTCAGGTTATGAAGTGCCACCAACTGCTTGCCTGGCTGAACGACTACGTGGACGGCGAAATTGACCCGGCCATCTGCGAGGAGTTCGAACAGCATCTTGCGGGCTGCAATCCCTGCCAGGTGGTGGTGGATAACATTCGCAAGACGATCACCCTTTACAAGGAAGGTGAGCCGTATGAACTACCGGTCCAGTTTCGCGAGCGACTGCATTCGGCGTTGCGCGCGAAGTGGCGTGAAAAACATGGCGTTGGGGGATAAAGGCCACGAATTTTCGAATTCGTCGACGGAATCTTCGGAATTGTTTGCTTTTTCTCACCAGAAACCCGCCCGCATCCTTGTACTTTAACGCATCTTGGTGCCGTGACTTGGCGAAGAAGGAATTTGAAAAGCCGAGAGTTTACTGCACTTTTACTGCAGCGCTCCTTAAGTACTTTATTATCAATGGAGCGGGTGAAGGGAATCGAACCCTCGTCTCAGGCTTGGGAAGCCCACGTTCTACCATTGAACCACACCCGCAAGACGTTGCGCAGTATCGGTAACATGCGCGTCCATGCTCGGCAAGGAAAAGCATTCGCGGACAACCCCCTCCACGCTTCACTAAATGTTTTTCGCTGAACTTGATGATGTCGTGCGTGCCGAACAGCGGTCTGACTCGAGCGGCGGAAAGTATCTTCGAGTGGAGGCGGTTGTTAGGTTAAATGCGCCGCCTTCTCCGATTTCGGCGGAGCGATCGAACTTTTTTAATCCGCGGGTAAGGTAACGAACGGGTTGGCCGCCGATTGTTGCGAAACTAGACTTTGCCCCAGCGGCGAAGGAGCGCGCGATGGTCTTTTCGGCCTTTTCCATGGAACCGCCGTCGTACTCGACGATGTAACGTTCGGTGCCGCCGACCGTTTCGCAAGCTTTGAAGATAGCGGTTCAAGTCGTCGTTGTCGTCGCCAACCAGGCCGCCACGTTGTTTTTTAGCGGAGGGTTTGACGTGGACCGTTAAGGCGCGGCCGGGATGCCGATTCAGGTAGGCACCGGATCAACCCCGGCGCTGCCCATGTGGCCGAGATCGCATTGCATGATGACGTCCTTGTTGGCGCGGGCGAAGAAGATGTCCCAGACGCTGGTGTCGGCCGATTTTGCGGAACTCGCCGGGATGACAGTGAAAGCCGGTGGGAGGCCTTCCGGTTTGAGTTTGTCCGCAATGGCATTGAGTTCGTCCGCGGTGTCCTCGACCATCTTTTTGTCCTTTTCGGGATCGTTGGAGAAATTGCGAAAGAGGCTCGGGGCGATGAGGCGTGCTGGCGATGGTTTTGGCGAATTCGGCGCTTTTCGAGAAGTTGTCACCTTTAAGGGTATTCATAGGGCTCCGCTGCATTTCAAGCCGTGATCGTTGAGCATTTTGCGGACTTCTTTGGCGTCCTGCGACGGGAACCCGGCGAATTCAACGCCTTTGAATCCAAGCTCCGCGACTTTCGCGAGAGTGGCGGCTGGATCTTTACGCATGTCGCCGCCGACAGTGTAGAGCTGGAGCGCGACCGGAATCTTGTGCCTCCATAGTCCTCGGCAGCGAGAAGTTGGCGGATCACTTCCGGTGTGGCGAGCGGGGCGACGGCAGCGCTGTAGTGAGAAAGCTGCGACGAGAGACGTTCATAGCGATTCCAAAGTCTGACTCTAAATGAATTCCAAGCACCCCGAAACTTATGGAATCGAATGAGGATTACCAAGTTGTTTGGCGCGACGAAGACCGTCAAGAGTCCTTACGGAAAGGCGCTTCAAAGTTCAAACCTCGTTAGTCAACTCGCGTTCATAAGTCCTTCGGATGCAGAAGAGTCGGCAAATGATGTCATTAGGTCGATTGTTGGCTAGATTTATGCTATTAGCGGGTCTGAACCCGAGCCGTTCTGAACGATCTGCGCAGAATAAGCTCCCAACCAAGAACAGGATATGAAAATACTCGGAAAATCTGCATCCGTACTTTCCGTGTTGGCCGTTGGATCGATCACCCAGGCAGTGGTGATCGACTTCGATGGAGGCACGGCAACTCGATATAGTGCACCCACCCCAGTGGCAACCGACAATGTGTCGCTTTACGATAATGTCGATTACTACGAAGAAAACGGGTTTAAGCTGGATTTCATCGGGAACGATGGTTCCATTCCTTTCGCCGCGAACATCGGGAACTACTATGGCGCATTCCCAGGGAACGCAGTTATCCACGGCCATTGGGCGACAGGTTCCTTCGGTGATCTGACGGAAATCAAAGTGACCAAGATAAGTGGCGGAACCTTTGATCTTAACTACTTCATCCTCACTTCCAATACCGATACTGGAGGCGCTCCCGCTTCAGGAAATGAAAGAGCGTTCATCACTCACGACGGCGGTCTCGATCCGATTTTGTTGCCCCCGGAAGATTGGGGATTCCCGGCGACCCAGATTTTTCTTCCAGCGAGTTACGACGCTGTAACTTCGTTCGAGTTCCACGTAGAAAACAAAGTGGATTGCTTTGGAATGGATGAATTTTATATCGATGAACCGGCGCCGCCAAGAGCGCCGGATGCCGGCAGCACACTTCCGCTTTTGAGCGCGGGGATTGCAGCACTGGCAGCGCTGAAGAAGCGCATCCGCTAACCCAGGGCGGTCCTCCAGTATTCTGCTGACAGCAACGTTTCGATTTTCGAGACGTTGCTGTTTTTCCGCTGGCTATGGCCAAGGGAGCCATATCACTCAGATGCCGACGCACGATTGAGGCGGTCGCGGATACCTTGCCATTTTTCGTTCGAGGGCACCTGTTCAGCGAGGATCATCTTGGCGCCCGCTTGATCGCAGAGGTGCAATTCGGCGTAGAGCGCGCGAGCGTACGCTTCGGCGTCATGCGGGATGACCGCGATCCGTCCGAAGGGAATGTTCTGCGGGATGCGATCATGGGCGATAACGCTAATGTCGTGAAGAGGGACACGTAGTTTCTCGGCCAGGTCCTTAAGTTCTGTTTCGTCACGCCAGGCGGCGACGACGAGCTTTGCCCGCGGTGCGTAGTGTCTTCGCAACAGGCCGGGACTTTTCAAGGTGGTGCTTTGCGTTTGTTTTTGGGCAACTGATCGTTTGAGAACATCTGCGATCTGAGGCGTGGAAATCATCCCGGCACGCAGCAGGTGCGGAGGATCGACCGTGATATCGATGACAGTCGATTCTATTCCGACGTTGGAGGATCCGGCGTCGACGATCAGAGGTATTTTTCCGCGAAGTAAGGCCATTACGTGCTCGGCGCTCGTGGGTGAGAGTGCGTTTGCCGGGTTCGCGCTCGGCGCGGCAATGGGAAACGCACAGGCGCCAATGAGAGCCTGCATGAACGGGTGCGATGGCCAACGCAGGCCCACGGTTTCCCCGCCCGCGGTCACGATTTGCGGGATAATCGATGATCTGGGCAAGATAATGGTGAGCGGCCCAGGCCAAAACGCGGCAGCCAGAACGCCAGCAGTTGCCGGCCAGATCGAACTACAGGTTTGCGCCATGGCCAATGACCCAATGTGGACAATAATTGGATTGGAGTTGGGACGCCCTTTGACTTCATAGATCCGCCGAACAGCATCAGCATCGAGGGCATTCGCTGCGAGCCCATAAACTGTCTCAGTTGGGACCGCTACGACTTCGCCGCGTTTCAAGAGTTCGGCGGCGGCGTCGACCGCTGCGGTGAAATCGGCGGGAGTTTCGATTTTGCGGACCTTGGTGGTCATCGATCGATTGATAGAATCGCGCCGTGAAGGCGCGACAGCGTTCCCGCAGTCCACAACCTGGCAGCGAATTCGAAGTTCATGGCCAAAAAGGAGCGGACTGGCCGCTCCCTTCCTTCAAAGCGTGATTCAGGTCTGACTTACCACTTCACGTATTCGAGATACTGCAAACTGTGAGGGATTTGATTCGCGACTTCGTCCGACTCGTCTTCGATGAAGTAGTATTTGACTCCGGCCTTCTTGGCGGCTTTCAAGATCGACGGCCAGTCCAGAGTGCCGGCACCGAGGGCGACGTCGTTGTTCACGTCGGAATGGCCAGTGAGAAGACCGGTCGGCGTTCCCTTCTTCATATCCTTAATGTGCATCAGAGCGAAACGTTTCCCGTATTTCTGCAAAAGGTTCACAGGGTCTTGACCGGGATGAACTATCCAAAAGACGTCCATTTCGTAGGAGACGAGTTTCGGATCGGTTTCCTTCACCAGTGTGTCGAAAAGCGTTCCGTCGCCAGCTTTCTGGAATTCGTACCCATGCGTGTGGTAGAAAAACTTGATTCCGCTTTTCGCCAGGGTTTCTCCAGCTTTATTGAAGACGGAGGCAGCGTCACGGCAGGTTTTTTCGTCGAACGGATCCTTGTGCGGAATCCAGGCGACACCGGCGTATTTCAAGCCGAGAGTTTTCGCGGTCTTCGCGACAGCTTCAGCGTCGTCGCGAAAACTTTCATAGGGAAAATGACCGCTGACGGGGATAAGGCCGCGTTCGTCGAGCATCTGCTTTAACCGCTCGGGCGGCAGGTTGTACGTGCCGGCAAGTTCCACGTATTTGAATCCCAGGTTCTTCACCTGATCCAAAGTGCCGGGCACATCCTTGGCGAAATTGGCGCGCAAGCTGTAAAGCTGCAGTCCGATCGGCCCTTTGAACTTTTTACCAACGCCTACGCTTTGTTCCGCGGCCAGGGTTACGGAGGCGGTGAATACCGCGACGGCAATACCAATCAACAATGCTCTTTTCATAAAGGAGTTCGGTTCGCTTACCGCATCCGGGGACTTTGCGCCAGCGCAAGATGAGACGCGGCACGGCGGCTTAGCAATAACAGAGCACGCGGCGAGCAAAATACGGCTGGTGTCGGGCAGGATCGGTGTATCGCGGAAATTCGGGTAGGACGAAGGTATTTCAGAATTAAAGAGAGTTTATTCGTGAATGCGAAACCGAAACAGAGCGCAGAAAACCGGACAAGCGGCGCATTCCGAATTTCTCGATGGACCCATGGAAATATGAAAAAGAATGTTCTGAAACGCATCGCATCCCTCGCAGCCACGGCGATTTGTGTGGGCACAATCGCATCTGGAGCTGAGCCTGGCGCGCCCGCAACCAACGGCGCGAAGCCGGTTGATCCGACCGTAACTGGAGAGGAAGTCGCAGTTCTGACGCAGGCGCCCAACTTGCCACCGCCTATCAAACGAAAGTTTGCGACCAAAGTAATCGTGCATCTCGAAGTGCGAGAAGTGACCAAGCGACTCGCCGACGGCGTGGAGTATGTGTTTTGGACTTTCGGAGGTGATGTCCCCGGAAGTTTCATCCGCATTCGTGAGGGCGACCAGGTGGAGTTCCACCTCAACAATCACCAGGACAGCAAAATGCCGCACAACATTGACCTGCACGCGGTGACCGGTCCCGGCGGTGGCGCCGCGTCGTCGTTCACGGCCCCGGGGCATTCGTCGCAGTTTTCGTTCAAAGCGCTGAATTCCGGTTTGTATGTTTACCACTGCGCGACCGCGCCCGTCGGAATGCACGTCGGTAACGGGATGTATGGCCTGATTTACGTCGAGCCGGCCTCCGGTCTGCCACCGGTAGATCGCGAGTACTACATTATGCAGGGGGATTTCTATACCACAGGGAAGTACGGCGAAGAGGGACTGCAACAGTTCGATATGAACAAGGCGGTCGATGAACGTCCGAGCTATGTCGTCTTCAACGGGGCGGTCGGTTCGCTCGTTGGCGACAAGGCGATCACCGCGAAAGTGGGTGAGACGGTGCGCCTGTTTGTCGGAAACGGAGGACCCAACTTGAGTTCCTCTTTCCACGTGATCGGGGAGATTTTCGACACGGTTTATCACGAAGGTGGCACGGTGATGACCCACAATGTCCAAACGACCGCTATCCCCGCGGGAGGATCGGTGATTGTGGATTTCAAGGTGGAAGTGCCTGGAACCTACATTTTGGTGGATCATGCGTTGTTCCGTGCCTTTAACAAAGGCGCAATCGGAATGCTCAAGGTCGAGGGAGCGCCCAACTTACTCGCTTACACTGGCAAGGAAGTCGACGCGGTTTACCTGGGTAAAGCCGCTTCGGGAGGCGAGGCTGAGAGGCGCATCGCAGAGTTGAAAGCGGCGGTGGCCGAGGAAATCAAAGGCAACCCCAAGATCGCGTCACTCTCGAAAGAAATTCAGATGGAAAAAGGCAAGGGGGTTTTCATGCAAACCTGCTTTGTGTGCCATCAGCTTAACGGCGAGGGCATTCCCAACCAAATCCCTCCTCTCGCGAAGTCTGACTTCTTCGCCAACATGAATAATGAGGAGGCGATTCGCAATGTGTTGGCCGGCCGAACCGGTGAGGTGGTGGTCAACGGAAAGAAATATAACGGCGTGATGACTCCGTTGAATTACCTGACCGACGATCAGGTGGCGAACGTTCTGACCTATGTCCGAAATAGTTTCGGCAATCAAGGAGCGCCGGTTAACCCAGATGAAGTGAAGCGCGTCCGCGCGACCATTGCTCCTCCTTCTGCAACCACGCAATTCGAGTAAGACAATGACGTTACGACCCTGCAACTGGATGGTTTTGCTGATCGGTTACCTTTGCTGGGTGACCGATCTCCGGGCCGGCGGTTCGGAACGATCCGACGGAATGGCGGAGATTCCCGGCGGCGTTTTCAAGCCGCTCTTCCGCTCTCTGACCGACGCGCCAGAGGTCAAAGTCGCACCGTTTCTCTTGGATAAGTACCCGGTCACCAACGAACAGTTCCTGGAATTCGTCAAAGTCAATCCGCGATGGCGGCGGAGCGAAGTAAAAAGGCTCTTTGCGGATGAATCGTATCTGAAGGGCTGGGCTGGTGACCTTGAATTAGGGACGAATGCCAGCCCCCGTGCACCGGTGACGTTTGTTTCATGGTTCGCCGCAAAATCCTACGCGCAATGGAAAGGCAAAAGACTTCCGACCGTCGCAGAATGGGAATTCGCGGCGGGGGCAAGCCGGACGCAGTTAAACGGAGAAAAGGACCCCGAGTTCCGCAAGGAAATGGCTGAATGGTACTCCACGTTGAGTGCTGCGCGCTTGCCGTCTGTTGGTTCTCGGAGTCCGAATTTCTGGGGTGTGCACGACTTGCACGGGTTGGTGTGGGAGTGGGTGTCTGACTTTAGTACCGCGATGGTCACCGGCGATGCGCGCGGTGACACCGGCCTTGACCGCCAGCTTTTCTGCGGGAGCGCCTCAGTGGGCGCGCGCGATCCGAGTAATTACTTCGCCTTTATGCGCTACGGCTTTCGCAGCAGTCTCAAAGCGGAATACTGCGTGCACAATTTAGGCTTCCGTTGCGCAAACTGATTTTCAAGAGGAGAGAAAATGAAAACGACATTAGTGATAACTGCTTTGCTGATCGTGTTTGGTGGTGCGGTGATGGCCGCGGAGCCGCGAAGTTGTTGCACCAAAGAGCTCCAGGCGAGCGCGCCGCTGCCCGATAGATCGCTCTACCAAATCGGTTCCATATGGACGAACGATTCACGCGCGGCGGTACAACTGACGACGCTTCGCGGAAGGCCGCAAATCGTTACCATGTTCTTCGCTAGTTGCGAATTTGCGTGCCCGATCCTGGTTAACGACATGAAACGGATTGAAACGGCGCTGCCGGAGAATATTCGAACCAATGTTGGATTGGTTCTCGTTTCTTTCGACACGCAGCGTGATACGCCTGCGGCCTTGGCAACTTATCGCGCGCTGCATGAACTCGGCCCTAATTGGACACTGCTCACTGGCCAGGCTGATGATGTGCAGGAGCTCGCGGCACTGCTCGGCGTGAAGTAT
The DNA here is from genome assembly GCA_044226545.1 of Limisphaerales bacterium. Classification (GTDB taxonomy): domain Bacteria; phylum Verrucomicrobiota; class Verrucomicrobiia; order Limisphaerales; family SXQI01; genus DASVNK01. Next base: position 54,122 of record JBGAGW010000012.1, read on the forward strand.
AAACAGGATGCGCGCGGCCAATTCTCCCATTCAAATCTCATTACTCTTCTCAACAAAGAGGGAGAGGTTGTGATACAACAATCGGGACTCAATCAATCCACCGATGAGATCGTCTCCGCCGCAAAAGGAGTTTTGCTCGGTGCGACTTCGAAAGCAGGGCAGAAATAAAATGTTCGTTTACGGTCAAACTGCGGCGAACGCCATTGCGGTGATGAGCTTTCTGGCTGCGGAACCTGCGCGGCGCGCGGGCTCCTCCGAGATCGCTGAGGCCCGCAACATTTCGCACAGCCTCACCGCCAAACTACTGACTCAACTTGCGGCCGCCCGCCTGGTGAGTGGTCAACCAGGACCCGGGGGCGGTTACACTCTCGCAAAACCTCCCTCGGAGATTTCCCTCTTCGACATCGCGTCCCTTTTCGAACAGGTCAGCTTGCCTGATTTGTGCCCTTTTGGCCACGGCTGGTGCGGGAAGGGCGATCCATGTCCTTTGCATTACGCCATTGAGAACCTTCTCGAAGTAAACAAAAGCTTCATGCATGACACAACGCTGTCCGTTTTTGTGAATAAGACGAAAACGGAGAATGGTCGCGTGCCTGCCTTGAGTTCCACCTTGTAGCCGGCCCCCCGCCGTTCGAACAGTTTATCAGACGCACTGTCGAAAAGCTCGTGCCTCGGACAAAATTTCAGGTAAATTCGCCACGAAATTTGTCCGACTGAGAGCCCTACTTGATTTTTGCTCTGACATCGAAGCGTTATGTTGGCGTTCGCGTTTTGCGTTGCGCGGCCTTCCTTTGCGTATTCATGACCTGCTTTGCGCAACAACCGGTCGCGACCTATTCACACTTCTGCGCCTCTTGCGGGATTTCGGGTGCGGAAACAGTGGCGAGCCAGAGCGGCCAGTTTATCGTCCATGGTGTTCCAGGACGACTGTATGCGCCGGCGCGAAGAGAAAATGAGGGAGCGCTGATCGAAGCGCAGCCGCAACTTCTCGCGGTTACTGGGGAACGGACGCGGCAGGCATTTCTACAGGAACTGGGCTTGCGCGATTCCTTTGCGGATAAGGTGCACGTCGTGGTTCTTCCGCGCGCGCGTCCGGAGCAGCCCATTCAATTGGTCTCCCATGTTTATAATGACGGATTTCAATATCAGATTGGACTACCTGCGTTTCTGGAAAGCTCGCGAATGGTCAAAGGGTTCGTTCAAGTGGTGCTTCAGGAATTCGCCAACCGCGGCTCGCGGCGCAACGCGGAATTGCCGACCTGGCTGGTGGAAGGAATGAACCGCCAGCTCCGATCCACCATTTCCGCGACGCCAATTCTCGAACAAAAACCGCTCACTTCCGCGGGCGCCTACCTGGCAAGGCCGCAAGTAAAAGTGGGATTCGACCGGCTTGGTTCGACTCGGCTCTTTTTTTTAACGAATTCTCCTGTGACCATCCAGGATTTGAGTTTCAACAATCTTGCCAATCTGAATGACCTGGAACGAAACCGCTACGAAAGCTCCGCGCATCTGCTCGTTTACGAACTGCTTGCCCTCCGCGGCGGCCCGACTTTGATGGCTGCTTTCATTCAGAGCCTTCCGCAGGCGCTGAATTGGCAAACGGCGTTTTACGCCGTTTACCGGCAGTTCTTCCGAACGCCCCTGGACTTTGAAAAATGGTGGATGCTGCGTTGCGTTGAAATCCAGAATCGCCAGGCTCATCAACTTTGGACCACACCAGTGAGTCTCGAACGGTTGGAGGCGCTTTTGCAGACGCCGATTGAGTTTCGTGCGAGCACGAACTCCATTCCGGAACGTCGTGATGCGCCTCTTCAAAAAGTGTTGACCGAATTCGATTTTGGCCTGCAGAAAGAAATTCTTGGCCAGAAGCTTCAGCAGATCTTCTTCATCTCTGTGAATCTTTCGCCGGAAGTCGCGCCGCTCGCCGGCGCTTATGAGCAAGCGATCGAGACCTATTTAGAGAAGCGCGCCTTGAACGACTACCAGCCCGGTCTGAAGAGCGATCCGGAACAGCGCCTCGAGTTGCTCGTTAAATCGAGCATAAAATCCTTCGACCAACTTGATCTGGCTCGCGAAGATATCCGTGCGGGACGCACTCCGAACTTGCCGCCGGTCCAGAAGCCCCGAAATTCCAATCGAACCGTTATTCTCAGTCGCGGAAATTCTCAAAAGTAAGCGCGACTGGAAATTCTTTTCCGCGGCAAGCGCCGATTGTGGCCTGCAAGTCATCACGACTCTTTCCAGTCACGCGGACATGATCACCCATGATCTGCGTCGTGACCTTCGATTTCAGATCGCGAATGAAACCAGTGATCTGTTTCGCGACCGGGGTTTCGATTCCCTGTTTGATTAAAATAATCTGGCGAGCGTGGCCGAGCGGCGAAACGTCCGGTTCCTTGCGCTCTACGTTTTTGAGACTGATCTGCCGTTTGGCCAGTTTGCTCATCACAATTTCGTTCAACGCGGTCAGCTTAAACTGATCCTCAGCAGAAAGTTTGATCTCATTCTTATCGAGAATGATTTCCGCTTTCGAATCCTTGAAGTCGAAACGTGTGGAGAGTTCCTTCTTCGCCTGATTTACAGCGTTCTCCAACTCCATCGGATTTACTTTGGAAACAATGTCGAATGAAGGCATGAGAAAACTCCTAGTCCTTCGCGAGTTTGTTCGTGCGCGATGGAACGGCTTCGTTGAGCACGCGATCTTTCTGGATGCCGTAACGTTGCAGAATGCGGTCGGTGGCGGCCTCGGTTTCGGCTGCGTCGAGGACCATCCGTTGAAGCGAATCGCCTTCACGAAACTCGAGCAAGTGAAAACCATCATTCGGAGTTTCTTTCGCAGCAAGAAGGTCCTGCAGAGTGCGAATTTCTTTGCCGTTCATTTTATCCACAATCAGGTATCGGGCGTCCTGATTTCCGATGTTTGAAGGGTCGGGCAGCACGACGGAAAGAACAACGTAGGAAGGCTTCTCCGCGCTGGCCTGCTCACGGGTCGCGTAAGCCAGGCGAAATGGAGCTTTGCGGTTCCAATCTGCACCCCAGCTTTGGAGATACGGAACGGTCAGCGGTTGGAAAAGCAATCCACCCATCAGGAGGTACTCCGGTTCCTGGTCGGGAACGGCGAGCGGGACTAGTTCGACGTTGTATTCAGCCTTGGGCAGCATGTAGTCGATCTTCATTTCCTTCCGGTCGCGCATGAGCTTGATCGAAACGGTTTCGCCCGCACGCTTGGTGCGCGACGCGAGATTTTCCAGCAGGAGATTACCGTAATCGGGATCTTTATAGTCGCCCTGCACGTCTATGGGAAAACCGTCGATCTCGAGAATGACGTCGTTCCGCTGGATCAGACTGGAAACCTTGTTCGTTTGGACTTCGATTACGATGACGCCCCGCGGCTCGCCTTCCTGTCCCAAGTACGCGAGCGTGTCCGGATTCTCCGCGGTTTGCCAGACGAACGAGAAGTAGCCCAAGCCCTGGTACGGCTCCTTCTTGCGATCAGCCAGGCAGCCATTGATGAAAGAGCAGGGGACCGCGGTGATCGTCTGATCATCCTTTGCGGCTGCGAGTCCAACCAGCTTATCGTCCTGCACAACAGCTTCGGCCCAACCGATCCCCTGCATTTCGGAATCGAGCTCTAGTTGGAGAAGATCAACGAAGGTTAATTTGCCTTTCTTCACCGAGAGGCGGTTCACGTCCACATTGCGAAATTCAAGGATGCCATTGCGCCAACGCACCACCTGGCAAGTGCCGCGGCGCGGAGCGACTTTGGCCAACTCCACACCTTCGGTGCCTTCCCAAAACTTCTCTTCGTTGGGAACGATGGTCGCGAGGTTTGCATGATAATCGATCCAATTGACGTGGCCCTGAAACCAGCGGCCGCGGCCCTTTTGCAGGCGAATCAGAGTACGATTGGAAAGTTGATCAGCGGTCGTAAGGATTTCGCGTCCATTGATGATCGTGCCCATCTTCTGGATCTGATCAACGCGACGACTCCAGGGTTGATGGTAATCATACTGCTTGCGGGTGATCTCGACGGTCACAACCGCACGTTCCCAGAGTGCTTCAAAATCCTTTTCCGCGGCGAACGATGTGCTCGCCAATAACGCGGCGGTCAGAAAAAAACGAATCATAAGCGGCGGTCCTTTGGCACTCCGTAGGTTTTCAAGATTTCGCTGTGGGCTTCAAGCGCGGCAGCTTTGTCGATCGCTTCGATACTTCGGTCCGGCCCAAACTGGATGAGATGCTGTTTCTTATTCGTATCCTGTTCGAAGGCTTTCACCACATCCTCCAGCTTGTCGATTTTCACACCGTTGATCCGATCCACAAGGGCGTGGGCGCGCACGCCAAAGTTTGCGTTGACTGCGTGCGAGAGAACGGAAGCGAGCACGATCGGTTCCTGGCGCGCGGTGTCGGGAGACTCGTGCTTGCGGTAAAAAAGTTCATACATGAGCGGCGCATTGCCGGGATCGCCCCAACCACTGCCGAGGGTCCGGAGATAGTCGCGGCTGAGCGGAACAAAGACCAGGCCGCCATAGACAAAGTAGCGTGGCAGAACATCGTATTGGTTCCCTTCGACGCGGTCCTTTGTATAGGTGTAGATCGGCAGGTCGATGTTCATCTCCTTGCCATCTCGCCAGACCTTAAGTGGGACTTTTTCGCCACTTTGAATGTCGCTGAAAGCCGCGCCGAGGAAGACGCGGTTACCCTGGTAAATAATGGTTCCGTCACTGCCCACATCGTAGTCCCCGACGCGGAGAAGGACGTCGTCGATACGCAGAAGTTGCTGCGTGGTCGGAACATCAAAAATGTGATCGATGCGTGCTCCGAGGTCATTATCCGGAAGTTTCAACAAACGGCGATATGCCGGACTCTGCAATGCCACCAAACGGACGCCCGCTTGCGGGAAGCCGTCATATTTTCCATCTTCGATATCCTCGACGAAATGCTTCACCAGCGTCGTCGTGATGAAAAATCCAGCATTCTCCAAACCCGGAATCCCCTGAAAGGCCACACCAACCACCTTGTCGTCCTGAATAACGGGTCCGCCGCTGTTACCAGGATTGATGGCGGCATCCGTCTGCGCTGCGAGATAGGCGCGGTTGCCAATATGACTGTAGGATTGCAATTCGACCCGAGAAACGACCCCCTTGGTGTAGGAGATTTGCTCGCCGCCTGCTGGGTAACCGTAAGTCGTCACTGTCGAACGGACTGCCGGCAAATCACCGATTTCCAACGGTTCCATACCCTCGAAAAATTTCGGGTCATCCGGTTCGAGAATCGCCAGGTCGCAATCGTGTGCGACGTAGGTGACGCGAGCGAGGTAAGGATGTGGATCCTGGTAGCGCTTCACTAAAAGCTGCTTGGCCCAGCTCACCACGTGCGCGTTCGTCATGATCTTTTTGCCTTTGATCACGAATCCCGTGCCCGAGGAGCGCCGAACGGAATCAAAACGCCACGGCGCGTCCCAAATCGGTTGCTGGCTGAAGTTATTTATCTGGATGACAGACCGCTCTGGTGAAGCTCCGAACGCGGCCAGCGCGGCCAGCGAAAGAACAACACCCCGAGCGGCCCAGGGCGATATCGCGATGAGGCGCTTAAACACGGGCTTGAAGATGGGCGTTGCCATAGGATTGGTCAAGCGTTCGAGGCAGGTGGCTTTCGATTCTGCGGGGCATTGATCCGGGCTGCTTTCAGTTCGGCATAAACGGATTGCGCCAGCGATGATTTCTCCAACCCAAGCACCTTGGCGTTGCGCACGCCAAAGAATTGTTCGAACTCCCGCGCAGTGTATTTCTGCAGAACGGGGTAATCTGCAAATTCCCGGAGGATTTCCAATTTGCTGTTCTCTGAAATATCGGTCGCGATCAGAACGCAGTGGAGCCGTCGTCGACTCCGAACAAGAGCTTCGCGTCCAATGATCAGCTTTCTGGACCGGACGATGAATGGGAAGAGGCGTTCGACCGATTTTCCGCCTGAGGGAGATATTTCCATTTGGGTAAACGAGCGTTGTTCTCACGAAAACTGACCGTGGAAAATGCGAAATCAAGTACTTACGTGGGAAAAGTCTACAAACTGAGGCCGCAAAATCCTTCGCTTGGAGGTACGATGAACTCGACTGGGTAAGTAGGGAATGCGGTAACGCTATCGAAGAATGATCGATGTCTAAAGGCAATGTCGATGGAATGTCTGGTTTTCGAATGATTCTCCGAGGGCAGCTTGCCTGAGGTCGGAAGCGGGAGGAATCCGTTTTTGCGAGGTGCCACCTGGATCGTAAAAGCGGGTCTGAAGAAGAAGAAATCCTCTTCGGGCACGCCGGCACCCAAGCGACACAGGAAGGTCTGTCCAGTGTCATGCGGGTACAGTAACAGACTGCCCGAGAGACCTCAAATGACCTTTCTGCTAGACCGGTATCACACCATCAGCTTCCGGGTTGTCTCAGGTCCCGGCGAACTCAGCGACGATCTGCTGTACGCAAACGATGTTGGCACGATCCTCGTGGAGGCTTCTCAAGCGGGCAACGCGAACTATGAGTCTGCTGTGGTCCAACGAGCAATTTTAGTCAGCACTTCTGCACAACTGTCCGCAGGCGTCTCGGACGACAAACTTCTACTTACCTGGCCCGAAAATTATGGCAACATTCAGCTCGAATCCGCTGAAAATCTCAACGGTCCCTGGACGCCAATTGTGGTCCCGGATCGGTCTGAAAACCGAACGGAAATCGCTGTGGACGGACAGTTGCGTTTTTTCCGGCTGAAGTTGAATTGAGCTGATCAGGTGAGCAGCCAATCAACGGCCGTTGAATGAGATTCGACTAAGGAATTTAGGGGGTGGAAAAGAAGGCTACGCCGCTTGCAGCGCCTTCTTTTTGCGCGGCTTGACCTTTGGAGCGTCACCCCAGAGATCTTCGAGCTTGTAGAGTTCGCGGACGTCCTTGCGCATCACGTGGACGATGACGTCGAAGTAATCTAGGACGACCCAGGACGTATTGATTGAACCGTCGGTACCGCGTGGGCTGATTTGCTGGTCCTCTTCGAGGTGTTCTTGAATTTCGTTAACGATGGCGCGCAGATGCGGTTCGCTCGTGCCCGTGCAGATGACGAAATAGTCCGTGATGGAAGAGATTTTACGGACGTCGAGGATAGTGATGTCTTCAGCCTTTCTGTTATCTGCCAGTTCCCGACAGAGCAACGCCAATTTCCGTGAGTCCATTCGTATAAGTCGTATCTCAGGTCAATTGTGCCTCATTTTCACGAAAGATAAAGGCCATTGTGGCGAATGGCTTCGGAGACCGCGCTGCCTACGAGTAGTTCAACCGGCAACCCATTCTTCACCCGATCCCGAATTTGTGAAGCCGAGAGCCCAATTGGAAAGCCTTTCAGGTACTGTCCGTGGAATCCGTCCGGGAACGGGGTCTGTGCCTGGCCTGGGCGGGGAATGACCAAAAACTCCGCCAGTCGGCCCAGTTCAGACGCCTCGCGCCACTTGGGTAGAAGCGGAACGTGATCCGCTCCCACAATATAAAAGAGCCGGGCATTGGGGAGACGCTTTGAATAGTTACGGACGGTATCGATGGTGTAGGAAACGCCCCCTCGACCTAGTTCCTGGAGGTCCACTTCACAGTAAGGCTTTCCTGCGAGCGCAAGGCGCAGCATCTGCGCTCGCGCGACGTCAGGCGACACTTTTCGGTCGGGCTTGAACGGCGATTGAGCAGCCGGGACGAAAATAACCTTATCCAGTTGCGCCTCTTCGCGAGCGGCCTGGGCGACGAGCAAATGCCCGAGATGCACCGGATCGAACGATCCGCCGTAAAGACCGAGGCGCACAGTTATTTGAAATATTCCTGAATCGTTTTGACCCCGTAACCGCTTTTGCGGAGCGCCGCGATACCGAGCGCGGCCGCTTTCGCGCCGCTCAAGGTCGTCATAATCGGTGTGTTCGTGTAAACGGCCGTGGTGCGGATCTTTACTTCATCTTCGCGCGGCGTTTGACCGGAAGGTGTGTTGATGACGAGTTGGATTTCGCGGTTCTTCAGAAGGTCGATCGCGTTCGGACGACCTTCGGTTAATTTGAAGACGCGCTGCACTTTGAGTCCGGCCTTTTCGAGGACGGCGGCGGTGCCACTGGTTGAGACTAATTCAAAGCCGAGATCGGCGAACTCTTTCGCCACTGTTGCTACGTCCGACTTATGCGCGTCGCTCACACTGAGAAAGACTCGGCCGCTCAAGGGTAGGGGACCGCCTGCCGCCATTTGGGATTTGGCGTAGGCGATTCCGAGGTCCGCATCGAGCCCCATGACTTCACCGGTTGAACGCATTTCCGGTGAAAGAAGGATGTCCTGTCCATGGAAGCGGTTGAAGGGGAAGACCGATTCTTTCACCGCCCAATATTTAGGCCAAATCTCCTGCGTGAAGCCGAGTTCTTTCAGCGTTGAACCAGCCATGAGGCGCGATGCCAATTTCGCAAGAGGCACCCCAATCGCCTTGCTGACGAACGGGACCGTCCGAGATGCCCGGGGGTTGACTTCGAGCACGTAAACCACATCGTTTTTGACCGCGTATTGCACGTTCATCAGTCCGACAATCTTCAGTTCGCGCGCCATGGCGTGGGTGTATTCGCGAATCTTGTCGATGACTTTTTGGGAAAGAGTGTGCGGCGGCAGAACCATGGCTGCATCGCCGGAATGAACCCCGGCAAATTCGATGTGTTCGAGCATTCCACCCAGGACGCAAGTGCCTTTGGCGGGATCGTCGAATTGGCCAACGTCCGCAATACAATCCACGTCCACTTCGGTCGCGTCCTCGAGGAATTTATCCACCAGCACCGGACGTTCAGGCGAAGCTTCCACCGCGAAGCGCATGTAGTGCTGCAACTCCGAATCGGAGTAAACGATCTGCATCGCGCGTCCGCCGAGCACAAACGAGGGACGCACCAGCACTGGATATCCCAGTTGGCGAGCGGCCTCGACCGCTTCCGCTTCGTTGGTCGCGAGGCCGTTTGCGGGTTGCGGGATGTCCAGCTTGCGCAGCATTGCCGCGAAAAGTTTGCGGTCCTCGGCGATCTCGATGCTCTGGGGAGAGGTTCCGATGATATTGACGCCGTTCTTCTGCAAACCGAGCGCGAGGTTCAACGGTGTTTGCCCGCCGAACTGCGCGATTGCACCCCAGCATCTTTCGCGTTCGTAAATGTGGAGAACATCTTCGAGTGTCAGAGGTTCGAAGAAAAGGCGGTCACTCGTGTCATAATCGGTCGAGACAGTTTCAGGATTCGAATTGACCATGATGGTTTCAAACCCGGCTTCCTTGAGCGCAAACGAAGCGTGGACGCAGCAATAGTCGAATTCAATGCCCTGGCCAATGCGGTTTGGCCCGCCGCCCAGAATCATGATTTTTCGGCGGTCGGAAGGTCGCACTTCATCATCGCCCCGATCGTATGTTGAGTAATAATACGGCGTGTAAGCCTCAAACTCCGCCGCGCAGGTATCCACGAGACGGTAGCTCGGCACCAACCCGAGCTTCTTGCGCTCGGCGCGAACCGCGTCTTCAGTCGTTCCGGTGAGATGCGCGATCTGCCGGTCCGAAAAGCCGTAGCACTTGGCTTTAGTTAAAAGCTCCAAATCCATCGCGCAGAGAAGCTAGAGACGACCCGCGAAAGTGCAAGGAATTTGCGAGTAATTGTCACCCTCGATGTCAGCGGCAAGGCGCTCGGTGTCAACACCGCGTCGCAGTGAATTGCAGCGCGCCCAAGGTCCGGACGTTTACCTCTTTTTGTGGCGTTACGCCAAATAAAGAGAAGAGATTCTTCTTGGGAGAAGCGTTCGCGCCCGGATAACGTTTGAGTGACGTGAAAAAGCCTGCCTTCAATTTTTGGCGCCTCCACAGGCAATTTGCAGCCCTCAAATATGGCTTCTTGCCGCGCAAGCCGCAGTTCATCGGGCGGACCGCGAAGTTCTACCTCGAAAGTTTTCTGTTTCAGGTCCAGCAACCACTCCGCTACGTCGATTTCGCCGTTGATTACGCGTGCAACCTGAAGTGCGCACATTGCTTTAAAACCTCCCTTGAAAATAACAAACAGCATCCGCGTCTGGACATCTCGGACTACGGACGGATTGCGCGCGAATGCATCGATCTTGGGGCCATTCATTTGTCTGTCCAGGGCGGCGAAGCAACGCTTCTTCCCAGGCTTGAGGACCTGATCCGCAATATGTCGCCGGAACGGGTTTTGTTTTCGATCACCACGAATGGCACGACCATCACCGATCTGTTTGCCAGGAAACTGCACTTGTGGGGTGTCGATCAACTGAACATCTCGATTGATAGTTTCAAACCAGAAGAGCACGACCGCTTCCGCGGTGTGAAAGGCGCCTTTGCGAAAACATTCGAAGGACTTGGCATTGCGCGACGCAACGGCCTCCATGTTCAGGTCAATACCACCGTCTCGAAAACGAGCCTCTATTCACAGGGCTTCAAGGGCCTGGTGGACTACTGCATTTCCGAACGCATTATTCTGAACCTCGTTCTCGCGGCACCGTCTGGTAATTGGGATGCGAATCTCGCCTTCGTGCTCGATGCCGATGATATGCGGTATGTCCGCGCTCTCGTAAAATCGACTCCTTACGTGAGGCAGGATATGGATTCCATTCAACTCGGTCGTGGTTGTCCGGCAATGAAAGAGGCGATGTACATCACGCCATTCGGCGATGTGCTTTGCTGTCCGTTTATTCACATTAGCTTTGGCAACCTGCAGGAGACGCCATTGCGCCAGATTCGCACGAAAGCGCTGGAATATCCCTTCCTCGCGACGCACGCCCAACAATGCCTTGTGGCTGAAGACCGTGCGTTCATCAACACTTACCTCAGTAAGATCTTTGGCCGTCACGATCTTCCCGCATCCGACCAGGAAGTATTTGGTCGTCCGGAGCAAGTGAATGCTTCTTACACTCTGCCACAACCGGTTTTGGTGCCCGACAGCGACGTCGCGCCCACGATCGCCCGATGGCGGGAGAGGTGCGGGAACTAACTGGCGGCAGTGGCTGGCAGCGCCCGTGGAATCAGTTCAGTCAATTCTGGCTAGCTGCTGGCCGAACGCTCGGACATGGATCACACGTGGAGGTGATTCGGAAGATTTTAAGTGCATAGCGTGGTTAAGAAGACGCAGTTCTTGCGATTGCGCCATAACCGCGCCATACTCATGGCATGAAAGCAATTGTTAAGCTTGATGCCTCCAATCGCATCGTGCTTTCCAAAGAACTGCGGCGTGCGGCAGGAATCCCGCGAGGGCAGAAGCTCCTGGTATCCGCCACTCCGGGCCGGATCGTCCTCGAGATAGAGCCCAGCAGCACCGGCCGAGTCGTGAAACGCGGCAAGCTCAAGGTTTGGACAGGGGCGGTCCCGGCCACGCCCCTCGAGGAGGCGGTCGATGAAACTCGACACTACACGCGATGACCTTTCTCGATACCGGCATACTTGTGGGGGCAGTTTTGTCTTCTCACCCGGAACACCCTCGCTGCCTGGCCGCATTGGAGGAGTTTGAGCGCCCCTTTACGAACGCTCATGCGCTTGCTGAAACATTTGCGACTCTCACCGGCTTTTACAAGGTCCCGACTGACAGCGCGGCCGAGTTGACTCTCAATCTACGTGCTTTAGTTGAAGTGAAGCCCCTGGCGATGGCGGATTACGAAACCGCGATTGGGCAGGCACGCAGTCGCGGGGTTATGGGTGGCGGAATTTACGATTCACTTCATGCGACTTTTGCGAGGCGGAATAAGGCTGTCCAAATCGTGACGCGTAACCCATCGCACTTCCAGCATGTCGCACCGGATATCGAAATTTTGACACCCTGATTCCGAAGTTGCTTTGGGGGCGGCGACTAACAGCATTACTCTGCCTTGGCTTTGTCGATGTCTTCCTTCACAATCGATTCACCGCATGAACGAAGCAGCCGAATCGCTTGCACCCGCCATTTGTGCGGACTTGCCTGAACGTACCATGCGGCGTGTCACGGGCCGACTGATTCCCTTTCTGGTTCTGCTTTACATCCTTGCGTTCATCGATCGGGTGAATCTCGGTTACGCGAAACTGCAGATGACGGATGAACTCCGATTCAGTGATGCGGTTTACGGGTTTGGGGCAGGGATTTTCTTCATTGGTTATGTTCTCCTCGAAATTCCGGGAACGCTGTTGGTTGAGCGTTGGAGCGCGCGGCTCTGGATTTCGCGCATCATGGTGACGTGGGGAATCATCGCAACATTGATGGGGTTTGTGCACACGGTCGGGCAGTTTTACACGTTACGCTTTCTCCTGGGACTGGCGGAAGCAGGCTTTTACCCGGGCGTCATAATTTATCTGACTCATTGGTTTCCAGAACGCCAACGCAGCAAAGCGATCGCGCTGTTCATGGTTGGAAGTCCCATAGCAAATATCATTGGCTCGCCCATCTCCGGATTGATCATGGAATATGTTCATTGGTGGGGACTTTCGGGATGGCGCTGGGTTTTCATTTTGGAAGGAATTCCGGCGGTCCTTATTGGCTTTGTCACCGTTGCCTATCTCACGGATAAACCGTCGAGAGCGAAATGGTTGCCCGCGGACGAAGCGGAGTGGCTCACCGAGCAAATCGCCACGGAACGGGCGCGCAAAGCGCCTGCGCAGCATCACAATTATTGGCTCGCGCTGAAAGAACCCGTGGTTCTTCTGCTCACCGCAATTTACTTCGTCGGCATGACGGGTCTGTACGGATTTAGCATGTGGCTTCCGACCATTTTGAAGAAACTCTCCGGACTGCCCACGCTTCAAGTGACGCTCCTCGCCGCGGTTCCCTATGCGGTGACTCTGGTTATCATGCTGGCTGTTGGACGTTCGTCGGATCGCACGAATGAACGTATCTGGCACACCGCTATTCCTTTGTTTGTCGCGGGTTGTGCGTTAGTGGGAAGTATTCTGGCGAAGGACCGTGTTTTTCTTTCGCTCGCGATGTTGTCTCTCGTGGGCGCCGGAGTCTGGGCATTCATCCCGACTTTCTGGACGCTGCCTTCCGCATTCCTCACCGGTTCGGGGGCCGCGGTGGCGGTTGGTTTGATTAATTCTTTCGGTAACCTCGGCGGATTCGCTGGACCTTATATCGTCGGTTACATCAGTGACAAAACCGGCTCAACGATCGGTGGTATTATCGTGCTGGCAATCACATTAGTTATCGGATCAGTCCTCGTGCTGACTCTCGATCGCAAACAGGTTGGAGCCTCGCCGTGATGAAATCGCGACTGACCAAGCCTCGAGGCGTTCTCTACGATTCTTCCCTCGATAGCACCATCGAGTGGAAGTAATCTCATTAAGCCTGCACCGGTTGTGGGGCGGACGCCGCTCCGACTCCTTCTTCGGCCTGCGGAACGCCGGAACCTCCCGAAGGCTCAGAAACGCCTGCTGGTCCAGCTTGTGCCGCTTCAATATTGTCGATACGGAAACGACGTTTGGTGCCGTTCAAATCGAGATCGACTTCGTCACCGGTCTTCCGATTGAGGAGTGCCTGCCCCACGGGAGTGAGATAACTGATCATGCCCTTTTCGGGATCGCTATCCCATGCGCCGAGAATGCTAAAACTCTCGCGATGGTTGTTAACCAGTTCGGTAACGTGGACGCGCGTGCCGACGTTAACCTGGTCCGTTTTGGCGTTGGAAAAATCCATGCCGCGGGCGCGGACGAGCTGTTGCTCGAGTTCGGCTTTGCGGCGCATGAGGATTTTCTGCATTTCTTTGGCAGCTTTGTACTCGTGATTTTCGCGGAGGTCACCGTAGCTGCGGGCGATGGCGATTTCCTTGCTGTTCGCGGGGATCGTCTTTTGGACCAGTTCGGTATACTCGTTTTTGCGCCGTTCCAGGCTTTCCCAGGAAACGAGAAGGGCGCTTTCCTGTTTGGTCGCTTCACCTGAAATGAGAGACTGGACCGCCGGGTAGGTTTTAACGATGCGCGCGAGGAGCGACCGCTTGTCCATGTCGTCGAAACAGGGTGAAAGCTGAAGGGCGCGGGTGAGATCCTTGATGACTTCCAAGTCGGCCGAGCCGATCAGTTCGACCAGGAGAGCCTGGTCGTTCATGATGTAATCACCGAGCTTGTTGGAACGTTTCAGCTCGTTGTTGAACTGGTCGCGTTCCATTGCGCTGAGCATGGCGCGGAAAACCTCGGGCCCGAGAATATCAGCAAAGGCATCGCTTCGTTCCTTGGCGAGCCAGAGGAGCAGTTCGCTGGTCGCGGCGTGCTGACTGATTAGGCGTGCGAGTTGATCTTTGAGCGCCTGGAGCTTGCCCTCGTGGATGAGAAGGGCAGCGATTTCGCCCGCGAGCTTGGTCGAAACGTTGTTGATTCCTCCGAGTAGAACTTCCGACCAGTTTTGCGGATTGGCTTCGGTGAAAGATTGCAGTGCGCGTCGATGCTTGGAGGCGGAAACCTGTTCGAGGATCGTCCAGGGCTTGTTGACCTGCGACCAGATCGCTGACGGAGTGAGTTCCGCAGGATCCGCGGTAGCGCCGGTGAGTTGACGAAGTTCGTCGCGAAGGAAAATGGCTTCGAGAGCGAGGGCAGGTTGGGTGCGCTGGTGGCTGTTGATATCGGTATTCAGGCCGGCAATGACTTCGCTAATGACTGTTTTGTCCCCCAGCTCGCTGAAGCTCTTCACGAACTCGTTCGCTACCACGAGCTTCGCCTTCAACCCTTTGGCCGCGCGAAAATCAGCAATCAACCGGTCTTTCAGGGCAACTTCCTGCACCTGGTAAACAACAGGCTCGGTCTTCTTGGCGGGAATCTGGAAATGACCATCTTTCTTCATCTCCTTTTTGGCCGCTTCCCACCATTTTTTCCAATCCTCGGTGATAACGTCCGGGACGAGGACCTGCTGGATTTGGTCCACCGTTGCTTTGCCGCCAAAGCTTTGCAGGACCAGCTTGATCAAATCGAGATGATGAAGAGCAGCCATCTCGCGGAGCTTCGGGAGTTCAGTGTATTTCCGGGCAAGAATGTGTTCGGAAGGAATCGCTTTCAGCGAGTCGGCAGCAAAAGCCATGTCCATGGAATGGCCAGCGCGCGTTTGGAAATCGATAACCACCTTCGAAAAAAGCCAATCCCAATTGGCAACCTTTCCGACTCCCCAACTCCGATGAAAAACGTAGCCAGCGGCCCCTACCTGGATCAAAGGATCGATCTGTGCGCGCGAGATCTTTCCGGCCGCGGCCAATTTCTCAAACTCTTCTCTCATAAAACTTGCAACCTAACTGTTCGCATTGGAATAGACCAGTGGCATTATTACGGAGTGGCCGGTGAAAAACCAAGAGAAATTGCCGCGCAGATTCTGGCGCAGCGGCAGGGTGGAGAATTCGTGGAAGTGCTGCTCGATCGCGCGATGGAGCGAAATGTGCTGAAGCCGGAGGATCGACGCTTCCTGCAGGAGTTGGTATATGGCGCGGTCCGTTGGGAATTAACGCTTGATTGGCTGATCACGCAAAAGACCGGAGGGAAACCGCAAAAGGCACTCGTGCAAAATCTGCTGCGACTCGCGCTCTACCAGATGTTCTGGCTGGACCGAGTGCCCTCTTACGCGGCGGTGAATGAAACCGTCGAGATCGCCAAAAACAAAGGGCTCTTGCCGCAAGCGAAATTCATCAACGCGGTGCTCCGCGGCTACGGCCGTGAAACGGATGCGACGCGTGCCAAATTGGCGGAGTTCAAAATGACGAATCTTGCTCTCGGTTTCTCGCATCCCGAATGGCTCTGCCAGAAATGGGAAAGGCGTTGGGGCAAGCCAAAGACAATTCAACTTCTCGAATGGAACAACAGTGCCCCATCGACATTTGCGCGGGGGAATACGTTGAAGGCTACCCGCGAGGAGTTGCTGAAGCAATGGGGATCGGAAGGGCTGACATTTGAGGAAGCATCGTTTCCATGGATTCCGGACGGAACGATCTGGCGAATTTTGAAACATCCGCCGTTGGCGACGTTGACTTCATTTCAGCAGGGATCGTTCTACGTTCAGGATCCCAGCACGTTGCTCGCAGTCGAGATGCTCGATCCGAAAGCGGGAGAAACCGTTCTGGATGTCTGTGCGGCACCCGGTGGCAAAACGACCTACATCGCGCAAAAGATGAATAACGAGGGGCGGATTGCCGCCGAAGATGTTGATGCAAAACGGTTGAAGTTAGTAGCCGCCAATTGTGCTCGCCTCGGCGCAACCTGTGTAACCGTGGAGTCGGCTCCGACAAGCTTGTTTGATCGGGTTCTCGTGGACGCTCCTTGTTCAAACACAGGGGTGATGCGGCGTCGGGTCGAGTTGCGTTGGAGAATCACCCCAGAGGAGGTGCAACGACTCAGCAAGTTGCAACTGACCATACTTCAAGCGGCTGCAAAAAGGCTTCGTCCAGGTGGAACTCTTGTTTATAGCACTTGTAGTCTCGAACCGGAGGAGAACAGCGCAGTCATTCGGGAATTTGTCCGTCTGAATCCCGCGTTCAAGTTGGACAAAGAGCAAAGCGTAACGCCAACGGAAAACAGCACCGACGGTGCATATTGCGCGAAACTCCTCCTTAGTTCCTAATACGTCAGCGCCACGCGGTATATCCGTTTCGGATCGCTCGAAGGATCGAGGATTGAATGGACCGTGCCGGTGCCGACCACGTTCGTGTAAACTGTCCACGCCGTAGGGATGGCGGTCGTGCTGTATTCCAAAGTGTTTGTTACTCCAGCGACTGAGTTCCAACTGACTACTTTCTCGCCCCGGAACGTCCGACTCACGGTTAAGCCGAGATCCCGATGCAGCTTGATATCCACATAGACCAACCCCGCAATGACCTGAGCAACATTCGTCGCATCTCCAATCACAGGCGTGCCCTCTCCCTGCGGAGTAAGGCCGAGATCGAAAGAAAACAGATTGGTCGGGGCAGGCGGGATGAAGAGATTCAGAATATTTGTTCCCGCCGTAACGTGCCCGAAAACGGTGAAACCTCCGTTCACTGAATCCAAAAAGGAATTATCCTTCAGATTGAGAAACCATTGCGAAGTGGCCGAGTCTTTCGCACTGCTGCGTGCCATGGCGATGGTGCCATACGTGTTGCTGAAGGTGCGGCCTACACTGTATTCGTTCGTTATTGTTCCGAACGGCTGGATCGAGGTGATGCGCACACCATTTGCCGTGTTCGTGAGCGTATATCCGCCTCCTTGAATGACGAAACCCGGTGCCCAACGCTGGATAAACTCGTTCGTAAACCGACCGGAGGTCACATACTTGATGAAGTTGGAAACGGTGACTGGTTTGTCATCGTCATAGAATTCCAACTCCATATTGCCGAGAGTGGTTTCGAACCGGGCGAGCGTTCCGCACTGAGCAAATCGGACGCCGACGAGCAGCAGCACTCCAGCGATCAGACCAAAACGAATTCGGCGCATGGTATTTGGCATAGGGTCACTTCGTAATGGGTCCGTGCACCTGTGCAGCGACTTTCAACCGCAGTCCGTTTAGCCGGATAAATCCTGTCGCATCATCCTGATTGTAGGCCTTGGTCGGATCCGCTTCCATCGTCGCGATGTGCGGATTGTAAAGGCTGACCGGAGACTTGCGTCCCGCGGTAATGATGTTCCCCTTATAAAGTTTCACCCGAACGGTGCCGGTGACGTTCTGCTGACTTTCGGTCACGAGCGCCTGCAAGGCAAATCGCTCGGGGGAGAACCAGTAGCCGTAATAAACCAGCTCGGAATAACGAGGAATCAGAGAATCGCGCAGGTGCATCACTTCACGATCCATCGTGATGCTTTCCATCTGCCGATGAGCGAAATGGAGAATCGCGCCACCGGGCGTTTCGTAAACGCCGCGTGATTTCATACCGACGTAACGGTTTTCGACGAGATCAACGCGGCCGACGCCATGCTTCCCGCCGAGTTTGTTCAGGACTTTCATGACTCCGAGCGGGTTGAGCTTTTTGCCATTCACCGCGACGCAATTTCCTTTTTCGAAGTCGAGCGTCACGTATTCCGGTTTGTCTGGTGCGTCTTCGGGCGAGACGCTGAGTACGTACATCTCTTTGTGTGCGGGCGCGGAGGCGTCCAGCCACGGATCTTCCAGAATGCCGGCTTCAAACGAGATGTGCAGGAGATTGCGGTCCATCGAGTAGGGCTTCTTCGCGGTAGCCTGAACCGGAATGTTCTTCTCCTCGCAATATTTGATCATCTCCGCGCGGCCAGGGAAGGTGTCGCGGAAAGAAGAATCACGCCACGGAGCGATGATTTTCAGGTCCGGTGCGAGCGCGGCGGCCGTAAGTTCAAAACGCACCTGGTCGTTGCCTTTTCCGGTTGCACCGTGGGCGATGTATTCGGCCTCTTCGGCTCGGGCGATTTCGACCATCCGTTTGGCGATTAAAGGACGGGCGATACTTGTGCCGAGAAAATATTGATTCTCGTAAATCGCTCCCGCATGGATCATCGGGTAAATGAAATCGGCTGCGAACTCCTCCTGCAGGTCGTCGATGTAAATCTTCGACGCGCCGGTCTTCTTCGCCTTTTTATCGAGACCTTTGAGTTCTTCCTCCTGCCCGATATTCGCGCAGAACGCGATCATCTCCGCGTTGTACTTTTCCTTGATCCAGGAGAGCAAAACCGAGGTGTCCAACCCGCCCGAATACGCCAAAACAATCTTCATATCAAAAATGCGCCCGGAACTTAAACGCGGTCCGGGCGAGGGCAAAGAAGAAAGTGGCGCACTGGCGAGCTACTTGGATTTGGATACCTTCTCGAACTTCGCTGCCAGAATGAAATCATCCTTCGTCAGTCCGTTCACTTTATGGGTGAAGATGTTCAAGCGGACTTTTCCCCAGGTCAGATAAATGTCGGGATGATGTCCGACAGATTCGGCCACTTCGCCGATGCGGTTGGTGAAGTCGAGAGCTTGACGGAAATCTTTGAAATCGAATTGCTTCTCCAGGTGATGCCCGTCCGCGATGCGCCAACCATTTCCGAGTTCCTTGAGCAGTTCGGATGCTGCGTGCGCGTCCAGTGATTTAGTGGCGGTATCGCATGAATCGCATTTAGTTTCTGACAATGTAGCCATAGTTCCTCCTTTTCGATATTTTAACCCTTTTTCGGCAGGAGTCGATGGTGGCATTCCGCTTGCGGGAGCCGGGCTCTGCCGTTATCTGTCTCCGCCGTTTATGAACTACAAGATTTCGCGCCGTGCAGCGTCGCTGGCTCCTTCCCTGACTCTGGCCATTGATTCGAAGGCCAAGCAGATGAAAGCGGAAGGCCAGGACGTAATTGGCTTCGGCGCCGGGGAGCCTGATTTCGATACGCCGCAGCATATCAAGGATGCCGCGATCAAGGCGTTGAACGAAGGGTTCACGAAATACACGCCGAGCAGCGGCATTCCCGAACTGCGGCAGGCCATTGCGGACAAGTTCAAACGCGATAACGGCCTCAACTACAAACCTTCGCAGATCATCGTTTCGAACGGGGGGAAGCATTCGTGTTATAACGTCATTCTCGCTACGTGCGAAGAGGGTGACGAGGTGATCATTCCGTCGCCATATTGGCTGAGTTATCCGGAAATGGTGAAGCTCGCCGCGGCCAAACCAGTGATTCTCGAAACGACCGACAAAACCGAATTCAAGGTCACACCGGAGCAACTCCGGAACGCCATCACACCGCGGACCCGCTTGTTCATTCTGAACTCACCGAGCAATCCGACCGGATCGCTTTACACGCGCGAGGAGATTAAAGCGCTCGGAGATATCTGTGTGGAGAAGGGCGTGCTCATCATGAGTGACGAGATTTACGAAAAGCTCGTTTATGACGGCGCGCAACACACCAGCGTCGCCGCTTTTTCGCAGGCGCACTACGAGCACACGATTGTGGTGCATGGTTTGGCGAAAGCTTATTCGATGACCGGTTGGCGGCTCGGTTACCTGGCTGCACCGGAGCCCATCGCCAAAGCCATCGATGCGATCCAAAGCCACAGCACGAGCAACCCTACATCCTTCGCGCAAAAGGGTGGGGTGGCGGCATTGAACGGGCCGCAGGATCATTTGGCCAAGTGGCTTGCGGAATACACGAAACGCCGCGCCTACGCACACCAGAAGTTCAACAGCATTCCCGGAATTTCCTGCGTGAATGCGAAAGGGGCGTTTTATCTGTTTCCCAATATTTCAAAAACCGGGCTGAAGAGTTCCGACTTCTGCGCCAAACTGCTGGAGCAACAGAAGGTTGCCGCTGTTCCGGGAATCGCGTTCGGAGCGGATGATTACATCCGGATCAGTTACGCAACGAGCATGGCGAACATTGAGAAGGGTCTTGATCGGATCGATAAGTTCGTCCGTGGCCTTTAATCGAACGGCGGATTCACCCCAAGCTCCCGGCCCAACGTGGTCAGTTCGGACTGCAACTCGGCATTGATCGGAATGCCTTCAGCTCGTCGGCGGTGTTCGGTCTCGAATTCAATTTCACCAGGAACGTAAACACGTTCGACGCCCGGCGCGCGCGGACAGGCCCGCATCAGTTGGATGATCAGGTCCACACGTTGGCGGAATTCGGCGAGCGGCATGAAGGATTCGATCCGGAGCGCCGCGCATAACTGAGCGCTTCCGGATGGCACTTCAATCTGCTTATAGAGAGTCTGCACCTGCGTCGAAAATGCACCTCCCGAGAGCACGCCGGTCAACAGATCGATGACCAAACTCAGACCATAACCTTTGTAGCCGCCAAAGGGTTGAATCAGGCCCTGGTGCGCGGCTGCATTTGGATCGTCCGTAGGAAGGCCGTGCTTATCGAGCGCCCATGTCGTGGGGATCTTTTTCTTCTCCTGCTGTGCCGCGAATATTTTTCCCCACGCCACCGCGCCCATAGCCATATCCAGAACAACAGGCGGAAACTGGCCGGCCGGAACGGCGATGGCCGCTGCGTTGTTCCCCAAACGTCCCTCCGAACCGCCCGTTGGCGCCATGGTCGCGCCGGTGTTGGTCGCGGCGAAGCCGATCATCCCGGCCTTTATGGCGTCCATCGCGTAAAAGCCGCATGCGCCGAAGTGGTTGCTGTTGCGTACCGTCACCAGAGCGAGGCCTGTGTTTTCTGCTTTCGAAATGGCCAGGTTCATAGCGGTTTTGGCCGCGGCCTGGCCGATGCCGCCTTGTGCATCGACAATGGCCGTCGCTTCATCCTCCGCTACCACCTCCGGCCGGGCATCCAACTTGAACCCGCCGGCACGGAGTCGATCGCAATAAACTTTAAGGCGAATCACGCCGTGGGAATCGACACCGCGAAGATTGGCGAAGATCAAATTCTCCGCAACGAGCCGCGCGTCGTCCGGAGGCAGTCCGCGCTGCGTGAAGCAGTTGATGCAAAACTGCAATAACGCTGGAGCATCTACTTTGGTCATGAGGTCGCCGCCGGATTGTTGTTGGCCGGTTGTTCACGCATCGGTCCGACAATGAACCAATACGAAAGAGTGCTGGCCGCAAGCATTACGCCGGCGACGATGAACGCAGTGGTGTAAGAGCCGCCGCTAATTTTGATCACCCAGCCGGTGACGAGTGGTCCGACAATTCCGGCCATATTGCCGGCGAAATTGTAAATGCCGACGGCGAGGCCGAGTCCCTGCGGAGGAGTGCAGCCTTGCAAAAGCACGAGCTGGTTGGCGGTCGATAATCCGACGAGACAACCGCCCGAGATCAGCAACAGAGCGACGTCTTTGTTCGTGGTATAAGCAGCGGGGATAATCAGGAGCCCGCTGAGAAATGCGAAACTGATGATAAGCTTGCGCGTGCGTGCCGGTTCCCAGCCACGGTGAATCAATCGATCCGCCACCCATCCTCCGAGCGGCTGACACACGCCGAAAACGAGAAATGGAATCGAGGCGCGAATGCCCGCTTCGAGAATTGTCACGTGGCGGACATTGACGAAATAACTCGGTAACCAGGTGATCAAAAAATACCAAAAGTAATCGAAACAGAAGAAACCGATGAGCACTCCCCACAGATCGCGACTCCGCAGCAGATTCGGCAACGCTCGCCAACTGATGCCCGGTCGGCCGCTGTCGGCGGCGTGGTGATCCCGCATTTGACGCGGAGTTGCCAGAAACCAGGGAATCAGCCAAATCAGAGCGGCGAACCCGACGATGACGAAGGTTGTGCGCCAACCAAAAAACGAGAGCAGCAGACCAATCGTTAGTCCTTCGAGTACTAACCCCGTCCGGGTACCGGCATCAAAAAGTCCGCAGGGCAATCCGCGTTCAGAAAGCGGGAAGAAAAGGCTCACGACCTTGGTTCCGCCTACAAGGTAGATCGATTCGCCGATGCCGAGCAGCAGGCGGCAGGCGATCAATATACCAAGCGATGTAGCAAAGCCCGTTAGTGCCTGGGCTAGAGACCAAATCATAAAGGCGCCCGCATAAAGCCAGCGCAGGTTAAAGCGGTCCGCGCAGAGTCCGATCGGGATCTGCAAATAGGTGTACGTCCAGAAAAAAGCCGACAAGACGAGTCCCTGCTGAACCGGATCAAGATTAAACTCCTTTGCCAGAAGAGGCATTGAGTAGGAGAGCGTCTGCCGGTCGAAATAGTTGATAAGGGAGGCCGCAAAGAGCAGCCAGACAATCGTCCAGCGGCGCGCGTTGCTCACCTTAATCGCTGCGGCGGCGGAAGGTTCAGCGACAATCGTGGAATTCGGCGCACTCACGGGCTCTCCTTGGATGGTCCTTTTGTCGCAGTTGAACCCCCGAAGTGCGAGTCTTTTTGCTTCTTGAACCTGCACCAGTTTCTTCTGCGCTCAGGCGTGGCGACTGCTGTATAGCTGGATTCTGTCTCGGACGGAAAGAGTAAACGAGTGAGACTTGGGGGACAGGGCAATAGAAGCGTCTATTCCTCCTGCTCGGCGACGACTTGCCAGAGGTCGTTGGTGCGGCGAAGGACGAAAGATTTTTTTCCGCCATCAAACCAGGGGTGCAAGTTTACTCCGCCTTGAGAGCTGATACGAACGGTGAGATACGCTTTGTCCGGCGAATCGGATTTGTGATCGAGGATTTCCAGCTTTTCCACGGTGGCGGCCAGGGCTTTCATCATGGTCAGGTTGTTGGTTCTTTCCTGTGGCGGGGTTTTGTCCCAGCCCATCGTGGCCATGGGCATTACTCGGGACAACGATTCGATATCGCCTTGATACATGGACCAGAAAACCGTTTCCAAAGCGGCGTCCGGGGTGGACTGGCCTTTGTTAGTCAGGGAGAAAGACCGAGCCGCTTGCGGATTCGATTTGATATTTTTAATCTGTTCGCGGAGTCGCGCATTCTCGGCTTGCATGCGTTCGATCTCTTTCCGCTTTTCGCGGGCTTGTGAGATTTGTCCGCGCAGTTTGTAGATATCGCGGTTTTCGGCACGTAGTCTTTTGATTTCCTCTGCCGTGTCGGAGGAAGCGGTTGAGGCCAAAACCTTTGAATTGTGAGCCGAGCCGCTTGCTTCCCATTGCGCGAGTTTTGCGCGAGCGCTGCTGATCTGGTTGCGTTGGACGAACGCAAAAAATGCGGCGGCCGCATTTGCGACCACCAGAACTCGGAAGAGGGTCTTCATTCGCCCATCTCCCAGTGGCCATCACGCTGGATCAATTGTTGATCGGCGCGCATTTGAAAAACACTGCCGTCGACTTTCAACACGTTGTTGTGAATCGGGCAACGAGCATAGATCGCGCTGGAGTTCAGTTCGGAAATGCCGGGGGCCAGCATATCGTAGCTTGTCCCGACAGAGTTAAATTGTTCCCAGTTGTCGATGGTTTGTTTGCGTGCTGGATCGGCGGGACAGACGAGAATCTTCGGAGTGCTGAGCTCGCTTTTCATGGTGAGATAATCCTTAGGCAATTGAGTTTTGTCGCCGTTCTCGGTCGCCCAGATACGTGCGGCGAGACCGACGTTCTTCAGATTGTTCACACACTTGATACGCGCGGCCCGCTTGCCTGCCTCAGCCATCGCAGCCTGAACCTCCGGGGAAAGTTCAGGATTGTTCTGCGCGAGAGCCGTCAATTCGGCCCGGAGTGCGGCGTTCTCCTGGGCAACGGCGGATCGTTGGGCCAGGATGCGATCTATTTCGTCGATTTCGTCGCGCAAGGCTGTGAGCTCTACGGATTGCTTTTGCAACTGTTCCAATTCGCGTTCAGTTGAGGTTTCTCCCTGGGATTGAGCGGTGCCGTCCGCCGGCGGCGACTGGGCGGCGAGTTCTTCCTGTGTTCGTTTGAGATCGCTCAAAGTGTTTTGCTGAAAGCCCAGCGCAGTCAACAATCCGGCCAGAACCGCGAAAAGTGCGAGGGCAGGCGCCCAACTCCGTTCCTGAAAGATGGAAAACCAATTCCGGGATTTCATTAGATTTGTTTGTTTAGCTTTGCTGGCTTGCTGGATCAGGCGCTGCTCCAGTCCGAAGGGTGTCGCTGGGGAAGGTGCCTTCCGTAAGAGTTGCTCCAATTCATTATCAGTTTGCATAGAACTTCCTTTCTTGAGCTTGAACTGCTCGTTGTTGCTGTTGAGGTTCGATTGCGCGGGTGCGCAGAAAATCAAGGGCGTGGCGAAGCCGGTACTTCACCGTACTGGTAGCGATGTCGAGGACCTGGCTGATGTCGTTGATGGAGAGATGTTGATAATAATGCAGATGGACCAGTTCGCGTGTCTCGTGGTCGAGCGAATCCACCAGTCGATAAAGCCGGGTCGCCAGATCACGTTCCGCAAGGCTCTCGAAGGGATTCGGTTCGTCCGACGCAAGGGAATCCCACCATTCGGGAGTTTGAGGTTCAGTCGGGTTGCGCTTGCGACGCCAATCTACGTAAACGTGATGAGCGATTGAGTGCAACCAGGTGGAGAAGCTGGATCGTCCGGTGTAATTCGTGAGCGAGTTCCAGGCCTTGAAGAAGGTTCTCTCCGTCAGATCCTCTGCGTCCTCCGCCGGGCAGAGTCGCGCGAAGAAGGCGTAAATCCGCTGGTAAAAGAGAGTCACGAGCTGCGAAGCAGCTTCCAATTCCCCATCACGGGCGCGCCGGCAAAGCTCCTGAACGTCGTCGCTCATATCTATTTGATCTATCTAGTTAGTCGTAACGCACGGGCGAGGTGGACAAAAATTTCTGCGGGGATTTCGGTCGGACTGGTGAAGAGCCTGTTCCTGACTTCATGATTTCCAGATTTGTTCAACCTCGTTTGAAGGAATTTTTGAGTTGACCCTCCCAAGTGGTGTTCTGAAGATTGCTGGATTGTCAGGTGCAGAAGTAACACGGTCGGTTTCAGGGCGAAGTGGCAAATCTGTGTTCGTGCTCGGAATTTCAGCGTTCTACCACGATAGCGCAGCAGCCATTGTCCGGGACGGCGAGATTATTGCGGCGGCGCAGGAGGAACGATTCACGCGGAAAAAGCATGATTCGGAATTCCCGCGCGGCGCGGTGGAGTATTGTCTGCGGGAGGCGGGTTGCACCATCCGCGAGGTAGATTATGTGGCCTTTTATGAGAAGCCGTTCCTGAAGTTTGACCGGCTGCTGCATTCGTATCTCGCGTATGCGCCGCAGGGGTTAGCCTCGTTTTTGAAGGCGATTCCGATCTGGATCAAGGACAAGGTTTGGATGAAGGATGAAATTCGGCGCGAGCTGAATTTTGAAGGGCCGATTCTTTTTCCCGATCATCACGAGTCGCATGCGGCGTCAGCGTTTTTTCCATCGCCTTTTCCAGAAGCGGCGGTGTTGACGGTGGATGGGGTGGGTGAGTGGACGACGACTAGCGCCGGGATCGGAACGGGCAATCGGCTGGAGATTCAGCAGGAACAATCGTTTCCGCATTCGCTGGGCTTGCTTTACTCGGCGTTTACCTATTTCACGGGGTTCACCGTGAATTCGGGTGAGTACAAGCTGATGGGCCTCGCGCCGTACGGGCAACCCACTTACAAAGATCTGATTTTAAAGGAACTGATCGACTTGAAGGAGGATGGCTCGTTCAAGTTGAACATGAAGTATTTCAATTACGGCGTCGGGTTGACCATGACGAACGACGCGTTCGCACGATTGTTCGGGGGAACTCCGCGGAAGCCTGACACGCGCCTGACGCAACGGGACATGGACATGGCGCGCTCTGTGCAGGAAGTAACCGAAGAGGTGATGCTCCGGATGGCGCGCGAGATCCATCGGCGGACCGGGCGGAAAAATCTGTGTCTTGCCGGTGGTGTGGCGCTGAATTGCGTGGCAAATGGACGCATTCTGCGCGAAGGGCCTTTCGAGAATGTTTGGATTCAACCGGCCGCCGGTGACGCGGGCGGAGCACTCGGCGCTGCATTGATCGCATGGCATCATTATTTGGACAAGCCGCGAGAGGCGGATGGAGTGCATGATTCGCAAAAGGCGTCCTTGCTCGGGCCGAAGTTTAGCAACGACGAAATTCGTGCTTTCGTTAAGTCCAAAAACATTCGGTGTGTTGAATTAAGCGATGAACAGTTGGCGGACCGAGTCGCCGATTTGCTGGCGCAGGAAAAGGTTATCGGCTGGTTCAACGGACGGATGGAATTTGGCCCGCGCGCTCTGGGATCTCGGTCGATTATTGGCGATCCGCGGTCGCAGAAAATGCAGGCGACGATGAACTTGAAGATCAAGTTCCGCGAAAGTTTTCGCCCATTCGCCCCATGTGTGCTGCGCGAGCATGTGCATGAGTTGTTCGACATGCGCGCGAATGAGGACTCGCCGTACATGTTGCTGGTCGCGCCGGTGCTGAAGAAGCATCGGAACAAAATGGCTTTTGCCGAGCAGGAACAGTTGAGCCGCGAAGGGGATTTAGTTCGGTGGGTGAATGTTCCGCGGAGCACGCTGCCCGCGATCACGCACGTGGATTACAGCGCGCGGGTGCAGACGGTTGACCAACGGAATGGCCAATTCCGCAAGGTGATGGAGAAATTTTACGAGAAGACCGGGTGTCCCGTCGTCGTAAACACGAGCTTCAATCTTTCTTGGGAACCCATCGTTTGCACTCCGGCGCAGGCGTACAACACCTTCATGCAATCTGAGATGGATGTGCTGGTGCTTCAAAATTTTCTCCTGCTGAAAGAAGAGCAGCCCGTTGGGTTCCAGCCGCGGGTCGAGAGCGGAGCAACGGCGGCGCCGAACGAGTCCCCGTGGGCCGATCCTAAAACCGGCGATCCGCTTGTCGTTACGACTGAAGGGGCTATCAATCCGAAGACCGGAACTCGTTACGCAGTCGAAGAAAATGTTCCACTGCTGTTCGTGCCGACGCGCGATGGCGATAAGGTCGACGTAAAGCAGTTTTATAGGACATCGCCAACGCCTCAGTACGAGAAGGGCGCGGACAATGTGCGGGCATTGCTCGAGAAATCACGGCAAGGAATGTTCGCGCGATTGTTGAATGAGCAGATTCCGTTCGATGCGCGCGTCCTGGAGGTCGGTTGCGGCACGGGGCATCTCACGAATTTCTTCGCGATTGCGCATCGAAGCACGTTGGGGATCGATGTTTGCTTAAATTCACTGCGCCTCGCGGAAAATTTCGCTCGAACGCACGGAATCGATCACGCCACTTTCGGGCAAATGAATCTTTTCCGACCGGCGCTGAAGCACGACTTTTTCGATTACGTCATCAGCAACAATCTGCTGTCACATACGGAAGATGCGCGCGCTGCCTTCGCGAGCATCTCGCGTTTGGCCAAACCGGGCGGATACGTTTTGGTCGGCCTTTATAACAAGTTCAGTCGCTGGCTTGCGCGCCAACGACAACCAAACGAAAAGAGTCATGGGATGGACGAAGTGTTTGGTTGGCTGCGGGAGAATAATTTGGAATTCGTGAACGCTATTCCGAAGCCAACGCCTGTGACCGCACTCGAACCGGACGAACATCTTTTCGAGCCGAAAGATCCGGGAACACGCTGGAGCCGTCTTTGGAGCCAGATTCGCGCGATCCCCAACGGTTTGCGCGACGGAGGATCGTTCATCATGATTGCGCGCCGACCTTTGAGTTAACTGAATGCAGGACGAACTAAGATCACTTTCGACGACGACGCGCGATCTCCGGAAATTCGGGCTGATGGTGGGCGGCATCTTTCTGGTGCTCGGTGGGTTTGCGCTGTGGCGTCACAAGTGGACCGCGCCGTGGCTGCTCACGCCGGGATTTATTTTGTTCGGGCTCGGATTGGTTTGGCCGCGTGCCCTCAAGTTGATCTATATCGCGTGGATGGGCCTGGCATTTGGACTCGGGCTGATTGTTTCGAGTATTTTGCTGACGGTTTTCTTTTACGTCGTGATCACTCCGATCGGGTTGATCGCGAGATTGGCCGGAAAGGATTTTCTCTCGCTGAAGATGGAACCGAATGCCAAAAGCTTTTGGCAATCACGAGAAAAAACCGTGCTGACTGCCGCGGAATATGAGCAACAATTCTAGCACCGCGCCGGGGCAAAGGAGCGAGCAATCCAGTTCGACGGTGAAGCCTTCCCGTTTTAAAGCGTTGCTCCAGAACCTTGTCCTGGCTGGAGTCGTCTTTCTATTTTGCTTTCTGGCGTTGGAAATTGTCCTGCGCTTTTGCGGCTTTGGAAATCTCGAGATTTACGCTGCCGATCCAGTTCTGTACTGGCGCCTGAAGCCGAATCAGGACTGCTTCACGAAAGTCGACCATAAGCCTGTCCACATCAATTCGCTGGGAACGCGCGGCCCCGAGTTCAGCATTACCAAACCGGCGAATACCATTCGGATTTTGTCGCTCGGCGATTCAAAGACGTTTGGCTGGGGAATGACAGAAGCAGAAGCTTACAGCGCTCTGGTCGAGCAGCATTTGCAAAAATATCTCGGCTCTCGCAAGAAGGTCGAAGTGATCAACGCAGGGGTCAATGCGTGGTCTTATCCGCAGATGTACAATTACCTGCGCGTTTTCGGATTAACTTATCAGCCTGACATCGTTCTCCTGGCGGATGCGAACCTTTGGACGCAATTCTCTGAACAGAACAGCGCGGATTTCGTGAAGAAGTTCATGTGGCGCGTGCGGATTAAGAATTTTTTGCGGCGCTTCGCGACGTATCATTACATTGTAGAGTATCAGCTTCAGGCGTTTTACGAACACACCCGCCAGAAATTTGTGCCGATCGATCCAAAGCAGGACGAACTTTTCAAAGAGCAACAGCAGAAGGATCCAGATGCATTTTTTCGGGATTATATCGAACGAATCTGCTCCCTTTCGCTGTCGAATCACATAAAACCGGTGCTCCTTTTCATCCCGACCACACTGCAATTGGAAGAAAAGGCGGACAGTCCAGTTTTGCGGGCGAAGAAGCAGGTGGCGGCAAAGTTTAATGTTCCCCTGGTCGATCTGACGGCGGACTTGAAGCCCGAAGGGAAAAGCCTTTATTTGGATGCCGATACGGCGCACCTGAACGTTCGCGGAAATGTTATCGTTGCCAATAAGCTTTACCCCGTGTTAACAAATATCGTCGCGCAATGAATAAACTGAGCATCGTCAAAGAGTTTTGGAGCTTCCTGAAAGTGCGGCGAAGGGTTCCGCGCTGGCGCCGTTCATTTACAGCCTGTTCTAAAGGCGGCTGCCCAAACGCGGGTTGTCACACGGCGAAAAGGGTTTAGACTCTCGCACTGATCAGAAAAGAACACGGTATGACTGAGGAGAAGGCGCGACGCCCGAGCATCCTGGAGGAATTCCTGCAGGAATTTCCCGGTGTTTGGCGAAGCATCCCTTACAAAGGTCTCTTCACCATCTGTCTCGTGCTCTGGACTCTCCTTTTTGAATTCTTGGGCAACTCGACCTTCGGATATATCAACACCCATTCGCTTTTCGCGTGGGCAGATTATTCGTATTTGAGCGGCCAGGACGACGAACACGGCTTATTGATTCCATTTCTGGTGCTGGGATTTTTTTGGTGGAAAAGACGAGACCTCGCGACCATTGACGCAAAACCGTGGTTGCCCGCGCTCATCTTAATTGCGGTTGCACTGCTGTTGCACATCGTTGGGTTTTTGTCACAACAGACCCGCCTCTCCCTGGCCGCTTTCTTTTTTGGGCTTTACGGGCTGATCGGCCTGGTTTGGGGCCGGGAAGCGTTGCGGAAAACCTTCTTCCCAATGTGCCTCCTGGCGTTCGCGCTTCCCTTGGGCACCCTCGCGGAGACGATTACCTTTCCTCTACGGTTAATTGCCACAAAGTTCACGACTGGATTTGCAGGCACCGTCCTGGGAATCAACGTGATTCGGCAAGGGACTTTAATCTTCGACCCGAGTGGCGCGTTCAAATACGAAGTTGCGGCTGCGTGTGGCGGGTTACGAAGCCTCACCGCGGTTCTCGCACTGTGCACGATTTACGCCTTTATGAATTTTCGGAAAGCCCGAAACATCATCCTGATGATCGCGGCCGGCTTTCCTCTCGCGGTCCTCGGGAATGTGACGCGATTGGTGATCATTATCATTGTTTCGGAAGCGTTCGGTCAGAAGTGGGGCGAATGGGTGCACGACAACTCCTTTTTCAGCCTGTTGCCGTATCTGCCCCCGATTGTCGGCATTCTTTTGTTAGGCCATTTTTTGCGGGAAAAAAAGACGGAAAAACCAATTGATCCATCTCTCATGGACCCGCGCGGGCGAGTGCCTGCGACGACGTGAGATGATGAAAATTCCTTTGCCGCAGACATTTATTTTCGCGTAAGATCAAGTCTCTGATTTATGCAGCAACTGCCGAAATCGATATTCATTTTCATTATTTGCATTCCGCTGGCGGTTCTGCTCGGGGTGATGCTCGCCACACCGTTGGACCGGACGACGATGATCATCGTTTTCGGAACGTTCCTGGTGCTCTTAACCCCCGTCCTGCTGACGAGCCATCACACCCTTCTTATTCTGACCTGGAACGCTTACATCAACGCGTTCTTCCTGCCCGGCCAGCCGTACATCTGGATGTTGGCGACTGTTTTGAGCGCTTTCTTCACCATTCTTACTCGCACGCTGAACCGTGGCAAAATGCCCTTCCTCAATGTTTCCAGTGTCACCTGGTCCCTCATTTTTCTCGGTATCGTCACCTATATTACCGCGCAGATGACCGGTGGCGTGGGTGCGCAGGCGGTCGGTTCCACGGTGTTCGGCGGTAAGCGCTACTTTTATCTCTGGTGCGCTATCCTGGGATATTTCGCGATCAGCAATATTCCGGTTCCACCACAGAAACGGCAGATGCTGGCCGCTCTCTTCTTTCTCTCCAGTATAACGGCGGCGATGAGCAACATGGCGTTCATGTTGGGCGAGAAGTTCTACTTTCTGTTCCTGCTGTTTCCGGTGGACTGGGCGATGGCACAGGCCGCCGCGGAAAACGAAGTGGGCGGATTCAGCCGTGTGGCGGGTTTGGGACCTGCGAGTCTCGCCGGTATCTCGTTCCTGCTGCTGCGTTATGGGATTCGCGGCACTTTCTCCATGGCGAAAGCTTGGCGCATCGGGCTATTTTTCCTGTGCGTGGCGGCGGGGTTGCTTTCTGGATTCCGCTCGATTCTGCTTCTGACGCTGATGCTGCTCGCGGTTCAGTTCGTCCTCGAAGGTCTCCATCGCACCAAATACCTGGTCATCTTCGTGGGAGGATTTCTTCTGATGGCCGCGCTCATCGCTCCTTTTGCTAACAAACTGCCTCTTTCGGCCCAACGCTGCCTCACCATGTTGCCGCTCGACCTGGATCGCGCTGCGGTGGATACGGCGCGCGGTTCGACCGAATGGCGCCTGGAAATGTGGCGAGCGGTTGTGCCGGATATCCCGATGTACCTCTTCCGTGGGAAAGGGTACGCGATCGACCCGAAGGATCTCTATTTTGCGCAGCAGAATATTTCCGTTCGCGTGATCTCGCCGTACGAAACCGCCCTCGTCGCGGGCGATTACCACAATGGACCGCTCAGCTTGATCATCCCATTCGGCATTTGGGGATGTATCGGTTTCGGCTGGTTCTGTATCGCGTCCTTGAGAGTTCTCTGGCGAAATTTCAAATACGGAGACGAAACGATCAAGAACGTGAACGCATTTCTGTTTACCTGTTTCGTGGCCAAGTTGTTTTTCTTTTTCTTCATCTTCGGCGCGTTCTACATGGATCTCTCAACGCTCACCGGAATCGTGGCGCTGAGTGTCTCATTCAATCGAGGCATGGTTGCCAAACAGGCTGCGTTAGCCAAAGCGCCCGTGACGCCCGAACCGGAGCCGGAAGCCCCGACTGCGCCAGCGTGGCAGCCAGCGTTCGCGCGACGCATACAAAGTTGGTGAAGTATGCCGGGCCGCCCGAAGGTCTCAGCCATTGCCTGCGAGCCGAATTATCGAAACGCGTCTGCGGTCGAGAAAGCGGTTAGGCAAGCGTTGGAACTGCTCGAACTTCCGTCGGACTTTATCAATCCCGGCCATTCAGTCGTGCTGAAACCCAATTGGGTGAAAGAGCACGACGAACGCAAACCTGGACCCGGTCAATGGGAACATATCGTTACCCACTCGACAGTCATCGAGGCAGTCGCGGGCTGGGTCGCCGAGCAGTTGCGTGGAAATGGTAAAATCACCATTTGCGATGCGCCGCAGACCGATTCTTCTTTTCAAACCCTCGCCGCATATTGCGGCCTGAACGAGATGGTTCAGCGCTTGCGCAGTCGTTTTCCGGGAATCGAAATTCAGCTTCTCGATCTGCGTCCGGAGGAGTGGCACGCCGTGGACGGCGTTGTTGTCTCGAAGAAAACGCAAGTGGGCGATCCAGCGGGAAGCACGCAGGTGCGCTTGGATCAGGCCAGTGAGTTTGTCGAATTTGCAGGGCAGGGGAGGCTTTACGGCGCTTCCTACAACATGGCGGAAACCAACGAACATCACAGCGGCGTCCGGCACGAGTACATGCTTTGCCGCACACCGATGGACGCGGATGTCTTCATCAACATCCCGAAATTGAAAACGCACAAAAAAGTCGGCCTGACCTGCGCGCTAAAAAATCTCGTCGGCATCAACGCCAACAAGAATTGGTTGCCGCATCATACCGAAGGAACTCCCGAGGATGGTGGCGACCAATTTCCGCGCGCCACTGCCAAAGCGCGTTTGGAGCATTCGTGGATGGGAGCCGCCAAACGCGTTCTGCGAAACAGCCCGGCTTTGTCCCGGCTGTTCGTGCCTCTGAAGAAAGCGGGCCGTCTCTACTTCGGGGACACGCAAAAGGTGGTCCGCTCCGGGAATTGGCACGGTAACGACACGTGCTGGCGCATGGTTCTTGACCTGAACAAATGCCTTTTCTTTTTCGGTGGGGATGGCCTTCGCCGCAAGAAACCTCTCAAATACCTGGCTGTCGTGGATGGAATTGTTGGCGGTGAGGGGAACGGACCGATGGCTGCTGATCCGGTCCTTTCGGGCGTGATCATCGCTGGAACGCACCCAGTCGCTGTGGATGTCGCTGCGGCCACCCTGATGGGATTTGATTGGCAGAAAATCCGGATGCTAAAAGGATCCTTTACTATGAGGGAGCTGAATTTCGTTGATTTCACCCCGGACCAGATCGAACTGCTTTCCAATCGCAGCTCGTGGCAGGGGAAGATCGACCAACTGGACGACCTGCTCGCGTTTCGCCCTCACTTCGGTTGGGTCGGGGCAATCGAGAACGCACGCCGTGCGCTCGTGGCCTGAACGATGAGCCTCGAAGACAAGCTCTACCCGCTCCTTTCGATTTATGAGCGATTGCCGCGCGCACCAAAATGGGCACTCGGCTTCGCTTATCGACAGCTTCCCGAAAGCTTTCGCCGCGGAAAATCGTATCGTGAATTCAAACAACTCGCCGAAGAGGGTGAGTATTGGGACCGAAAGCAGATCGAAGAATTTCAATTTCGGGAATTGCGCCGCGTTCTGGAACATGCACAAGAGCATTGCCCTTTTTACCGCGAGCGTTTCCAGCAGCAAGGTTTTGACGCTCGGAAGTTCAACAGCTTCGCGGATTTGGAGAAAGCTCCACTTCTGGAAAAGCGCGACCTGCTTGAAAGCCGCGAGCAGATGCTTTCAAGTGCCTTTGCCGAATCAGCGCGCCTTTACATAACCACCGGTGGTTCCACCGGCGTGCCGGTCGGTTTCTATCTCCAGCGCGGGGTGAGTCGGCCCAAGGAGCAGGCATTCCTCGAGGCGATGTGGAAACGGGGCGGATTTTTTGACGGCGCGCGGCTCGCGTTATTGCGCGGGCATGTCACAAGCTCCAAAGCGGACGGCGCAATCAGTTCGTACGATGCCACGCGGGACTGGCTCATGCTTTCTTCCTACCACCTCACGCCGGAACGTCTTCACGCCTACCTCAACGAACTCAAACGTTTCCGCCCCGATCTGCTCTACGTTTATCCGTCATCCGCCTTGCAACTTGTCGAGTATTTACAGCAGAGCGGTATCCGCTGGGAATTACCCTTGCGTGGCGTTCTCTGCGGATCCGAGCGGCTCACCGAACCGCAGCGGAAATTGATCGAATCGACCTTCAACTGCCGAGCTTATAGCTGGTACGGCCATTCGGAGCGCGTTATTCTCGCTGCGGAGGGACGGAAATCGACCCACTACTATTTCGTTCCGCAATATGGTTACGTGGAATTTGGCCCACCCACAGCAGAGGGTCTGCGTGAAGTGATCGGCACTTCTTTCCACAACCTCGTTATGCCGCTCATCCGCTATCGCACCGGTGACTACGTGCGGTTGCTTTCGGAAAACGTCGAGCGCGAATATCCCGTCCCCACCGCGACAGAAATCGCTGGCCGCGAACAGGAATTCCTTCTCAGTCGAACGGGGCGGAAGATTTCGCTCACCGCCTTCAATATGCACGACGCAATTTTCGACAATCTTTACGCCGTGCAGTTTTACCAGGATCGACCGGGCTTCGCCGAATTCCGTTACATTCCTGGCCCGCAATTTCACTCCTCGCGCGTTTCCGCCATTGAGTCAGGCATCCGACGCAAACTCGGCGATGATTTCGCCATTGAATTGAGGCCCGTGCGCGAGGTGGAGAAAACTCCCGCGGGCAAACATCGCTGGATCGTCAGCAAGATCGCTACTGGGTCAGCCGGAAAAACTGAAACTTCTCCGTCGCCGGAATAACAAACGTTCGGGTGGATGCGTCAACCGCAGTGATCGTGGCCTGCTGCTCAGCCCAGGAATTCAGGGTGGTGCTGCCCTGCACTTGAGTGTTGGCTGTCGTGTTGCTGGCAGTGAATTGGAATTTCCCATCTTTAAGCTGCACATCCGAAATCGTGGGATTCACCGGTTGCGAGCCACCGCTGGTGGCCACCAATTGGCCTTTAAGTGTCAACTGCGAATCGTTATCCGAGAGGAGGGAAAAGTAGAAAGTGGCGTCGAGCGCAATGGTCAGCGTTTGAACACCGTTGTTGGAGACGAAAGTTCCGACCGTTGCCGTCTGGTTTGTTCCATTGCCCGCGAGCGCTTTGCTTCCGACACCAAGAAAACCGGCATTGTAATCGAGCACGGAGGTCGAATTCGGAGGAAATGCAAAGATGATCGAGGAGGCATCAAACCGACCGGTCGCGTCGAGTGTTTTCGCCTGGCTGGTAGCAGTCACAACCAAGTCACGGAGTGCGCCGGTGATCGTTCCCACGATCGAGCTTGCCTGCCCCGCAAGGTCCGCAGGTGCTGTGTCCGTCCCGTTCTTCCCCGGCTTCCAATTGCCATTGGTATTCGGGTCCAGATTGGCGCTGTCGATTTGGATCTGGTTATTCGCGAGGGTCACATCCATCGTGCCGCCCACAGTCGTGGAGAGGCTGCCGGTGCCCTGTTCTCGCAATGTGAAACCGGCAACGGTGCCGGAGAGAGTGATTTGGCTTTGCGTGGGGTCGACATTCAGAGTTGTGGCTTGAATCACCAGTGAGGAAGCCAAAAGCAAAACTGTGGAAAAATTACGCATACGTGTCTGGGCAAGATTTACCATCGCGGCGAGGATAATGCCATACAGGTTCGGGGGCACAAGTCTGAGCCTGAAAGCTTTCAACAACGCTTGCAGTTCAATTCCGACCCCACATACTGAGTCCCGATGACGAACCAAACGGTTTTGAGTTTGGATTTGCCCGGCCTGAAAAAGCTCAAGAGCGGCAAGGTGCGGGAGATTTTTGACTTGGGTGACACCTTCCTTTTTGTGGCGACGGACCGAATTTCCGCCTTCGATTGCGTGATGCCAAACGGCATTCCGCGTAAAGGGGAGGTGCTCACGCAACTTTCGCATTTTTGGTTCGACCAGGTGGAGAATATCGTCCCCAATCACCGCCTCGCGCGAGCTGACGACCCCCTCCCACCGAAGTTGAAGCCCTTTGAAGCCCAGTTGGCGAGACGGAGCATGATCGTCGAGAAGGCGCAGCCACTCGAAATTGAATGCGTCGTGCGGGGGTATTTGGCGGGTTCCGGATGGAAGGAATACCAGAAGTCGCAGACGGTTTGCGGAATCAAATTGCCGTCGGGCTTGCAGAATTCGAGTGAATTGCCGGAGCCGATTTTCACTCCGGCGACAAAAGCCGAAACCGGCCACGACGAAAACATCAATTTCGCGACCGCTTCAAAGATTGTCGGACACGAAATTGCGGAACGGGTGCGAGACATTTCGATTTCGATCTATTCCTTCGCACGGGAATATGCACGCAAGCGTGGGATTATCATCGCGGACACCAAGTTCGAATTTGGAACAATGCCCGATGGTCAGTTGATTTTAATCGATGAAGTGTTGACGCCCGATTCGTCGCGTTTTTGGCCAGCCAGCGAATACCAGGCAGGAAAAAATCAACCGAGTTTCGACAAGCAGTACGTGCGGGATTATCTGGAGACACTCGATTGGAATAAAACACCACCCGCGCCACCGCTGCCGGCGGAGGTAGTCGAGAAGACGACGGCGAAATATCTCGAAGCGTATCGGCGAATTACCGGAAAGGAAATTTGACACGAATTTCACGAATTAACACGAATTGAAAGCGCATTAAGCTCGTGAGAATTATGGTAGCTCCTTTCTAAACGGTTTCCAATGAGCGATCTGATTTACAAGGCAGAAATCTTTCAGCTCGTCGGATATTGCATGGAGATTCATCGAGAACTTGGAAAGGGTTACGATGAGATCGTTTATAAGGATGCGCTGGTCGTTGAGTTCAGCCGAGCTTCAATTCCGTTTGTTCGAGAAAAAAGATACGAAGTTCTCTACAAGGGAGTGCTGTTGGCCCACCCCTACTTCGCTGATTTCGTTGTATGGGATAAAATCCTCTTTGAAGCGAAAGCTGTCGAGAAACTGACAGAGGCCCACGTGAGGCAGGTCATGAATTACCTGGCCGCCTCGAAACTCCGGCTTGGCCTGCTCGTTAATTTCGGCGCTGATTCCCTGGAGTGGAAGCGCGTTATTTTATGAGCTTTGCTCTAATTCGTGAAAATTCGTGCAATTCCTGTCAAAAGTTAACGATAGCAATTCCACGAATCGCCGCGGATTCGGTGATCAGATGCAGGCATTAGTGGAAGATTTTTTGCAGCACATTCGCAACGAGCGCGGCCAGGCGGAGCACACCCAACGAACCTACGCCGCGTTGCTGAACCGTTTCGTGAGGTGGGCTGGAGAGGAGCAACTGAGTGACTGGCGTGGAATCGAATTGAAACATCTCACGGACTTTCTTCTCCACGAGCAAGCAAGGAAAATTGCGCGAACGTCCGAGGACTCTCAGAAAAAGCTCAGTACCAGCTCCATCTATCTTGCCATTGCCGCCTTCCGCGCCTTCTACAAATTTTGCGAAAACGAAAAAATTCTCCCTGAAAATGTGGCGGAACATCTTTCCCTGCCCAAACGGTGGAAGCGTTTACCAAAGAATCTAAGCGGCCCGGAGATCGAACAACTTCTGCGGCCCAGCACCCCTGCAACTCCGCAATCATTGTGCGAAGATTCCATCGTCGAAATGGCTTACGCATCCGGCTTGCGTTTGACTGAGTTGCGGACGATCCGGTTGGAGCAACTCCACCTCGATGCCGGATTTATCAATGTGATCGGCAAGGGCAACAAAGAACGGGTCGTGCCCATCGGCAAGTCGGCCATCGCAAGTCTTGAGCGCTATCTTCAATCCGGCCGACCGAATCTCGTTCGGCCAAAATCTCCGGGAACAGTTTTTCTCACGAAGCGCGGGACGCCATTTGCGTCTGTCACGTTGTGGCTGCGGATCAAAAAAAGGGTGGAACGTTGCGGCATCAAAAAGAATGTTACTCCGCACATGCTCCGCCATAGTTTTGCGACTCATCTCCTGGAAAATGGCGCTGACCTGCGGGTCATTCAGGAAATGTTGGGGCACTCCAGCATCAGCACAACTGAGGTTTATACACACGTCACCGGCAAACGATTGCAGGAGGTTCACCGCCGCTATCATCCACGCAAATGAGCGAGACGCCCGAATCCGTCAGTGAAGAGTTGGCCTGGTACGTGGCGCACACCCGCCCACGGTGCGAAAAAAAATTGGCCGAATACTGCCAGCGCGAAGGTTTCGCCGTGACACTTCCACTCTATAAAAGTGTGAAGAAATATCCCGGCAAAGTCCTAACCTTCGAAAAGCCACTCTTTCCAAATTACCTGTTTCTGCGTTTGCTGCCACACCAGCGCAAAAAGGTTTACCAGAGCGATTACGTGGCGAATTTGCTCGATGTGCCGGACCAGGAAACCTTCGAACGCCAACTGAGTGACATTCTCCTCGCTCTCGAAACCGATTACGAAATTCTCGCATTGCCGCACATCAGCACCGGGAAGCATGTGCGCATTAGATCTGGCGTGCTCCGCGGCATGGAAGGTTACGTGGAAGAACGTCAGGGCAAATTCGTTGTGCTGCTCCGCCTCGATTTCATCGCGCAATCCGCGGGCGTTAAGGTGGACGCCGCCGATTTGGAAGTAACCGATTAGAACGGGCCCAATGGAGTGGATGTGCTGCCGCGGTTTTCGGAGCCCCGACCGGCTACAGCGTCACCACGTATTCGGTAAGCGGCTTTCCGTCGCTTTGGTAATGGTGCTGCTTTTGACTTCGCGAGCTTTTCGAGGATAAAACAGAACGGAGGAGACGGTTTATGAAATTGCTATCATTGGCGTTGTATGTGATCTCTTTATCCCTATTTGAGGGCATACTCTATGCGCAGGGAACGCTTGTGTTTAATAACCTCGGCCCTAACGATGGAAAGGTCTTTCTCTTCGACTGGGCCGGGAACCAAACTTTGTTGAATCAGGATCTCAATTTTAGCCTTCAATGGCGAGTGATTGGAGGAGGACCCTCCTTTGAACGTAAATGGCTTTTGAGTGACGGCACTGCGAAAGGCATTAACGTCGGACCGGGACTTTTCGCCGATCCCAGTCACAGTGTGATAAGTCTTTCAGTGTTTGCGCCTGGAGAAACGATAGGGGTGTGGGTGAGCGCCTGGGCCGGCGATTATTCCACCTTCGACGCCGCGTTGGGCGCTGGAGCTGCGGTGGCCGGAACCGGTTTCTTCTCGAAGGCGGGAAGCATTGAGGCTCCGCCTGGGAGTCTGACAGGTTTTCCGGAGCTACATGTCGGTGTCCTACCGGAGCCGGGAATCTTTACATTAGGAATGATCGGGACGGCCATATTCCTTTTGGGTCGATTTAGGAATCCGCGTGGATGACCTCTTTAACGACGCATAATTAGCTTGAGTCGGGAAAAGGAGTTGCGTGGCGCTCCAGCGCCATGGTGGTGGTGGCCTTTTCAAGTCTCTATTTTTACCTTGGCCATACTCGTGCTATTTCGTCATGACCATCTGCGGCCTGCGGCTATAATTTAGCCTGTAAGATTGTTGGCCGCAGCCCGGGGCCGGACTCGCTCGCCATTTTTCATTCGCACTTGCCGCAAGCAAGGGTGCTCGGTATGTTCGCTCCGAGCCTTACGTTACAGCGTGACTGAAAAGCGATCTGCGTAGATTTCTTTTCACTCCCGTTCGAACTCGGTCACGAATGTTCGACCGCGTACAACCGCTGTAAGGCCAAAACAGAAATTTTGCGCCATGGACCATTCGGGCCGACACCTTCTTTCGAGGGTAGCTGCCGCTGTGAAGCGGCGGCTGATCCATTCCGTAGACCTCGTCTTTGAGCAATGCAGCGACTTCACAGTGACTGCTACGTGGCCAAAAGGAGACGGATTCAGACCCTGTCTGCGGAAATTTCCGGAAGATTCCACTTCGTTCCACTCAAAAAAGCCCGTAATTCCACATATTCCACCAATTCCGCTCAAAAAGCTGGAACTCGACCGTATCGCCTGCCGAAGCCCCGGGAAGTATCACTGGAAAAGCGTCTTTGGCATGCTCCTGGCTGATTCTCATTAGATCACGTGCTGAAAGCTTTTATCATTCGATTGGCCCTGAGTTGTTTGTTCGCTTTCGCGACCGGCATGGCCATGGCCGCGACCTCGGTCAAAGTGGGGACGGTCACGCAAATCACTGGTCCGCAGGACCTTGATCTTGAGGGTGACATCCTCTATGCCATCAATTTCAGCGCTAACGATCCGGTCCGCACCGTTCGTGGCGTTGCTTTCCAACCGGATCGATTGCCCATTCCAGGCGCTACGCTGGTGGGTCCGCAACAGGTGACGCCGTGGGAAACGAAGCCGGAATTTGGCAGCAGTGCCGACGCTAACCAGCTCGAGGAGATCATGGCCGATATCCGCTGGGCAGATAATGGCGCGAATCAGCGGTTGCGTGCCACGCTCAATGTAACGGCTGGGCTCGAATACAAACTGCAAATTCTCATTTCCGGTAACCGCGTGGAGGATCGGCGCTGGGATATTCGCGTGAATGGGATCAATGCGGTCGATGAAATTACATCGCTCGGCACTTCCCCCGGTCAATCCTATTCGCAGCGGCGAGCCACCCTTTACACCTATCAATTTGTTTGTCAGAGCTCGACGGTCGTCGTGGAGATGGGAAATCTCTTCGGCGCGAACGACGGCGGGGATCGCAATCCGATCTGGCAGGCGCTCACTCTGGAACGAATATTCATTCCACCCACGCCCGAAGATATCGTCCTCGAGCCCGGGATCTTTTTTGCCAATCAAACCCAGCCGCTCGGCTTCCTCCGGGCCGTGGATCAAAAATCAAATGCGTCCGATTCGTTTTCCCTCGTGCCCGGAGACGGCGACGCCGACAACGCAAAATTCGCGATCAGCGGTAACGAACTTCGAGCGGCCGTGGATTTTCGATCTTACCTGCCCGGAACTACCTTCTCGGCTCGCATTCGCGCGACGGACACGACAGAACCGACTCGTTTCCTGGAAAAGGTGATTACACTGACCATCGCCGCCGCCAACCCGCCAACAGGCATTCGATTAGATGCCACATCCGTTAACGCATTCGCTCAGGCGGGAGCGCGGATCGCTCAGATAACCGTCACCGATCCAGATGTCTTCGACCGTCATTCTCTGGTGCTGAGCGATGGGATCGAAGCTGAGGACAATTTCCTCTTCACCGTCACCGAAAACGAACTACGCCTGCTCCGGCCTTTGCCGCCCGGTCAGGCGGAGGTTCACGTCCGACTGCGCGCGGTCGATCTTTCGAATGAATCGGTTGAATCCGCTTTTGTGTTGCCCGTGGTGCAACCGAACGTAGTGGTTAGTGAGCTTATCACCGGCTATTCGTCGACGAACGTTGATACGATCGATCCCGAGGATTTCATCGAAATCCAAAATAAGCTGCCGCAATGGGTGGAGTTGGAAGGATGGCATTTGAGCGACAAAAAGAGCGATCCGCTCCGGTGGCCGTTCCCGAGCGCTCGTATTGCGCCGAATGGTTTTCTCGTGATCGTTGCGGACAGTGCAGGAACGCCGCCGGAGGGATCGACGAACCTGCACGCCAACTTTTCTTTGGATAACGGGGGCGAATGGGTGGGTCTCACTCGGCCAGGGAACACGCTTGCGAGTGAACTCGCGGCACCCGAATTTCTGCCCAACGTTGCGTACGGAGTGGGTCAGGATGGAAAAATCGGAAACATCCAAACACCGACACTCGGCAGCGCCAATGGCGCAGTGACGGAGTTTGGTGTCAACGACGTCACTTTCAGCAAGCCGCACGGCAACTACCTGGAAGCGTTCAATCTTGAGTTGAGCGCGACGGTGCCTGACTCGACAATTCGCTTCACCGTGGATGGCTCGCTACCCAGTTCGACCAGCGGGCAGCTTTACACCGGTCCGATTCTGATTTCGCCGAATACCAGCGGCACGGCGCGCGGCGTACGTATCATTCGGGCGATTGCGATTAACCCAAAGGCCGCTTACGCCAGGACAAAGGCGCAGACCTACCTCTTCGTGAACGGACGCACTGGTCCTTCGGTGGACGGTGTCGTCGGCCAGTCAGGCCTGGTTGCGTCGATTCGAAATAATCCGGTTTACGGGCCTCTGCTGGACGATGCGTTGCTCGCGTTGCCAGCTGTTTCTGTTTT
Source organism: Limisphaerales bacterium (assembly GCA_044226545.1). Classification (GTDB taxonomy): domain Bacteria; phylum Verrucomicrobiota; class Verrucomicrobiia; order Limisphaerales; family SXQI01; genus DASVNK01. The sequence goes on from JBGAGW010000012.1 coordinate 96,522, forward strand.
GATCCCTTCGGGGCCAAACGCAACCGAAAGACTCGCTTCGGTCGAACTGTTCGATCCGAATCCCGTCGCGGAGGAAGGTTTTCAGATCAACTGCGGCATCAATGAGACGGGCACAACGAGCCTGGGTTCGCCCAAACTGAGCATGGCGGCCAGATTTCGCGCGCGATACGGGAAATCAAAATTAGAGTATCCGGTCTTTGCGCGCGGTTCGATGGTGCCGGAGCGCGCAGCGACCGAGTTCAAGGAGCTTCGGCTGCGCAGCCACTCGCACGACACGTTCTATTGGCTGGCGCTACGCGAGAATCCCACGTTGCCCTACGGTTCTCCGGCAGTAACACGTGGTGGCGACGCGCAATTGGCCCGGAATGTCTGGATCGACGAGATGCAGTTATTGATGGGCCAGCCAGGCAAACATGGCCGTCAGGTGCATCTCTACCTCAACGGCGCATATCACGGCATCTACCATGTACACGAGCATGCGGACGAAGATTTCATGGCAAGTTACTTTCCTGGCAGTTCGGACGATTTTCATTATACGGGGGCAGCCACCACTGGCAGCGAACATGGTCAAGGCGATTCGTGGCGCAACACCTGGACGAAACTAAAGAGCAGCCTCAGCAACTATCGCGAAGCCCAGCGCTGGATTGATGTGACCAATCTCTGCGATTATATGGCGCTGAGTTTTTACGCCGGTAACGATTGGGATTGGAGCGCGCAACACAACTGGTCAGCCGCTGGACCCACCGCTCCGGATCGAGGCGGTTGGAAATTTTTCGAGCAGGACTCTGATGTTAGTCTCCAGGATATCAATGCCGATTGCACCGACCAGGATGTACCGGACGGGATTTTCACCGCGCTCATGCGCTACCCCGATTTCCGAGTGCTTTTTCGCGATCGCATTTACAAGCATTGTTTCAACGGAGGCATTCTTGCGCGCTCCGGCGATATCTACAATCGCGTGATGAACGACATCTATCTCGCGATCATTGCGGAAACCGCACGCTGGCAGCCCGGGAACAGCGTCGCGACACTGCCCTGGGACCGGGACCAGGAATGGAAAAACGAATGGAATTACCTGCGAAATACTTTCTTTCCACAGCGCGTCCAGCGTCTGATCACCCAACTGAAGAAGCACACTGGATGGTGGCCGGTTGAGCCGCCGGTACTCAATCAGTACAGCGGATCGGTTCCCGTTGGATTCAATTTGAGCCTCACTTCAACCGTTGGAACTGTCTACTACACGGTCGATGGTTCCGATCCTCGTTTACCTGGCGGTTCGGTAAACCCTAAAGCGAACCGCGCGAACTCTCCCGCTGTCATAAACACGCCGACCGTGATCAGAACGCGTGTATTTTCGGGTAGCGATTGGTCCGCACTGGTTGAGGCATACCTGGTTCCGGAAAATGTTCCCGTCGCTTCAGCGCAAAACCTGGTCATATCGGAAATTCAATATCATCCAGCGGATGAGGGTGATAACGAATTCATCGAGTTCCTCAATACGTCCCCCACCGGCATCGACCTTTCTGGTGTGATTCTGAGTGGAGCAGTCACTTTCAGGTTCCCGAAAGCGACCTTGCTCAATCCCGGCGAGCGGATCGTGGTGGTAAAAGACCTCCGCCTGTTCGAAGCGCGCTACCAGACGAACACCTCCCCTTACTATAGCGATGTGCGAGTGACGGGTCCCTGGGAAGGTTCGCTTTCGAATGGTGGCGAGCAAATTGTCGTTTCCGGTGCGGACGGTGCCGTGCTCTTCAGTTGCGTTTACGGTAGTTCTGGCGCATGGCCCGGCCGTGCGGATGGCAAAGGGAGTTCGCTGGAACTGATCAACCCGTCGCGCGCTCCCATTACGACGGAAGCGAAGTCCGCGTGGCTCAATGATCCGTTTAACTGGCGCCCGAGTGCTGAATTCCACGGCTCGCCCGGAACGGCGGGGACCGGCCCGGACAATCGTATCGTCATCAACGAATTTCTCGCCGCGCCAACCAATAGCCTGACTGAAGCGATCGAATTCAAGAACACAACTGGAGCGGAAATCGACCTGAGCGGTTGGTTTCTCACCGACTCCTCTGGCAATTACCGCAAATATCGATTTCCAGACGGGACGAAGATTCCCAGCATGTCATATCACGTCTTGCGCGAAGATGATTTCAACAACACCAATAATCCGGCCTGCCTGATCCCGTTCGTTTTGGACAACAGCGGCGAAGATATTTATCTGGTCCAAGCCCAAACGAACGGAGCGTTGTTGCGCTTCGTTGATCATGTCGAATACCAGGCAGCGCCGGCGGGCACCGTTTTCGGCCTCTGGCCCGACGGAACGGGTCCGATGCGCTGGCTTACATCGTCGACATTCGGCATGTCAAATGCACCTGCCATCCCCGGTTACACCGTTTGGGCTTCGGTGACATTTCCCTCGAATACCTCTCCCGCGATATCGGATCCCTTGGCTGATCCCGACCTCGATGGACTGAGCAACCTGGCTGAATATGCATTCGTTCTGTCACCGCTTCGCCCGAACATCTCCCCTCTAGCACTCGTTAATGTGCCGGGAAGCGATGCGCTCTCGTTCAGCTTCCGCCAAAGAACCGCTGCTCCGGATCTGAAATACGAGTTTGAGACTTCAAATGACCTTACATCATGGAAGAAGTCCGCTAGCGAAATCGAAATCGTCGCTGAAACCCCTCAGCCAGACGGTTCTACAATTATCGTCGCGCGCCTCAGTTTTCCTGCCGGTCCGACCACACAGCGTTTCGTGCGAATTGCGGTTTCTACACAATAAGGACCTAAAGTCGTATAGCGAAGCGAGGTTCCTTCTGTTTATCTCTGCCGGATGAAACACCAGAAAAACCAGTCCCCATCCGAACTCCAGACCCGGGCAAAAGCCTTTCTGCAGAGGACCATTCCCGCTGAAATCGATTACGTGCCCGGCTCCATTGCCGAAAGTCTGATCGCCACATATGCCGAATGCGGTCACCTGTCGCTCGACGCGGAGACAGCCGAATTACTTGGCCTCGCCGGCATGGAATCACAAGCTGCTGCTGGACGATATAGCAACCCGGCCGCAGTCGATTATTTTCGTGAAACCGCGGCAATCCTGGAAGCCATCCTTGCCGAAGGAATTTAAGTTACCCGCACGAGATCTTTGCTTGGTGGACTTCCGCAGTTAGCCGCATCCGCGTCGAAAAATACGAGCAGCGCAACCGTGCCTCTTGGTGAGAGGGCGCAAGTTGCGCTGGACGAAATTCGATTCGAGAATCGGAAGGGAGAAGAAGCCCGAAGCTTACTTCTGCCAGGTACGCTTTTTGTGGCGATTGGCGCGGAGCTGCTTCCGGCGTTTATGTTTGTTGATCTTCGCTTTACGACGCTTCTTCAATGAACCCATACGGTTTAATCTCTACTTCTGATTCTCAGTAAACTACTTTGTTCAAAGGATATTCGATAATCCCCTCCGCGCCAGCCGCTTTTAATTTCGGGATCAGATCGCGGACGACATGCTCATCGATGATCGTCTCGACCGCCACCCAGCCTTGCTGGCTCAGATTGGAAATCGTTGGATTACGCAAACTCGGCAAAGATTGCAACAAATTACGCAGGTTCTTCCCTTCGATATTCATCTTGAGACCGACCTTCGCCTCCGCTTCCAAAGCTCCTTTGAGCAGGAGCGCGAGGTTTTCAATCTTTGCCCGCTTCCACGAATCCTTCCACGCCTGATGATTCGCAATCAAGCGGGGCGTGGAAGATAGAAGAGTATCCACAATACGCAAGCGGTTTGCGCGCAAGGAAGAACCAGTCTCGGTCAACTCGACAATCGCATCCACCAACTCGTGTGCTTTGAATTCGGTCGCGCCCCAGGAGAACTCAACTTCTGCTTTGACCTTGTGCTGGCGCAGATAGCGCTTGGTCAGATTCACGACCTCCGTTGCGATGCGTTTTCCGTGGAGATCTTTAACCGACTTCACAGGTGAATCCTCCGGAACCGCCAGCACCCAGCGAGCTGGTTGTCGCGTCGCTTTGCTGAAGAGAAATTCACCGACTTCGTGCACCTTGGAATCGTTCTCGGTGATCCAATCATGACCGGTGATCCCGCAATCCAGATAACCGTGGTCGACATAACGGCTGATTTCCTGGGCGCGAATCAACCGGATCTCCAGCTCTTCGTCATCGACGTAAGGAATGTACGACCGGCTGCTCACCTGGATGTTGAACCCGGCCTTGGCCATCTTCTCGATGGTTGCCTCCTGCAAACTCCCCTTCGGCAGCCCGAATCTCAGCTTTTTGGTATCGCGTTTATCGCGGCTCATGCAAAAGGGGTATGACTTATGGCACGCGAGCTCGATTAGCAAGGAGAGATCTTCCTGGAATTAAGGGGGCGTTTTGCTCTCGCCTTGTTTTCGAGCGAAAAACGCCTACCCTCACCAGAGTTAGTCCACAGACATGGATATTCAAGCCGCACTCCTCTGCGATTCAGCCACGGATTACCGGGGCAAGCTCTGCATTCTTGGCACCTTCGACACGATTATTACCCAGAGCCTGCCCTCAACACATCCCCATTGCTCGATTGCTTTACGGATCGTTTTTCGCGATTCGGACGAGGGGAACCACAAACTCAAACTCCGGCTGATCAACGAGGATGGCAAAAATATTTTGCCTCTCATCGAACCCGAGTTGCACGTCAAACTGCCCGAGAACGTTTTCTTCTACTCCCGTAACCTCATCTTCAACCTCCAGCAGATTAAATTCGAGCAGGCCGGTTTATACTCCATCGACGTGATCATTGATGAACAGATGATGGCTCGCATCCCGCTTCAGGTGGTTCTTAACAAAAAGGAGTGACCCGTTGCCGCGCCTGACAGTCGGTGCGATGATGTTGGGGGAGGGAAGAACTATGCAGCAATATAACGTCGAAACGCCGGATCAAGTCGCAGATGTTTTCGAAACGCGGGTGCTTGGGATCGAGGGGATGACCTGCGATAACTGTGTCAGGACGCTCACCAAGGCACTCCAGAAGATTGAGGGTGTTAAAGATGTTCGAGTCGAACGCGAGTCGGCCCGCGCCTCCATCACGTTCGACAAAACGAAGACGGACATGCCCGCGATCCACGAAGCAATTCTGCGCAGCGGCTATAAGCCGACGCGTGAAATTCCGAAATAGTCAAGGCTAAGCGCCTGCCGAAGGCTGGTGCTGCCGCGCGCTTCTAGGAAGATCCTGCCTCTCCTGGCGTGTTTGGGCCGGAGACTGTCCTTGCTGCCGCTCAGCCCGCAGTTCAGATTCCGCCCGGAACCAATGATCCATATCCTGTCCGTCCGACCGGCCTTCCCGCTCGTAAATCTCATAAGCGCGCGCGGCAATCTCCTCACTCGAGAGTTCGCGGCGGTCGTTGCCAAGGCCTCCGTCCAAATTCATACTCGCGCCGGTTGCGCCATCGCCCAGACGTTCCCCGCCGTTCCCGTTGGTCATTTGAGCTGGGCTTCGTGGCGCCGGGTTGGGGTTCATTTGTTGCTCCTGAGGTTTTCCTGAAGTCTTCTTGGCCATATACGTCGCCACTATTCATGAATCCGACACGCCGGTTCGAACATCAGGGCAGTCCTTAAAACCGAGACTGTTACCCTCTCCAAAAACAGTATCGGGGCAAAACTGAGCTTTTAATTTGCCTGTGGAAAACGATCATCCACGCGGATGCGCGAACCGTTGTATCTGGGGATCGAAGGGGGAGGCACTCGAACTAGTGCGTTGCTTGCAACCGCGAAGTTGCGCGTGATTCGGCGCGCTACGTTCGGGCCCGGCAATTTCCGCCTGCTCAGTTCCTCCGCACTCGAAAAACTTTTCCGGCAGATCGCCTGCTCTTTATGCGATCAGGGCACAAACGTGGTGGGGCTCGGCATCGGCCTGGCCGGTGTGCGCGATGACCATGACCGGGGAGCGGTCAAACACATTGCCGAAAAGGTGTGGCCGAACCTGCCAATCTTCGTCACGCATGATTTGCAAATCGCACTCGCCGCTGCCGCGGTGGGAGCTGAAACGCGCGCGAGGGTACTTGTCCTCTCGGGCACTGGTTCCTGCTCCTACGGCGAGAATATCCGAGGGGACACGGCCAAGGTCGGGGGCTGGGGCCACCTCCTGGGCGATCTCGGTAGTGGTTACGACATCGCTCTGCGTGCGCTCAAAGCCGCCACCTACGATTTCGACCGCGCAGGCAAATGGGGCCTCCTGGGCCGTCGGTTGCTGCGTGGGCTTCTTCTGAACGCGCCCGGTGATTTAATTGCGTGGGCTCAAGGCGCTGACAAAGCGGAGATTGCGCGACTCACACCGGTGGTGTTCGACTCGAAAGCTGATCCAGTCGCTCAGCGCATCCTCGCGGAGGTCTCGGAACAACTGGCTCAGGACGCTGTAACTTGCGCGAGCCGCTTGGTCAGAAAGAGTGAGCCTGTGGCCTTCGTGCTGGCCGGGAACGTCCTGCGCGGCCAGCCGGGCTTCGCCCGCCAGATTGGCCGATCCATTCAGGCCAAATGGCGCGGCGCTTCAATCCAGATCGCCGACGACGACGGCGCGCTCGGTGCAGCGAAACTGGCCATCCAACTTTGCGGCAGCGGAGGTCCCAAGACTCGGATTTCTCGGGAACGTCCGAGCGCGGTCGCACTCCGCTATGTGCCGGTCTTTGACCCGGCCAAGTCCCCCACCGAACAGCGTAACCCAAAATCGCTTGCGCTGGATAAACTCTCCATCCCAGCCGCTGTTAACCTCATGCTCGATGCGGAAAGCGAGGTCATTCCGGCACTCCGCAAACAAAAGCGGCAGATACAAAGCGCCGTTCGCCTCGCTTCGAATTCGTTACAATCCGGTGGCTCTCTCTTTTACATCGGCGCGGGCACCAGTGGGCGCCTGGGTGTTCTCGACGCGAGTGAATGCCCACCCACCTTTCGCACTTCGCCCGAAATGGTGCAGGGCATCCTCGCGGGCGGCCAAACGGCTCTCTGGCAGGCCGTCGAAGGAGCCGAAGACGATTGGGAGGCCGGGGCGGCAACCATCCGTTATCGTCAGCTCACTTCGCGCGACATGCTGATCGGAATCGCCGCCAGTGGAAGAACTCCCTTCGTCTGGGGGGCATTGGCTGAAGCGCGACGGCGGGGTGCCCGCACCGTTCTTCTGTGCTTCAATCCCTCGCTGAAGATTGATCCTTCACACCGGCCACCCCTCGTGATCGCTCCTGATCTCGGCCCGGAAATTCTCACTGGATCAACACGCCTCAAATGCGGCACCGCAACGAAACTTGTGCTGAACATGATCTCCACCCTTTCGATGGTTCGCCTGGGCAAAGTGATGAGCAACCTGATGATTGATTTGAACCCCTCGAACTCAAAGCTGCGCGACCGCGCCGCCCGCATCGTCCGGGAGTTGACCCACTGTCCGCCCCCAAAAGCGATCGAGGCTTTAGAGAAGAACCGCTGGATAGTGAAGGATGCGGTCGCAGCTCTCCGTCGCCTCAAAGCCCGCTGATTCCTTAAAAGGTATCGCCCTGGTTCGGCAGGGGAGTTGAGCGGAGCAACGCATCAATGTCTCCGGAGAATAGCGGCAAGGAGAGAAGGTAGTTGCGCCGGGAGTTGGCGATGAAGAGTTCGTTGTCGCCGCGGAAGGTCACATATTCGACCAGGTTGCCGACGTTCAAAGGCACGGTCACCGCAGTTCCGGAGGCTGTGTTCCAGAGTCGCACGGTGTTATCCCAGCTCGCGGTGGCAACCCACTCATCATTCTCGCTGAAGCAGCCCCAGCGAACCTGGTTTTTGTGGCGGAGCGTTCCAATCATCTCGCCGCGGCGCTTCCAGAGGCGGGCGGTAAAATCCTCGCCGCACGAAAGCAGGAGTGCTCCGGAATGCGAGAAGGTGACATAAGTAATACCGTCTTTGTGGAAGAGAGGTTCCCCGATGGTTCTTCCCGACCTGGAAAACAACCGGACGGCGTGCGGGTTTTGTGTGTCGTCTTGAGTGCCGATCGCGATGAGTTGCTCTGCGGGTTCGACCGCCACGGCGGACACGGCGCCTGGCAGCGCGGCGCGGAAAGAGGTCCCGCCGACGTGCCCGGTGACCACGTTCCCGGAGGCGGTGAGCTCTGTGTTTGGGCTCCAGAAGCGATCTTTCTCCGGTATCTCAAAAGTGCGCGATTCCTCGACGTGAAATTGGGGTTTCCAATCGACCGCCCAGAGCCAGGTGGTACCATCGGCGCAGTGCGTGAGGACGCGATTATCAGAAACGAAGTTGACCCAGGCAATGACGTCTGGATGGTAGAGAATGTGGTTCTGGTGCGAACCGCCGATCAGCGGACTGTTCCAAAGTTTGACTGTCCGGTCGAGGGAGCCGCTGGCAACATGTGTTTCATCGGGTGAAAGGGCGGTAAAAATGATCCCTCCTTCGTGTTCCATCGGGAAGCCGATGCGCTGGCCGGATTCAACGTCCCACGCCACGGCGGTGCGATCGAAGCTGCAAGTGACGAGCGTCCGTTCGTCTGGAAAGAACATGGCGTTGTAGATGTGAGTCTCGTGTTTGGCGTGAAAGCGCTCAACCCAACCGGCTGTTTCGAGCAGCGCAAAGGTCCCATTATCTCTCACGAGGCAAACGAAGCGTCCGGAAGGGCTCAGGATCGCCCGATTGAGGTTGTTCGTGATCGAAGGGATTTTGATATGGCTCGGATACAGGTAGCCGGTGCCTGCCTTCGTGCTAACGGCGAACAGGCCGTTGTTGACCAGTGACAGATTCCAAATCGGCTCTGGAATCTGGATCGTACGATCGACTTTGGAGGCCAAATCTATCAGGGAGATCACGTTGGTTTGGCAAATCGCCAGAGTGCCTCCATCCGGAGCGATGGCGAGAAAGGTCGCGCCACGATCAAATTCCTCGATGACTTTGCTTGTAGTAAGGTCGGTTAGACGCACGCGGCCACGCACAACGCTCGCGAGAACGTTCGACGCGGAGGAGTAACACGCTGGCGAATTTAAGTCATTGGTCAAGCGGAGCAGGACTCTTGGGGTGTAGGCGAGCGCCGAGCCGAGCCGAAGCCGGTGTTCTTTGGAATTTCGATGATCGAGCAGTGCGGCCTGCGCGAAATCGGAGAAGGCCGCCAGGTGGTCTCCTTCGTTGAACCGTTCGTTCCCCAAGGCAATTGCGGTGGCGATACGACGCTCCAAAATTTGGTTGGCGGCGGTTCGTTTGGCTTCGCGGGATTGGAGAAAAACATAGCCGCTGACCAGAAGAGCACAGGCGGTGACAAGCCAGGCTTTCGTCCAGCGCAATGCCTTTTCCAGTTGGCGTACGCGGCGGACCGATCGACCCTGGAGCAGAAACTCCAATTCGTTCCGGACTGCCAGCGCCGAGGAATGCCGCACTTGCGGATCGGGATCGCACGCCTTCACGAGTATCTCGTTAAGCTCTGGAAGAAGGCTGTCGACCGGAACGACTTCGGGCAGTCTGGGAAAATCGAGCCGGTCCTGACCGGTGGCGATCTCGTACAAAAGCTTTCCGAGGCTGTAGATATCGGCCTTGTGGGAGGTCGGTCCTTCCGGCGCGATGAACCCATTGGTTCCCACGATCGAGTTCGCTTCGGAAGCCTGAGCGACAAGGCCGATATCCGCGAGCTTCGGCTCACCGCGGACAAAGATGACGTTGGAAGGCTTGATATCCCGGTGAATCAGCCCGCCCAGGTGCAGCAGGTGGATACTCTGCGACAGCGAGATGCCAATACGAATTGCCTCCTCAAAGGGGAGTTTCTCCTTGCGAGCCGACAGAGTCGCTGGTTCGTAGTTTGGAACATCGATGTTGGAAAAGCCGTTCAGGTCATCCGCCAACTCCATGATGTAATAGAAACCGTTTGGGAGACGACCGGTTTGAAGGATGTGAACGAAGCCGGGATGGGTTCGTGACATCGGTTCGAATCGGCAAATCGCTTCGAACTCGCGTTCGTACGGTTTGGAGGTTTCAAACGCATCGCGCCAGATGATTTTTATTGCGCGATAGGCGCCGGTCAGAAGATTGCGCGCCAGCCACACCTCGCCGTAACTCCCGGCCGAGACGGGACGAAGCATTTCGTGATCAGCAATGGAGTTGGGCAGGCTCGACCTGAGCTTCCGCCGCTTGCTTTCGAAAATCCGCTCGGAACTGAGTGGCATGTTCTTCTGGAGATCTTCTGGACGCCCAAAACTTTCCGAGTTTCGGGTTGGAACTGTCAAGTTGCGTTCGGACAAATGGGAAGATTCTTTTCAGGGCCCACCGCAGAAGCTCGCGGTTCAAAGGCGATGACCCCGGACAAAGCGGATGCTCTTCCATTTCGTGGAACTCTCCGCAGATCTCCTCAACGCAATGGAGATTCTTGGAATGAAGCAGAATCGGCCATTCGCTCCCTTCGCAATCGAGCTTCAACAATCTGACTCGCTCGTGTGCTCCAAGAATTTCGTCCAACGAGATGGCTTGTGTTCGGCCCGAACCGTTCAGTCGCACCGCGCTTCCCCCGGTGTTCTCGCCGGATGCGTCCCGCGGAAACGGATCCATCGTGACGCGGCCCCTGGAATGCAGGACGGCCTTGTTGATCACCTCGACTCCGGAAAAGTGCTTAAGGTTCCGGCGGGCGAGAGCCGCATTTTCCGGGCTTGGTTCAAAACAGAGGATCGCTCTGCTGCCGCGCGCGTGGCAGGTAGCAGCAAAACTGCCAATGTGGCCTCCTACATCCACGATGCGATCCTCGGCGGCGAAGTGATCTGGCAAGGCATATTCATTCGCGAGGGCCACGCTCGTGAAGATATTTTCGTCGAACGTTTCCCTGCGGAAGGAGAACCCGCTCTTTGTTCGATATTCGCGGCGCCTCTGAATGGTTCCATCCCATCGGGTCCGGAGATCATCCAAAAACTGCAAACACTCCCTCTCGTATTGGAATCCCTTTATTCTTTCGTTCTGCCCCCAAAGCGTCCACTTCCGAAGGTTGCGGTGTTGAAAGAGGCGTTTCCCTTGGAAATCATGCTGGCACATCGTGCCGGTCAAAGGATGAATCGGGTGGGGCGGCATCGAGTATTCCTCACCGAGCTTCCGCCAGGCCATGTGAAAGGTCTCCTTGTCGCCGTGCATATACTGATAAAAGAATTCGGAATGATCGTTATACCAGTTGGCCAAACTGAGCGCTGCCCAGCACCGTTCCTTATTCACAACAATCTGACCGGACTCGAATTCCGGCTCGTCGCGATAATGCACGCCGCACATTTTCCAGATGGCCCGACGCGGTCCCAGTCGCTGGTAATCTGGCCAGAAAATCGCGCCGGTGCCGGCATACTCCGGTGAGTCGAAAAGATACTCCGGATTTCGCACGGGTACATTGTCAGCATCGAGCAAAAGTATTTCGCGAAAGGAAGAGTGTAGCAGGGCGTAGCTCTTCAACTCCCACCCAAGGGGATTTCGCATAGGGTAGCGACTCATCAGGTCGCGAGCGTTCACGCAATTCACCCCAAGGGGCGCAATCAGCGCTTCCATCGTAGGATCGAGTTCGGTCCGGCCCAGATGCCAGAGTTCGATCGGCAGACGGCAACCATGCAATCGAAGAATGTTGATGCACACCCAGGCATTCGTAAAATAACTTACTCCGCCTCCGCAGAGGACGATGCCCCGACCGCGAAAACGGCGTGATTTATAACGCGGCATGCGGGCGATAAATCTGTCCGCGAGAGTGACAGCATTTAAAGGTGTGACGTTGTGCTGTTCGAAATCATTTGCCGCGGCGGCGTTGAGGATCGCCCGTTGAGCGAAGATTCGGTGAGTCGAAGAAAGAGAGGGAACTCGTTCCAGACTGGATTCGAACGCGCTAATGACCCGCTCAGTGCTCACCAGATCCATGCAGACCGGAAGCATGTTTCTCACCGAGGAACAGCGGACGTCCGGGTCGTTGTTGCGGTCACGATCCGGCAGATCAATGTGACGGTGCTTCCAGCAGTGACTACAGTCGACCTGATTCGCCGTGCTCAGAAATTGGTGATGCGGATATTTCTCCCACACTTCGGGCTCGCGGGCACCGGCGATAATTACGGCTTCGCGGGACCCTAGGTGTTCTGTTGGAACCGCGGCGGCCAGATGCATGAGCGAAGTGACGCCGCAAAGCACCCCTTGTGCGTAATAGGTCAGGTGGATCAGGTCGCGAATGGTCGTTTTTCCCCGCAGGTCAATCGCTCCTTCCAGTTTGGGATGGTAGTTTCCCCATTGGCCCACCTGCACAAATTGGATTCGTCCGCGAAAATGATTGATGACCCTTTGATAGCGTTCGTGCGACCACCACTTGATCGGGAGATCGAATTTACCTCCCGCGCAAACCAGCCAAAATGGAATTTCATCCTGGCAAAGATTCCAGACGTCCGAATACCAGTCCCGCTCCTGCGCAGAGAGGTGGATATCGCCCGCGACTCGACGGAGTGTTGCGCGAGTGCCGAGATGCTCGTTCAAAAGGTCGAGGTACGCCCCAATGTAATGTTGTCCCTTGCTGCCGGATCGATCAATCGTCACGCGATTGCAGTCGATGATCTCGGAAGGCGCGTGATGTGCGGTGATGTTCGGGTTATGCCACCAGACCTCGCGCGCTCCAGTGTCGACATCGGTGAGGAAGGCGCCCGGGTGCTGCTCATGAAGCTCACGAACAGCACCCGTCAGCGCAACGATATCTCCCAGGGTGAACCCGCATTTCAGCGTAATTCGACGCGGCCGCATCGTCTGATCCGTCCTAGTGGGGTGTCGGGGTCGGAGTGGGTTCAGTTTCGCTCCTGATCGGCAACCGTGTTTTGCGAACGGGTTTTGGACGTTTGTGTAATAACATAGTTAGTTACTATCGGTCGATTTTGTCTGAACGCGCGCGATAACTTCCTCAGAATATCGCGTTTGATCTGGGATTCCTCTTCTTTGCCTAAAATCCTGTATCCTGTGAAATGTCGTAGTGAAACTAATGCAGACATAATTAAATGTTCCCTTCATCGATTTTGAGTGCTTCGTTCTTCACGAGCTTGCGAACTCGATAACAGGCGAGATAGACAGCGGGCACGCTCATGAGCAAAAGGCGGCCGGTTTCCACCGCGCTCTTTCCCTGAATGACGTGAGTGATGAACGCCTGGACCATTCGTGGTTTTGCGCGTTCCTGGACGCGCCGAAGCGCCTCCTCGGTGAGGTTCACCCGCCAGTCGTCCTCCCAATTTTTTTCAATTTGCCGCTCGATCTGTTCTCGGAACCAGTCCTGGTCCTTCGCGAGTTTTTGCCGCTCGCGCAGCCGATCCGTAATTTTCCAGCGGGTCAAATTCATCAGCCAGGTTTTGAAAGAGCAACGGGCCGGGTTATAGCGAAATTCGGCGATTTTTTTTGTAAGGGAAATCATGGTTTCCTGAACAACATCTTGCGCATCTTCGTCGGAGAGGCCTGCCTTAATGGCGTTGTGATAGATCAGACGCCAGTACGTATTAAAGAACTCGCGCCAGCTTTCTCCTTCGGACGTTTGCTGCAGCCGCGAAAGGAGGCTTTCGCGGGTGGGAACCAGAAGGGGATCGAGCGTGGAGTGGTCGTTGGAGCTGAGAGCCGAGTCAGTCTCTCGTGCGAGAGCTGCATCAGCCTCATCTTTCCCACCACTGGCACGCGCAAAATCGGTCATTTACACCCCATATAAACGGGGATCGAGGCGAAATCCTTTCCAAGTTTTTTTCGACGTGATACAAACGTAGATGTAAGCAGTTAACGCAAAGTCAGTTAGGAACGAAAAAAATTAGCAAAGCCGGTGCGGTCTAAGCTAATTACGCTTCTTTTCTGGCGACAAATTGAATGGGTTCTCGTCTTTATCGATGCATGCGATGGCTTGAATCACGGCGTTGGTGTTCAGTTGCGTGATTGGCGAGGCGGCGACGTAATTGCGCATGCGGCAGCCGGTGAGGGTGATGGTCGGTTTCTTATCGCCGCGCACGAGGATGAAATCCTGCGATTTGTTCAACGTGGTGAGGGCTCCGTTACCGCCGGAGAAGGCTTCGACGTTCGAGAGAGAGGTGTGGCCCTGGCCTTCGATGATGATCGGATGAATCGCTTCAACGGTTGCGCCGGTGTTCGCGATGATCGCGCCCTGGGCGATTTGCCAGTTCCGATTGAACGTGCCGTCTCCCAGTTTGTGAATGCCGACTGTGACGCAATCGAGGTTGAAGCTGGTGAGTTGTCCGTAAGTTGCAGGGCCGAGGTAGACACCGCCATAAGCGCCGAAAGTAAAAACATCCATCAACACCGCATTGTCGGTATGGTTGATCGCGTAGGTGAATGTGCCGGACTTCACGACGGAATCGATCACGGGCTTGCTGAATCCGCCGCGGAAAAAGCGTTCGTTCGAGGGGTTCACGTGACAATGCAAGATGCGGGGAATGTCGTAGCAGTAATCGATGCGGATGAATTCGCCGCTCAGCGGATAGCCATAGCAGTGTTCGAAGAGGACCTGCTCGCAGGGGTTTTGGCGGGTGGAGTTGAAATCCATGGCGATGTATTCACCGTAGAATGTGAGGCAGGAGAGGGTCACGCCCTGGGCGGGTTGGGTGTGGGATACTTGAATGGTGGGTGGGTATTTAATGATTTTGTGAGGGTCGCTCAGTGTTTGTTGCGGATACCAGAATTGCAGGCCGCGCAGTTGGGTCGCGCCTTCAACCATGATGAGAGGGGCTTTATCATCCTCGATACGGAAGACGCTTCCCACGGGTTGCGGCTTTTCAGGGTGGCGGGTGCCGCGTCCGACGGGGCCATGCACGCCAATGATGGAAGCGTTGCGCTTCAGTACAAGGCCGCTCTCAATGGGGTAAGGATCTTCGCTAGGTTCGACGAAGAGCGCGGATCCGCTGCGGGCCGCCCAGTCGATTGCGCGCTGTAAGGCTTCCTTGTTTTGCGCTGCGCTATTCGTCGGCTGAACACCAAATGCACGAATGCTTTTATACAGTCCGGTCGGTACGTCCTGCGCCCGCGTTTTGGCGAGCGGGAGCAGAGTTGCGAGAACAAAAACAAGCATCTTCATCGCGGGTATTGAAAACCTCGTTACGCCGAGAGGCAACTCCGAGAATCCCTAGACTTCCAACATCTCGCGGATCCAGTTGCTTCGTGCCCAATCAATCACGGAGCGACCCCGCGCATCGCCAAGATCCGGTTTCAACCCGCGCCGCAGAAAAAGCTTGATGATTGCGCGCTGCGCGGCTTTGGCTTCTTCAGCACCGCTCCCCCCGCGTCCCGTATTTTGAACAGCGAGATGAAATGGCGTCGACCCCGGCTTATTTCTAAGCTCTGGATCTGCTCCCGAATCGAGGAGCGTTCTCACAGCCGCGGCGCTTCGGGTGCGGACGGCACGATGGAGGGGGGTCGCGCCGTTTGCATCAGGCGCGTCAACGTTTGCACCTGCTTCGAGCAAAAGCTGGATCGTTTTGACCTGTTGCTCTGGAGACCACGGGGCGCTGCCCGGATGACCGTCCGCGGCGTAGTGGAGTGGTTGGCTGCGCCGATGGTTGGCAGCCGCAATTGGGTTGGAGCCCGCTTTGAGCAGGAGTTCGACGATGTGTACGCGA
Source organism: Limisphaerales bacterium (assembly GCA_044226545.1). Taxonomy (GTDB): domain Bacteria; phylum Verrucomicrobiota; class Verrucomicrobiia; order Limisphaerales; family SXQI01; genus DASVNK01. The sequence goes on from JBGAGW010000012.1 coordinate 112,097, forward strand.
TGACCGGCTGCCGCCGCGTGGAGGGCGGTGTCACCGGCATAGATCCAGTGCGGAAGTTCCCAGTAGAGGTGAGAGCGTTCAACCGTGACGTTGGAGAGCGCTGGGTCATTCTTCAGGAGCTTGCGGGTCAAGGTAATGTCATCGGCGATGATCGCTGCAAAGAGTTCATCGAGCCCGCCCTTCATGCGATCAAGGATGTTTAAGGGTGGATGACCAGCCACTGCCGGACGGCGGGGGCGTCCCCATGATTGGGAGCGAGGTCTAAAAAGCGCTGGTAATGGGTGCGGGCCAGAGCGTGTTCATCCAATTGTTGGGCGTAGAGATTTGCGAGGGCGAGGTGGGCGCGGGCTTCGTTGGGTGAAGTGTTGAGGAGTTCGCGCAGTTCGTTGGCGGCGTCAATTGGGTAACGAGCTTCGCGGAGGGTGAGAGCGAAGTTGTAGCGGGCATCGGTTGAGGTTGGTTTCAAGGCGACCGCTTGTTCGTTGGCGGCGAGGGCGAGGGGCACGTCTTTGTTCTGGTAGGCAAGCAAGCCGAGGTTGTAGGCGGCTTCGAAATAGGTGGGGTCCGCTGTGACGGCCTGGCGATAGAGTTTCATCGCCTCGCCGTATTGGCGCTGTTGATAGGCGTTGCCGGCCTGGGCGAACAGGTTTTGGGCGAGTGGGCGGTTGCCTTTCGCCGGTGGACTGGCACTGCGATATTGATAGCGCGGAATGACGGGCGGAGGGGTGGGTTCGGCGGGAGGTGCGGCGCGTGCGATGGTCTGGTCGGTCGGAGCCGCGGGCGGGGCGGTAGGTGTCGGTGCAGGGGGGATCGGGGTTGCCTGGGGAATGGCCGTCATCTTCGGCCCTTCCTTCTCGAACCAATGTGCCGGGTCTTTAAGGCGGGCGAGCAGACCTCGTTTTTCATCTGCCTTTTTGCGTGGGGCGAGCAGCGGCTTTTCTTCAGCGGTGTTTGGGTTTGATTGGGAGTTAATAGCTGTCGTTCGAGAATTACTCGTCGCAGTTGATGGAGTGCTAGTCGCACTGTCGAGGTCTTTGGCGGCAGGGAGTTCTGGTTCCTGCGTCACTTTCACCACTTCAACCTGAAGGGGTGGCTCAAGTTCATCCGCAGCAGCAGTGGTTGTCTTAGGGGGCGGGACGCTCGCAACGGTTGGCGGCGGATTGGTCGGTGGCGTCTGGAGGGCCGGTTGCGGGTGGAGCGCGAGTTGCGCTGCCTGAGCGAGGTGCTGGGTGGCGACGGGCGCAGGGATGTTTGTTTTGGTAAGCGCAATTTGTCCCGCAGCCGGGGGATTGGTCCTGGGAAGTTGGGCGGCAAGGTTTGTGGGGGCGGAGATGCTGGTGGCGCGCGCGCGTTCAGCCTGGAGAGCCAGATTGCTTCGGAGTAACGCACTGAGCCCTGTGTTGGTCGTTAAATCGGCCAGAGCCACTGGCGGAGGTGCTTCAACCGCGGGTTGCTCGATCTGGCGGATGGCCAGTTGAACGGCGGCGGCGGCTTTGGCGTTGGGTTTGGAGTTGAGGTAGGCGCGGTAGCGTTCCAGCGCGATGCCGTTATTGCCAAAATATTGTTGTGCAACTATCGCCTGGTTGAGAAGCGCGGAGCTGAAGCCGGGCTGAGCCTGAAGAGCGGTGTTGAAGGCCTGGACGGCTTCGCGTGGTCGCTTGCGTTGAATATGGACGAGTCCCATCGAATTGTGCGCGTCGGCATTCTTAGCGTTGAGTTTCAAGGCCTGCGTTAAGGCACGTTCGGCTTCATCGGTTCGGCGGGCGCGGATCAATGCGGCACCGAGACGGGACCAGCCTTGATCGTCGTCGGGCTTGAGATTTGTGTAAGCCGTGAGTTCTGTGATCGCGTCGTTAATCCGATCCTGCTCGAACAAGAGGACGCCGAGGTTAAAGTGCGCGGGCGGGAAATTTCGGTCAATTCTCAGAGCCCGCTGGTAAGCCTCGGCAGCGCGCTGCGGCTGTTGCGAGCCGTGGTACGCAAGACCTTGCAGATTCCAGACTTCGGGGCGCTCCGGAATGACGACTGCGGCGCGTCCGAGGTATCGCAGAGCTTTTGGGTAATCCCCCTGGCGCACGTATTTATCGCCGAGCAGCAGCGCTTTCGGGCCGGACGGTTGGCAGCCGGTGAACAGGAACAGAAGCAGCGCCGTCCAGAAAAGGCCAGAGGCGCTGACGTGAGCCCTGTTTTTCTTGGTCAGCATCGAACTTGGTGGTAACATTGCCCTTTTCGGGCGTCAAGAAATGCCCGAATAAGCCGCCCTTCGGATCGTCTTAGGTGTTGGGATTTACGAACAGAATGTTAACGTTCCTCATACTCGCGGTAACCCTCAGCGGGATTGTCGATCCGCGCGCTGACGTAGCGAGCACCAACACCGGCCAGGTGTTGATCGTGGGCAATCCCGCGGCGACGCGCGCGTTCGCGCCGCAATTCCAACCGATCCGCGAGATGGTGCGCGAAGGGCTCACCCGGTTTACCTCACGGCCAACGCCGGCGGAGGCGTGGCGCTCGCTGCTCTCCACTCAAGATGTGGTTGGGTTGAAAGTTCATTCCGCGCCGGGCAAGACCAGTGGCACCCGTCCGGCTGTCGTGGCCGCTTTCATCGAGAGTCTCATGGAAGCGGGAGTGCCGGTCTCGCGCATCGTTATCTGGGATCGCCGGGAAGTGGATATGCGGCTCGCCGGATTTTTCGAGCTTGGAGAGCGTTATGGCGTCACGGTCGCAGGGGCAGCCGACGCAGGTTTCGATGAGAAACGCTCGTACGAAACGGCGTTAATCGGGAAGCTGGTCTATGGGGATCTGGAGTTCGGACGGAAAGGGGAGGGGGTTGGTCGCAAATCTTACGTCTCAAAACTGCTGACGCAGAAGATAACGAAGATCGTCAATATTACGCCGCTGTTGAATCACAACTATGCGGGCGTTTCGGGAGCGCTGTACGGTCTTTCGATGGCCAGCGTGGATAATATTTTGCGGTTCGAAGATATGCAGCGGCTGGCGACGGCGATTCCGGAAATTTACGCACTGCCGGAGATTGCGGATAAAGTGGTGCTGAACGTTGTGGATGCGTTGATCTGCCAATATCAAGGCGAAGAGCGCAGCTTGCTTCATTATTCCACAGCGCTGAACGAATTGTGGTTCAGCAGCGATGCGGTGGCGGTGGATGTTTTGGCGCTTCAGGAACTCGAACGGGAAAAAGGCCCCGATAGACGTAGAACGCCCGCGAAGGAGATTTACAGTAATGCCGGCCTGATGGAACTTGGCACTTCGGATCCCGCTAAAATTAAGGTCGAGCGGGTGATGCTCAAACCGTAAGTGCTGTGCATGCACCCCATGAATCTTAAAACTGTTTTTGCCATCTGCGTTGCGTCGATAGTCGTGCTCGCGCAGGGCGACGGCCACACTTACAAGACGGGCTATCCGAGCATCATGAAGCTGGGGCGGGACATCTACGCCGCGCTCAAGCCGCCCGCCAAGGAGCTGATCAGCCCCCAACCGATCTCGATCGAAACGGATGATACTCCTTCGGTTCGTGTCGCTTCCTTCCCGGATGAACCGAAACCTCTACGTGGCGTTTGGATATCGGCCGGATTTATTGACCTGGTCAACAACGTCGCGCATGCCAAGGCGATTGATCGCAAGGAGAAGAGTTATTTCGCGAAGTATATCGATTTGCTTTCGCAGGAGAGCGGCACGCGCATGCTCAAGCCGCTTCCGAACGACGGGAATCCAAAATACTGGACCGACGAAATGCTGAACGAACAACAAAGCAACTTTAACTCGATCGTAGGCATCGTCGTCGGCATCAAGCTCGCGCACCATTATCTCGGGCAGTACGACAAGTATAAGACCCGGCTCGCCGAAAACACCGAACATCCCGTTCCGATCAACACGCTTCTCACGCAGGAGGAATGGGAGCAGGCGTTCCGAGTGGGACTGCGTAACGCGCTCGAGGCCGGCTGCATGATCGAAGGAGTCATTCCGTTTTTCGAAGCCTTCGAGAAAATGAAGGTCAGGCCGCCGTGGACCATTTACTTCCTCCCCGACAATATCAAAGTCGCCAAACTGAAAAAGGAAATGGAAAAGATCCAACGCCGTTTTCTGAATGGTGAAGAATAGCAGTTATCCTAGTGCTTCCACTTTCAGCCGGAGCCACTCATAGCCCACGGCGCGTTGGTAGCGGGCCTCATTCTCAACGTGTTCCTTTGCATCCAGGACTTTCAGGCTGCCGATCTTCTCAACACATTTTTGCAGGAGTGTTCTTAGGATAAGCCGTGCGTGAGCCGCGCCGAGGCAAAGATGAGCGCCGAAACCGAAGGCGAGGTGCGGATTCGGTTTTCGATCCAGCCGGATTTCCTCCGGAGCGTCAAAGGCGGCTTCGTCCATATTCGCCGAAGCCCAACAAATCGAAACACGGCCACCGGCCTTTACCGGAACGCCGTGCACATTTGTGTCAACCGGACAGACCCGTCCAATGTGCGTCAGCGGAGTGATCAAGCGGAAGAATTCTTCGCAGGCGTGAACGATGCGATTCGGGTCGTCGCGCAAAAACTTGAGCGCGTCCGGTTTGTTGGCCAAATAGCCCAGCACCGAAGAGATGCTATGAATCACGGTGTCGCGTCCTCCCGCGAAAGTCAGGTTGGCGAAGCCCATCATCTCTTCGCGCGTCAGAGGACGCCCGCGAAAAGTTGCCTTCGTCAGCGCGCTGAAGAAATCATCGCCCGGATTACTCTGTGCGGCGTCGAACATCTTATGGAGGTACGCTTCGAGCGCGCCCCCTTTGGAAGCGCCATCCCGGAAGACGTGAACACCCCAACCGATCCATGTGGCAGCTTCACCTTCGGACACGTTCAGCAAATAGGTCAGGGAATGCGATTGAATTGGTAAGGCGAATTCCCGCACGATTTCGATCGAATCGCGCCGGAGCGCCTCATTCAACATTCGTTCGATAAGGGCTTCGACCTGGGCGATCATGGTCGGGTCTTTGGCGCGCTGAAAAAAGGGTTCGACTATTTTCCGGTAATCGGTGTGATCGGGCGGATCCGTCTCGACCGGCAATTGCCGCATCGTCCGGACATTTTCTTCAGAAGGGATCGGCACCCGAAAGGGCGCGTTCGAACTGAAAGTTTTAAAATCCTTCCCTGCTTTGCGCACATCCTCATGTCGCAAGATCATCGGGACTGGCTCGCCTTGGAATTCGCAAACGAGCACACCTTCCTTTTTTCGACTGTCACGGAACGGATCGGACACCTGCTTCATTGGCCTCAATTGAACGGGAGCGCTTTCGAGGGTCAAGCAGTGTTTCACCCATTTTGGCGTTCGTTTTGCGAAATTTGCCACCCACTTGACCGGCGCATTTGGCTCTGTACTCTTTGAGGAGGGTTATGAGAACGTATCTGACTTCTTTCGGAACATTGGCTCTGGGCGCTTTCCTCCAAACGACAACGGCTCACGCTCAGTACAGGAGCTTCATTACCGGTGATGCCGGTTGGTACTGGCGCGTGGATGCAGGAGCCTCGATTCCCCAGGATGGGCATATCTCGGACTTCGGCGGCTTCAGTTCCGGTCAGAAGGTGAGCTATGATACGGGGTTCGCGTTCAATGGTGGTTTCGGCTATTTCTACAACAGGTTTCTCGCCACCGAGCTGGAATTGGGATCAACATGGAATTACCTGAGCTCAGTCGAAGGCGCCTCGGTGCACGACACCTCTTTCGGAACTGCTCCGATCCTGGCAAATGTCATCCTGCAATATCCCATTCCCCAGACGATTGTGGTGCCGTATATCGGCGGCGGGGTGGGCGGGGCGGTGACATTTTTCGACGCGCACGATTATTACCAACCGGTTCCGGGTGGAGCAGTTTCGTTGTACGGGAGCGAATCAGATTTCGTTTTCGCGTGGCAGGCCCAGGCCGGAGTGCGCTTCAACTTGAATGACAAGATGTCTCTAGGCGTGGCCTACCGTTATCTCCACACTGATCCCTCGGAGTTCAGCTTCGAAGGGCACCATCACGCTCCCAATCTGGACGTCCGTTTTTCCTCATTTGAGGCGCATGCGGTGACGCTGAGCTTTCTCATGAAGCTGTAATCGCCTGCGTGCCTGGGCGGAGCCGCCCGTATTATCTTTTGCTGCGTTGATCCCGCAATCTGGCAGGGCCAGGTATGAAATTGCGCCGCGACATCGGGAGGATCGCTGTGCTTTTCTTTTAAAGAATCCTTGCTTATCAGTTTTCTCCGTACAAAGCTCGGAGGGATACCAAATAAGGCAGTTTCTCGGAACTTTATTCCGGAAATCGCATTCATAAGGAGGAAGATGAAAAGCGCAGGAAAGATACTCTTCAGGCGGGCAGCGCGGATTTCTTGGTTCATTTTGGGTTTTATAACCGCCCTGACCGTGAGCGCGGCGGACGAATGTGTCCTTACGTATCCAATCAGCACTTTAGGTGTGGTGAGCGAAAGCGGTCGAGCCACCTCGACCAACGGTCTGTCGGTCAAAGGGCAGCGGCAGTTTTTGACCTTCAGCCTGCCCAAGTTCGACGGCAAGGTGGTTGGTGCGTCCTTGTACCTGACGATGCAAAGCCTCGCGAGCGACGTTCCTCTCGATTACACCTTGTATGAAGTAACAAACTCCGTTCCACGGGTAAGCCTGGGGGGCGGAACCGTGTATAGCGATCTGGGCGATGGAGAAGTTTTAGGGTCGGGGAGGTTCGATCCCCGCAGTACCTCGCGGGATGTGATTGTCCCGCTGAACAGCGACTTCGTTCAGCTCCTGGACCAAAAATCCGCAACTGCGACAACTACCTACCCCGTCGCACTGGGTGCGGTCCTTACGGGTGGTAATTCCATCGGCGATGAGTTCATTTCGACGTTCTGGATGTATCTCCAGGTCTCGATCGTGCCGGCGAATATGCCTCCGCTGGTGATTGGGCAATCGCCTCAAACAGTGACTGCCGGAGGAAGCGTTCAATTTTATGTCACACAGACGAGTTCGCCGTGTCCGTTGACCGGCGCGATCCGATGGCGCTTCGCAGGGGAGGATATTCCCGGCGCGACGAACTCGTATTTGAATCTGAGCAATGTGACGACCAATCAAAGCGGCGCCTATTCAGTCGTCGTGTCGAATGGAATCGGCTCATTCGAAGCAACGACGGACCTGAACGTGTTTGCAGAGGTAAAGGTCGATTCGCCGCCCGCTGTCCGTTTTGATGGCCCCACTGTAGAAGGTCCAATGGGATACCCATTCCACTTTTGCCCCAATGTCGAAGGCTGGCCTACACCGGTCTGGCAATGGTTGCGTGAGGGCGTGCCTCTTTTAGATCAGACTAATGTCTGCCTTGATTTTTCGGCATTGGAAAGCCGGCACTCGGGCAATTACACGCTCACTGCCAGTAACTCATTAGGCCAGGCAAGTGCCTCAATCCATCTCGACGTGCGAGGTCAAGTGCCGGCCATCACTTCCCAAAGTGGCGATCTCTCCATGGTCGCCGGTTCGGATGCCATCATTTATTTCAGCGCGACGGGTGCGCCGCCGCCAGAATTTTTCTTGGTAAAGGATGGAACAAACCAGCCTTTCGCTCTAGCCACTCCGAACTCGGTTTCGCTTTTTGGGCTGACGCTTGCCGATGCCGGATTCTATTCTGTTTTGGCGAGTAATTCGCTGGGCATGGCGACAAGTCAGGTTATTCGGGTGACCGTGCGCGCCAGCGAACCGCGTGATCGCTGGAGCAGTATTCAACAACAAGTGCAAATCCGATCAATGACGGCCGCGCAGGGGACGATTGTGGCCGTGGGTGATCAGGGCGGAATTTTTACCTCGTCCACTGAGCCACCGGTTTGGGATGCGCAACCGCCTAAGAATTCGGCAGATGTGAATGCAATTGTTTATGCCAACAATCTTTTCGTCGCGGTAACGGATGACGGGCTGATCCTGACTTCGAAAGACGCAAAGACATGGGACTATGCTGCGCGCGCGGATAGAAGCTTGAAATCAGTCGCTTACGGTAACGGGTTGTTCGTGGCGGCTGGATTTCAATTGGTCATGACCTCGGTCGACGGCCTTCACTGGACTCGTGTTGAGGAATCCAAATTACTCTTTGATGCGATTTCCTTCGGGAATGGAGTGTTCGTCGCCGGCGCCTGGGATGTCGGGACGCCGTCGAGCGGATCGGGAAGGTATTTGATGACGTCAGTCAACGGAATTGACTGGCAAAGGGTTTTTCCGAGCCCAGAAGTGGAGCAGGTCGCATTTTTGAATGATCGATTTTTCGCCGTGGGTGATGACGGGTTTATCGCGATTTCTGCGGATGGTTCGAATTGGCAAGTGCGAGCGCTCTCTACAACGCGGCGTTTCTACGACGTGGTTTATGGAGCTGGGAAGTATATCGCGGTCGGTGCTCGCGGAATTATTTTCAGCTCAGCGGATGGGAGCGTTTGGAAACAGGAGAATTCCGGGACACCGGACCGCCTGGAAGCCGCTCTCTATACAGGAAAATACTTTATCGCGGCCGGTGAGAACGGTACCACCCTCGTCTCCACCGATGGCAGCCACTGGGCGGCTGCTGCGGACCGGATCAGCGCGGACCTGGACGGCATGGTTACCACCAGCGATCTCGTCGTGGCAGTCGGGAAAGACGGCACAATTCTTACCTCGACAAACGGGGTGAATTTTTCGATTCAACAAAGCGGGGTGACGAACAACCTGCATGGCATCGGATGGAACGGGACGCTTTTCGTTGCGGTGGGCGAGCCCGGCGTAATTTTCACTTCGCTCGACGCCGTGCACTGGACTCAGCGTTCTGTCGATCTGAATACTTCCCTGAAACAGGCGGTGTTTCTCAATGACCTATGGATTGCGGTCGGCACCGGAGGAGTCCTGCTGACTTCGCCGGACGCTGTTACCTGGACGCAGGTGCCCCACCTTACCTATAACGACTTGAACGATGCGGCTTACGGAAATGGAACCTATGCGGTCATCGGCGATGGTTATCCGTCACCCTCCGGCACCCTGCTCACGTCCAAGGATGGGGCGCATTGGACCGTTGGAACGCTTGCGCTTGGAAAAAACGCGCGGAGCATCACTTATGCGAATGGAATATTTCTCGTGACGGCCAATGATTCCTTCATCGCGACGAGCCGTGATGCGGTGACGTGGAACTTTCAACGGACTTTTCCTGCTTACTATTCCAGTCCGGTCTATTACCCGGTGAACCTGCGTTCCGGTTTTTGGACTGGGCGGGATTGGGTATTGGTTGGAAACTTTGGATCGATCCTGACCTCGCCCGATCTCGTCACCTGGACGGCGCCCCGTCGTTCAACGAGCGAAAACCTGCACGCGGTCGGCCGGTTCCACGACCGTTTAATGACCATAGGTAATGCTGGATTTATCGGTCGCTCCGACCGCTGGTTTATGTCAGAGTTTATCAGCGTATCCCGTCAGACTCCTTCCGGCGTTAGTTTGGAGATCCAGGTCGAAAGCGCCGGAGACCATCAGTTGCAGACATCGAGCGACCTGAAAGAGTGGAAAACGATTTCCACTTTCAGTGTGGCGAGGCCGGGTCGCGTCTCTCTCCAACCGGATGCGGCCGCCGCGCACACATTCTATCGAACCCGGTTGGAGTAAACACGATGAGAGTGACGACCCCATCAACCTTCCCTTTCAATTCGCAAACTCCAGATACGAGACTCGGTCTAAAAGGGCGGGACCGGGACGTTCATCTGGTTCATTAAGTCCAAAACGACTTTTCACGGGCATTGCCTCAAGCGTCCCATTGGGTGAGCGGCTAAAGCTGTCAGCGAGCAATTCGCGGAGTTGACTGATCCCGCGGGAAATGCGCGACTTTACCGTGCCCAGGGAAACGTCGAGAGTTTCAGCGATTTGCTTGTAGGACCATTGCTCCAGATAGAATAGCGCAACTGCCGCCCGGTAAGGCACAGGAATTTTGGCAAGCGCAGTAAGCACCGCGGACCCGTCGATTTCATCAAGGACCGCCGGTCCGAGAACCGGCATTTCCTCGGCGACCGACTCAAGTTCGTGGTGCACAAAACGTCCCGAATGCCGGCGGCTTAAGAGAAAGCAGCGATGAAGCGTGCGAAATAGCCAGAACTTCGCTTTGTCTTGATCTCGCAATTGATGGCCTTTATTGGCCCAAATCAAAAACGTTTGCTGCGTCAGGTCGGATGCGTCGGCCTCCGATCGCGTGAGACTAAGCGCAAAGCGATAGAGTGCCTGGTAATGCTCGTCAACCAACGCTGTGAAAATATCCTCCCAACCCATGCAAATCCTCAAACTGTTCTGCCTCTCAAAACGAGGGCGACTGGTTATTCCTTAGCCTCAAGAGGGCCGCTATGGGACTAAAGAGCAGGGGAGAGGCCGAAACGCCCACCGCCGAACTCACACACAGACATTCGTCTTCGGAACATGCTCGATTGCCGCTTTCCTGCCGTCGATTGTATCCGCGCCGTTGCGGTCGCGCCACAGCTCCGGATGATTCGAAACCCGATGTCGCTCGGTGTCCGCGCAGAGGATCTGCATTGCGTAACCGAGCGCATGCGCCACATCGAGGACCGGGCCGCGTTCCTTGCCTTTGTGCCAGAAGTCGAATGCCAAATTATAAACGGGTTCGATCACGTCGCGATGAACAATCCAGAAAGCGCTTCCGGAGAGATAGGGATCGCCCACCCCATTCGCGACGAACAAATCCCGCAGGGCGGCTATGGGCACATTACGGTCAGGCCCGGACGACAGGGCGGCGGCGGCATCCAGCTTTGATTCGAGCGGAACGTGGACGGGGGAATGGCCCAGCGCGGCGAGTGGATCGAGCGGGTTGCGGTAAAAGAGTGTATCCGCATCCAGCCAGATGAAGTAGTCGAAATTCAGCCGGGTCATGCCGACTTTGAGGAAATGGAGCTTGAACAGGCCGTGGGCTTTGTCGAACTGGAAGCAATCGTAGCATTCGCAGCCCTCCAGCGGGCGATCCGTCAGGACATGGAATTCTTTGAATACTCCGCAGGCGCGGGCGCTGTTGATGCAATCCTGCATCACGGCGGCGTACGGGCCGTCAGCGACGCTCCAGTAACAGTAACGTTTGTTCATGGGTTCATGGGACTATTCTTAGTAACCACAAGGGTCACTGCGGCACAGAGGAGGGGTGGATTTTCATTGAGCATTGAACATTGAGCATTTGCATTTTCCGGTGCAGGGGCGCAGTGGTGAGTTTGATCACCAAGGCCCCAAAACGGTCGATCAATTCGGGCAATTCGTTTCTCTCCTCCTTGTCTAAAATGTGAGGGCTTCGATCCAGCGTTTGCGGTGTTCCTCGGGGTTGCAGAGTTTTTCGCGGGCGAATTCAGCGGCGGCCCGGGCCATCTTTTGGCGCAGAATAGCTTTTTGAGCTTGTTCATACATTTCCTTTCTTTCGCTTTCCCACATTGGGAGGCGGTGCCGAGCAGAATCTCTGACTTACTCGAGACAGAATTGCGGTTCCGACCGAGCGTGCATCCTCAATATGGAAATCATGGAGTTCATGTTACTCTATTACCGGCCATTTATTTGGAGGCTCATAGCCATAGTACCACCTGGATGTCCATAGTTTCTCAAGCGGCACCTTTTCGCTGTGACCATCGAAAAACGCCACGCTTATGGCCCCGGGCAGCTTTTGGCCCCGTGTCCAGCGTCCGGGAATTCTGTTGGGGCGCTTGCCGTGCCGAGCAACCAGGAAGTAGCTAAAAGGTCCAGGTGCTCCGGAGAAGCGAGAATCCTCAGGACCGAAGATCCACGTGGGAAGAGTTTCGTTGACGCGTTCATACATTGGATCCGCGGGCGACGAAGTCGTTACGCAGTCTCCCAGCAGGGGAGTGGCGCTAGGAAATTTAATGCGCGGTTCCAGTTCGAAGCGTTGTTGAGGCGCAGCGCTATAGCCGAGGTAATTTTTCGAACTTGCCAAGAGCCAAGCATTGAGCCCATAGCTTCCCGCACGCGAATAGGGTGCAGCTACAACGTGATTCGACGCATTGTAGAACATTTCTCTGATGTGGCGGACATCAGGGTTTGACCAAGCCCGATCAATTCTGCCAAAGCGAATAATGTTCTTTCCATCCGAAGACGGTAGTGCACTAGTGCACTGTAACAGGGAAAACGGATACGGCATGCGATCTGCTGTTTTTGGGCTCAGTGAAACTCAAATTGAGCCCGTCGATGCGTTCTGAACTGGAAGCACAATGCCGCTGCCGAACCCTTCCTGCCGAAGATGTCCGTCGCGCTGACATCATCCTTCGGTTAGCGGACGGCCAGTCACAGCGTTCCGTCGCGCGCGAGTTAAGGTGCGGCATCAACACGGTTCGCTTGTGGAGGGCGCGTTTTGAGGACGAAGGATTGGCGGGACTTTATGCGCGGCATGCGGGAAGGGCTCTTCCGGAAGACGCAGCGGCTCTTGAGGCGCGGATATTGGAGGCGACGCGGCAGCCTCCACCGGATGGCTCGACGCATTGGAGCACGCGCAAACTCGCCGCCAAACTAGGAGTCAGTCACATGCGGGTGGCTCGCGTCTGGGGCAAAGCTGGGTTGCAACCTCATCGCATGCGCAGTTACATGGCCAGCGACGATCCGGAATTTGAGAAGAAAGCCGCCGACGTGATTGGCCGTTATCTCAAACCTCCAGTGAATGCAGTCGTTTTCTGCGTCGATGAGAAAACAGCCATTCAGGCGCTCGATCGATTGGATCCGGTTCTTCCGTTATCGCCGGGCCGGGCTGAGCGACACGGATTTGAATATTTTCGACATGGAACTCTTTCCCTCTACGCGGCGCTGAACACCAGGACCGGAGAGGTAACGGGGAAAACAGCCCAGCGCCACACGAGCGCGGAGTTCGTCGCCTTCTTAAGCGAACTCTGCAGCCAGCAGCCAAAAGACCGGGAGGTTCACGTGATCGCGGACAATCTTTCCGCGCACAAAACGGCGCGGGTGGAAGAGTTCTTGGAAACGCATCCCCAGGTGCGCTTGCACTTCACACCGACCTACTCGTCATGGCTCAACCAAGTGGAGTTGTGGTTTTCGAAAATCGAACGCGATGTGATCGCGCGCGGCGTCTTTACCTCAGTCAAGGACCTTGCCCGTAAACTCATGCGTTACATTCGCGCCTACAACAAACAAGCCAGGCCATTCAAATGGACTTACAAGAACACGCGGAACCGCATCAAACCGTGAATCAGGTTCAAACGTTACAGTGCACTAGGGCAGATCCAAGCGTGATTTTTAACGCCAACGGTATCGAGGTTCCAGATTGCGATCGTTTCGTTATCAAGCCGGCCGTCGCCGCCGTCCTCCAAGGCTATCCGATAGCCGAGCGAGATCTGCCGAACGTTGTTCAAACAAATCGCTTCGTGGGCCTGGCGTTTTGCAGAGGAAAGCGCAGGCAAGAGCAAGCCCGCAAGAATTGCAATGATCGCAATAACGACAAGCAACTCAATAAGGGTGAACGCAGCTCTTAGCCTTAGGCTTGTGAAGGTTCGCTTCGCGCCGAGAAGTTCGACCAGGGTCGAAGCGCGGGGTGTCCCAACAGTCTGAGGCGGGATGAGCAACGGAGAAACCTCGGACCGAATGAATGCGCTATGTTGGACCTGGATCATCCTCAGGTTTTGTTTTGCGTTCACAGGAGAGCAGGAATTTAATGTTGTGGATAGGGTACCAAATTGTACCCCTTCGTTGTGAAAGTTTGGCACTAAGGCTGCTGAGTTGTGCTTCTTATCGAGTGTTTTCATTCCAGAGAGTAGCGGCATCGTAGCGTGTGCGAACGTTGAGCTTGAGGAAAGCGCGGTGAATGATCTTATGCGTGAGCGACTCGGACCAGCCTTGTTCGTCCTGGATTTGTTTATAGGCTTTTGAGGCGGCGAGAGCGTCCAGAGCGAGGACTTCACGCTGGTTTAGGTTGTGTGCGCGGATAAAGGCTTCGCGCCCGGCTAGAAGCGGGGCCGGGTGACGCGGAAAGACTGTAGAACGGCCGCAAAGCGTCTTCCACGCACTTTCGAAGCTCGTCCGGACGAAATGGTTTGTAGAGGACTCCACAGGCGGTGGAACCATAGTACGGATGATTTTCGATAAGCTCGGGCACGCCGGTGACAAAAATGATGGCTGTTTCAGGGCGCCGGCGTCGGATGCGGTCTGCGAACTCGAAGCCATCGACTTCCGGCATCAGGATATCGATAAGAGCCAGGTCTGGAGCGATGCCGGACAATTGCGCGAGAGCGCGAAGCGAGGAGGTGAAGGTGGAAAGGATCCAGCGTGGATCCTGCAGAAGGGCGGAGGCGATCTCCAGAAACTCGGGGTCGTCATCGACGAGCATGATTCGCGCAGGCCGCGACGCGCGAACGGCGAAGGCGGTCCTGGGTATTGTGTTGATTTCTTCGGAGCCGGAAGTTCCGCGAGGCGCGCTGGGGGCATCCGGATAAAGGAGTGAGGCCGCCGAGCACGGATCGGTCCTACTTGCCAAAGCCTCCCGGTGAGAGTGCATAAGATGCCTGGAGAAGAAATTGTAGCGAGCCAACGATGAAAGGCAACAGACAAACTGATGGTGGCTGCGTTCGCGGGGCGCAGCTAAACACTACCACCACCTCGTTAGGGTGGAATCAAAGCGGGCGCGGATTCTTGTCCGCAAGTTATTCCTTAGACTCCGGAGGGCCGCTATGGGACTATGGGAGACGCCATAACGCCAAGGCTGCGCACCGGTCGTTACGTATCGAGTGTAGAGTTCTTGCGTCGAAAGATATCTCTTTGGCTGTCGGATGAGCAGGAACGCAGAGTCGCTGTCCAAGCTCCATGCGCCCGAGCACGCCCGATTCCTGGAATGATCCGCTTCCTCGCGGAAAGTGCGGCGCTGGTCTCGAACTTGACCAAGGACGACATCTTCGCAAGCGAGTTACTTGCCTCGCATTGCTGCTTGTTGGACTCGCAGCGTTTACGCTTTGGCTACGCTCACCAGCGGACCCGCTCTACAAAGGGAAACGATTGTCGGCTTATCTTTACGAGACGCGGCTGGTTCCGTTGATCAGGATAAAACCTCCCAATGGTTATAATCCGGGGCAGCGGTCAAATCGATCGGAAGCCGATGACGCGGTGCGAGCCCTGGGTCCCCGAGCTGTTCCGCTGATGATCGATTGGCTTCAGGCCGACGTCGTGATCCGCCAGAAGCTAAAAAGCGCCGCGTCTCAGCCCGGGTCGCATTTCAAGTGGTTGCTTCAATGGGACTGGGTAATGAGCGATCCTCGTTCGTTGGCGTTTGACGCCCTCTCCCGCCTGATTCCGGAGCATGGCGCGCCCGCCGTTCCCGTTCTGCGCAAGCAGATTCTTCAAGGCGAATCGTCCGTTTCGCTGGAGGCAGCCGACCTTCTCATTCAGATACTCAAAGCACTCCCGGCTGAAGAAACTTGCAGTCGCGCCGAGCAAAACGCCCATTTTATCGAGGTCGCCACCAGAGCCCCGCCCAAACGCTTAACGCGAGGTGCGTTGAGAATGATCGGTGCGCTTATCGACTACGGGGTGCCTTATGACGCGGAAGGGATTGTGCGCCGCCTGTGGCCATATCGTTATGAGCCGTTCAGCAACGCGCGAAACGCGATCGCTCTCGTGGATGCGGACGGCTTTTATCGCTATCTGATTTACCTGGAAAGCGGTACACCCGGCGAGCGCGATGTCGCAGCGCTGTTTTTTAAGAACACGCCGCGCGCACCGGAAAGGATCGTTCCTTTGTTAATCTCTAATCTCGTTGAGACCGGGAGCATCAGCCTTCTTCAGGACGCAAGCAGTGCCCTCGGGGCGTACGGAACAAATGCGGTATCCGCGTTGCCGCAGATCAGAAGCCTGCTGATCCATCCCCAAACGGGGGTGGTGGGAGCCGCGTCGAATGCAATTGCACGGATCGCGATCTGATTACTCTTAAGGGCGCAGGTAGGAAACGATGGTGCGCCATTTCGTGGGATTGTCACCGGGCGTTTCAGGGGAGGGATTCGAGCCAGTCCCACCCCACAGTTTGGTGTCGAAAGCGGCTTTGGTCGTGCTGTAGGTGGCGTGACCATCGCCCCACAAAGCATTCAGCCCCGCGGGATTCTTTCCAAAGACATGAGCCATGGTGCCCCAAGTATAAATAAGATCCGTAACAAAGGAACGCTGCGCGCTGAGTTGGGTTTGTTTGTACGCAACCTGGGACCAACCTTTGTCCGCTTCGGCTGATTTTTTGGACAGCACTTCGCTCTGCGGAAAGTAGTTGTAGGTCATGTTCACCTGGCCATCGATGGCATACATGGGCCACGGCACTTTGGCGCTTTGGAAATAAGACTTTTCGAAACCGACCCGGAGGCCTTTGGCGTGGTGCAGGCTTGGGCAGTAAAAGGTGTCTGGCGAGCGAATGTAATTGCCGGCGTAGAGGTATCCGAGGTTCGCCGCGTTGGAGGGTTTGGCGGCCTGGCCGACTATTCCGCCCCAGCCGAAAAGGAGGTAGCTGTTGAAAGGGCCGATGCCGGGAAATTGGTCTGGATCGAAAAGGGGCGGCGGGAGGCGGTCCTGGTTGTCATCGGCATACATGAAGGTGGCGAGGCCCATTTGCCGCAGATTGTTAAGGCAGGAGGTTTTCTTGGATTTTTCTTTGGCACTGGAGAGTGCCGGGAGGAGCATTCCTGCGAGGATAGCAATGATCGCGATCACCACGAGGAGTTCAATCAGGGTGAAACCGGAACGGGCCTTCGCCGTAGCGACGTAGTGACGAGCACCAGCGAGCAAGAGGCTTCGGCGACGCAGGCGGGTTCTGCCGCTCTCAAAACGAATTGAGTTCATAACAAGATTTCCAAACGGCTGGGAGCGGTCGATCCCGCTAAAGCCGCCTTTGATGGGTATGTGGCGAGAATGGGGACTCGAGGAGTTCTAATCAATGCAATTTGGAGGCTAGCACAGGCCAGCAGGTTGCAGAGCGGGCAAGGTTCGCCGACAGTTGGCTTATGGAGAATGTCGAGGCGATTCAGATAGAGTATGAACAGTCGAAAAAGGATTTGCATGCGTTGCGAGAAAAGTTGGTCGTTTTGCACAAGGCGCTGATTGATTCGGAGCGGGTGGAATACGAGAGCTCGTTCGGAACCATTGCGACCCCAAATCAGTTCCTGAAATTGTTGATCAACGACCCGTGGTTTGCCTGGTTGCAGCCGTTTTCGGCGTTAGTGGTGGCGATTGATGAGTTGATCGACGAAAAGGAGACGCCCATCACAAAGGCGGATGTGGTGCGGATAAAGGAGCAGGCTTCAAAGTTACTGAAAGCGAGCGAGGAAGGGGAGGGGTTTGGTCGGAGCTATTTCGAGAGCCTGCAACGTGAACCGGAGGTGGTGCTGGCGCATGGCGCGGTCGTGAAGTTGCTGAAGTAGATTCGACAAAGATGAGCGACAAATAACGCCGACAAAGACCTCGAAGGAAGCGGGGAGTTTAGCCTTCGAGGACAGCGGTGGCCGTCGCGTGTTGAACGGTGTGGCTGAGAGTGAGATGGAGAGCGCGCGCGTTTCGAGAGGCGAAAAGTTCACGGCCCTTGCCGTGGAGTTCGACGTAGGGTTCGCCCGATTCCTTTCGGCGCACCTCGATATCCAGCCAGCCCAGCCACTTTCCGATGCCAGTGCCGAACGCTTTGGACACGGCTTCCTTGGCAGCGAATCGGGCTGCAATAAAGGGGCCGGAATCCTTGTGCGAAAGGCAATACTCGATCTCAGAGGGAAGAAGGATACGTCCTACGAACCGTTCGCCGAATCTTTCGTGAGAGGTGCGAATGCGGGTGACTTCGATAAGGTCGGTGCCAATCCCGAGAATCATGCCTGGTAGTCTTGCATCGCGGCGAGCATCTCTTTGACTGCGGCAGCGAGACCGACGGTGATCGCACGACTGACAATGCTGTGGCCGATGTTCAGCTCGACCAAGTGCGGCACCTGGAAAAGGCCGGAGAGATTCTGATAATTCAAGCCGTGGCCCGCGTTCACTCCGATTCCGGCTGCGTGCGCCGCGACAGACGCATCGTGCAGACGCTGCATTTCATCGGCTCTCTCCTTTTTTCGATGGTAATGTTCCGCAAACTGTCCGGTGTGGAGTTCGACGAAATCAGCGCCGATCTTTTGCGCCGCCTCGATCTGTCTCAGGTCGGGGGCGATAAAGAGACTCACCTCAATGTCAGCATTTTTGAGCCGGTCAGTTGTGCGACGAAGTGGTTCGAGTTGGCCGGCAGCGTCCAGACCGCCTTCAGTGGTGACCTCCTGCCGGCGTTCAGGCACGAGACAGACAATGTCCGGTTTGACCCGAAGAGCAATCTCGACGATTTCGGGCGTGTTTCCCATTTCGAGGTTCAACCGGGTTTTGATGACATCGCGCAACTTCCAGATGTCCCGATCCTGGATGTGACGGCGATCCTCGCGGAGGTGCGCGGTGATACCGTGCGCACCGGCCGCTTCGCAAATGAGCGCCGCTTCGATGGGATCCGGTTCGCCCCGTTCCGCGCCGCGATAACGGGCCTCACGCAGAGTCGCCACGTGATCGATATTAACGCCAAGCTTGAGCATTAGCGTTTCGGCGGAGCAGGCTTGCGTCGGACTGGTTGCTGACCTGGTTGATGCGGGGGCCGTTCCCGGACGTCATCGGGATCGAGTGCATGCGCCAGCATCACCAGTTCGAGAGCAGTAAAGCCGGATTGCGACTGGCGAATCACCTTCAAGCGGTTGGGACTCTCCAGAGTGGCCTCCGTAATAGTGTTTTGCAGTTTCGAAGTGATCGCTTCAATCCAACGATCACTGGCACTGGGTCCGAAAATTCGGCCCTGCAAAATCTGTGCAGCCTGCCAGATGGGACGCCACTGCTTCAGCCGTTCCTGGGTGATCTCCCAATCATAGTAAACGAGGTTTTTGGTTTTGGTCAGTTGGGCGAAAAGTTCAGGCGGTGCCGGTTTGGCTTTTTCCTGAACGACCGGGAAAAGTCCCGCGACCAAGTACGGAGATTTGCCGTCGTTCGCTGCTTCGATGAACGGAGAAATCACCGGTAGATCCCGCCAAACAATTGCCGGCCGATTTGTCGCGACCATCATGTTGCCGAAGGAACCGTTCTTCAAGCTGGCGGGCATATGCGCGACGAGATTTTGAATGACCGTTTCCGGATTGCCGACGTCCGCAGCTGCGAATATCGCGAACGCGATGACGCTTTGAGACCAGAGGAACAGTTGGTTTGGCGTCTTTTCTGCACCCAAATTCTTGAACTGCGGATTTTCACTTAGCGCATGACTCAAGCCCTGGACCGCAGTGAACCCGATCAGCGGGTCGTTAATGAGATCCGTGGGGACATTCCAGCGTTCCGGGGTGATGTTCAGGGATTGCGGATAGTCGATCAACATTTCTGAACGAAGTTTTCCTTTCGTGCGCGCAGGCTCAACATTGAGCGAGAGTTTCGGCGCGTGGTGAAAGCGTTCAGCGTTCCAGAGCCTGGCGATAGCGGGAGAATTGAGCTCGGCACTGAGCAGTTCCTTGCCGCCACTTTTTGGTGCCTTTCTCGATTTGTTCCCGGTCTGGCCGTAACCGCCATCCAGGATGAGCCAGTCTTTTACCGGCGAGACTGTGAAATGGTAGTTCTCGTGTTGCGCGCTCCAACCGCCGCCCTTCGCGGCAGGGGTAATCTGCATTCGTGCCGACGCGGCGAGATTCGAGAGATTGCTATTCCAGTCCGCGAAACGTTCGGCCGGCAATTTGACCGCCAGGGACCAATCGGCATCCTGCGCGCCGCGGGCGGCCAGCTCGAATCGGCTTTCGTTTTCGATGATG
Organism: Limisphaerales bacterium; assembly: GCA_044226545.1. Taxonomy (GTDB): domain Bacteria; phylum Verrucomicrobiota; class Verrucomicrobiia; order Limisphaerales; family SXQI01; genus DASVNK01. The sequence goes on from JBGAGW010000012.1 coordinate 131,907, forward strand.
TCGGGCAACAGAGGTTTGATCAGCGCCGCTACTTGCGCGTTGACGTTGGTGTCAGTGGATTTTGTGAATCGTCCTGCCACCTGTTTCGAAAAACCGCCGATTGCCGCGTTACGAAGATCTTCCGATTCTTTGAGTGCGAGGATATCGCGAACGGAATCCAGATCCTTCGTTGCGGAAAGCTGCTTCGTGCCGACAAAATGCCAGCGAGCGAGCGTTTCCGCTTTCCCCTCTTTGCCCGACTGGGCCAATCCAGTTCCAGACGCCGCGAGAGAAAGCAACGCCAGATAAACCAAACCTTTGCGCATACTTAGATTAAGAAACAATTCGCAGAGAAACAGTTGCTTGGCAACCGCGATTGAACTCACGAAGATTAAGGCAGCTCCTTTATGTAGATGTTCGCGAATTCGGCCGGTGAACCGTGGTGTTGCAGGCCGACTGGGCCTTGATGCGAATCACCCGCAAGTTGGATGGCATCTGGAACGGGTTTGCCATTTAAGTTCACGGTGACCTGTTCTCCTTTTACCGTGATAAGATATCGATTCCATTCGCCCACCCTCGTTTGGATTTTCATAGTCGATTTTGCGCCAGCTCGGACACAGACGGGTAGAAACTGATTGCCGCTGTCTTGTTTATCTTTAGACCTCCAATCACAGATCATGACGAAGTTGCGGTAGGACTTCTCCGTCCACAGGTATGGGTCTTCGGTTTTTCCGTCGCATTCCAATATCCAGTCGTTCGCCTTCCAATGGTCTTCGCTTTTAGCCTTCCAACCGTCGAGATTCAGACCTGTGTAGATTGAGGTAAACCCTTGCGCCAGCGGTGCGATCTCGTCCGGACTCGGATTTGTCGAGGGCAGTTCTTTGATCCGAATGTTTTTGAAGTGGCATTCAGATCCTTCAGCTTCAAGGCAAATGTAGCCTTTCCGAGGGGTGGTTTGTGATCCCCCCGAAACCACCTTTCCATTCACCGCCAGTTTGATGTCTCCATTGTTGCAAACGACGCGATAATGGTTCCATTCGCCCGCAGGTTTAGCTCGGCGCTCGCTGGGCAGGCAGCGTTCCCACCCGGCCGGGTGCGGCCGATCGGGAGTAAAATGCGCGCCGTGGATCGAGAACACGTCCCCGTCACTTGTGTAATTCTCGGTGTGATGGCCGTCCAGAACCTGGACTTCAATCGCGCGGGTGAAGGGCTGCCCTTGCGCGGTGACGGGATCGCTCCAGACGAACAATCCGGCATTTCCGCCGGGCACGACGTGCTTCCAATCGAGTTCGATCTCGAAATTCTCGTATTGTTTTTCCGTGCGCATCACCCCGGTCGGTTTGCCGGTGCTCACGATGATTCCATCGCGCACTGTGAATGTATTCGGCGCCACGTTCACCGGCACCCAACCCGACAGATCCTTACCGTTGAATAGCGGCACCCATTCCGAGGCAAAACATTCGCTAAAAAGAAAAAGGCAAAGGATCAGGACGCGTGAGTTCACGCGACCAGGTTAGCGAAATTCCGTACGAACGCGAGAGAAGATGGGAAGAGACTACTTTAGGACGCCTTTTGCAGAAGGTTTGGTCAGGGATCCAAGAAGGATTACAGCGGCGAGCAAAATGAGCAAAACCGCAGTAGGCCGGCACCAGATGAAATCCATCTTCAATCGAAAAAGGTGCCTCGGCTCTCTGCCGAACATGAGCGGAATCAGATCGGAAACGTAGAAGTCGTGCCATCGCCACATCGCGGCTCCCACAGTCGCCATCAAAATCGCCGCGCCGATACCTTGAATGCGATCCTTTATCGTCAAAGGTTTCTTGCTGGCCGCAATCGCTTCTTCTGAGAACAACGGTTTGCCACGGTCTGATTCATTAGACCTGTATCGGTATCCCGGCCTCCAACTTAATTAAGACACGCGTCCTTTCTTTTTGTGCAACGGAACTCTCGTTGGCAGACTTTCTGAAATTGAAAAGCTACGCGCCATCGAACTCCGCCACTGTGGCGGTTGATATCCTCCGCTTCAGGGAACGGGAGATGACTGCGTCTCCGGACCAACTGGCGCGGGAGGAACCGCTGGAAATCCGTGTTCGTGGTAAAAGCGTTGCAGTCACAATGCGCACGCCTGGTCACGATGCGGAACTGGCCTGCGGCTTTCTGTATTCGGAAGGATTGCTCAAACAACGAAGCGATGTGATCGAGATCGCCGCGTGCCAAACAGGCGAAAACTCCCAACTGGGCAACATTCTCAATGTCTTCGTGGGGCCAGGTCTCGAATTGGATTTCGAGCGTCTTACACGGCACACTTTTGCGAGTTCGAGTTGCGGGCTTTGCGGCAAAGCCTCCATCGATTCCATTCATCAGCATTTCGCACCGATCAAATCGAGAGCGGTTATCGACTCGAGCATCATTCCTCGGTTGCCCGACGCTCTCCGCGCGGCTCAGGAAAGTTTCTCGAAAACCGGCGGTCTGCATGCCGCAGGCCTTTTCGACCTGAAAGGGGGGCTGGTTGCGATTCGCGAAGACGTCGGGCGCCACAATGCGGTTGATAAGGTGATCGGTTGGGCTTTTCTGAACCGCCATTTGCCGTTGAGCAAATATCTCCTGTTCGTCAGCGGGCGCACTTCCTTTGAGATCATGCAAAAAGCGCTCGCGGCGCAGATTCCGGTCGTCGCGGCCGTTTCGGCCCCCTCAAGCCTTGCCGTTGAGTTCGCGAGGGAGAGCAACCAAACATTGATCGGCTTTGTGCGGGGAAACTCCTTCAATATTTACTCCCGGCCGGAAAGGTTAAAATTTTTGGGCCGACGCGGGAAACTCCGCTAAATTGCTTTTGTTACATGCCATACGATTTTTCCAGTTCACCCGAGATTTATGATGTCCGGACCAAGGCGCATGGGCCCGCGGGCAAACTCCCCCTGACCTCACAGATGCTCTCCGAAGCGCCCAGCGGCGACATTTTTGGGTGGACACAAAACGCCGGGATGGGTTGGAACCCGCGTGAACTGGGGCGGAAGCAATTTCTAATCCTGAGCACACAGGGAGGTCTCCGGGCACCGAATGGCGAACCGATTGCGCTCGGTTATCACACAGGCCATTGGGAGATCGGAATGCTGGTCGAAGCCGCCGCGCGGGAGTTGCGGAGTCTGAAAACGATCCCATTTGCCGCGTACTGCTCCGATCCGTGCGATGGCCGAACTCAAGGTACGGTTGGAATGTTCGACAGCCTTCCATACCGTAACGACGCGGCGCTTATCTTTCGTCGCCTCGCACGCTCGTTGCCGACCCGCTCAGGAATCATCGGCATCGCTACATGCGACAAAGGTCTTCCGGCAATGATGATGGCGCTGGCCGCCATGCAGGACTTGCCCTGCGTTCTGGTGCCCGGCGGTGTGACACTTCCTCCGATTGAAGGTGAGGATACAGCGAAAGTGCAGACGCTGGGTGCACGATTTGCGCACGGACAGATTTCGCTGGAAGAGGCCGCGGAGGCCGGCTGCCGCGCATGCGGTTCCCCGGGTGGCGGATGCCAGTTTCTCGGCACTGCGGCGACTTCACAGGTGGTTGGTGAAGCGCTTGGCATGTCGCTGCCTCACTCTGCACTTGCGCCGTCGGGCCAACCGGTCTGGACCGATCTTGCCGTCCAGTCCGCTCGCGCAGTGGTTGAACTGGAGGGGCGGAAGTTGCGAATGCGCGATATTCTGTCCGGGGGAAGTGTCCGAAATGCGATGGCCGTTCACGCGGCTTTTGGTGGTTCAACCAATTTGCTGTTGCATATTCCCGCCATCGCCCACGCGGCCAAGCTGCCTCGCCCCACGGTGGACGATTGGATCGCGATTAATCGCAAAGTCCCGCGGATTGTGGATGTGTTGCCGAATGGCCCGGTGCACCACCCGACGATTCGTGTTTTTCTCGCGGGCGGCGTTCCCGAAGTGATGCTGCACTTGCGCGGATTGGGATTGCTCGATCTTTCCGTGCTCACGGTCACGGGCCGAACGCTGGGCGAGAATCTTGAACTCTGGGAAAGGTCGGAGCGTCGCCAACGCTTCAAAGAGATTCTGCAGAAATCTGACGGAGTTGCTCCGGACGATGTGATCATGTCAGTCGATCAGGCGCGTCAGCGCGGGTTGACAAGCACGGTGAGTTTCCCCCGCGGAAATATCGCTCCGGAAGGTAGTGTCATTAAGTGCACGGCGATTGATCCGACCGTCGTCGATCCGGATGGTGTGTATCGCAAACGCGGTCCCGCCAAAGTTTTCGTGAGCGAAAGGGAAGCGATCGCCGCGATCAAAAACGGGGCAATTCAGGCCGGCGACATCATGGTGCTTATCGGTTGCGGTCCGTTAGGTACAGGAATGGAAGAGACTTATCAACTCACCTCGGCGCTGAAGCATCTTCCTTTCGGTAAGCATGTCGCCCTGGTAACAGACGCGCGCTTTTCGGGTGTCTCGACGGGCGCCTGCATCGGCCATGTCGGTCCCGAGGCGCTGGCAGGTGGACCTATCGGTAAAGTGCGGGACGGCGACACCATTCAGATCGAGGTGAACCGCAATACCCTGGAATCGAGCGTGAATGTGGTGGAGTCTACGGACATTTTGGCGGAACGATCACCGCATCCGAAGCTCGCGCCTAACCCAGCGCTGCCGGACGACACCCGGCTTTGGGCGGCGCTGCAGCAGGTCGGCGGCGGAACGTGGGGCGGTTGTGTTTACGATCCGGAGTTAATCATCCAGGCTCTGAATCAATCCTGCGTGAACTCAAAATAGCCGATGAACATTTCCTCGTACGATTGTTCGCCCCAACGGACCGGGTGATCGGGATCGGGGTTTTCTTCGTTCAGGATTGAGTTATCAAACGCTCCGGTCAGAATGAGCTTACTGCCCGCTGGAATTTTTTTGGGCTCGACCAGTTGATACGTGGTCTGCCAGTGAAACTCGTAGTTTGGCACAGAGAGAAGAGTTTCGCGGCTATTGTCGGGGTAAATCACTTCAAACTTCATCCGTTTCCCGCGGAGGTGCATGTGAGGGCTCATGGAATATAGAGTTCCCGCATAAGGAAGCGACTGCACAAAGGGCAGCCGCGCGGTGACTTCATACTCGCGAGCTCCGGCAGGAATCGTAAAACCCGTATTGAGTAGAGGAAGGGTAATGAGCTCCTTTACAGGAGGCGTTTTGTGGAACCAAAGCGCGAGTTCCGGTTGGTCCACAGCGTCCTCGCCGTTCGGTGTGTAATGCAGATTGAAGGTGATTTGGGTGTTCCCGTGCAGGACGACTCCGCTGTCCGGAGGAAAAATCCCTCGATCAGTTCCGGGAACGTATGCTGCAAGACCAGCCGCCATCTGAAAGCTCGAAGCGCCTTCCCACACGATGTAATGGTGCACTACGCTCGGGTTGCTCGGTCGGACGACCGCTGCTCGGAGCCAGACATCGTCCTTCAGGCCCGTATCTACAAAGATGTAGCGATACGGCTCGATGCCATTCGCCATGATGTGCTGTTCGGGTGCTCGAATGATCAAGTCCGGTTCACCCAGTTCGACCGGCCATTTGGGAGGCGGCGGCGGGACATTTTCGAGCGGGTCAGGCCCATCGCCGCGTGGCGCGCCGGCCATCAGCCAGGCGATCAGCTTTTTCTCCTGCGTCAAACTGAGCGAGATGTCATTTTTGAAATGGCCATAGTCCGGATCGGCGTGCCAGGGAGGCATCTCGTGCGCGCTGATGTTTTGGAGCATCGAAGCGGCGTAGTCCTTCACCTCGGAGTAACTCGTCATCGCCCAGGGAGCGATGGCGCCGGGAGAATGGCACGAAACACATTTCGCCTGAAGAATGGGAGCGATATCGCGACTGTAACTAATATCGCCCACCGGTGCTAGCGGCACGGAGCAACCGGGTGCCTTCGTCCGGCGAAGGTTGTAAGGTTTGCCTGCGAGCAGGGCGCTAAGAGCCTCGTCAAGATAACTACGCGTAAGTGCACCGGTCCCGTCCTGCTCAGTGATTGCCCCGCGGTAAACTATGCCGAGACTTTCGCGATCGAGGACCAGCACTTCACCAGCGGTGTCCACCTTGTAGAGCCGAGCCACAGTTTGCGCGCGGTCCATGAGAATTGGCGAGGTGATGCCGAGCTTCGTCGCTTCGGCAGCGATGCTGGACCGAGTGTCGTTCGGATTCGAATCGATCATCCAGAAAATGACTCCCTTACTCTCGAATTTCTGGCGAAGCGCTTGAATCGCGGGAAGTTCCTGTTTGATCAAATCACAGCCGTTTGCGGTGAAGATCAGAACGAAAGCTTTAATTTCTGGGGCGTTTGCGAGATAGAAGAGACGCTGGGATTTCCCAAAGTGATCAATCAAGCGAAAATCGTCAGCGAATGGGAGTTCACTGGGCGCGGACCGGGTGATGCGGTAGAAGCGCTGGGAGGCCGTGCCGGCCCAAAGATCGTTCCACTGCACGGAATCATTGGTCATGACGAGCGACCCCAGCATGTCCCAGGACCCGGTGAGATCGAAAGCCGCCTCGATGCTGACCAACTCTCCTGCGGTGCCGTTCGCCTCTATTTTGGGAGGGGCACCGGGATTAATGGAAAGCACCCCGGCCGCAAAGAGGCTAAGACGGGCCGCGACCGCGAGACAAAGAAGGCTATACCTGACCGCCATTAGCGGATATACTCGCTTTTGGTTGATGCCCGCGCAAGATCGATTCTGTGAAGATTGCCTGTGACGCAATTTGGAGAACGACCATGCCCGGTGTGTGGGGGCGCAGAGCATCAGGACTTTGTTAAGAAAGGTTCGCTGAGCCTGGTCCAATGTGTTTCCTGTTCGATGGTTTTCGTGGCCAATGCAGAGCAGGAATTCAGTGACGGACGCTTTTACGCGACCACCGGGAGCGCCTTTTATGCATCCGATGATAAACTTGCCGGTGATTACTCGCCGGTGCGCTACGCGCGCGAAATAAAAATCCTCCGGCGTGTTTGCGCCAGGGGAAGAATTCTCGACGTCGGATGCTCGACAGGCGGCTTCCTCTACCGATTGCGCGAACGCTTTCCCAATGACTACGAAGTTCTCGGAACAGATGTGGCAACCGCGGCGTTGGATCTGGCTGAAAAGAAAGGGGTCCCGGTTCTTCGCGGGAACTTTTTCGATTTGGCCCAGAGGAAAGGATTCGACGCAATCACCTTTTGGGCGGTGCTGGAACATGTGGCGGACCCGGCGGAGTTTTTGAGAAAGGCATTTGAATTGTTGAAGGACAGGGGGCACTGCCTTGTTCTGGTGCCGAATCTCCGATCGCTCGCAGTCCGATTGTTGGGAGCGAAGTACCGTTACACCCTGCCGCAACATATCAACTACTTCTCACCGACAACGCTCCGGGCACTTGCCGAACAGTGCGGGTTTGAAGTGGTTGCATCGACAACGTCTCATTTCAATCCAGTGGTTATCGCGCAGGATTTCCGCGCAAAGGGTGAGTTTGTCGCGGACCACGAGCGCGCGTCGCTTCTCGTGAAGACAAATACGTTGAAATCAAACCCGCTTTTAAGGCCGGTCCGGTGGATATATGCCGCGGTGGAATCGGTCCTTGGAGCGTGCGATTTGGCCGATAATCTGGTGCTTGTAGGACGAAAGCCAAGCCGATCGTAGTTTTTTCCATTTGAAGTTTCGTCCGGCGGTTCCCATTATCCCGCTCCTGTTTTTATGAAGGTTTTAGTTTGTGATCCGGTTTCGCCGAAGGGAATCGCGCTTTTACAGCAGCGGCCCGAGTTCAAGGTGCAGGTGCTCGACAAGCGCCTGCCTGAGGCGGAACTCATCCCGGTCGTGGCGGATGTTGAAGCCATGGTCGTGCGTTCGGAAACGAAGGTGACCCGCAAAGTTATCGAAGCCGCTCCGAAGCTCAGGGTCGTGGGCCGCGCCGGCGTAGGAGTGGACAATGTGGACGTTGAGGCCGCAACGCAGCGCGGAATCGTCGTGATGAACACCCCGAGCGGAAACACCATTTCCACTGCGGAATTGACTTTCTCGATGTTGATGGCGCTCGCCCGAAAAATCCCGCAGGCGCATATGTCGATGAAGGAGGGTAAATGGGACCGCAAGGCATTTTCCGGTGTAGAGCTTTACAACAAGACGCTCGGTGTGCTCGGGATGGGCCGGATCGGATCCGAAGTCGCGCGTCGGGCCATTGCGTTTGGTATGCGGGTGCTGGCCTATGATCCGTACCTCACGATGTCGCGCGCAAAAGCGATGCAGGTGGAACTGGTGGAGTTGAACGAGATTTATCCGCAATCCGATTTCATTACGGTGCACATGCCGATGACTGATGAGACAAAGGGCATGTTGAACAAGGAAGCCTTCGCAAAGATGAAGAAGGGAGTGCGGTTGCTCAATTGCGCGCGCGGCGGAATCATCAACGAAGCCGATCTGGTCGAAGGGATTACCAGCGGGCAGATTGCGGGTGCGGCGCTGGACGTTTACGAGACTGAACCGTTGCCCGCGGACCATCCGCTACGCAAGTTGCCGCAAGTCATCATGACGCCGCACCTCGGCGCGAGCACCGAGGAAGCGCAGGAGAATGTGGGGATCGAAGTGGCGGAGGCGATCACCGATTATCTCGTGCACGGAGCAGTGCGTAATGCGGTGAACCTGCCGAATCTTGATGCGAAGACTTATTCTATCGTGAAGCCGTACCTCGAACTCGGCACGCGACTCGGACGTTTGGTCGGCCAACTGGCGCCGAAACGTAACGAGCGTCTCGTCGTCACTTACGGCGGTAAAGCGACAGAACTGCCTGCGGATCCAATCACCCGTTCAATCTTGAAAGGCTTTCTCGAACAAGCTGGCGGGCGCGATGTGAATCAGGTGAATGTTCGCACCATGGCGAACGCTCTTGGCCTGCTGGTCGAAGAAGTAAAATCCAATGAGCAGACCGATTTTAACGAATGGCTGCATGTGGCCGTTCAGTCCGATGGACAAAAAGTTGTTTCGGCCGGGGGAACCCTGTTTGGCGCGAAGCTCGATCCGCGCATTGTGCGCATCAACAGCATGCCGGTGGAGGTTATTCCGAACGGCGTGCTGTTCATCATGACAAACAAGGACCGTCCCGGCATCGTCGGCTACATCGGGACGTTAATGGGCAAGCACAACGTGAACATTGCCAGCATGAGCCTGAGCCGCGACGTTGCGGGCGGCCACGCACTCACCGTGTTGAACCTGGACAGCGTTCCTCCGCAGGCTCTCCTGGATGAAGTCGCGAAAGATTGCGATATTAGTAATGTTAAAGTCGTGGCCCTGTAATGGCGACTAACTGAGACGCGCGAAAAAGTTTTTTATGAGCATGGAAAATGAACACAATCTGGAAAGTATAGCATCGAAGTTCTGGGTGGCATTCGCAGTTACTGCGGCCATGTTCTTCGGGCTGTCAGGTCTCATGGTTTGGTATTTTAACCACGGCGCAGCGCATTAGGTCCGAGCCAGCAGGCGAAAAAACAGGGGATTGCCTTTTTTTGCCAAGAGGGAGAGAATCGCGCCCGAGTTTTAGATTCTGCTGCGCGCAAATGTCGTAAAAATACGAAGTAGATCTGATGCACTCCCGAGGGGCGGGGCACGTTTGGCTGGCGTGATTTCTAAAATAATAGTGTAAGAATGAATACCAAGTTGTTCGTAGGAAACCTTTCCTACAACGTCACAGAAAACGATCTTCAAGATCTTTTCGCCAAGCACGGAACCGTCACCGATTGCAACCTGATGCTCGACCGCATGAGCGGTCGTTCCCGCGGGTTCGCCTTCGTGACGATGTCCTCTAAAGAAGAAGCCGATGCCGCGACTGAAGCCCTTAACGGCTACAGTCTCGATGGCCGTAACCTGACAGTAAACGAAGCACGCCCACGCCCAGAAGGCGGTGGTGGCGGCGGGGGTGGGGGTGGCTATCGCGGCGGAGGTGGCGGCGGCGGGGGACGCGGAGGTGGTGGCGGCGGCTATCGCGGCGGCGGGGGCGGTGGTGGTGGCCGCGGAGGTGGCGGGGGCGGACGCGACCGTGGAGGTCGCGATCGCGGTTTCCGCGACCATGGCGGCGGCGAGGAGTAACTCCCGAATTTTTCTGCCTTCAGGCAGTCGCAGGTCAATCCCGCTGACTGCCTTTTCTCTTCCAGACCGTCATCCATTCCAGGTCCGTCCGATTCGGATAGGATCGCGGCACCCAATTCTCCAGCAGTTCGAAATCGCTGCCGAAGCGACGCTTTATTTCTTCGCGCGTCGTGCCGAAGGGCGGGCCATCCTCATCCGGTATCATATAGAATACGGCGACGTATCTCCCTTCGGGTTTCAGCCAACTTTTGAGCGCTTTGACGTAGTCCTGGCGCTGTGCCGGTTGAATCGCGCAAAACAGGGTATGCTCGAAAACGTAGTCGAAGCGGGCGAAAGCTTCATCCATCAGCAAGTTTCCAAGCTTGAAGGTTGCCCGCAAACCTTCAGGCGTGCGCTCTTTACTTAACCGTATGGCGCTCGGCGCAATATCGAGGCCCGTCGCGTCAAACCCGGCACTCGCCCAAGCCCGAACATCGTGTCCGAAACCGCAGCCCGGCACGAGGACGGTGCCTTTCGGGAGATCAGGACGCTCAGTCAGGAAGTCGACCAGGCCGGGCGAGGCTTCGCCCTTCTCCCAGCGGGTGTCGCCCTTTTCATACAAATCCTCCCAGTATTGTGCGCTCATTTGTTCGATCCATCCCGTTCTATTGTGTTCGGTAACTCATTTCGATCACCGGTTTGGCATGGAAATTCTTTGCTCAACACCGTTCCAATTTCTTCCACGCCGGCGATTATCGCTTTCGTGTATTCGCCATCCTTTAATAACGGCCGCATTCGAGCCACAACGCTGTCCCAGAGCGGCTGCCCCCGTTTTTTGTGAATGCCTTCGTCGCCGACCACCGCGAAGGAACGCGCTTTCGGGGCAAAGTAGATCAGAACGCCATTCCGTAATTCCGTTTTGGCCATTTCCATCCGAACGAACTGTCTTTGCGCCTCCGCCACAACGTCCTGCACGTCATTCTCGGTGACAAAAACGCGAATCTCGCCCGACGTCCGCTTTTCCGCGTCGCTAATGGCCTGTACGATTGCGTCGTCATCGAGCGCGTTCAAAAACTCTTTCGGTTTCATATCACCAATCGCTTCCCGCACCGCCGCCGCCGAAACTTCCACCACCACCGGAGAAACCGCCACCGCCCCCACCACCGCCTCCCCAACTTGAACTGCCGCCACCACCCCAACCGGAGCCGCCCCCGGTCCAGATGATGGGCCCACCCCAACCGCTCCGGCCTCGCCCCCCGTAAACATGTCCACCACGGCGGCGTGCAGTGCGCATGATGATCAGCAAAAAAATGACGATGAAGATGAGGACGCCGAAATTATTTTTCGAGGACCGGTTTCCTTGCGCAACGGTTCGCCCGGTTCCTTTGTACTCGCCACGGGCTGCCTGAATGAGCGCGTCCACACCGGCGGTCATGCCTGCATCGTAATTGCCGTTCTTAAAATACGGTTTGATCCGGTTCTCGGTTATATCTTTCGCGGTGATATCCGGAATGGCGCCCTCTAACCCGTAGCCCACCTGGAGGAACATTTTCCGGTTGTTAATGAAAACGAAGAGAATCGCCCCGTTGCTCTTCCCTTTTTGGCCAACGCCCCAATTCTGAGCGACCCGCAGGGTGTAGTCGTCAATGGACGACTCCGTCTGCATGTCCTTAAAGATCGCGACCACGATCTGGGACGAATCCGATTTTTCGAGTTCCTCGAGCTTGGCGTTGAGTTGCTCCCGAACGGCGGACGAAGTGACACCCGCGTAGTCATTGAAGTAACGAGTTGGCTTCGGCGGGATGACTTCAGCGCAAAATGCGCTGCTCACCAGAAGCAACGCAAGCGCCAGCCGCAAATACGAAAGGAACCGGCGGTTCACTTATTGGTATTGCTAAAGTCGAACTGGACCTGCGGCGGACGGTCCGAACCTGCCGTGGCTTCGAAGTAAGGCTTGGGTTTGAACCCCCGGAACGAAGCGATGAAGGTTGCAGGCACCTGCTGGATATAAGTATTGTAGTCCCGCGTTTTATCGTTGAAAACACGGCGCTCATTTGCGATCCGGTTTTCAGTTCCGGCAAGTTCCACCTGCAAATCAGCAAAATTCTTGGTTGCTTTTAGTTCCGGATATTTTTCAACCACGACGAGTAATCGAGACAAGGCCGAAGACAGTGAATCCTGCGCGGCCTGAAACTGCTGGAACGTTTTTGCGTCGGTAGGCGCTTTGTTTGGATCGATTTTGACCTGGCCGACCGAAGCGCGTGCCTGGACCACGCTCTCAAGAGTGCTTTTCTCGAAGTTCGCCGCACCCTTTACAGTGTTTACCAAATTCGGGATCAGATCCGCCCGCCTTTGGTATACGTTCTGCACCTGCGCCCATTGTGCGTCAACCCCTTGGTTCAACCCGACGACCTTGTTATTCACCCCCACGCCCCAAAGCACGACCATCAGCGCCACGCCGATCACCACCGCGACCAACCCGACCAGAACGACCAAAGCTTTCTTCATGGCCGGAGGGTGCCATGCAGCGCCTCTCGCCGCAATACACCGTCTCTTACAAAACGGTTCGCGGTTTGGAATCCCACAATGCGTTCCGCTCGTTCCCCTGTCTTGCTTTGAACCTCCGGTTCCGTTTAGCTAACAGGATGTTCTCACTGCAACGCCTGTTCGGAAAAGAGGATCGCTTCTTTGAATTGCTGGAGCGGAGCGCCGAGGAAGCGCGCGCGAGCGTTCAGGCCCTGGCGCGTTTCCTGAAAAATCCTGACCAGGTGCGGACACTCGATGAGTTCATCGTCTCACGCACAAAGGAAAACCGAATCTTTGACGAAATCGGAAACGCGCTTTCCACCAGTTTCGTCACCGCCCTGGAGCGCGAGGACATCCAGGCGCTGTCGCTTAGCCTTTATCGCATTCCGAAAACTTTGGAGAAAATTGCTGAACGAATTTTGCTCTGCCCGCATTTGCTTAAAGGCTTCGATTTCGGGCGACAAATTGGGATGCTGGAGAAAGCAACGGAAACGCTGCTCGAAATGACCCGGGAATTGCGGCAGGGCATTCACCTGGAAAAAATCAAGGATCACAACGATGAACTGCAGAAAATTGAAGGCGACGCGGATAAATTGATTCTGGAACTATTCCAGCAGCTCTATTCCGGGCAACACGAACCTATCAAAGTTGTCTTCTTGAAGGACCTTTTCGAATTAATGGAAAAAGTTTTCGACCGATGTCGTGACGCGGGAAATGTCATTAATCATATCGTCCTCAAGAATTCCTGAGCCGCATGACGCTAATTTTTCTCACCATCGTCATCGCTCTCGCATTCGAGTACATAAACGGCTTTCACGATACGGCCAATTCCATCGCTACGGTCGTCTCGACGAAAGTGCTGACGCCGCGACAGGCGGTTTTCCTCGCTGCGACCATGGATCTCGCCGGCGCCCTGGTGGGAACGGCGGTGGCGAAAACGATCGCTTCCGGGTTGGTCGAGACGAGCATTGTCTCTTCCCAAGTACTGATCTGCGCGTTACTCGGCGCCATCGTCTGGAATCTGATCACCTGGTGGTTTGGCCTCCCTTCCAGTTCGAGCCACGCGCTGATTGGCGGATTATGTGGCGCAGCGCTGGGGGCTGCTCACGGCAGTTGGGACGTAATCATCTGGTCGCAGCCAGCTTCGGACCATTGGTGGCACGGGAAAGGCCTGCTTTGGAAGGTGCTCGTGCCAATGGTGGTCTCGCCGATGCTCGGCTTCACACTGGGCGTAATCGTGATGGCCACGCTGTATATCACGCTCCAGAAGGTCCGTCCTACGACCATCAATACCGTTTTTGGCAAGTTGCAGATCCTCAGTTCCGCGAGTGTGGGATTCATGCATGGGACAAACGACGCGCAAAAGACCATGGGGATTATCGCGCTCGCCTTGATGGCAGGAACGACCAGCGGCGTGTTCGAGAACCTTCCTGGGCCACTGCACTTTCTGCGAACGCCCGCCCCGGCGAAAGGCGGAAGCCTGGAAATTGCCATCTGGATCAAGGTTTTGTGTGCGCTCACAATGGCGGCGGGGACAGCCTCCGGCGGTTGGAGAATTATCAAAACGCTCGGGCATAAAATGGTAAAGCTGCATCCCATTAACGGGTTTGCTGCGGAGACGAGTTCGGCCCTGGTTATTCTCACGGCGAGCCGTTTCGGAATTCCGGTTTCAACCACACACAATATTTCCGCAGCCATTATGGGTGTGGGAGCGGCAAAACGCCTCGGCGCGATCAAATGGACTGTGGTCGAGCGAATGGTTTGGGCCTGGATCTTGACTCTGCCCGTATGCGGCACGCTTGCCTATTTGTTTTTTGAGTTGTCGCGGTTTTTCAACTGATTCTTTCCCCACTGACGCAGATTCAGAGTCGGCCTGATATTGCTTCTCTGGGATTCCGTCGGAGGGTGTCGCAGTCCATTTTGGGCGTTTAAGGAGGAATTGCAAATGAACGAGAATCAAAAAAGAGGCGATGCGAACCGAGACCCAATCACCGGAACACCCGGGTCCCATCCTGTGGGAACGGGCGTGGGCGCTGCGGCGGGTGGTGCCGCCGGAGCCGCGGCAGGTGCAGCGGCGGGAGCTGCTGCAGGAACCGCAGGGGCGGGACCGATTGGCACGGTGATCGGTGCGGTGGCAGGAGCAGTGATCGGGGCGGGGGCAGGACATGCGACTGCGGAGGGCTTGAACCCAACTACGGCACCTTCTGAAGGTAAGTATATCGATTACACTGTCGTCGATCGAGACAATGACAAAGTAGGCACAGTCGAATCGGTGTGGCTCGACAGCGACGGCGATCCTGCCTATCTGGCCGTGCGAACAGGCTGGCTTGGGATGGGCCGGACCTATGTAGTGCCCGCCCAAAGCGCGGACGTAAGCGAACCGCAACACCAGATCCGGCTGCCCTACACGCTTGAGCAGATCAAGCAGGCGCCGGAGTTCGACTCCAGCGCACACTTGCAATCGCATGACGAGGACCGAATCACTTCGTATTACAAGAATCACGGCTTCCGAAGCGAAGGCTGGTTGCAGAATCGCATGAACCAGGCCGAGGCTGGGCGCGATACCGTCCAGCGCGTCGAAGGCAGCGAACAAAAGCGCGTTCGATTGAAAGAGGAGACACTGAACGTGGGTAAACGGGAGGTGGAAGCGGGTGGAGTGCGTCTCCGCAAAGTGGTCCGCACCGAGATTGTTAATCAACCAGTCGAACTGAAGCGTGAGGAGATTGTCGTGGAACGTGTACCAGTTTCAGAGGCTGGACGCGACGCAACGGATTCCGATTTCACGGAAGAGGAAATTTACGTTCCACTACGTCGTGAAGAGGCGGTTATTTCCAAAGAGGCGCGCGTGCGGGAAGAGGTGCGCGTTGGAAAGCGCGAGGAGCGCGAAACGCAAACCGTGTCAGAGCGTGTGCGGAAAGAAGATGTTGAAATCGAGAAAGACATGCCGGAGTCGCGCTTGAGTGCAACGGGCGATCGCGCGCGAACCCCGCGTTACGAGCCAAAAGAGCGGAGCCGGAAGTAATCCGCTTTCCATTTCATCTCATAATAATTCGCCGCCCGGATAACAATTCCGCGCGGCGTTTTCCTTTTTGTCGCCCGGAGGACAGATGTGTCGCGCGAACGCGATGTCTCTGATGACAAACCCTCCTTAAGAATGACGTCGGCACAGCGGCTGCTTTTAGCAAAAACGGTTATGAAAGTTTTGCGTGAGTACAGTCGGTTGGTAATGGTTTACGTGAGTTTTGCGGCCTTTTTGGCAGTGGAAGCAGCGGTAATCTTTATCGTTTACCGCCACATGGGAATTATCTAGTCGCATAACCGGGAACCCCGGCCTGGGTTTGGGCCGGGGCGCCTGCCCTGCGACACAACGATTTATAAACAGCCAACGTTTCCTGAGCGGTGCGATGCCAAGAAAAATATTGTGATCGAGAAAGCCCCCGTTGCACCAGGGCCTGCCGCCATCCAGCTTCCGAAGAAAGTTTCAAGAATGCCTGCGTGATGGTGGAGGTCGCTTCCGGATCGATGATCGCTGCCGCATCCGCTACTACTTCCGCGAGAGCGCCGCGGTCGGAACAAATGACCGGACAACCGCACGCCATTGCTTCGATGGGGGGAAGCCCGAAGCCTTCATAAAGCGAAGGGTAGACAAATCCTTCCGCCGCCGAGTAAAGGACCGGCAGATCTTCGTCTTTTACAAAGCCCAAAGTTTTGATTTCAGTTCGTATCGGCGACTGAGCAATTCGCTGGTGAATTACTTCCGCCCCGTGCCAATCACTTCCGCCAAAGACGAGAGAAGAATCGCTTTTGCTTTGTTGCTTATAGGCTTCGAATGCTTCGATCAGTCGAACGTGATTTTTGCCCGGATGTTCCAAGCGCGCGACGTAAAGGAGGAATGGCTTTGTCAAACCGAACTTTTGCCGGACGAAGGCGGCTGCACTCTCCCTGCCTCGGGGATAGAAATGTGAATGATTTAGCCCATTGTGGATCACGCGTAGAGAGCTCCGCGGAATTCCAAAAAACGTTTCGATATCGCGCGCGGTGTTCTCGCTGACGGCAATGATTTCGTCCTGTCGCCGCGCGAGTTGTTTCACGACCACGCGTCCGTAAAACATCCGCGCCAGATCGTATTTTCTCGATACGCGAAATGGCGCGAGATCGTGAATCGTCCCCACCCGCGGACATGGGCTTGACCAGAGCAGTCGCCGGTAACTCGGAACGTGCAGGACGTCCAGGTCTAACTGCTGAGCAAATCGCGGTAAGGCGGTTTGATGCCACAGGATATTCTTGACCGGTGGCCGAAATCTTTCCGGCACGCGCACAATCTGGAATCGCCCGTCGAGCTTCTCGAAAAATGAAATATCTTCTTCGAGAGTGAAAAGCGAAAATTGAGCATCGACGTCAGCTTCTTGGAACGCCCGCAGCAGCGAAAAAATGTATTGGGCCACTCCGGTCTTGCCGCGTTGAATGACCGAAGTGCTGAAACCAATTTTCATTCGTTGTTCAAGAGATATTCGTCAAGGCGGCTCAGGCGAATCACGTTGAGCACGTTTTCCTGCGGGTTGGTAAAATGAAGTTTCACCCCTTGTCGTCCTGCGTATTTCTTTGCGCGAATCATTACGCTCAGGCCTGTGCTGTCGATAAAACGAAGGTTGCTCAGATCCACCGTTAAGGCGCGTTGAACCAGAGCGCGCGCAGCGAGATGATCCATCGTCTGAATCCAGACCTCTTCGGAATTTGCAGCAGTGAGTTCTCCCGTCCACGCAAGAGCCGGAAGACTTGCGCTTGAGGTAGTCCGCACAGAGACAGAAGAGAAGGTGCCCATTTCGTTCAGGTTCGCTTCGGCCGCGGATAGCGTTGGAACTATGACGAAGAACTCGCGAAGACGCATCAAGTCGAGCGCGCGCGTCACCATTTCCGAAGGGCCAGCCAGAATCAGTTGTTGAGCCGTAGCGCGAGAACGCTTTTGCAAGCGAATGAGCAGACCGATCCCCGTACTGTCCACGAATTGGACCTCGCTCAGGTCGAGAATACAGGCGCGCTCCGGCGAGATGGCTTTATCCCACATCTCCTGGCGCAAGTGTACCTCTTCGCAATCGAGGCGGGCTGGCATCCGTAGCACTGTGTACGAGACTCGGCGGATTTCTGCGGGACCATTAGAGATCGCGCGCCGCCTGCGACTCCGACCATGCAAACGCCACCACTGACTGGCGATCCCGCGAGAAAAGAAGGTGAGATCTGTTGCGTAACGGTGAAAGAGTCGTTTCGGTTCCTGCGCGAGACGAAAAATCCATTCAGTGCCGGTTTTCTGCATCCACAACGGCGCGCGTGCCAATTTTCCTGCGATGAAATCAATCGTTCCACCGACTCCGACAGATACGGGCACTCCGAGGGAGCGGAAATGCATGTTAATCCACTTTTCTTGTTTGGGGCAGCCGAACGCGACAAACAGTATATCAGGTTGCGCCTGAAGAATTCGGTTTCGAATCTCCTCGTGATCCATTTCAAGGAGCTTGTTGAACGGGGGGGAGTAATAGCCCGCGAATTGCAGCTTCGGATGTTTTTCTGTCGCCCTCTGAACGGCTGCCTCGAGTGAATCAGGAGACGCTCCCAGCAGGAAGGGTCTATAGCCTTTTTCCGCCGCCAACCTCAGCAACAGTGGAACCAGGTCTGACCCTGCGACCCTTTCAGGCAGTCGATTCCCCAACAATCGAGAAGCCCACACAAGCGGTGTGCCGTCACAAAGCACCAAATGCGCATCGAAAAGAATGCGGCGGAGTTCAACGTCTTGCGCGGCTTGCACGATGAAATCGACATTCGCCGTGGCAAGGTAATGCGGCCGCCGCGAGACAATCATCTGCTCGATCATTTGGATCGTTTCGACTGTGGTGATGTTGTCGAACGGGACACCGAGAATCGCGATAGGCGGTGATCGCGGCGCGATAAACTTCAGTTTGTCCATAGGGCTTGGATCATTCAGATTTTCTGACCGTCCGATTTTAGCAATTCGTAAAATGGTGTCATCAGGGGCAGCCTGAACGGGCGCTAAGTTGAAAAGGTTCGGACCAGAAAGTGACGTGCCTGATTGGCGCAAAGCGAGAGCCGCACTCTAATGCAGAGGCAAGGGAACTGGCCCTGAAACACCCCTGATCCCAGATGAGTAGTAAAGAGACGAACGTCGCGAATTTACGCCCGGACGAGAAACGGGCATTGTTGGAAAAGTTGCTGCGCGAACGGAAGGAGAAACGCTTTCCTCTTTCCTCCGCCCAAAAACGGCTTTGGTTCCTTGATAAGCTGCAGCCGAACAGCGCCGTCTACAACGTGCCCACGGTGCTGGCGCTCCGTGGTTCGATTGAGCTCGAAGCATTGCGCAAAGCTTTGGAAACGATCGTAGAGCGGCACCGCACCCTCCGAACCGTTTTCGACTCAGTCGATGACGCGCCCTTTCAGAAGATAAGCGAGATGGTCCCCCTCGATCTGCGGGTGATCGATCTCTCGCCGCTGAGTTCTCACGCGCGTGTTCGCGAGGTCGATAAACTGGTGACGCACGAAGTGCGACGTCCTTTCGATCTTGCACGCGATTTGATGATTCGCGCGTCTCTCGTGAAACTCTCGGCCAGCGAGCACATCCTGATCCTCGTGACGCACCATATTGCATCTGACGAATGGTCGTTGCGGCTGCTCCTTAAAGAATGGGCCGAGTTCTATTCGGCCTTGCGGGAAAATCGTGAACCATCAGTTCCTGAATTGTCCGTTCAATATACCGATTTCGCCACCTGGCAGCAGGAGTGGCTGCAAAGTGAAAGTTGCCAAACGCACCTCAATTACTGGCGGAAGCAACTAAAAGGCGCAGCCGCTTTGCAACTTCCAACCACGAAACCACGGCCTGCAGCTCAAACCTTCGCTGGCGCCATCTACAGTGCGGTTATACCGAAAGAACTCGCGAGCGCGCTTAAGGATTTTTCGAAGAAAAGTCAAGCGACGCTCTTCATGACATTACTTGCGGCATTCAAAGCGGTTCTTTATCGCTACACGCAGCAGGAGGATATTGTGATCGGCTGTCCGATCGCGGGCCGCAACCGTGCCGAAACGGAGCCGCTCATCGGGTTCTTCGTCAACACGCTCGCATTGCGCAGCCGGATTGAGGGACATCAGAGTTTTCGACATTTGGTTGAGCAGGTGCGGGAGAACACGCTCGCGGCTTACAACCATCAGGATGTGCCGTTCGATCGCGTAGTCGAAGAAGTCCACCCGGAGCGTAGTTCCAATCGTATGCCTCTCGTGCAAGTGGTGTTCGCGCTGAACAACGATTATGTGCAGGAGGAGCTTTTTCCAGGTGTTCGCGCGGAAGAAATCGAAACAGGCACTGGCACCTCAAAGTTCGATATCACCTTTGTGACGAAAGACACGCCAGCGGGCTTGTACGCAACGGTCGAATACAATTCGGATCTGTTTCACGAGTCGTTCATCCAACGGTTACTCGGCCATTTTGAGGAATTATTGCGCGGAGTGATTGTGAACCCCGAAGAGCGCATCTCACGGCTTCCGCTTGTAACGGCGCGCGAGCGGGAATTTCTTGTCAAGACGTTGAATCAAACTGCGCGTCCGTATCCAAACTCCGCCTGTGTTCATGAAATATTCGAAGCACAGGTCTCTAGAAAGCCTGAAGCGGTGGCGCTTAAGTATGGCAAACAATCGATTACTTATCGTGACTTGAATGTGCGCGCGAACCAGCTTGCGCATTTCCTTCAGAAGCACAAAGCCGGGACCGGCACCCTCGTGGGCGTGTATATGGATCGTTCGGTTGAAATGATCGTCGCTTTTCTCGCCATCCTCAAAGCTGGCGCGGCTTACGTTCCGCTCGATCTCAGTTATCCGAAGGATCGGCTGGCCTTCATGATTGCGGATACGAAAATGCCGCTCATTCTTACCGATTCACTTCGGTTTCAAGACCTTCCCAACAGCGAATTACCTGTCATTTGCCTCGACAAAGAATCCAGCTCACTTCAGGAGGAGCCGCGGCAACTGCCGCCGAATACTGCGACCGCTGAGTCATTGGCTTATGTAATTTACACCTCGGGCTCAACAGGGCAGCCAAAGGGTGTCCTGGTACCACACCGCGGAATCACCCGCCTGGTTTGCGACGCCGACTATATTCAGATCACACCGGCAGACCGTATCGCGCAGGCTTCCAACGCATCCTTTGATGCGGCCACCTTCGAAATCTGGGGCGCTTTGCTCAACGGCGCGGCGGCGATTGGAATTAGCAAGGAAACCACCGTCTCGCCCGCTGATTTTGCAGAGACGTTGCGGGAGGAAAAGATATCGACCTTGTTTCTAACGACGGCGCTTTTTAACCAACTCGCGCGGGAGGTGCCGGACGTATTCGGCACTCTTCAGACGGTTATGTTTGGCGGTGAAGCCGTTGATCCAAAATGGGTCAGCGCAGTGTTGGAGTGCAATCCACCAAGGCGGCTTTTGCACGTCTATGGTCCAACCGAGAATACCACTTTCAGCTCCTGGTACCAGATCAAAGATCTCACCGATGAAGCGCTCACCGTTCCCATCGGAAAACCGATCTCCAATAGCGAACTTTATATTCTGGATCCTGAAGGTCTGCCAGTGCCGCTCGGAATCAATGGGGAAGTTTACGTCGGCGGCGATGGTCTCGCACATGGCTACTTAAACCGGCCAGAGCTCTCGGCTTCGAAATTCGTCGGCCATCCCTTTAGCCAAAGGCCGAACGCGAAACTTTATCGCACCGGGGATCTCGCGCATTTTGACGAGGAAGGGGATGTCGAATTCGTTGGACGGATCGATCATCAGGTGAAACTCCGCGGTTTCCGAATCGAACTCGGTGAGATCGAAACGCTCCTCGCGAAGCATCCGAACGTCGGCAATAATGTCGTGATCGTGCGGGAAGACGTTCCGGGCGATAAGCGCCTCGTCGCTTATGTCATTGCGAAAGACGAGGTGCCCACCCCCGGAGATTTGCGCACACATTTGCGCTCGCAATTGCCCGACTACATGGTCCCTTCCGCATTCGTCTTTATGGAGGAATTTCCGCTCACGCCGAACGAAAAAATCGATCGCAAGGCGTTGCCGGTTCCCGAACAAAACCGTCCCGAGCTAAATCGGTCCTTTGTTGCGCCACGGGACGAAGTCGAACAGCAACTTGTCAAAATCTGGGAAAATGTTCTAGGTGTTCAGCCGGTCGGCGTTGCCGATAATTTCTTCGATCTTGGAGGGCACTCACTTCTCGCTGTCAAAGTCTTCTCTCAAATTGAAAAGCAATGCGGCAAGAAGCTTGCTCTGGCCACACTTTTCCGCGCACCCACCGTGGAACAAATCGCCGACCTGCTGCGTGAAGAGAGCTCGAGCGAGTCGTGGTCGACCATCGTCGATATTCAACCCAAAGGCTCCAGGCCCCCTTTCTTCTGGATTCATACGCTCGGCGGGGATGGAGGCGGAGGCTTTTTCTATTACCGCAAACTCGCGGAGTTGCTCGGCCCGGATCAGCCCTCCTTTGGAATTCGCTCACCACAGGAGCCATTCACCCGGATTGAAGAGATGGCCACCTTTTACGCGGACGAGATTCGCAAGTTTCAGCCTGAAGGCCCTTACTTTCTGGGCGGGTTTTGTTTCGGTGGAAATGTCGCCTATGAAATCGCGCAGCATTTAGTCGCCAGGGGTGAAGAGGTTGGACTGCTGGTTGCGCTCGAATCGTCTCCGCCCAACGTGGATCAAAAACAATCGTGGAGCGCGACAGCTGCAAAATATTCACTCGAAAACCTGGTCGAAAACGTGAAGGAATTCGTGAGCGTCTCTCCACAGCAGCAACTGACGATGCTCAAAAACAAGAGCAAGCGGCTGAAACAGAAAATCCGCAGCCGTATCGTGCCTCCTGCCCAAAAGGGACCGAAGGTGGAGCTCAAGGACATGATCGATCTGGCCAATTATCCAGAGGGCTATGTGAAGTATGCAGAAACGCACTGGCACGCGCTCACGCAATATCACCCGCACCCCTACCCGGGGGAAGTCGTTCTCTTTCGGGCGAAAAAACAAGGGCTATCCAACTTCAATCACACACTCGGCTGGGACGCCCTCGTTGATGATCGCGTGCAGGTGAACGTCATTCCCGGCACTCACGAGAGCATGCTCCAGGAACCCAATGTTCAAATTGTCGCCGCAAAACTCAGACACTTGCTTGATGCCGCGCACCAGCGTCGTTCCGTTGAGCGTGAACTTGTCGCCGCCTGAAACCGATTCATCACGCGGCGAGACGGTTCACATATGGAGGGGTTCGCTTGACGTCGATGAAAACGAACTGGCGCGCCTCACGAAGTTTCTCGATGCAGGCGAGTTGAAGCGCGCGGCCCGTTTCCGGTTTGAGCGGCACCGTTCGCGATTTATCGCCGGACGGGGTTTGCTTCGGTCGATACTGGGTGAGCGCCTCGAATGCGAGCCTAGCGAAATTGAGTTTGAATATTCCTCGTTTGGTAAACCGCATCTGAAAGACAGCGCTCTTTGTTTTAATCTGGCTCATGCTGAGGATCGCTTCGTTCTCGCCGTGTGCGAAAGAGCCGTGGGCGTGGATATTGAACTTCGCCGCTCAGTCCCGGATCTGAATGGAGTGGTAGCGCAGGTTTTCTCCGCTGCTGAATTGCAACTGTGGAAGAGCAATCCGACGAATGAGAAGTTCCTCTCCCTTTGGACTCGCAAGGAAGCATTGTTGAAAGGAATCGGGGCGGGTATCGCAGAACATTTGAGAAATGTGAGTGTCTTTTTCGAAAATGATTCGGAAATACACATGCCTGATATCCTCGATTCAAAAGATTGGGCAGTCCGGACGATGATCGGGGAGGATGAGATTTGGTCACTTGCGATACAATTCCGGAACCCACAACTTTGCTTGCGCTTTGTTTCTGCCCGTGCAGCACTCGGGAGCGCGGACGTTCCTGTCCGCACCGGTTAATGGCCACCTGCGAACAGGAATCACCCTCTATTTTTGCGTGTCAAATACTGGTGATCCGCTTAACTGCCCAACATGGAATTGCGAATTTTGCTTCTCTATTTGGCGACATGGACAGTCGTCGCGCTGACGCCAGGGCCGGCGGTGATGTATTCTATGGCGACGGCAACGCGCTCCGGATTGCGCGGAGCGCTTGCAGGCATCTGTGGAATCCAAGCCGGCAACTTGGTGCTTTTCGCCGCGGTGGCACTCGGATTGGGAGCGCTACTCTCAACCGCTAACGGTTTGTTTACTGGGCTGCGCATCGCCGGCGCATTATATTTGTTTTGGCTCGGCGGGCGGGTGCTCGCGCGGAGTTTTCAGCAGCATAAGCCAGCCGATCCGGCCCAGCAGGAAATAGTCGACTCGCGGAGCGCCCTGCAGGGCCTTCTCGTTCAGATCAGCAATCCCAAGGCGCTTTTATTCGTGACCGCGCTCCTGCCGCAGTTCATCAACCCTGCTCGCCCGGCACTGATCCAGTTCGTAGTCTTGGTGCTGACCACGGTTGTAGTGGATGCACTGGTGCTTTCCAGCTATGCGCTGGTGGCGGTGCTTGGCGCTCGCTCGTTCCAGCGTTCGCGATTTAGAGTCTGGTGCGAACGTGCCTATGGATCAGCGTTACTTCTCTTTGGAGGGAGATTGCTGGCCACCAGAAAGTAGTCCTCCCGTTATTTTGACAGGAGATGACCAGGGCGTGGAAATGGGCGGACCGCCAGTCTGACGCCGAGATGGATTTCGGGCGCGTGCGATCAGGCGGCCATCAGGTTTCAGTTCTACCGGCCTGGCGTAGACTACCGCGTTCGATGAGATGCCGCCCTGGGAGATGCGCGGGTCAGAGCCATCAACCGTGTAGTAGATGGTAGAGCTTTCTACGGCACTCAGAGTGACTCGACCGTCTGCGAGGGTTAGTTTTGGAGGCTGCACGAGTTGGCGATCGATAAAGGAGACGCGTTGCCCGAGCCATGCCTTCATCCAATCAATCTCGCTCTGATACGACTCGCCTCGAGGTTCAAGGTCCCAACGCTTCGCCTCGCGCGGTTGAGCAGTACGCAGTTCGCTGGTGAGTTGATCGATCAAGGCAAAGAGATGAGCCTCTGAGAAATTCGTCCGGCGCATTTCCTGCCAGCGATCCACCCAAAGTTGCCAGAAATCCGGGTCGGTAAAGAGCCGATTCCACCAGGGTGCGTTAAAGAAGTTGCCAGTGTTCCAGTGGTTGGGGTCTGCATCGCGATGATCAATCGAACCAAGCGCGCGATCGAAGTCCCAGTGCGGACCGAAAGTGAGCTTCCCCCCGCGCGGTTTGTAGAAAAAGGTGCTGAAGCGAAAGATGTCGACGTTACCGCTGAGAACCTCGAGCACGTGGAAATCGATCCAGGCGTCCACATCAATATAGGCGCGATAGCCATTCTCCGTATCTTTCCAATTTGGGCTGCGCAGGGCGCGCTGGAACCCGTCGAACCAGCTCTGAATATATTCCCGCTGCGGAGCACGCTGCGGCAGTTCAATGACCGACTCTTTCGGATCAACAAAGATCATGGAGGCGCCGCCCGCCCAAAAGCCGTTTTCGCCGGGACCTTCACGGTCGAATTTGAGAAGGTAGCCGCCGGTGATGGCAGGGCCTTCAAGATCTTCTGGGCCTAGCCTGTCAATGGCGACGCGGTGTTTGCCGATTTTTATTTTCTCCTCAAGTACGTAGACGCCGAAGTAATCACGTTGCGTGATTGGACCGGAATGAGTCGCGAGGAAGACCTCGACAAACCGGGTGCGAGGCGACCAGTGGCCCATCTGGCGGCTCAAATCGTGAACGAAAGGATTGTGAATCATGATCGGATCGAACTGATTCGGGGCGTAGAGAACCCAATCCGAATTGGGCGGCAGTCGAAGCAGGGACAGTGAGAGTTCGTGATTTAGTTCATCGACGAACTCGACTGCGAATGATGGCTGCGGGAAACCGGCAGAGCTGGATCCGCGTTGATGGATGCCGGCGCGCGTGGTGAGCGTGGGTTGGCGTTCGAAAGAAGTGGTTCCGTCAACCGGTTCGTACACGCAGAACTGGACAAGTTGAGAGCGCAGCGAGGCGGTGTGTTCGGTGCCGAGAGTGTCAATTACCAGCACAGGCAGGTTTGATTTCCAGCCGAGGATATTCGTTTTGAAGAGAATGTACGTTTCGCCGTGGGCTGGTCCCGGCAGCAGACCGTCCTGATAAGCGCGAGTTCGCACCCAGGCTGTGTTGGTGATTTGCAGTGCCTCGGAGTAGACAGGCGAACCGGCATTGGGGAGCGAACCGTCGAGCGTGTAGTGAATCAGTGCGTTAGTCGAATCCGTAGATAGATCGAGAGTGAATGGTTCCAGGAAAGATCCGCTGGATCGCGAGAATCTCACGCTCGGGGCGAACCCGTTTCCGCTCGTTTGGTTGGGTTTGCCAGGAGTTGGACGGGAGAAAGGACCAATGATTGAGGGTTCACCGGCGACGCGACCGTACGAAATGTTCGGTGGCGATTCAGGATAGGCGAATCCGGAAACGACGTTCGTCGCGCGTCCGATTAAAGCAAGATAGCCTCCGTCCTTGCTGAGTCGAAAATTCGTGTGGAGATGCGCCGGATCGTTCGTGCGTCCTTTGCCCGAGGCAAAGACGATGAGGTAATTATTGGCCGGAATGCCGACTCTCGGAAAACGCCATAATGCCGGATCGGTCGAACTGTTCGACAGAAACCAACCGGCCAGATTCACCGTAGCTGAACCACCGTTATACAACTCGATCCAGCCAGGGTGGTCTCCATCATCGTCGCGAAATGTTTCCAGATTATTGGCCGAAAACTCGGAGATGTAGATACCGTTGAAGGATTCCGCGGCGAAGGCCAAATTCGCGAAGAGAACATTAACCAGCCAAGCAATTAGCAACCGATTTATCACACGACACGGTTAGAGTAGCGTGGCCATGAGTTCCATAGCAAGGGTTCGACACGTGATGTGCAAGATGATCTTCTTTCAAAATCAGGTTGTTCACCTAAAGTCAGCATCTGTGATCGCTGGAATACTCGTCTCTTTACTGATGCTTGGAATACTTGGTGCCAGTGCGAACGTGGTGTTTGAAGGTGCGATCCAATCGGAAGTTCTTTCGACGAACCGTTTCTACCGCGTTTATTTGCCGCCGGATTATGAAGTTGGTAAAGCACGTTACCCGGTTCTCTACGTGCACGACGGGCAAAACGCGTTCAGTACGGCCGGACCGCATGCGGCTTTTGGCTGGGGAAACTGGGAACTCGATAAAACAGCGGACCGCCTGATCGGCGAGAAAAAGATGCGGCCGATCATCATGGTGGCGATCGACTGCAGCGCGTCGCGCTATCGCGAATACCGCGGCCCTGTGCCGGCGCCACAGGATAACCGGGCCTACGAGCGGTACAGCCGCTTCTTAATCGATGAATTGAAACCGCGGATCGACCGGAACTATCGCACGCTAACCAACGCAGCGAACACTGGCCTGATCGGCTCTTCGATGGGCGGCATTTGTAGTGTGACCTTGGCATGGGAGCATCCGAATGTCTTCGGCTTGGCGGCGAGCCTTTCCGGAGCGTTCCAGGTGGAGAAGGAATTCTTCCTTCACACGGTACTGGGGAGCTACCGCGGTAAACCGAAGCCGGTCAGGATTTATCTGGATAGTGGGACGTGCGATTACACCGGAGGCGATGACGGGTTGAAGCAAACTGAAGCAGTCGTCCGCGAATTGGAGCGCATCGGCTGGAAGAGAGGCGTTGATCTGATGCACTTTGTAGACAAGCTGCTTACCGCGAGCGAACTCGCGCCGGTCCATCTCGCAGAAAACAAATTCAAAGAAGCGCAGCGAAGCCAGCACAACGAATTGTACTGGCGCTTGCGGGCGTGGCGGGCACTGACGTTTCTCTTTCCGGCGAACTAATCACGAAGAGCTCTGCCAGGAGCCAATGAACATTCCGACCGAGTGAAATTGTTGAGGGGAAATTTGAAGCCGAGACGAAGTGGTCTCCATAAGCCGTAACGCGGTCGGTTTCAAAGACGGATGCGCGTTTTCGAATGTGTCGGCGACAGCAATTGTTTCGGACGGGGTGAGAGTGCAGACGGAGTAAAAGAGTTTTCCACCGGGTTTCAAAGAGCCGGCGACTTTTGCAAGGAGTTTGGTCTGGATTGCGGCGAGATCGGTGATATCGGCCGGCTTGGCGGTCCAGCGAGCGTGGGGATTGCGGCCCCAGGTGCCAATTCCACTGCAAGGAGCGTCGATGAGGATGCCGTCGAATTTGGTTTTGGTGGGGAGATGGTCGACGATTTTCCAGGGGGCGAGGCGGTAGTTGAAAAGTTTGGCGCGGCTGGCGCGGCGCTTCAGGATGTCGAGGCGCCATTGCGCTGTGTCAGACGCCCAGACCGTACCTTTGTTTTTCATAAGATCACAGAGGTGTAGAGTCTTGCCGCCTTCACCAGCGCAGGCGTCCCACCAGGTCTGGCCGGGGCCTGGCGAGCAGAGGTGGCCAACGATTTGCGAGCTGAGGTCCTGGATTTCGAAGTGGCCGTTGTGGAATTCCGACGTGCGAAAGAGGTCTTGCGCGCCGCAGTACCAGAGCGCGTCTGGAAAGGTCGGGTGCACTTCGCAATCGCCAAGTTGGGCGGCTAATTGATCTGCCTGCCCGCGGCGAGCGCGAAGCCAGAGGCGGGGTTCGCGCTGGAATTCCCGGAGAAGCGCAGGGGAAAGCGGCATTACATCGTGAACCCAGCTGGGTACGGCGCGAGCGATCAGTTCATCCTCACGGACTTTTTCGACGTCATCGGCAAGCTCGAACGCGTGTTCGAGTTGACCACGTAGTGGCTTCTTTCGGTCGAGCCAGCCGAGCCAGCGATAGTACGTGAACACGGAGCGGCTGATGAGCCGCTTTTGGTCCGGATTAAGTCCGGAAGAACGAAGCGTGTCGCGCAGAGACGCGTCCGCCGGTTTTTCAGCGGCCAGGACCTGTTCGATCGCTCGAAGAACTGTGCCGCTCAGTTGCATGATCTATGCGGTCGCCAGCAGTTGGCGAAGGACGTAGGGAAGAATTCCCCCGTGTTTGTAGTATTCGACTTCGATCGGAGTGTCGATGCGACTGCGGACGGTCACGTCCTCCGTTTTGCCGCTGGCACGTGTGATGCGGAGGGTGAGGTCCTGCTGTGGCTTCATGCTTTCGGTCAGTCCGACGAGGTCGAACGTTTCGGTGCCGTCGAGTTGGAGCGTTTGGGCGGTGGTGCCTTCGTGGAATTGAAGTGGCAGGACGCCCATGCCTACGAGGTTTGAACGATGAATGCGCTCGAAACTTTGCGCAATGACCGCACGAACGCCCAGAAGCGCGGTGCCTTTCGCGGCCCAATCCCGCGAACTGCCGGTGCCGTATTCCTGGCCGGCGACGATGATGAGCGGTGTGTTCTCCTCTTTATATTTCATCGCGGCGTCGTAGATGCTCAGCCGTTTGTTGTCCGGTTGGTGCGTCGTCACGCCACCTTCAACGCCGGGAACCATTAGATTTTTGATGCGGACGTTCGCAAAGGTGCCGCGAACCATGACGCGATCATTTCCGCGGCGGGCGCCGTAGCTATTGAAGTCCGCGACCGGGACTCCCTGGGCGATGAGGTAGACGCCCGCAGGTGACGTAGCTTTGATGGAGCCGGCGGGGCTGATGTGATCCGTTGTAACCGAGTCGCCGAAAATTGCCAGGGCACGTGCACCGCGAATTTCGCGAATGGCGGAGACGCTCATCGAAAACTTTTCGAAGAAGGGCGGCTCCTGGATGTAGGTGGAACTCGGGTCCCATTGGTAGAGAACGCCGGCCGTTGTAGGCACTTGTTCCCAGAGCGGATTCTGTTTCTCGAAGTCGTGATAGAGCTTCTTGAAGGTGTCCGCGTTGAAGGAGGTTTGCATCACCCCACGAATCTCTGAAAGAGTCGGCCAGATATCCTTGAGATAAACTTCCTGGCCATCATCGCCTTTGCCGATGGGGTCTTTGGCGAGGTCAACATTTACATGCCCCGCGAGCGCGAAGGCGACGACGAGCGGAGGGCTCATGAGGAAATTCGCCTTGATGCTCTGGTGAACGCGGGCTTCGAAGTTGCGATTGCCGGAAAGAACAGAAGCGGCAACGACGTCGTTGCTGGTTACGGCTTCTTCAATCGCGGCGTCGAGCGGGCCGGAATTGCCGATGCACGTGGTGCAGCCGTAGCCGACAATGTTGAAGCCTAATTTATCGAGGTACGGCTGAAGGCCGCTGTTGCGAAGGTATTCGGTGACGACGCGTGAGCCAGGCGCGAGGGAACGCTTCACGGTCGGTCGGACTTTCAAGCCGCGTTCGACCGCTTTCTTCGCAAGCAAACCAGCGGCGAGCATAACGCTCGGGTTTGATGTGTTTGTGCAAGACGTGATCGCGGCGATCAGGACGTCACCGTGACCGACATCGTGAACTTCTTTGGCGATCGGAGCATCAGGCGCTTTGTCCACGCGGTCCGGAGTCGGACGATTATTCATCATCTCGACTTCGGTTTGGGTGCTGGTGTTTTTGACGCTTTCGTTCGGATGCGCCTGGTTCGGTGCACGTTGGGGAACGCTTTCATTTGCCTGCGCGCCACCGCCAGCTACGGTACTCGTGGGCGCAGCAGAGTGGATCGCAAAACGTTTGGCCAGTTCTTCGGTCGGTTTGTTGTAACCAGATTCGGCGAGCGGTTTGTGGAACAGTTCGCGGAATTTGCTTTTTACCTCCGGGAGCAGGAGACGGTCCTGCGGGCGCTTTGGACCCGCGACGCTCGGCTGAACATCTTTCAGATCGAGTTCGAGGACCTGGGAATACTCGATGTCCCCAGGTTCGGGCATCCCGAAGAGTTCCTGCGCCTGAAAGTAAGAGCGGATTGTGTCGACCTGTTCCTTTGAGCGGCCCGTGTTGAGGAAATATTGGCACGTTTCTTCGTCCACTGGGAAGAAACCCATGGTCGCACCATATTCGGGAGCCATATTCGCGATGGTCGCACGGTCCGTGACCGCTAGAGCCGAGGCGCCAGGTCCGAAGAATTCGACGAACTTGCCGACGACCTTGGCTTTGCGGAGCAGTTGCGTAAGCGTGAGCGCCAGGTCGGTAGCCGTGACTCCTTCGCGAAGTTCGCCTTTGAGGTTAACACCCACGACGTCCGGCGTGAGGAAGTAAACCGGTTGGCCAAGCATGCCGGCTTCAGCTTCGATTCCCCCAACGCCCCAACCGACGATCCCAAGCCCATTGATCATGGTGGTGTGTGAATCGGTGCCGACGAGCGTGTCGGGATACCAAACGCCGTTCTTTTCGAGAACGCCTTTGGCCAGGTACTCCAGATTCACCTGGTGGACGATGCCGATACCGGGCGGAACGACACTGAAGGTTTTGAACGCCTGGGTGCCCCACTTGAGGAATTGGTAGCGCGTTTGGTTGCGCTTGAACTCCATTTCCATGTTCAGGCGGAGAGCGTCGGGCGTGCTCGAAAAATCAACCTGCACGGAATGGTCGACGACCAGATCAACCGGGACGAGCGGCTCGATTCGTTCCGGCCTTTTCCCGAGGCTCGCGGCGGCGGAGCGCATGGCAGCGAGATCAACCAGAAGCGGGACGCCAGTAAAATCCTGGAGAACAATACGGGCGACGATGAAAGGGATTTCCGCCGTGCGCTCCGTCTTCGGTTGCCACGTGGCGAGATTGCGGACGTCCTGTTCGGAAATGCGTTTCCCATCAAAATTGCGAAGGACCGATTCGAGGACGATTCGGATGCTGACAGGCAACCGGGAGATTTTGGCGACACCGGCCTTTTCGAGGGCGGGCAGAGAGAAAAAAGCGCCGCGCTTTCCGTTGCCGAGAGTGAATTCCTGGCGAGCATTAAACAAATTCTGAGCAATGTTCATAGTCAAAAATCCGGACGCACCATTCTGCATCCGGACAGGCAAAAGCCTGAACCGGGATGCTAATCCAGAGTGCTTTGATTGCCAATGATTGGTTGCGAAGCGCGAACGAGGCACGAAGCAACGGCGTCTAACAATTTTTCAATTGTCGAAAGGAATGATAACGAACGCAACAAAGCGCCTCAGTTGTCGGGGAAATAGGTGCGCTGCTGGAGCCAAGCGAGGTCGGGTTATCGGGAGAGTCGGTTTGTGACAAATATTCAAGCGTCTCCTCGACCGCCGCGGCAAAGCGTTGGGCCAGTTCGGCCGCGAAAATCTCGTCCAACTCGGTCTCTCGCAAATACCAGCTAATTTGGCGTTCGAGGTCCGAAACGAACAAGTCCGTTCGGAAAATGGGGAGCATCACAGATCCTTGCGCTGACTGCGTCTCTGGGCGATGGACCGAGCAGCCAATTTGCGGAATTCGCCCGGTTTGTAAGGCTTCCGGGGACTGTTGACCGCTTCCCGCAAATGTTGGGCGAGCAGTTCCGTATCGTCCGCATCGTCTTGAACGAACAGGTGGCGAAGAGCGTCGCGAACTACCTCACTGTTATTTTGATAGAGACCGGATTTCACCTGGTTTTCGACAAGTTTCTCGAGTTCTTTGCCGAGGGATACGTTCATGACCTGATCAAAGTAGCGAGGTGATGGGTGAATAGCAATAGATGCCATCATCTGGATACCGAGAGGATTCAAGCGCAATGGTGATGCGACGCCTGACCGTCTCCGCAGCGAGCGGGACTCCAAACCCCTCAGCCGCCGGCCATGGCTCCGATGATGAGGAAGGGTTCGGCGCCGGTGATGATGGGGACGGGAAGAATGGTCTCCGGAGGTTCGAGGGAGATGTCTTCCTTGCAGGCGAAGTAGCGAATGAAGGGACGGCGCTTGGAGGTGGCGTGGTCGCGGATGGTGCCGCGGAGCGCGGGGTAGCGGAGTTCGAGAGCGTCGAGGATGGAGGCGATGGTGATGGGGGGAGGGAGATCCAATTCAACCTCGCCGGTGATGCGGGCGAGGTTGCGGAGGTGGTAGGGGAGGAGGACGCGCACCATTGTCTCAATTGAGAATTGGGAATTGAGAATTTTGAATTGGTAATTTACGGCAGCGTTTGGGCTTCGACCGAGAGAACGGCGGGAAGGTCGTGGACGACGGCTTTCCAGGTGTTGCCGGAGTCGGGCGATGCGTACACCTGGCCGCCAGTGGTGCCAAAGTAGATGCCGCAGGGTTGGAGAGTGTCGACGGACATGGCGTCGCGCAGGATGTTTACATAACAGTCTTTTTGGGGAAGGCCTCTGGTGAGGGGTTCCCAATCGTTGCCACCGGTGCGACTGCGCCAAACCTGGAGTTTGCCGTCGATTGGGAAGTGTTCGGAATCGCTCTTGATCGGGACGACGTAGATGGTTTCGGGTTCATAGGCGTGGACGTCGATGGGGAAACCGAAATCGGTGGGGAGGTTGCCGCTGACTTCGTTCCATTGGTCGCCAGCGTTATCGCTGCGCATGACGTCCCAATGTTTTTGCATGAAGAGGCGGTCTGGATGGGAGGGGTGCATGGCAATGCGATGGACGCAATGGCCAACTTCGGAGGTTGGATCGGGAAGTTCGTAGGGGGAGACGAGGCCGCGGTTAATGGGTTTCCAGGTTTGGCCGGCATCGTCGGTGCGAAATGCGCCGGCAGCGGAGATGGCGATGTAGATGCGCTCGGGGCGTTTGGGATCGAGGATGATGGTGTGGAGTCCCATGCCGCCCGCGCCGGGTTGCCAGAGATGGCCTTTAACGTTCCGGAGTGTGGGGAGTTCTTTCCAGGTGCGTCCGCCATCGGTGGTGCGGAAGAGGGCGGCGTCTTCGGCACCGGCGTAAACAGTGTCGGGATCGCTCGGAGAGGGTTCGAGATGCCAGATGCGTTTGAATTCCCAAGGGTGCTGAGTGCCGTCATACCATTTGTGCGTGCCGGGTGTGCCGTCGTATTTAAATTCGTTGCCGACGGGTTCCCAGGTTTTGCCGCCGTCGTTTGAACGCTGGATCATCTGGCCGAACCAGCCGCTGGTTTGGGAGGCGTAGATGCGGTTCGGGTCGGCGGGCGAGCCTTTAAGGTGAAACATTTCCCAGCCAGCGAAGTGCGGGCCGTCGACCTGCCATTGGTCGCGTTTGCCGTCCGACGTGAGAATGAAAGCTCCCTTACGGGTTCCAACTAAAAGACGCACTTTGCTCATAATTTGCGAAGTGCGGAAGATCGTGCGGTTCTCATGGGCGGCGTCAAGAATCTGTTGTAGACCGTTCAGAGTTCTTTTCTAAGTGTCGCTGCGCTCTGTGGTTCAAGGAGGCTACGGTCTTCCGCGGTTAAACGAGGACGACGACGCACACCCCACATTTCACAAGATGCTTCAGCATGTCGACGCGACGCAGAAAGGTCATGGTGCGAACCTCCTAGTCTTCCGGCCTTCCGCGCATAGTCCTCACGAACCATAGCAAACGGTTGCAAACGGCCGCATGCGAGTTCGACTTTACCTTTGTTTAATTTTAGCGCTCAATGCCGGAGTTTTCGATTCGGCATGAGGTGTGCTGAAATACGGTGTGATGTTTGACTTTGAATCGGTGCCAATTAAGATGCTCCGTTCCCAGTTTATGTTTTGGTTTTCTCCGCAAGGATGAGGTGAGTTGTGGCCGCGAAAGACGATTATCTAATTGATACGCTGACGGATATGGGGCTGTTGATGTCCTCGGACATCGACACCGCTCGCGCGGAGGCTGACTCAACCGGTGAAGGCGTGGTGGACACCCTCATCAAGATGGGGATTCTCACCTCAGCGCAGGTCGCAACGGCCAAAGCCGCGCAATTGGGCGTCGAGTTCATCTTGTTGGGCGACATCAAAATTGCGGACGATGCAATCGCTGCCATTCCCCGGCATGTGGCGCGCCGGTTCAATGTCGTGCCGGTTTACAAGACGGAGGATGGTGTGGTGGTTGCACTCGCTGATCCTTCGGATCTCGATGTTCTGGATGGCCTTCAGCATGCCATCAACATGAATGTGGAGGCGCGCGTTGCCACCCAGGAGGATATCGACTCCGCGCTGAACAAATATTACGGCGGCGGCGGCGGTGGCGGGGGCGGGAGTGCACGCGACGATAGTGTCAGCAAGATGATCCAGGACATTACCGAAGGTGAAGTCGAGATCGGCAACCTCGGGACGCTCGGTGGTGGCGACGAACAGGTCGTTGAGGCGGACGCGCCCATCATTAAACTCGTGAACCAGATCATCGTGGAAGCGTTCAAAGCCCGCGCTTCGGATATTCATCTGGAGCCGCTCGCGAAAAGATTTCGGGTTCGCTATCGCATCGACGGTGTGCTGCACGACATGCAAGGCCCGCCGAAGACTTTGCAGGGCTCGATCATCAGTCGTCTTAAGATCCAGTCTAACATGTCCATCGCGGAGAAACGCATTCCGCAGGACGGTCGTATTCAGGCGCAGGTCGGCGGCAAGACGATTGACCTTCGTGTTTCGGTAATTCCAACGGTGCACGGCGAAAGTGTCGTCATGCGTATTCTTGACAAAGACGGGCTTAAACTCGGCTTGGCAGAGTTGGGATTCTTTACCGACGATCAGCAGACTTTCGAACGCCTGATCGGTTTGCCGGACGGTATTTTGCTGGTGACCGGTCCGACCGGATCCGGCAAAACGACGACGCTCTATTCCTGTCTGAATTATATTAACCGGCCGGACCGCAAGATCATCACGGTCGAAGATCCGGTGGAATACGTGCTGGCCGGGATTAACCAGGTGCAGGTGAGTGAAATTATTGGATTCACATTTGCCCGGGCGCTTCGCTCGATGTTGCGTCAGGCGCCGAATGTCGTGATGCTGGGAGAAATTCGCGACCTGGAGACAGCCTCGATTGCGATTAATGCATCGCTCACAGGGCATCTTGTATTTTCCACACTGCATACGAACGACGCGCCGAGCGCGGTGACTCGTTTGATTGATATCGGCGTGAAGCCGTTCCTTGTGGCTTCGTCCACGCGGGCGTTGATGGCGCAACGTCTCGTGCGCAAGATTTGCAAGAAGTGCATCGCACCCTATCAAATAGCGGATACGGAGGCGCGCGCTCTCGGAATCGACCTGAACAATCTCGGTCCGGAAGCGAAGATTTCGAAGGGCAAAGGTTGCGCCGATTGCAAGAAGACTGGGCATCGCGGTCGCTTCGGCATTTTTGAGATTTTCGTGATCGATGACGAAGCACGGAAACTAATTTACGAGAAAGTGCCTGCGACTGTACTGCGCGCCCGCGCGCGCGAAATGGGGATGCGCACGCTGCGTGAAGACGGAACGCGCAAAGTGCTGGCTGGCTTGACGACCGCGGAGGAGGTCATTCGCGCGACCATGGCGGAAGTGGAGTAATGACACCAGCCGTCGTCAACGAACAAAATTTAAACCGATTTTAGAAAGCTAGTATGTCGTATCAGATGTCAGATCTGTTGCAGTTGATGGTCTCGGAAGGGGCCGCTGACTTGCACATTCGTGTGGGCACTCCGCCCGTCATTCGTTTGCACGGTGTTTTGCATCGCGTCGAAGGACCGGTCCTCCGTCCGGAAGATACGGAGGAGTTGATGCGAAGCATCACTTCGGAAGATCAGATTCAGCATGTCCGCGAGCGCGGCGGTGCCGACTTTGGATTCGCCTTCGGTGAATTGGCCCGGTTTCGCGTGAGCGTTTTCAAGGAAAAGGGAAACTTTGCGTGTGTGCTGCGGCAGATTCCAACAAAATTGCTGACGTTTGAACAAATTGGTTTGCCGCCTTCGGTGAAGGAGCTCCTTTGGAAACCGCGCGGTCTGATCCTTGTAACCGGCCCAACCGGATCGGGAAAGACAACCACGCTGGCTTCGATGATCAACATCATCAACGAGGAACGCGATGACGCGCACTTGATCACGATTGAAGACCCGATCGAATACTACCATAAGCACAAGAAGGGGTTGATCACGCAGCGCGAAGTGAACGTCGACGTTCCCAACTTCGCCGAAGCGCTTCGCCGGGCGTTGCGCCAGGACCCGGACGTGATCCTGGTCGGTGAGTTGCGCGATCTGGAAACGATGGAAGCGGCCATCGCGGCCGCTGAAACGGGCCACTTGGTATTCGGCACTTTGCACACCACCGGTGCTGCGAAAACGATCGACCGTATCGTGAACGCCTTCCCAACCAACCAACAGGAACAAATTCGTATTCAGCTTTCGACTGTGTTGCAGGCGGTCATTTCGCAGTTGCTCGTGCCGCGTTCGGACAAGCCGGGCCGCGTGGCCATTTTCGAGATCATGATCAACACGCCGTCGATCAGCGCGCTGATTCGCGATAACAAAACGTTCCGTATTAACTCCGACATTCAGACCGGTGCGAAGTACGGCATGTTAACGCTCGACAGCTTCCTGCTGGAGAAGTACCAGGCCGGCATGATTTCGCAGCATGAAGTGATTACCAAGGCACAGGATCCGACCACGATCCTGGCGAAGCTTCAGGAGATCGAAGCCGCCAAGGCTGCTCCTGCGGCTTAACAAACCAGTTTTCTCGCAGCTAATTAAATATGGCAGACACCAGCCACCCACTCATCGGCATCCTGCGCGAGCAGGGGCGGCTCGATGACTTGCAAATCGAAGAGATCGTTCAGGAGAACAGCAAGTCGGGCAAACCGGTCCAACAAATCATTGCGGATGCCGGTTATGTGAGCATGGACGAAATGCTCACGATGATCGCCAATCACCTCGGAACGGAAGTGGTGTCGATGGCCGATGCGGACCTGAGCAAAGAGGTGACCGAATCGATTCCGGCGGATGCGGCCCGAATGTATCAGTGCATCCCGGTGGCGGTTTACGGTTCGACGGTGCAGGTAGCGTTTGTTGATCCTTTTAATCCGGAGGCGGTGGACCAGGTAGCGTTCGCTTCTGGAAAGGAAATCATGCCGGTCGTCGCGGATCCGGCACAGATCCAATCGGCTCTCCAAAAAGTCTATCCCGAACAGAATCTCACCGCAGGTTTTGCAGACATTCTGAAGGAGTTGGGCGACGAGAGACTGAAGCCGACCGCCGCGGACGGGAAGGAAGAGTTGCCGGACGTAACCAAGCTCGCCGATGCGACCCCGATCGTGAAGTTCGTGAACCTGGTGCTGTTCCAGGCGGTGAGCGACCGAGCCAGCGACATTCACTTCGAACCGTTCGAGGACGAGTACAAGATACGTTATCGTGTGGACGGCGCGCTCTACGAAATGTCGCCACCGCCCAAGCATCTTGCGGGACCGGTCAGTTCGCGTTTGAAAATCATGGCGAATCTGAACATTTCAGAACGCCGATTGCCGCAGGACGGACGTATCTCCCTAAATCTGGGAGGAAGGCAGATCGACTTCCGTATGTCGACGCTGCCGACCCAATTCGGCGAGTCGGTGGTGCTCCGTGTTTTGGATCGCTCCGCGGTCAACCTGGATTTGGAAAATCTCGGGTTGCCGAAGCACGTCTACGATTACACCGCGGAAGCGATTCAGCAGCCGAACGGAATTTTCGTTGTGACCGGTCCCACCGGTTCCGGTAAGACCACGACGCTCTATTCATGTCTGCGCCGCATCAACACCATCGATTCGAAGCTGCTCACCGCGGAAGACCCGGTCGAATTCGACATCGAGGGCATCATGCAAGTGGCCATCAATGAAGGCGTGGGCATGACCTTCATGAAAGCGCTTCGCGCGTTTTTGCGGCAAGACCCGGATGTGATCATGCTTGGAGAAATGCGCGATTTGGAAACGAGCCAGATCGCTATTCAGGCCTCACTTACGGGGCACTTGGTCTTGAGCACACTGCACACGAATGACGCGCCCGGCGCGGTGACTCGTCTCGTCGACATGGGGGTAGAGCCGTTCCTCATTTCGTCATCACTCATGGCAGTGTTGGCGCAACGTCTCGTGCGCACCATTTGCAAGAAGTGCCGAACACCGTTTGAGCCAACCGAAAACCAGCTTTCCCTCCTTAACCTCTCACCACATGACATCGGCGAGAAAGTGTTCTATTACGGCCGCGGCTGTTCGACTTGCAACGATACCGGCTACAAGGGACGCAAAGGGATTTTTGAATTGCTGATTGTTAGCGACCCAGTCCGCGAATTGATCAATGAGCGGGCCCCTACGGTTGTTATTCGGCAGAAGGCCGTCGAAGAAGGAATGATCACGCTGCGCGAAGACGGTTTGCGCGGAATCTTCGAGGGCGAAACGACCATCGAAGAAGTCCTGAAATACACGTAAAAGCGAGGACTTCGAGTGTCTTGCCCCAGCCGGTGGAAGTCGTTACGTTTCCCACGTGGACGAGCGCGCGACAGATTTCTGGGAAAGCTTTCCGGAACTGGTTTGGTCAAACCGAGCGGCAGAAGACACCGTCCACATGCGCGCCGCGTTGACGCAACCGCGCTTTGAGACGCTGCTCCAGATTGCGCAGAGATTTGGACTCAATAGATTGCACGCGGAGTGGCGCGTGTTGACGGACGAAGGCACTCCTGAAACCCAACACGCCGCGCCCATCGTGCACCGCATTCTACGCAACATCGAAAAAGGATTCGCGATCCCAGGCATGGAAACTGAGAAAGTGCTGCGACCACTTCGAGACTGACTCCTTACTGATGAACTCTTCGCTAGTTCAGTTTAGGCTCCTGCTGAAGAAACTGTTGGATGCGGTGCTCGATTAATTCGCCGTTCAGCTCAAGCGCCTGGCGCGAGAGGACGAAAGCAATGGAGGTGCCGTCGGTCCACTGGGCGGTTTCAATGGCGGTTTGATCGTAGAGCCAGCGGGCGCGGCTGGCACTGAATTTTTGGAGGCGGAGAACCTGGAAGCCGTCCGTGATGGAGCGCCGGAGATTTTCCAGGGCGTCGGGAGCGAACTTCGGCGATACGGAATGGGCGAGGCCGGTGCGGTCGGCGAACTGCAACGTCGCCGCGAGAAGACCCGCGAGGGCGAGATGATTTTGGAACCATTGTTGCGCGTGAGCTTTGAGTTCCGGAGTGGGACGTGTGTTAGCGCGCATGCGGCGAGAGAGGGCTTCCTGGTTTTTCTCAGATGTCTGCCCGGCGGGGCTGCTGCGGAGAACGACGCCGCGTCCGCTCCCAACCTGGGCAACCAGGCGCGCGCCTTCGCCGTTGAACTCGGCACGATCAAAGGTCCCGACAGGTAAAACATTTTGCAGGAGGCGCGCTTTTTGGGATACGAATTCCAGCAGGCTGATGCGGAGATCGGTGTTGCCGCATTGCCAGGCGTGAAGGACATCGCCGGCTTCGGAGCAGATCATGAGTTCATCGATGCGAACGGGAACTCGCGCCGGCAGGAGCGGCGCCGGTTCCGGATCCGGTTCGGGGAGCGTGGGTTCGGGCTCGGCAGCTTTCTTCTCCAGCGATTCGTCACGACTTTGCGCGGCGTCCATGAGCAGGCCTTCCCACGAACCGGTGATGGTTTGCTCAGACGGTTCCGTGAATGGATTGTGACGGAACTCACCGGAGACGAGGGTCAGCAGGAATTTGAGAGCTTCCTCGCCTTTAAGATTGTTCGTGGTTTCGGCGTGAACGATCGAACCTTCCTTAATGTAGATCGAACCGGATATTTCGGGGGTGCTGACGGCGAGGATGGATGAAGTGCGACCGAGACATTCCATCTGGATGACATCGAGCAGTCCCACGCGGCGAAGCACTCCGCGGAAGCCGCTTTCAGGCTGCCAGCGGCTGAGTTCGTCGAGCGCGGCGAAGACGGAGTCCAAACCATCGGAGGTGCGCGGTTTTTCGAGGAAGAGCTCCGCTCCACTGCTCAAACAGGCGGTGCGATACGCTTCGGTGGCGTGGCCGGTCAGGACGACCTTCTGAACGCCGGGATAACGACGGTTCAGGATCGCGAGAAACTGCAGGCCGTCCACAACGGGCATGCAGACGTCGAGCACAACGAGAGTAACCGCGTGGTTTTGTAGGGCAGCGAGAGCCGCGCTGGCGCTTTGAGCGGTGAGGACTTCGAGATTGTCCTTGCTCCACAAGCGCATTAATTGCTCGAGAATCTTCAGAAACTCCGCGTCGTCATCCACGAAGAGGATGCAGCGTTTGGCGGATTTGCTGGTGGAGGACTGGGGCATGATCACGCAGCTTCTTTCTGATAGATCTCTTCGCGGCAGGCTTCGCGCCACGCTTCCAAACGTTCGGCAACACCGGCGTCCCAGAGGTACGTGAGGTCAATTTCCACGTGGCCGAGAGTTTCGACTGGATCGGCGAAATTCGCGGCAAAGGCGTCGGCGGCGTGGACTGCGGTGAGAGGGGAAAAACCGACGCTCAGCAGTTGGGCCGGCTTGTGATGCAGCGCGAGGGCTTCCACGACGGGCAGGGGAAGGTTCCAGATGGCCATGAGTTCAGCGCCGATTTCTGCGTGGGTCGCGCCGAATTGATCAAGTTCGGCCTGCCAGAGGGAAACTTTCTCTTCGCTCTGCTGAACGCGGGTGATCACTTTGCTGTAGTCGTCCGGCATATTAACCGCCAGAAGAAGTTTGCCGATGTCGTGCAGCAGTCCGGCGAGAAAACATTCATCGTCCGTTTCGGCCGTCGCATTTTCTTCGCGGGCGATGCGGCGGGCGAGCGCGCCGACGGTGAGCGAATGCTGCCAGAGACGTTCCATGCTGAATCCGACCGAGCGGATTTTGTCACAGTAGGCGAAAGTGTGGGCGAGAAGCACGAGTGAGCGGGTGGTCTCAAGGCCGAGATAGCCGATCGCGTCCTGAACGCGGGTGACGCGGTGGCGCAAACCGAGCGTAGCGGAGTTGGTGACCTGGAGAAGCTTCGCGGTGAGAGCCGGATCGCGAGCCGCGCGTTCGGCAAGGTGATCGAGGTTCACTTCGTCCGAGCGAAGCGCGCGGACGAGTTCAAAATAGAAAGTGGGCGGGCTGGGCAGAACTGGCATTTTATGGACGAGTGCGCGCACGGTAGGGTTGGAAAGCCAGACAGCACGGGCAAAGGCCCGTTCGAGCACGGTTTGAATTGTGTCTTTATCCCACGGCTTGGGCACGCATTGGTGAGTGAGGCGTGTGCTTTTCAGGCCGCTGATCGAGTCGAGTTCGCACACGATCAGGCGGTGTGACTCTGGATGCTTTTCCTGAACCGCGCTCAGGAAGCGGAGCCCGTCCATGTCCGGCAAATGATCGTCGCTGACCACGGCGTCGAAGCGGCTGTGGGCGAGGAGGCCAAGGGCGTCTTTGGCATCGGAACTAAAAGCGGCGGTCCAGTCGGGTTTCAGCTCGGTGAGTTCGTCGCGGAGCCGTGTCTGGCAGGCCGGACTTTCGCCGACGAAGAGGATTTGTTTCGAGAGGTTGCTCATGAGTGTGCTTGCACCCCGGCCCAGGCGTCCTTGCCAGGCGGGGTTGCGGATGCGGGTTGAGGTTCAAGGATGGAAAGTGCGTGTTGCGCTTCTTCGCGTAACGCCGGCCACGGGTTCGTGGAGAGAGCGCGAAGAGCGGCGACGGCTTTGGGACCGCCAATCTGCACAATGGATTCGAGAACGCGGCGGCGTCCGGTGGAATCGTCCTGCCAATGGAGAGCTTCGGTGAGGGCGTCGAGCGCTGGTGCGCCAATGCCGACGATTTCACTCCAACGTTCCAGAGCGACAAGCTGGCGCGCTTTTTCCTGGGCGTTCGCCGGTTGCCAACGGAGGGCCTCAAGCGAACGAGCGGCCGCGGTCTGGACGCCCGGATCAGAGTCGGAAAGACGCTGAGTCAGCGGCGGGAGCGCTTCGGACAAACCAATCCGCCCCAGCGCTTCGGCCGCAGCCTGGCGGAATTCGCGATCGTTGTCGCCCAGCATGGCCACGAGGATGGATTGAGCGGCGTGACGTTTGCGCAGGGCGCCGTCCGAATCGGTAATGAAAGTGGTTTCACTCTCCTGGGAGACGCCGAGCTTCTTCAACGTGTCCGCGGCGCTGTGCCGCACCCAGTATTCGTGGCTCTTGAGTGCGGTCTGAAGCGTGGGGATGGCGCGGGCGGCCGCTTCGGAACGTTCCCAGTACGGTTCGATGCGGCGCAAGGA
This sequence comes from Limisphaerales bacterium, assembly GCA_044226545.1. GTDB lineage: Bacteria > Verrucomicrobiota > Verrucomicrobiia > Limisphaerales > SXQI01 > DASVNK01. The sequence continues at coordinate 174,467 of JBGAGW010000012.1, forward strand.
ATAAGCGGAGGCCTGACGAATGCTGCTTTGGGGATCGATCAGCATCAGCACGAGCGGTTCGATCGCGAGCTCGTTGCCGATGAAACCGAGGGCGGTGACGGTGGTTTCGCGCACGTCCGGATCGCGGTCCTGTAAAAGCGGGAGCAGCGCCGGCACCGCTTGTGAATCGCGCAGTTTCCCGAGGCTGCTGACGGCGGCAGTTCGAACGTCGGGATACGAATTCTGAAGAACCTTGATAAGCGGAGCGACCGCGCGTTGGTCGCCCATTTTACCCAGTGAACCACACGCGGCGAGCACGACCTGGTGATGAGCATCGCGCAAGGCGTGCACCAGCGGATCGAAAGCACGCGCATCGCCGATTTCGCCCAGAGCCCCGGCCGCGGCGGCGCGAATCGTGAAGTCCTGGCTGACGAGGCATTCCAAAAGCGGTTTAACCGCGCGCGCATCGCGGATGCGGGAAAGGCATTCGATGGCCCGGATGCAACGTTGAAACGCAACGCTGCGCGTCAGTTTCGCGAGCGGTTCGACGGCCGCTGCGCCGCAACTCAGCGCATCCTCCCATTGGCTGACGGCGAGGTGCCAGGCGGCGTGTTCGGTGCTGTTGGCCGGCTGCCATTGGAGCGTTTGCAGGGCGCGAGCTGCATTCCAACCGACGTCGCCGGAGGGATCACCCAGTGCTTCAACCAACGTCGGAATAATACTGGGACCGGGGAAGGCGAGCAGTGTTTTGACAAGCGTGACGCGATTTTGCGGTTCCGGTTCCTTCGAAAAACGGGCGCAGAGATGTTGAACGGCGGCGGCGAGTTCGGCGCGCGCGACGGTTTCGGCCGCGGCGGAACGGACCGTCGCATCGGTGTCCGAGAGCAGTTCGACGATCGGATCAACAAGCTGGATGGCTTCGGAGCGCGCGAGAGCCCTGACCGCGGAGAACCGCGTTCGCGGGTTGCGGGCCTTAAGCTGCTTGAGCGTCCACCACTGCATTACGATTGCGAACTGAAAGCGTTGTGTTTGAGGGCATTTGCGCCCCGGGTTCTTTAGAATTGTTGGTCTACGGAGTGCAAAATCCGCATGTTTTATCGCTGCTGGATACGCCTTGTCGCCCCTGCGATACAGGCGAGTCGCAGTTATCACCTGTTCTATCGGCAGGATTGATGCCAGAGATGAGACAGTTTGAGCGCAGGGCGGGGAGTAACGATTTCGCCACTCTTCCCCTCTGGACAGGGCCGGATGCCGCAGGGGTAAGATCGGCGGCGGATGAAATCGTTGACTGAATATTTGTGGTTCGAAGTGCCGGGTCGGAGGGGGTTCGTGAATATTACCGAGACTGTGGAGGACCTGGTCCTGAAGAGTGGCGTGAACGAAGGTCTTTGTCTTTGCAATGCGATGCATATTACCGCCTCGGTTTTCATAAACGACAATGAAGGCGGGTTGCTGCACGACTACGAGGTGTGGGAAACGACAGGTGATGGGACGCGAGGTCGTCGTGGCGATCACGAACGGCAAGCTGGATCTCGGCCCGTGGGAACAGATTTTCTATGGTGAGTTCGACGGGCGAAGAAAGAAGCGGGTGCTGGTGAAGATTATCGGCGACTAAAGGGTTCGGTCTGCGGTTTGAAGGACGAAGTTCCGGCGCGCGTTTCGGTGGACCGGGATTATTGTGCCAGTCGGGAGATTTTTTATTTTCTATTTTTTGGAGGTACGGCTGGCAAGCCGTTGATTGCATGGATGTTCCCGCGGCTTGGCCCGAAAAATTATTGTGCCAGGATTGTGCCACTAACGTGCCAGGTCTAGCTGCGAATGAATACCAGCGGACGCTAATTGACAGGAAGAGCCATTGGTAACTGAGAATCGAAAATCGGCAATGGGAAATTGACGGGCTAAAAGCAGGGCTTCCTCCGTCAAGGCGGAGGACCGGCCTGTCATTCCGGAGGAGAGGTGCCGGTCTGCAGGCAGCTTTACTCTGGAATGACATCTGGGTGACAGATGTCATGCGGCAGAAAGATAGCGGAGGCAGATCGGATTACAATTTCAAAGTCGCTCCTTACACGACGAATGTTAAAAAGGGTGAGACTGACCCGTTCTGTGAGATCGGCTGAGAGCGGTGGCGTGCGAAAGAGCAGGCGCACTCCAAAACGCACGGTCTCGATTGCTGCCAAACAATAGGGATCGGCGAGCGCGCGCTGGATCATCTGTGTTGCCTCGCGTCGTGCGAGCTTGTCCAAGTCGATCGCGTAAACGCCCGAGTGGCAAATTAAGCTGCCGCTGTTTCGCTGTGTGAACTCGCCGCCAAATATCAGATATGGCAGTTCCCTCTTGGCCGGTCCTATCCTGTTGAACCATGAGGCAGCCCGCGCACACGCTTTACCTCTGGCATCCACCTTCCGTTTCGGACGCCGTCCAGCGCCCAGCCCAAGTTGCGTGTCTCTAATCGTCTGGGCGCCCTCACGTTCAGTCCGTAGCTTATTGGTCTGTCGCAAATGTTCATCGCATCACGTCTCTGGGCTGGCTTCGCCTGCCGCGCGTGAAGTGACGTAATGCATGACAGGCACCTCCACCGCGGGGCAGACGAACTTGCGGGCGCTGGCCTGCGCCACCTGCTCAAAACAAATAATCTAGGCTTTGATGAGGCGGCACGCTCGATTTGGAGGCTTGGGTCGGGCAGATCCAAGAATCGGTCGCCTTAAAAGCTTCAGAAGCTGAGAGGCTTATGGAACATTCTCGATTCGGCCGAGGGTCACGTTGACGCGCACTCCCACGCTGATAAGTTGATTCCAATGAAAGTTCCCGTCTTCGTTAGCACCCTATTGCTCACTCTCACGGTATTCGTGCCTGTCTCGATAACGGGGCAACCGCTCCTCCGGGCCACCGAAAAAGTAACAATCACATTTGACGATTTGAAGGTCCAGTCGGGTTATCTGATCCCTACGAACACAGCGTTGCAGCGCGTTTATTTCGAAGGCGTGTGGATCGAGATACCCGCTATAGTTAATACATCCCAAGGGCCACTGAATCTGGCGACCTCCGGAAGGGCCATGGCATCAACAACCGGAGCGAAGATGCGGTTTTCGATGCCGGTTTTCCAAGTCACAATGAACGTCGCGCCTCCGGTGTTATTCGCTGATCCACACCACAAAGAGCGCGCTTTTCTTACGGCATTTTTGAAGGCCTACACGGAGCATGGCGATCCCATTACAACCGCTACGACTGGCGTAATTACAGCGACCGTCGATGAGAATGAGATTCTGAATTTCACACCCTCGATTATTAGCGTGTCCTCCGCCACGCCAATTGCATATGCCACCCTCGATTTTGATGATCCGTGGCGGGCTGATGGCATGCGCCTTATGTTTGACGATTTAACTCTTACCATAGCCGCTTCGACGAAGCCGCCTGCGCTAACGATTGAAACAGGCGATGGCCGCATAACGGTTCAGCGCAATGCGCCAGGCAACGTGCAGAGCAGCATCAATTTACGAAACTGGGATTCCTTCTCAGAAAGCGAGGATGGGGCTTTGACCCTCGATTCACGGACGGACGAGATGAGGTTCTTTCGACTTTTGCCTTAACGTCAGCAACCTGCCTAAGTCACGCCGCCTCGGTTTTCATAAACGACAATGAAGGCGGGTTGCTGCACGATTACGAGGTGTGGCTGGAAAAACTCGCACCCCACGCCCCTACATTGCAGTACGAGCATAACCGGACAGGGGAGGACAACGCGGACGCCCATTTGAAACGACAGGTGATGGGACGCGAGGTCGTCGTGGCGATCACGAACGGCAAGCTGGATCTCGGCCCGTGGGAACAGATTTTCTATGGTGAGTTCGACGGGCGAAGAAAGAAGCGGGTGCTGGTGAAGATTATCGGCGACTGACGGTCCGAGGCTAGTTTTTGAAAATTGGGGATTGCGAACCGTCGCCGACGAGGGGTGCACATGAAACGAACCAATGTTGTAATGACCCTGATTTTGGATTTTCCTCAGCGATAGTGAAGGCTGGTTGCTACCATTACCAAGTGGGGCTGGAGTGGTCATTCAACTGCTGCCGCAGTTGATGGAGGCTTGGAATCTGCGGTTTTCCGGGTGGCACCCGGAGCTATGTTTATTCAAACCCTTCGGGTTTTCGGGGAATGTATCTAACGGGTAGTCCGGTTCTGACGACAACCGGGTGTAATGCCGACTATGTTCCGGAGCGTTACAGCGGAGTGAGGTAGCTAACTCGCATTCCGTGGATGGGCCGCAATCGGATTGCGTTCGCCTTGTGTTACCGATTGATGGAAAGGAGAGGCTGGTGTGGAATAAAAGGGATACCATTCGATAATGGCTGGAAGCGAGGGTCGTTACGCGCGCTGCGCATGGGCACTTACCTTGGATTGTTGGTTCACCTGTGGGTGTTGTCGTTATAGAATTCCTGAGCTCCTAGACGGTTGGTGCAGGTGAGCGTCACGGTGGTTAGCTGTCCTTTCGCGATGGCGACCGGCGCTGGCTCGGGGCTTTCGTAATCGCCGGGTTGGGCCACGTAGATGTTGGTTCGTAACAGACCGGAGGGTGGGTGACGTTCCCAGACGAGTTTTACACGGTAGTCGCCGGGGGCGACGCTTTGAAAGCGGATGGTGGAGGAGGGGCCGACTTTGTAGCCTTCTGCGGCGCGATCAGGGGGGAGGTCCACTTTGAGAGTGATCGTTTCGGGAGAGTTGGTCCATTCGGTGGAACCAAGGCTCGCCGGAATCAGATGTGCCCACAGGATACCCGGTTGCGGGGGCAGGGGTATGCCAAGGTCGACCTTTACGTTAAGGGCGCCAAGGTTGTAGAGGTAATTCATGGGAAAAAGCATGAACGTTTCTCGCTGCTGTCGGACATCACGGTTGGGCTCGCCGTTCCAGCGACTGAGCAGCCAATCGCCGATGAGCCGTTCGTATGGCCAATACCATGCGTTGAGTGGTTGTCCTACCATGACGTCCGCCTGATGAATGCCGCCGAGAGGGAAGTTGAGGAGGCCTTCGATATAGCGCTTATCGGCAGGAATCCGGCGTGCGCAGAGAAAGAGATAAGCGGTCACGGTATCGCCGGAGAAGAAAGACTGGCGTGCCTGAGAGCGGAGAGAGGGCACCAAACGGACTACCTGTTTCAGTAATGCGTCCGCTGCGCGGCGCAACGGAGGCGGTTGATGGTCTAAAACGAGTCGTTCGGCGGATTCGTGGGCCTGCGCGTTGAGGCTGGCCAATCTGGCTTCGTCGCGAACGACGGCGAATTCGTAGTTGTCTAGTGAAAGGGTCAACCAGTTGTCGGTCTGGGCAAACCAGGCGGCGTAGGTTCTATCGTCGTTCAGGATGAAATCGAGCAGGCTCGGCACGCCGCGGTAAGTGGTATCCGGGCGAAAGCGAATGCTGTCCTCCTTGCCGATCAGTTCGGCATTACGGAAAGGATAAAGTTGATGGCTATCGAATTCTTTGCGCCCGACGATTTTGAGGCCGTTGGTGGCCGTGCCGCCGTAGTATTCGCGCAGGATTACTTTTTCACCGTCGCCAGTCACAAGAGGTCTTACATCAAAAACTTTTAGACCTGGGGCGCGCCTTTCTGATTGCCATTCCACGCCGCGGCTCCAGGAAAGTATCTTCTGGTCGTGCAGGATCTGAAAAACGCTGACGAGCGCCTTGCCTTCGGGCGTCCAGCTCAGATCGACGGCGTAGCGTCCATTGGCAGAGATGGCCGAGCCTGCGGCGCCGTACATTGGCCGAGCCAGAACCCACATGAAGAGCAGCGCGAGGTGAGTCATCCTGAGAGCCGACAGTAGTAGCGGGTCCGCATCGCGGCGCGGTAGCTTCTTCGTGGACACAAGTCTTGGACAGGCGGACGGTGCATTTGCTCATCAATCGAGATTGAGTCGAGGCATGGAAAAGGCTGCTGCCAAGGGCGCTCCATTCGTCCTCGCCCTGAACAGGGTGGATTCGAGGTTGGCTCAATTCTCGACTGAAAACGGATTCCGAGCTCGCACGTGCCCTTGGCTGCAAACTGCGCTGCACGCAGATTCACTTCGTTGTATAGCGCATTCGCCCCTTGGCGTCCTTCCTGCTTCACGGTGGGCGACCAAATCGCTTCTCAGGCGACGGTTTGTGGGATGAAATTCTATAACTTACATCGCGTATTGCGTGGACTCTGCGGGGCCAGCGCTGTCGTTATACTCGGTATCGAGAGTGGGAGCGCGAGCGCCGCTGGTTTGGATCGCAATAGCAATGGGCTGAATGATGCGTGGGAAATGCTTTTTCAGGGCAGTTCGCTTGCGCCGGGTGAGGATTCTGATGGGGATGGTTTTAGCAATTTAGCGGAGAGCCTGGCGGGAACCAATCCGTTTGATCCGAGTTCGTTTCCGGCCTTGCAGATTGACGAGGGAGCGGAAGGCGAGTCGCGCCTTTCGTGGCATCGCATTCCTGGGAAGCACTATCGCATTCTCACGAGTTCGAATCTTTTTGGCGGCAGCTGGACTGAGGAAATCACGGATACGGGCGACAATCCGTTGCCTGTGACCGACACTCGTTATCGGTTCTTTCGCCTTGCGGTGGATGATGTGGATTCGGATGGGGACGGGCTGAATGATTATGAAGAGGGGGTGTTTGGGCTCGATCCGCGGAGTGCGCATTCGGAGAGGTTTCAGCAGACCGACATGCAACGGGTGACGGCCGGATTGGCTGCGGCCGATGTGGTGAATATTTCGCCTATTGACCCGCGCTTGAGTGAGCGATGGCCGGATCCGGGTGTGGTTGCGTTCAGGCGGAAGGGAGGAATGGGTTCGCTCACCTTGAATTTTGCGCTCAGTGGCACGGCCACCCCGGGCGCGGACTACTCCGTCACGAATTACACGAGTATTTATCTGCCGCCGGGAGTGCGTGAGACATGGTTGGAATTCAAACCGATCGCGGATGAGGATGATAGCGAACCCACAGAGACCATCATCGTCACATTGCTCCCGGGAGACGGATACACTTTAGGTACCAACACGATCGCGACGTTGACACTGGAGAATCAGACGGCGACGAGCGGAGTGGGGGCGAAGGAAGCAGCGCGCTTTCTGATCCAGGCAGCGTTTGGGCCAAACCAAGATTCGCCGGACGATGCGGACGATATTCCGGAGAATGTCGAAGAGGTGATGGGGAAGGGAATCGCCGGTTGGATCGAAGATCAGTTCACGCGGCCTGTGGGACGAATTCAACCATTCGTGGATTGGGCGATTCCGCAGGCGGCGAAACTGCAGCTTTACGGCGATATCAAGGAATACTCGTGGTGGTCGCGCGCGATGGAAGTGCCGAAACTGCGCCCGGACGATGCGGCGACCATCCTCACCGATCCGTTGCGTCAGCGGGTGGCGTTCGCACTGAGTGAGATTCTCGTGGTGAGTGATCGGTTGGAGGATCTCGCGGTTGAGCCAAAGGGGATGGCGAATTACTACGATGTGCTCGAGAACAACGCGTTCGGCAACTATGGCGATCTGCTGCTCGAGGTCGCGCTGCATCCGTGCATGGGTCTTTACCTGAGTGATCTCGGGAACAAAAAGGCTGATCCGGCAAAGCAGATTTATCCGGATGAAAATTTTGCGCGCGAAATCATGCAGCTCTTCACGATCGGACTGTGGGAGCTCAATCCGGACGGCACACGCAAACTCGACGCGCAGGGACAACCGATTCCGACCTACGACAATCACGACATCACCGAACTGGCGCGCGTTTTTACCGGCCTAGCCTTTGGTGGAACCAACGTGAACTTCGGCCTCTGGCCCCGCGACTTCACCCAGCCGATGAAAATGTGGGACGCCTATCACGATTGTGAGGCGAAGACTTTGTTGCGCGGGCTGCAATTGCCGAAACGGACGCCGAGCACTGGAAATCAGGGGCTCGCGGGCATGGCAGATATGCGCGCGGCGGTGGCGAACCTTTTCAATCACCCGAATGTCGGGCCGTTCATTGGAAAGCAGTTGATCCAGCGCTTCGTCACTTCCAACCCGAGTCCGGACTATGTGGAGCGAGTCTCGGCGGCGTTTGCGGACAACGGACAAGGCGTTCGCGGCGACATGAAAGCGGTGATCAAAGCGATCTTGCTCGATGCCGAAGCGCGCGACGGTGCGAAGATGTCCAATCCCCATTTCGGAAAGATGAGGGAGCCGTTCCTGCGGTTCGTGAATTTCGCTCGCGCGTTCAACGCTGCCTCGCCGTCCGGACTCTACATTCTGGATCAATTCGATCTCGACCACATGGAAGAGCCGATGAGTGCGCCGAGCGTGTTCAATTATTTCATGCCGAATTATCGTCCGCCCGGCGCCTTGACCGATGCGAACCTGCTCGCCCCTGAATTTCAAATTGTGAACGCCAGTTCGGTGATCGCCGCCTTTAATCATTATTGGAACGCGATCCTGGGCGATCTTCATCGTTGGGGTGCGGGCAGCGCGAATTACAGCGTGAAGCTGAATCTTGACCAGGAAATGAAAATGGTCGTCCCGGCGAATGTGATTTCTCAGGACGTGCCGAATGTGCAGCCCTTCGATCCCGATCCGCTCATTCGGCGTCTCGATCTGGTGCTGACGGGCGGCCAGCTTTCACCGCGACAATTCCAGATCATTCGCGAAACGCTCGAGCGCCTGCCACGTCCGAACTGGCAATGGCACCGGGAATACCTGCGCGTCGCGATCTATCTCGTTATTACCGCTCCCGAATTTTCCATCATGAAATAAGTCTATGGGCCAAACACGCACTCTCTCTCGACGACGTTTTCTCGGTGAAGCCAGTTGCGCTGGCATTAGCGCGCTTCCGGTGCTCAGCACGCTATTGAATCTTCGTCTGGCCGGCAGCGTCGCCGCCGCGAGCGCGCCGACGGGCGATTATCGCGCGGTCGTTTGCGTTCTGCTCGCGGGCGGAAATGATTCCTTCAACATGCTCGTCCCGCGCGAGGCCTCTGCATACGCGACTTATAGGAGCTCGCGGAGCAATCTCGCGCTCAATCCGGATCAACTGATCGATATTCATCCGACCAATACGTCGCCGTTCGCATTGCATCATGGGATGCCGGAGTTGGCGCAATTATTCGAGAGTGGACACGCCGCGTTTGTCGCGAACGTGGGCACGTTGGTCGAGCCGGTTTCAAATCGGAAAGAGGTCGAGCAAAAGATGAAGCGCCTGCCGCTTGGTCTTTACTCGCATTCCGATCAAACCGAGCAATGGCAAACCAGCGTCCCGAACTCGCGCAGTGGTGTCGGTTGGGCCGGACGCCTCGCGGAAATCCTGAAGGATCTTAATGCGAATCAAACCGTCCCGATGAATATCTCGCTCGACGGCAGCAACGTCTGGCAAACCGGTATCACCGGTGCGGAATATGCCATTCGCCCGGACGGAGCGGTGGCACTCACGGGTTACGATCCGGCTTTCAACAATTCCGATAACGAGCGGTTCCGTCAGGCGGTGAGCGCGGCGGTGGACAATCAACTTGCCGCCACTTACGCGAATATTTTCGAGCAGACGTTGGTAGCGAAGAAGCGGGCCGCGGTCGATGCCTACGCGCTCTTCTCCAGCGCGACGGACGCACCGCTCCCCGCGAACATTACTTTCCCGAACACATACCTCGGTAATCGTCTCGCCATGGTCGCCCGCACGATCCAGGGCCGCGCAAACCTGGGCCTTTCGCGCCAGACTTTCTTTATCAATTGGAGTGGCTGGGACCATCACAGCGATGTTCAACTTCACCAGGATGAAATGCTCCCACAACTGAGTGCGGCTCTGTCCGCATTCTACAACGCCCTCGTCACCCTCGGCGTGCAGGACCAAGTGACTCTTTTCACCGCCTCCGATTTCGGTCGCACTCTCACCAGCAACAGCCGCGGCTCAGATCACGCGTGGGGCGGGAACCAGATCGTCCTCGGTGGTGCTGTGAAAGGAAAAAGGATTTACGGCCAATATCCTTCGCTCTCTGTAAACCCAGACCAGGGTGCCGAAGTAAACCCTTTGGACACCGGTCGTGGGCGCTTCATCCCGACGACCAGCGTCGATCAACTCTTCGCCGAACTCGCGCTCTGGCTCGGCGTGGACAAGTCGCGTCTTTCAGAGGTTTTGCCGAATATTGGAAACTTTTACAGCACCACAGGACAAACAGCGCCGATTGGTGTGTTGCTCTAATTACGGCATGAGGCAGGGAATCACCTGCCGACTGTGGCGACGATAGACTTTGAAGTCGCTGTCCGTGGTGACGATTACGGGATCAGCCAGAATTTCCGTCATGCGGACGAGGCAGGCGTCAGCCAGGCTCATGGGAACATCCGAGTATTTATCCATCAGATGGAGGACAGGTTCCAGTTGAGATTCCAGATCGAAGGCCAACTTCAGCAGTCCCCGTTTTAAGAGTTCGTCCAGTTGTGCCCTTCCGCGCGAGCCCACCAGGTGGAACATTTCGGTCAAAGCAGGCTCGCACGTCAACCAGACGTGAGAAAGCCCACCGGATTGGAGGGCCATCCAGTGATGGTGCTCATCGTCGCGGCTCAAAAACGCCACCACAGCAGAGCTATCGGCCACGTAATTTTTTGGCACGAATCAGGTTGGCTAAATGTTTCTTCTTGTTGCTGGATAGATCGGCGGGAAGACCACTCACGGAGCCAATCAGGTCGCCGGCGAGATCCTTGATCGTTAGATTCGAACCACTCACTTGGTGCTGACCGAGTCGCTCTCGAACGACATCCGACTTTGACACCCCGCGTGTCTGCGATTCGCGCTCGATCTCCGTCGCCAGTGTATCGGGCAGTCGAATGGTCAATGTCTTCACGACAGGGACTGTAAGACGCAGCCGGCAGGTCTACAATACAAAAGGGGACTTTTTCGATTTGCCACTGCGGTTCATCCGTTTAGACTAGTGATTAACTAGTCTAAATTATGTCTACCGTTACTGCATTCGAGGCAAAAACACGTTTCGGTGAGTTATTGGAACGGGTCAGGGGCGGCGAAGAAGTTGTAATCACGCGGCACAATAAACCGGTCGCACGGTTGGTGCCGGAGGGAGAAAGGCGCTTGGAGCAGGTGCGTTCGGCCGTTCGCACTTTGCGCGCCCTGCGGGGTGAGATGCGAAGGAAAAAACAAACTCTCTCGGATGAGGAAATTTTTTCCGCCCGCGACGAGGGGCGTAGATGAAGGACGCTTTCGTGGCAGACTCATCTGTAGCTATTGCGTGGACCGTGCAGTCCCAGGGCAGCGCGGAGTGCGACGCACTTTTGGAGGAGGTTTCCGTCGGCAGGGATTTTGTCACGACCGCCTTGTGGCCCTTTGAAGCGGCGAATACGCTTTTGGTGCTGGAACGACGGAAACGCATCGAATCATCGTACCGCAAAACTGCCCTCGCCGCGTTGAGTGCGCTTCGTCCGATCCTGGACGATGAAGGGATTGACCGGGCACTTGGCGAAACGACTGATTTGGCTAACCGATACGGTCTCACCGTTTACGATGCCGCCTACCTGGAAGTTGCGAAACGTCGAAAACTTCCTCTCGCGACAAGAGCCGGAGCGCTTCAGGATGCGGCGCGCAAATGCGGACTCACCCTTCTCATCCTACGCCAGGGCGGCGCAATCATTCCTTTGCTTCACGCGTGATGCGATGGTAAAGAATCGCCCGTATTTGGGGCCTCGACCTGTCGGTTCCGAAGCGTTGGATTATGTATTCGCCGTCCCTTGAGGAATTTTTGTCCCTGGCGCAGAAGGGCAACCTTGTGCCGGTCACGCGCAAGTTGCTTGCGGATTTGGAAACGCCGGTCTCGGCTTATTATAAAATCCGCGGGCAGGGCGAGTCGTTCCTCTTCGAGTCTGTGGAAGGTGGCGAGCATCTCGGGCGCTATTCGTTTGTTGGTTGCAACCCTCGAGCCGTCGTTCGTCAGAATGGCGATAAGGTTGATTACATCCAGGAAGGCAAAGTTCTCGAAACTGTTACTCTTTCGCGAAATGAAGGCGGTGTTCGCGATGGCCTGGCGGTCATCGAAAAAGTCCTGAAACGATTTCGTCCCGTGACCCTTCCCGACCTGCCGCGCTTCACCGGTGGTGCAGTTGGTTTTATCGGTTACGAATATATTCATGACGTCGAGCCTGTTGTTCCGCGTCCGCCTCGAAATGATCTCGGCACACCAACGCTCTATTTTTTGATCGCGGATGAATTGCTGATTTTCGACCGCGTGAATCAAACACTCACGGTTTTGGTGAATGCGATTGTCGATGATTTTGCGACGCCCGCGGAGGCTTACGAAAACGCTGTCGCCGAAATCGAACGCCTCATTTCCCTGCTGGAACAACCGACCGAATACACGCCGATCACGGTGCCCAAGGATGTTCCGCAGATTCCGTTCGAGTCGAACATGCCGAAGGAGAAGTTTCTGGCGAACGTCCTGAAATCCAAGGAATACATTGTGAGCGGCGACATCATTCAGGTCGTGGGCTCCCAGCGGTTTTCGACGCAGGTAAAGGCTTCGCCACTAGATATCTATCGCGCCGCGCGTTCGATCAACCCCTCGCCATACATGTTCCTCCTGGAACTGAATGGCTTTTCTCTTGTCGGAGCTTCTCCTGAGATTCATGTGCGTTGCGAAGATCACGAGGTCGAGATTCGTCCGATTGCGGGGACACGTCCCAGAGGTAAAACTCCCGACGAAGATTTACAAAACGAGAAGGAGCTGCTCGCTGATCCGAAGGAGCGCGCAGAGCATGTGATGCTCGTTGATCTCGCGCGCAACGACATCGGCCGGGTGTGTGACTTCGGTTCTGTCCAGGTGAAGGACCTCATGATCATCGAACGTTACAGCCACGTGATGCATATCGTGTCCCAGGTTGAGGGCCGTTTGCGGCAGGACCGCACTCCGTATGACTTGATGCGCGCCACTTTCCCCGCCGGCACGCTCAGCGGTGCACCCAAAATCCGCGCGATGCAGATTATTTCTGAGCTGGAACAAACCGCGCGCGGCCCCTACGGCGGATGTGTTGGCTATTTCTCCTTCAACGGAAATCTCGATTGCTGCATCACGATTCGCACAGCTCTACTCAAGGACGGCAAAGCCTACGTGCAAGCAGGCGGTGGTTGGGTGAACGATTCTGTTCCCGAACTTGAATTTCAGGAAACCGTGAACAAATCCAAAGCCATGCTCAAAGCGATCGCCCTGGCCGAAAATTTCTCGAGAGGCTAAGAGAGCGATTTGGCTCTGACACGAATTGCACTAATTTTAGCGAATTAGGAGTTTTTCATTCGTGCTAATTCGTGAAATTCGTGTCAAACCCTCTTCTGAATTTGAATGAACCGAGTCGCTCTCATCACCGGAGCCTCCCGTGGAATTGGCCGCGGGATCGCGCTTCAATTGGCGACGCTCGGATTTGATCTTCTCCTCAATTATCGTTCTGACGAAACCGCCGCACAGTCGACCGCTGAAGCTTGTCTGGCAGCGGGAAAAGCGATTCGTGTGGAAAAGGGCAGGGGAGACATTGGGCACTCATCGGCGCGAGAGGCCTTGATAAACCAGGCCCGTGACGGTTTTGGGCGATTGGATCTGCTCGTGAACAACGCTGGCATCGCGCCGCGAGAACGGATGGATTTGCTGCAGACCACCGAGCAGAGTTTCGATGAGCTCATTACAACAAATCTCAAAGCACCTTTTTTTCTGACTCAGCTTGCGGCTCGTTACATGATTGATTCGAAGGGACGCCTTGGCGCGGAATACCGTCCTAAAATCATCACGATCTCTTCCGTCAGCGCTTACGCGGCTTCGACCAATCGCGGGGAATACTGCATCTCGAAAGCCGGCCTTTCCATGGTCACCGCGCTTTTTGCTTCGGCTCTTGCGCCGCATGATATCGGCGTTTTTGAAATTCGACCGGGGATCATCGCAACGGATATGACCGCTGGTGTGAAAGAGAAATACGATACACTCATTGCCGGCGGTTTGACGCCCATCGCGCGCTGGGGACGTCCCGACGATGTGGCCAAAGCGGTTTCAGCGATTGCACAGGATTTCTTCCCGTTCAGCACCGGCGAGGTGATCAATGTGGATGGCGGATTTCACCTGCGGCGACTTTGATGATGAAGATCGATACGACCATCACTCCCGAAGATCTGCGCAAACCGCTCCAGCGGATGTTCGAGCTTTCGGCGAGCAAGATTTGGGACCTGGAACGCAGTTGGGACGATTCGCGCGGAACGCCAGTGTTCACCGTGAAGGGCAAATACACCACACGCGGTTGGACTGAATGGACCCGCGGGTTTCAATTTGGCAGCGCCTTGCTCCAATTCGATGCCACCGGCGAAACCGAGTTTATCGATCACGCTCATGCGCGCATCGTGAGGACAATGGCGACACACGTCTCGCATATCGGTGTGCATGACCACGGTTTCAATAACGTCAGCACCTACGGCAATCTCTGGCGCCTGATGCACGAAGGGAAAATTCCAGATGACGAAAGAAATTTCTGTGAGCTCGCACTGAAAATTTCCGGTGCGGTGCAGGCGGCGCGCTGGACTCGTATCGCCAATGGCGACGGCTTCGTCTATTCCTTCAACGGGCCGCACTCACTCTTCATTGATACGATGCGTTCGTTGCGCTCGCTGGCAATAGCCCATCAACTCGGTCATTTGCTCATGGGCGAAAGGGACGTGCGGATTTCCTTATTAGATCGGCTGGTCCAACATGCGCGAACGACGGCGACCTTTGCCATTTACTACGGATCAGGCCGAGACGCATACGATCTGCGTGGACGCACCGCGCACGAAAGCGTTTTCAATTGCAATGACGGCAACTATCGCTGTCCAAATTCACAACAAGGCTACTCGCCGTTTTCGACATGGACCCGCGGTCTGGCCTGGGCCATCTGCGGATTCGCGGAGCAACTCGAATTCCTGCGCACTAGAAACGGCGATGAGTTCGCCGGTCCGGGAGGGCAGAAAGCGATCACCAAAATTCTGTTGGAAGCCGCCACGGCCACGGCCGATTTTTATATCGAAAACAGTTTCTCATGCGGTGTTCCGATCTGGGATACGGGTGCGCCGAACGCGCACCTTTTGAGTGATAAACAGCGCCCCGCGGATCCCTTCAACGAATTCGAACCCGTCGATAGTTCCGCTGCCGCCATCGCGGCCCAAGGGCTTCTGCGCTTAGGCCGTTACCTGGGCCAAAGAGCGCGCTATAACTATCGCGCGGCCGGCTTGAGCATTCTGCGGACGCTTCTCGCTGAACCTTACCTCTCCACGTCGCCGAGGCACCAGGGGTTGCTCCTTCACTCGGTCTATCATCGCCCCAATGGCTGGGATTTCGTGCCGCGCGGCCAAAACGTTCCCAATGGCGAAAGCTCCATGTGGGGCGACTATCACTGCGTGAAGCTGGGTTGATGGTCTGGAAAGAAATAGAACGAGAGCCGTACCTGACGTTCTTCGCGCCATGAGCGAACCGTTCAAACTAACACGCATTCCGTCTCTTCGAACTGTCGCAGAGTTTCGCAATCATTGCGCCAGCTTGGGAATCGATTTGCCTTGCGACGACGAAGTTCTCCGTGCTCCAGAGTCACCCCTCTCCCAACCCTGCTCCTTACATATTGCTGGAAAGACGATCGGCAATCGCATCGCCATTCAGCCCATGGAAGGTTGGGACGGAACGACCACCGGCGGCATCAGCGACGATATGCGCCGGCGTTGGGCGCGGTTCGGCGAGAGCGGCGCGAAAATGATTTACGGCGGCGAAGCCATGGCCGTTCGTCCAGACGGTCGCGCCAACCCAAACCAGCTGATCCTCTCGCGCGAAAATCAGGACGGGATCGCGCAACTTCGGCGTGCCCTGGTTGAGGCTCATCAACTGCGCTACGGAACGACTGACGATCTCGTCATCGGTTTTCAACTCACTCACTCCGGACGCTTCTGCCGTCCAGACGACAAAAAGCGCCTCAAACCGCGCATCGCTTTTCGCCATCCCATTCTCGACCGCAAATTCGGCATCGCGGACCACGCGGCCGTGCTTACGGACGAAGCCGTCGAAGAACTCATTGGCGATTACGTCCGTGCCGCGCGGATTGCGTCGGATGTTGGCGCTGACTTCGTCGATATCAAGCATTGCCACGGCTATCTCCTGCACGAATTTCTCGGCGCTCACACACGCGCGGGCAAATACGGAGGTTCATTCGAAAACCGCACGCGCATCCTCCGCGATATCATCAGCGGAATCCGATCCAGCGGTAACCTTGTTGAGATTGCGGTGCGCTTGAGCGCGTTCGACTTTGTTCCGTTCCGTCCAGATCCTACACTTTCACAACCCGGCAAGCTCGGCCCTGGCATTCCCGAAGATTTCTCCGCGAGTCTGCCCTATCAATATGGTTTTGGCGTCAGCCAGCAAGACCCGACGCAATACGACTTGTCGGAAACATTCCGTTTCGTTGATATGTGCGCCGAACTCGGAGTGAAGCTGCTCAACCTGACCGCCGGTTCGCCTTACTACAATCCTCATATCCAACGTCCTGCCGCCTATCCGCCTTCAGACGGCTACCAACCCGCTCACGATCCACTGATCGATGTGGCGCGCCAGATCGATGTCGTCCGTCAAATCCGCGCACGCGCGCCGCGAAATATGATCTTGATCGGCAGCGCCTACAGCTATCTACAAGAGTATCTTCCTCACGTCGCCCAGGCCGTTGTCCGTCAGGGCTGGACAGACGTGGTCGGCCTGGGCCGATCCGTTTTAAGCTATCCGTCACTCTTGAGCGATGCGCTGAGTTCCGGCCAGATTGAGAAAAAGCAAATTTGTCGGACGTTCAGCGATTGTACCACCGGCCCGCGCAACGGCCTGATCAGCGGTTGCTATCCGCTCGACAAGCACTACAGCACCAAGCCGGAGTTCCAAAAGCTCAAAGAAATCAAGCGTGCCATCTGATGAGCGGAGCGCGGACATTCCTGTCCGCAAGTCTTTCTCATACAAATTTGATACTTCTCGGTGTCACTCATAATGATGCAAGATCGGAACCGCACAGTTTTGAAGCTTGTCCTCGGCGCACTATTTCTGACCGCGACGATTGTTCTATTTAGATTCACAACGCCGCGAACCGCAACCAACTCCACAACCCAATTCAATTCCGAACGGTTCACCCCCACATCACCTGGAACTTCTATTATTCGCCCTGACTCCTTTCCCCGCCTGCGCCGGATTCCCGGGCCGCCTCAGTCAGCCGAGGAAATTGTTGCGGGCAAGCTTGTTCAGTTCGCGGCGAATCGTCGAAAGCTCATGAACTCTCTCGCGCGGCGAACAGGCAAACCAGTCCCGCCCGAGGTCGAACGTTTCTTTGATGCTCTGGAGCAAGGCCACTGGGAAGAGGCGGATGCAATCTTCAAAGAACTCCACCAACGCCACGAAGATCCCAACGGTCAGCCAGACGAAGATCTTTACGCCATTTGGCGCCCGATCCAGGAAACGCAAGGCATTCAATGGGAAACACGCCACTGGCCAGCGGAGCAGTTGCTCAAGTATGGCGAGAAGGTCCTCGGCTCACTCAAGCCAGACATGATTTTCATCGGCGGCACCGATCCCGGTGCGTTCATCAACACGTTCTTGAACGAAACCAGCGAGGGCGAGCACCGCGTCATCTTCACCCAGAATGCGCTCGCGGATAACTCCTACACAGACTATCTCAAGACGATCTATGGGGATCGTCTGAACCTGCCGCAGCAGAGCGATCAGGATGCCGCTTTCAAGCAATACATCGACGACATTACAGCCCGCGTGGCGCACGACCGGGATTTTCCTAACGAACCGAAACAAGTTCGCCCCGGTGAGAACTTCGCCGTGGTTGATGGGAAAACGCAGGTGTCCGGCCAAATGGCGGTGATATCGATCAACGAGCTTCTCCTCAACCGGCTGCTCGAACTGAATCCCGAAAAAACGTTCGCTCTCGAAGAATCCTTTTCGCTGAAATCCACCTACAAAGACGCCGCTCCGCTCGGCCCGGTCATGGAATTGCGCGCCGGTGACGAGAGTAAACTCACTGCCGAAACCGCAGCGCAGGCTGTGGAAGCGTGGCGTTCGAACACAAAAGAGCTCCTCGAAAGCACAACCGCTCAGGACGATTATCCGCGAAAAGCCTGGTCGCACATGGCCGTCGCGCAGGCGAACCTTTTGATCGACCGGAATTTTCTCTCCGAAGGTGAAGAGACGCTGCGTTTGGCGCAAAAGATGTATCCGGACAATTTCGAAGCTTCTAACAGCCTGGCTGAACTCTATCGAAAGACGGGACGCGAAGCCCAAGCCGAACAAGTCATGAAAGAGGCTCAAGCGCTGGGCGCGCCTCGTTGATTCATCCATTGCTTGTTGCGAATTCGGGAATATGGCACTGTTGGCAGACAATGAGCGCGAGCGGGGAAGCAGTTGATAAACGTGTTGCCGGCCGTTTTGCAGCTCGGCTAGCGAGTCGTGTTCAACGTTCGATCGGAATCTCAACCGCTCAAGTAATCTCGTGGTTAGACCTGGTAGATCTTTGTCGAGAACTGGATGACGCTCTGCTGGAAGATGACAGTCCCAGTTCCGATTCCCTTGCCCTCCACAATGCTGTCATAAGTTTGGCAATTGGAACCGGAACATGGCTTTTGCATCAGGTCGATTTGCATGAAGTTGACCCATCCGCCAGCGGACAGACGCGCGAGTCTCTGGCCGCCTCCTTGGACTTGGTTCGCATTTTCTATCGCACTCGTCATGTTGAGTTTCCCGGGACGGAACTCGAAGCAGTCCAGCAACGAATTTTTAATGCCGCGGCCTGAGTACATCGCAGCAGTCCATGGCGCCTTTTATGACCTTCGGACGTGCGAAGCATCCGAACGTCCGGAGATGTTGAAGCGATACCGCGCGGCGTTGGCCGAAGCGGCACGTCTGGCCGAGTGCTCCGAAGGAATCCTGGAGAAAGCGATTCAGACTGATTACGCGGCGTGGGTAAAGGAGCAGCGTCTGCCGCGTATCGACCGGAAGGGCTGAACATTCACGATTTTGGAACGGCAGATTTAAGCGCATCCAGAAACTCCTTCGCGCTTGCCGGTAACTCCTCGTTTCGGAGCACTACCCCCACGGCGAGCGGTTCGGGCTCAGGGGCCAAGGCGAGAAGTCTCAATCGCACTCCCGCGATGCAACTGATCGATTCCGGCACGATTGCAACCCCGTCGCATGCTTCCAGTCCGGAGATCAGGCTGGCGACGCCGTCATGTTCTTCCACGATTTTTGGTTTTGTTTTCAGCCCTGCGAAAATCTTATCGAGCATTTCGTGATAATCGGGATACTCCGCGCGGCTGTAGGTGACGAACGGTTGCCGGACGGCTTCGTCGCGAGACACGGCACGGCGTCGGGCGAAGGAGTGCTGCGGTGCAACCGCGAGGCGGAGCGGTTCGCGGCGCAGTTCTTCGAAGCGCAGTCCGCGCAGTGATTTTTTCACCGGGCGCACGGTGATCCCGAGTTGAAGTTTGGAATCGCGAACGCTGGCGACGATTTCTTCGGAAGCGAGATCGTGCAGTTTCACACTTACATCGGGCATGGCTGTTTGGAAACTGCGCAAGGCTCCCGGCAGGAAGCGTGCTGTTAAGGTTGGAGCGTAGCCGATGTGCAATTCCTCGTGTTGTCCCATGGCGGCTGCCCGTGCATTCGCCACTGCAACATCTACTCGCTCCAGCACGGCCCGTGCTTCATCCAAAAAAACGCGTCCTGCATCCGTGAGCTTCACGGATTTTGCGCTGCGTTCGAGAAGTTGAAAGCCTAGCTCATCCTCGAGGTCGCGGATTTGCCGGCTCAACGCCGGTTGTGAGAGATGGAGCTTCAACGCGGCGCGCGAAACGTTTTCCGTTTTCGCCACCGCCACGAAATAACGCAGGTGCCGCAGTTCCATCGCGAGGAGTATGCATTTTGGGTATGCTGACGCAAGAAACTCGGTCTTTCACTTCGGCGACCGGGGTGTGCGATTATCTACCCATGATGAATGTACGAAGAGCGAACGAACGGGGCCACGCGGAACATGGGTGGCTCGATTCTTACCACACCTTCAGCTTCGCGAATTACTACGATCCAAACTGGATGGGGTACCGTACGCTGCGGGTGATTAATGACGATCTCGTGATGCCGGGAATGGGTTTCGATACACATCCGCATCGCGACATGGAAATCATTACTTACATCCTGAGCGGACAATTGGAGCATCGTGATTCGATGGGCAATGGCCGGCTAATCAAGCCGGGCGATGTTCAATACATGGCCGCAGGTACCGGTGTGCTGCACAGCGAGTTCAACCCGTCGAAAGACGAAGCGGTGCATCTCCTGCAGATCTGGATTACTCCAGATCGTAAGGGGGCAGCGCCACGTTACGGCGAGAAGTCCTTTGCGAGCGCTGCCAGCGGAACGTTCAATCTTGTGACGAGCAAGACCGGTCGCGACGGTTCAATCGCGATCAACCAGGACGCAGAACTCTGGCTCGCCAAATTGAATCCGAAGCAGACGGTTACGCATAGCCTCGGATCAAATCGGCATGCCTGGGTGCACGTTGCGGACGGCGAAGTTGTTCTTAACGGGCAAACGCTTCAAACGGGCGACGCCGCGGCAATTTCGGGAGAGAAGAAGATCGAATTGGCGGCAAATAGACCGTCGCAAGTGCTGCTGTTTGATCTGAATTGATGGAAGGAAAGAGCCCCGCTGACTGAAATCAGAGGGGCTTCGAATTCATTCCTCGGCTGCATCCGGTTTGTCGTCTTCCGTGGTTTGGATGTAGATGCAACTGTCACTAAAGAGCACGAGCTTCTTCATGCGATCATAGTGGCGCACCGGGCGGCGCCTCTCAATGCGTTGACTCCCTTTCTCGCGATCAGCCAGCGGCAGGGCGCGATGTCGGGAATTGGCTTAGTCAATCACGCCGCTGCCGAGGCAAATCTCGCCACGATAGAAAACGGCTGATTGACCGGCGGCGATCCCCTGGTCCTTTTCGTCGAGGGTGACGCGCCACCGATCTGCTTGAAGTTGTTCAACGGTCGCACTTTCCAAGCGTGGTGTGTGGCGAACCCTAGTCAGAAGCTGCTCGCCGCTGGCGGGTGGTTCGTTGATCCAGTGGATGTTCGAAATTGTGAACTCTTTTCGTGCGTGTAGGAGGTAACTCTCCATATGCGCGACGTAAACAATGTTGGCTGCGATGTCCTTCTTGACCACGTACCAAGGCCCACCGCCCATGCCCAAGCCTTTGCGCTGGCCGACTGTGTGGAACCAGACGCCTTTGTGTTCGCCGAGCTTTTCGCCGCTGGCGATGTTCAGGATGTCACCCATTTTCTCACCGAGATGAAAGCGGACGAATTCGGGATATTTGATTTTGCCGAGGAAACAAATTCCCTGGCTATCGCGACGTTCTTTGTTGGGCAGGTCAAACGCTTCCGCTTGTTTTCGCAGTTCCTTTTTCGTGAGGTGGCCGATTGGAAACAGAATTCGGCTGAGCTGCTGTTGCGTCAGGCGGGAGAGAAAATAGGTCTGGTCCTTGACTGGGTCCGGCGAACGCTTCAAATAGAAAACCCCGTCACGTTGTTCCACCTGCGCGTAATGGCCCGAGGCAATTTTGTCGAAACCGGGTTCGATTCTGTCGAAGAAGAGACCGAACTTAATCCAGGAGTTGCACAGGATGTCTGGGCTTGGGGTGCGACCCGCCTTCAATTCGGTAATCACATGGTTTACGACCCGGTCCTGATATTCAGTTTGCAAAGGAACGATGCGCAACGGGATGTCCGCCTGTTCGCATACCGCCCGAGCGTACTTCAGATCGTCTTCCCAAGGGCAGTCCCCGAGGAAGGCGAGTTCGTCCTCGAGCCAGATTTTGAGGTAAAAAGCAGTAATGTCCCGCTCGCCCGATTGTTGCAACAACCGCAGTGCCACCGAGCTATCCACACCCCCTGAAAGAAGGAGACCGATCTTCACGTCGCGCAGAGCATACCATATGACTGGGAATTGATCGGGCGATGCAGACCCGCGGTTGCTAGCGCAACTGGCGGTTTAAAGGTGGAGGGCGTAGTTCTCTAACGTCCGTAACAGAACGGTAGAGAAGCACGCCCTGAAGAGATGGAGCAAGATCACCTCTCCAAGTAGTGCCGAGTCTAACGTTTTTTCATCGCGTTTCTCGCGAGAACCAGGCCGCCGAAAGAAAGAGCGGCCAGGAGAGCAGTCGCCCCTCCGTCCGGAGCGGGAGTTGTGGGAACAACGTTAGCGAACACGGGAGCAGCGGCAACAGCCGCCAAGACAAATGTAAGTATTGATTTCATAGGTTGTTTTGTTGATCGGTCGTCTGGATAAGGCATGATCCATGCCAGCGGAAGCCAGTTTAGCGCCGAGGGTTAGGCTGGAAGGACTTACGCGATTTGCTGCATCGGGCAAATGCTGATACGGTGGTCAGGCTTGTAAGGAAACTTTACAATGAACGTCACCATTGAACAGGCTCCTAGCCGGCGGATTCGCCGAGTTCCACATTCCAATATGCAAGGTCGAGGAAGTGTTTCCAGCTATCGTGGTAAGGCACGCCAAAGTTGATCTGAATAAACGGGCGCCACTTCGGTCGCTTCGGTTTCCGGATCAGGTGCATACCTGCTTCGGTCGGGGTGCAATTGGCCTTTTTGGTGTTACAAGGGATGCAGGAGCAAACGATATTTTCCCAGGTGGTGGGGCCGCCGCGGTCCCGAGGAACCACGTGATCGAGGTTCAGATCTTTGCGTTCGAAAGTCTTCCCGCAATATTGGCAGGTGTTGTGGTCGCGCTCGAAAATGTTGTGCCGGGTGAACTTCACCTCTTTTTTTGGCATACGGTCAAAGAGCATCAGGACGATGATGCGGGGGACGCGGATGCGGAAGGAAACCGTATGGATGCTCTCGGGGTGCGGTTCTTCATTCGAGAAGTCGTGCCACTCCTTGAAGTTGTAGGTCTGAAAAGAACCATCGGGCGCGTTCAGAACGACCTGAGCGTGGCCTTCAAAAAGCAGAGTCAGAGCGCGCCGGGCTGAGCAGACATTGACCGCCTGCCAAAGCCGGTTAAGGACCAAAACCTGTTGGTTGAGGAAAGAGCTCATACCTTAGGCCGGATCTAATCGCGGCGGAACGTAGCATAAGGCGTGCTCAGGTGTCAAACGTTGTCAAGCCGCGGTTTGCATGAATTTAGCTGAGCCGCACCACACATCCGTTCTCCTCCATCCGTGCAATGACGGAAAAAACATCGCGCTGCATACAGAAGGAAAGGTCGTCACGCAGTTCGGGTATAGCGAGCAGGCGGCGCCCGTTTCTGGCAAAAGTCATCGCATTCAGCAAATCGTGTTCGAATCGCTGGTAAATCAAACGGGCTATTTGCGCCGAGTCGCTGATGTGGCTGCTTGTCAGTAACGGCCAAAGCGCGTCGGCCAGTGCCCCGGCTGCGAGGGTGTCTTCAAGTGAAGCCTCTTCATGGGTGCCACTGCAGACGATGAAAAGATCTTGCACGGGGCCGGAGCGCAAGTAAGCGATGGTCGAGTGGAGATTGAGGAAGCTGCTGGCGAGGGTTTCGCGCGCACCATGGCATGCTTTGAGAGCACGCGTTCCGTTGGTGGTCGTCATAATGAGGGTCTTCTCATTCACTGCGGCACCCGTGAATTCGCGCGGCGAGTTCCCGAAATCGAAATCAATGCTGCCCGTGAGTTTGGACGTGATGCGGTAGCCTTCCCTTTCGCCCGCCAGCAGCACAGAAGGATTAACGCGCTTTGCTTCGACTGCTTCCTCGATGGTTTGAACCGGGATGACGGCGCGGGCGCCGTTCGCCAGTGCGGAAACGATGCTCGAAGTGGCCCGGAGAATGTCGAACACGACGCAAGTGGCGTGGCGAAGACGGCGTTCATTCAAAGCCTGGAAATCGGCGGGGGTAAGGAGAACATCAAGGGTTTTCATTTTGTTCGACCGATGCGGGTGCGCATGTAATGAAAAAGATACTGCTGGGCGTAACCGGCGTTCGGGCCGAAGTACGTTTGCGTGAAGTCGAGCAATCGTTTCGGTGTCGGACGACGGCGAGGAAAATAGAGCTGCCTTAGTGCTTTTAAAATCCAGACATCCACCGGAAAGGCCTGCTGGAAGTTATAAGCGAAGAGGAGCACGCAATCGGCAATTTTGCGACCGACACCTGGCAAACGCATGAGCTCATTCCTGGCGTTTTGCACATCGAGTTTGGCGATGACCTGCAGGTCAATCTCACCGCGTGCCACCATTTGGGCGGTCGCGCGCAGGTACGGAGCGCGAAAGCCCATTTTGCAACAACGCAGATCGGACTCTGAAAGTGCTGCGAGCGTTTCTGCGCGGGGGAAAGAAAAGGCGCAAGCGGTCGGGCAGGGAAGTGATTCTCCGAAGCGTTCGCACATTATCCCGATGATTTGTTGGATCTGAACGATCTGCTTGGTCGAGGAAAGAATGAACGAGGCGAGACACTCCCACGGTTCCTGTTTCAGCAAGCGGAGCCCCCAGCATTCTGAGACCGCGTTTCGTAGGTGTTCATCCTGCGGAAAGGTTGCGATAACCTGCGGCAAATCTGTGCCTGTTTGAAGGTAATCGGTAATCCAATTCCAGTTTGAGACCGGTTCTGCGGTTTCCGCCCGAATCCCGGAGTCGACTGACGAGAGTCGAACCCATTTGTTTCCGACGACGCCCTCCCACACTCCGTCCATTTCACGCCAGCGGAATGCCTGGCCGCTGCTTAACGTTTCTCCCAATGCGTAGTCACGCACCGGCAATAACGTTCTCATCAGTAAGTGATCAAGGATCGGACAGGAACCCGGTCCAGCTTCGCGCGCCCGGACAGGAATCCCAGTTCAATGAGGAAAGATGCCTCGACGATATTGGCCCCAATTTTTTGCAGAAGTGAAATGGCTGCGCCGGCCGTGCCGCCCGTCGCCAGGAGATCGTCCACGAGAAGCACCTTGCTGCCGGGTTTTACCGCGTCCACATGAATGGCCACCGTGTTTGATCCATACTCCAGTTCGTAGGAGGCTTCGTGCGTATCAAAGGGCAGTTTGCCTTTCTTCCGGATCGGCACGAACCCGGCTTGCAGTCTCAGAGCGGCGGCGGCGGCAAAGATGAACCCGCGTGCATCGATTCCCACGACAGCATCAATGGTCCCTGGTACATGATTCTTGATCAGCAGATCAATCGCCCCGGCAAAGAGCTTGGGATCGGCCAGTACAGGGGTAATGTCCTTGAACTGAATTCCCGGCTTCGGAAAATCCGGAATGTTCCGGACCTGTCTGGCAATTTCCTCAACGGTCACCATTTGCGTCATGGCCGCAGTTTCCTTGGGCATGCAGAGGTTCACAAGCGTAAAACTAAACGGTTCGAGATTTGAATCTCGTGACCTCGACTGCTACAAGGTGTGGAAAGAATGAAACTCTTTCGAGCACTGATTCTCTTCCTGACGGCGAGCGTGGCTGGCGCTGCCTCGACGATGCGCCTGGACTATTTTCACACTGGCAACTCGACACAAGAATTGTTCAGTGTGGATCGAGTTGTGGTCGAACCGCTGCCGTGGCCAGGAAATCCGAGCAAGACGATCGACGAGATGAATCTTGGCAAATATCTGTTCGAGGTGCGAGATCGCGCGAGCAATAGGATTCTCTACTCGCGCGGGTTCAGTTCCATTTACGGGGAATGGGAGACGACCGACGAGGCGAAGAGTGTCAATCGCACGTTTCAGGAGTCGCTACGATTTCCCGCGCCGGAGAAGCCAGTGCAGGTGATTGTGAAGAAACGGGACGCGGAAAATATGTTTCACGAGGTTTGGCACGCGAGCGTTGATCCAGATGACATGTTTGTCGATCGCGCAAAACGATTTGCGCCGGTCGAGTTGATCGAGTTGGAGAAACATGGCGACTCCGCGACCAAGGTTGATTTCCTGATCATGGGAGATGGGTATACGGCTGCTGAGTCGGACAAGTTTAAGAAAGACGCTCGGCGTTTGCTCGATCGGTTGTTTGCGACCGAGCCATTCAAATCGCGTCGGTCCGATTTTAACGTCTGGGGCTTATGTCCGCCGGCACACGAGTCCGGAATATCGAGGCCTTCGACCGGCATTCAGCATGCCTCACCGCTCGGAGCCAGTTACGATGCGTTTGGGTCCGAACGTTACATACTGACGTATGACAACTGGGCGGTGCGATACTACGCGCAGTTTGCACCGTACGAATTCATTGAAATCATTACGAACAGCAAAACCTACGGCGGCGGCGGCATCTTTAATCTCTACGGAACGGTCGCGGCGGACAGCGCGCAGGCACCGTATATCTTTGTGCATGAGTTCGGACACCATTTTGCCGATCTCGCGGATGAATACTACACCTCCCCTGTCGCGTATAATCCACCGGCTCACAAAGTGGAGCCATACGAACCTAATGTAACCGCCTTATTGAATCCGGACCGATTGAAGTGGAAAGATTTTCTCAACCCGGGAATTGAGATTCCATCGCGGTGGAACAAAGACGAGTACGACAAACACGCGCGGGAATACCAGAAGCGCCGCGAGAAACTGCGGGCTGATAAACGCCCGGAAGAGGAAATGGAAACGCTCTTTGCGGAGTTGCGCGACTGGGAGAAAGGATTCTTCGCCGGCGAGAAGCATGATGGTAAAGTTGGCGCTTTCGAAGGCGCGATTTATCAGTCCGCGGGTTATTACCGTCCGGAACTAAACTGCATCATGTTCACGCGCAGCCCTGAGTTCTGCACGGTCTGTCGAGCCGCAATCAATCGGGTGATCGATCTCTACGGACGCTGAGCGACTACTTGCCGATCCTTGCCCGCAGAACGTTGGATTCTTAAGCTTTTAGAAATGTTCTTTCTTGTGACAGGCGCGAGCGGTGTCGGCAAGTCCACCGTACGCAAGTTAATAGAAGGCAGAATTGCCCCGGAGGTAGCGTCGTGTGAGTTTGGAACTCTCGGTATTATTCCCGAATGGAGTCTGCGCTGGCGGCACCAGGCTCTGCAGCAAGTGGTTCAATTGGCGTTGAAACACCAGAAATCCGGAACGCATTTCCTGCTTTGCGGAGATCCAGTCCCACCCGGAGAACTTTACGCAGTTCCGGGTGCGGCTGAGCTCGACGATATCCAGGTTTGCCTCCTGGATAGCTCGCCGGAGAGACAGATCGAGCGGTTAGTTCAGCGGGGCGACACTCCAGAATACATTCCGCATCACGTCGCGTTTGCGGAGTGGATACGACATCACGTGGTCGATCATCGATACCGCCCTGAAGTGATCATAAACGGTGGGTGGGAAGAAATGCGCTGGGAAGTGTGGAATTCAGAGGTGGTGACCCGCGTTCCCTGGAAGACCTGGACGATTGACACTTCCCACCTCTCGGCGAGAGAGGTCGCCGAACGAGTACTTTCCTGGATTGCGCTCCATAAGCCAGGTTCTATTTCTGCTTAACGAGCTCGTAAATGCGGCGTGTCTCGTCGGTGTCAGAGCCTGGATCTTTGGGAAGTAGCTTGTAAATCCGTTCCAGGCGAAGGAGGACATCACAGGTCAGGCGATCAATTTTTTCGTGAAGGTGCGCGATTTCGAGTTCTGCCTTCAGATTGACATCATATTCTATGTCGGCATAGATGCGATCTTTGGCGGCCTGGCGGTTCTGGCTGAGCAAAACGAACACGGAAAGAAAAATGGCTTCCAACGAAACCGCCAGAGTCAGAAAGCCGAAAGGATATGGGTCGAAGGGTTTGAGCCCCGGAATCGGAATCCAATTGACCCCAATCCAGAGGCCGAATCCGACAACGTGGAGCAAAAGGAAGGGAATACTGCCGGAGAATTCAGCGATGCTGTCCGCCGATTTTTGTACGAAAGTGCGTTTGTCTTCCGACTCTTCATTGACGTTGCGCGTGGCGGTATGACGCAGTCTTTCGACATTCTCCCGTTGACGCCGACTCATCGCCGCGAGCAGGTCCATGGCCGCTTTTGGGCGAAGCTCAAGGAATCTTTCTAAATGCCGGCGCTCCAAACGAAGAGCGGTGGTATCCTTGATCGCGACCACCGAGGCAGTACGAGTGCCGTTGTCGAGCATCGACAACTCCCCGAAAAAGTCACCGCGCCTCGCCGTTTCCAGGACAATCCGTTCCCCAGTGTCATTCTTGTAAAAGACCTCCGCTTCGCCGGACGTGATGACGTAAACGGCGTCACCGGGATCCCCGTAATTAAAAATTGCTTCACCAGCCGAAAACGAAACCAGATCGAGCTGCCGGGCGAGTTCAGCCCGTTCCTGATCATCGAGAAGATTGAATAGGGGCACTTCTTTCAGCAGACACGTTACGACATTCTGGGGAAGAGATTTGTTTTCCAATGGTCGCTCTTCAGCAGTCATTTTCGCGGATTTTACGCCCAGCCTCACGGTCGACAAACATTTTCCTCGTTCTGGCTCGTGACGGCGCATTCCGGATCCATTGTTGTGACTCAAGCGCCGCCTCGAATCAGGACTCGCCCTGTCTCGCGCGGGAACGAATTGACAGGCGGTTAATGCCATCGATTAATGAGGCATGTTTCCACGCAAATCTCCAAGCAAGCCTGCCCCCGTTCGGCGGGGTTTGGCCGTCGTCGCGGCCATCGTTCTCGTCATCAGTTGGATTGTCGAGTTCCGCGATGAACGGAAACACCGCGCTGAGTTTGACCTGCTCAACGGCTCGGAGGTGCCCGTGCGGGTCACCTACCGCGGCTACTATCAAAGTGACGAAGAGGAACTGGCACCGCAAGAGCACTGGCGGCGGAAATTTCGCAATGGAGACAGACTATTCCTTGCGGGAACCTTCGGGGGAAACGAGATCCAACGAGAGGTTCATCTATGGGACAGCGTGTCCGATCTCTCTACTCCGGGCCGGCCTGCGCAGGGAGAAATTCTCCTCTGGCGGGCTGCCACGAACGCGGAAGGGAAAGTGACCACGTACACTCCTGTGAGTTCCAATTCGGTCGCGGGGCCGGGAGAGAAAAGCCTGCCGGAGTTCATGGTGGATTGGAGATTGATGCGCCCGTAAAGGAGAGAGCAGCGGAACTGGACCTTCAGCGCACGGTCAGTCGTCGCATTCGCGAACAGAGGAGCCAGTAGACGAGTCGCTTGTCCACTCATTCACGTATGGGCGTGCAACCCAATCCAGCCTTGGATAAGGTCCTGCCGTGTCCGGAATGTTGAAAGCTTTACGAGCGTTGGCGGATCCGACGCGGTTGCGATTGGCCGCCTTGCTCGGATCGGAAGAATTGTCGGTCAATGAACTGCAGGAAATCACCAGTCTGGGCCAGTCGAGAATCTCGACTCATCTAGGGCAATTGCAGGAAGCAGGTCTCGTGCAGTCTCGCCGTGAGGGCAAGCGGACCTTTTACCGATTAAACAAGGACGGCGACAAAGGGACGAAGGATTTTGTTGATTTCGCGATTCGCGGAGGCCAGGAACTACCGGAGCATTCGGCTGATTCGGTGAATTTGCGGCGCATCCTCGGGCTGCGGAAGGAGCAGGCGCAGGTATATTTTAATCAAGTTGCGGGGCGGTTTGACCGAAGTTACGGGCCCGGGCGGTCGTGGCAGGCCTTCGGGCATTTGTTACTGCGAATCATTCCGCCTTTGGAAATTGCGGATCTGGGATCAGGTGAAGGTTTGTTGAGTGAGTTACTCGCGCGGCGCGCAAAACGGGTGATCGCCGTCGATAATTCAGAGAAGATGGTCACCTTCGGTGCGGAGAAGGCGAAGAAGAACGGGCTGAAGAATCTGGAGTTTCGGATGGGCGATCTCGAGACACCACCCATCTCGGCTGGCAGCGTCGACCTGGTCATTCTTAGCCAGGCGCTTCATCACGCCGCCACGCCGGGGACGGCCCTCGCAAGTGCGCATCGTATTCTCCGGACGGGCGGGCAGATCATGATCTTGGATTTGCTGGAGCATGACTTCGGCAAAGCGCGCGAGTTATATGGCGACCGTTGGCTCGGATTCAAGACGAGCGATCTGCATCGTTGGTTGGAGAGCGCCGGGTTCAAGAAGATAGAGATCAGCGTGGTTGCTCGCGAGGAACAGCCGCCGCACTTTGAGACGCTGCTGGCCGGGGCGGAGAAGTAACGCAGAAGTAACGCGCTTGGAATTTTCTGAGGCCCGTGTTACAGGACGTTTTGATGAAACGTCGCGACTTCTTGAAAACGGCCAGTCTGGCCGCCGTTCCGTTGCTGGATTCTCTGCCGGTGAAAGCGGCTGCTGAAACACCGGTAATCAAACCGAAGCTCGGAATCTCGACTTACTCCTACTGGCATTTCAAAGATCCCAAAACACCGGTCGAAACCGTGATTGAAAAGGCTGCCGCGATCGGCGTGCACGGGGTCGATATTCTCCATCGGCAATTGGACTCGGAGGAGCGGGGTTATTTGCAAAAGTTAAAACACACTGCGTTCATCAACGGCATCGATCTGATCTGCATGTCGATCCATCAGGATTTCGTTGAGGAATCGGCGGAAGAGCGAAAGAAGAACGTCGATCATACGATTAAGTGCATCGAACTGGCCTACCAGATGGGCATCCCAAGCATCCGAATTAATTCCGGACGATGGAATACGATCAAGTCGTTCGATGAGCTCATGGAAAAGCGCGGCATCGAACCGATCCTGCCCGGTCGGACCGAGGACGAAGGGTTCAAATGGTGCATCGATTGCATCGAGCAATGCCTGCCGAAGGCGCAGGAGTGCGGCGTGATGCTGGCACTCGAAAATCATTGGGGCTTGACGCGAACGCCCGAAGGTTTGCTGCGCATTCTCAACGCAATCAAATCGCCATGGCTTGGTGGACTGATGGATACGGGGAACTTTTTGGAAGACCCATAT
>JBGAGW010000001.1:0-748008 GCA_044226545.1 Limisphaerales bacterium
ATGCGAATGATACCCAGCCTGTCCAAGTATCTTGACCACTGCATCTGCCCGGTCGCGACTGAAGGAGCTGAACACGGTCTGCGTTTTTCCTGCGCGAGTCGGCATAGACGCCTAACGCTCAAAAGCTGAGCCACGCGGACACAAAACACAAGAACTCCCGCACACTCTCGGCCAACCGAGCGCGCGCATCCGCGTTGGCTCCAGCGTCGTGTTAGGCGGTGTTCTCATATGGCGACTCTTTCTCTCCTGCGACTTCTTGCAACAGCTCACGTAAATTGCCTCGGTGATCCGCAACAACTATGCTCCTGTCTCCGTCACGCAAACGGATCGAAACCGCCGCTGGATCAGAAACAACAACGCGCCACGAGTCAATATCGATAAGGCGCACCAACTCCCGCGTAGAGCTGCCGCTGCGAATAATGATGCTGTCGTCAGAAAGCTCAAATGAAACAGGAAGCGTTCCGAGGAACCTCCGAACCTGCTCTGTGATTTTGGTGAACATCGCAGCAGGCTAAGACGCCTAACGCTCAAAAGCTGAGCCACGCGGACCAAAAACACAAGAACTCCCGTACACTCTCGGCAAACCGAGCGCGCCCATCCGCGTTGGCTCCAGCGTCGTGTTAGGCGACGTGATCATAACAACCTGAACTCCACGCATAGCGCAAACCGAATTCCCGGAGGGATGATACGATAGTAGCCCCGGGTACAGCGCGGAAACAGCGGAGCGCCGCGCGACACCCGGGGTAAGCGGCCCCCTTTTGTTCTGCCCCTCCCGGCCGGGAGGGGTTGGGGTGGGCGTGATTTCACCGAAACCATACATCGACGCCTAACGCTTCAAAGCTGAGCCACGCGGACCTAAAACACAAGAAAACCCGCACACTCCCGGCCAACCGAGCGCGCCCAACCGCGTTGGCTCCAGCGTCGTGTTAGGCGGCTGCGTCATTTGAAACTCTGGCTTGCTTCTTCGCGATGCGACAATCATGGCACTCGACCGCTCTCGCATCAATGTGTCCTTTCGCTTCCTCGTAATACCACTTCTGGTCTCGACCCTTCCAGATCTCTCTCTTGCCGCACTCGCGGCAGGTAAATGGCTGGTCGAGATAAAACTCCGGCAACGCGCAGTAGGTGTTGATGTGCGAAAGCTTGTCATGATCGGCTGGAACTGCTGATGGATGATTGCGCTGCTGGAGCGGCGTGAGGCTCAAAACTCTCTCGGCCTCGCGCAACTCCCTCTCGGTGGCATCCCGACTGGTCTGCGTGTGCTTGCTCATGTGCGCTCGGAGACGCCTAACGCTCCAAAGCTGAGCCACGCGGACCGAAAACACAAGAACTCCCGCACATTCTCGGCCAACCGAGCGCGCCCGTCCGCGTTGGCTCCAGCGTCGTGTTAGGCGTGCTCACCTCCAATCCTGCGCTCGCGGCCTATTCGGACAGCAACCACAACCAACGGCCAGAACCAACCGCCTACCAGCGCAGCCATCGCTATCGTCCCGTCCGGAAACGCGCGCGCGAGTGTGTCCGCATCGAGAGTGCCTTGAAGGCTGGACGGGAGGATGACGGCGCAAAGTAGCGCATATAGGAAAAAAGCAGCCCAGCCATAGACAACCGCGCGAACTCGCCAGGCTCGCCGTGCGCTAAGGCGCCAAACCGCCAAGAGCAGGCCGACTAAGCCCACGGCCATCGTGATTTGTGATATGACCGGAAACACAGCGTAAGACGCCTAACCGCTAACTGAACTTCTCATTTGACGTATATTATGGGACCGGCGACCGTCGTCAATACCAGAGATGACCGTTCCGCGACAGCAGGTTAATTCAGGTCCACCGCGAGGACCAAATCCAGAAAACTACGTCAGAAAGTCGCCAAAGGTCGTCCCGAACCCAAAAGCCAAACTCCTCGACCAGGTCCGGGAGGTCCTTCGCGTTAAACACTACGCGATTAGCACCGAAGAAGTTTATATCCATTGGATCAAGCGCTACATCTTCTTCCACCAAAAGCGCCATCCGCGCGAGATGAACGCACCAGAGGTGCAGGCGTTCCTATCGGACCTTGCTCTGAATCAAAAGGTCTCTGCTTCCACCCAGAACCAGGCGCTCAACGCGCTCGTGTTCCTTTATCACGAAGTCCTGCACCAGGAACTCGGTCAACTGGACGGTCTGGTCCGCGCCCCGCGGTCTAAACGCGTTCCGCTGGTCATGTCGCGTGACGAAGTTCGCCGGGTCATCTCTGCCATGTCCGGCACGCACCAGCTTCTGGCCAAGCTTCTTTATGGCACGGGGCTGCGTTTACTCGAGTGCCTTCGACTGCGCGTCAAAGATATC
Organism: Limisphaerales bacterium; assembly: GCA_044226545.1. Classification (GTDB taxonomy): domain Bacteria; phylum Verrucomicrobiota; class Verrucomicrobiia; order Limisphaerales; family SXQI01; genus DASVNK01. Next base: position 2,322 of record JBGAGW010000001.1, read on the forward strand.
GATTTCGATCTCAACCAGATCATCGTGCGCAATGGCAAAGGTGATAAAGACCGTGTCACGATGCTTCCCGCCTCCATTAAATCCCAACTTCAGGAGCATCTCGCGCGCGTAAAGATTCTGCACGAAAAAGATGTGGCCGACGGTTTCGGCGAAGTTTATCTCCCTGAAGCACTGGAACGGAAGTACCCGCGCGCCGCCCGGGAATGGGGTTGGCAGCACGCTTTCCCTTCCGGGCGCCTTTCCGAGGATTCTCGTTCCGGAAAAAAGCGTCGGCACCACCTGCACGAACTTATCCTGCAGCGGGCGGTGCGAAACGCAGTCCAACTCTCTCAAATTCCCAAACCGATCAGCTGCCACACCTTCCGCCATTCGTTCGCCACTCACCTGCTCGAATCCGGCTACGACATCCGCACGGTCCAGGAACTGCTCGGTCACGCGCACGTGACGACCACGCAGATATACACGCATGTGATGCAGAAGCCGGGGCTGGGGGTGACGAGCCCGTTGGATGTGGGTTGAGGGGCAAGAGAAGGTTGAGGGTTGAAGGTTGAGGGTTGAGGGTGGGGACGGTAATAAGGTCGGATGTTCAACTTCGAAAAGCTGGAAACGTGGCATGAGGCGATCAAATTTACGGATCTGGTCTATTCGATAACGCGAAAGTTTCCGGATGAGGAACGCTTTGGTCTAACCAATCAAATGCGCCGTGCCGCAGTATCGATATCATCGAATATCGCTGAGGGGTGTTCACGCTCTTCAATCACCGATTATGCGAGATTCGTGGAGATAGCGTCCGGCAGCTTGAAATCGTCTCTCAAGCGACGGTCGGTCGGAACCAGGGCTACTTGAATGAGACCGACTACCAGATTCTGTATCAGGCCGCGGAGAAGCAAAGTCGCATGCTCAGTGGCTTAAGAAGATCGCTCGAAAAGCGTTGATTCAGTAACCCTCAACCCTCAACCCTCAACTCTGCTCTTGAAGAGCCATTGCCGCAGGGAAATCGGGGTGTTACGATCACGCTTAACCCTTTTACCGTATGCTAAAAATTATCGGCCGAGGTTCGATTACCACGTGCGACGGACTGACCCGCCGCGACTTTCTTCAGGTGGGCGCGCTCGGCGCCATCGGACTGACGATGTCGAAATATGCCGCGCTGCAATCGCTCGGCGCGGTTCAGAAGGGCAATGATGAAAAGTCGGTCATCATGATTTTCAATCTCGGCGCTCCGAGCCAGCTCGATACGTGGGATATGAAGCCGGACGCCCCGCGTGAAATTCGGGGTCCGTTCAAACCGATCAAGACGAACAATCCTGACATCCAGATTTCCGAAATTTTCCCCCTGCACGCGAAACTCGCGGATAAATTCTCGCTCGTTCGAAGCTGTTATCACACCGCCGCAGCGGTTCACGATACCGGGCATCAAATGATGCAAACCGGCCGACTTTTTACTGGAGGCATCAACACACCACACGCTGGTTGTGCATTGGAGTATCTCAAAGGCCGGCGCAACGAACTTCCCGCGAACGTTATCCTGCCGATCCCGATGGGGCCAACCGGCGGCAATCTTCCGCACGGCCAGGACGCCGGTTTCCTCGGGAAGGCGTACGATCCCTTCGTGCTGAATGCGGACCCGAGCAAACCCGATTTCAGAGTGCCCGATCTGCTCCCGCCGCAGGAAATTGGCGAAGCGCGCCTGAAACGGCGCCAGAGCCTGCGCGATACGGTCGAATCCGCCGTGAAGAATTTCGAAGCGAGTCCGAACGCCGATTTAATGGATGCGAACTTCTCCTCGGCCTACCGGCTCATGACGAGCGAGAAATCGCGCGAAGCTTTTGATCTGACGCGCGAACCCGAAAAGGTCCGCGAGCGTTACGGCATGACTCGTTTCGGCCAATGCTGCCTGCTGGCGCGCCGCTTGATCGAAGCGGGCGTTCGTTTCGTGACGATCAATACGTTCATCACGGTGTTTGACGAGATCACGTGGGATATTCATGGCTCGAAGCCGTTCACTTCGATCACCGGGATGAAAGAAATCGTCGCGCCGATGTATGACAAGGGTTATAGCGCGCTGATCGAAGATCTTTACGACCGTGGCATGCTCGACAAAACGCTGGTTTGCAACCTGGCCGAATTCGGACGCACCCCAAAGGTCAACCCGGCCGGCGGACGGGATCACTGGCCGAATTGCTGGACGAGTTATTTCGCGGGCGGCGGTGTGCAGGGTGGGCGCCTCGTGGGCAAGAGCGACGATATCGGCGCTTATCCCTCCGAACGCCCGGTCAATCCGGCTGAAGTGGTGGCCACCATTTATCACAGCCTCGGCCTGGACATTACGACTCATTTGCCCGGCCCGAACGGACGCCCCTTTCCGCTCGTGGATTACGGCACCCAACCCATTCGCGAATTGTTCTGATATGCGCGCGAGCCTTTTCTGTGTTTTACTTTCCGTCTGCTACAGCGCCGCGGCCGCCGGGGTGAGTTTTCGCAACAACGTGCAGCCTGTCCTGGCGAAGGCCGGTTGCAATGCCGGCGCGTGCCACGGCGCGGCTGCGGGCCAGAATGGTTTCAAGCTCTCCCTGCGCGGTTATGATGATGAAGGGGACTACTCCACCCTGACCCGGCAGGCTCTGAGCCGTCGCGTGAACACCAGCGATCCCGGCCGCAGTCTGATTCTTCTGAAAGCCACCGCCGCCATTCCTCATAAAGGCGGCAAACGTTTTGAAGTTGATTCCGCCGAATACAAAATCCTGGCAGACTGGATCGCCTCCGGTGCGCCCGGGCCGAGCGCCAGTGATCCGCGCATCGAACGGATTGAACTTTCGCCGAGCCACGTCGTCCTGACCAACGGCGCGACGCAGCAGCTTACCGCGCGCGCCTATTTCAACGACGGCCACAATGAAGATGTCACCCGATGGGTTAAATACACCGCAGCGAATGCGTCCGTCACCCAGATCGGCGATCAAGGGCTCGTCACGGTGGTTGGCAACGGCGAGGGAGCCATCACCGGCTGGTATCTGAGCCGCATCGCGATTGCGACGGTCAGCGTTCCCTACACGAATTCCGTTTCGCCTGAACTCTTCGCGAAAGAAACGCACCGCAATTTCATCGATGAGCAGATTCTCAAAAAGCTGCAAAGCCTGAACATCCCGCCGAGCGGTCGTTCCAGTGATGCCGAGTTCATCCGACGCGTTTACCTCGACACGATTGGCGTGCTTCCCACTGCCGAGGAGGCGCGCAAGTTTCTCGCGAGCGAAAACTCGCAGAAGCGCGACGACCTGATCGAGCAATTGCTTAAACGTCCTGAATTCGTCGATTACTGGACTTACAAATGGTCTGACCTCCTCCTGGTGAGCAGCAAGACACTTGCGGCGGGCTCGATGTGGGCCTTCTACGATTGGATTCACAACAACGTGGCCGCGAACACGCCGTGGGATGTATTTGTCCGGCGTATCGTCACGAGCCAGGGCAGTAGCGTCGATAACGGCGCAGCGAATTTCTACGTTCTCCATGACAATGCCGCGGATCTTTCGGAAAACACGAGCCAGGCGTTTCTCGGCATGTCGATCAATTGCGCCCGTTGCCATAACCATCCGATGGAGAAATGGACGAACGACCAGTACTACCAAATGGCGAATCTTTTTGCGCGCGTGCGCACGAAGAGCGGGACGCGTCCGGATGAGAAAGTCGTTTTCGCCGTCGCCTCAGGCGATCTCGTTCAACCGCTCCGTGGGAAGCCGCAGAAGCCGGCTCCGCTCGATGGCGAATCGATTGCGCTCGATGATCCGAGCGACCGCCGGGAACGCCTCGCCGATTGGCTGGTCTCGCCGAAAAACCCCTACTTCGCCCGCGCCATCGTGAATCGTGTCTGGGCCAACTTCTTCACGATCGGGTTGGTCGAGAATATCGATGACCTGCGCGTGACCAACCCCGCCAGTAATGAAGAGCTTCTTTCTGCGGCGGCGCAGTTCCTCATCGAAAATAGATACGATCTGAAAGCGCTCATGCGCGCGATCCTCCAATCCGCCGCATACCAACGGACGAGCGAACCGCTGCCCGGCAACCAGTCCGAAACGCGTTTTTACTCGCACTATTACCCGAAGCGCCTCATGGCCGAGGTGCTGCTCGACGCCTACTCGCAAGTGACCGGCGCTCCCACGGAATTCAAAGGCTACCCGAAAGGATATCGCGCATTGCAACTTCCCGATTCCAAAGTCGAATCCTATTTTCTCGCCTCCTTCGGGCGGCCTGAGCGTGACAAAACCTGCGTGTGCGAGCGCACCACTGAACCGAGCGTCACCCAGGTACTTCACCTGTTCAATGGCGATACCCTGAATAAGAAACTGGAAGCGAAGGACAACGCGGTGGAAAAAGCGCTTTCTGCGGGGTCTGAAAAAATCATTGAAGAAGCGTACCTCTCAGCGCTCGCGCGCTATCCGAGCGCGGAAGAGAAATCGAAATTCGCGGCCGCGCTGTCCTCGGCTGGCGAAAAGGACCACCGCGCTGTGGTAGAGGACATTTACTGGGCGCTTCTTTCGAGCAAGGAATTCCTCTTCAACCACTGACCGCTCTTCGACCTTACGAAGCGTCAGAAGCTGGCTTTACCGGTTGTTCGAGAACGCGCGCCGGAAGAGCTTTCTTGAGAGGGCCGACGAGCTTTTCGGGGAAACAACCGAGATAAATGACCGCTGCGGCGAGGATCGCAAGTGTAAGGCTCGACCAGGCGGGCGGAGTCAGGCGTGAAGGGCTGGTTGTGTCCGGCTCAACCACGAACGCTTGTTTCAGCACCTGGAGATAGTAGTAAAGCGAGACAGCGCTCGCACCGAGGGCCAGAGCCACGAGCCACAGCAGGCCGGGAATGTTGGCCGTCTTGGAGGACTCCAGTGCCGCCAGGAAGATGTAAAACTTCCCGAAGAAGCCCGCGAGTGGCGGAATGCCAGCCAACGAAAGAACGAAAACAAAAAGGCAAAGAGCCAAGCCGGGCGCGCGCCGGCTCAGGCCTGCGAGTTCACTCATCGTGAGTTCACCATGGCGTTGTTCAAGTAGGCCAATGATTCCGAACACGCCGACAATCGAAAGGCCGTAGGTGAACAGATAGTACGTGGCCGACGCGAGCCCTGCCTCATTGCGGGCCAGCACGGCTATCAACACATAGCCGGCGTGAGCTACCGCGCTGTAGGCAAAAAGTCGACGCAGATTGGATTGGGCAATCGCGAGAAGATTCCCGACGATCACAGAAGCCGCCGCAATGGCCGAAATGACAATCATCCAACCGCGCGCGTTGTCAGTCGTCGCCGCACCCGTGAAGGCGGTTCCGGCGTGCGCAGGCAAAGCGTAAACGAAAAGTTTCAGGAACAGGATAAAACTGGCCAGTTTGGAGCCGGAGGCGATAAGCGCGGCGCTTGGGATTGGTGCGCCTTGATAGGCGTCAGGCGCCCAGAGGTGCAGCGGCGCCGCAGCCATCTTGAAGGCGAAACCAATCGCAGTGAGCACGAGTGCCACGATCAAGAGCGGACTCATCGGCTGATTTCGCAAGGAAGCAGCAATCTCAGCGAAGCTCGTCGAACCGGAGAGACCAAAGACAAGACTGATACCGAACAACGTGAATGCGGCTGCCACGCTCCCGAACAGGAAATATTTGAGGGCCGCTTCGGCGGAAGAAATATTTTGCTTATTGAAACCGGTGAGGAGGTAAAGCGAAAGGCTGGTCAGTTCGAGAGCGATAAACGCGGTCAGGAGTTCTTCTGTTCCGGCGAGAAGGAACAGGCCGACGGTGGCCATGAGCAGGAGCGCGACATATTCACCAATATGGGTCGTGAACCGTGCGGGACGACCGACGCACAGCGTCGCGATGGCGAGAATTGCAAGCAGGCTTTTGGCTATTCGCGTAAAAGCGGTCAGCACGAGCATTCCGCGATAAACGGAACCATCCTCCGATTGAAAGCGTAGGGCGAAGATCGCGAAGACCAGTGTGGCGATGGCCAGAAATGTCGCGAGACTGGAACGCGCGCCAAGCGTGGTATTCCGGGCGGTCGCCTGGTCGAGAAATAGAATGATGAGCGCCCCAATCACCAGGATCGTCTCCGGGAGAAGCCGCAACAAAAGCAGTTGGTAATCGAAGCCTGGCATCACCCGGAAACAATTCGTTTAAAGAAATCCTGCTGAATCGCAGGCTGGATCAGGTTAAAGAGCAAGCGTGGAAAGAGGCCGATCAGCAGCGTGGCGCCGAGCAGGAGAAGAGCGCCCGCTTTTTCGGGTGTGGTAATTGGAGCGTAATGATCTGGCACCGCCTCGGCGTGCGCATCGCTCCGCGTTGCGTCCGCGGGTGTCGCTTCGCTCGACCCCCGGCTAATAGCTAGCTGTCCCTCCGGTACTGCGGCCAGCGCTGCGGGGTAAAAGGATTTTTGGAGGGCGCGCAGGGTAAAGCCGACTCCCACCAGAATGCCGATTCCGGCGAGGACAGTAATCAGCGGAAAAGCTTTCCAGCTTCCCATCAGAATTGAGACTTCCGCAATGAATCCGCTGAAACCGGGAAAACCCATCGAGGCAAAGCAGGCCAACAAAAAGGTGATCGCGGCGAAGGGCATGTATTTCGTGAGATGAGAATTTTCGAGGACGTTGAGGTCGCGCGTGTGTGTGCGTTCGTAAACCATGCGGCCCACCACAGCGAAGAGCAGGCCCGCAATGACGCCATGCGAAAACATTTGCAGCACCGCACCGCTCAGCCCAATCACGCTCAATGACATGAGGCCAAGAAGGACGAAGCCCATGTGACTGACGCTCGAATAGCCGATGACGAATTTGAAATCGGTCTGGGTGAGAGCCACCCCTGCTCCGTAAATAATCCCGATGAGAGCCAGTGTTGCGAAGGTCCCTTGCCACGCCCTTAGCCCTTCAGGGAAGAGCGTCATGGCGACGCGCAACGCTCCATACGCGCCGAGTTTCATCACGACACCCGCCAGGAGCATTGAGGCGGCGGTAGGGGCGGCGACGTGGCCGGTCGGTGCCCAGGTGTGAAATGGCCACAAACCCGCCAGGATTGCGAACCCGACAAACGTGAGTGGGAAGAGCCAGTATTGGCCGCCAGGAATTCCGGCTTTAACCAACTCCTGCAAATCGAATGTGTGGAGCGGCGAAATCGCGTAGACGGCGACGATCGCGACCAGAACCATCGCGCTGCCGACGAAAGAGTAGAGCGCGAGCTTCATCGCTCCGTATTCCCGGCGTGTCGAACCCCAGATGGCGATGAGGAAGTATTTTGGGATGATCGCGATCTCGTAAAAAACGAAGAGCAGAAAGAGGTCGAAGCTGAGAAAAACGCCAAAGACGCCACCGATTAGCGCGAGATAGAGCGCGAAAAATTCATTCACCCGCTTCTCGATGTTCCACGAAAAGAGAACTCCAGCGACGGCGGCGAGGCCGGTCAGAATGACCAGCGTGGCACTCACTCCATCGGCTGCAAGGTGATAAGAGATCCCGAGAGTTGGAATCCACGTATGACGCGACAAAGTGGTAATATGCCCGGGATTCAGTTGAACTGCGCCGACCAGAGCGATCAGGAGAGTGACCAGCGCGGTCGCGAGGGCGACTAACCTCACGAGCGCCGGGCGCTGCCCCAGCAGAAACGCGAGCAGCCCCCCGACAAACGAAATGTATATAGTCCAGGTAAGCATTTAGCGGAGCTGTTGGACCATGCTGGTGACGGTCGGGTTAAAGAGCGCGATGACCAACTGCGGCGCGAGTCCAAGAATGAAAGCGACGACGATGGCCGGAATGACAATGGCGCGTTCGTCCATCGTGAGTTCGGCGCTTTGCGCACGTTTGTCATTCAGCGGACCAAGAAAAACATTGCCGAAAAATGTGAGCAGATAAATCGCCGTCAGCAGCAAGCCCAGCACTGCGCCTGCGCAGGCCAGTGGCGCGAGCGGGAAAGCGCCTTTGAAAATCAGAAATTCTGCCGGAAAACCACTTAAGCCGGGCAACCCGAGCGAAGCGAAGATTGTAATTCCCATCAGTCCAGCAAACACGGGATTAATTTTGCGGAGCCCACCAAAATTTTCGAACGACCGCAGGCCGTTCGTGCGGCGTTCCAGAAACGCCACAAAGGCGAAAAGTGCGGCCGCAACAACACCATGGCTGAGCGCCTGGAGGATCACGCCGTTGACGGCCGCAGCGCGTTCATTTTCCAAACCGGCTATGCCTGCGCGTCCCGCTGCGAAAACAGCGAGAAAGCAGTATCCGAGATGGCTGAGTGACGAATAGGCGAAGAGGCGTTTGATATCGCGTTGACCAAAGGCGGCCCACGCGCCGTAGAGAATCGTCACGACGGCAAGCAGAAGCAGCGGCCGGTGCAGCATTTCAATTTGATCCGGAAAAATAGGAAGAATAACTCGCAGCAGGCCGTAAACCCCCATCTTAGACATTACGCCGGTGAGGATCATGGTCACTGGTGTTGGCGCCTCGACATACGTGATTGGCTGCCACGTGTGAAATGGCCAGAGTGGCACCTTTACAGCGACACCCAGAAAGGCGAGGACGAAGAGGACGAGCCCCGCAGTCGTTGGCGTTAAACCAGTCCAGGCGATGGCACTGCCGATCCCTCCGTTTTTGGCGGCGGCCGCAAGTGCGGCAAATTCGAAAGAACCGGCCTTGAATCCGATAGCCAGAAAGGCGAGGAGCATCCCGATGCTCCCGACCATCGTGTAGATGAAAAATTGCAGCGCCGCGAAATTGCGATGAGTACCGCCGTAAATTTTCACCAGAAAGAATGCGGGGATGAGGCTCACCTCCCAGAAGAAAAAGAAGTGCAAGAAATTTTGCGTCGTGAAAGTCCCGAGCAGACCGCTCATCAGGAGGAGGACGAGGCCATAGAAGCGATCATCGTTCTGCAACCAACGACAGGCGAGGATCGAAATCATAAACACGAACGCGCAGAGGAGCAGAAAGACGAGGCTGATTCCATCCAGAGCAAGGTGATATTCGAGGCCGATCGACCGCAACCAATCGTACCGTTCGACGGATTGAAATCCCGCGTCGGGCTTGAAAGTGAAAGCAAGGCCGAGGGTGCAAGCAAGCGTCCACGCGGCGGTGACAAACGCAGCGATACGCCCGATGAACCCTCCACTTTTTGTGAAGAGCAGGGCCAAACCCACCACGAACGGCAGCCAGACTAAAAGACTGAGAACGATCATGGCCCTTTGCACCCCCACATCAATAAAACGAGGATCAGAACCGCGACGCTCACGGCAATGCTCTGAATGTAGTTTTGCACGCGGCCGTGTTGGAAGGAGCGCGCACGGTCGGCTCCGGTTTGCAGGCCGCGGCAGGTCTGATCAAAACCGAGGTCGATCACAAATTGATCAAAGACGCGGCTGACCCAGCCGAACCCGACGGCAAAAAGTCCCGCTACCCAACCGACTGCGGAGAAAATCAGAATCTCGAGGCGCGCCGCCGAAGTGGCGATCCATTTGTTCAGGCTAATGACGGTGGCGTCATAGGCTTCATCAATCCAAAGACGGTTGCTAAGTGCGTTGTAAAGCTCGGGAAAGCGTGTTTGGAGAACGTCCGTCTCAGTGACGCGCGAGTAAAGAAACCAACCGGACGCAATTCCAGCCCCAACGACCAGTGTGGAGAGAACGGCGAGGCCGAGAAAATCGGCACTAAAAATGCGGCCGAATCCACCGTGGGCAACTTCGCCATTGAAGTAACCTTCGAGCCATGGCCACGCCGGCGTTCCGAGAAAACCGATCAAAACCGCACAAGCGGCGAGAATCCGGAGCGGCATCGTCATGACGTTCGGACTTTCATGCGCGTGATCGTGGGCACGGCTCTTGCCGAAGAAGACGTACATCATCTGGCGGGTCATGTAGAAAGCCGTCAGAAACGCGCCGACCAGGCCGAGCAGGAATGGCATTTTCGAGAACGGCCAATGCGAGGCGGAGTGCAGGATTTCGTCTTTGCTCCAGAAGCCGGAGAAAAACACCGGCACCCCGGCGAGAGCCATCATGCCGATGGCGTAAGTGGCAAAAGTGACTGGCATCGCATGGCGCAAACCGCCCATCTTCCGAATGTCCTGTTCTTCATGGGAACCGTGAATAATCGAACCGGCGCCGAGGAAGAGGAGCGCTTTGAAAAACGCATGCGTGAGCAAGTGGAACATTCCCACGAACACCCCGCCAACACCGAGACCCATCATCATATAACCCAGTTGCGAGACGGTGGAATAAGCGAGAATGCGTTTGATATCGTTCTGGGCGACCGCGATTGACGCCGCGAACACGGCGGTAATGGCACCAATCCAGGTCACGACCGTAAGCGAGCTTGAGATGCCAGGCAGGTTTGCTACATCCGCATCCATGAGCGGATAAATGCGTGCCACCAGGAACACGCCTGCCGCAACCATCGTCGCCGCGTGGATCAAGGCGCTTACCGGAGTGGGACCTTCCATCGCATCCGGCAACCAAACATGAAGCGGCACCTGCCCACTCTTGCCGGCCGCCCCACAGAAAATCAGGAGCGAAATGGCGGTCGTCACGCTCACCCCGAGAATCGTGCCGCGGGTGACGAGCAGGCTTAGCGTATCGCTTTCGAGACAACCCTTCCCATTGTCGTAAAACAGGAGCGTCCCCGCCTGGGTATAGAGCCACACCATCCCGAGGAAAAATCCGATGTCGCCAATGCGTGTCGTGATGAACGCTTTTTTGGCCGCGGCAGCAGCGCTCGGTTTGAAAAACCAAAAACCAATCAGCAGGTACGAGGCGAGGCCGACGATCTCCCAGCACATGAAGAGCAGAAGCAGGCTGTTCGCGATCACGACACCGAGCATTCCTGCGGCAAACAGCGAGAGAAAACAAAAGAACTTCGTGTAGTTCTCATTGTGCGCCATGTAACCGGTCGAGTAGATGAAGATGAGCAAGCCGACAAAAGTCACCATGACAAGCATCGCGGCGCTGAGCGGATCGAGGACAAAGCCAAGTTTCAGAGAGGCATTCCCGAATTGAAGCCAATCAAAATTAAAATATTGCGGGCCACGTGTGGCGAGCGTTCCGCCAAAGGCGAAGAGCGAGAGAATGCAGGAAATCGCCATCGCGCCAATGGCGGCCAAACCTGCGAGCGCCCGACTGGAAGTAAGGCTGAGCACTCCCGCCGCGATGAGCGGAAGCAGCGGAATCAACCAAAGCTTATCGGGCCCGAGCGTCATCTTGTTGGCACCATCCTATCCATGCAACCGGCTCGTCTCTTCAAGGTTCGTGGTGCGGAAATGGCGGTAAATCAGAATAACCAGCGCGAGACCGACAGCGGATTCGGCGGCCGCAATTGCAATCGAGAAAAGCACGAAAACGTAGCCGGTCGTGCTGGCGTTCAGGCCGAATTTCCAAAAGGCGATAAAATTCAGGTTTGCGGCGTTCAGCATCAGCTCGATGCCCATGAGAACCACAATCGCGTTGCGCCGCGTGACAATGCCACCAAAACCTATTGCGAAGAGAATCGCGGAGACAGCGAGGTAAGCTTGAAGCGGGGTCACGCGCTTCCCCCTTTCTTCTGTTGCTCAGGCAAGGCCAGGACCACCGCACCCAATAACGACACTGTTAGCAGCAGGCCGATAATTTCCAGGGGAACGATATGCGTGGTCATCAATGCCTGCCCCAATTCCCTGACGGCTGGAGCGGTCGCCGGTTGCGCGCTGAGCGCGATTTTGGTGGAAAACGCGGCGTTCAGGAATAGCGCGCCCACAACCACGGTCAGCGGAATCGCTAACAAAAGATTCGATCTGTCGGCAAGATCAGCGCTGTTTTCCGCATTTCGCGTCAGCAAAATCGCGAACACGATCAGAATGGCGACCGCGCCCACGTAGACCAGGATTTGCGCGAAAGCGACAAATCCGGCATTGAGATGGAGAAACAGGCCAGCCACCCCGAGAAAACTGAGCGCGAGACAAAGCGCACAGTGCACCAGGTTGCGCAGCGACATCGCACAAAAAGCGCTCACCAGTGTAAACAACGCTATAATGTAAAATGACGCAGGCATTGACCTACCAATTCCGTCCAAACGTTGTGCAGACCTGATAATTCGTCCGCAGTGCGGCGTATTTGTGCCTGAACCATGTAAAAAGGCCAAACTCAAAAAAGCGAACGTGACCGGTTCCAACCACGGGTTTGCTCGGTCTGCACGCGACGAACTTACGAATTCAGACATAGTGCGACACACGCCTCTTGTCCTTCACTCATCACTTTTTGTGTTCCCTTGCGGGAAGGCTGGGAACGGCAACACACGGAGCGTTCTTGATCATAGGCGCCAGACGAGATCGTCCCCATAAGAGCAGGAACAAGGTGAGCGGAGCCCCGACATTTCGGCGGGCCTTCTCTTATTGCCTCAAAAAGGCGGCTGTTTTGCCGATAATTCCGATAATGTTGGATGCACCCTTAACTGGTCCGGCAACGGACCATCGGCAACCCACCGGTCGAGAGCTGGATCACTCCTTTGGACCAGCCCGCGAGAATGTCGACGTCCTGGTTTTGGAGGACGATGAAATGTGCGGAAACATGCTTTCAGAAATCCTCCGGCACGAAGGCGCGACACCGTGGGTTTTTGGAACGGTCGCTTCCGCGCGGCAGGCGATTGGGGAACGCGAGTTCGATTTCTACATTCTCGATTATAAGCTGCCGGATGGTACGGGCAGTTCATTCTATTACCAACTTTTGGAACAGCGCGAATTTGCCCCGGCGATTATGCTGACAGGCGTTCCGGAAATCAGCAAAGCGGTTGAACTAACCAAGACAGGATTGTTGGATTATCTCACGAAGCCCTTCTCCCTTCAGCAATTTCGGACCTGCCTCGCCCAAGGACTTGCGCGCCGAAGTGCACGGCCCAGCAGCAAAGCCGAGGCGGTCACTTCGCACTCGCCGCTCATGCGACAGGTTTATCGGCAGGCACGCGTCGCGGGTGCGAATCACTCCACGGTGCTTCTGACCGGGGAGACGGGGGTGGGCAAGGACGTTCTCGCGCGCACCATTCACGAGTTTTCGCAGCGGAATCCAGAGGCACCCCAACCGTTCGTCAGCCTTAATTGCGCGACACTGCCCGGGGAGATGTTCGAGTCTGAGCTTTTCGGCGCCGAACGCGGGGCGTACACCGGCGCGCATCAACGCCGTGCTGGCCTGGTCGAAGCGGCTGATGGCGGAACACTCTTCCTCGACGAAATTGGCGAAGTGCCGCTCCACCTTCAGGCGAAGCTCCTGCACCTGCTGGAGAACCGCGAGTACCGGCGGTTGGGCGAAGCGACGCAACGAACCTTTTCCGGAAGAATCATCGCCGCCACCAACCGCCCGCTGCAATCTGCGGTCGATGCGGGAACGTTCCGCGCTGATCTCCTGTATCGTCTTGATGTTTTCGCGATCCACATTCCGCCCTTGCGCGAGCGCAAAGAGGATATTCCGCTGCTCAGCCGGGAAATCCTGACCGAACTGGCCGAGAGGTACAGCAAACGCACCCCTCAAATCCGCACTGAAGATCTCGAACTATTGCAGGAATATGCGTTTCCAGGAAACGTTCGCGAATTGCGCAACCTGCTTGAACGGTCGCTCCTCGAGACAGCGGCCGATTGCGCCTGGTTGCAACTCAGCCTGGAGGCTCGGAAGAAAATCGCGCGGCGAAATCCCTCCGCAGTTTCAGAAACTCTGGCGGTTCCAATCGGGAGCCATCTCTCACCGCTCGAAGCGCAGGAATTCAGCTTGATCCGCCAGGCGCTCACGAGCGAAAACGGGGTGATCCGACGCGCGGCGAGTCGACTGGGCATGAGCCACCAGGCTTTGCTGCGCCGGCTTGAGAAATGGCCGCAGCTTCGGCAATACACTCACGCCCGCAATTAAATCGACACTGGCGCGCTTCACGCCGCCCCGCCTACACTTCCACGCGGTGAGCGTGTTGGAGATCAGCCGGGAGCCCCCGAGAGTCAATCTGTTTGGTATCCTCGATACCGCGATGGGCGCACTGGTCATGATCGCCTTGATCGCCGCCCCTTGGCTGTTCGGGACGACTGAGAATTGGTCCGTCTGGACACTCAACGTACTTTGCTACCTCACAGGCGTGCTTCTCCTCGGCAAATGGATTCTACGCTGGCAGAGCGGTGCTCTCGCGGTCGAACGAATCACCTATAAAAAAGATCCGATGCTGCGACCGGGCGTTCGCATGGTGCAGGCAATGGCCACGTTGACGATCGCCATTTTGTTCTATTGCGTGCTCGCGTCTCTCAACGCCCGCGCGACCTTTTACCCTGACGAACATCGTTTTGAGTATCATCGATATGTCACTTGGCTGCCCTTTACGTACGACAGCACGCTCACATGGCAGACCTTCTGGAATTACGTCGCGCTGGCCTGTTTTTTTTGGGCGTTCCGCGATTGGCTGCTTCATCCGCCGCGCGAGGAAGCAGCAGAATCCGAGGTGGTCCTCGGCCTTCCACCGCGCTTTCGCCGCTTTTTCTGGGTGGTCGCTCTCAACACCACCTTTCTCGCACTCGTTGGAATTTTTCAGCGCCTGAGCGGCACAGAAAATCTTTTGTGGCTGCGGCGCGGCTACGGCAATGCTGAAAACATGTTTGGTCCGTTCGCTTTCAACGGCAATGCCGCGCAGTACATCAACCTGGCCTGGCCGTTGATGGTCGGCTTCTGGTGGACCGAACGCGAGAAGGCCCGGTTGCGTGTGTGGGATGGAAGAAAAACCGGTGGGGGCGCGCACATGTTGCTTCTTCTTTGCGCAGTGATTTCAGGAGCCGCGCCGATCATTGCGACGAGCCAGGGCGGGACGCTCGTCGCGCTGGCGATGCTGGCCGCGACCGCCTTCATATTCCTGGTGCACCGCCGGGGTTCTTGGCGGACGCGCTGCGTTGTCCTGCTGGTCTGCGCCGGAGTGATTTCGCTCGGCGGAGCGCTCGGGTGGGACCAGCTTGCACCGACACTGCGGGAGCGTTTTCGGACGCCGTATGCGAACCCAAGCGAAGTTTACGACAATGCGAAACAAATGGCCCTCGACTATCCGCTCTTTGGAATTGGGCCGGGTGCTTTCCGCGCGCTGTACCAGATGTATCGAAAAGATCCTGAGCAAAGCTGGCAGGCCTTTTTGCACGATGATTGGCTTGAAATCCAGGTGACCTTCGGGTGGGTCGGCTCGATGCTGATCCTTGGTCTGCTCGGCCTCACGTTAACGCGCTGGTTCTTACCGGGGGGAGTTTTTGGACAATGGGAATTTGTGGCAATGCTTTGGGTGGCAGCAGCAGGCTGTCTGGCGCACGCGAAATTCAGCTTCCCACTTCAGGTCTACTCGATCCTGCTATTGTTGCTGGCTGAACTGGCGGTGCTCTCCGCGTTATCGCGCCCGGAAAGATAAGAGCGGCACGGCCTAGCTCAGCGCGAAAGGGCATCCCCCTGAGAATCGACAACCCGAAATGCCCCTGTTCACCCTTAACGCCTGAGCTAGACGTGCCGCTCTCTCATTTGTGCCGGGTGCTAACGCCCGGCACTTTTACGGAACGCGCTCCAAATATGAAGGGCGACGCCGTCCTTCTCTGCCCGAGAGTGTCACTAAAAGCTGATCGTATTTTCCTGACGGATGACAAGTTTTGCAAAACCTAAAATCATGACGTCGTGTCATATGGATATATGACAAGCCTCCAGCAGAGTTTTAACCAAAAAAGATGTAAGCTCCTACTCCAGAGGAAGATAGCCCTTTTGAAGCGCGTACTTCACCAAACCGGCCACGTTATGGATCTGCAACTTTTCCATGATTCGGGCGCGGTAGGTCTGCACGGTGGCGGGGGTGATGTTCAACTCGTCCGAAATCTCTTTTACGCTTTTTCCCCGCGCGGTGAGAATCAAAACTTCCACTTCCCTCGGCGGTAGAATTCGGTCTTCGGCTTTTTTACCGCTATTCTTATTCTCGTACTCGTCAAAAACATAGCCGGAAACAGCGGAACTATAATAGCGCTGCCCCCCCTGAATCGCTTTGATGGCCTGAAGCAACTCCTCGGGAGGCGCCTCTTTCAACACGTAACCGTGCGCGCCCGACCGCGCGACATGCAGAACGTACTCGCGGGTATTGTGAACTGTCAGGATCAAAATCTTCGAGTCGGGCAGAAGCTTGCGCAGGCTGGCGACGATTTCGATGCCGTTCACGCCTGGCATATTAATATCCAGGAGAATGAAATCGGGTTTGTACTCTTCAGCACGTTCCAAAGCCTCCTGGGCGCTGGACGCTTCGCCCACAACTTCGAACCCAGGTTGATCCGACAGGAAGGATCGGATTCCTTCGCGGACGAAAGGATGATCATCGACCAATAAAACCTTCAAATCAGGAGACATTTCAAACGTTCAGAACCGGTGGTAGCACTGGAGGCACCTGGACGCGGAGACGCACGCCTTCTCCGGGCTGCGTTTCGAGCGAGAAAGTGCCCCCAACAAGACCGGCCCGTTCTCGCATATGAACCAACCCCAAGCCGTCGCGCACCCGCTGGCTTTGGCCGGGATCAATCCCAATCCCGTTATCGGCCATGTCGAGGGTCAACCCAGCCGCATTGTCAATCAAAGATACCTCAACGGAGGTGGCCGAGGAGTGCTTCTCGATATTCGTGAGCGCCTCCTGAATGATGCGGTAGAGAGTCGACTCAACGGTCGGTTCGTGGCGCTCTTCAAAACCAAGCGCAGAGAAGTGAACAGCAATTCCGGTGCGATCCTGAAACTCGCGCAATGCAGTCCGAACCGCCGGCACCAACCCCAGATCGTCCAACTCTCCGGGTCGCAAGTTATGGGAAAGGCGGCGAACTTGCTTCAACACTAAATCAAGCATCTCCTTGGATTTCCCGCAGGATTCCTGCCACTTCGGATCGCCGCGCATAATTTGATTCTCCGCGGTTTGAATGCGGAATTTGGCGGAAGCGATCACCTGGTTGACGCTATCGTGCAGTTCGCGCGCGAGACGACGGCGTTCCTGCTCCTGCGCTTCCAAAATACTCTGTGGCAACCGGTGGAGAACTTCCTCAGCGCGCTTTTGCTCCGTGATATCAACCGCCATCCCGGCCACAAACCGTTCGCCGGTCGCGGTGGTGAATGGAAAGCGAAGAGTCAGAAGCGTTCGGCTTTCCTCATCGGCCCGACGCAAAGTTTCCTGTGTTTCTAGGGTCTGCTCGCTCTCCAGCACACGCATGTCGTTGCTCCGAATCCGCGCGGCGGTCGACTCCGGCCACAGTTCGTTATCAGTCTTACCTTCGATCTGTTCAGCCGAACGGCCGAGAAACTCCTGGAACATCGGATTACTGAAAACATAACGCAGGCCCGAATCTTTCATCCAGGCCAGCGCAGGAGCATTCGCCATGAACGCCGAAAAGCGGCGCTCCGTTTCCCGCCGCGCTTCCTCCGCGTGAATCCGGTCCAGCGCCCCACCGC
The DNA here is from genome assembly GCA_044226545.1 of Limisphaerales bacterium. Classification (GTDB taxonomy): domain Bacteria; phylum Verrucomicrobiota; class Verrucomicrobiia; order Limisphaerales; family SXQI01; genus DASVNK01. The sequence continues at coordinate 19,751 of JBGAGW010000001.1, forward strand.
AATAATCGCCCAGCGCTTGCAGCGTGTTGGCGTCGGCAATATTCAGCGCATCCGCTGTCGTACTTTGCACTCCAATGACGCCGATCACACGTGAACCATTCCGTATCGGGACGGATATGCTGGAACGCATTGGCTCGCTCGATCCACTGCCCGAATCGGTCGCAGTGCGAATCACCGGGTAAAGATGATTGTCCGGACCATACAACTCAATGGTGCAGAGATCGTGCGGGATGAGGGACTTCGCGGTCAGCGCGATAATATTCGCGGCCTCCTTTTCCGTCCGCGCAGCATGCAGCTTCTGGCCAAGTTGCGAGAAGGCGGAAAGAGCAATGGCAACCCGTTTTCGCTCCTGCACTTCAGTGGCCAGTTGGTCATTGATCCGCGCCAACTCAAGAGTGCGCTCCTGCACGCGCGCTTCCAGAGATTCCGCGAGCCGCCGAACTTCTTCCTCGGACGCTTTACGCTCGGAGATATCGAGGACGAAACAAACCCCTTCCTCCACAATACGGTCGAGGCAGGCGCCACCGACGACCACCGGAAAGCGGGAGCCGTCTTTACGCAGATATTCTTTTTCGAACGGGGTGCAAACGCCGGATCGCTCGATTTCAACCAAGGCTGACTGGTCGAGTGGTCCGTATTCGGGCGGGGTGATGGTTTGCCAGTTTAGTTGGCCGCGCCGCAATTCCTCACGGGTGTATCCGACCATCCGCAGAAACGTGTCGTTCGCATCGACAACGCGCCCATCCTTGTTCCAAAAGAGAATTCCGACCATCCCCGAATCGACCACGCGACGCAGGCGTGCTTCGCTCGCCGCCAATTCGTGCTCGATTCGCTCCCGTTCGCGCAGCTCTTCCTGGAGGTTAGTGTAGGCGCTGGTGAGCTCGGAAGTGCGCGATGCGACCCGCGCTTCCAAATCAAGATTCAGGGCGATTTGCTGCTCTTCGGCACGTTTCCGTTGCGCCACCTCCTCCTCCAGCTTGCCGGTGCGTTCACGGACGAGTTGCTGCAACGTTTCGTTACGACGCTCTATTCCCGCCACTCGCCATTTGTAAACGCCCCGAACACCACCGGCTCCCGCCAGCAGGCAAAGTCCAAAAAACCAGGCGGTTTGATAAAAGCGCGGTTCGACCGTGAAAGCCAAACTGACCTCCCCCTTGCCCCACGCGCCCTGGGGATTAGATGCACAGACACTGAATCTGTAAGGGCCCGGTTTGAGCGAGGAATAAATCACATCGCGCTCCTTCCCGGCCTCGACCCAATCTTTGTCCACTCCCTCCAGCTTATAGCAATATAGGATGTCTCTGCCGTGGCGCAGTTCCGGCGCCGCATAGCTGAATTGAAGCCGGGTTGTGCCAGCCGGAACGCTCCTGAAAGAAGCCGGCCTGAGCAGGTTTTGATTCAACCGCACCTCCGTAACGACCGGATGCGGAGCCGCCAGCGGCTCAAGCACCATCGCGGGATCGACCGCCGCCAGGCCACGACGCGTTCCGAACCAAAGCAATCCGTCGCTGCCAGCCGCGACCGAAGGACTGGTATCGCTGCTGCATTCGACGGTGCGCAGCCCATCACGCTCCGTCAGCATTCGCGGATAGACCCGGGGTGATTTTCCAGCCGCCACTTTATCCAGCTCGGTAAAGCTCACACATTCGATCCCGCGATTTCCCGCAATCCATAAATCATCTCCCCGCGCGTGCAATTGGTAGATACGAACGTGAGTAATGCCTTTTGCGGCATCGAAACTGAAAACCCCGTCACCGGATAGACGAACGAGGCTATCGTCACGGGTTCCGATCCAGAGAACGTTTCTTTCATCTGCGTAAATCGCGCGAATGGAGGCATCCGCGAACCGCTTGAGATAATGCGGCTCAAACTTGCCGTCCTTAAATCGTACGAGGCCCTGCTGCGTGCCAATCCAAAAGGTTCCCTCCTTGTCTTCGGCGATACAACGCACGTGCCGCATCACCGCGTCGTCCGTATATGCTCGAACCACCCTGTTTTCCTTTGGGTCGAATACCGTGATGCCGCTTCGTTGCGTCCCCGCCCAGATCTCGCCGGAGCTTGTTTCGTAAAACACGGACGTGTCGTCCCCTAACAAACCATCCACCAGATTGAAATGAGTTCGCTCTTTGCCGTGCAATCGCACAACACCACCCTCCTTGCCCCCTATCCAGATACTGCCGTCCCGAGCGCGTAACATCGCCCGAACGTCCTGTGGCAAATCAGGAATGATCACCGGCTCAAACTTCCCTTTCGCAAATCGTATCACCCCGGAGTTGCGGGCTGCGATCCAGAGAATGCCGGGTTCGACTTCGAGCACGCAGGTCAGCGACTCGTTATCCAACCCTTCCGGTTGGCCGAACGTCGTCACCGCTCCTTTGGCGAGCCTGTGCAGTCCACCGAAAAGCGTTCCGGCCCAAATCGAGTTTTGCCGATCCTCGAAGAGAGACAAGACATGACCGACGCCCAGCCCCTGCTCAGCGCCATACTTGGAAACTGCCCCGTCCTGCAGCCGCAAAACGCCATCGAACTGTGTGCCGACCCAGACGGCGCCCTGGTGATCGACCAGCACCGTGAAGAAATTCTCCACTTCGCGGGCGGTCATTTTCAGATGCGTAATCGCCTTCCCGTCGTACCGAAACAGTCCCCCGCCATCATGCGCGATCCATACGCTGCCGGTGCGCGGATCTTCAGCCAGAGAGCTCACAGAAGTATTACGGAAATCCCTTTGCCGCGGAACGGGGGTGAATTTGCCATCCCTGAATAATCCAAACTCTCCCGAGCTGCATCCCACCCACAGCGATCCATCCTTTCCCCTGCAAAGCGCAGTCACATCCGTGTTTGGAAAACCGTTCGCCTCACCAAAGCGGGCAATTTCGCGATCTCTTATCTGAAGCAGCGCGCCTTTCGTTCCTGCGTAGACCACTCCATCATTTCCTTTAGTCAGCGCAAAAATCTTTTCACCCGAGATTTCCTCAAAAGGCACGGCGAAATCCTTCTCATACCGGACGAGCCCTCCTGTCCTCGTTCCGGCCCAAATCGCCCCATCCGGCGCGATCACCATTGAACTAACGAAATTATGCCGCACGCGCGGGGTGGACTGCTGATTAAAAACCTTGCATTGCACCCCATCGAACCGGACCAACCCTCCGTCCGTGCCGAACCAAAGAAACCCGCTCGCGTCCTGCGCGAAACAATAGACGGAATTCTGTGGCAGCCCACGGTCCGTCTGCCACTGTTCGTGAAACCATTGCGCCAGAGCATCCGCCCGCACAGCCGGAATTAACCAGCAAAGCATCAGAGCCAAAGCGATGAATTTCTCTCGCTTACAAGGATGTAGTTTTTGTTGCCGTGCGTACATGGACAACCCTGAGGAACGATATCGTTTATTGTTCCTAATCCGGCCTTGATCGCAATAGCAATCTAGAGGGAGCCCTCCTGTCGGGCTGTAGATCAAGAAGGGTGCGGTTCAGTTCTTCAAGATATCCGCCTCTGATTAAGAGAACGCCAAAAAACTTCTTTTGCAGGCCTTAGTTTCGGCCGATGTTCTTATTGACCAGCGCAAATCGCTGTTGATCAACGATGTACTTGCAACAGGCCCGAATAATGCTGCGGAGGAGCCGATAAATGGAAGCAACCTTTAAAGTGGTGCCGCTGGAAACGGATCCCAGCTTCAGCCCAGCTCAATTGAGTCAGGGACTGGTTGAAAATGTCAGCCGTGTCGTGATTGGTAAGCGCGACGTTGTCACCCAGGCGGTGGTCACTTTGTTGGCGGGCGGCCATGTCCTGCTCGAAGATGTTCCGGGCGTGGGCAAGACTCTTTTGGCTAAGGCCCTCGCCAAATCGTTGTCTGGTGATTTCAAGCGCGTGCAATTTACCGCTGACCTTCTCCCCTCGGACGTCACCGGCGTAACCATTTACTCGCAAGAACGTCGCGACTTCTTTTTTCGCAAAGGTCCCGTCTTCACCAACGTTCTTCTCGCTGACGAAATCAACCGCGCGACTCCACGGACGCAATCGAGTTTGCTCGAGGCGATGGAAGAACAGAATGTTACCGTAGACGGCACGGTTCACCCGCTGGCATCACCGTTCTTCGTGATCGCCACTCAAAATCCGGTCGAACTCGAGGGCACCTATCCCCTGCCCTTCGCGCAGATGGATCGTTTCATGACGCGCCTCACGATCGGTTACATGAATCGTTCCTCCGAAGTTGCGATGCTTAAAGCGCAACGCGCCGCTGATCCTCTCGACTCTCTGAAGGCGGTCATGGATTGCGATACGCTGGTGCAGATTCAGCGCGCGATCCGTCAGGTGACGATCAGCGACGCACTTTTGGAATACCTTGTTCGACTCGTTGAAGCGTCACGCAATGCCGAATCGCTCGAGTACGGTGCGAGCCCTCGCGGCAGCCTGGATCTTCAGGCGTTTAGTCAGGGCCTCGCTATGCTTGAAGCTCGTGACTATGTTTTGCCCGATGATATCAAACACGCGGCGCGACTCGTTCTTCCGCACCGGCTCATCATGCGCCGCGGCAACCGGTCCGTCTCTCTCAGCGCCCGGACCGTCATCGACCACATCATCGATTCTGTTCCCGTCCCGATTTAACCCATGGTTCACACCCGCCTAACCAAGCTCGGGAAGATATTCCTCGCGCTGATGCTCCTTTTTTATGGAGCGGCGGTCACTTCCCAGTCTGGCCTCCTTTTGCTGCTGATCGGTTTGATTGGTGGCTGCTTCGCGGTCAATTGGACATTTTCGCGCCGCAACGTTTCTCATCTCATTCTCACCGCGCCGAAAAACGTGTCGCTGGTTGAAGGCTCTTCACTCACTGAACCATGGAGGTTGGAAAACCATTCCACCAAACACATCGAAATGATCGAAGCGCGTGATGACAGCGAAATGCTTTTTCGCATCACGCTGGTCGAAGTAAACAACGTCATCTCTGTTCTACCAAAGCTCGTTTATCATAGGCGGGGCGTTTACCCGCACTCCCGCGTAACGGTTACTTCGTCGGCTCCTTATGGCCTTCTGCGATCAGGACGCGCCGTGAATCTCCCGGGCGAAGTTGTAGTCCTCCCGCGCGTTTACCACACCGCCTCACCCGCTGTCACGGGTTTAGACATGATCGCGGGCGGCCGCTTCCGCGGCTCGCGTCGGGTCAATTCCGGAGCGCATTTTGCCGGGGTTCGTTCCTGGCAGGCGGGTGATGCGCTCAAGCAGGTGCATTGGAAAACGACCGCACGTCGTGGCGAACTGATGGTCAAACAATTTGAAGAAGAGCTCGGCGGGCGCGTTTCGCTGCTTCTGGATTCCGCGCCAACTGACAGTGGCCTGGTCGACGATGCCGTCCGTGCCGCTGCTTCGCTGGCGGTCGCGACACTGCAGGATGGCCACCATCTCGAACTGATCACTTCCAGCGATGCGGATCCGCTGCGTCTCCCCCCCTTCGCTGATGAAGGCGAACTGCTCCATCGCCTTGCGCGTTACGAACTCGGCAAACCGGCGCTCGACCTCGAGCTCTCAACTCTTTGGCGAAAGTCGGTGCTCGCGATTGTCGGCACACACTTCCGGCCGGAGTGGTTGCCCCTCATCCAGCAAGCCGAACGCCAAAACCGGCGCGTTCACCTTTATCTTCGCGAACCTGCCAGCCTTCCAGACCTGAACGCTGAAATCTGGGAGTTCACCGCCAATGAAATCATGCCGGCGCAGTTGAAAACATTGGTGCACGCATGAAAAATCCGCGGCACCTTTTTATCCTGGTCGGTTTTCTCGCGCAAAGCCTCACGTGGGATTCATACGCCTTCGCGATCATCAGCACAATCGGCTGGATTCTTGCGGTCACGACGTTTCGCAATAAATTTCAGCTCCGTCTCAGCACCGAAGCTCTGGCGCTCCTGCTCGGTTGCGTCGCCTCTCTCGCCATCAGTCGCGTTCTGCATCGCAGCGCCCACTTCTTCATCGGTGACGGGTTGGTCGCTTTGCAGCTCGTTCGCCTGATTCGGCCGTTGAACCGTCGCGAAAAACTGACTTCCGTGGTCATCGCCTGTTTCCATTTCGGTGTCCTCTGCACTCTCGCGCCGAATTTGCGTTTCCTTTTGCTCTATGTCGCCGGACTTTACTTTCTGCCTGCAGCTCTCAAGGAAGCGTTTCACGACCGGGAACCCTCCACCTACACCAGTCGTCTCAAGCTTCCGCCCGACATCCAAATAGTCCCCACCATGCGCGTTTGCCTTTGGCTTCTGCTCGGCAGCGTTTTCGTGTTCATCACTTTCCCACGCTTTACCGGCTCCCCATTGCAACTTCGCGATGTGTTCGCCGAGCAGGGCTCGCTCCTGGATAATATCCTCGACCCGCGCCAGGGCGGTCGCGCGAATTCGCCGGAGGTCCTTCTGCAAATCGAGGGTCTCGACATTGGTTATCTTCGCTGCTTTGCCCTCACCGAATTCGACGGCTTGAAATGGTCCGCGCCGGAAACAGCGTCCCTTTGGCCGACTCGTTGGACCAACCGACTCGAGTTGGAGCACAAAAAGCGTTACTTCCACCGCCGGGTCTACGTGAAGAACTCGCATTATCTGGGCGGCAAAGTGCCGGTCGACGGCCAGGTGGTCTTCATGCAACAGTCGTTCTTTCAACGGCCCGGACGGAACAGGGACAGCGGAGCTCTTGAGTCCGCATCCATGTGGTCCGCCAGCGAGAACACCTACGAATACTTTATCGATTCCAGGCCGGAACCGGAGCTTTTGCTTCCTGACCTGCGGCAGCATCTCATCGAACTGCCACCGCAGTCCGAGCGCCTGACCAATTGGCTCGCCACGGTAACCCAGGACGGGACCAATGCTCTTCACAAGGCGCAGCTTCTAGAGCGCTACCTGCGCGACAATTTCCAATACCAGATCGGCACACCCGAACTCAATCGTCTCGCCCCCACCGACGATTTCATCTTCAATCGTAAGGAAGGGCATTGCGAACGTTTCGCGGCGAGCATGGCCCTTTTCCTCCGCATGCAAGGCATCCCCAGCCGCATCGCCATCGGTTATGTTCCCAGTCGCCGTAATATGTTTACCGGCCGCATGCAGGTCCGTTTTCGTGATGCCCATTCCTGGACCGAAGGCTACTTCGACGGCATCGGTTGGCAAAAGTTCGACGCCACTCCCGGCCCGCCCCCTGGCACCCAACGCTCTGACTTTCTCGATATGCTCGAAGAGATCGAATTTGCCTGGTACTCGCACGTTGTGAATTTCAACGGCTTCGCCCAACGCGACCTCATTGCCGCAACCAGCCGGTTTTTCGAAAAAGTGCCGCCCTCAGCGTGGACCGGCCTCACGTGGGGCCTGATCCTTCTCCTCGTCGCGACCCTTCTCGCTCGATCGAGATTTAAAACGTCGTTTAGAATTCGATTCCTATCCTATCGCAAGCGGGATCGCCTGACCCCCGAAGCCGCCGCCCGCCATTACTACGACGAAATGCTTCACGCCCTTCAAAAACGAGGCCACCAAAAAGAGGCCGCTGATACCCCTTTCGAATTTCTCCAATCCTTGCGCACACAGACGAATCCCGACTACACTGACGCCACAGTCGTAACCGACAATTTCTGCCGTTCGTTTTACGGCGGAAAAGCCCTGACAACCGACGAGCAGGAAAAAACTCAAACCGCTTTGACCCGGCTCAAAAATGGAACGGATCACCAGGCTCAACGAAGCTGAACTCGAAGAAATCTTCGAACGGTCCTCCGGTCCGGGCGGGCAGAACGTCAACAAAACTTCCACCAAAGTCACCCTGCGCCACATCCCAACTGGCGTGAGCGTGACCGTCCAGGACACCCGCTCCCAATTTCAAAACCGCGCCCTCGCCCGCGAACGCCTTCTCGCCGTCCTCAACCACCGCGTCACCGAACAACGGCGCCAACAACGCGACGCCCGCGAAAAACTCCGCCGGCAAAAACGGCAGCGCCCCGCGGGGGTCAAGGCCGGCATTCTCCGCGAAAAACGCAAACGTAGTGAGACGAAAAAACAGCGCTCACGAAGCGCCTACTCCGACTGAATCCTGGCTTTACGCTTGTGTATCTTGCCGGCCAAAGGCTTGCACCTGCTTGACGGCGCTTTCTCTCAAGAGCAAAGGATAAGACGAACCAAGGTATGGGTTGACCCTGATTACTCAAACGAATCTAAGCGTCGTTGAGAACATGCCGCTTCCCCGCAACACGCAACCCGGAAAGGGAGACCACAGTTTCGTTTGATCGAGAACGGCATAGCCATTCCCGTCGCCGCCTCGAGTATGAAAAATACCGGGACCTAGGTGGACCATCGTCGGCATCCCTGCCGCCTTCAACTGCCCCATAATTTTGGCGAAAGAATCCGGCGTGTTGACTGCCCAAGGATCGCTACTGACCCGTCGCCGATTTCGTCGCGATCCGAGCGGAGCGCTAACCACACCTCGCGAATCGGTTTGACCAATTCGCTTGCCGAGATGTCTGACCCTTAAAAACGCGCTAAGGAGGCTCACTGTTCTTCTTTCTGCTTAGCAAAAGCGACGAGCAGTGTCAGTCCCATCAGGAGAACGACTGATAACTTGGGTTCTGGCACCGAAACGTACGAAAATGTTGTAGCGAGTGCGATTTCCCTTGACTCAACACCTAAGAACCCCGCCGCATACAGATATACTGCGTCGGACGATGATTGAGCGTCGAAATTGCGCAGGTTGAGCCCGCGGGTTCCTTGTTCGTCCATAGTTAACGCAAGCTGCCCGTCGTTCCGGTCGTACATAAAAGGGTTACTAAACGCAAACTTAAGATCGAACGTCGTTCCTGGATTCCCGAATAAGTGAAAGTCTTGGGCAGAAAACACTGTCGTCGTTCCATAATCGGCGACGAACTCATTTCGGGGAACGGAACCGATGTCGCCTCGGAAAACTCCCATCCGAAGAGTTATGTTTGGAATGATTACATCTAAACTGGGCGAACTGCCGAGCTCATCTACTCGAAACGCAAGGGCTGTGATTTGAATCGGACCCGAAGGCACACCGGAAAAAAGGTGTGTGCCATAAATTTGCTGTGAGCTCGCTCTAAAGATTGGATCGGCTGCCGTATTGCCGAACGTATTCTCAAGGCCGGAAGGAACAACCAGCGTTGAACCTTGAGCCAATGATTCTGACATCCCAGCAAGAAGTAGCGATATGCATAGAACGACTCGCAAGCGAGAGAGCGTGAGAGCAAGAGGTGAGATTGCGATGTCCTGAAGAATTGTTTTCATCGCTTAAAAAGATAACACGACATCTTCGACGGCGTCTTGAAGTTCCGATTTGAACGCCGTCCCGTTGAAACCACGGAGAAGTGCTCCTGTGGCGTCTTCGTTATTGAAAAACTTGGCCGTGCCACAGTTTGCATATTTCACTGCGCGACCGCTGGTGGCATCGTTCACAGTGTTGTTGATCACGTTGTTCTCCACGATCGCGTTCGTCGCTGAGTTTGCGTCAACGCCGTAGATGTTTGTCGTGGGAGCCGTCGGGTCGTTCACGTAACGGATTTGGTTCTTGCGGACGATCAGTTGCCCATAACGATCGCTTCCGGTTCCAGCAAAATGAATGCCGGTGGGCGATCCGAGGTTCGGGTCTGGCGCAGTCAAAGTGATTCCCACCTCAATAATGTTATCAGCCGCAATGATCCGCCCTCCCGTTCCCGACGTTCTTGTGAAAAAGAAGCCCTTCCAAACATTGCGAAAATAATTGTTCCAGGCGACGAGGTCCGATCCAAGCAGCGAGGACCAGACGTCCGTCACTCCAGCCGCGACGTTCGCGATCTGGTTGCCTTCGAGAATAGTCCCGGTCCCGACTCCAGGGGATATGGCAAAGTGTATCGGGGAGACGGCCGGTGGAGGGCTCGTGTCGGCCACACCCCGTACCGCGCAATTTCGAATGGCGCAGAATCGGTGGGGATTCACCGCACTGCCGTTGAACTGAAAGAACATGCATCTCCCGACGCTGTTCGTCGTAGCCGGAAATTCCACGACCCAGGAGTCGATAACACAATTTTCACTACTGTCCCCTGCCGCAGAGATACCGGCAATCGGCTGATCGCTTTGCTTGTGTCCGAAGTTGCTCACTCTCACACGGCGAATGTAGAGATTCTTGCCCCGGCTTTTAATTCCTCCAACTCCCGCCGAAGTCCCTGTTTGTGCAGAGAAGTTCGGATCAATCGACAGATCACTCACTTCATAGCCATCGAGCGGCACACTGTCGTCTCCTATCGCGTAAGTCACAGCTCCATTCCCGCAATTTCACCCACGTATTTTCCATCACGTACTTCAGCTTACGCATTTCTGCGCAAGTACTTTCCGCGCTTGACATGGCTGCACCCTATTCTTCGCGGCCTCGTTCGCCCCTTCCTGATTTCTTGAGTTCCAAATTTCCTATCAAAAAGCGGCCGATTGCAGGTGCCTAACTAATTCGCGGAAATTCATGCCAATTCGTGTCCAGTGATCCCCTTCACCTTCGTTATCTCTTGTCGCGCCGAAACACGCAAATGCAGGCGGATCGCTGCCTTATATAAAACGGGCTTCGCCCTTTGTACTTCTCTAGTGTTTCGTCCCGTTAGCACCCGGATATTTCTTCGCGTTCGCATACGAAAACCCAATAAACACCAGGTTCGCTGTATTCGACGCTGTGAATTTCAACAACAAAACACGTCGATGCCCATCGACCGTTCGAACCGAACGCTCCAACTTCCGTGCAATCTCTTTTGACGATTCTCCCAACGCTATACCTCGGAGCACCTGCCACTCCAGTTCCGTAATGAACGGTAAACTTTCCGCCTCATGACTCGAACGCGAATTTGAATTGCCCATATTTTGCCTCCAGCAACGCTCACGATTTTCATTTTTTGATTTTTCCTCCACTTCCCTCTTCAGGAGCACGCCACGACACGCACACGCCTCAGCCAGCGAACAGGGAAACCACCGCCCGCTGTTTTAATGAAAAACATCGCCGACGCAATCCCGAAAAGAACATCCAGCTTCCCGCGGCCGCTAACCCCAGGGGTTCACTTTCGCGCCTTCGCGTCTTCGCGCGAAAACGGCTCCTTCCGTGGCCGCGCCTCCGCGCCCCGGTGTGATCCAGTGCTTTGCCCGCTCTTTGACATTTTGCAGTTTTTAGAATGCACCGGCCACGCCGAAAGCTCGCGGCAGCCGGCGCGGCAAACATTGAGCAATGCTCCCGGCATTCTCGCGGGAAAGATTGAGTTTTTTAGGGCGGTTCAGTATGACGTGGCTCGACTATGAACCGGGTTTCACTCTTGCTCGTTGGAGCTGTCGCCGCGCTGCTGACCAGTTGCAGCAAACCAGCCGGCGATGCGGCCTCTGCGCCTTCCACCGAAACGACACGTGCCTCAACCAGCAATTCCAGACCTGCCGGTGGACGTTTGTTTGCGGTTTCGTTTCAGACCATGAACAACCCGTTCTTCGTTGAACTGAACGAAGGGATCAAGCAGGCGGTGGAAGCGCACGGGGACCGACTGGTCACGCTGGATGCGCAATTCAACAGTCTGAAACAAAAAGGCGATGTCGCGGACGTGCTGCAGCAAAAGCCCGCCGCCGTCTTCCTGAACCCGGTGAACTGGGAAGGAGTCAAAGGCACTCTGCTCGAAGCAAAACGCCAGAACGTTCCGGTCATCGTGGTAGATGCACCCGTGAGCGATCCCGACCTCGTGCTCTGCCAGGTGGCCAGCGACAACGTCGAGGCTGGTCAACTCGCGTGCCAGGCGCTGGCGAAAGTGAAACCGAATGCCAAAATCGTCATCGTCCACTACTCGGTGAATAAGGCCTGTATCGACCGGGTGGATGGATTCAAAGCGGAAATGGCGAAACATCCCGGCATGACATTGTTGGACACCCGCGACGCACCAGGCACAACCGAAGCCGTCCGACCGATTATGCGCGACATGCTGGGCCGATTCCCGGATCTCGACGCCGTTTTCCCGATTAACGACCCGGGCGCGCTCGGGTGTATCTCCGCCATCGAATCGGCCGGTCGCGCCGGACAGGTGACCGTCGTCACGGTCGATGGCTCACAAGAAGGCGTCCGAGCGATCCAGGCCGGAAAATTGCATAGCACCTCGGCGCAGTTTCCGAGAGAAATCGGCAAGGTGGCGGCGGAGAAAGCCTACGACCACATCGCTGGAAAGCCGGTGGAAAAGGACATCAAGATTCCGGTGAAACTGATCACACGAGAGAATGCGTCCGAGTTTCTCAAAAGCCCTTAAGCGTGCCCTTTCATGATTAAGGGCCCGCTGCTCCAGCTCAACGCCGTGACAAAACGCTTTGGCGGCGTCGTTGCGTTGGACGGTGTGGACTTCGAGCTGCGCGCCGGCGAAATCCACGCGCTCCTCGGCGAAAACGGCGCGGGCAAATCCACGCTCATCAAGATTCTCGCAGGTGTTCACAGAGCTGACGGCGGCAAAATCGCGTTCGACGGAATTCCTGTCGAAATTGATGATGTTTCTTCCGCGGACCAACTCGGCATTCGTGTAATTCACCAGGAATTGTCGCTCGCTCCGAATTTGTCCGTTGCGGAGAACATTTTTCTTGGACGCGAGCCGCGCCATTTCGGGCTATTGGATCGCTCGCGCATGATCCGCGAAGCCCAACGATTGCGCGAAGAACTCGGTCTGCGGGAAATCGGCGAAGTGACCGCACGGGTCAGCGAACTGAGCGTTGCGCGCCAGCAGTTAGTCGAGATTGCTCGTGCCCTCTCCGTGAAAGCACGCGTGCTTGTGCTCGACGAGCCCACAGCGTCGCTCTCAGAAGCGGAGACCGATAGGCTCTTCATCATCCTTAACCAACTCCGCGAACAGGGCGTCGGCATTATCTATATTTCCCACCGACTCGAAGAAATCCAACGCCTCGCCGACCGAATCACGGTTTTACGCGATGGGCGTTCCGTCGGCACACAATGGGCGGCCGAACTCAGCCAGGCTCAACTCATCCGCTGGATGGTTGGTCGCGAACTCGCGGAACATTATCCACGCCCGCCCTGGAAGCCCGGCAATGTTGCTCTCACTGTCCGGCAATTGCGCAACGCGCATGTCGACGGCGTGAGTTTCGAACTTCGTTACGGCGAAGTGCTCGGCTTTGCTGGGCTGGTCGGTTCGGGGCGCACCGAGCTCGCGCAAACCCTTTTCGGCATTTTGCCAGCGGAGAGCGGCGACATCGTCATCGACGGCGAACCCAGAACGCTCCGGACGCCCGGAGATGCTCTCGCCGCCGGTATCGTTCTGGTGCCCGAAGATCGCAAACGGCAGGGGCTCGTCATGACCGACTCCGTCGGGTTTAACCTCGCCTTGCCGCAAACACGCGTTGGTTACATGAATGGCTCGCGCCGGGCGCAAATCGTCAGTCGCGCCATCCAGGATTTCGCGATTAAAACAGCCGGACCCGACCAGCCGGTCATGAACCTTTCGGGCGGCAACCAACAAAAAATCGTCGTCGCCAAATGGATGGAGCAACGTCCAAAAATTCTGATCCTCGACGAACCGACGCGTGGCGTGGACGTCGGCGCGCGCGAAGAAATGTTTCGAATTATCCGGCGCGCGATCGAGCAAGGGATGGCGGTGCTCTTGATCTCCTCCGATCTGCCGGAAGTGATGAACCTCTCTCATCGTCTCGCCCTTTATCGCGACGGTCGAATCGTTCAGGAATCACCCTCTCAGGAAATGACCGCCGAACAAGTCATGGCCGTGTTAACCCGAAATTGACGTGAAAATACTCCGCAAGTTCCTGCCTTTGCTGATCGCTGTCGTATTGCTGGTGACTTTCTTCGCCTTCTTCGTTCCGGGCGGGCGGTTCCTTACGTTGAGCAATTTGCTCGATCTGACACAGCAAATTTCTCTCAACGCCATTCTGGCCTTCGGCATGACGCTCGCGATCTTAATTGGCGGAATCGATCTGAGTGTTGGTGCAGTCGTCGCCCTCGCCGGCACCGTCGCGGTGTCGGTCCTTCCGAGCGTAGGTTGGCCTGGCGCCGTGATTGCCGCGATTGGAACCGCCGCGATCTTCGGTTTCGGAAACGGAATTTGCGCCGCCCGCACGCGAATGCCGCCCTTCATTATTACACTCGCCACCATGCTGGTGGCGCGCGGCCTCGCGTTACGCTTCAACGAAGGCCGGCCATTGCCGATACCCGATTCGCAAAGTGTCTTTCTCGCGTTCGGCAACGCACGTTTGTTTGGCATTTTGCCTATGCCAGCGATCATTATGCTCGGCGCGTTCACGGTCACTGCCCTATTGCTGCATCGCACCGCATTCGGCCAACACCTTTACGCCATCGGTGGAAACCGCGAAGCCGCCCGCTATGTCGGAATTCCACTCGCCCGCAGGGAAACTGTCGTTTACGTCCTCTGCTCTGCTCTCGCCGGTCTGGCCGGTATCATCCACGCCTCGCAACTTTATTCCGCTGAACCCGCCTCGGGCCAGGGCTTCGAGCTGAATGCGATCGCCGCCGTCGTGGTGGGAGGAACAAGTTTCACTGGAGGGGTCGGGAACATTCCCGGAACGCTCATTGGCGCAGTGATCATCGGCATTCTCGACAAGGGACTCAACCAGGCCGGCGTCCATTTCTCGCTTCAATACATCTTCAAAGGCCTCGTGATTCTCGCCGCCGTTTATCTCGATGTTCGCCAGCGCAAATGAACAAAACTGACACCCACAGCCAGGTCGTCGCCGCCCGCATCGTCCGAGGCCATCGCGTCGCGTCCGGCCAAAACGGCAATCCGCTCTTCCCGGGTGGCACCTTAAAAATGCAGACACCGTTCTTTCGCGCGCTTGGTCTTGATTTGAGTCGGTACTACGGCGGCACGTTGAACATCAGCATCGCGCCGTTCCAATACCGCGTAGTGGCACCGCGCCTCACCTATCGTGCGGTCAAATGGCATCCCACCGAACCGCCGGAAGATTTTTCGTTCTTCGACCTCCGCCTGCTTTGCGACAATCTCCCTTCCGTGGAAGGCCTGATTTATTTTCCACATCCCGACACCAAGCCCACGCACTTTCAGGCGCCGGATGTTCTTGAACTCCTTCTGCCTTTTGTCGAAGGGCTTGCCTACAACAACGAAATCCGCCTCGAAATTCCCGCCACCCAAATGCTCATCGTTCAACCCGACGCGAAAGCTCTATGATCGAACTTCTCACCCTCCTTTGGCTCTTCCACTCCATCCAACCGGCGCAGAGCACGCTCACACCGCAAGTTTCCCGCGCGGACTTCGCTGCGCCTGCCAATGCCACCAACGGATTCACGGTAAAATTCACCGTGAATCTCGGAAACTTTTCCGGCGAGCAGACTATTCTCGAAATCCCGGAAGTCCTCCGCGTCATCCTGCGCCAGCACGATTCACTCGATCGGAACCGCCAGAATTATCCGGCATTCAAAATGCCGGACGGCACAACTCCCGTCCTCGAAGCGAATCTCCAGCTTCATTCCACCGAGCATCCTGATTGGAACAGCATGACCGTAGGCATCCCGCTCGCGATGCTGAAAAAGCCGACCGGCCAGCACGAGGTCGTCCTTAATTTCTCCGGCGTGCGCTGGACGTTGTATGTCGACGGCGAATTACTCGATAATGATTTCCCTTTTGGATATCCGCGCTGGCCCGCCCAAAGCGCGTGGACTCTAAACCCGGAGTTTGTGAGGAAGGCCGAGCTTTATTCCCCCCCGATCACGCCGATGACAAAGTCAGCCCCGCGAAAGCTCGACACTGTTCAATACTGGACCCCGCCCGGCCACAACGCGTGGGTCGGAGATGTCGCCACCTTGTTTTATGGTGGACGTTACCACGTTTTCTATCTCTACGACCGCCGTCACCACCAAAGCAAGTTCGGCAAGGGCGCTCACTACTTTGAACATATCTCCACCGCCGATTTTAAAACGTGGACCGAGCACGAAGCCGCCACGCCGCTCCAAGAACAATGGGAATGCATTGGCACGGGGGTGCCCTTCGTTTTCAACGACAAGCTTTGCGTCAGTTACGGCCTGCACACCACCCGCGTCTATCCGCGCGAAGCCACAACCTTGCCCGCTCAGTGGGATTATCTGAAGAAGAACGGTCAAAGCGGCAGTTTTCTCCGCGCCTCCACTCCTGGTTTTCCGGCCGGTTCAACCTACGCGGAGAGCACCGATGGCGGCACGCATTTCGAAAAATCGCAGATCATGTTCCACCCCTGCGAGAACCCGAGCGTTTACATCGATCCAAATGGCAAACTCCGCATGCTCGCAAACTTCGGCGCGAAAGGCATGTGGGAATCCGACTCTGTCGATGGCGGATGGCGTTGCGTGAACCCCGATTTCCCGCCAGGCGGCGACTGCACCTTCTTCTTCCGTTGGGGGCGGTTCGATTACATCCTCGGCGGCTTCACCGGCCTCTGGTCGAAAAGCGCCGACGCTCCTGATAACGCTTACGAAGATCTGGTCCGGAAGGGCCTGGATTTTTATGACGGCTCCAACGTCCCCTCCATCGCAAAAGTAAAAGACGGTCGATTTCTGATGGCCGCCTGGATTCCGATTCACGGGTGGGCCGGGAACCTTGTTATCCGCGAGCTGGTTCAATTGTCCGACGGACGAATCGGTTCGAAGTGGATGCGCGAAATTACGCCCGCGGTGAAAAGAGCAAAAACTCTGGCTCCTCACATCGCTGGCAGCGCTACTTTCCCCGTCGGCGACGGATCATTTATGCTCACCTTCGACGTTCAACCTGGAGCAACAAAGAATGGCAAACTGGCGATTTCGTTCCTGCCGGAGAGTGGCATGCAGCATTCCTGCGAGCTCCAGATCGATCCCGGCACATTGCGCGCGCAATTTGCCCCGGCAACCGAAAGCGGTTTTGCTGACCGTCAAAAATCACTCCGCGAAGGCGGAGCACCGCATCAAGTCGGAAACTACGCCATCGAAAATCTCATTAACGTGGATAAGCCTTTCTCTGTCCGCGTCCTGGTGAAAGCCACCGAGAAAATTGGCGGTTCGCTCGTGGACACTGAAATCGCCGGAAGTCGCACGATGATCACCTATCGACCAGAGCTAAGTGTGCACAATCTCACCTGTCGAACGGACAACGTCGAAATCCAGAACGTCAGATTTGCACCGCTAAAAGAATAAAAACTGAGAGCTAGCATCATCGCGCCAGTTATGAGGTTACAAAGCCCATTGCCGCATTCTTCTCGTCATCCGCTGACGGCTTACTGGGACTTAAGTATACCGTTGGGCGCGGAACCAACGTGATCATTCTTCAATCCTAAGTGCGTCATTGCCGCGTTTGGCAGTGGCGTTGAACAAAAATTAGGATGAAGACATATTCGTATATCGATCGGGCTGGCCAGCGTTTTGGTCCAGCACTCAAATCTGTGCTTTGTGCCGCGGCCGCTTTTACTGCACAAGCAGGTCACGACAATCGTTTTCCTGACCTGCCTGCGGTCTGCGACCAAATCGCTGCGCCGACTGACAACAAAGTCGTGTTCCATGTTTTTGCGAACGGGGTCCAGATCTACCATTGGAACGGAACCGCGTGGGTCTTTTTCGCGCCCGAGGCCAATCTCTATTCGGATGCCAATCATCATGGTTTGGTCGGAACGCACTTCGCCACACCGAACGGACCAGCCTGGCAAATGAAAAGCGGCAGCAAGGTGGTCGAACAGCGAGTGGACGGCTGCACCCCGGACAGCAGCGCGATCCAATGGCTGCTCCTGCGCACCGTCATCGAGGAAGGGAATGGAGTGCTGAACGGTGTAAGTTTCGTGCAGCGTGTGAACACGGTCGGGGGGATCGCCCCTTCGACGCCGGGTACGACCACGGGTGATGAAGCCCGCGTCCCGTACACGGCTGAATACTTTTTTTACCGTTCAACCGCACAGGTCTATGCCCAGAACAATCTCGTCTCTGATTTACCAAATACCGCTCAACTGCAAGACCCGAAACTGGTGAACCCATGGGGCGTCACTTTCGGAGGCAGCGGGCCGTTCTGGGTGGGGGACAGCGGTTCAGGAAAGGCCACACTCTATGGCGTCGCGAATGGAACGGAAGTTGTCACGAAGCAAGCGTTGGAAGTAACAATTCCCGGTGCTGGCCGACCGACGGGCGTGGTGGCGAACAACACCGCCGGCTTCAATGGAGATGTTTTTCTGTTCGCTGGCTTTGATGGAGTAATCTCCGGATGGCGCGGAGCACTGGGGACGACCGCAGAAACGCTCGCGACCCGGACAATCGCCATTTACACCGGTGTGGCCGTCGTAACAACGTCCAGCGGTCCGCTTCTTCTCGCGGCGAATTTTGCGGAGGGCACGCTCGACGCTTACAGCGGCGCTGCGCCGGATACTCTCGTAGCGCAATTCACCGATTCGAACGCCCCCACAGGTTACGTTCCATTTAACGTTCAAGTCGTGAACGGCAAGGTCTTCGTGATGTTCTCGCCGCATGACGAGGGGCACGGACACGGTTTCATTGACACATTTAATCCGGAAACAGGAGCGTTCGATCGTTTCGTGACCGGTTCAGACGCCGGCGGCCAACTGCATGACATTGACATGCCGTGGGGCATCGCGATCGCGCCAAACTCGTTCGGGAGACATGGCGGCGAACTTCTGATCGGCAACTTCGGCAGCGGGACGATCATGGCATTCGACTGGAATGGAGAATTCCGTGGCTTGCTCAAAGGTGTCGACAACCACCCGATCGAGAATGAACACCTCTGGGGACTCACCTTTGGCAATGGCGGCAAAGCCGGAAGTCCCGACACACTCTTTTTCACCGCCGGTTTGGTCGCCGAAACTCACGGACTTTTCGGTAGTTTGAAACCGGTGAGCGCAGGTAATTCACACTAAGGCTCAATCTGTTGCGACTTTCCTTCGGAGGAAACCGCATTTACTTTGGTTCGAAAAATAGCGGCGAGCTAAGAAGTCGCCGCTACGAGTACATACAACGGAATCCCTTTAATTTCGAGCGGCCCAGCCATGCGCAACGTGAAGACCGATAAAAAAGAGTTGTCACAAGAACAGCGTGAAGAGCTGCTGACAAAATTGGCGGGTCGTTTCGCCAAAAACATGAACCGCCACAAAGGTCTGGAGTGGCCAAAGGTGCAAGCGAGGCTGGAGGCGAAGCCAGAGAGGCTTTGGTCCCTCAATGAAATGGAACGAACTGGCGGCGAACCGGACGTCGTGGGCCACGAGAAAAAAAGCGGCGAATATATTTTTTTCGACTGCTCAGCCGAAACTCCAAAAGATCGCACGAGTGTTTGCTATGATCGCGAAGGGTGGGAGTCACGGAAGGAGCATCGACCGAAAAATACTGCCGTGGACATGGCCAGCGAGATGGGCATTGAGCTTCTAACGGAAGAACAATACCTGGAACTCCAAAAGCTGGGGGATTTCGATACGAAGACATCCAGTTGGATCAAAACCCCCTCGGAAATAAGAGAACTGGGTGGTGCTCTCTATTGTGATCGAAGGTACGCGCGTGTCTTCGTCGGTCATAACGGGGCGCAGTCCTACTACGCGGCTCGTGGTTTTCGCGGTTCGCTAAGAGTGTAATTTCAAGATCAACGGTTCGACTTAATCGCTACGGTATCGCTACCCGGAAATAGCCAGCGCCTGCTTGTACTGGAATGGAGTTCAAAAGGGTCACTCCGGTCGATTCAACAGTAATGTCGCCCAATGAAGTCCAGACAGCAGGCGTGAGTGTCGGGCTCGACTCGACTCGGAACCGCTGACCTGCAGGCGCCGCGACGAAGAGATCCATTTGGCCCCCATTGAGATTCACGCCCACGCTGAATCGACTGGCGGCGTCACGGGGATCCGTTCCGTTGAGGAACTCCAGCCAATTCGAAAAGCCGTCGCCATCCGGATCGCCATCCGCGCCATCATTCCCGACGCCGGAGGCGGGATTCAGTTGGAACGCCGCTTCCCATTCATCAGGCAGCCCATCATCATCAGAATCCAAACCGGCTGCGAGCCGGGCGGCGGCAATCCAGTTTTGTGGATCGTCTCCGTACCCCGCGGACTTGCGGCGCACGAGCGCGGCGCCGCTGCCGTCCGCCTCGACTGGCCACGGCTCTTTGGAATCATAGCTTGCCTGGTCGACGATGATGTAAGGGATGATTTCGTTGGTGCCCTTGGTCGTTGGAGCGGTGGGGCGTTCCAGGCGAATGGTGTCGCCTTCATTCGCGAGGCCGCCCCGCCATGGCCCGAAAACCGGTGTATTCGAAGGCCAACCCGCGCGGCGACGCAACGAACCAAGGCGCAACGGCTCTGCAACAGGATCGAAACCAACGATCAGCAAGCGTCCACCGGCAGTGAGGTTTATATTAGCCGGAAAATCAAAATCAATCCCACCGCGCAAGCGCCACGCATTGGTCGGGTGAGTTGAATCGTAGAGCGGGACCTGAGCGCCCGAGCGATTCTCTATTTCGACATACTCATCGTCTGTATTTGACCAGTAGGGAAGGTCCGGCGGATGGTACATGATCTCGCTGATGACGACGACCGATTCCTGCGGTCCGGAGTTCGCTGTGCCCAACGTGGCAATCTTTTGCAAAGGGAATTCCTCGTTCCCGTAAGAATCGATAGAGCGTCCGAAACTTTGCCCGGGTTCGGAGGCGCCGAATTCGAAACCGTGAGACCATCCGGTGAGATTGCCGTCGGCATCAGCCGAGAACAGCCAAATCGATCCTTTCACTGAATCGAGCGCAAAGCCTTGGCCATTCGGAAGATTCACAACCGATTCGGGCAGGACCAGGAAGCCGCCGGCGGTCACCCTGGTATTCGCAGAAAGACGCACCTTGCGCGGGTTAGCGAAATCGTCAGATAACCACCAACCTGAAATATCAACGGCCGCATTTTCCAGATTTTCCAATTCGATTTGTCCGGACGCCGATGTAAGCGATCTTGGTTGCACTTCACTAATGACGACTCGGGCCGGGGGCGCCGGATCGACGCCTCCAGGCGAACCGCCCAAAGCCGCGCTCAAGCGCCACGAGGCAGGATTTCCAAGCTCCGAGGGAGGGATATTCTCGTCACGAAGAACCAGAGAAAAACCGTATCCATCCGCCAACGGTTGCCATTTATCCCCATAAGAGATATCGAAAATCGGCTCTTCGACCGGACCGGCCAAAGCGATGTGTTCCCCCTCATCCGCCAGCGCTCCTGCAAACTCACCCGCGATGTTGGCGACGCCTGGGTAACGCCGCAGAAATGCAGTCTGATTTCGCACCAGCAAAATCCGAGCGCCGGGCGCCAGTGTTCGGACCGTGTTGTTTGTCGTAAAATTAAATTCAATTCCATCGGTAAAATGGTATCCGGTCAAATCCAGGTCGTGGTTGGAAATATTCTTTAACTCGAGAAATTCAAAATCCCCTGCAGATTCGCTGGACCCGGCCGGAACCTGAGGGTGAAACATAATTTCCGTGAGAATGAGAGGTGGCGGGGTAACGATAAAGGTGGCGGCGACAGCCGCGGACCAGGGAGTTGAGCTGGGCGGACCGCTTCGTTGGAACCTTCCCTGGTCCCTCAAGCGCGCCACAACGCGTGAATTACCGACGATGGTGATCGGGCCTTCATACTTGAAGGAGGTAATGGCTGCGGTCCCTGTAGAAGCCCGCGGATCGCTCCCATCCAGAGTATAAAAGATCGTGACGTTCGTCGGACTGGAAATGTTCGTCGGTGCAATGATTTCGACGCGATATCCAGTCGGAACCGTTCCTCCCTGCGAGCTGAGAAGCGGCGGTTGGGCCATCTGGTTGTCCAACCAAACCACCCGGTTGGAAATCCAGTTTTTCATAATCCTGATTTCGTTAGGATAACTCGCCCGCGGAACGGTGTTCGCCCACTTTTTTGCTTCCCGAGGCTGGGTGAATCGAACTTCGTTGGTCATGCGGTCGATCACGGCATACATGTTCGCCAGCGAGAGCGGACCTTGGCGAAAACCTTCGAACCGGTCGATATAGACCTGCCAGGCGTCCACATCCAGAAAGAGGTTGCGCCACCAGTTAGGAGGTCCCCACAGGCCACCACCCGTGTCCCAAACGCGCGGGCTATCATCGCGTCCGTCGCCCTTGCTCTCCCAGGCGCGATCATAATCCCAGCGCGGACCATACTCGATCTTCCCGTTGCGGCGCTTGTACCAGTAGCTGCTCAGGCGAATGGCATCCACCTGGCCGCTCAGCATTTCCAGAATGTGGTAATCCACCCAGTTCGTGACATTAATATACGCCTTGTAACCCTCCACTGGATCACGGCGCTTCGGGTTGCTCGGGCTGATCGCCTTGTCCACATCGCTGAAATATTTCTTCAGGTAGGCAACCTGCGGGGCACGTTGGGCCGATTTCATCTCGCGTTCTTTGGGCTCGACGTAAGCGTTAATGGTGCCCCCCGCGCTGAACCCCGTATCCCCGCCAGCGCCATCGAGACGATCTGTCTTAAAGAGGTAACTGCCGGTGACTTCTGGCTCCGCGACATCCTCCGGTTGAGCTTTCGGCGCATCGACTCGTCCTTTCGAAAGCCCCGGTTTTTCCATCCAGACGTACAGGCCTTGCCATTGGTTCGAAGCGAGGACGCCACCTTTGTTTAGATAGACTTCGACGAATCGAGTCCGCGGGCCGTAAAAGCCCATTTGGCGGCTGAGTTCCATCGTGAACGGATTATGTATAAGGCCAGCATCGAACTCGTTCGGTGCGAAAAGCACCCATTCAGAATCTGCAGGCATTCCGAACGGTTTTACGTCGTGGTCCTGATCAAACTCATCCCACACATCGACCGCGAAATTGGACTGCGGCTCTCCCTCCGTGCTCGAACCACGAATCTTGATGCCCCCCCGCGTCACCAAAGTGGGGCGGCTCTTAAGCGTGGTCAACCCGTGAACCGGCTCGAAAAAGGACATATGAACGGTGGTATTTCGCGTGGCGGTCGGACTGGCACTTTTGAGTGTAGTGATGACAATGATCGGGAGAGAAGAGGTGAGCGTTCCAGAGTTCGCGGGGGAATTGGTAATCATCAGGAACGTTTCGCTGCGCGGAGCGCTCGGTAGAAGGCCGGGCGCGAACGCTCTCGCGCGTACTTGAACTATATTGGTAATCGTTAGCGGTTGGGTGTAGATCGGACTGCCTGCGCCAGGAAAAGTACCATCTGTCGTAAAATGGATGATCGCGTTTGTGTCGGCACTTCGTAATGTGAGTTCGAACGATTGCTCGACAGGGCCCGTGGCGCGGGAAAACTCGACTTCAGGCGTAAAACCCGCGCCGCTGATTGTGTTTGGAGCGTTCGGCGTTGGTTGCGCGAAGAATCCCAACTGTTCTGTTCCCGGAACTCTGCCGTAGCTGACATCGCGCGTCTGAGCGGGGTAATCCTTTATCTCGGAAATGATGGTTCGATCCGGCGCGGTCAGAGCGAGATAACCGCCGGAAGCGCTCAGCTTGAAATTGGTGTGAAAGGCCAGCGCTCTGTTCGTTCGCGCCTTGCACGCGGCCGCGAATGCGGTGGGAACCGTCAGCTTATTCTTGGACGACGCAAAGACCACTAGATAGTTGCCACCAAGCAACGTGTAATTCGGAAAGGTCCATTTGCCGGGATTCGACGGATCGTCCGTCAGCGACCAGCCAGACAGATTGATATCCGCCGGGCCGGAGTTGAAAATCTCGATCCAGTCAGGCCTATCGCAATCATCGTCATAAAGAGTCTTGTCGTTGTCAGCCATGAACTCGGTGATCATCAAATTGGTCTGCGCGGCCGCGGGATTCAGGACGACGCTCCAATTCGCGGCGATAAAGGGGTGAGATCTTCCAACGATATCCGTTATCCCGTGGCCGCTCGACCAGGCGAATTCCACGGGTCCGGGAGCGGGCTGGGCAAACGTGAATTGAAAATTGTTCGGGCTGACCGCGATGACAGACGTCGCCGCAACGCCGTTAATCAGGAGGTCTCCTGCATCGACCCCAGCGACTGCTTCGCTAAAAACCACTTCAATCTGAGTCAATTCATCCACGATGCTTCCCGAAGGCGGCACTTGTTCAGTCACCGTGGGCGCAACCGTATCTCTCACGACATCGGCGGAGGCAGACAGAAGAAAATCGGGGCTGCCGAGCGCGGAATTCAATGCGTGAACTGCGAGAACGTTCTTTCCCGACTTCAGAATTTTCCATGGTTCCGCCACGACAATCTCTTCCTGCGCCAGAGGTTCGGGCAACGCCGTACTCGCCAGCGCGGAGGCAGGCAGTTCTCCATCGGGCACATTGTGTCGTCCGATTTCCTTCCCATTTAGAAAGGCGACAAACCCGTCATCCGCGAGCACGCGCACCATCAATTCCCCCACTGTATCTGGATCGGTCAGGGTGAACTCATGACGAAGGTACACACTGGAATAATTCCCCAGCATTTCGCGAAGTTCAGTGCCGTTGAGCGGTTTGCCGAAAAAAAAGGGGGCGGGACCAGACTGCCAGCCAGTGTCATCAAATCCCGTTCCGCGCCACGCCGCGGCATCGGGCGAGGAGGCCTCCGTCCTCCCCGGCCAGAACCGCCACGCAGCACCTGGAGCAATAACTTCGTCAGGGCGAGCCAGGAGTGACGTAAGAAGCAGCCAAAACGTCATCGAAAGGCGCGCGAGGAGAGAACGGTGATTTCCAAACATGGTAGAGGCAAGGGGGTTTCGCGTGGAATGTGGCGTTTGTGTGACAGCTCACCCTATTCCCGCTCCCTTGCCTCGCGCAAGTTGTTTATGAGTAATCTGAAATTCTTCTCAGCGTGGAACGATCTGTCTGCCTCGTATCAAATCTCGATAACCGTTCCGATGGATAACCTCGGGCAAAAACATTATTTCTTTTCTCTGTGTTTGTCGTGGCAGGCGCTACAGCCCTTCACCATGCCGCCGAAGGCGGTTTTCGCCGCTGCCGCATCTTTAGTTTCGATCGCTTTAAGAACATCCGCGCTGCCGTTGCGAAGCGTTTTCGAAGCGGCCTCAGCCCAAACACCATCGGGACATCGCCCGTCGTCCATGAGCAAGTAGCTTCCTTCATTAAGCAGTGCGGCGCTGGCTGCGAGGTCGGCCCACGCATCGTCGTTCGCCGGACCGGCGTCGAGGCCTTTCTTAAGCGCTTCGCATTGCGGCTTCATGACGCATTTCATCCATTGGGCGGTTTTCATCGCGCGGGTTTTGCCGTTCTTCACCTGAGCATGAACGCCCAGGGCAAGAAGAGAGCCCACCGCGAGGGTAAAAGTAAGCCTGGAAGAGATATACGTTCTGAACATGAGATTTCCTTTTGGTTATAAAAAAAACAATCACTCGGGTTCGCGCACTGTTTGGCTTTTTGGCAAGCGACCGCGCTCTACATTTTTTGGTGAAAACTTTGCCTTTCTTGGCCCGCACCAAAAAACCTCGCGTGGACATCAGGGAGTGAGTTGTTTAGTTTTTGTGTTCCGACGTTCGCGAGCGCCAGGGATTTTTGCTGGTGAAGTTTACGAGGCTCGTCTACGTCTGAACAGAATCACGCCGATGAGAATGTTTAACCTGTTACAAAAGAGCGCCGCGGTTTTGCTCGCGCTGTTCGTTTTTCGAGTTTCTGCTGCTGAGCAGACCTGGGTGGAATATCAACCGCCCGCCGGGAAGGGGAATGGCAAGCATGTGGTCCTGGTGACCGGAGACGAGGAATATCGCAGCGAGGAAGGGCTGCCGATGCTTGGAAAAATTTTGAGCCAGCGTCATGGATTCAAGTGCACGGTGCTTTTTTCTGTGAACCCGGACGGGACGATCAACCCGAACAAGCAGGAAAGCGTTACTCATCCCGAGGCGCTCGACAGTGCAGATGCAATTGTCATTCTGACCCGTTATCGCAAATGGCCAAAGGAAGACATGCAGCACTTCCTCGACGCCTACAAGCGCGGGGTGCCGATTGTGGCGCTGCGGACAAGCACGCACGCTTTCAACTATCCCGGTGGCCATGAACTCGCGAGCTATAACAAATTTGGCAAGCGGGTACTGGGTGAGGAATGGGTGAATCATTGGGGCAATCACAAAAAGGAAGCGACCCGCGGCATCATCGAAGAATCGGCGAAGAACGACCCGATCATGCGCGGAGTCACCGATATCTTCGGAACCACCGATGTTTATGAAGCTTATCCAGCGGAGGATTCCAAAATTTTGGTGCGCGGCGAGGTTCTGAAAGGGATGGAACCAAACGATCCTCCGGCCAGCTACAACAAGAAGCGGGCGAATGACCGGCAGGAACAGGATGTAAACAAACCGATGATGCCGGTCGCGTGGACGCGCGAGTATCGGAACGAGTCAGGAAAGGTGAACCGTGTGTTCTGCACGACAATGGGTGCGGCGACCGATCTGCAGAATGAGGGATTGCGCCGGATGGTGGTGAACGCGGTTTATTGGGGACTCGGGATGGACGTGCCCCAAAAGGCAGATGTCAGTTACGTGGGCGATTACAAGCCGACGATGTACGGGTTCGACGGTTACAAAAAGGGGATGCGGCCTTCGGATTTCGCGCTCGGTGCTGCGCCACGCGCTGAAACGGGCAGTTCGCCGTTGCAATTAAAGCCGGGCGATCACATCGCGATTCTTGGTAACGTGCTGCCAGATAGAATGCAGCATTTCGGTTATTTCGAAACGCTCGTACAAGGGTACTATCCAATGCACAACCTCGTTTTCCGCAACCTTTCGGCGGCGGGTGACGAAGTGAGCACGTGGCATCGCTCCGAAAATTTCGGTTCGCGCGATGAATGGCTGAAGAAGGTCGAAGCAGATGTGATTCTGGCCTTTTACGGCTTCAACGAATCGACGCGCGGGCCGGGCGAACTCGACAAGTTTAAAAATGACCTCGATACCTTCCTGAAGGATACAAAAGCCAAAAGCTATTCGAACAAAGGCAACCCTCGAATTGTGCTGGTGTCGCCCATTGCGGACGAACGTAATCGCGATTCGAATTATCCTGATCCGGCGAAGAATAACGCGAATATCGCGCTGTATACCTCCGCGATGAAGGATGTGGCCGCCGCAAACCACGTTCAGTTTGTCGATTTATACGGCGCTTCATTGAACCTCTACAACGAAGCAGCGAAGGACGGCAAATCGCTGACCGTAAATGGGCACTATCTGACCGAAGAGGGGGATCGACTGCTCGCGGGAATTCTTTTCGAATCAATTTTTGGAAATAAACCGGTGGCAAAGGACCTGGAGAAACTGCGCCAGGCGGTGAATGAAAAAAACGAGCAATGGCATCATCGCTACCGCACCATCGATGGCTACAACGTTTACGGCGGGCGTTCCGCATTGGCCTATCAACACGATAAAGCGCCTTTCATTACGGACAGAAACGCTCCCCCACCCTACATCTCCAATTACAAGATCATGCAGCAGGAGATGTCGCAGCGCGATGTGCTGACCGCCAATCGTGACAAGCGCGTTTGGGCTGTGGCGCGCGGGGGGGACCTCGCTGTCGACGATTCGAATCTCCCTGATGTCGAAGCCGTGCCAACCAATAAGCCAGGACCGAATGCGGACGAATCGCACGTCTTCCTGAGCGGCGAGGAAGCCATCGCCAAGATGACGGTTCATAGCGGCATGAAAGTGAATCTGTTCGCCGATGAAAAGCAGTTCCCGGAACTGATCAAGCCCGTCCAGATGGCATGGGATACAAAAGGCCGTCTCTGGGTTGCTGTGTGGCCGAATTATCCGGAACGCACGCCTACGAGCAAAAAGGGTGACAGCCTGGTTATTTTCGAAGACACGAACGGTGACGGCAAAGCGGACAAGATGTCGACCTTCGTGGACGATCTGAACGCACCGACCGGATTCCAATTCTACAAAGATGGTGTGCTCGTCATGCAGGCGCCCGATCTGTGGTTCTTGCGCGACACCGATGGCGACGGCAAAGCGGATTACAAAGAGCGCGTGTTAATGGGCATGGATTCCGCCGATTCGCATCACACGGCGAACGCGATTTGTCACGATCCGGCGGGCGCGATTTACCTCAGCGATGGTGTGTTCCATCGCACGCAGGTGGAAACTTACGATGGCCCGATTCGTAATTCCGACGCCGGAATTTATCGATTCGTCCCACGCACGGGCCAGTTTGAAACCTACGTCAATTACGGTTTCGCGAATCCGCACGGTCGGGTGTTCGATTACTGGGGCAACGACCTGATCACGGATGCTACGGGTAACAACACCTATTTCGGCCCGGCGTTCAGCGGTCATCTTGACCTGGCCAAGGGCAAACATTCCGGCATGAAACAGTTCTGGGAACGACCATCACGTCCCTGCCCGGCGACCGGAATTCTGACCAGCCGCCATTTCCCGGAGGAGTTCCAGGGAAACTTTTTGAACCTGAACGTCATTTCGTTCCAGGGAGTTTATCGCGTGAAGGTGAGCGACGATGGCTCAGGCCTCAAAGGCGAAACGATGGAGAACCTGATTTCGTCCACCGACCCGAACTTCCGGCCGATCTGCATCAGCACCGGACCGGATGGCGCCATCTATTTCTGCGATTGGCATAACCCGATTATCGGGCATATGCAGCATCACTTGCGTGATCCAAACCGCGACCACGAGCACGGTCGTATTTATCGAATTACCTACGAAGGACGTCCGCTGTTGAAAGCGCCGAAGATCGCAGGTGCGCCGATCCCTGCCCTGCTCGACTTATTGAAGGAGCCTGAAAATCAGACTCGCGAATTGGCGAAAATCGAGCTGGAAAATCGCAACACTTCCGAAGTGTTGGCCGCCGTCGATACCTGGGTCAAGGGTCTCGACAAAAAGTCTGCGGACTACGAACACCACGTTCTCGAAGCGCTCTGGGTCTATCAATGGCACAACACCGTCAACGAGGAATTGCTCCGTCGCGTGCTAAAGTCGCCCGATTATCGCGCGCGCGCGGCCGCGGCGCATGTGCTTAGCTACTGGCGCGACCGCGTCGGCGATTCGCTCCAACTTTTCCGAACGGTGGCCGAAGACGAGAGTCCGCGCGTGCGTCTCGAAGCGGTCCGCGCGGCCAGCTTTTATCGCGCTCCGGCGGCGGCGGATGTAGCGCTCGCGATATTGAAGCGGCCGATGGATTACTATCTCGACTACACCCTCGGCGAAACATTAAAGCAGCTCGAATCGCTCTGGCGAAAAGCGATCCAGGACGGTGTGCCTATCGCGGCGGATAATCCTAAAGGTATCGATCGCCTGATCAGCAGCCTGAGTGTCTCCGAATTGGAGAAACTTCCCAGGACTGAAGGCGTCCTTTCTGCCCTGCTCACGCGCGCCGGCGTAGCCGAGGCGTCGCGGTTGATCGCGTTGGATGACCTCGCGAAAAAGCGCAACACCACACGCGCCGCGGAGCTTTTGAAACTGATCGACTCGCACCAGGACAGTTCCAGCCTGGGCAGCCTCGCGCGCTTGCTCACGATGTGCAACGCCGAGGAAACGAAGTCGGAACGCGCTGCCCTGGCGAAGCTCGCGACCAGTTCGCGTGCTGGCGTCTTGCGTCGCTCGGCCTGGGCCGCGCTCGCCATCGCGGATAACAACTACGATACGATCTGGCCGGAGGCTTCGCGCAATCCAGCCCAACTGGTTGACTTGGTTTCGGCCGTGCCGATGGTTCTCGATCCGGAACTCCGCAACAAAGCGGCGAATCGAGTGAAGCCGTACCTCTCCAGGTCTGACAGCGGGACGACGAACGACAAAAAAGCGCGCGGCCGTTATGTGCGGATTGAACTGCCTCGCAACGGAACGCTGAGTCTCGCCGAAGTCGAAGTTTTTAGCGACGGACGAAACGTTGCTCGCGAGGGATCGGCCACGCAGTCGAGCACCGAGTACGATGCGCCGGCCTCGCGCGCGATCGACGGCCGAACCGATGGATCCTTCGGAAGCCGAACGATTACCCACACACGCGAGAACACCGCGAATCCGTGGTGGGAACTCGATCTCGGACGCGAATATCCGGTCGAAAACATAGTCGTGTGGAATCGTGCTTCGGACGGCGACCAAATTCTGAAGCGGCTCGACGGTTTCACAATCACGGTGCTGGATGGTAACAAGAGCGAACTGTTCAAGAAAACGGGCATATCCGCCCCGGATCCGAAGACCTCGATCAATGTCGGTGCTCCGGATTATCAGCACATGTTGCGTATGGCCGCAATTGAGGCTTACGTATCGATGCCTCAGGAACAGCCGGGCGCGTTCGCCACTCTCTCTGACCTGATCGCCAAAAATGATGAAGTGCCCGCTGCCGCCCAGGCGTTGCGAAGTTTGCCACGCGCCACCTGGTCAAAGGACGCTGCGGCAAAAACCGCACCGACTCTCGTGGCCTGGGCTCAGAAAGTGCCCGAATCTGCCCGTTTATCGCAGGATTACGTGCAGACCATTCAGGTGGCGGATGAACTCGCGGGCATTCTACCACCGGATCAAGGCACTAAGATCCGGCGCGATCTGAAAAGCTTGCGTGTGCCGGTGTTCGTGGTGCACACCGTGCGCGAACAGATGCGGTTCGACACCACCCGCCTGGTCGTCGAAGCGGGCAAGCAATTCCAAATCATCATCGAGAATGTCGATTTCATGCCACATAACTTCGTGATCGTGAAGCCGAACACTCGCGAAAAAGTCGGTGCGCGCGCCGAGACGATGCGTCCGGATCAGCTTGATAACCAGGGCCGCGCCTTCATTCCGCGGACCAGCGATATCATCGCGGCGACCAAACTGCTCGAATCAGGCCAGAGTGCGACCTTGCAACTCACCGCTCCCAGCGAAGAAGGAAACCACGAGTTTGTCTGCACGTTTCCCGGCCATTGGCAGGTAATGTTCGGCCAATTCGTTGTGACCAGGGATGTGGATGCCTATCTGGCGAAGAATCCTCAGGCGCCCGCACAGGCCGCCTCGGCAGAACATGCCCATAATCACTTCGAGTAGCTCAGAGTAGACTGCTCGAATTTGCCGGGCGACTTCATTGGTTTAGGGGCCGTTTGGGTCCTCCACGGCCTCTAAACCGGCAAAAACTGCTTCTTTTCGGGCTGGCATGGCCGTTGCTAAGTGGCCGCCAGACATGAATACGCTCGAAATGGAAGCAGAAAATTCCTTCGCGCTCGACAGCGACACCGTGATCCACATGCCCGCCGGGCTTCTGGGTTTCGAGAGTATCAAACGCTTTCTTTTGAACCGCGCCGAGGATGGTCCGTTCTACTGGCTCCAGGCCGAGAACGACGCAAACCTCTCCTTCCTCGTCATTTCGCCTTTCGAGGTGGAGCCGGATTACGCTCCCGACATTCCGAACGAAGATGTGCGCTCGCTCGGCATTGAGTGCCCCGACGATGTGCTCCTGTTCAACATCGTCACCCTTCGTCCGAATGGCGCTTCCACTGTGAATTTAAAAGGCCCGCTCGTGATCAACCGTTTTTCGCGCATCGGGAAGCAGGCGATCATCGGCAACTCATCCGAATATTCCGTGCAGCATCCGCTGCCCAGTCCCACTGACGAATAACGAGGAATAGGAAGGACTAAGTTTATGCTCATACTTTCGCGTAAAGCCGGGGAGACTGTGGTGATCGACGGACGCATCCGCGTCAAGGTGGTGCGGATGGAAGGAGACGTCGTGAAAATCGGCATTGAAGCGCCCTCCAGCGTTTCGATCCATCGCCAGGAGGTTTACGACGAAATCCAGCACAACAACAAGCAGGCTGTGACTGGAGTCCGACCGGTGTTGCCCCGCCTGCAAAAAGTCGAAAAGCAAATTTCAGCATTAGTTAAAACCTAAAACAGGGAAGTTTAATATGGTTATCAATACGAATACCACAGCGCTGACCGCGTCGAGCAACTTGCAGCAAAGCCAGTCCATGCTGGCCAAGTCCCTCGCCCGCCTCAGCTCCGGCTCGAAAATTGTCGACCCATCGGATGATGCCGCCGGCCTCGCCGTTTCCTCGCGCCTGGATGCCCAGATTGGCCGCCTCGCCGCCGCCAATTCCAACGTCGGTAACGCCATTTCGTTCATCCAAACGCAGGATGGCTATCTCCAAAAGATGGGCAGCGCACTCAACCGCATGAGCGAACTCTCGGTGCTCGCGCAGGATGTCACCAAGACCGACGCGGACCGCACATTATATAACGCTGAGTTTCAGGAACTCGCCGCTTACTTTGGCGAAGCGGCCGGCAAGAATTTCAACGGCGTGCCCCTTTTCTCCGCGAACGCGTTGAGCGTGACGACCGACGGCGACGGCTCGGCCTTCTCCATGAACGGTATCGACCTGACGGCTACGGAATACTCCACCGCTCTCGGCTCGACCATTGATACGGTGGCGAATTCCCAAACCGCATTGACGAATCTCAACGCTGCCATCACGAAACTTTCCCAGGATCGCGCGACGATCGGCGCCTACCAGGCCCGGTTGACGCACACTTCTGAACAACTGACCGTCAATCGCGAAAACCTCATCGCCGCCAGCTCACGAATTAAGGACGTGGACATGGCGCAGGAATCGACCGAATACGCCAAGCAGAATATTCTCGTCCAATCCGGAACCGCGATGCTCGCCCAAGCAAACCTGATGCCCCAAAGCGTTCTCCGCCTCCTCCAGCAGTAAGCGCCCACTAAAAACGGGTAGCGCAGGCGTCTCGCCTGCCGGCGAGGGCGTCCCGCCCGAGCCTTCAAAGGCGGAAATCCACCGCGCAAGGCCGCTCGGCCACGCGCCAGCTCTTCTCGTTCTGCGTCTCTTCGCACCTTCGCGCCTTCGCGTGAAATCCCTGATTTCCTGAGTTCCAGATTGTCTCCAGCGCTCTGCGCGCCTTCGCGTCTTCGCGTCTTCGCGTCTTCGCGCGCAAAATCTTCCGTCGGCAATCGCAATTGCTCAGAGAATTCGAAGGTTTATTAAACGTACTACCACCCTGTATTTTTTTACGACGCCCTCCGCGCCTCGGCCCGCGGCGATGGTTTCACACGCCGCGCCAGCTTCGTTCCTGCCCCCCTCCCCTCCTCCGCAAGACAGATAGCAGAGCGGAGCAGGGGCGGGGAGCCCACTCAGTGCCTCCGGCGCTCCGGGCACCCCTCCCCCGTTCCCGTCGCATTGCGGGCCTTCGCCCTGGCTCGCTCCGGGCTTACCTCGCGCTGACGCGCTCCAACTGGTTCTTGTAGCCACGCGCTGTGAAGCCGTGGGTCGAATCCGTCCGAAAATCGGTGCCGTGTTCCCAAATGCGGGCCCCCATAACCCTGCTATCTGCTATCTGTTATCTACGATTCGCGCGTTCGCGTCTTCGCCTGAGAGATTTACCCGCCCTCAAACCTCCACTGTCCTCGCAATTCCTGATTTCCTGAGTTCCAGATTGCTTCCAGTGCTCCAATTCCTTCGCGCCTCCGCGTCTTCGCGTGAAAAGATGTCCTCCCTTTTTCCTCTGGAGGCTCCCGTTTCCCCAACGGGGAAAAAGACCTCAGCCCAGGGACGCGACGCACGAAGCTTCCCTGGGTTAAAAGCAAAAATCCTGACGGGATTGAAGAGTCGCTCGGACAACCATTCCATCCTGTCGATGATCCGGTTCTCGACCACGCGATACGGCTGACCGAAAGAACGCAGCACACTCACCGTCTTTCCGCACTCTTTGCAGCGAAGTCGATGAACCAGGATGCGAAAATTTTCCCCAAGTTTGTAATTCGCGCGTGACCTCAATTCGCGTCAGCGAACATCATGTTTGCGGGAAACACTATCGAGGCGGCGTTGGGAGGGCTCATAGTAACCGAGCGATGACGGGGCACTCGCCAATCCGCAATTCGGACATCGCTCTGGCGCGCTTACGGTCTCGGGCTCGGCCTGATCGTTGTATTCCTCCGATGACCCGCCAATCGCCCGAATGACCTGCATCTCTCCGCGCCCTTTCGATTAGCCTCCGCGCCACTCCTTTCCCTGCATAGTAGCCGCAGCGCTTTAGCCTGCGTTTTCCACTCCGATTCAATCTCCTGATTTCCTGAGTTCCAAATTCTATTTCCCACCTTTTCTGGCCTAGCAGCCAGCGAGCAGCAAATCCCAATCTCTGCCGATAGGAACTAGGTGGATTTGAGATTCGGACTTTGGCTCCTCGCCTACTTCGTCGCCTTTGCCACCGCCAGCCTTGGTTTGGGCTGGTGGTTACGCAAAAGACGCAAACGAAGAAAACCTTTCCGCGAGGACGTAAAACTCATGAGAATGCCCGGAGAATATCTCTGGGAACAAATACGCAAAATCGACGAAAATGACAGTCAGGCATTCCTCTTTGCGTCTGTTGTCCCGCTCATCGGCGCCGTGCTCGCGGTCTACAGTGCCCAGATCTTTTATGCTGCTGCTCCAATTCCCGCTATCCTGCTGGTCATCACTGTATTTGCCCTGAGCTTCTGGCTATCCGCGAGGTACTTGAGCCAAAGATTCCTCCGCCGTGCCGACCATTATCTTGGCTTTTTCGGTGAGCGCTACGTTGCTGATTGCCTCGAGCCGCTCAAATCCAGGGGCTGGCACATTTACCACGACCTGCCCTTTGAAGGCGCAACAGGCTCCTATAATATCGACCACGTCGCGGTCGGTCCTAACGGTGTTTGGGTCATCGAAACGAAGTGCGTCCGCAAACGCGAAAAATCCGCGAATGGCTCGAAAGAGTGGGAAGTCGAATTCGACGGTGCTCAACTCAAGTGGCCATGGCCTGAACAGGATCGTCTCGGACTCGACCAGGCCCTCAACAACGCCTCCTCACTCCGAATCTGGTTTAAGGAGCAAACTGGAAAAGACATCCCCGTCCACGCCGTCGTGACCTTTCCCGGTTGGAGCGTCATTGAGCGCAAGCTGGCTGACGTGCGCGTCGCTAATCCGAAAACGCTTCCACAGGTCCTCACCGGCCGTAAACAGGAACCTCTCAACGACGAAGAACTCGACCTCTACAGCCGGCAATTGTCCACCCGCTGCCGAAATGTCACTTATTGACAAAACCCAGCCGCCTTTCGTGATCATCCACTGAGCTGCTCTCGCACCATCGCTTCAACATCGAACACCTTACACCCGCCGCACTGTTCTTCCCGCGGTAGTGGCCGCAGCGCTTTAGCCTGCGTTGACCTTAACTTCTCGGGCCGTACAAACCGCTTAGCTCATCCCGCACGACCGTCTCAACATCGAACGGCCCACCGCCTCGCCGAAACACTTTCTCCAATGTGTAAACCATCACTTCAAGAGGAGTTTGGCGGTACGCAATTCGCAAAAGACCTTCGGCGTAAGCCGCGATGAATTTTTCTGGCCCAAGTAATCGCCACTGGATCACATGAACAAGCTCATGAAAATGATGCGCTTCATCTTCGCGCATCTCGTCGCGGGAGAAGAAAGTGTCCAGGTACGTAATGCCCTTAGCATCCAAGTCTTCCAACTCAGCGAACTCGCCCAACCCCAACGTCCGAAGCGGCGGTTGCGGAACCTCCGCAACGTAAACGACCTTCGCATAATTCAGAATCTCAGCGCTGAAGTACAGCGGCAGACGTTCGAATCCGAGGGTTGCGACTGGTCGAGCCCGGCCTCTATATTTCGCAAGCGTTTGCTCGATCCAGCCGAGAACGAAAGGCAGCTTTTCGGTGAATTCCTTTTCGGTCATGACCGCACGCTCTCTCGCACATCACATTCTCTCAAGCAACGGTGGTGTTCCCTTCAGCTCCCGAACGCGACGGACTTTTGCTTCCCATTGGGCGATCAACTGCCGCCATTCCTCGTTCTTAAAATATTCGTCGCATGGACAACTTAAATCGACTTCAGGCAAATAATAACCTGTAACTCCTCTTTGAAGAGCTCCATCGTCATGAACGTCCTTTTCCCGAAGGATTAGAAGCGGCAGACCCAATTGGAAGGCCATTGCCGATTCCATATGACACCACGGACTTGTCATCCACTTGCCGCTAATTGAACCTCGAGCTCCAGTCCCCGGCGACGCAGAAGAAAGATCTGAGCCGTATTTTTCCGCGCCATTTTCAATCCAATAACGCTTGAAAGCGACCACGAGGGCACCGTTGGATTCCATCATTAGCTGTCGCACACCGATGAGCGGTGCATCGATATTATATTCCGTGGCGCCCAACGTCTTCGCGTCGAGCCCGCGCTCCCTTAAATGCTCCGTCACACACCGAACAAACATCTCCTGAACCTTCATATGAGGCTTTGGAAAACTAAGAAAGATCGGAATTCCCATAAAAATTTAATTAATCTCCAACATTAAGTTCATTCTGAAAATTACAATTCCCCTTTGAACGCTTTGTCCAGAATGGATGGCAGAAGTGCGTCCAACTCGGCGGCCGTTTCATGTTGCAACTGTTCAAGAGCATCAATTTGGACTTCTAAGCGCTCAAGCTCCTCTACGATGCGGCGCTGCTCTGGAAGGGGAGGCCGAAAAACAGGAAACGCTTTTAGCTGACGTTGATTGATCGAGGCGAGATTAGTCGTCTGTTTCGACGCGGCTTGGAAATATGCCTTCCCGACGGGTGAGCTGATAAGTTTTGCGAGAAATTCCGGAGCGATTTCGTCTGCCCGAGACCGAACGCGGAAGATGTGGTTTTGATGGATGCAGTTCGGAATCTCTCC
Organism: Limisphaerales bacterium; assembly: GCA_044226545.1. Taxonomy (GTDB): domain Bacteria; phylum Verrucomicrobiota; class Verrucomicrobiia; order Limisphaerales; family SXQI01; genus DASVNK01. The sequence continues at coordinate 56,305 of JBGAGW010000001.1, forward strand.
GTGCCAAACCGTTCCACGACCGAGTTTATCCCAATCGCCACCTTCTGTGAGGAGTAAATCGCCGACTTGGAGCTTCCATTTGTCTGACTCTGACTCGAGCACCTCCACTTCTTTGATGTGCGTAAGATTGAGATGACCGTCCTGAACGTTCGCAACGCGCAAATAAGGCAAGCGGACCGTGCGGCCATTTAGAGTTCGACCTAACGTGACACCGGAGCGAATTTCTGAAACATTTTCAAGCGGTTCAACCGGCCAGCGATGTGTTCCGTCGTTGAACAGCGCATTGGTTTCCGAGGGAACAATAGCTCGGAGTTCTTCGGCGGCTCGGTGCCGAAGCGCACAAGCTTCTTGAACTTGAAAGGCCACTTCTTCAATTCGGGCGACGATTCGGCGCTGTTCGGCTAGAGCAGGAAGCGCAATCTTAGTGCGCAGGAAGTCACTCGGATGAAGGCGGCGGCGTCGGACGTTGGTTCCAGTGCTCCCGCCCGATACTTCCTCCCAAATCCTGGGATTGCGGAAGTAATAGTTCAAGAATCGTGGATCAACAAGATCTAGTCGCGGAGCAAAAACGGGGAACTCCGGAGATACATGACAGCCATCGCACTTCGGAGGGACCACGCCGAATGCGCCCTCCCAGGCCATTAATTTCGGGTAGGTGAAATCACCGGCACTTAATCTCGTGAGCCTATTGTAGGCGAATTCCCTTCCCATTTTTGCGACGCCCCGAAAAACCCCGCGGCCAAACGAATAGACGCCGGCAAACTGATACTCGGTCGTCGGGTCAACAAAAACCTGTGGCTGCCGTGGAACTAGAACCTCGCCCAAAGGGATATGCGGCCAATAATCCACTCCGCTCTCGGTTTTTTTGCCCTTATTCACGATTATGTGAATGCTCCTTACGGCACGAGGGACAGAATTCGGGCTCCACGCCGTGTGAATGAGTCGTCTAGGCGATTCGCTCCTATATCCCTCGGCCCTACACGCCCAATACGACCAACGCCCTTGCTGAACTCCAACGGGGTTCTATAAGCTAGCCCAGGGTTGATCCCGGAAAAAGTGTAACGCCGGGATCTACCCTGGGTCCACGTCCATGAGTGTTTCAACTCTGAAGGAGTTGCGGCCCACGTCCTCATTTCGCCAGCATCGCTTGAATATTCCCCACAATCTCCGCGATCCGCCTCTCCTTCTCCAAAATACTCGCCACAATCTGTTCCGGCGGCAGATGCGTAATATCCTCCTTCGCCCCCGGATTCTTCCGATCCAGATTGCAGTTATTCGCCAGCAACTCCTCCACCGGCACCTTCCACGCCCGCTCATTCTCCCTTCTCTTAACGCCAGACCCAGGTTGGGTGTCCCACCATTTGATGCATTCGCCAAACTCCTCGAACTGAATAGGCGCCGTTTTCGTGTAATTCTTTCGCCCGGGTGGCACCGGCTGTTCGTAATACCAAACCTCCTCCGTCGGATGTGACCGATCGAAAAACAAAATATTCGTCGGAATGCTCGTGTACGGCGCAAACACCCCATTCGGCAGCCGCACAATCGTATGCAGATTGAACTCCTTCAGCAGCTCCTCCTTGATCCGGGCACACACCCCATCGCCAAACAGCGTCCCATTCGGCACCACCACCGCCGCCCTCGCCGCTTGGTAGGGCGTGCTGTCCCCAGCGCGCCGTTCCTTCGCCGCCTTCTTCAACTTCCGCATAATCAACTGCAAAAACAAAAGCGCCGTTTCCGAAATCTGCTTGTCGCTCGGAAAATTGTTCTGAATCCCTTTCTCCTCTTCACCCCCGAACGGCGGATTCGTCAAAATCACATCCACCCGATCCTTTTCACCAATCTCCGTCAACTTGAATCGCAAAGCATTCAGCGGATCGATCTGCGGCGCATCCAGCCCGTGCAGCAGCAGATTCATCTGTGCCAACAAATACGGCAAAGGCTTCGCTTCACATCCAATCAGCGACCGCTCCTGCAAAATCCTCCGATCAGCCACGGTCTTCACCTGCTTCGAAAGATGATTGAACGCCTCCACCAAAAACCCGCCCGTCCCACACGCGGGATCCAGAATCGTTTCGCCCAAACGCGGATTCGTCACCTCCACCATGAATCGCACCACCGCGCGCGGCGTATAAAATTCGCCCGAATCACCGGCCGCATCCCGCATCTCCCGCAACATCGATTCATAAAGCGAGCCGAGCGTGTGCAACTCCGAGCTCGACGTGAAATGAATCCCCGCAACCTTGTTTACCAGGTCCCGCAGCAAATACCCATTGACCATCCGGTTTTGCACTCCGCGAAACACCGTCGCAATCACATCCCGCCGATTATCCCCATTCGAACTCGTAAGCTGCCGCAAATACCGGAACAAACCGGTTCCCTTCCGCCCATTCGGCAGTACCGCCTCCTCCTGATTGATAAACGCCAGCAACGCATCACCCGTCAATCCCTCCGAATCCTCCGCCCAATCCCGCCACCGATACGGCGCTTCAATCGCCGCCTTAAACTTCTTGCCCGCCAGCTTCGCCTCCTCCTCCCGCTGAATCTCCAGATCATCCAGAAACTTCAAAAACATGATCCACGTCAGCATCGGAAGCCGATCCAAATCGCCATTTAGCCCTTTGTCCTTCCGCATGATATCACGCGCTGATTTTAGCAGCGAGCCGAGTGATTGGACGGTGGTTTCTGCTGTCGCTGTTGCGCGCTTTACAGACATATTGGTTTCCGTAGCTCCTATTCGACGATTTGTGTCGAGCCCTGACGAACTAAATAGCCCCTTCCTCATGGAGCCTGCGGCGGAGCCGAATGGCGTTTAGGTGCTCCGGGTCTAATCTCAGGGCCTTTTCCACGTCCTGGAGAGCCTTCGTGTAATCACCAAGTTCCGCACGCGCTTGCGCGCGGTGGACATAAACCTTTGGGTCGCGAGCGTTGAAACTCAGTGATTCGGTAAAGTCAGCCGCCGCTTCCCTGTAATCCTTTAAATTCAAACGCGAAAAGCCACGGAGGTCAAAGATTTTGGCAAGATGAACATCCTCTGAGGTAAGCTTGCCAGCCTTCGTAAGCACATCAATGGCCTCCTCAAATTGTCCCGTCCGATTTAGAGCAAATCCTAGGTTGGTATATGATAATCCGTGCTTGGGATTCGCTTGAATAGCGTCGCGATATTTTTGAATCGCATCATCCCAAAAGCCTTGTTGAGCGAGATTAAAGCCCTGCGTATTCAATTCTTCCGCCGTTGACACGTTAGCGCCAGTTTTGATCGTCTGGCCCGTCGTACTCGGAGCCGTTAATGGCGTGCCACACTGACTACAAAAACGGCTCGTGAGCGGGTTATTTGCGCCGCACTTCAAACATGCCTGAGCGGGTTCCTTCGTGAGGTCTGTTAAGCTTTCCAAAACGGTTGCGTATCGATTCAATTTTGACTTCTGAAGCATTTTGCTCAGGACACTGTAAATGTTCTGTGGAAGAGCTTTTCCCCCGGGGGCTACTGGATCGGGAGCTAAAAACGAAGGGTCTTTTATTAATTCGAAAACGCTGGTTACTGCAGAGGGATGGTTAAATGGATGTTTCCCCGTAAAAAGAAGGTAACCTACTATACCCGCTGAGAAGATGTCACTTTGTTGATCCAAGGTATCACCAGTTGCCTGCTCGGGAGACATAAAATTTGGCGTCCCACTCCAGGCGAACCCGGGCGCAAGCGGAGCGTCTTTCTGGAGCTCCTCAGGAGTCTTTGCTAATCCAAAGTCCACAACCTTAACTAGCCCTAACCGAGATACAAGAATATTTGATGGCTTAATATCCCTATGATAAAGCTGCTGTTTATGGGCAAACACGAGCCCTTCTAACACCTGCCTCCAAACATCGAAGGCCTCTTGCTGCTCAATCCACGATCCATTGCGAATATGGCGCCGGCAAATAGCTTCGAGGGATTCACCATCAACAAACTCCATTACAAGAAGAGCTTCACCATCTATCTCTATGACATCGAGAACCTGAACGATGTTCTGATGGCCCGCCAATTTCACGGTTCGACGAGCTTCGTCGATCAATTGCTGATCCTTTCTAGCCTCGGAAGTTAGTCGCTTTATTGCAACGTCACGATGAAGCTGCTTATCCGTTGCGCGCCAAACAATTCCAAAGCCGCCGCTTCCGAGATGATCCCCGATTACGTAGCGTTCCCTTATTTCGACGCCCTTTTTTATCTCAAGCATATTGTTCTTTCACCTTGCTAGTTATTCGGCCGCGCCCATCAAATAGCCGGTAGTGAGCTTTTTCTCTTTAAACCAGCTCTTGACCTCGCTTTTGTTGTCGGACAGGACACGGTCAATCTCGTCGTCCTGGGGAGAAGCCCACCATTTCCATCCTACCAAGCGGGTTACGACACCTTTGATCTTTTGGAGTTCTTCCTCCGTGAGTGTTCGATAAAAAGGCCGTGATTTGTCGTCAGAATCGTGAAGCTCGATTTTCGCGCAGATGGCATCCCGGAGCAGCTCCGTCCAAGCCATCATTGATTTGGAACGAAGTAATCGATTTAATTTTAGTTGGTTGTCGTCTAACGGGCCCGCTTTTGGGTTCCAACTTGAAAATACGAGGTCGTCCAACGCATTCATTAGCCAAACAACGTTGCGGACTTCCTCTTCCCGCTTGTACGAATCAGTCGTTAGGTTGTCGGCAGAAGGCTGCCGAAACATGAAGCAGGCGAATATTGACTTGTGAAGCATATCGAGGGTAATCGGCTTCTCATCAGTGCTTCTGTTACCCGCCGAAACCAAACGAGCGAGACGATTCCCGTCATCCTTCAAAACCGCATCATAAAGGTAACTCCGAAAACGTTCGTTCAATTGACCTGCGGTAAGTGCGCCGTCCTTTCGCTGCAGCCATTCCATGAATCCAGCCTCACTTTTTGGTTTGCCATCCTCTAACCCTTTGTATGTTTCAAAGTCCTGCCCGAATTGTCGCCCGAGCTTCAGCACCATTACCGAGGAGAAGAACCGCGTCTGCGCGTACTTATCATGAGCCGCGATATTCGTTTGATTTAGCAATCTGATGTCTGGATCAAGGTACACCTTGCACTCGAAATCGCGACGACCGTTCCATAACAATCCTGCGACTTTGTGTTGTCCATCGAACATGCGAATGCGATTGCCAACGATCCGCGCAACGGATGGCTGAAGGACCGGGTGTACCTGAAAATGCCGAAACAACTCAAATACCTTGTCGAAGATCAGGTAACGTGGCTGTAATCCGATTGAGTTATCCTCGTCATCATCACTATCAATAAGCGCTACGTTCAAGGTTGCGTAAAAATAATTCCAACCCGTCGTGGGACATGAGTAAATTTTATGCTGCAGTTTGGTTGATGGTGATTCGATGGTCACGAGATTCGGCTCCCGTGTGACTGCAACGGGCTGGGCATAATCGGGTATATCCTTTTTGTCCTTTAGGTACGTCAGTAAGTCCTTCAACGTCAGCTTATCTCCTCTTGCAAAGAATTCTTGCAATCGTAATTTTACGCGGAAATCAAACAGTGGGAGCTGCCCTTTCTCCTTGTTGTGCTGACTACACATCGGCGCGATATTATCTAGCTCGGATGCCCCTCCCAACGAATATGCTTTGAGATGATCAAATTGGATCGGTTCGCCTTCGGGGATCGTGTGACCATTCGCAAAGCATTTTCGACCGTGGGAGTTGAGGACCAACTCTTTTTCTTCGTCGTTGAGCTGTCGTTTTAGAAGGATAGACATAAATCACGCAGCGTATAGCAAAGCTTCGAGTTCTCTTACAGCAGTTCTGAGGTGATCAGGTCCCCCGAATGTACTAACGATCTCCGGCACATTCCCCCGGTTCGAAATCGGCGGAACCTTTAACACTTCTGGTAAGGCAAACTGGACCTCTCCGTCCGCCGCATACTTTTCGAGAAGATCGTTCAGAATTCCGCGTGCTTCGGGTGCAAACTTTCCGAAAAACTCTACCCGCTCCTTTTTTACCCGATCCGCCCGTTGTCTCCTTGTCAACATCGGCGCATTGAACCCAAGGCGACATAGCAAATCAAATGGATCGGCGTCCGGCTTCCCGGTTTCCAGCGCCAGCACCTGAAAATCGATCCCTCGTTCCGCAAGTTTCGCAATAATATCCGCCCGCTGTTCTGGATTGATCCAGCGCTGACGCAAATCTTCCGGATCTTTCGCAAATGTCCGCACCTTCGCGCCGGTATAATCCGTGAGATTTGCGACGAATAGCTGATTACCGTCCGGATCAAGTTCGTAAACGAGCTGAGCGGCGATCTTCGTGCTCCCGCCATCAAAATAGAACTTCCGCGGCTCGCCGGGTTCCGCGGGATCAACAATTACGACGCGGCCCGGCGGCTCGTTGAATCGACCCTCGGTGTCTTCTGGTTCCTCCGGCGTGATTACCTCCACGTCCTTGGTTTTGCCGTTCTTATCAATCTCCTCCTGTGTCGCAAACGCCGGATCGCCGTCAAACTGTGGATCGGCAAAATTCTGTGTCGCCGTTCCCGTGTAATCCAGGATGTTAAACCACAGCTTCCCGTAATCCTCCCGCACACGCGTGCCGCGCCCGATGATCTGTTTAAACTCCACCATCGAATTTACCAACCGCACCAGCACCACATTTTTGCACGTCGGCGCATCCAGCCCCGTCGTCAGAAGCTGGGAAGTGGTGAGGATGACCGGCGACTGTGCGTTCGTCTCCACGTCCTGAAAACGCTGCATGTGCCCTTTGCCAATTACACCCTCATCAGCGGTGACGCGGCAAACGTAATTCGGATAATGCTTCACCAGGTCAGCGTTTAAGTTACTGAGAACCGACCGCATATCTGCCGCATGCTCCTGGTCTACACAAAACACAATCGTCTTCGCGAATCGATCCGTCTTTTTCAGAAAATTCGTCAGATGCCGCGCCACTGCGTCAGTCCTCGCGCGCAACGAAATGCGCTTCTCAAAATCCGGCGTGGTGTACTGCTCGTCTGGAATCGCGCGTCCATACCGGTCGATCTCGCCTTTGCTCGGACGCCAACCCGCCGCATCCCACTCCGTCACGATCCGATGCACCCGATACGGCGCCAGGAAACCATCATCGCGACCCTGCCGCAGACTGTAAGTGTAAATCGGATTGCCGAAATACAGGTAAGTGTCTCGGTTTTCATCACGCATCGGCGTCGCCGTCATCCCGAGCTGATACGCCGGCTCGAAGTAGTCCAGAATCTCCCGCCAGTTTGAATCGTCCTTCGCGCTCCCGCGATGACATTCATCCACAATGATCAAATCGAAGAAATCCGGTGCGAATTGCTTGTAAAGGCCCGGCCGATTCTCATCGCGTGCGATCGATTGGTACGTCGCGAAATACATCTCCCGGCTGAACACCACCTCGCCGCCCTGAATCTTGATCGCCGCAGAATCGAACGGAGAAAAGATCTTGTCCTTCGGATCATCCACCAGGAACGTCCGGTCCGCGAGATACAGAATCCTCGGCTTCCCCACTTTCGCTGTTCCCTCTCCGCCTCGACCGGGGACCAGGTTTCGCGTCAGCGAACGTTCCGTATGGGGATCAATATCCTGGCGGGCTTGGGAAGCCATTGGGTTAGGGAGAGGTGTCGACGGGTGAGCCGTCGACCGCCAGTCCGAAGACCACAGCTTCCAACAAATCTGAAACGCGACCACCGTCTTTCCCGTTCCCGTCGCCATCGTCAACAGAACGCGCCGCTGACCCTTCAGAAACGATTCAATCGTGCGCTCAATGGCGACTCGCTGATAATAGTACGGCTCCTTCCCGCCCGTCAGATTAAACGGCGTGAGAATGGTGTGCGCATCCGCATCTGAAATTTTTCCGGCAGCTCTTAACCGGCTCCAAAGATCCGTTGGAGACGGAAATCCTTTCGACTCCGTTTCGACGCCTGTAAGAAAATCAAACTCAACCACCGAATGCCCGTTCGTGGCATAAGCGAACTTCAGCCCGAGGTCCTGCGCATATTCCTTCGCTTGCTGCAATCCGTCACTCGCATGCTTGTACTCCGATTTCGCCTCGACCACCGCCAGATGAAAATCGCGCGTGTAACGGAGCAGATAATCAACACGTTTTGGTTGCTTCCGAAATCCCGATTGACCCCGCGGAACAATCCGCCCTTTGGTGTAAGTCCGCTGCTCCGCAAGCTGATCATCCGTCCAGCCCGCGTCATAAAGTTTGGGCAGAACCAGCGTGCGACACGTGTCAGCTTCCGTACGCATTATGTCGCATTTTCCCGAGTGCGCCTGCGCCCCCAATAACATCCCGACATCGGCCTTGCGGATTTTGCCTTTGCCATGTGATCGAACCCAAATCGTAGGAAATTCTTCTCCCAGCGCAATTCAAAAAACCGGGTTTCCAAATTCCCTGCCTTCGCCAATTCGCGAAAATTCGTGAGAATTCGTGTCACAAAGGCTTTTTCCAAAACTTTTTTCCAAAACCTCCGCTTCTGCCCATCAACATATTCCACCAATGAGTCTACATTGTGAGACAATAATACAAAAATAGCTCTTGCGCTCACTCTTCTTGTTGTGTATACCAGAAGCATAATAGCACATGAATGTAGACACTAACTGAAACTCTGAAATCTGAATCTTGAAATCTGAAACTAACTCAACCCTCAACCCTCAACCCTCAACCCTCAACTCTCAACAACATTAACCCCATGAATACAGCTTCTCAACTACAGCTCAGCCGCCTAAAACGCGCAAAGCAGAATCGCTACAACCCACTGCCGAGCATCACCGACCCAACCCAGATCACTCGCAAGCTCGACGCCTTTGAAGTCGGCTACCTCAAAGACGCAGTCAACATTTGGGATTCACTTGAACAACGCGATGACCTGATCCGAACTGTTATCTCCAAGCGCAAAAAGTCCATCGGCCGCCAGGGCTGGACCGTTCTGATCCACGACGACATCACCCCCGCCCAACGGTCCGAAGCCGAACAACACGCGACCGCTCTCGAATACTTTTACCAAAATCTCCGTTGCGAAAACGCCCTCGACCGCGCCGAACGCGGCGGCTTCAAACTCCTCTGCCGCCAAATGATGGACGCCATCGGCAAACGCTTCGCCGTCCACGAAATCGTGTGGAAGTTGGGTAGGACAGCCGCCCCGGCTGTCGCGGAGGGCGCCTCGCCCGATGCTTCATCCAAATCCGCGCCATCCGATCCATCCGCGGTTGAAGATTCCCCCTCTTCTTCGTTCCCTCCGTTCCCTTCTGTTTCCAATGCTTCTTCGCGTCCTTCGCGCTCTTCGCGTGAGCAACCCCCTCAACCCTCAACTCTCCACCCTCAACTCACCGCAACATTCAGATTTGTGCCACTCAGTTTTTTTGAGAATACGACTGGGGATTTGCGCTATTTGGAAGACGAGTCCGCGGTGACCGGCACCCCGCTCCAGCCCGGCGCTTGGATGATCACCGTCGGCGAAGGACTCATGTTCGCCACCGCCACCGCCTGGATCCTGAAAAATCTCACCCTCAACGACTGGCTGCTTTACTCCGAACGCAACGGCCGCCCCGGTCTTCGCGGCATCACCTCTGCCACACCCAACAGCGACGAATGGAAAGCACTCGAATCCGCTCTTAACGAAATTCTGCACGGCAGCACGGTCGTTCACTCCACCACCGACGACGTGAAAGTGATCGACCTTGCCGCCGGCAACCACATCCCATTCCCTGAACTCGTCGATCGCATCGACCGCCACATTGCGGCCCTCTGGCGCGGTGCCGACCTCTCCACCATCAGCCGCGACCGCGGTTACGGCGCTTCACTCCAGGAAAAAGAAACCGCCGCCCTCGAAGAAGACGACGCCGCCATCCTGACCGAAACCCTGAACGAGTACGTCGACCAATGGGTCATCCGCTACCTCTTCGGCGACGACGTCCAACCCCTCGCCAACGTCAAAGTCCTCGTCACACCCGAAGAAAACACCACTGCCGACCTCCAGATCGACGACTTCCTCTACCGCACCGGCGCTCCGCTGGCCTTGGTCGAAACCCTCAACCGCTACGGCCGCTCATTGCCAAAGCCTGGCGAAGCAACTCTCCAGGTAGGGATGACTTCCACGGCGTCCCAAATTAATCCCCCTTCGTTACCTTCCTCTCCATTTCTCCGCGATCTCCGCGTGAGATTCGCCCCTCCGAGCTATCCCGGGAGCGCACACCCCGCAACCGCGCACGTCCCCAACTCAGAAGACGCGCACGACTGCGAAATGGGTAGCGCTGCCGTCTCGCGTGCCGAGTTCGGCGTCCCGCCGAACTCACCCGTGCCCTCCCGCGATAGCTCACCTTTGGACTGCGCTGGCACGACAGCGCTTTCCTCGGAGCAGTCACGACTGCTCTCCGCCGCCGAAACGTCCGCTCAATTACAAATTACTGATTCTCAACTACCAGTTACCAATAGTTCCGTTTCCCCTTCGTTACCTCCGTTTCCTTCTGTAGAAAATTCCGATCCTCTCCCGGCCTCCGGCGGGTTTAGCCCTCAGCCTTCAGCCTTTACCATCTTCCAAACCGACTGGCTCCAGCTTTCCCCCTACGGCGATTTCCCTCACCCACGCGGACTCCAACGCGTCGATCGAGAAGCGGCAGACATCATGGTCAAACGCTTCAACTCATTCCGTGGAAAACTCGGTCGCCTCTTCGGCGGCGCACCCTTCTACATCGGTCATCCCGACACTCCCCACGCCAGCGATCTCGCCGACAAAAAAGCCTACGGATGGGTCATGGAACTCGATGCCCGCGAAGACGGCATCTACGGCCGCGTCAAATGGAGCCCGGCCGGCCTCGACCTGCTAAAGAATGCCCACTTCAAATACCTCTCCCCCTACTGGGAAGCCCAACAACTCAGTTCCGACGCCGGCCGCTCTCTCTTCCGCCCCACCAACCTCATCTCCGTCGGCCTCACCAACCAACCCAACCTCCCCGTCAAACCCCTCGCAAATTCCGGTCGGACAGACGCGTCGTCTGTCGATGAGGCCGCCTCGCCCGAACCTCCTGTGGAAGCTTTGTCGCAAACTTTGTCGAACCTTTTGGACTGCGCTGGCACGACAGCGCTTTCCCCAAAGCAGGCACGACCGCTCCCTATCGAATCCGCAGTTGAACATCAATCACCAGTGACCAATGAAGCTCCTCCGCTGCCTCAGTTACCTCCGTTAACTCATGTTGAAAATCCATGCTCATTCGCGATCAACCCTTCGTTACCTCCGTTTCCTTCTGTTGAAAATTCCGCTTCGCGTCTTCCCGATCTTCGCGTGAGATCCCTGGCTTTTGATTCTCTCCACACGACCAGCATCACCAACTCCATCGCCCACCGCCGTCACGAACGCCTCCACTTCCAAACCCGCCGCGAGCGCCTCCACAACGCCGTCAGATCCAAAATGCGCCTCGGCCTCACCTACGACGAAGCCTGGGACAACATCCGCCAGGAAAACCCCAACCTGTTTATGAACGATTAACTCCATGTAGATGCATGGCGTGAGCCTGCGTCTGGAACTTGAAGCCCGCGCTGAATAACCAGCCCGAACTTCGATCTCCGACAAAAGCAAGCCTTTTGGACTGCGGTGGCACGACACCGCATTTCCTCCGGCGACACGTCGCATCCAAACCTAACAAGAATTTCCAAACGCTCACAACGAGCGTCAGGAATAACCAACAAAACAAAACCTGTAGCCGCATCCCTTTAGGGTGCGCGCTACAAAACAAAAGAAAGACAAAGCAAAATGAAAACAGCAGAACAAACAGCATCGCCCGAAACCCCGGTCGTTGCGCTCACAACAACCGCAACCTTAGCCCTGGAAAACGCCGCTCCCACAGAGGCGCGCGCGTCAGCAAGCGCTCCGATGCCCGACCGCCCTCCCGCCGTCACGGCTCAACCCGAAAAAATCGGCATTCGGGATTCGAAATTCGGCATTTCCGGTCCCCCCATCATCCAGATGGAAAACACCATCATCCTCCCTGGTGATATCGGCTTCGCCAACGAATCGCGATTCAACGCGGCTTTCTTCAGCGAACCGCTCACCGAGTACGCCACCGGCTGGAAAGAAAGCCACGATCTCGAAGCACTGCTCGACTTCGTTGCTCCTCCTGTCCAGGTCGGTCGCCGCTTCGAGTATAAACGCGCCGATAACGCCGAAGCGTTTTTGCTCGACGCAGATGACTCCCGCGCCATCGGTTCCGACTTCAAACGGGTCGAATACCGCGGCTCCAGTGTAAATGACAAAACGCTCAATCGCGGCCTGACCATCCGCGTTGATCTCGATGCGGTCGGCGACATGCCCAACTGGCGCCAGCTCTACACCTCGCGCTTGCTCCAACGCATCCTTCGCAGCGAACTCCGTCGCGCCATCGACGTTCTCGTCAACGGCGCGACGAACACCGCGAAGACCTGGGATACCAGCGCCGGCAAAGATCCAGACCAGGACGTCCTCACCGAATTGATCGCCGCCAGCGATGCTTCCGGCATTCGCCCGAATCGTATCCTCTACGGTGATGTTGCCTGGAACAAACGCCAGATCTCTCACCGCGCTCAAGCCACCGCTGGCGGCTTTGCTTCCGCTACCTACACCTTCGACCAGGTCGCCAGCGCACTCGGAGTAGATGGCGTCCGCGTTTCCCGCGAACGTTACCAAAGCAGCCCCACTGCTAAATCGAAGATCACGCCCGACGTGGTGATCTTGTTCTACAGCCAGGACCGCGTCACCGGCGAAGACCCTACGCATGTGAAGCGATTCTGGACCGCAACCGAAGGTGGCGACCGCTACCGCGTTTACGAACAGCAGGTCAGCGCCAAAATGATCGATCTTACCGTCGAGCATTACAGCAACATCATCGCGACCTCCACCGTCGGCCTCCGCAAGCTCACCATCTCATAAGTTCAGTAAACTTTGTCGGCAGTCTTTGTCGTAAACTTTGTCGAACTTACAAACCAAAGCGGGGCGGTCCAAAACCGCCCCGCCCTTAACAGATCAGCCCGTCACCCTCAACCCTCAACATGTATTTGCCGTGAAGCCCAACCTCACCAAACTCGAAAACCTGACCGACCAGCAGCTCCATACCGTTTCGACCGATGTCGAAATTATCGGGTTCCGCCAGGCTTCCGCTAAAGCCACGTCAGAACTCGGCCGCGACATCGACACATCCACTGTCCAACGGTTCGTCGCTCGTGGCTCCGCAAAAGAGTTTCTCGACGAAACTCCTGATACCGCTGCCGCCGCCACTGAAATCCTCCGTTACGCCGCCACCGGCATTCCCAATTTCACCGACGCGACCGTGCAGGTGCTGGATCAGACCGCTTTTAAGCTTTCTCTCGTTTGCACGCGCACTGAAGAGGAAATGAAAGCACTGACTCAGGTTAATACCATGCTTCACCGTCATCGCTCCCAGTCCGTCCGCGAACGCATGGCCGCTGTCCAGGAACGCAAAGCTAAACTCCGCGAACAGGAACTCGAACTGCGCCGCTCCAAAAATCCTGATCGTAATCCTCATCACCCTCCCCAATCCGATTCTCTGGGTGACCTCGTCCTCACCGGAGACGACATCGAGCGCCGCACCTGCACAAAATTCAACTTGAAATACGAACCCAGCGACGACTCCCCCGCTCTGGGTAGGGCAAGCGCCCCGTCTGTCGATTCGGGCGCCCCGCCCGAGTCCAGTCTCGGTAGGGACATCGGCCAGCCCGGCTCGGGCTTCCACGGCGTCCCAAATATCGAAAAGCCCGTAGCCGCGCCTCGTGAGTGCGCGGCTCTACAAAATGAAGGGACCTCAAACATCTCTATTCCCCAAATCGAAGAGACCCACCAAATCGAACCGGCCTCTTCCCTACCACCGGTTTCAGATTCACAAAAGGCCGTTGCCACTGAGATTCGAGCTGCCGCTTTTGTTCCAGCTTCGATCGAACGCACCTCATTGTCTGAGATTCCCGAACCGGAACCGTCCGATTCAAAATCTGAAATCTTAAATCCTAATTCTGAAATGGAGCTGTACCGTCAAACCGAAAAAAATTCAGAACCGCCAACATCCTCTTCGTTATCTTCGATTAAAGAACTAAAGCTTGTCGCGCCGAAGCTCGGCGAAGGCGGACGCGAAGCGCCTCACTCTACTTCGGACCTCGAACTTCGGCCTTCGGACTTAATTGTCTGTCACGCCATCCGCCGCTGGCGCTCTTACCATCCCCGCTACTACTGGAACTCCGAACCCACCAACTCCTGGAACGATGAATGCCCCTGCGGTTCCAAAATCCCGTGCGAGCAACATCCCGAACTCTGGGGCCGTGTCCGTTACACAAAACCCTCGGACCCCGCGTACGTTACTGCTCTCAAAGAAAATGGGATCCCGATTTACATTCCAACGGAAGAGGAACTGACCCGTCCCGAACCGACCGACGTTCCCTGCAACTCTCCCATGTGGGCGAAAAAGCCCGTTCCTCAACAATTAACTCACCAAAACGATGACAAAGACCGACCTGATCAAACGGCTTAGATTATTGCCCTACCAGTCCGCTTTTGCAGCGAACGATTCACGCTTCAAAATCGGACTCTGGGCCAGGCAAACCGGCAAAGACCACACCTGCACCGCGGAAGCAGTCATCGACTGCATCCACAACCCCGGCACCACTTGGATCATTCTCGCCGCCAGCGAACGTCAGGCGCTCGAATCCCTCTCCAAAGCCAAAGACTGGGCCGACATCCTCCAATTCCGCATCCACGACTATCACGAATCCTTCGGTAGGGACGACTTCCACGGCGTCCAAAGTCTTTCCTCTCAGCTTCGCCTATCTCGCGCCGAAATCACCTGGTCCAACGGCTCCCGACTCCTCGCTTTGCCCGCGAACCCACAAACCGTCCGCGGCTACAGCGCGAATCTCATCCTCACTGAATTTGCCTTTCACGAAAACGCCGACGCCATCTGGCGCGCGATCTACCCCTCAATCAGCAACCCACTCCGCGGCGGCCTAAAAAAACTCCGCATCATCTCCACCCCCAACGGCCAAACCAACAAATTCGCCCACCTCTGGGTCAATGCTCCTACTCTGCTTACCTCCGCGCCTCCGCGTTCTCCGCGTGAAACCTCCTCCGCATACTTCAAATCCAAAATCACCATCCACGATGCCATCAAATCCGGCCTTCCCCTCGACGCCGCCGAACTTCAAGCCGGCCTCAACGACCCCGACGCCTGGTCCCAGGAGTACCTCTGCGAATTCATGGACTCCTCCAGCGTGATGTTCCCTTACGACCTCATCGCCTCTTGCGAATCCGAATCCGCAACGGAATCCAACCCTCAACTCTCAACCCTCCCCCCTCAACCGCAGTTGTATGCTGGGATCGACTTCGGCCGCAAAAACCATCTCACCGTCTGCTGGATTCTCGAACGCGTTCCTAACCCGGTAAGGACGTGTTCCACCGCGTCCCATTTATTCATCACCCGCGAAGTCTTGTGTTTGAAAAACACTTCCACACCCGACCAACTCGAAATCCTTCGTCCGCGTCTTCGGCACTGCCGCAAAATCTGCCTCGACTACACCGGCGCAGGCATCGGCCTCGGCGACTACCTCCTCAAAGACCTGGTAGGGACGACTTCCACGGCCTCCCAAAATAAAATCGAACTCTGCCAATTCACCAACTCCCTCAAATCCGAACTCTTCCCCCGCCTCCGCGCAGCCTTCGAGCAACGCCACATCCGCATCCCGATCAGCCGCGACATCCGCGAAGACCTCCACGCCATTCAACGCACCGTCACCCAATCTGGACAGATCACCTACCGCGCACCCCAAACCGCCGACGGCCACAGCGACCGCACCACCGCACTCGCTCTCGCGCTCCGCGCCGCCACCAGCGCGCCCGCGTCATTCCCCGCAACAACCATTTACGTCCCCGGCCGTTCTGCAGACCTTCGTTGGGCGGAACGCACACCTCGCACCTCCCGTATGCGCACGCGCTTTTAAGGAGTCGAGCACTAATGCCTCGCACCCTGTTGTTCTTTGAAAACTTAATATTGAAACGGACGTTGATCGGCGCTGCCGCTTCGACCAGAGGATTAATAGGGAGCCGGAAGTTCCCAGGTGGTTGCGCTTCCCGCGCCACTTCGGAGAATGCTCCGGCTCCTTCTGAACGCAGCCATCACGGAACGTTCCCAGAATCGCGCGCGTCAAAAAAATCCCTCCTCTCTCGCCCCGTCGCCGCTCGCCCCGTCGCCGCTCGCCCTGTCGCGGCTTCGCCGTGTTCTCGTCCGGCCTTGCTCTCGATTTCCCTTATGGGGTAAAGACCTGCTCTCACAGGCAAAATGTGCAAAAGGGAACAAACGAGTTATCCGGCTTTACAACTCCGGCCAGAACCCGCTATCAGATTTCTTAAGTTCCGCGTTAGTAGAACACGATGGATTTGCATTGTATGAATCGAAATCTACTTCCCGCCCAGCAGCAGCCGTACTTCCTGGAAAGCGGTGAAGGCGAGCGCTACCTGCTCGGACGATTTCTTGCCACGATTATCGCCCGCAAACCGGACACTGGCTCGCTGATGGAGGGTGTCGTCCTGACTGGCGCAAAAGATGCCGCCATGCCCTGCCATCGGCACACGAGGTCGCACGAGGCCATTTACGTTCTCGATGGTTCGGCCAGGCTGCGGCTGGACGATAGGGAGTTTTTTCTCGAATCCGGCGATTATGCGAGCGTCCCGCCTGGCACCGTGCACGGCTTCACATTCACAAGCCACCGAACCAGACTCCTCACCTGGAGCTTTGGTGATAACGCTGCAGCCATGTATCCAGCTCTCGGTCAGCCTTCCGAGGCTGTGACCTATTCGTCGCGCACCGAACTCCCGGATTGGAAGAAGCCGCTGCCCGGTGTCGACGTCGAATTTGTCTTCGACGAAACCTCCTCGTCGACGCCCGGTGAAAAGAGTCGAATCGCTCCCGCGGGCATTGAGCCTTACGTCATCGCGGCCGGAGAAGGGGAGCGCATGATGGCAGGCGATACACTTTTCGCGTTTCTTACTGATCAGCGCCAGAGTGGCGGAAAGTTTATCACGCTGATGACGGAGGGGCCCAAAGGGCGGCGGATTCCGAATCACTTGCACGAGAGACAGAGCATGCGTCTCTCCGTCCCGGTGATTTCATGCACGTGCCCGCCGGCACGCCACATACTTTTCAGCTCACCGGCCATACCACCCGGTTTATCCAATTCCACGCGCCGGGATTGAATGAACCCTTTTTTCGTTACATGTGCGACCCTTGCGAGGACTACACATTTTTGCAGCCGCCTCCGGCGTTTCGCTTCGACCGGGTCATGCAGCACATGGGTGAACTCGATGTAAAGTTCCTTGCCGAGCAACCTCCAAGTCCCGAAGAGCGGAAGTAAATTGCGCACTCCGCGCGTCCGTCTTTTCACTTGCGCCTTCGTATCCGAAGTTTAAATGCTTGCCGATGCGCCGACTTCTCACCGCATGGCTGCTCCTGTTCGGCAGCGTGATCCACGCTGCGACCTTCAAAGTAACCCAAAAATTCGATGCCGGTGCAGGAACGCTGCGCCAGGCGATTCTGGACGCGAACGCAAGTTCGGGGCTCGACACCATTACATTCGATCTCCCCGGCGACGGAGTTCGCATCATTTCGATCTCTAACCTGCTGCCGGACATCACCGATCCAGTCATTCTCGACGGAACAACCCAACCGGGCTTCAACGGTGCACCGATTGTTGAAGTCGCGAAAAGCGCGAATCGCGTCGTTTATCTTCTGAAAATAACGGCGGGGGGCAGCACCGTGCGTGGCCTGATCCTCAGCGATGTTTCGAGCACCGCGCCGAGCGACGGCGTGATTCTGACTGGGGGCGGAGGGAATAAGATCGTGGGTTGCTGGCTGGGTGTCGCTTCTTCGGGCATTGCGAAAGGAAGAATACGCGGCGCATGCGTTCATGTGATCGATTCACCTTCAAACGCCATCGGCGGAATCACCGTTTCGGACCGAAACACTATTTCCGGAAGTTCGTCATTCGGAGTTGAAATCGAAGGGGCGGCCTCGACTCAAAACATCATCGCGGGAAATTATATTGGCACGGACCCCACCGGTTTGATCAACCTGGGTTCGTTCTTTTCAGGCATCCTCATCACCAACGCTCCGAATAATACCGTCGGAGGGGCGGCGGAAGGGATGGCCAACCTGATTGCGGCAAACGGCGATCAGACAACCATCGCCGGACTCAATTCGACCGGCAATCGGATCCTTGGAAATGTTTTCGGCATCAAAGCCGATGGCAGCCTCTTTTCGACGAATTTTGCCGTGGATGGAATCCGCATTAAAGATGCGCCTTTGAACATCGTTGGCGGTGAGACGGCCGCCGCCCGCAATATTCTCGGAGGGCTGAATGTCGCGATTCGCGTAAGCGGGCTTCAGAGCGTCTCGAACCAAGTGGTGCGTAACTACATTGGGCTGGACAGCACAGGAGCACGGGCCATTTCCAACAGCGTCGGCGTGGCGATTATCGGCGGCGCGAGCGCAACTGCGGTCGGCGGCAGAAGTGCGGGAGCGGGAAATGTGATTGCCGCCAATACGCTGATTGGAGTGGAAATCACCGACTCCAGCAGCAATGTGATTCAGGGGAATCTCATTGGAACCGACCCGACCGGTTTGAAAGCAGTAGGAAACACCCGGGCGGGAACAGTTGGCAGCGGCGTGAGCATCGGCGGGATCTCGTCAAACACCGTTGGAAATATCATCGGCGGAGCTGCACCAGGAGCGCGCAATGTTATTTCGGGAAACAACGATGCGGGAGTAACCCTGGTTGGAAACTTCGCCCACAGCAACGTCGTTCAAGGAAACTTCATTGGCGTCGCCGCCGATGGGAAAACACATCTTGGGAACACAGGGCGTGGTATCGAGGTGCTCGGGGCCAACGAAACACTGATCGGTGGCCCCAATCCTGACGACGGAAATTTAATCGTGGCAAACGGCGGGTTGAACAAGGTTGAAAGTGTCCAATTGGCAGCGGTTTTTGGCAGCTTCGGCATCGTCGGCACCAATAATCAGGTCATCGGCAATGTCATTGCGTTTTCCGGCGGTGCAGGAATAACGCTCCTCGGACCGAATCAAATTTCACGCAATATCTACGGTCGTAACGGTGGTCTTTCGATCGATCATAATAGCGACGGCCCCACTCCAAACACCGTTTCGGGCTCGGGAAATTATCCCGTGTTCGCCAAGGCCGAGTTCGGCAGTATCCGCGTTTCGGGCAGCCTGACCAATGTGCCCAACTGCGACTATACGATTGAAGTGACGGTAAAACGTCCGCTATCAGACATTGATCCATACGGCATCCTGTTCGATCCAAAGGAGACCGTTCAGGTGCCGGTCGGCGAATTTCTCGTCCATACCGATGCCAACGGGATCGCCGATTTTGAGAAGGAACTTCCCTACGACCGCCTGGGAGATTCGGAAGTCAGCGTGAGTGGCACGGCATTTAGCGCCACTTGCGATAGTGAAACGAGCGAGTTCTCACCCGATCAACCGGTGATCAATAGCGGTTCAAACCAAAAAGTTGCTGATCTCAAGGTCACGCTCGATTACCAACGGGACAGCGCATTCGTCGCCATGAACCCTTTTCGAGCGACTGCCACGCTCGTGAACAAAGGCGCCAATCCGGTTCATAATGTCGAATTCATCATCGCGAATTTTGGGGGACTTCGTCATGTCACCTTTGGGCTTCCGGTGCCCAATATCGGCACATATGATGAGCAATCAGGCCGTCTCGTGATTCCGGTTCTAGAACCGGGGCAAAGCGTAACGATCTCTCTGCGCGGAGATTTAACCGCCGGCGAAGCAACCGTGACCGCCTGGGCTACCGGAACCGAGAAAGATGATTATGATGCCGATAACGTGGCGAGTGAAACCTTCATTGTGAAGCCGATTGCGGTCCAGGCCGCGGTAGTCGATCAAAAAGTGCAGATCTCATGGGTAAATGACCAAACTGTCCGACTTGAACGCTCCGCCCGGCTCGGCGATGCGCAGAACTGGGAACCGGACACCACACCCGCCCAGGTCTCGAACGGAATGAAAACCGTCACGATCGATCCCGTGGTCGCGCCCGCGGCGTTTTATCGGCTCAACCAAATCCCTCCCGGCCAGCCATCCATCGAATTGTTTCAGGAGTCGCTTTCGTTAGATTCTGGAGTAATCGCTTTTTCGGATCGCGGTTCGGTGAAGCTGACCGTTCCGCCCACGAGCAGCACAATGTATTTCAATCTCGCGGTGGGGGACTCGTGGGTCATTCAGAATGTGCCGGTCGCACCCGCCGTTGCCGGGCCAACGAATACTCCTCAGTATACGTTTGATTTCCCGCTGGATCATCAAACCAATATCGCGCCTCTTTGGAGAACGAACACCGCCTTTACCTGGACGACGAACACGCTCAACTTGCCCCCGTCCGTCTATTCCACCAATCGTGTGTATGTAAACCCGGTCCAGATTTACTCCGGGATGACAAATTACGGAACGACCTATTTCCCCGCGTATCCGCTCACCGGCGGGGTCTATACAGTGTCCGTTTATCGCCGCTGCCGGCACGACTTTCCCAATCGCGAACAAGGGAAAAATGAGTGCGCGCCCGCAGCCGTGCTGAACAGCCTCGAATACCTGAACGACACTTTTAACCTCGGCATCGGCCCGGATGCGTTGACCCTCCCCAAAGTGAAAGAAGCGCTCGGTTGGACCACCAACGGTGTGAGTGCTGCCGATTGGGTCGCAAAAAAGAAAGCCTTCGCGGAGAAGTCCCCCTACGGGATCGATACCACGGAAACGGAAGATCCTGACGAAGCCATGAACGCATTAAACGCCTGTTGTGATGTGGAACTCTGGATCAGTGGACACCTCGCTGCCGTCCAAAGCATCACCAAACTGGCCGATGGCCGTTACACCATGGTCCTTTCTGACGACGTGAAGCAGGGCGCGCCCGGCGGAACGGGAAACCGCACTGTCACGTATGACCCGCCCCACGGGACGATTAAGGGTCTGGTAAACGGCAGCCCGTGGTCCCGCGAGTTTGTCGAATTCATCATCGAGTGTCCGAAATCGAAATAGCCTTTGGTTATTTCGTTAAGTCCTCCTTCTAAAAGGGGCACGGACGAAGGTCGTTCGCCTGATCGATTTGGCGTTTGGCTTCTGTCCTCATCTGTGGTTTTATAGTGCTTGATACCGTGTCCGACTTTCTGCTCTCGATCTTATTAAGAACAAAGAAGCTTTGGCTGCTTTCACTGGCATTTCTGGCTTTCGTCGGGAACACGTTTTCCGCGTACCACGTTACAAAAAAGGAAGACCTCTGGTCTCTAAAACCGATCTCGCGTGCCGAGTTGCCGAAAGGTGTCAGCGCATCTGCTAATCCAGTCGACCTGCTTCTTACCGAGGAGCAAGCTGCGAAAGGTGCCGTTGCGCTTGGACCGGCGGACAAACTGACCTGGTTGCGCCGAGTGACCTTTGATCTGACCGGTTTGCCGCCGAGTTTGGAGGAGCAAGACGCGTTTCTTTCGGATGAATCGCCCCGCGCAGTGGAGAAGATCGTCGATCGTTTGCTGGCCAGCGAACAGCACGGGGTGCGCTATGCCCGGCATTGGCTGGACATTCTCCGTTACACCGATGTGGATGAAAACATGCCCGCTGCCGAAAATATCCATCTCTGGCGTGACTGGGTAATCAACGCCTTGAATAACGATCTTCCTTACGACGAATTCGTGCGAGCTCAGATTTGCGGCAATCGCGCCCGGGCACGAACGAAAATGAGCGCCACAGGACATCGCATTCCTGTTCCGCCGCGGCCGGAGGATGTCTTCGCGCTGGGTTTCCTCTCTCGTGGCGCGACCAGCCGCGCCAATACCGATCAGGCCCTCGCTATCTCGGCCGTCGAGACGATTTCAAGCGCTTTTCTGGGGATGACCGTCGGCTGTGCGAAATGCCACGACCATTTCTTCGACCCGATCAAGCAGACCGATTATTACTCGATGAAGGCGCTGTTCGATCCGCTGGTCCTGGAGCCTATCGATCTGGTGACGCCGGAAGAGCGGTTCGCCCACGGTAGAGCTCTCGATGAGTACGAACGGAAACTCCGCGAAGTCGAAGAGCCTATCAGCCGGCTGAGCGAACCGTACCGGGAGAAACTTTACGAGGAACGTGTTTCCATGCTCCCGCCCGAAGTGCAGCGCGTTATCCGCAAGCCCGAAAAGGAGCGCACAGCCGCGGAACAAAAAATCGCTGATGACTACTTTCCCATTCTGCGTCTCGATCCGCCGAAAATCCGTGAGATCATGCCGCCGGAAACGGCCAAAGAATATGACGCCTTGATGAAGAAGCTTAATGGGCTAAAGCGTCCCGATCCGTTGCCGGTTTTCTATACCGTGCAGGAGGATGCCAAGCGCGCCGGTGAAAAGAGTTACGTTCTGAATACCGGCGATCCTGCGAAACCGAAATTGGACAAGGAAGTGCAGCCCGGTTTTCCCTTCGCCTCGGAGAAGATTGAGTTTCGCGAAGGACGTCGCGAAACATTTGCTGATTGGCTGACGGCGCCGGAAAATCCGCTCTTCGCGCGCGTGGCGGTCAATCGGATCTGGCAATGGCACTTCGGCGAAGGGCTTCATGCCTCCGCGAGCGATTTCGGCACACTGGGCGGCCAACCACTGCACCCGAAGCTGCTCGATTATTTGGCCTCGGAATTCATCGCACACAATTATAGCATGAAGTGGCTGCACCGCCTCATCGTCACCTCTGCCGCGTACCAGCGCGCCTCCTCCCCCATAAAGCCCTCTCAACCCTCAACCCTCAACCCTCAACTCTCCCTCTTCACCCACGACCAGCAGATAGATCCAGAAAACCACCTTCTCTGGCGTTTTCCGTTGCAACGGCTTGAGGCCGAACCGATCCGTGACGCGATGCTCTTCGTTTCTGGCGATCTCGACCTTGCCCTGGGCGGGAAATCATTCGACGGTTCAAAAAACAACTCACGCCGTCGCACCGCATATATGCAGCGCGGCTTTCGGTCGAGCGCGGAAGTGATGCCCGACTTTCTCACCACCTTTGACGTCGACGACGGCCGCGCCGTTTGCCCGCGTCGAACTCAGACCGTCACCGCGCCGCAAGCTCTCTTCATGATGAATAATGAAGTGGTCGAAACCATTTCAACGAGTTACGCCGCCCGGCTCGAAGATTTGGTCGCAAAAAATCCTGGGTCGGACTTGATCACGCTCGCGTTCCGGACCGCTTTAGGCCGCCCACCGAGCGCCAGCGAAGTCGGCAAAGCACGTGATTACATGGCGGGGAACGCGAAGTGCACTCAGGGCCTCGCGTGGCTTCTCTTGAACCTCGACGAATTCATGTACTTGCGATGACGAACTCGAATCCTCTTTATCCCTGCGGACGCATCGCGCGACGCCGTTTTCTTTACCAGACCGGCGTTGGCTTTTTCGGCACGGCGATGAGCGCGCTCTGGGCCTCTGAAGGAAAAATTCGTAACGCGCAATTCGAACCACATTTTGCACCGCGCATTAAGTCGGTGATTTACCTGTTCATGTGCGGCGGTGTGAGCCACATCGATACCTTCGATCCCAAGGACAATAAATGGGCGGGTAAATTGATCGATGCCGTTGGATTTGGCGACAATCTCGCCGAGATGAAGCGGCCAGTCATTCCCTGTCACCGCACATTTACGCGCTACGGCGAATCGGGAATTCCCGTCTCTGATTGGTTTCCACATGTCGGCAGCGTGATCGATGACATCGCCCTCGTGCGTTCGATGTGGTGCAAGGAAACTAATCATTTTCCGGCAGTGATCGAAATGGCAACGGGTCATCGCGACCGCATCCTCGAACATCCATGTCTCGGCAGTTGGGTGAGTTACGCACTCGGAACGGAGAACCGAAATCTTCCTGCTTTTGTTAACATCGGTCGACCGTCTTCGCCCATCCAACTGAGCGGTGGATATTTGGGCGCCGCCGTTTCCGCCACTCCGTTTCAGTCAGGCGACACTCCCATCCAAAACCTTCATCCCCCTAAAAGCGTGAGCGCCGCGGAACGCGAGCGACAAATGCAAACCCTGGAATCGTTGAACGAAGAGTTCCGCGCGGAATACGCGATCCACAGCGGCATCGCCGCGCGCACACGGGCGTACGAACTGGCCGCGCGCATGCAGCTCTCCGCGCCGGAGGTTGTCAATTTCTCCACCGAACCGGAACATGTGAAATCACTTTATGGAGTGGGCGAGAAACCGACCGATGATTTCGGCAAACAACTTCTTCTTGCCCGGCGCCTGGTCGAACGCGGCGTGCGTTTCATTCAGATTTGTCACGCCGGTGGCGGTAATGGCGCCTGGGATTCCCACGGAGATATGAAAAGCCACGAACCCCTTTGCCGACAGACTGATAAGCCAATTGCCGGACTGATTCGCGACCTGAAGCAACGTGGCCTGCTCGATAGCACCCTGGTCGTCTGGACCAGTGAGTTCGGCCGCACCCCCTGGTCGCAAAATACAACCGGACGCGATCACAATCCGAAAGGCTTTACCTCATGGCTGGCGGGCGGTGGCATTCGCGGAGGTACCGTTTATGGCAGCACCGACGAAGTTGGCTATCAGGCGGTGAAAAACCGCCAGTACATCAGCTCTCTTCAGGCGACCATCCTGCACCAACTCGGCCTCGATCACACGCGGATGGAAGTCGTGATCAACGGTCGCCCGGTCCGCCTGGTTGAAGAAGGCGGCGAACCGATCTCAGGCATCATCGCGTGATGATGGTCGGCACCTGGACGAGGCTGATGAACATGCCCAGTTGCTTGATCGCTTCAGAGAATTTTTCGTAATCCACCGGCTTCACGATGTAATTGCTGCAGCCGAGCGCGTGGCAACGCGCCACCTCTCGCGGGTCGTCGGTAGTGGTGAGCATGATTACCGGCATCTTTTTTAACTCTTCGTCGTCCCGGATCTTCTTCAACACTTCCACCCCGTCCATTTTGGGCATGCGAATATCCAGCAGAAGCAAATACGCATGGTGCAGATGAGCCCTGTTGCCATTCCCGCCAAAAAGAAAATCGACTATCGCCTGGCCATCTTCAAACCGTTGAACAGCATTATGAAGACCGACCCGCTGCAAGTTTTTCTCTATCAAACGAGCGTGTCCCGCGTCGTCATCCGCGATCAGAATTGTCACCTCTTTTGTCATCACCAACTAACTTGAAACGCTATATCCAAACTCCCGAATCGCGCCCAACTTAAACCAAAGTCAATCCCCGCAGCTACTCATTTTTGAGCCAGACCACGTCGTCGCCCTGCCCGCCTTCCTCTCTTCCATCCTGGCCCGCGCTATGCAGACCGTAGTGATCGAACTTGTCTGGTCGATAAATCGGAAGTTCGCCCGTCACCAAATCTCTCGGCAGTCGTCGAGTCTCCTCCAGGGCCGACAAACTTGCGGGCAACGTTCCGCGTTCAGCTCGATAGCTTTCGATGGCACAGGCGATGATCCCCAGGTCAACCCGAGTTTGCATTTGAACACACCGGCTGCCGGCGCGCGTGAAATTCGGGACCACACCATTCGCGAGGATATTCCCCGGGCGAGTCTTGCCCAATTGCGAAGCGAGTTCCACGCCCGCCTGCTCGCATTTCGCCGGGTCGTAACGCACACCATCTTCGCTAAAGGCCTCCATCAAAGTTTTGTAAGCCTGGGCCACGAGCAAAGTGTTTCGGTGGACTACGCTCGAGGGAAGAAAAGCCAGTGCTTCTGCCACGAGCCGGTTGTTGGGCGAAAACAATCGGAGGATTTGTCTGCGGTCTGAATGGCTCGCGTCCGCGATTCTGTTCAAAAGATAACAACTCCCGTCGCGTTCGCTTTCGATTGCCTCCATGTAGCCACGTACCAGTTGCATTCGCTCCAGCCGCTCGCTCAGCGCTTCCCAGTGCGTCCGCTTCCAAATACCAAGCTCAAAGCCTTCCTGGACGACGTCGAGATATAACTCCGCCACTGCCATTGCAATCATCGCTGAAACAAGCAAGGTTGGTTTGCTCGACAGCGCCCTCATGACTACGCGAAGGGTGTCCAAATCGATCAAGGCCAGATCCGGATCATGAGAGAGAAGGTGAACTCGCGCGGCGGTTTGCAGCGCTTTCGCGAGGCTCCGCACCGCCACGTAATTGGGCACGGGTAAAAGTTCAGGCGAAGAGTAGTCCCCGGATAGCTGAACGTTGGGCCTCTCTCCGGCGCGGCGCAGTTCGGCCATTCCATCGCTGTATTGCTCGAACCATTGACGAAGTTTTTCGAGCGATTCCTCTTCACCTTGAGCTGGGAGTGCGCGCAACTCAGCGAGACTCGGTGTTTCAGTGAACCAGCCAGCAGGGAGAGCCGGCACCGGTGGACCGCCGGGGAGGCGCACAGCTCCTTTCGCAGGAAGCCACTGGCGGGCGATCGGCGTGGCGTAGAAATTCTCTTCGTCGGGCGAGGTTCGAGGGATTGTCGAAGGCCAATCGAGCCGGACGCCGCTCGCTGCCAGTTGTGCTTTAAACCGTTGCGTTTCGGTCACGGCGCTTCGTTGCAGCAGCAAAAAGCCGATCAACAAAACCGCTGCAATGCTCAGAATCCAGAGCAACCGCCTCGCGCGGGCACTCTTCTGAGCATTCATCCCTATTTAGAAACCCAGACTTCCGCGCGCGTGTCCTCCACCAACGCCGCCAGATGCTCCTCCGTTTGCGTAACACGGAGAACTTCCTCAATGGTGGTCAGCCCCGCTTTAACCTTGTTCCAACCGTCGGTGCGCAGGGTGCGCATGCCGGTTTCCATTGCTTTCTGCGCAATGGTCGAGGCCGGAGAACGGTTCAGGATGAGCGGACGAATCGCTTCATTGAGAAGCAGAAGTTCATAAATGCCCATGCGGCCCTGGTAGCCAAGCTGACGGCACTGTTCGCACCCGGCACCCTTATAAAACTTCGCCGTGTCGATCTCTTCTTCAGGAAAGCCGATTCTGCGCAGATAGCTTTTCTCCACCTTCTGCTCTGTTCTGCAATGCTGGCAGATCGTGCGAACGAGACGTTGCGCCAGCACAGCTTCCACGGAGGATGCGACGAGAAACGGCTCGATGCCCATATCGATCAAACGGGTAAAGGCGCTCGGCGCGTCGTTCGTGTGGAGCGTGCTGAAAACCAGGTGACCTGTGAGTGCGGCGCGAATTGCAATTTCGGCCGTCTCAAGGTCGCGAATTTCGCCGACCATGATCACGTTCGGATCCTGACGCAGAATGTGGCGCAGCCCCATCGCGAAGGTCAGGCCGATGTCGGACCGAACGGCAATCTGGTTGATTCCCTTGAGTTCGTATTCGACGGGTTCCTCAATCGTAATGATCCGCTTATGCACCGAGTTGATCGTGCTGAGGAATGCGTAAAGAGAAGTCGATTTGCCGGAACCGGTGGGACCGGTCACGAGCAGAATGCCGTGTGGCTTGATGATGATTTCGCGGAGGGCGCTTTCTTCGTGCGGAGCAAACCCTAGCTTATCGAGACTCAAAAAGATTTTTCCACGGGTCAGCAAACGCAGGGAAACACTCTCCCCGTAAACGGTTGGCACAGTCGAAACACGAATATCGATTTCTTCGCCTTTAATCCGGACGTTGATACGACCGTCCTGCGGCAGGCGCTTCTCCGAGATGTTCATCCCCGACATGACTTTGATACGCGAGATCAACGCCGCCTGGTAGCGCTTCAATTGCGGCGGCATCGGCGTCTGGTGAAGGATGCCGTCAATGCGGTAGCGAATGCGCAGTTCGTCTTCCGCGGGTTCGAAGTGGATATCGGTCGCACGGTCCTTAAACGCTTCCCAGATCACCTGGTTCACGAACTTGATGACGCTCGCTTCCTGGTCGCCTTCGGTGATTTCCTTGTCTTCGACCGCCAGATCGATCGGTTCATCCTCCGCCATCTGGTCCAGCGTTTCCGCACCGACGCCGTAATACTTCTTTAATGCCTTCTCAATCTCATCCCTTGGAGACAGCCCAAACTGAACAGTGCACTGGGCATTGAACTGAACTGCATTCAGCAAAGCCGTATCGAAAGGATTGCCAACCGCAACCTGCAGAACGCCATTCTCGAACTTCGTCGGCATGACGGCGTACTGGAACGCCACCTTCGTCAAAATCTTCTTCTGGGCGTCCGATGAAACCGACACATTCCGCAAATCCACAAAAGGCCA
Organism: Limisphaerales bacterium; assembly: GCA_044226545.1. GTDB lineage: Bacteria > Verrucomicrobiota > Verrucomicrobiia > Limisphaerales > SXQI01 > DASVNK01. Next base: position 84,512 of record JBGAGW010000001.1, read on the forward strand.
GCCGAGCTTCTCAGCCAGGCGCTGCAAAAAAACCTCTTCGCTAATCCCCGCCTCGCGCGCAAAAAACGCGAGCATTGACTCTGTCGAGCCATTCTCCACCGCCACGCGCCAGGCCTTGGACCATTCCTGGAATTGCTCAGCATTCACCAGCGACGCTTCCGCGAGGATACTCTTAATGGACTTCAGGGCCATGGGCGTAATTCTTCAGTACTCAGCCCTTTTATACAATTGAAAGTACGAAAAGTTGCGGCCAACACACGGTCAACCGCCATTTAAGAGCCTGTCTGAGGTGACGAGGTTCGCCGTTCAAAAACCAGCGGCGATCAGCGTCGAGTGCTTCGACGCATTTGGCGTCCGTTGCGCCGTGGCTTCGGGCGGACGATCCTGCGCAACAGTCTTCGGCTTTTCAAACAGTCCCGCCCAGAAAGCTGTTTGAACCTCCTCGATCTCTTTACGCCGGATGGCCAGGAGCTCCGCGTATTGTGACTCTCTCAAAGGAAGTCCGGCCCAAAACGCCTTCTGCCCGTCTTCGAAGATCTGTCGCCGTGCCGCCCAGAACTCTCTCTGTCGTTCTTCGCGCGAGACTTTGGACGCGGGTGCCGCGTCCGTTTGCTTTAGCTCTTTTTCGTAGTTCAGTCTGGCCTCAGCGAGCGCCTTGTTTCGCACTGCACCCAATTCTTCGATCTGTCGTTGTGCGGCTCTGAAGTTCGCCTTCTCCAGGCCGATTCGACGCTGGCCTTTCCGGATTTCAGCAAACTCCTGTTTGTAGGAGCGTGCGATCTCGTCGAGGCGCGCGTGGTAACGCTCCAGCGCGCCGTTTGCATCCGCACCGTGCGCCAAAAGACGAGGCACGAGGAGAACGAAAAATAAAATGCTTCGCCTGGTAAACATACATCGCTGAAGGCACCGTGAGCAGGCCTTCCAGTAAGAAATCGGACACTTAACCTCCCGCCTTAACAAAAACAGCCCTTTTCCCTACCAGTGTTTTTCAAGGCGCTCCCACCTCACATCCTCCCAAGATCAAAACTCGACTTGCCCCGTCTTAAAGAGCCAGAATCTGCCCCCAATCCCATGACCTGGAACCAGGATTACAATCCACTGCCGCACTGGCTGCTTTCCACCGCTGTTTCGGCTCTACCGGTTTTGACCTTGTTCTTCATCCTGCTCGTTTTGAAAAAGCGGGTTTGGGCCGCGGCTTTCGGTGGCTTTTTTGTGGCGGTGTGTCTTGCCAACCTGGTCTTTCACATGCCGGGGGGACTCATCTCACGCGCCGCGCTACTCGGCGTCGTCTTCGGATTTTTGCGGATTGCGTGGATTATCATCGCTTCGATCTTCCTTTACCACATCGCAGTTGAGACCGGGCAATTTCAGATCATGAAAGAATCGATTGCGGCGTTGTCCTCGGACAAGCGTATGCAGGTCATCCTGATCGCCTTCTGTTTTGGCGCGTTCCTTGAGGGAACTGGCGGCGGCGGAGCACCCGTCGCCATCGCCGGATCGTTCCTGATCGGGCTTGGCTTTCCGCCGTTTCAAGCCGCAACTCTATGCCTGCTCGCCAATACCGCTCCTGTTGCCTGGGGGGCGGTCGGAAACCCAATCCGAGTGTTGGCGCTCGTGACAAGCCTGCCGGAGCATGAACTGAACAGCATGGTCGGTCGAATCCTGCCGCCGTTCTCGTTCATCCTTCCCCTGTGGCTTGTCCGCACGATGGTGGATTGGAAGCGGACGTGGGAAGTTTGGCCGGCGCTGCTGGTGAGCGGTGGCTCATTTGCAGCGATGCAGTTCTATTGGTCGAACTTTCAGGAAAGTGGTCTGGTGGACATCATTGCCGCTATTTTTTCGCTGCTGGTCATGGTGGTGTTTCTGAAGTTTTGGAAGCCTCGTGCCATCATGCTCGTGCCGAGTGCCGGAATTACCCTGGAGGCGCGCCGTCATTCGCCGACCACGGTGCTCAAGGCCTGGTCCCCTTTCCTCCTCTCCTCGATCTTCATCTTCCTCGCTGGAATGCCCTCTCTTGACAAATATCTCAAAATCGCCGCGTTGAGCTTCCCCATGCCCGGTCTGCACAACGCCGTTATTCGCGTTCCGCCGCTCGTTCCGACCGCTACGCCTGAAGCCGCCATGGTGGACCTGAACATCTTCGCGCTCCCAGGGACTGCGGTCTTCGTTGGAGCGTTTATCTCGGCGCTTTTGTTCCGGATGCCCCTTGCCGCGATTTCTCAACTCCTCTGGCGCACGCTTCGGCAACTCGGCCCGTCTCTTCTCGCGATCAGCTTCATGGTAGGGCTGGCCTTTGTGACGCGTTATTCGGGGATGGATACGGTGCTGGGGTTGAGCCTGACGCGGACGGGTTGGTTTTACCCGCTCTTCGGCACGCTGCTGGGCTGGCTCGGAGTCGCGCTGACCGGCACGGATGCGGGCTCGAACGCGCTGTTTGGGAACCTCCAAAAAGTCACGGCGGAACAGTTGCACATCAGCGCAATATTGATGACTTCAGCAAACAGTGCGGGGGGCGTAATGGGCAAGATGATCGACGCGCAATCGATTCTCATTGCCAGCACCGCCACAGGCCAGGAAGGAAAGGAAGCAGCCATTTTTCACGCGGTGTTTAAGCATAGCATCGTCCTGGCAGTGCTGGTGGGGCTTTTGGTTCTGGCTTACGCGTATTTGTGGACTGCTGTCATACCCTAGCGCCTGCTGCAAACGATCCCTATCGAGATTGAAGCTGATGTCTGCAAAACCATCCTGCGATGTTTCGTAAGAGAATTTATCACCTTGCGTTCTCGCGGTTGATTCCCATTGTTGGCGGGCTGTTATGCCAAAGATTGAGCGCGCGTTACTTTCTGTTTTCGATAAAACCGGTCTGGTGCCTTTCGCCAAAGTGCTGGCTGAGGCCGGCGTGGAATTGATCTCGACGGGCGGCACGGCGAAAGCGCTGCGGGATGCTGGACTCACGGTGAAGGATCTGAGCGAGCACACCGGGTTTCCTGAAATGCTGGATGGGCGGGTGAAGACGTTGCATCCGCGAGTGCATGGTGGATTGCTCTATATTCGCGGAAATTCATCGCATGAAGCGGCGGTGAAGCAGCACAACATCCCGCCAATCGATCTGGTGGTGGTGAACCTTTATCCGTTCGAGCAAACCATCGCGAAACCGAACGTCACGCTGCATGAGGCGATCGAGAATATCGATATTGGCGGGCCATCGATGCTCCGCAGTGCTGCCAAGAATCACGACGCAGTGACGGTGATTGTGGATCCCGCAGATTACGATGTTGTCTCGTCTCAAATCCGCGATAGCGGCAACACCACTTTGGACTTGCGGCGGCGTCTCGCGGCGAAAGTCTATGCGCGCACATCGGCTTACGATTCCGCGATCGCGACCCATCTTGGAAAGCAATTCGGTTCAGAAGATGCAGGAGCTTTCCCCGACCAACTCAATATTCGTGCTACAAAAGCGCAGTCGTTGCGTTATGGCGAAAATCCGCATCAGAAGGCGGCGCTCTACGGTTCGTTTCAGAAATATTTCACGCAACTGCATGGCAAGGAACTGTCTTACAATAATATTCTCGATCTCACCGCGGCGGCGCAATTGATTTACGAATTTGAGGGGGACCAACCCACCCTCGCGATTCTCAAGCACACCAATCCGTGCGGGGTCGGCCAGGATACGAGTCTGCGCGGTGCGTGGGAGAAAGCTTACGCGACGGACAAGCAAGCTCCGTTCGGCGGGATCATCGCGACGAATCGACCGCTTGATCTTCCGTGCGCCGAAGCGATCTCCGAGATTTTCAGCGAGGTAATCATCGCGCCCGACTTCGCTCCGGATGCATTGGCGCTCCTGCAGAAGAAAAAGAACCTGCGTCTTCTTAAGCTGCTGCAGAATCCCTCGAACTCACCGGCTTTCGATTTACGTTCGGTCGCTGCGGAATCGTACCTAATGCAGGAACGAGACTTGAAGAAGACGACCGCACAGGATCTTCAGATTGTGACGAAGCGGAAGCCGACCGATGCGGAATTGCGCGCGATGCTTTTCGGATGGCGGGTGGTCAAACACCTGAAGTCGAACGCGATCGTGTATGTCGGCGCGGATCGCACGCTCGGAGTGGGTGCGGGGCAGATGAGTCGCGTGGATTCGAGTCGAATTGCGGTTTGGAAAGCGGGCGAGGCGGGGCTTTCACTCCAGGGAAGCGTGATTTGCAGCGACGCGTTCTTTCCATTTCCGGACGGGTTAATTGCGGCGGCGGATGCGGGTGCAACGGCGGCGATTCAGCCGGGCGGATCGGTGAGGGATGCAGAGGTGATCGCGGCGGCAGATGAACGGGGGCTGGCCATGGCGTTTACCGGCGCGCGGCATTTCCGCCATTGATGGAACGCGGGATGCTTTAGACCAAAGAGGTACCCAGTAGAGACCCTGTTCCGGGTGCTTAAACCCAACCCTTGTGGGATTTGGGGTGACCGCCGCTCTCGCAAGGGAGCGGCGCTTTCGTTTCTCGCCTAGTTCGAAAGGGCCTGGACGTCCGAGCTTTCCAGCTTTTCAGCTTTCGGAAGGGAGCCCGCGACGGTGGAGAGGACCTGGCCGATCATGGTTTTGCCGCGACCGATATGGGAACGCAACGCGATCAGATACATGCCGGGCTTCTCCAGAGAGGCCTTGGCGAAATTGGTGAGGGGATGGCGATCCTGCGTTGTTTTCGGTGCGTGCATGTCAGTTACATCGGCAAATGATTGGGAATTGTTCAGCAAAAACTGCGCCAGAGGTTGCTCTACGAACGCTTTGATCTCAATCAGGGGTGACCTGATCTTCAGGAGGCTTATCGCTTTAAGCGATTTTGTTCCAGAAATTGATCGATCCGCCTGGGAGACACAGGGACCGCGGTGCCGAGTTCCTGAGCGTAGAGGGACACTTTTAGTTCTTCGATCAGCCAGCGGAGCTCGGCCACGGAACGGATCTGGTCTGGATCGAGATCTTTGCGGGTGCGGAGTTGGGCCAATATTTGCGTGTAAGGAACAATCTGCCGAGCCTTATCGGAATCTTTAGCGGGATTAACGGCGAAGCGTTCCGCCCGCACCAACATTGCACGTAAATAACGGGGGAAATGGGTCAGACGTGACCAACTGACGGTAGCAAGGAAGCGCGGAGGGACGAGCGCATTCAATTCCTGAAGCATGCCAGGGTATTGCTTTTTGCTGAGGAGAATGTCCTGGCGGAGACGAAGGATTTTCGCGATCTCAGCGGTGAGGCGGGGTAGGTGGCCAGGTAAGCGTTGTTTTGCCTGGGCAACAAGTTGGTCGAAGGCAGCGCGGGTGAGCGGGTAGATGGGGGTGTGTTCAAAGAGAAAATTCTTGATGTTGAGATAGGCAGTCTCGAGAAGTTCGTCACCCGAGCCGAGCGTAATGTAAAGGTCTTTGACGGAATTGAGAGAGCGAAGGTCCTTCTGGAGCCACGCTAAATCGCGCTCAAACGCTTTCTCCGCGAGGCGGCCTATGGCGGGTTGGCTGGCGGCGATGGCTTCCTGGCGGTTGCGGAAAAGGCGGAGGGAGACTTCGTTGTTTTCGAGTTGGAGACCGGGATAGGCGAGGAGCGGGACGCCGGAGCGGGCGGGGAGTTCAAGTTGGTCCGGCTGGTCCGGAAAATCCCACGACTCAAGGTGGTAGCGCTCGTGTTTCGTGGCGGCATCGTTCCAAAGGTCTGATTCGACATTCTTTTCCGCGATGCGGACTTTGGACTGGAGGGATTGGAAGTCGCGGCTGGCGGCCAGGGGCTTTGTGTCGGGGCCGATGACTTCTATGCGCGGCTTGAGGTAGTCGGGGAGAGCATCGGGAGGCCAGGAGTCGGGGGTGACGGGGACGCGGTATTTGCTCTGGATGACGTTGGCGAGGGCGGAGAGCAGCGTTGGGGCTGATTGGGAATTGGCAATTGGGAATTGAGAATTAGAGATTGAGGCGGTGAGATCGGATGCGAGTTCGGCGACTTTGGGCTCCAAGGGCATGAGAGGCACGCGCAGGGATTTTGGGAGGGCTTTGAGGAGGGTGCGGATTTGTTCCTGGCGCCAGCCGGGAACGGACCATTCGAGGGCGGCCTGGTTCAGGTGCTGCATGAGTGTGACCGGGACTTTGGCGGTCACGCCGTCGTGTTGTTCGCCGGGGGCGTAGGCGTATTGCAACGGGATTTGCTTTCCGGCGACAGGGATGTTTTCCGGGAACGAGGTTGAGTCGAGAGCGAGCTCACGGTCACCAATGAGGTCGGCTTCCGTAGCGTAAAGAAACTTCGACTCTCCCCTGCCCTCTTCTTTGATGAAACGATTCAAGTCGGGGAGCGAAGAGACGTTTTGGATGCGCGCGGAATAGAAGCGGTAGAGAGCTTCGTCGAGGTCGGGCAGAGCGGTGCTGCGGAGACGTGTTTGCCAGGTTTCGATTTTTTCGCGGAGTGCTTCGTTGTGTTTGAGGAAACCGTGCGGGGTGTGGACCGGTTCCTCGATCAAGGCGGCCCGGATGAAAATTTGTGTGGCCTCTTTCGGATTTACTTTGGCGAAGGGAACGAGGCGGTTCAAAAGTTCGAGGCCGCTCAAGAGAACTTTTTCGGTGACGAGGACGCGGCCTTGTTCGGCGCTCCAGAACGGAGCGTGATAGGTGAATTTGCAGATGTGCGCGCCGAGTTCGACGATCCATTGGGGATCGATCCCGGCGACGGAGCGTGCGAAGAGGCGGGAGGTTTCGACGAGTTCTCCGGCGACAATCCAGGGGGGTTGAACTGTTTTGTAGGAGCCGACGTGAGAAGGCTCTGATTTTGGTCCTCGCGATGAATTCGTGAGCCTCCTTACGTCGGCTCCTACAGAAAAAAGGTTTGAGCCGGGGAAGATCATGGCCTCGCGGTTGGCGGTGGCGGTATAGATGTTGCGCTCGCGGCGGTGGGCGACGTGGGTAAGATGACCGGTCAGAACGCTGCGGTGAATTGCGGCGTAGAGGTATTGATCGATTTCGCGGTTTGGGTCGGGCGGCGGCGGAGCTTTAATCGTGGTGAGCGTTTCGCCGATGGAAGTGAAGTCGACAGTTTCGAGGGCTTCCGAGAGTTGAGTGTGGATATCGGTCCACTCGCGCATGCGCAGATAGGAGAGAAAATGCGAGCGACAGAATTTGCGCATTTGATTTTGCGTTTTCAGGTGCTCGAACTGGTCATCGTACGCGTTCCAGATTTTCAGGAGGGTGAGGAAGTCGCTTTGCGGATCGACGAAGCGGCGATGGGCTTGTTCAGCGGTTTCTTTTTGATCCATCGGACGCTCGCGTGGGTCCTGGATGCTGAGGCCAGCGGCGATGACGAGGATCTCTGGGAGAACGCTGGTTGAGGAGTGCCTAGGAGTGCGCCCGTCCCCGGGCGCAGCGGCTAGCGAGGCGAGAATGGGTTTCCGATTTGCTGAAATTTCATCGCGCGCCGAGCTTGGTGAACGGGGGGCGATTTCGGAGGTTGCTGCGCCCGGGGACGGGCGCACTCCTGCTTGCTCTTTGATGGCCTGGATGATCATGCGGCCGATGGCGGGGTCGACGGGGAGGCGGGCCAGGTCCCAACCGAGTGGGGTGAGTTGCTGCTTTTCGTCGAGGGCGCCGAGTTCGAGGAGCAGTTGGTAGCCCGCTTGGATCGCGTTCGGCTGAGGAGGATTGAGGAACGGGAAAGTTTCGATATCGCCGAGGTGGAAGGCTTTCATGCGAAGGATCACTTCGGCGAGATTTGAGCGCTGGATTTCGGGCTGGGTGTAGGGAGAGCGTTTCGCGAATTCTTCCTCGGAGTAGAGGCGGATGCAGACACCTTCAGCGATACGACCGCAACGTCCTTTGCGTTGGTTGGCGCTGCTTTGGGAAATTTCTTCGATCGGCAGGCGCTTGGTGCGGGTGCGCGGACTGTAACGGCTGATGCGCGCGAGGCCGGAATCGATGACGTAACGGATGCGCGGAATGGTGAGGGAGGTTTCGGCGATGTTTGTGGCAATGATGATGCGGGGGGTGGCACCCGGACTGAAGACGCGCTCCTGGTCACCGGCGGAAAGACGACCAAAAAGCGGCACCACTTCGTGCGAGGAACTGAAACGGCCCTGCAGCATGTCGCGGGTCTCGCGAATGTCCTTCTCACCCGGCATGAAGATGAGGATGTCGCCGGGCGGGTGGCATTCGACAATTTCTTCCACCGCGTGAACGGCGGCGTCGATGTAGGTCAGGTCGCCGAGTTCTTCGGCGAGATGATCGAAGGGACGATACAAAACTTCTACCGGATAAACGCGACCGGAGACTTCGATGATGGGTGCGTCGTTAAAGGCCTTGGAGAAAGCTGCCGTTTCAATGGTGGCACTGGTGATGACCAGTTTGAGGTCGGAGCGGCGTTTCAACAGTAAGTTCAGGTGGCCGAGGAGAAAATCGATGTTAAGGCTGCGTTCGTGCGCTTCGTCGATGATGATGCAGTTATACTGACGAAGATCGGGATCGCTTTGAGTTTCGGCGAGAAGGATGCCATCGGTCATTACTTTGATAACGGTGTCGCGGCTGGTTTCGTCGTTGAAACGGATTTTAGAGCCGACTTCGCGACCGTATTGGACGTCGAGTTCCTGAGAGAGGCGGCGAGCGATGGAGAGTGCCGCGACACGGCGGGGTTGGGTTACGCCAATTAAAAGATTAGGAGTAGGATTAAGATTACGATCAGGAGAGGCAAAAGCCTCCAGGCACATTTTGGGGATCTGGGTGGTTTTGCCGGAACCGGTTTCGCCAGCGAGGACGAGGACCTGGTGATCGCGCAGGGCGGCGAGGATTTGGTCGCGTGCGGCGCTGATCGGGAGGTCGGATGGATAACTCAGGCGCATCGGGAAGGATTGGCGACTTGAATCGGGAAATTCTTTTCGCTTGGAGGTACACCGCGGGACAAGCCTAGCCGCACGGAGAGCGGCGAGAATAATTTTTTATTTAAGTGCAAAGGCGTGCAAACGCGTGAAATCAATGGCTTACGTCGCGGAAGTTCAACCTCGTTAAAGGATTCTGGCGGTATCCTGCCGGCAGAGCGCCGCGGTGGGACACGCGAGACAAGGTGGGACAAAGCATTTCGATCCGCAGACGAGCGATCGTTCGAGCAAAACGGGACCGATCGGCAAATGCGCCGCTTCTGGGTCAAAAAACTCATGGCACAAACTTCTATTGCTTAAATCCGTTTGGCCATCGGGAAGTCGGAGGGCTAACTCCGATTTGAAGCGGGAGTGAACAGGAATCTTCCAAGATTACTCTTCAATCACGCTGACCCGAGGGCCGCAGTTAATAGAGCAGAAGGTTGAGGGTTGGGCAAGTTGGCGATGTCGCCAGCGAACAAATGGCGTTGCCTTGTTTTCAGCGCATGAAACAAAAGCATGGGCTCGCCGCCCGCATCGGCGGCAATTTACAGACGAATCGTCATGGCTCAGTGTCAACGCGTCACTGTACGGTAGAACTGGCGGGGATTTGCATCGCTGTCGCGGAACGTGAGTGGGCTGCTCCCTAATGCTCCGTTGGTCAATTGCTGCCAGTGGATGAGATCCAGACTGCGCTCGAGTTCGACTTGAACCCCCGTCAAACCGTGGACAGACAAGCCAAACGAGCCCAAGTGCGGCTCCGGCAGCACCGCAAGCGACACCGGTGTGTAGAGATTTAAAATGAACAAACCCACGGATCCGCCAGCAACAAATGCGTGGTTTCCCGCCACAAAGACGGACGAAGCCTCAGTCACCGCGGAGTAGCTGCCGACCCGGTAAGGGTTGGCCGGGTCGGTAACGTTGATGACCTGCAAACCAGTATCTCCAGCAGCAACGTAGGCATAGGTGCCTGAGACCGCTACGCCCGAGGCACGACCATACGTGCCGGGCCAAGGTCGTGCGCCACCGACCGGTTTTGGGTTAGCCGGGTTGCTTACGTCAATGACTTCGAATCCGCGCTCGTCCTTTGTAACATAGGCGTAGTTGCCGGAGACGACCACGCCATAGACATGGGCGCTGGTCCCACCGACCCGCTGGGGGTTGCGCGGATTGCTCACATCAATGACCTGCAATTCGCCCGCCGCCACGCAGGCGTAGTTGCCCGAGATGGCCACCTTCCAAGCCGGGACGCCGGGGACGCCATAGCCGCCAACCCGCTGCGGGTTGGCCGGGTTGCTTACGTCAATGACCTGTAAACCGGCTCCATCCGGCACGTAGGCGTAATTGTCCGAAACAGCCACACCAAAGACTTTGCCGACGACGCGATAGCCGCCGACCCGTTGCGGGTTAGCCGGATTCCTCACGTCAATCACCTGTAATCCGTCGTCCCCATATGCCACATAGGCGTAATGGCCTGAGACAGTCACGTCCCAGGCAAGGCGGCCGCCGGTGGCATAGCCGCCGACCCGCTGTGGATTGACCGGGTTGCTCACGTCAATCACCTGCAAACCCGCGGGCCCATCCGCCACGTAGGCGTAGTTGCCCGCGATCGCCACGCTATAAGCCTCGCCGTTGGTGTCATAGCCGCCAACCAACTGTGGGGTGGCCGGGGTGCCGGAGGTTGCCGAAGCTAGTCCGCGAGAAAATGGCGGCCACTTAGCCGACATTGGTTCTATCTCCGCAGCCAAGGCCGGCAGAGTTACGCAGGCCAAGGACATGAACAAGGTGCCCGCAGGGCTATTACAAATGCCTCGGGCAGGTGATAATAATTTGAATCTAGTCATAGGCGATTCCTCCTTTCTCAGCTTCTCATCCCTCAATGGGCTCAGGAAGCAGCGCCAACCGATAGAAGTCCATTTGCTCGCTGGTTGGCAATTCCCGTGTCGTGGTCTCTGTCTCCGCTGTAAACGGAAGTCCAAGCGACTTCCATGTTTGCAAGTCGTTTGAACCCTCCAGCGAGTATCGACGGCCCGGGATAAGTGTCATATCGATCATGAAGGTCTTCGGAGGCGCGTTTGTCGAACCGCGGATGGCGAGCTGAGGCGCTGGGACCAGGAGGTAGGCCCCCTTCTCGTCCGGTCCGTCGCAGAAAATTTCTCCACGATCATTGATAGCAAGAGCCACGGCAAGTCGGGGAGAACCAGCGGGGACTAACTGGTTAAGATCGAGCATGGGACCGCCGTTCTGCCAAAGGAACGCGCGCAGGTCCCGATCATAATTGCTCGTGGTCCCGACCACCTGGGTTTTTGAATTGATCGCGAAAGCTTGACTGACCGGCCCGATGGTGCCGAGGTCCTTCATGAGGCCACCTTTCCATAGAAAAGCGTGGAAACCGTTCGGGGTACTAGCGCCCCCAACAACTTCTCCAGCTTCGTTAATAGCGTAGGCGCGCCCGAAAGGGCCGCCGAAGGTGCCCAAGTCTTTGAGTAGGCCCTTCTCCCAAAAGAACGGATGAAATGACGTGTCGCCTTTGGTGGTTATGTTGCCGACGACTTGCCCTCGGTTATTGATGCGAACCGGTAGAGCCCAAGTCCCTCCCAGGCTCCCGAGGTCCGTCATCTTGCCATTTTCCCAGATAAACCCGGCGATCGGGCGTGAGAATCCCCATCCGTCGACCTGATTTTTTTTTCCAGTTGCAACGGCAGTGAATGATTGACCAATGATTTGCCCATTGTCATTGATATCCGTCGCCCAGGCGCTTGGCCCGCCCAATGTTCCCAGATCCACGACTGCACCATTCTCAAAAAGAGCGGCGCGCTGCTGGGTCAGAAATGGGAATGGCCAATCCTCCCAAATATTCACTGACACTGGAGTCAAGTTCAGCGCCCAGCCGACCACTTGGTCGCGGTTATTGATGGCCTGAGCAAAACTCTCATTTCCTCCCAACGTCCCAAGGTCGATAATCCGGCGATCTTTCCACATCACAGCCTTTGATCTGAAAGGCGCTTCACTTGGAATGCCGGTGGCGTTGAATGACGAGTAACCAGCGCTGACGCCTCGATCATTAACCCAGAACGCCTGGCTGAAGTTGCCCTGCGGGTTAGACTCGAGCGTGCCCAGATCCGCTAGAGAACCGTTGGTCCATTCAAACGCGTGGTTTAAGAAGCAGGAACTGCAAAGCGGGTTGCCCACAGCGGTATCCATGCCGCCCACAACGCTCCCTCTGTTGTTCAGGTATCTGCCATTCAGACCCGAGATACCCTCGTAATAGTTGGTCCCACCCAGCGAACCCAGGTTGATCAACAGATAGCGCGGAGCGGCGGCGCGCATGGATGGGCCGATGATAAATGACCAAAGGACAAGAACCAGAATTGCGCGGTGCGTAACCTTCATAATGGAGTCCAACTTTGAGTTTTCATTATCCACCTCGTTACTGCTCAATCGCGGAGGAAAGGTCACAAGATTTTTGCACCGTTTGATCGAACAGTTTTGATGAAGCGTGTCAGTTAAAAAGAGGGCGCCCGTACTCGACCCCACGACACGAGGGCATTGTGGCTTTATCGCGTCTCGGTTGAGCCGGACGCGGCGACGGATGTGGCGCGCCACACCCGGAACTGCTCTCGGCTAACCGAAACCAGCATCGAGCCGTCGGGCGTGAATGCCAAGCCCCCGGGGGCGCTAAGAGGCGCGTTGTGGCCGCTGAGCGTTCCGGTCTGCTGCCGAGAGGCGATGTTCCACAATGTAATTAGCCCAGTGAAGTCGGCGACGGCCAGAGTTCGTCCATCAGGAGAAATCGCGCACGCGGTGAATCGAGTCGGGCGTGGACGCAGGGACGGTCCTGATTGCTGTTTCGAACTCATATCCCAGAGCAGGATTTCGTCGCACGAGGAAACCAGGGTGTCTCCGTCGGGTGAAAAGGCCAGGCCATTCACCTGGTCAACATGGCCGCGAAAGATGCGCTCGCGCGACGGGTTGGATAAATTCCATACTTTGACCAGTCCGTCGAAAAAGCCAGCCGCGAGCTGCCGGCCATCGCGTGAGAATTGCAGGATCATGGAGGTCGAATCATTGGTCCACCGGTGCGTCTCTTTCCCGGAAGTTAGGTCCCGAATGAAGATGGGGCTTCCACCGACGGCCAACTGGCGTGCGTCCGACGAAAAACAGAGTTGGCTAATTCGGGTACCCTGACCGGAAGAGCGCACCTGACCGGCTGGCAAATCCCATACGCACCACTGGCCACTTGCATTGGCAAACGCCGCCAGTTTGCCGCCCGACGCCAGAGTCCAGGCGATTGTGTTCGTCCAGGGCAAGCGATGCTGTTGACCTTGCGCGAATGTGCGTGTCTCCCAAACGGTAAAGGTGTCGTTGTTGGAGAGCGCCAGCAAATACTGAGCGTCTGGTGAAAGTTGAGCCTCCAGCCAGGTGACAATCGGGCTGGAGGTGATTGGAAGGGGCTGGCTGATTTTGTTAGTCGCAGGTGAGAGCAGATCCCACACTCGGACGGTCGAGTCAGTACTGCCCGTGACCAACTCACTTCCACCGGGCCGAAAGGCCAGGCCAGTAATGGGTCCGCGGTGGCCAGACAACACCTTCCGCAGATCACCGGAATCGGCGTCCACCAGTTTGACCTGTTGATCGTTTAGGCTTGCGATTGCCAGGACTCGTCCGTTTGGCGAGAAAACCAAAGCGCGGATGGCATTGGGTTGATTGGTGATGACAACGGACTGCTGCGATTCCAGATTCCAAATGCGAACCGTCCGGTCTTCAGCGCCGGAGGCCAGCCGCCGCCCATCAGGCGAGAACGCCAATGCAAAAACCGCCTCGGTGTGTCCCTTCAACTTCCTGACCGCGTGGCCCTCAATGTTAGTCAGAGTAATTGTCCCGCTCTTGTCTTTGCAGTAAGCAACCGTGCATCCGTCCGGCGAAAAGGCGAAACCGAATGGAGATGAATCGGCGCGCGGCAAAATAGGGAGGCGGGTGATTTCTCGGCGCGCCTTAACGTCAAACAAATGGAAGTTTGGATGGTCCAGGAAGGCGAGTGTTTTGCTGTCCTGCGAAAAGGCGATAACCGCGCGAGGGTCACGGTTTGTGGCGAGGATGGTCGCGACTGGCTGGCTGGTCGAAAGATCCCAAAGTCGCACGAGGCTTTTGCCGCGCGCGATAGGAGCGTCGAAGGTGACTGTCGCCAACCATCGGCCATCCGGCGAGCTGGCAGCACATAGAACAGCTTCTTCGTTGTCGAGCTGAGCTACTTGCCGACGGCTTTCGACATTCCACAAGCGGACCGTCCTGTCCAAACCGGCGGACCAAATGGTGTTGCTATCCAAAATGCCAAGTGCAGTGACTCCGCCGGTATTCGTTCCGAGGATGAAGCGTTCGTCACCCTGAGCCTGCTTCCAAAGGTAATCCCACTCCCATCCGCGCAGATCGATCGCCGGGAGCGACCCTGACTTGCGCGTTTTGTTTGGATTGTAGTTATCGAGCAGTTCAAAGGCGTAGGCGAGGTTATTGCCCGCCAATGCCTCCTGTGCTCGCAACATTTGGGTGGCATAGAGGCTTTGCTCGGAGCGCAGACGTTCTGCTTGTTCAGCGCGGCGCGCCGTGTTGATGCGATAGACCGCAATGGGCAAACCGATCAGCATGGCGAACAGGAGGAATGCGGTCGCAGCGCCTAGTGCAGCGATGGCCGGGCGCCGCCGACACCAGCGCCAGGCCCGTTCTGGACGACTGAGCGGGCGGGCCAAAATGGGTTCACCGCTGCACCAGCGGCCCAGATCATCCGCCAGACTGGCCGCATCGCGGTACCGACCGTGGGGATCTTTGTTCAGGCATTTGAGGCAGATCGTTTCGAGGTCGCAATTGATTGTTGGATTTAGGGAGCGGGGAGCGGTTGGTTCCTGCTCGCAGACTTGTCGCACGGTTTCCATCGCTGTGTCCGCACGGAAAGGTGGGCCGCCCGTCAGCAATTCGTAAAGGATCGCGCCGAGACTGTAGATATCCGAGGCTGTGGTTAGAGTTTTGTTTTGGCCGGCGGCTTGTTCTGGCGACATGTAGGCCGGCGTGCCAAGAACGGCAACGCTCATCGTGAGGCTGGAATCGTCTTCGGTTAGTTTGGCCAGGCCGAAGTCGGTGATGTGGGGTTCGCCTTCTTCGTCGAGGAGGATGTTCGTTGGTTTGAGATCGCGGTGGAGGATCCCGCGCTGGTGGGCGTAGTGAACGGCGCGGGCAATTTTTTCCAAAAGGTGCGCAACCTCCTTATCGTTGTAGGAGACGACGTGAGGAGGCTCTGATTTGCTTTTGTCCTCGCCGCGGAAGGCAGTTTGAGCCTCCTTACGTCGGCTCCTACAAAATGCCAAGGTGCCGCCCTCGATCAATTTCATGGTGAGGTATTGCTGGCCCTGGTGTTCGCCAATTTCGTATATGGGCACGATATTCGGATGATGAAGGCGGGCGGCGCTTTCGGCTTCGGTGTGGAAGCGTTGCATCGATGCGGCAGTGGCGAGTTGTCCCGCCAGAATCATTTTGAGGGCGACCGGGCGGTTGAGGCTGATCTGACGCGCACGGTAGACCACACCCATTCCGCCGCGTGAGATTTCTTCGAGCAATTCGTAGTCGCCGAAGTAGTCGATAGCTTCGCCGCGTATCGGGGAGGCGACTATTCGATTATTGCCAGCAGCGGCGTCGATGGCCAAAGCGAAGAGGCACGCAGGACAACTTCCCGCTGGCCCCCTGGCGGCGAGCTTCGCGCCGCACTGCGGACATGTGGTTACCGCTGGCACTGCTCCGGTATTGAATCTTCAATCGTTACTATCGAAAAATGCGGGAAAGGTCACAACTGATTAATCGCGAAGAACGCTGAAGAGGAACTGCAACTCTTCCTCGACCTCGTCCGCGGTCGAGACGGTTTGGGCAATTTCCGCGCGAATCAATTCGCCGTAACGCCGTCGGAGCCGAAGCACAGACATTTTGATGGCCCCTTCCCCCATGTTCAATTCCGCCGCGATTTGAGCGTAGGAGGTTTCGCCCTTCTCACCGGATAAGAAAGTTTCCAATTTACTGAGAAGATCGGCTTTGTTGTTTGATATGTATTCCGCTCGGAGTTCAGCCATCGCCTGGTCGAGCACGGTCATGGCCCAGCGTTGGTCGAACATCTTTTTCGCGGTCAACTCGTGAGAAGGTTCGAGTAAATAACGATTCTCAGCGTTCAGTTCATCGAGCGAAACGGTAGAACGTCCTCCACCCCGTTTTTGCGCATGCGCTTTGGTCCATTCGCGCGCCAAAAAATGTTCCAGTGAGCCGAGGAGGAAGGAGCGGAACTTTCCTTTGTTGCGGTCGGCCACGCTCAAATAATTGCGGGCGAGGAGCCGGGCAAAAAATTCCTGGGTTAAATCCTGCGCATCGTCAGCAGTGTAGCCTTTGCGCCGGATGTAGGCGTAAAGGGGATACCAGTATGTGCGGCAGAGTTTTTCGAGTGCCTCGGTCGCTCGAGGTAATGCGGTATCGCCGGCCGCCTGAACAACGCTCCAATGCGTTGTGACAAACCAACCCGGAGCTGTGTGCGGGCTCCCGCGATTGTCTTTAGGTTCGAGCATGGTCCGGCGCCATTGTAACGCCGGAGCAACCGTGCCTAAAGCTTTTCCGAAGCGCGGTATTACAGAGAGAGGAGAAACAACAAAGAGCTCGGTTAGAACCGAGCTCCTCGGGCGGGATCGTCTAGTCTAAAGACCCTCGATACAGATGCGGCCATGGACTGACGTCGTCAGGGTAAGGTTGACAAGGTCGACGATGGCGTGGTTTTTCATGAAACCGCTCACATTTTCGAAAACGCCGGTTCCACCGGCAATTTCCATAATGTCGTTGATGATGCCGGTGTTTGGATCCTTACCGGCGGGAGCACCGATTGCGCGATCTTCCGTCCAAAATGTGCCCGGACGGTTTGGATCAACGGAGACAAAGGTGTGAATCAGACTGTAATGTTGAGCCCCCTGTCCTTTGGAACCGGAAGGACGGAGGCCCGTGATAACCGACTGAAGCAGTCCTGGAATACCAGCGATGGTTGTGGGGGTCGGCAAGGCGCCGAGGGTGAAAGTGCCGGGCTGGATCTCTACGAAGCCAAGATGAGCCAATCCTTCGAATTCGATCTTGGCACAGTCGTCCGCGCGCAAGGGCGAACTGAATTGAGTTAAACCCGCGAAAACAGCGGCGATACTGGCGATACGAGCAATAGACATCATAGTTATATTGTTTTAGTTCTTGCGAAGCGCGAGCACTCGGCTCCCCAAAGCCCAGAGGCTCCTTTGCGGGAATACGAATGATCCGCTTCAGGGGGAAGAATCCTCCACAAACGCAGCAGCTTGCCTATCGTCCAAAAGGACGATTTTTGCTTTTCATTAGATGAACTTTCGACTAGACAATTTGCGTGAAAATAGAGCGCGGACTGGAGGATCGCATTGAACGTGGGTTGATTCGACTCCAGCGAGCGGTTACGCCAGACGAGGTTTGGGCGGGTTGCGTGAAACTTTTGCGTGGCGCTCTCCCGGTTTACAATATCCTGCTCGGTTTGCCTTCGCTTGGGATTACTCCGCTCTTCATGCGCGCGACAAAGCCCATTCCCAATCTGGTGCGATTCGCGGAACTCGCGCCGCTCAACGATGCGATTCAGGCCAGACCTGGCACACCGGTGGCACGGATGAGCGATCATTACGACGCGGCTTCCCCGAAAGGCCAAGCCTTCCTTAAAGAGTTTCTGATTCCGATGGGCTGGCGATACGGAGCCGCGATGCTCTTCTGGAATGAAGAGGGCCGCTTTCTGGGCCAACTCGCTGCCATCCGCACCGAAACCCAGGGCGACTTTACCGAAAACGAAATGGAACTGCTTCAGGAATTGCGCCACCATGTGGAAAGCGTCGTCGAACGCCTCCTGCGCCTTGAGCAACAACTCGCGGCGCACGTCTCCCTGGAACACTCCATCACTGCGCTCCCTTTGCCTATCGTCATCGCGAATTGGGACGGCAAAGTCGGCTTCAGCAATCCAGCCGGACGCGAAGCGCTCGCCGCGTGGAAGAATACCGGGTCGACTCTGACACGCGCGTTCAAACCGACCGTCAAACTACCTCCCGAGATCAGTTCCGCCTGCGCAAACCTCAGAAACAGTTGGGAAAACGCGACCTGCGTGGACGACAGCGAACGTGTCGTCCGCCGCATCTCCGTTCCGCATCGGAGTGTTCCTGGCTTCTCCGCCGAGATCCAACTTGTCGAGTCTCGCGGAGGTCGGTCGCTCCAGCCCTCCTTCTCGATGCATTTCCAACTCCCTCCCGCCGAAAAGACCGATAGTGCCCGAGCGTTGGCGAGCCTCTCCCGCTTGACCTCCGCCGAACGCGAAGTCGCCCGCCGCGCCGCCGAAGGCGAGTCCAACGCCGATATCAGCCAGCGCCTCGGCATCAGCCTGAGCACCGTCCGTACCCACCTCCGTCATGTCTTCGAAAAGCTTGCGATTGGCAACCGCGCCCGCCTTGCGCCGATGTTCCACGTCCTGACCGGACAAACTCCTTCCAGTAAGAGCTAAAACCTTCGGCCATCCGCTCACACCTATCGATAGCCGCCTGCAGCATTTCGGTGGCGTGAGATCCAGCTCCGGCCACATCCAAACCACTCTGCGCTTTCTGGAGCCGGATACCCGCTACACCGTCCAGGTCCGCACGTACGAGTTTGGAAACAACCCATCGCCCTTGAGCGATCCGGTTTCCTTCAGCACGCTCCCGGCCAATCCTGACGACACGACACCGCCGACGGTGCCGGGCGGGTAACAGCGTGCGCTTTGGTGATGGGAGCACGGAGACTCAGTTGTCGTGGGCGCAATCCACGGATGACTTCGACGCGCAGGCCAACATCCGGTATGACGCCTATTTGAATCGCCGTTTCGAGGAAGTGGTATTTGGTTCCGGCGGCCCGCGACTCATTTACGCCGACTTCGGCAACAATGACATCGAAGTATTCGCGACCGACACACCGGGTAATACATCGGCGGCGGGCACGACCACGACATTCTTCTGATAGTGGACGGCGCGATCGATCAGTTTTTCGCGACGCGACCGGCGGATTTTCGGACCTTAATGAGAAGAGGTTTGGAGGTTTGGCGGCCGGCTTCGTTGGAGATGGCGTAACAGAGGCGATCTGTTTCGGGCACCCACCTGGCGGCGGTGAAGAAGACTTCGCGTTCGTTTTGGTCCTTGGGAATCAGCACACCGTTGAGGCCAATGTTATCGACGATGATGCCGTGGGGCAGGTTCTCCACCTGGAACGTGACGAGGTCGTTGTGGCCGTTGCGACGGACTTTGATGAACGCGGGAACAATTTCGCCGGGAGCGATCGTAATTTCAGCGGTTTTGCTCGCAGGTTCGAGGTCCACGTAGAGAGGGGCTTGTTCGGATAGAGAAATTTTCCCGAGCGTACCTGCGGAATGGGTCACGCTCATGTTGTTGATCTCAGCGGTGGCGGTGAGTTTCGATGTTTCCTGCGAATCCGGCGTGATGGGCGGTGCGTCGGGCCGGGCGTAAAGAGCGCCGAAAGCGGTGGTGTGACCTTCCTGGATGGTAATGGGATTCGAAACGATAAAGCCGGATGGAAGTCCGGAGACTTCCACTTTTATTTCGCCTTCGAAACCGTCGATTCGTTCGGCGTTGACGGCGAAGCGTTGGCCGCTGCCTTTCGGGACGGTCAAGTTCATGCCGTCGACCGAAACTTTAAAGTCCGGACGCGGCTCGCGAAGGGTAAGTGAGTAAACGAAGCGATCACCGCCGAACGAACGAGTGTCCCTGACGCGTGCAAAGTAAGTGCCGTCGGCGGGAGCTCGGAAGTAAACTTTCGAGTCGGTGCCGAGCTTACGTTCTGAATCGTCATCGTTCTCGAAGTAAATTGGGAAGGTGGGTAGACCATTCGCGGCGAGTTTGTCGCCGGGGGCGTGAGGTTCGACAATGTAGCAAGGCTCGGCGTTGGCGTGGGCGCTGGCGGTGGTGTCGAAATAATTTCGGCGGCGGCCATTGAGTGAATAGAAGTTGAAGCCGGAATCGGGTCCTTGCGGTGCGCGAAAAAGACGGACCACTTCGCCTTGAAGATAAAGGTATTGGTTCAGTTCCATCTCTTCCCAATTTTCGACGCGACAATCGACGGTGGTGGAGTCGATGCCACGGAAAGTCACGGCGGAGGCGCGCACTGCCTGAAGCAGAGTTCGGATGACCGGCTTGCCGGTTGCGTCACAAATTTCAAGTTTTGTATCGAGCGGAGAACCAAGCCGCTCCGCGGAGGTTTCGAGGATCAGATTTTGACCGGCTTTAGCATCAAAGCGGAACCAATCTTCCTTATCGGCCGAGGCAATGCGGCCAACGGCGACGCTCGGAATGGAGAGAGGCGTGGCGTTCGTGAGGGAACCGTTCGGCTCGGCTTCGAAAACAACAGTTTTGTCGACGACAGGCACTCTCAGTTCACCGCGCCAACGAAAACGGTCAGGATCAGGTTTGAAGGTGTATTCGGTTTTGTCGCCCGGATTTACCGAACGGCTATCTGAAGGGAGATTAAAGCCGATCCAGTGCACTTGCGTGTCGCGCTCTCTCGCCAGGACAGGGGGATACACACCTGTAATGAAGGGAAACGCGCCGATCGAAACGCGGTAGAAGTGTTCGGACGAACCCGCCAACACCAACTCCGAGACGACCAACCGGTAGCGCCCGCCGTCAGAAAAGCGATGGGCGATCAATGCATCGCCGGATTTGTCGAAGCGATTATTCGTCGCGAGAACTTTGCCTTCTGTGTCGCTCAGAGTAAGCACCAGATCTGCTTTGGAGCCGATCGATTTGGCGGCGGCTTCAAACACGAGGGTTTCGCCGGCCTTCGCTGTGAACTCGTAGGTCTCTTTGTCACCACTTGTTGAGTGTGTGCCCCAAACGGCGACGGGGAGTTCAGCAATCGTTCGAGGCTCTTTAGAGTCGGACTCGCTTAACTGTGGAATGTCATCCACGTAAAGCCTGACTGGAGTGCTCTCGTCTTTATCGGTTTTCACGGAAATTTCATAGGCACCACGGGGCATCGTGGAATCAGCGCGTGTCTCGAGCCAAATCTCCGTTTCAGTCGGCTTCGGATCGTGCGCGATTTTCGCCTGAAGGCGTGAATCACCGACGCGGATGCTGACCGGACTTCTGAAGTTCTTACCGACGATCTTCACTTTAACCCAATTTGCGCGTTGGACACCGCGCGGTTCCAATCGCGTGATCTCGGGGCGAGGAGGTTTTAACATCGATCCATTTTGGACATCGTAGAAGGCGAGTGATCCATCCAGGCGCCCGACAGCGAGGCCCTTATCATTCAGAATGAAGCTCGCGGCGGAGGACCAATCGGGCTGCATTTCCAGGATGCGACGCTCTTGCATGGTTTCCGCATCCCAGAGCTTCACCTGACGATCTTCGCCTGAACTAAAGAGCGTTTTGCCATCCGAGGAGAAGCCGAGGCGCAAGATGGCGGTTTCGTGCGCGAACTTCGAATAGAGAATCGGATTGGTTGTCTCGCGGGCTTCTTCGCTCACTTCGTAAACGCGAATGCGATTGTCGACGCCGGCGGCGGCGAGTCGTTTGCCGTCTGGAGAAAAGGCAACGGTATATTGTTCCTTCAACGGCTGTGAGAGCGTGTCGCGCCGCGCACCAGTCTCAACGTCCCATAGCTTCACCGTTCGATCTCCGCTGGCACTGGCGAGAATTTTTCCGTCGGGTCGAAAACTCAGTCCATAGATGCAGCCGTTGTGACCTGAAAGTGTTCGCACTTCCGCGCCAGTTTCCGCATTCCAGATTTTGATTTTCTGATCGTAACTGCCGGTGGCGAGAAGCTTGCCGTCTGGTGAAAGCGCGAGCGCATAAATTGAATCGGTATGGCCGGAAATGGTGCGCACCATAGAACCATCCGTGACAGACCATTCGGTAAGCTCTCCTTTCAAGCCGGTTGGACCACCTGCGCCGAAGACGAATTTTCCGTCAGGCGAGAAAGCCACCGCGTTGACGCTGCCGCTCGGCCCGATCAGTGTCCGAATCAAAGACTGGTTCTCAGCAGAGAAAATCTCGACCTGCCCCATACGCCCCAGGGCGAGCAAATTTCCTTTCGACGTAAACGCGGCCGAGTAGATCGCGCGTTTGGGCATCACCTTCGGTGTGATCTTCGGAACGACGACATCCTTGGCGATCAACGCATTCGTCGAAGGGGCTTTTGCTCCCGCATCGATCCAATTCTTGATCAGCGCTATTTCGGAGGTGGAAAGCTTTTCCCGTTTTCCCGGAGGCATGATCTTCTTTTTCCCATCGCGCTCCACCTTGCCTTCGATCATCTGCACCAGGAGGCTTTCGGCGCCCTTTCCAGGCAAAATCGCCGGGCCGGTTTCGCCGCCTTTCATCAAGCTGCCGAAATCCTGCATCAAAAATTTCCCTTCCGGATCGGGCGCAGAATGGCAATCAAGACAGCGCTCCTGGAAGATCGCCGCGATTTTGTTGAAGTCCGCTTCCTGGCTAAATGCGCGCAGTGAGATCGAAAGCAACGCGAAAATGAAATGAATGCAACTTGAGCGCATACCAATTTGGGCTATAAAAAATTATAACGCCTCGGAACCACGTAAGGCAAGCCATTGAGCTAATCGGAACCTGGAAGAGATTGTCAACCTCCTCAAGGTCTGATCTCCTGTGCGCCAAGTGAAACAGCGTGATTGGTTTGAGTTTGTAATCCGCGTCCTTGGATTGATTTCGCTTTTGGCAGGTCTTCTCTACGTCTACTCCACAATTGTGGCCTATTTTGCTCCGGACGGACCGAACACCTATCCTGCGTGGCAATACGGATTGGCGGCGGTATTCTATGTTATCTGCGCCTTGTACTTTCTCCGTGGCGCTCCCCATATTGTTCGATTTGCTTTTCAGGAAAAGCGGGAATAGTCAAACTGAGCCACTACGAACTAATCGACGAAACTGAATTCGTTCAGATTGAAGAGAAGCCGACAGGCATTTGGAAGCCCGTTCCTGCGAGCGAATTCACTTAAATCGGAGAGTTCGTCGGAGCTTGGAGAACGACTGAGCGCCGAAGAGAAGGCGCGAGTCATTTGGGTCGTTGGATCGGCGGAGTCGGCCTGCAAACGATGCGCAAAGGCATCGGCCATCGTTAGCATAAAACTATTGTTGAGCAGGGCAAGCGCCTGGAGCGGCGAGACACTCTCGTTCCGGCGCGCGACCAACATGGAGGGATCCGCGCAATCGAGCGTGGTCATGAAGGGCTGTTGCTGAGAGCGAACGATGAACCGGTAGATCGAACGCCGGCGCGCACTCAGGTCGTCCGGATTGAATTTCTCGTATTCGTAATGAGGCGAGTGCTCCGGTTTTTCGATCACGAAATCCTGGAAGCCCGGTCCATACATCCGTGGATCAAGTTGACCACTCACAAACAGAACTGCGTCGCGAACGGCTTCCGCTTCAAGCTTACGGCGATTGGCGCGCCAAAGCAGGCGATTTTCGGAATCGATCTCGACGGCGCGCTGCGTATCAGGAGTCACGGATGAGACCTGGCGGTAGGCAGCGCTGGTCAGGATGAGTTTGTGCAGCTTCTTCAGAGATTGGCCACCATCGCGGAATTCGACCGCCAGCCAATCCAGCAGTTCGGGATGTGAAGGCAGTTCGCCCATCCGACCGAAATCGTTTGGCGTGCCCACCAGACCGCGACCGAAGTGATACTGCCACACGCGATTGACGATGCTGCGCCAGGTGAGCGGGTTGTGCGCATCCGTCAGCCAGAGAGCAAGGGCTTTGCGGCGTTCGCCTTCCGGCGCGTCGTTCGCCAAGTCGAACGTCGAAGGCATTTCTGTGAGGGCCGAAAGGCCGCCGGGGGCTACTTCCTTGCCGGGATGACGCACATCTCCGCGCGTCAACACGCAGATCTTACGCGGTTTGCCGCCATCCGGACCGGTGCCCCGAAAAGGTCCGCTGCCATAATGAACACCGCCGATGAAGGCCACCATCGGCTTGGGCATCGCGGCGAGTTCGCTTTGAACGATTGCGAATTCGTTGGTGGTGCTGGTCCAGCGAGCGCGCGTCTCCTCCGACACTTTTGACTGAAGGAGATCGGCGAGGCTCGCTTCCAAAGCAACAATCTCGGCGGGTGAGCTTTTTCGCGTTTGTCCCGGATAGATACCGTCAGTCAGATTCGATTTGGCCCAGCGAACGGGCGCTTCGATGGAGTCGAGCGCTGTAACGGTTGCGTTGCGCGCCACGTTCTGGCCGCTTGCGTCGATAGCTTCGAGTTCGGCGAGCGCGAAAATAAAGTCTGACTGACGCGGGGCTAACCTGGTAGCTGTAATACGAACAAATCGCGCCACCTTTGAATTAATTGGGATAGTTTGCGCCTTAGTTCCCGGATTGGGCTGATCCGCGACCGTGTTGTCGAAAACGATTTCAGGCGCATCGAATTCTACGGTGGCGGAAATCTCAACCCTATAGCGACGTGGAAAACCGAAGCCATCGCCGATGCCCGCGAAATCATCCCAGCAAGGCCGAAGAACAATCTTCTGCAACGCCACGCTTTTGCCGAGGTCGACCTGCACCCACTTCGCCGACTCTTCGCGAGATTCAATCGCTGAGTGATAACCAAACTCGGGCGGATGCTTCGTTTCGGTCGAAGGCTTGCGTGCCGCTTCGAGCTTCTTTTTGAGTTCGGCGAATTCCGGTCCGCCATCAGTCGCAATTTTTTCTTCCAGCGTCTTCTTTTCGGCCTTGAGCGAACGTTGCCGCGCGACGAGTTCGGTCCGCTTTCGGTTGAGTTCCGGGTCGCTGTAGTACTCCCGCTCTGTGCGGTCCACTGCGGCGAAGACGGACTGCAGCTTATAGTAATCCTCAGTCGGTATCGGGTCGAACTTGTGATTATGGCACTGCGCGCATTGAACGGTAAGACTGTTGAAAGTGTTAATAGTGTTGGCGACCATATCGTCACGGTCGAGATGCCGCGCGATCTTGCCATCGGTTTTCGTTTCCGGGACTTCGGCGTGCCCGATGAAATCCCATGGACCTGCTGAAATGAACCCAAGCGCTTCGATGCCATCGCGCGTGTAAGGAAACAAAACATCTCCCGCGATCTGTTCCTGAACGAAGCGGGAATAGGGGCGGTCCGAGTTGAAGGCGCGAATGACGTAATCGCGGTAGGGCCACGCATTGGGTCGCGGCTTGTCTTTGTCGTAGCCGTGCGTATCACCGTAATGCACGACGTCCAGCCAGTGACGCGCCCAACGTTCGCCGTAGGCCGGGAGATCGAGCAAACGATCAACCAGGTTTTCGTAAGCGCGGGGATCGGGGTCATGCACAAACCGATCCACTTCATCCGGCGTCGGCGGCAAACCGATCAGGTCAAAGTAGACACGGCGGATGAGCGTCTGCCGCGGGGCCTCGGGAGAGAACGCCAGGCCAGAGGCTTTGAGTTTCGCAAGGAGGAATGAGTCGATGGGATTTTCGCCCTGCGCCGGAACCACGGGACGAACCAGCGGTCTCAAAGACCACCAAACATTGGTGTCGGATCTGGACGTGGCGCTGGCGAGGACGCCAACATACGTCGCCACTACAAAACAGGTCATCCACCGGAAGAGGGGCACCGAGACAAAATACTCCTTTTTTCCGACGATAGGAAACGTAAATGGAGCGGCGCGTTGCGAATCGTAAGGGAGGCTCCGCTCCGCGATTGGAATTTCAGGACGGGCAGATTAGGTTCAGCGCCCATGCGAATTTTATCGGGAATTCAACCGTCCGGAGCGCTGCATCTCGGAAATTATTTCGGGATGATGCGGCCGGCGATCGAACTTCAGGACCAGGGCGAAGCGTACTACTTCATCGCGAATTATCATTCGATGACTTCGCTGTTCGATCCGGAAGTCCGCCGCAAAAACACGATGGATGTAGCGCTGGATTTTCTCGCCTGCGGACTCGATCCGAAGAAGTCCGTGTTTTTTCGCCAATCGGATGTTCCCGAAGTGACCGAACTCTCGTGGATGTTGACGACCCTGACGCCCATGGGATTGCTGGAGCGCTGCCATAGTTACAAGGACAAGATCGCGCATGGAATCAGTCCGAACCATGGGTTGTTCGCCTATCCAGTTTTGATGGCTGCGGATATTTTGATTTACGATTCCAACATTGTTCCGGTGGGTCGGGACCAAAAGCAACATGTGGAAGTGACGCGCGATGTGGCCGTCAAGTTCAACCAGCAATACGGCGAGACCTTTGTCATCCCGGAGCCGCAAATTCGCGAATCCGTCGCGGTCGTGCCGGGCACCGATGGGCAAAAAATGAGCAAGAGTTACGGGAACACCATCGAGATTTTCGGTGATGAAAAGGTCATGCGGAAAAAGATCATGAGCCTGGTGATGGACAGTCGCGGCGTGAATGACCCCAAACCAGACGCCGACAAAAACATCGCCATCCAGCTTCTTAAACTCGTCGCTCCCGCAGACGTCGCTAACGACGTCGAACAACGTTTGCGGGCCGGTGGTTTCGGTTACGGCGATTTGAAAAAGGCACTCTTCGAGCAGTATTGGAACTACTTTGCCGAACCACGCCGGAAGCGCGCCGAGCTGGCCGCAAATCTCGATTACGTGAACAACATTCTTCGCGACGGCGCTGAACGAGCGCGAAAAGTCGCGACCGTTGTTTTAAAGCGCGCCCGGAAGGCGTCCGGTCTCGACTGACGGAACGCTTGGCTTTCAAGCAGAGTTTTGGGAGGATGCCCCTATCCTCATGAAAAAGTCTGCACCCGTGTCGCAGCCGCTTTTCCGGCGCGATTTCCTGAAAAGCGTCTTTGGCGTTCTCAGCGCTACCGGTTTGGGCAGCGCGCTCGCCGCGGAACGCAACACAGCGGAGTACGCACAGCCAACGCCACGTGTCGAAGGCAAGCCGCCGGACTTCAAACCAAAACTGCGGATCACCAAGCTGGAAACGATTTTGGTGAAGCCCCGATGGCTCTTTCTCAAGGTGCATACGGACCAGGGCCTTATCGGGCTCGGCGAACCAATTACCGAAGGACGAGCGAAAACTTGCGCCGCAGCGGTCTCCGAGGTGGAACCGTACCTGGTGGGCAAGGATCCGCGATTCGTGGTGCATCATTGGCAGGCGATTTACCGTCATGCATTCTATCGCGGCGGACCCATTCTCACGAGCGCGCTGAGCGGCATAGAACAAGCCTTGTGGGATATCAAAGGTAAATTCTTGGGCGTTCCGGTTTACGAATTGTTGGGCGGGCCTACTCGTGACCGGGTCCGTGTTTATGCCCACGTGGGGCAAAGTCCGGAGCGACTGAAAGAGCGCAAAGCTCAAGGGTTCACCGCATTCAAAACGGGCATTAAGAACAGCACGCAATCTGGCGTCATCGCGAATCAATCGTTCGTCGAAGAAGCGGCGGCAGCGTTCGGAGCCCTGCGGAATGCCGGTGGAAAGGACGTGGATATCGCCATTGATTTTCATGGAGCGATCAGTCCGCAAAACGCAAAACTGTTGATCAAAGCGCTGGAGCCACACCAACCCTTTTTCATCGAGGAGCCGGTCCAGTGCCAGAATGTGGAGGCCATGGCGGAGATTGCGCGTAGCACACATCTGCCCATCGCCACGGGCGAGCGTATCTTCACCAAGTGGGGCTTTCGCGAAATTCTGGAGAAAGGTGCAGCCACCATTCTGCAACCGGACCTTTGCCACGCCGGCGGAATTCTCGAAGGACGCTTAATCGCTGGGATGGCGGAAGCGTATTACGCCTCGGTCGCGCCGCACAATCCGCTCGGTCCGATTTCGCTGGCTTGCGGCCTGCAACTTGCCGCTTCGGTTCCGAACTTTCTTTGCCAGGAACAGGTGAGCCTTGGCGAGGGTTACGTCAAGGAGCCATTCAAGATTGAGAATGGATACGTACGCATTCCGGAGAAACCCGGCCTCGGGGTTGAATTGGACGAAGCGCTCATGGATGACAAGATCGGCCATGATTGGCGCAATGCGGAAACCTATTTTGAAAAGGATGGATCGGTCGTGGACTGGTAAAGAATCAACTCGCGCCTTTTCGAGCTCAAGAGCAGCGGTTATGATGCCGTTGGTATTCTAGTAGAAGATTGATCGCTTTTGCCAAACTTCCGGTTCGTCGCTCCGGCGCATTTTGCTTTGCGCTCATTGTTATTTTTTTGCTCCTCGCCCGGGAGACTCTTTCCGCAGAAGCCTCC
Source organism: Limisphaerales bacterium (assembly GCA_044226545.1). Lineage (GTDB taxonomy): Bacteria > Verrucomicrobiota > Verrucomicrobiia > Limisphaerales > SXQI01 > DASVNK01. Next base: position 112,622 of record JBGAGW010000001.1, read on the forward strand.
CTCACGAACTGCGTGGATATTCTGCAGCTTCCGGTGGACCGGTTGAAAGAGAACAAGCCGGTGATCCTCCGAGGGGTGATCACCTGCTACCAGCCCTTGAGTCAACTCTGCTTCGTGCAAGACGGGACAGCGGGCATCTACGTGTTTCCAAGCGCCTGGACGGCGGATTTTTCGTTCGGCGATGTTGTGGAAGTTAAAGGGGCTACCGGAATCGGGCGTTTCTCTCCTATTGTCCACACCGCCAGCATACGGAACACAGGCCAGCGAGCGAAAATTTCCCCGAAGCCAGTGGCGGTCGAAGATCTGAACACCGGGCGGTTCGACTCACAATGGGTGCAAGTTCAAGGAGTAGTTCAGACGGTCGACTTTGCGGACAAAACGTGCACTATGCAGCTCTGGAACGGTTGCACTACGCTCAGAATTTTGGCTTTTGGTTTTGAACGATCTCCAACCAATCTGATCGACGCAACCGTGTTGATCCAGGGTGTGGGCGGCACATTTTATGACGAGCAGCGCCTTGCCGGGTTTGGACTTTTCTCCCAGGATCCGGGATTGCTCAAGATTGTCGCGGCTGCTCCTGATCCGTTTGAAACGCCCCTGCGCACCGCGCGATCACTCCCGCATTATTCGAAACAAGGAGGATTGGACCATCGCGTTCGGGTTAGAGGCGTGGTTTCAGTGGTTTGGCCTGGAGAAGCTCTTTTTATCCAGGATGAATCCGGCCCACTTCGAGTTCAACCGGCGGCCCTTTCCCTCGAACCGGTTGCGCCGGGCGACGTGGTGGAAGCCGCAGGATTCATACGCGACCTGACCGAGATTCCACGGCTAGCGCAGGCAGTGTTTCGAAAGAACAGCTCCAAAGCACCTCCGGAACCGCTTTTTCTCAAACCAAAGGAACTGGCGTCCATTATACCGGCCGGCCAATACGTGACGACTTCCGGAGTTCTTTTTGGTTCGCGCACTTCGGAAAGCGGCTACACCCTGTTGGACCTGGAATTCGAGAACCGAATGGTAACTGCGGTATTATCCCGGGAGAGCATCTCGAACCTGATTCCGGGCTCGCTCATTCGAATCAGCGGAGCCTGGAGTTCACCACCCGGCAAATTGCGGGAACAAATCGGACCGGTCGTGTGGATGAATTCAAAGGCGGCGTTGACTGTTCTTGCGCTCCCCAAAAGCGGCCCAACACCATCCTTAACTCGCAATTTGACGCTAGGCGGATGCGCCGCCGCTCTCCTGCTCATCGGCCTTATCGCGGTTCGGGAACGACGAAGAAGCTATCGGCTTTCCATCGCTGAAAGGGCCGCCACGCAGCGGCTGTTGGACACAGAACGTGAAATCACCCGCTTGAATGACGGCCGGGAGAGACTGGGCCGCGATCTACACGATCGCATCATCCAATCCATCTATGCGATCGGGTTGAATCTCGACGACTGTGCGCAGGCTGACAATGCAGACCCATCAAAAATTCAGACCCGTCTTCGCGCCGCTCTCAAGGATGTGAATGGCGTGATCGGCGAATTGAGAAACGTCATCCTGGGTTTGGAGACGAACGCTATTCAACCGCGCGAATTTCGCACGGCGCTGAAATCCCTTTCTCTCGCGCTGGGAAACGAGGAGACAAAAAACCGGATTCGGTCGGTGATCGACGAAGACGCAGTAGCCGCTCTCACGCCGGGGCAAGCGACGGAGCTCGTTCACATCGCGCGCGAAGCAATGAGCAACAGCATTCGTCACGGAAATGCTTACACCACCGTATTTCGGCTCGAGCTGCGCGAGGAAACGATCGTGTTCAGCATTGAAGATGATGGCCGCGGATTTAATCCGAATAAGGTCGCCGGGACCGGATTTGGCCTGCGCAATATGGCCAAACGCGCAGAATCATTAGGTGCGAAATTCTCTATTTCGTCAGAAGAAGGGCAAGGGACGCGAGTAACGCTGGACATCCCGCGCCAAAAACAGCATTTCTCAACACATGAACCGCGTACGAGTATTGATCGTTGATGACCACGAAGTAGTGCGAGTCGGACTGCGCACGCTGCTCAGCAGTGTCCCTTCCATCGAAGTGGCAGGCGAAGCGTCAAGCGCAGCAACGGCGCTGCCGGAAGTGAAGCGTGTTTTACCGGACGTCGTTCTGCTCGACGTTCGGCTCGGAGATGGCAGTGGCTTTGATGTCTGTCGCGAAATCCAGAAACTCGACCACGAGGTGCGAGTACTGGTCCTGACTTCCTTCGCCGATGATAATGTGATCGTTGAAGCCATATCGTGCGGAGCGGACGGTTACCTGCTCAAAGAAGTAAATCGCGAAGCGCTGGTCTCGGCAATTCAGAAGGTGGCCTCTGGACAGTCTGTGCTCGACCCGGCCGTCACTGGACGGGTCTTCGGGAGGATTCAATCGCTGGCGCAAAATCCGAGCGGCAACAAACTATCGCTGCTTTCAGCCCAGGAGCGTCGCGTGCTCGCGCTGGTGGCAGAGGGCAGGACGAACAAAGAAATCGCCGCGGCCATGGGCCTAAGCGACAAAACGATCAAAAACTACTTCAGCAATATTCTAGACAAGCTGCAGATGTCGCGGCGATCCCAGGCCGCGGCCTACTTCGTGCAACACAGCGCACCACGGACCTGAGCCGTTCCTTTCCTAATCCTGGTTTCTTGAAGTCTCTTCGCGCCTTGGAAAAAAGAGATAAAGAATAAGAGTATGATTCGAGCAGGATTTAACGGAAAAAGGCCAGCCGGTTTTTATACCGGGCTGGCCCCTCGCTCCCTTTCGACTGCCCCCTACCTATCTACTCCGTCCACTTCTTGGAGTTATTCTTGGTTTAATCGCGACGAAGTCCCGGTGCGAACCTCGGTAGCGCGGCTGCCAGGGTTGTCCTCCCGCTCATCGCCTTCCTCAAAACTTGGCTGACTGCCGATTAATGAAGCACGGATGCAGGTCGGGAGCAGTGCGGCAAACTCCTCTTTTGCCCTGAGGGAAAGTTGTAAGATGGGAAGCCGCCTCAGTGCTGCGGCTGCAAAGAAGATTCGGCGAAGGAGGAAGTTTGAGATCGCTCCTGCGCCAGCGCCCGATATATCTGCAGAACACGCTTTCCGGACACCCGGATGAAGAAGCTCGTTCGCAAAATGCTTTTGTCGCGGCGGTTGCGACCATAAAACCGATTCAATTCTGAAATCACTTCCGGCGTATTGTGGGCGCTCGCAATATCCCGGAGCATTTCAAGGTCTTCGCGGAAGAACTTCGCCTTATCGCGAATCAACCAGGAAAAAGGAATCGCGTGCCGGAACAGCGTCTTCGAGAACATTTCGCTCTCAAATTCGCCCGGCGAGCACCCAAAGCTCTGGGAGAATAATGCCCGGAAGTCTGCTTCCATTCGCGAGACCATTTGAACGAGAACGCGAAAAACTGTCCATGTAAATTTTGTAAGAATCAGGGATTTCCTCTCCGGAGGTGAGTAAAAATGTGAATTTCAGGTATAGGGTCGTTCCGAATAGTCCCTCTCGATCGGTTTTTGCAGAATCATCCCGACATAATGACTACTTGTGCCTTTAAAATCATTCAGATCTATTCCGACCGTGAAGGCGCTCAAACGGCCTCCGAAGCTACGCGCCATTTGAAAAGCGAATTCGAGCCTTCCGAATGCGTGGAAAGCTCCTGGAATACCGAACTCCTCCGCAGTCCGAAGCTTCGCGTGCAAGCGGCTCGCGAAGCGGCCGATGCCGACATTGTGATTGTCGCCGCGCAGGAAGGAGTGCCCGTCTCGCCGCAAGTGAGGCGATGGCTCGACCTTTGGGTTCGCCGAAAACGGCGTCGCCGCGCCACCCTGGTGGCTCTTTTGCGCCGGGCGGACAATACCGTGTCGCACATCCTCGAAACGACTTTTCATGCGTTTGCCATCGCCGCCGACATGGATTTCTTCTGCCATTCGCGAGTGGAGAAAAAGAGCCGGCGCGCCGTCGGGAAAGAGGTTTTCCATTGAGGCCGCTGCGGTTTGTTTTGAAATTTTCAGAATTCGCCGTTCAATAGCGGCGTGCTGACAACGCTCCGGATCAAGAACATTGCCCTCGTCCCGGACCTCACTCTGGAACTCGCCCCCGGCTATAATGCCGTCACCGGCGAAACCGGCGCAGGCAAATCGGTCATCATCGGTGCGTTGAATCTAGTCCTCGGCGAACGCGCCGATCGCTCGCTGATTCGCAGCGGGGCCGACAATTGCTCGGTCGAAGCCCTCTTCTCTCTGGGAAAGTTGGCCCAGCAGGTCGATTCCTTCCTCGGAGAGCGCGGGCTAGAAAAATGTGAAGAGTCCCAACTGGTTTTGCGCCGCGCGTTCACCGCGAGTGGAACGAATCGTCAGTTCGTCAATGGTTCACCCGCCACCCTCCAAGTCCTCGCCGAACTCGGAGAATGGCTGGTGGATATGCATGGTCCTCATGATCACCAATCCCTCCTGCATTCGGCAAAACAACTCGCCATTCTGGATGCCTTCGCCGGGTTGGAAGAGATGCGTGTGGCATTTGCCGAAAAAGTCGGCGCCCGGGCAGAACTTCTCAAAGAGAAAGCGGCCCTCATTATCGACGAGCGCACCTACGCCCAGCAACTTGATCTGCTCCGCTTTCAAGTGAAGGAAATCACTTCCGCCAAGCTCATCGAAGGCGAAGAGATTGAGCTGGAAGCCGAATACTCTCGCGCGAGGAACGCCGCTCGCCTTACCGAACTGACCCAATCCGCCCTCGCTGCCTTGGCCGAAGAAGATAACGCCCTTCTGAACCAGGCGGGCGCTGTGGGACGCACTTTGCAGGAACTATCCCGCCTGGACACAACCGCGCAGCCTTTGATCGATCTTCAGGAACAAACGGTAAATACTCTGCGCGACCTGCAACGCGAATTAAGTCACTACGCCGATCGCATCGATGTCGATCCAGCGCGCCTGCACGAACTTTCGCAACGGATGGATGTCATTCAATCCCTCAAACGAAAGTACGGTTCAAGCGTCGAGGAAGTGATCCGATTCGGCAACGAAGCGCTTCAGAAACTCCAATCGCTGGAATCACGCGATGCCGAGTTGGAACGCCTCCATTCTCGAATCCAAACGCTCGAAGGCGAAATTTGGCACGGTGGTGGGGAATTAACGGCCGCACGCAAAAAAATAATCCCGAAGCTTTCGAAAGCCGCCGTCAAGCAGCTTTCCGATTTAGGCTTCAAACAAAGCTCCTTTGAGGTCCAAATTAAATCTTCTCCTCAAGAAACCGCCTTCGCGAACCTCTCTTCGACCGGTTTCGATTCCATTGAATTTCTCTTTGCTCCGAATCCCGGCGAACCCGCCCGCCCTCTCCGGGCGATCGCTTCCTCGGGCGAACTCGCCCGCGTCATGCTCGCGCTCAAAACCGTCCTTGCAGCCCAGGATTCCATTCCCCTGCTCGTCTTTGACGAAGTCGATGCGAACGTCGGTGGCGAAACTGCCGTAGCCGTCGGCGAAAAAATGCGCCAGATCGGCGAGCAACGTCAGGTCCTTTGCATCACGCACCTCGCCCAGGTGGCCGCCGCCGCATCCACCCACTTCGTCGTGACCAAAGAAACGAAGGACGGCCGCACTGTCTCCTCCATCAAACAGCTCGAAGGCAAGACCCGCATCCAGGAACTCGCCCGCATGCTCGGCGGCGGCGAAGCCGCCTTAAAACATGCCAAAACTCTTGTGCAAACAAACCCAATCTCATACAAGGACAGGAAACCGGATTGACGTTCCCGGCACCCGCCCTTTAGCTTCGACGAGATGGAACCGCCCGTGGAGCCTCTGATGCAGCAACCGATTCGCAAAATCGTCGGTCGCCGCCGGACTCCCCTGGAGACGCTCGCGCACATGGAAGATCTCACTCGGTTCCTCAAAGGACATGTCCACGGAGCACTCACCAGAGTCGAGGAAGACTATTTCCCGGTTCGGAAAGCTGTTGGTCGATCTCAAGCAAGCCGGCGTTGACTTTTCTGTTGTCGGCGGACTGGCTGTTATTTTCAATGGGTATGATCGTCTTACCCTGGACGCGGACATTCTGATTCATCCCTCGCTCGAAAACGTGCAAAGGTTGCTCGCCTGCTTGTCCAGTTGGGGTGAAGGCTGGGCGCGCGAATTGAGCCCAGGTGATTTTGTTCTGCAGGAAGGCTCCATCCGCGTGATGGAGGAATTCGACCTGGATATTTTTACACAAATGCGCGGTCACTCGCTCGACTTTTTCCGCCCGCGCTTGCGACAATTGGAGGTTGGTGACGCAGTGCTCAACTACCTTTCGCCCGCCGATCTAATCCTGCTTAAACAAGACTCCTGGCGGGAAAAAGACAGACTGGACGTTCTCGCAATGAAAGAAGTGATCGCGCGGCAAAGCGGAACGAAAACTTGAGATTCCGCAAATTTGCTCACCCCGTCAGACACTTGCGTGTTCTGTTCGCTTCGCGAAGATTCTTTCCTCTCGAATGAATATTGGAAGCCTGACTGTCGGGATGCGGGTGAAGCATCCACAATATGGAGTTGGAACGGTGAAGACGATCTCCGAGCGCACTGCCGAGATTCGATTCGACGATGCGTTGCGGACGATTGATCCCGGTCTCAGTGGTATTACCCCAGCCGAACCAACTGTCGCGATCAGCGGGCTCGAAGCGCCTTTGCAGCATTTTGTCCAGGAAACGATTGAAGCGGTGATCGAACGGATGGGTTACGAAAAACCTACCGCTGTGGTTGATCAACTCGGCGCACGCTGGCAACGGGGTCGTGCGGTTCTGCATCCGTCCGATCCCACATTGCAAACCAAGGAAATTCCGCTCGAGGTTTTCTTTCACAAGGTCGTGGGCATCCGCAACCAACTCCGCGTCCTTGAACAGAAAATCAACTCTCACCCGACGCTGACCGACGGAGAAAAAGTGGAGATGCAGCAATACGTCAGCCGCTGCTACGGCTCGCTTACCACCTTCAACCTGCTTTTCAAAAACAAGGAAGATCAGTTTTCGTCAAAGAGCGAGTAGTCCGCTATTCAGTTACTTCGGCCTATGCTAACCTCTTCAGAATGACTGTTGCGCCCGCAGTTGCATTGACCAGCGGTGCCGAATGGCACCCCGGCATTGGCGACCCCACTATCGTGGGTTGGTTGACTGTCCTGGCCTATGCCGCTGCAACCGTGGTTTGTGTTCGGCGGATCGCGCGTGAAGAGAGAGGCTCTTCCCGCAGGCTTTTCTGGGGAATCCTGGCCATTATCATGGTGCTCCTTGGTATCAACAAGCAACTGGACCTCCAAACTTGGCTGACCATTACCGGACGAAAGCTCGCGCAGTCCGAGGGATGGTACGAACGGCGCAGAACGTTCCAATTCTGGTTCATTGTTGCCGTCGCCACCGGCGGACTGATGGGGTTTACCGCGCTGCGTCGCCTGGTGCAGGAGCACGGTTCTGATCTGCGCCTTCCTTTGTTTGGGACCTTATTGGTCACCTCCTTTGTCGTGATCCGCGCCGCCAGTTTTCATCACATTGATGAATTTCTTCGCTCACCTGTGGCTGATTTCAAAATGAATTGGCTGCTTGAGCTTGGCGGCATCGGAATCATCATCTTAGGGGCTCTGAAAGCCGGGCACCGCGCAGAGCGAACGCCGATCTCACTTCAAGACGCATGAACGCGACGGCCATTTCAGACCTGGATGCCGCTCTCAATCGCGGCGATGAACAACTTGCACGCAAGCGTCTCGTAGAAAAAATCGCTGTGCTCGAAGAGTTCAACCGCCTGTTGGTGGAATCAGTCGGCGATTGCATTTTGATTGTCGATAGCGGAGGTCAGGTTCTCTCGATCAATGCATCCGGTCGCGAGTTGCTGCAAGTTCCAGGCGATGAACTGCCACTCCGGCGGCATTGGGCAACGTTGTTTCCGGATCTGGATTCCAAATCGGCGTGGGGCAAGCTTCCGAAACCAAATACAAGAAGCACTTTCCAGGCGAGTTCACGCACACCCGCAGGCGAAACGAAATTCTGGAATATCACCTTCACCAGCTTTGATGACACCCACGCGAATGATCGTTTCCTCCTCATCGCCCGTGATGTCACGGAGCACATGATGGCAGAGCGTGCTCTTCGCCAAAGTGAGCAAGCCTTTCGCAAAATCTTCGAGGAAAACCCCATCGGCATGCTCATTGCGGGCCTTGATCGCCGAGTCTCCCGGGCGAACAGCGCGTTTTCTGCGATGGTCGGTTTTTTGGAGACAGAACTTGTCGGCAAGGATTTGCGCGATTGGCTGTTTGTTCAGGGGCCGGAAGAGTCCGACCTGTTCAGCCAATTGCTGCAGGGGGAGATTACTTCGTTCCAACGCGAACTCACCCTCAAGACGCGACGCGGCCAACCGGTCTGGACCCACATTACTGTTTCAGTTTTGCGTGATCCGGAAAACCGTCCCGCAGCGCTGCTTCACATGGTGGAGAATATCCAGGATCGCAAATCCGCGGAAGAACAAGTCCTCGCCTACCAGGCGCAACTCCAATCGCTCGCCTCCGAAGTTGCGTTGAGTGAAGAGCGCGAACGTCGCCGCATCGCCACCAACCTTCACGACGAGATCGGACAGTCGCTCGCATTCGCGCGGCTCAAACTCGCAGCCGCCGCCGAAAGCAATCAAACTTCCCTGGTCACTCAGCTCCGCGAAATCATCGATCAGGCCATCGCAGCCACGCGCTCTCTCACCTTCGAACTGAGCCCGCCTGTTTTGTATGAACTCGGCCTGGTCGCCGGTGTTGAATGGCTTGCGCGTAAAATACAGCAGGAACACGGCATTCAAACCCGCTTTCATGATGACGGCCAACCGAAGCCGCTCGATGAGAAGTTGCGTATTGTTCTTTTTCAGGGTGTTCGCGAATTGCTGGTTAATATCGCCAAGCACGCGCATGCCTCTCACGCGCAGGTCCTGCTACGGCGCGATGGCGACGCCATCCGCATCGTCATCGAAGATGACGGCGTTGGTTTCGACATCGGCAAGCTGCGTTCTGCCCGCGAACCGCGGAGCTTTGGCCTTTTCAATATCCGCGAACGCATCGAATATCTGGGCGGGCGCGTGAAAATGAGTTCCGAACCCAGCCGCGGCACTCGGGTTACCCTGATTGCTCCGCTTAAACTCGACGCACCTGATCCAATCCATCCCTCCCCATGACAGTCCAGATACTTATAGCTGACGATCACAAGCTAATGCGGGAGGGCCTCAGCTCGCTCCTCGGCGGCCAACCGGATATTGCCGTAGTCGCTCAAGCGAACAACGGTCGCGAGGCGGTGCAACTGACGGAACGCCATTCTCCAGACGTCGTAGTGATGGATGTCTCCATGCCCGATTTGAACGGTATCGATGCGACGCGCCAGATCGTCTCTCGCCGGCCGAGAACGAAAGTCATCGCACTCTCCATGCATTCAGACCGGCAGTTCGTGGCGGAGATGTTTCGCGCAGGGGCGTCAGGTTACTTACTGAAAGATTCCGCTTTCGAAGACCTGGCGAATGCGATTCGCACAGTCGCCAAAGACCAGACCTACATCGCACCCCGCATCAGTGGCTTTTCCCTCGAAGACGACAACTGCGCGCAAGCCGGAGAGCCGTTGGTTTCGCCACGCCTGACCGATCGCGAACGCGAGGTTCTTCAGCTCATGGCAGAGGGAAAGGGAACGAAGGAAATCGCCGCGGAACTTGGTCTGAGCGCGAAGACGATTGAAACCCATCGTCAACATCTCATGGACAAGCTTGATATCTATTCAATCGCGGAACTAACCAAGTTTGCCATTCGCGAAGGGCTCACGACGCTGGATCATTAGTTTTTTCTCATCAGGAATTTCCCGATTTGTGCTGATCTTTCGGGGCGGACTACAGTGCAGCGCCCTGAACATGCGCAACGGAGGTTCAACACCATCCAGAGTCGAGATCATTCTCGCCGAGGACAACCCGGCGGACATTACTTCGACCGTCAACACGTTGAAAAAAGCGAGCATCTGCAATCGCGTGCACGTCATCCGCGAAGGCAAACAGGTGCTCGATTTTCTTTTTCGCACGAGCACGACCGCAGACTTCGCACCGCTGGAAGCGGAGTTCCTGCTCCTCCTTTCGTTGCGCCTGAGCGATTCGCACGGACTGGACGTATTACGCAAAATTAAGAGCGACGAACGAACCGAGGCGCTGCCGGTCATCATTCTCACTTCATCGCAGGAGGAACGTGGCGTGATGCAAAGCTACAAGCTCGGCGCAAATGCGGTCATCGTAAAACCTATTGATTTGGCCAAACTGGTGGAAGCAGTTTCGGAATTGCGTTTCGGCTGGCTGCTGCTTTCGGGCGATGAAAATAAATCGAAATGGGACTCGACAAATTTCACGTGAAAAGATATATCTTTTCACATGAAAAAGAGTGTGGTTTTGGAAATGGCCGATAAACCGCAGGAGGACCTCCAACTCATCCCGCAGGTGAAAGGAGGTCTGCCAGTCGCTGAATTTGATGCCTTACGCGAAACTTTCGCCGCGACAGACGCCGAACTTGCTCCACGCGTCGGACTGTCGGTTCCCACGTTGTACCGTCGCCGGCAGGACAAGGGGCGTCTGGATCCGGAGGCCAGCGACAAAGTGGTGCGGTTGGCGAGATTGTTCGGGCTGGCTCGGCAACTTTTTGAAGGAGACAACGAAGCGGCGCGGCATTGGTTTTCGCGTCCGGCACCCGCACTCGGCGGACAAAAACCTCTGGATGTTGCCGGCACGGAAGTCGGGGCACGGATGGTTGAACGCTTGATCGGGCGCCTGGAATATGGCGTCTACACATGAGGCTCTGGCGAGTCGTCAAGACTCTGCGCGCCCAGGAAGCCTTTTCGGGCGAGGGAGCCGTTCGCTACGGCGGTCGATGGAGCTCTCCCGGATGCCGGGTGGTCTACTGTTCTGAATCGAAAGCGCTTTGCATGCTCGAAGTGCTCGCGCATTTGGATCCGAATGAAGCACCTAACTTCTGGACAGCTTTTCAAATCGAGATTCGTCGTGAACAAATTGAACGGGTTAAGCTTCATCCGGACTGGCGTAACGAGATGTACTCGCAGCGACTCGGCGACGAATGGTTTCGCGCCGGCCGAACGCTGGCACTGGAGGTGCCAAGCGTTCTCGTTCCGGACGAGATGAATTATCTCCTGAACACGCGCCATGCCGATTTCGCCAGGTTGGACCTCACGAAACGGCATAACTTCCAGTTCGATCTTCGATTGTTGGGCGTTCTTTAAGGGTGCTCCGCTTTGGACGCTTTCCCGTTGCTGGCGAGGAGGTGACGGTTCACAGCGTTCAAATAAGCCCGCGCGCTGGCTTCGATGATGTCGGTGCTCGCTCCCTTACCGGTGACGAGTTGTTTGTCACCGAAGTCGACCTTCACCGTCACTTCGCCCAGCGCGTCTTTGCCTTGCGAAACGGCGCGCAAGGAATAGTCGATGAGCTTGCCGCGTGTGTCAGTGAGGCGGTCGATGGCTTTCAAGGCGGCATCGACGGGACCGTCCCCTACGCCGGCGTCTTGAACGGACTCGCCGTTCCTGGCCGATGTGTTCTTGAGGCGCACGGTGGCGGTAGGGACTGCGTGGTTACCGGTGGTGACGCAGACGTATTCAAGTGACCAGGTTTCGGGCACTTCGGTGATGTGGCCTTCGACTAAAGCGGTGAGATCATCGTCGTAAACGAACTTTTTCTTGTCACCCACCTCTTTAAAGCGGGCGAAAATGGCCGCAATGTCTGCTTCGGTCATTTTAAAACCGAGGTGCTTTAAACGCGCGGCAACGGCAGCACGTCCACTGTGCTTCGTAAGTGGCAATTCGGTTTGGCCCCAGCCGACTTCCTGTGGGTCCATGATTTCGTAGGTCTCACGCTTTTTGAGGATGCCGTCCTGGTGAATGCCGCTGGAGTGAGCGAACGCGTTTTCGCCGACGATGGCTTTGCTGCGTTGGACAACCAGGCCGCTCATACGGGAGACGAGGCGGGAACTCTTCACGATTTCCCGTGTGTTCACGCCGGTGTTAATGCCGTCGTAGAAATCGCCACGGGTTTTAACCGCCATCACGACTTCTTCGAGAGAGGCATTTCCCGCGCGTTCGCCGATGCCGTTAACGGTACACTCGATCTGGCGTGCCCCGTTGTGGACCGCCGCCAATGAGTTTGCAACTGCCAACCCGAGATCGTTATGGCAATGGACGCTGATTACCGCTTTGCCGGATTGGAATTCAGGGACCGATTCGTAGAGGCGGCGAATCAATGCCCCGTACTGTTCTGGCACGGCCCAACCGACTGTGTCAGGAATGTTCAAGGTAGTCGCGCCGACAGCGATTACAGCTTTGCAAACCTCCACGAGAAATTCGGGTTCTGTTCGAGAGGCGTCTTCGGGCGAGAATTCCACGTCGTCAGTAAAGCTTTTCGCGCGCCTTACACCTTCTACGGCGAGACGAACGATCTCGTTTTGAGCTTTGCCGAGCTTGAATTCGCGATGGATTTTGGAGGTCGCGAGAAAGACGTGAATGCGGCCTCTTTTGCCCGCAGGCTTCACCGCTTCACCGGCCGCGTCGATATCCTTGGGAACGCAACGGGCGAGTCCGCAAATGATGGGACCTTTGATTTCCTTCGCGATAGTGTTAACCGCGGTGAAATCGCCTTCGCTGATCACGGGAAAGCCAGCCTCAATCACATCGACCTTCAGCCGCGCGAGCTGCCGGGCCACTTCAAGCTTCTCGCGCAAGTTCATGGATGCGCCTGGGCATTGCTCGCCATCGCGGAGCGTGGTGTCGAATATAATGATACGGTTACTTTTCATATTTTTGTTTTCCGATTCGCATTTGGTTTGTGGCCATTTGCGTGTTGTCGCGATCTCCAAAAACACAAAAACCCTGCTGCCATCATCTGGCAGCAGGGTTTGAGAAATCGCTTTAATCCGTCTCTACAACCCAACTGCCACTCTGCTAAGCAGCAGAGCGTTTCCGAGCAGTAGGCTGTTCGACAAACGAACCATTTTCGAAATGCTTATCGGCAATATTTCAGTGCGTCAATAGAAATTTTTTAGAATATGCCAATAAACTAAGTATCCTCCTGCTCCGTTCGGAGAGAGCGGGCCCGACAGAGAATCTTAGTTTAATTCGCCGCGCGGCTCGGAACAGCGGGCGAAGAGGTATCGAGTTTTACTTTTCGCGGAGGTTCCAGGTAACGGTACGGATTCGAAGGGTTATCGTTGTCGTAGGCGAAGGCTTCGCGGTGGTTAAGGAAGAACTTTACACTTTCGACAGGAATGCAAAAACCGAGGCCCTCACCGAATTGAATTTTCATATTTGTGACGCCGACCACTTCACCTTTCAAATTAAATAGCGGGCCGCCGCTATTGCCCGGATTAATCTGGGTAGTGGTTTGCATGTAGAGCTCGCCAGCGAGTTGACGAGTCTTAGTGCTGAGGATGCCTTCGGTCACGGTCCGTTCGAGACCGAGCGGGCTGCCGATGGCAAACACACGATCGCCAACCGAGAGAGCGTCGGAGTCTCCCAGGAGCACCCAGGAAAATTTCGGCGCGTCTTTGTCGTCAATCTTGAGCAGGGCGAGGTCGGCAAATTTGTTCATCGCGACAATGCGAACCTGTTTGTAATTGCGGCGATCGAGCTGGCCGTTCCGATTGTGATAGACCTCGATTGAGATTTGGGTCTCGCCTTCGATCACATGAAAGTTCGTGATGAGATAGCCGTCTTCATTGAGAATGAACCCCGAACCAAGGCCGCCCGGGGTGCGCACTTGAACGACCGCTTCGCCAAGAGTCGAGACCAGTTCGCGGACGGTGCTATCTTTGCGAAGGGCACCGGGGTTTTGGTAAAAGGTTTGGGTCAGTTGGGCGGAAGCGGGCGGAGTTGTATTCGGGCCTTTTGGAGTTTTGGACTCGTCGCGTTTTTCGTCTTCCTTTGGCGCGACAATCTTCACGATGGCGGAACGGGGAACCATGAGGATGGTGTAACCGACATCGATCGCGACGTTCTCAGTTTTTTCTGCAATGACACGACCGGTGATGGAGGCATCATCCTTCAATTGGACGGTGTCGCCAAACGCCACCGAACTGACGAGCGCCAAAATAGGGAACCTGCAAACGGGCACCATGGCGGCTAAAGTAATTGGCTCAGCCGCGCAAAACAAGCGGGAGTAGATGGAAATGCCCAATGTCCAAGCACTAATGACCAAGGACACGCCGAGTTCATTTGCCGGCGCACCAAAGGGCGAGGCGGCGGAAGATTTCCCAGTTGTCCTGACCTTTGATGGCCACTCCGCCAACGCCTTGTTCGTGGAAAGCCCAGTCACAAATCCAACCGGCGTCGGTCACGACGAGGACGTGACCTTTGCCCGGCCTGGCGCCGGCCATGAGAACGCCGGCTTGATCGCGTTCGCCCTTCTCCGGCCTTTGACTAAGATCGTTCATGACAAGTGGAAGAGGGTGCGCCGGGTTCTTTTGATCGAGTAAAAGGAGGTTGCCGGTGTAGTAAGCCCAACGGAGGTTACCAATCAAAAATGCATTCTGCGGCAGGACCAACTTCTTGGCATCGGAATAGAGGTTGGTGAATTGAATTCCCCAGAGGGCGAGCAATTTATTCATGTCGGCAATCTCCAGGTTGTGATTCTCCTGGTTGCCCATAACGATGAAGCCGCCGCCGTTTTGGACGAATCGTGTAATCTCGCGGATGTCATTCTGATCGACGTGATGCGGCGCAGGATTCTTGCCGACGGCTTTTTCGCTTGGGTTGGCGACGAGCACGACGTTCACCTCTTTGAGATTCCCGGCGTTTAACGGTTGGTCGCTAACGCGTACTTCAAATTCTTTGCCGAGGAGTTCGAGCATCTCTTTGTAATTGCCGTCGGGCAGATAGCGGTTTTCGCCCGGTGCGTTGAAGTAGCGGCTGTAGAGGAAGACGGGTTTGTGCTCTGCTGCGCTGAGACCGAGAGCGAAAAAGAAAACGAGGAGGCAAAATCTCATTGAGCGCCTCCGCCCAGATCGGGCTTGAGCCATGGAGAGCCGGAGTAGAACCAAACACGGGATTTCATGGCTTCGACATGTCCCTCAGCGAAAGCGACGTTGCTGCGCGCATTGTGGCGGAGATGAGGCCCGCCCCAATTCGGGTCGCCTGGAGAAGTGACGCAGCCGGTGCAGGGATCGTCTTTCGCAGGATCGTGCACGATCCAGGCGCCAGCTTTTTCCGGCGATTTTACAGTGACGCATTTGTCGGGATCTTTGCTGTTGAGCGGTTGCGTTCCGCTGTCGGTGAAGAGGACCGTCGCCGAGGGATTTCGCACCGAGGAATCCTTTCGCGCTGGCCAGTTCTTCGCATCCCACATATTGGGCCAGTCACAACCACCGAGCGCGAAGTTCATGGAATAATTAGAGACCGCTTTGTCCTGCTGATCGCTTGGATAATTGTTGAGAAGCTCCTTGAATTTTTTTGATCGGGTCGGGCAGAGGAGCAGGTTGGTGGTTTGCTGGTAAGGTTGAAGGGCATTGAACCAGGCACGGCGTTCCGCATTATTTCCGCGCACGTAAAAGGTGAAGGTGTAGCGGCTGTCGTTGTCGGTCATGTAGAGGTGCTGCGCGATGCTCATCTGGCGCAGACTGTTCATGCAGGATGCAGACTTGCCTTTTTCCTTGGCCTTGGCCAGGGCAGGCAGGAGGAGCGAAGCCAGGATCGCAATAATGGCGATGACGACAAGGAGTTCGATAAGAGTGAATCCAGCGACCCGGCGGAATCCGACGAAATGGTTGTGCGCGCGCATTGGGCTTTGAGAGGTTCGCTGGTGAGTATTGCGAGCGGAGAGAAAAAAGCAATGGCGGAGGGACGCAATTCTCATGAGGGCGGTGGCAGAAGCATAATCGTCAGGAGGAGATTTCTCATTTCTTTCGGACGCACCGGAAGCCGTAGATGTCGTATCCGAAACAGACGTCGGCGTAGCCAGGATTCTCGTTGTATCGATAGCCGCTGCGACAATTATCGGCGCTGAAACGCCAGGCTCCGCCGCGCAAAACTTTGGTCTGACCTGTCGCCGGGCCGCGCGGGTTTTCTTTGGGCGATTCCTTGTAGTAATCGACTTTGTAGAAGTCGTTACACCATTCCCACACATTTCCGGAGATGTCGCAAAGCCCCCATGGATTGGGCTTTTTCTGACCAACCGGTTTTGGTTTGCCCCCGGAATTTTTTTCAAACCATGCGAATTCACCAATTTTAGCCGGAGTGGCGCCCCAAAAATATTCGGTCGTGGTGCCGGCGCGACACGCGTATTCCCATTCTGCTTCGGTCGGGAGGCGATAGCCATTGGCGTCGTAGTTGCACTGCCATGTTTTGAGGTCGTAACAGGGTTGCAATCCCTCGGCTTCGGATCGCTTGTTGCAGAAGAGGACGGCGTCGGACCAGCGGACTTGTTCGACAGGATTTTTGTCACCTTTCCAGCGGGAAGGATTTGAGCCGACCATTTTTTGAAAGAGTTCCTGTGTCACCAAATACTTATCCATCCAGAACGAACTCACCGTCACTTCGTGGGGAGGTGCGTCGGGCTCGTCTTTCGTTCCCATGACGAACTTGCCTGCCTGGATCTCGATCATCTCAGTCTTTGAGGACGAATCGGCAGCAAATGACTTCGGCGCGAACAGGATCGCGCCGAGCAGGAGAGAACTGAAGGTCAATTTCATGAAACAAGGAATCACGGCATGGTATCGCATGGAACTGTTGCGGCGCAAGAAGATGAGTGACCAAGAAGCAGTGAGCTCCTGATCCGCGCGCCAGTCCATTTCTGAGGTCGAATAGCCCGTTAGTGCTATACCGGTCGCCCGCGTCGCAAACTAAAGTTAGAGCATGAGGAACAAGGCCATTTTCGCTTTGGCTGGACTTTTAGCGCTTGGAACATCGACCCGCGCGCATGTGGTTCCAGTGGAACCGAAACTCGCGATATCGCCGCAGGCTCCGGATGGGCGAGCCATGGTGACCGTAGAGACCGTGTCAGCAGGTGATTACCTGCAGATTAATTCTGACTTTTATCTTCAACGGAAAAAGGATTTCGGTAGCGCGCTCTCCGTGACTGTGCAGGTGATTGGTGCGAAATTCGGTCCGGCAAAACCGATCACTCTCTTTGTTACATTTCTTCCAGGGGAACGGGAACGACTGGTGGAGATCAGCCCGATCGTTCGAGATTTTTTCCCCAATCAACCAGCCTTTGTCCGAATAACCTCCTAAAAGGATTTCTTCGAGAGCCGCGAACTCGTGCTGGGCGTGTCTCTACGTCTCTACGCGAAGAGCGCCTTTTCGACTCGTCATCAAATCCTCCTCGTTTCGCGGTTCACCGATTTGCGTCCAGTCCGAGAAAATCCGTTTGCCAAAACGGGCGGATACAAGGAGAAATAACGGAATCACTGAGGGGGCTGCCGGTCCTTCTCGATTGCTTTTTGGATAAATGAATACTCAGAACAACGGAACGGAACTGAACCGCCGCAATTTTATCGGTTCGTTTTCTTCGCTCATGATGATGATGGGCGGTGTCGCCATCACTCGCTCGCAGGAAAAGAAGGAGGAGGCCAAGGAACGTTACTCAGGCCCCCCTATCAATTGTGCTGTTATCGGGTGCGGACAATGGGGACGCGAAATTCTCTCCAACCTCTCGCGCGTTCCGCATTCGCAGATTACGGCGATTTGCGATAGTTACCCAGCCTACCTGAAA
Source organism: Limisphaerales bacterium (assembly GCA_044226545.1). GTDB lineage: Bacteria > Verrucomicrobiota > Verrucomicrobiia > Limisphaerales > SXQI01 > DASVNK01. The sequence continues at coordinate 130,336 of JBGAGW010000001.1, forward strand.
CGCGCCGCCAGCGCAGCGCCCAATGCACAGAAGGTCGAGGACTATCGGCAGATTCTCTCCAACAAGGAAATCCACGCCGTCATCATTGCCACGCCGACACATCAGCATAAAGACATCGTGATTCAGGCGCTCCAGGCCGGCAAACATGTCTATTGCGAAGCGCCTTTGGCTCACAACATCGAAGACACACGCGCGATTGCGAAGGCGGCAAAGAACGCCAAGAAGTCTTATTTTCAATCCGGACTGCAACAGCGTTCTGATCCCGAGATTATTCACATCCTGAATTTCGTTCGCGCGGGTGCAGCCGGCACAGCGTTCCTGACTCGTTCCCAATATCACAAGAAGAACAGTTGGCGGCGCAGTTCGCCCAATCCTCAATTTGAGGAAGCCCTGAACTGGCGTTTGCGCAAAGCGAGTTCGGCGGGGTTGGTGGCCGAAATCGGCATTCACAATATCGATGCCGCCGGTTGGTTTATGAACCGGCGTCCTACCGCTGTGACAGGTTTCGGTTCGACCATTCTTTGGAACGACGGACGTGAAATTCCCGATACGATCCAAACGGTGATCGAGTACCCGCGCGGCGCTCGGATGATTTACGATGCCACTCTCGCGAACTCTTTCGATGCCGAATACGACATGTATTATGGCACAGACGCCACGGTCATGTTGCGCGACCGCCGCGGTTGGATGTTCAAGGAAGTCGATTCACCGCTGCTCGGTTGGGAAGTTTACGCGCGGAAAGAAACTTTCTTCAAGGAAGTCGGTATTGTGCTCGCGGCGAACGCGACCAAGCTGGCAGCCCAGGGCGATAATCCGGTGATGGACACGCAGGTGGCCAAGCAAGGTTCGCTCTATTACGCGCTCGAGGCATTCGTCCGGAATACCGACCTGATGAAGACAGGCGTCGATGACTTCACGACGAACTTCGGGTCGGACGACGAAAAGGCGCTGGTCGATTATCTCGTGGACGTCAATAAGAGCCGCTCGCCGGCCGCTGACTGGAAGGAAGGTTACGACGCGACGGTCATCGCCATCAAATCGCATGAGGCCATCATGAAGGGTGGCAAGGTCGAACTCTCAGATGAATTGTTCAATATTGGTTAATGTCTAATCTCCAGAATATGAATCTATCGAAGTTCTTCACATCCTTTGCGGGCGCTCTGCTGCTCGCCGCGGCTCTCAATACCGGCGCAGAAACGATTCGCTACCAGGCGTCGCCCGGCAGCAAACTGAAGCTCGAAGGCACCTCCACCGTGCACGACTGGACCGTCGAAGGCGGGATCATGGGCGGCTTTATTGAATTCCAATCGGAATATCCGCTGGGCGCCTCCAAGCCAAACTCGGACGTGAAAGTCACCCCGAAAGTGCAGGTCACGATTCCGGTGCGTTCACTCAAGAGCGGCAAGTCGCTCATGGACGACATCATGCATGACAACCTAAAGGTGAAGGACAATCCCGCGATCAAGTACACTCTCACGGAATGGAAGCCGAAGGATCGTAAAGCCGGTGATCCTCTTCAGTTCGACACCAAGGGTGACCTGACCGTCGCCGGCGTCACCAAGCCGATCGAGATGGTCGTGACACTTACTCCGGAGGGCGACAAATTGAAAGCCACCGGCACGAAGGACCTTAAGATGACCGATTTCGGCATGAAGCCCCCTGCCCCTGCCGTGGGCCTCGGCCTGATTAAAACCGCCGATGAAGTGAAAGTAACCTTCGACTGGATCACCGCCAAGAAGAAGGCGCCCACCAACTAAACCTCTTTGCCATTTTTCGCAAACCGACCGGCTGAATGCCGGTCGGTTTTTTTGTGCCGATAAATTTTCTCAATGCGCTCATTCACCAAAACTGGTAATCGTTGCCGTTGTCAGCGGAGATTGGGGTGCTCCGCTGAAGCTGAACGTTTATGCCACATCTCATTTTTCTCGATGAGCCGTTTGGAGGCCGCTCGTACGAGCTGATCTGCGAACGCACTTCGGTTGGCCGGGGTTCGGAAAACACGCTGACCATCCGTGACAGTTCCCTCTCACGGCAACACTGCGAAATCCTTACATTCGGATCTGAAGTAATCGTGCATGATCTCGGATCGAGGAACGGCACGTTTGTGGACGGTCGCCGGCTGAACGGCAGCCAGGCCCAGGCGAAGCATGGCCAGGTGATTGCGTTCGGGAATGTCCAGGTGCGCCTGGATATCGATTACGTCGACGAAGAAATGGATGAGGACACGGCCATTCACGACTTCGCGAATTACCGTGATCACCAAAACGGCCGCGCATCAGCGGAGGCTGTTCATCTTGCTCTGCCAGGAAAAGGTGGCTTCATCGACGAAACGATTCAACTAAAGCGGGAGAGTAAATCAATGGAAGCCGCGCCTGCCGAGTTTACCGAGTCGGCTGTAGCCACAGCACGGCGCCCCACCCCATGGCTGATCATCACGATTGCCCTGTTGCTTCTCTTGCTCGTTTTTCTGTTGCGATAGGCTAACCCATCGCTGAAGGCAAATTCCGCCCGTAGATCGCCAACAAACGGTTGGCAGTGAGACCACATCGTCGGGACGCTATACTCGTGATCCAAAACATGTCCAATCCCAGGTCGGGTCATTGATCCAATGGACAATGGAACCGCCCTGCCAATCGAAAGGCGTTATGAACGATCCGCTGGTTCTGATGTTCGCGATGTTCGTGGTGAGTTTGTTGTTGGTCGTGGCCGGAGTGGCCATCTGGAGTATCGGTTACGCCAGGCGCGTTCGTTTAACTCACGCATTGAATCAATTGGGAGAGATTCTGAAGCTGACCGACGAAGCCATTCAATCCAGATCGCCTGAGAAGCAAAGCTCCGTGAACAACCGCATCGCGGAATGGGATAAAAAATTCAGCCGTGATTGCGGCCTGAACATTCCACCATTGTCCTGGGCGCCAGCCATTGGATAGTCATTCGCGCCCGCGTTGAAGACGCGCCTCACATATATCGTCCAGGGAATCGCAGTCAGCGTATTGGGAGCGTTCGTTTGGGTGTTCTTCTATCTGCATCGGGTCTACCAGGGACACGACAAGTTCCTGGTCGTTCTGATTAGCGCGTTGGTCGGCCTGCTCATGACCAGTATTTACCTTGTGCCGCTTGGGGCTGCGTTGGGCCTGCTGTTACCTCCCATCGCCATTGAGAAAACGCTCGGACTGAGTCTTCTGGCGGGAGTGGCGAGCGGAATTCTGATTGCGGGCTTTTCCAGTCTGCTGGTGGTAGTCGCTTTTGAACTCCGCCTCGGGGCGGCTTTCCTTTCGATGTGCCCGGTTTGCAGTGGCATGATCGTTGGATGGATGCTCCTGATGAGATGGCGAGGTCGTCAAGTGCCCGTTCCTCAACAGGCGCATTCCAATTGATCGGCGAACTCGCAAAGCGCTTTATAGTATTCTTCTTTATCGATACCCAGCGCACGGGACCCGAACGTTTCGGCATCATCCGCGGACGCGAAGTCCCCGTAATTAACCAGGACCAGTTGATAAAGCACCAGGTAAGGAACCTGCGCGGGTTGTAATGAAAAGAGAGGATGAACGCAGATTTTGAAGCCGTCCTCAGGTCGTTCACCATTGCAGACCGGGTGAGCGAATTCACCATCCTGAAGAGGAGCGGCGTCGAAAACGATCTCACAGGGATACCGCACGACCGATCGATCCTCCAGAATTCTCAGTAATTCATCCCATCCGATGGCAGGCCCAAATTTGGCGCAGATTTCGTCGCCCTTGGCAGCGACGTGATCGTTGAGCGATTGCTGGAAATCTCCGGCTGTGAGTTGTTTTTCCATCTTTACGCTGGTTGCTGAAGATGAGAAAGCCTGCCTTGCAGAATGGGAATAGACATGCGCAGGAAAACTGTATAGCAGAGCAAACCGAAGGCCCAAATTCCGAGGCAGACCAGCGTTTCATTGAGCGATGGCGAATACTCCACCATCTCGCCGAGGGGACTCGGGATAAATCCCGGGACCACCAGGCCCATTCCTTTTTCAATCCAGATGCCGACAATGGCCAGCACACAGGCCAGGTTCAGATATTTCAGGCTCTTGCTGAGAGGCAGAACGAGCAAGAACATCGCTACGAGATTGAAAACAATGGCCACCCAGATCCAGGGGACGAGCGCATGGTGCCCGTGCAATCCAAAATAGAGATATTGCGAGGAGGCGACGTGCGCAGTTCTCGAGTAGAACTCTTTAAAAATCTCGTTGAGCAGCAGGAATACGTTAATCAGCATGGAAACTTGAACGATGCTTCGAAGAACGAGGAGCGCGCGGTCTGTAATCATCAACCGCTCACCCATACGCGAATGAATGATCCGGTTCATCTGGGGAATTTTCATCAATTTCCGCAGAGAATCCGCGGGCAACCGCAAGATGCTGGACGGTTCCTCGGCAATCGCAGTGGCGGCGCGCGCTTCGTGCGCCAGCGCGGAATTTTCCCCAAATTGCTCTCCGGCACCAACGGTTCGTGTAATGCGCAACCGGCCGTTTTCTTCGCGCTTTACTACCACGCGGCCTTGCAACACGAAAAAGACATCATCGCCAATTTCGCCCTGCCGCAGAAGCGCGTCTCCGGGTGCGACACTCAAAACAGCGGCTCGCGGGAGAATGCTTTGCCGCACATCTGAAGGGACTGACGAGAATTGCGGGAGCGCTTCCGCCAGCAAGTTAAAATCCGCCGCCGTTGCTGGTCGTATTGCAGAAGGTTTCGGGGCGGGTCCAGGCTCGCCGGTCGGCGCAACGGCGGTCACCCGGCGGACAACTTGCATGGCGAGAATGATCAAGGCAGGACCCGCCGTGAACGCCGAGGCAAGGAACCGGGGCCCGACAATGGATGAGTTCCAAAAGGGGCGCCCGCCGAGCCCGACATATAGAAAGGCGGTAACGGTGTGAATCGAAACGGCCCAGACAATCGCGAGAAATACAAAGGGAATATAGAACCATTTCGCGGGCCGCCAGCCTTGATAACGGCAATACAGCAGATACCCGCAAATATAGATGTTTAGGAGTAAGTAGCCGTTCAGAACAATAACGTCCCAACTCAGCATGGAACCGGGGAAGTTAAACTGACCTATCCCTGGAATCAGGTGCCAGAAACGGTCCGGACGGCCCAGATCGACCGTGACAAAGGCCAGACACATAATGATAGCCGCGACCGCGAGCAGTTCTCCAAAGATGACCAGGTCGTGAAGTTCTTCGTTGCGGTAGATATAAACCGGGATAACCAGCATGACTGCGGCCGCGGCGACACCTACCAGAAAGGTGAAGTTTGCAATATAGACTCCCCAGGAGACCTGGTCACTCATTCCCGTGACTATCAGCCCGTGAACGAATTGCTTGGCGTAGGCGTTCAATCCGACCAGGCACAAGATGGAGAGAAGGCCGAGCCACGCGTAATAGCGCCAGTCGCCTACGAACGCCACGCGCGCGCACCGGCCGAGGAAAGTGAAATAATTTTGGCATGCCCGGATCATACGTCAAAATAGTAAAAGAATCGTGGTGAGGTCCCGAGTTCCTCTTTGAGCTGAATGAAAACGCGTTTTGTCCGGAGGATATAAGAGACTTCGCTATCTGGATCCAAAATGTTCCCGAACTTGCGCGCGCCAGCCGGGCAAACTTCCAGGCAGGCGGGATACCGTCCGGCGCGGGTCCGTTGAATACAAAAGTGGCACTTTTCCATGACGCCCTGGCGACGCGGTCGATTGCCAAGATAGGACATGTTGGGATTGAGACGTTCCCTGGGAACGGAGGGCTTGGTAAAATTGAAGCGACGAGCAAAATAGGGGCAGGCTGCTTCGCAATATCGACAACCGATGCACCAGTCGTAATCGATCACGGTAATCCCGTCGGGTTCCTGCCAGGTGGCTTTGACCGGACAGACTTTTACGCAGGGCGGATTCTTACATTGCTGGCATTGCACCGGCATATAGAAGAAACCTTTTTCCGGGACAGAAGCGGGCGCATAATTGTGCTCACCTTTCTCCATATCAAGCGAGCCGTGGGGCATTTTCAAAACCCGAATGTACTGAATTTCAGGGCTGCGAGACTGGTTATTCTCCGCAACACACGCGTGGACGCATTTGCGGCAACCGATACACCGGGTGAGATTGAGACAATAGACGAATTCGACCCCGTCCATCGGTTTGTAGTCTTTGACGTGCGGTCGAATCTGATACTGCCGCTCGACTTCGCGGGAGATCCGTTCAAGAACCTTTTTCATGTCCGCAGGCGTCATCTCTCGGTAATACTTCTGCATGAACTGCTCCGCCGAGGCGTAGTCGGTCAACTCACGGAGAGGCGCGAGGCTCGCTGCGAGGGCCGCTACCCCGGACGCGACGACCGCGGAATTTCGAAGAAAGCTGCGGCGGTTCACGCGATTGGTTTCGGAGGGGTTTGGCATTTAGTGGTTCCCTTCAGTAGAGGCATGCAGGACAGGGTGAAGCAGATGCGGACCCGGAGCGGGTTCACGGCCAGGAAAAGCCGGTGAATGAGGGTCGTGGCAGGAGGTGCAGACTTTGCGATCAATGGCGCCCAAATCCCGCTTCCAGTAACCACTGGTCCGGCCATGGACCCCCGCTTCCCAATCGCGGTAAGTGGGGCCGTGACAACTTCCGCATAACGCCGGGCTGTCCACTAACTTCACCTGGTGCCCGTCCCGTGTTTGAAGGGACTCGAGGTTTGTTTCATCATGACAGTTGAAACAATTGTTATTCCGTTTGTGACGTCCATGGCCCATATGGATATCACTGTGTTCCTTCGCCAGGATGACGTTACTCTCAGCATCAAATTCCAGCTTCAATGGTTTGCCCTTTTCATGACAGGCATAACAATCCAACCCTGAGGCATCGCCCCCGGAAGCGATCAGTTCACCGGCAGACATCCGCACCGTTGCGGTGTTGGTGAACTGCGGATCGACTAAAGGCACCTCCCGGTGAGGTGGTGTGTGTCCCCATAAATTCGAAGCGAAGGCAATGATCAGCCCCAGGAACACGGTGGTGAGGCTCGCCAGGACGACGGTACTTTTGGCGTCTCCCTTCATATCGGGGAGTGGCTATTTTTTAAAAGTTCGCACGTGGGCAACCAAAGCCTCTATCTCCGCGTCACTTAGCTTTCCGGCAAAGGGTTTCATTCGTTCCTTGCCGTTCTTATCCTTCAGTCCGTCTTTCACCTGCTGAACCGCCTTTTCGTCCGTGAAGGAAGCTTGATAGGCGGCATCGGTCAAATCTTTGGTCTCCGCCATTTTTCCCGCTTTGGTTTGCCCCTTGCCGTCCTTGCCGTGGCAGGAAGCACAATGTTTGGTCCAATTTTCCGTGACGTCCGCCGCCCGGTTCGAGAGGGAAGCAGCGAAGAATCCAACCGCGATGAGGAGAACAATGTTTTTCATTAATTTATCCCGAGTATGTAGGTTTCTAGTGTCACCCGAGTAGACGCCCATCGAGCGAAGCACATCTCACCGTTTCTTGCCAAAGGCTTGCGCCTTTTTGAAAAACACTATTAGCTCTCGTGAACGAGCTTCTCGTACAAAAAGATGCCGCCGGGGTGGAACTTATTCCAGCACAGCCCGGCGGCGATCTCCCCAACCTCAATGGAGGTCAGAAGTTGTTCTGTCTTAGCGGCTCAGCTCTTCACCGAAAATTCCCGGAACCGCTTCACAAAAAAGTTTGTTTCAGTTGAAAGAAAGGGTGCCGCGCATGATGCGGGCACCCTTTGAATCGTGAGTTTTAGTAAACCCGTGTGCTCTCTTCCGAGGTGGTCGGAGCCGGGATGCTATCGGACGTACGGGTGAACTTCGTACGGGCGTCGCCCACTTTCACACCTTTGGCAACGATGCTGTATTCAAACGCCTGTTTCGAACTGAGGCGTGCGTATGGCGGGAAGGTCACGGTCTTGCCGTTGATCACGCCACCGTTCGAAGCGCTCACCGGATCGATTTCCGCTGAGAACTCGACCACCATCTTGATATTGGTGTCGTCCGCGGTGCCCTGGTTGGTCACGCGCACTTTGTAGGTAGTGGTTTCGTTGACCTGGATCGGATCCGGATCATCGAGCGTCTCAAGCAACAACGCGCCGACACCCTGCCAGACGGTGCAGGCTTCTGCGGTCTGAGTGAGGCCTTCGGTGGTAGTAACGGTTGCACTGTTGCAGTGATTGCCAGGTGCGGTTCCGTTCAGGTTGATCGTAAGACTCTTGTCAGCGCCCGCTGCGAGCGTGCCAATGTTCCAGACGGCTTTGTTGCCGCTAACTGTTCCACCATCTGCCGAGGCAATGGTCGTGCCGGCTGGCGCTGTGTCGGTGACAGTCACGCCCGTGAGCGGTGTATCGCCCGTGTTGGAGACGACGATCGTGTAGCGAGCCCGACGTGAGAGGAACTGTTGTTTCGGTCCTTCCTTCGTAATCTTCAGGCCGGGTTGCAGGATGGTCGTGCAAGCTTCGGCATCGGCTGTTCCGGCATTCGCGGAGGTCGCATGGACAACGTTGCAGAAACGGCCTTTCTTCAAGCCGCGAACGGTGACCGAGTAGGTTTTCGATTCGTTCGGCGCGAGGTCACCCACGGCGATGTTCGCTTCGGATGTTCCAGCAGCCGCCTCGAGTTCTGGAGGCAATTTCCCGTTGATCACGACGTTGCGCGCGGTGAGCGTTCCCTTGTTGGAAATCACAATCGTGTAAACGAATTGTTGTCCGAGAATCGCTGTGGCCGGTCCGCTCTTGGTCAGGGCGAGCGTTGGGCGGCCAATAAAGATCTGACTGCAAGTGCGCGGGTCGGCACTGATGCTGGCGCATGAAACCAACGTCCCTTCCTGGTCTGCTTTCAGAGTCACACGGATCGTTTGGCTCGCGCCTTTGTCCATGTCGCCCAGGTTCCAGCTAAGCTGCCGTCCAGCTTGTGCGGCGGCGGGTTCGCTGCGGACGTACGTTGCACCTTGAGGGACGGTATCCGTGACCACAACATGAGAGGCGCATTGAGCGGCATTCACATTGATCTCGTAGGTAAATTCCTGTCCATAAGCGGCTTCACGAGGCATCGTGATGGTGGTCGGAACAATTCCTCCGATGGCTTCCGAGCAAGTCGCGGAAACCGTGCGGGTGGGAGCTGGAGCGGGCTTGGGTGCCGGAGCCGGAGCTGGCGCCGGTTTTGGTTTTTGCTGCTGCTGTTGCTGCTGCTGTGAACCACCGGAGCGGCCGTCGGACACCTGCATGGTCGTTCCGCCCCTTGCCCAGTTTTCATTCATTCCGGCCTCGTACGCGCGAGTATTGGCCACGCTCCCGGAGGAGCCGGTACGGCTGGAGTCGCTCGTGCAGGCTGCCAGGATCGCAACCACGCCAAGCGACAGGATTCTTAGAGTTTTTTTCATATTTTTCATTGAGTATTGGCTGTGCTGATGGAAGGTCGCACTTTCACCCGACGGAAGGCCCTGTCGCTCCTTCGTCCAATGGCAGTTCAACCTCCATAATTCCGGCCTTTGCTTAATGCTGAAGTGCCCGGATCGAAACTGTCAGAATTGACAGATGACTAATTTTCGTAGTACCCATAAGAATTCCGGTGGTCTAAATTACCAGTTTTTTAGTGGTGCTGGTGTTTTCTGAGCGATGCCGGTGGAGTTGCAAATCATCCGAGCATGCGAGTTTCTTCGCATGGGAGCGCACGGGGAATTCGACTTTAAAAAAACCCGCGCGATTCTGATCGACCTCGCCCGAGCCTGTCGGAAGCGCGGGATGCATCGTGCCCTTCTGGATATCCGGAAATCGCATTCAAACCTTACTCCGCAAGACCTCGCCGCCCTGGTTAACCTTTTCAGCGAGCATGCGCTTTCCAAGTACCTGCGGCTGGCCATCGTTCACGATGCCCATCAGGAGTACCGCACCAAGCTATTTGTCTTTTTCAGTTCGATGCGCGGACGGAAGGTCAGGGCTTTCGAAAGTTTCGAGGAGGCTCTGGTTTGGCTGTCCAAACCCGAAAAGCAGAAAGAAGCGGACGAAGAGTCGGAATTCGAGGTGAAGCCTGTCATCCGACGAAAAGGGACATCCGGCTCGCAGCAATCGCCTAACAACTGACCCGCTCACTTGTCGCTCAACGGCAGAGGTACGCGAACTTCGATTCGTGTTCCTTTGCCGGGAGCACTATCCACATTGATCGCACCATGCACCAGTCGGACTCTTTCCCGCATCCCGACCAGGCCCAGCCCGGCATGGCGCGCCACTCGCGGCAGTTCGAAGCCGCGTCCATTGTCTGCAATCAGCAGTTTAATCTCTTCGCCAGAGCAGGCGATATTCACCAGCGCCTCCGTTGCGCCGCTATGTCTTGCCATATTCCGGAGCGTTTCCTGAACGATTCGGTAAAGGCAAAGAGCAATATCGCGATTCAGATCTCGAGGAACTTCATCGTACGTGAACTCGACAGCCACCCCACATTGCTTGCCATGCTCGCCGCAGAGAGACCGCGTGGCGGCAATTAAACCAAGCTGCTCGAGCTTCGACGGATGCAGCCGATACGAAAGCTTGTGAACCTCGCTCGATAGGTCCTTCACTTGCGATGCAATATCCTCAATCAATGGGCGAGCCTTTTCGTTCTGGTCCATCCGTCCCAGGAGGTCCGCTTCGACCGACAACATCGCAAGCCTTTGGTTCAGGTCGTCATGCAGATCGCGCGCGATCCGTCGTCGTTCATCCTCTTGCGCGGTAATCAATTTCCCGCTGACTTCGATTGCCGCAGCTTCGACCAACTTCTGTTCGGTGATATCCAGGTCAAAACCAAGCACCCGAACGCGCCCATCTTTGCCCCGCGGTTCCACCCGACCGCTCTTGGACATCCATCGCACCTTGCCCCCCGGAAGGATGATTCGATGTTGAACATAGAATGACCGTTGCTGGCTGCAAGCTTCCGTTATAATCCGACCAACCTGCTCACGATCTTCCGGATGAACCCTTTCCAGAAGCGACTCGAAGCGGATCCCCTCGTCCGGCGAGTAACCGTGAATCCATCTCCATTGCGGACTGGTCCAGAGAATCGGTTCAGGAGGGTCCCACGTCCACATCCCGAGATGAGCCACTTCGGAGGCCAGCATCATTCGCGCTTCGGTTTCGCGCATTCGCGCCTCGGCAGCGAGACGTTCCGTGATGTCGATGATCGAGGCGAGGAAGAATTCGCCATGGGCCGTTTTCATCGAACTGACGCTCACTTCGAGCGTCAGGTTCGCGCCATCTTTCCTTCTTCCGGCGACATGGACGCCATCCGCGCCCGGCCCAAGCTCCTGGAAGGTCCGAATGCCAGCTTCGATTTCTACGTTCAACAGTTCCGTCGGCATCAGCGCCTCGACTGCCATATCTGCGAGTTCCGCACGGGAGTAGCCGAACATGGTTTCCGCACGCGCGTTCGCCAAAACGATGCTTCGGGTGGAATCGATGACCAGCTTGGTATTAGGCGCGCTCTCGACCACGGCCCGCCAGCGTTCCTCCGCTTCTTTGAGCTCAGTCACGTCGCTCACCGTCCCGACATAGCCCAGAAACTCGCCCTTCGGTGTAAATCTTGGAACACCGTGATCCTGCACCCACCCATACTCTCCGTTTCCCCTGCGCAGCCGGTATTCCATCGTAAATCCGCGCCGTGCATCAAAATGATTCGTATAAATGTCCAGGCAGCGTTTTATATCTTCCGCATGCACACCTTCAGCCCACCCATTGCCGAGTTCCTGCTCCAGCTTCCGACCGCGAAATTCCAGCCATGGCTTATTGAAAAAGGTGCAGAGTTTGTCGGTACCTGACATCCATAACATCACGGGCGCCGCGTCCGCGGCGTGCCGGAATCGCGCTTCAGTTTCCGCGACGGACCGTTCCGCCCGGCGCCGCTTAACCAAATTCGCGGCCAGCAGGAAAATGAGGACGGCCTCCGCGACAAATACCAGAATGGCCGTAATGATTCGTCCTTTGTACCTTTGCCAAAAGGTTGGTTCCCGAAAAAGAATGTTCGCTCCTGCAGGGAGTCGTGCCTCGTCGAGATTCCAGCGCTGAAGCTCTCTCCAGTCGTAACTCGGTTCGACCGGGCCGATAATCCTGGGCGGGAAGTTCGTGACCGCGTTTCCCCTGAGAACCGCCACGGCGATGCGGGCGGATTCGATCCCTTCGGTTTCCGCTTGATACAATCGGCCTCCCACAATCCCCAGACCCAATTGGTGCACGAAGATGCCGTTGATCGGCGCATTGGCGACAGCGTGAAGTTTCTTGAGCGCTTCATCGGCATTGTGCGTCACCCCCGCGGCATCGCGCATCAACAGGATCAAAAGGAGGAATGAATCGGGCGGCATCTTCGCTGCCCGATCCAGCATCTGCTCGAGCGTGAGATCGTTGAACCAGGTAAAATTCACGCGGTTCGTGAACCGGGCATATTCGCTTTGCAGAACGGATAGCCAAAAGTTTTCCAACGGCGAAGCGCCAATCACCACTCCGATATTTTTTGTATTCGGCGCCAATTCGAGAATGTCCTCGACGAGTCCGGGTAGATCGAAGTCTTCTCCGACGAACCCGGCATTTTCGAACGCCTCCGTGGGCAAACGTCGCTTGTCCATTCCCGTGTAAATCACGGGCACCGTTTTCGGAAACAGCTTTGCGCGATGACGTGCCACGAAAACACCCGCAGGCGATCCAATCGGAATCACGAGGTCAGGCTGCCATTTCATCTGCCTTTTCTGAACGAACTCCACCAGCGCTTCCTCCATATCGAGCGTGGCGTAGCGCGCTACATCCAGGTAAACCTCGTCCAGGTCCACCGGCTCGCCGAGCTTGGCGGTCAGTTCCGTTTCAAACGCGATGGAATGCGTGGTGAAAGGCGGTGCTGCGTTCCCGAACGAATGCACGACTAGAACGCGCTTGGCCGAGGCGGCGAAAAGGTCACTCGAAAGTGCGCAAAGAAGCACGCACCAACAAAACGCCCGAGATAAATTCCCGGAAGCTCGAAGACACATTGAAATGTGCCGACGAAAATGCGCCCTTTGTCGGATCAAAACCTCCGGTTGCAACGTCTATAAGTTATACTGGGCACGATTATTGAGTGGCAAGTCAACAATCGTAGCCGGCGAAAACCCCAAACCGGCCGATGCGCAGCGCCGATTTTCGTCCTTGCGGCTGAGAAATTCGTTGCTACCAAATTTTCCAGGGAGCGCTTCCGGAGCTCCAAATTTTGTTCAGCAACTCCTGTTCCCGGAAGGTGTCCATGCATTGCCAAAACCCGTCGTGACAAAACGCCTTGAGCTGTCGCTCCTGCGCGAGACGCTCCATCGGCCGCTGTTCGAGGGGCATGCGGTCGTCCTCCAGGTAATTACCGATCCGCTTATCCATGACGAAATATCCGCCGCTGACGAAACCTGCTTCTTTTTCGGGCTTTTCGTGAAAGCCGACGATTGTTTGTCCATCCATGGCCAGTTCGCCGAAACGTCCGCTCGGTTTCACCGCCGTGACCGTCGCGATTCCGCCATGCTTCTTATGAAAGGCGATCGACTCATTGATGTTCGAATTCGTGAGACCGTCGCCGTAGGTGAAAAGAAATGTGTCTTCGTTGATGAACGGCAAAGCGCGCTTAAGCCGTCCGCCGGTCTGGGTTTCCTGCCCGGTCTCGAGAAGCGTGACCGACCAGTCCTCTTCCGGGTGCTCGGTGTGGTATTTAATCTCCGGTTTGCGTCCGAGCTTGAGAGTGACGTCGCTGGTATTCCAGTGATAGTTGCGGAAATAATCCTTGATGATTTCGCCCTTGTAACCAAGGCAGAGGACGAACTCCTTGTGGCCGTAATGGGCGTAAGTCTTCATGATGTGCCACAGGATCGGACGTCCGCCGATCGGCACCATCGGTTTGGGGCGAAACTCGGTTTCTTCCCGGAGGCGGGTACCCAGACCTCCGCACAATATTACGACCTTCATCGCTTTGAGTTGCCTTTTCAGTAAACGTGCGACCGGAAAAGAGCAAATTTAATCCGGAAATCCGCGTTTACCGGCGCGTGGCTCGTCGCTACGTTGGTTAGGTGTTTCGGAAAGATCTCATCCCGATGCTCCTGGAGCATCCCATGACCGTCTCGGAAATCTCTCGTTTCGTTGAGCAACCGGGCAAGGACACGGTTGCCGATCTGCAGCACCTTCTTCAATCCCTCAAGCACACCGAGTATAAGCCGGTCGTCGAAGTGGCCACTTGCAAAAAGTGCGGGTTCGAATTCAGCTCCGACAAGCTCCGCAAACCATCCAAGTGCCCTGAATGTAAGAGCACCTGGGTGACGGAACCGCGGATCGGTTTGGTTCGACGCTGAACGCTACTTTGCGGAACTGAACATCTTGGCCTTGCGATCTCCCCGTGAGAGGAGGAATGCGACCAGGTCCTCGATTTCGTCTTGCTTGAAGTAGTTCAACAGGCCTTCTGGCATCATTGAAACCTTCGAACGGTCGATGCTCTCGATATCCGCGCGCTTTACGTTGGTAAAATCATTCGGAGCAAACATGTTTTCGAGCACCATCAGGTTATCGCCGCTCAGGTTGCCCACGCGACCGACGATGACATCGCCATCTTTCTTTTTGATAACGATAGCGCCGTATTGATCGCTGATTTCCTTGCTCGGTTCGACAATTGACTCAAGCAGGTCGCGCACGCTGAAGCGGCCCGCCACGTTGGTCAGGTCCGGTCCGACGGAACCACCATCATTCTCGAAACGGTGGCAGGCAGCGCAGCCGGCCTGGCCGAACAATTGGCGTCCGCGATCAAAATCGCGCTTGGATTTGAGGCCGCGTTCCACATCGGCAGCGAGATCGTTAACGGTATAGGCCTTCACAACGGGCCGGGCGGTAAGCATTTCGAGCGGGCTCTGCTTTTGGGGTTTGGCGTCGAGGATCGATTGAAGGGCGACCTTTTCGGAGTCCGAGAGGTTCGCGACGGCGTCGGCTTTGATTTCCCGCATGAACCCGGCCATGCTCGCACCGCCCTTAAAATTGGCGGCTTTGAGGAACCATTTAAAATACTCTTCGCGCAACGGTTGAGTCCACCCGGTTTTGCACATGCGCAAGTCACGGGCGATGGCGATTTGTTCTTCCTGCGTCGGAGCGGTGCGGAGATGCGTCATTAGTTTTGTGGCTGCGGTAGGCGCTTGCAGGTAAACGAGCATTGGCGCGAGTTCGGCATTCACTTCGCGGGATTTCGTCGGAAAGAGAGGCTCGAATTTAGCGGCCAGCGATTTCAGGACATTTTCGTCGGGTTTGCCGAGTCGCGTAAAGGCGAGCGAATAGGCGCGCAACAGGTCCAGACGATCCTGGTCTGCCGGAAGTTTGTTCCAGTCGATCCGATCGAGCGCTTCCAAAATGCGGGACTGCAGGAGGGGATCGGGCTGTGGATCGGTTGGCTTGCGGTGAAATTCATCCCGGCTGCTGACGCGTGACAGAGCCACCAGAGCAGCGATTGCGCGGCGAGGATTCTTTTCTTCAAGCGCCTTTTCACGCCACTCCGAGGGATCCTGCCATTCCACTGCAATGCGAGCGGCGAAACGCATCGCGCGATCTTCGTCATCCAGGTGAGACCACGCCTTCTTGATCGCTTTGGGATCGGGATGACCGTGGAACGCCTCCAGTTCACGACGTTTTTCGCGGTCACGCAGATTTTTTCGATCCGGTGTCGCCGGAGCTGTCGACTCTTTGCCGGTGTAGGTTACGCGATACAGGGCGGACTGAGTCTTGCGTCCACCGACAGCAAAATACATCGCGCCATCCAACGGATTGATGACGACGTCCGTTAAGGGCAGAGGCTGTCCGGTGATAAATTCCTCAAGTGTGCCAGTGTAAGTAGAGCCTGAAGGTGTAAGGTGCACGGCCCACATTTTGCCAAAGCTCCAATCGCAGGCGAAAAGGGCTTCCTGATACCTGGCCGGGAATTTCGCGCCGTAACCAAATGTGACACCTGTGGGAGAACCCGGCCCGACATTCACCACCGCGCCAAACGAATCGATGAAATACGCGGGCCACTTACCGGCACCATTGCGCCAACCGAACTCAGCGCCACTGATGGCATGGTTGATCCGGGTGGGCCGGTACCAAGGCGTGTTCAGGTCCCATTCCATGTCCGCGTCATAGGTGAAGAGTTCGCCCTCGTGGTTGAACGCGGCGTCGTATTCATTGCGGAAGCCGGTGCAATGCAGTTCCCAGTCTTTCCCATCCGGACTGACCTTTGCAATCCAGCCCCCGGGCGCCAGGACCCCTTTCATGAAACCGTTGCCATCCGGCATGCGCGGCAAGAGATGGTCTTCGCTCCAATCCATTGGCTCCTTTGAGGCGTTTACATCGGTTAATTTCGTTTGATCGCCGATGATGACGTAAAGGGATTTCTTGTCCGGGGAGAGAATGATGGCGTGAGGACCGTGTTCTCCGCCCCCTTCGAGATGACGGAGCAAAGTGACTTCGTCGTATTTGTCGTCTCCGTTTGTGTCGCGCACGCGATAAAGACCGCGAGGCACCGGCTTGTCCTCGTTGACCATGACGTACAGGCTATCGAACGCGCAGAGAAGCCCCTGCGCAGCTCCCACTTTCACATCGATCGGTTCAATCTGCGGCTCGGTAGTGGCACCGGCCGGCGGCAAGGTCACCCGATACAGTTTGCCGTATTGATCCGAGGTGATCAGACGGCCCTTGGGGTCGATGCACATGGCCACCCACGAGCCCTGCTGATCTTTTGGGACGTTGTAGAGCAGATCGACTTTAAAATCCTTAGGCACCTTAAGATTCGCCGCGGGCGTGCCAGTGGCGCTGAACTTCGGTTGGGCAAAAACGGTGCTGAGAGAAAGAACGACTGTCACCAATGATCTGTAGGACATGGACGAATCATTCCAAGGGGAGAGGATGAGTTCAAGAAAACAACTTGGGTGGAAGGGAATTTTCATGGGAGCCCAGAGGCCGATTTTGAAGCGTGAGGTGTTCGCTGCAAAAGCGGACTGGTAGAGCTTTAAGAGGAGTTGGTTCAGGTTGGGGCGGTATTTTCATTCTGACTCTCATCGGTTAGGCACTTTGTCGGTTGCCTTTCATTGAGCATTGAACATTGTGCCTTTTTCATTCGGCATTGAGAGCTGGCGCTACGCGCATTTTTACGAACGGGAATACCCCGGTTTGGTGTTTTATTTTTAGGAGGTACGGGCGCGGTTTCGGTGGTTGCGGTCGCATGTTCAGCGGGCGGGACGCCCGCTCGAGCAGACGAGACGTCTGCGCTACCCATGGACTCGGCGTTGTGGATGGCGGTCAGGACGGGATGGGAGTCGAAGGCTTCGGCGATTTTTTGGTTGAGGTCCTGGATTCTGGCGTCGGTGTCGTGGTTGTTGGCGTTTTCGAATTGTTGTTGGCGCAGTTTGAGTTTGCCTTCCTGGACGGCGGCCATGCGTTCGCGGACGGAGGTGTTGCGGAAACGGCAGAGCATGGTGGTGATTTTGGTGAGAGCGTTCATGTCGTCGTCGACCGCGGTGCAGGTGAAGGCGAGCTGGAATGCGAGTTGTTCAAGCGCGCGGATAGTCCCAGCGGTGAATTCGGGCTGACCGTCGGCGGCGAATTTCAGGATCTGGTGGATGGATTCGTCGTTTTCCGGAGTGTCTTCGAGGAATTCGACGGGGGCGGCGCGCCACATGAAACGCTGGAGGGCAGTTTTGTGGATTTGCTGGTTGAATTCTTCGGACGCGCGCGTGGCAGCTTTGCGATAGCCGAGGTCTTCAATGAAGACGCGGAGCTGCTGGAGCTGGTCGGTGGAGAGGTTTTTGAGGCAGTCGATGTCTGTTTTCATATTAGGACTTTCGTAAGGGTTGTGATTTCTGGTGTGATTATGTTTCTGTTCATTGAGCATTGAGCGTTTTTCATTTGGCATTGAAGTCAGGCGCTTCGCGCGGGAATTTGCTTTCGTGTCGCGGATGGAAGGACGATGGGCGGAATGCGAATAATGTGACGAGGCAGGGGTGTCGAAAAGGGGTGTTCCCGAGCGAGCTGAAGCTCCTGGTACAGCGAATAAGGTCACCCGGTGAGTGACTGCAAATAAAAAGCCCAAAACGAAAGGGACTTTTATTCGGAGTCGATCCCGCCTTCGCAACGCTTCAGCGAGGTAAACCGAGTGACCACGAATTCTGATTCGTGATCATGGGTGGAGGTTAGACCGACGTAAGTTTTAGGTCAAGTGGTATTTTAAAACTTTTAGACACGAATTGCACGAATTAACACGAATTGACTTTGTAGCCATCGGTTAATTTGCTTTGGGAATTACTTTTGATCACCTATGGACGGGATAGGATATTTGATCGTCTGCGGATGCCCTGTCACGTCTTCGAATTTCAATTCAAACACTGTACCCGGACCGGAAATGGCTTGAGTTGTCGCGTTCGGTACTAGGAAACCAACCCAACCATTCTTGCCAGCGCCGGGCGGAACTGGCTGCTCGGACAAAGCGAACGGTAAGTACGCTTGACGGGGAAATTGAGCGAGTGCGGGATTGTCCTTGTTCGACAGAGTGATTCCGGCCCCAACATATGATAGGGGAAGAGTAATCCCGTGAAATTTTTCCTTCACCGGATTTTGGATTTCCAGAGAGAAATTCTTCGCGATTGAACTCTCTCCTGTATTCGAAATATACAAAGCGAAGATCACCATTTTGTTCTTTGGATCGTTACGGTCGTCATTCATGAAGAATTGGCCGACCTCCGCTCTTAGCTCCGGTTTCAGTGGTTTTAATGTCGCCGCTTGGTCTGCGGCAGACCTTAGCACCGTTATGAACCAAAAAGCGACGAAGAACAGGAGGCACCCAGTGGTTAACGCGGGACGCCATGCCAAGCGCATCTTGTCCCGGAAGGTTTTCACTTGTCGTTGTTTCGCTTTATCTCCGAAGACAAATGCGCCAATAACAATTCCAATTATCGAGAGCTCGAACGCCTGCACAACGTTGACAGCAAGCGAGTGTAACGAGTTCGCTTCCGATAGGATCGAAATAATGGACGCCTGCATCGGACTTGCATATGAAAGGAGGAGGACGTGTTCAAGAGATTTTTAGCAAACTCGGATTGAAGAAAACGTTAAAGGGCTGCTTGTCTAACCTAGAATTGCTAGTTTGGCAGTCCGGGTGCAAACGTCAGTAGCTACTTTGCCAGAAGCTGCTTGTCGTAGTTATAGCCAATGTCGTCGCCAGAGCCGAGTTTGTTCGAGCCGTTGGGACCGGCGGACCAGATGCGGAGCCAAGGCGTTGGAGCGAGGTCGTTCGTAAACAGAAGTGGACGTTGCCAGCCGTCCAAAATGAGGTTGGTATTGAAGTGTCCGCCGTAGGTGTTGGTGTATTGCTCCAATAAGCGCAAGAAAACGAGGTGAGGCGGGTTGGTTGGATTCGAGAATAATTCGGAATTTATGGTATGACCGGTTTCAGCCTCGATGGCTTCGAGAAACATGTAGCAGGCGCGAAGATGATGGTAGGTGATGATGCGCTCACCGCGCGAACGGTGTGAAAGGAAAGGAGTGAGCACGAAGGCCAGGATAGTCAACACCACTGTGGCTCCGAGAATGGTAAGAACGCGTGTTGAGATTTTTCGAGCAGTCGTCAACGAGTGGAAAGTTTTGCATTTGCGCCGTGAAGGAAAGCGTGAAAAGGCTGCCGCAACGTAACGGCCCAGTTCTGGGTAGAGCGCGTCGCTTCGCGCGTGCCATTGTAAAAGATCATTGTTGCGCGCGCAGAGCGACGCGCTGAACCCAAAAGGGGCGAAAAGCCCTGGGACTGATCAGTCGGGGGACGTGATATTTAGTCCAGCAGTTTCCGCACTTGCTGATTAAAATGTGCAATCTATTTTGTCCGGATGAGCACGGTATTGGAAATCAGGTCGGCCATTGAACAGCTTCCAACGAGCGAAAAGTGGAATCTGATTCAGCATCTGCATGAAGCTCTGTGGCAGGAGTGGGACCAGCAGATCGAAGCGGACGCCGCCGCTGGCCGTTTGGATCATCTGATTCAGGAGGTCGAAGGGGACATCGCCGCCGGACGGGTAAAACCTTTCGATGAAATCATCGACCACTCCTAGATTCTGGAAGGCGCATGCAGATTTGCCTCCGGAAATCAAACTGGCCGCCCGTAAGCAGTACCGCCTGTGGAAAAGCAATCCGCGCCATCCGTCGCTGCAATTCAAAAAGGTCGGGCCATTTTAGTCGGCGAGAATCACGGCAGATTACCGTTCGCTCGCGCTGCTGAGAAATGAGACTTATCATTGGTTCTGGATTGGCACTCATGCGGAATACGAACGAATTTTGAAAGATCGCTAAGAATCAAATTGCGCGAAGAGTCCGCAACTCCTTCAGAGTTGATGAACCGGCTGGCGAATGACCAAAGGCAGTTTTCCGGCGCTGCGCTGCTTTCCGCCTCCGCGCGCGCTTCGGCGCGACAAGCCGGAAGCAATCTTGGGCTGTCTGGCGGAATGTGATTTTAGGTTTGTGGAACCGCTTCGCGGTTCTTCTGAATGATCGGTTCTTTTCTCCGGGCGGAGCCCGGAGCTATGCACATTGAAACCCTTCGGGTTTCGAGGTTCGAGGGCGGGGTGCGGTGGCGGTAAGGGAAGTCGTTACTGATGAACCATATTCTTTACCGCGTCCCTACCTTACAGGGTTAAATTAACTTGGCCCGTGGGGCTGTTCCAGAGGGATGCAGACGGTGAAGGTGCTGCCTTCGCCGGGGCGGGAGCTGAGGTGGATGGCGCCCTGGGCGTGGAGGACGAGGCGTTGAACGATGGCGAGGCCCAGGCCGCTGCCCTGCCCGGGAGGTTTGGTGGTGAAATAGGGTTCGAAGATCTTTGAGAGGAGATGTTCGACGATGCCGGGGCCGTTATCCTGAACCGAGATGGCGAGCAGCGGGACGGACTCGTCGAACTCAGGCGATTTTATAACGTGTATGCCCGGGCCGTTTTGGAGGTAGCCGTGAACGCCTTCCGGTTCAAGTTCGCGGGCGGAGACTTGGACCCGGTGATATTCGACAGCGCTTTGGAGAGCGTTAATGGTGAGGTTTAAGAGAACCTGGAGCAGGTCGGTGCGGTGCATGGCCAACTGACGGTCAGCGGCCATGGGTTGAATGACCAACTGTTTGGCGCGGACTTTCGGGTAGGCTTCGAGTAGTTCCGCAAGATCATAGAAGACCTCGTTGACCGAGGACTGTGATTTGGCATTGGTCGAGCCTTCGAGAAAGCCGAGGTAACGGCGGGAGAGATCAATGCAGTTGGCGACGTTGCGCGAGATGAGTTGGGCCTGCTTGCGAACTTTGGTGAGTTGATCGGCTTCGAGCATTTCGGCGTTCGCGACTGTGTGTTGCATCAACTCGCAATAACCCGCGATGGCGGTAAGGGGGCTCGTCACATCGTGGATGATGCTGGCGTAGATCTGGTTGCGGGTCCGAGCCAGTTCTTCGCGCATTTGCTGGTGATGAATCTCGTTTTGGAGCTGAGTGAGTTGTTGAGCATAGGCGGCCGTCTTGCGGGAGGTTTCCCGCCGGGCCATGGCCGCTTCGACGGAGGCGCGGAGGTCTTCAACGATGTAAGGCTTGGTGATGTATTCGCACGCCCCGAGGCGCATCGCTTCACGAACGTACTCTATTGTCTCATACCCGGTGAGCAGGATTACTTCGACGGAGGGATCGATCTCTTTGATCTGCTTCAGGACCTGCAATCCACTCATTCCTGGCATGTGAATGTCGAGCAGGGCGACATCCACAGGATACCTGCGGAATAGTTCAACGGCGTCAGGTCCCGACTCGGCCAACTTCACATTGTAGAGGTCGCGAAAGGTGATGGAGAGGGCGTGCCGGACGGAACCGTCGTCATCCACGACGAGCAGGGTAGGTTCGGGATGGGAAATCGGACTGGTGCTCGCTCCGGATGCGGTATCGACGGTGCGAGCTGGGGTCATAACGATTCTATGGCTCACGCTGCTGATAGAATGCGGACTCAGGCAGTTCCCGCAAGCAGCTTTTCCCAAAGGGCTTCATTGGCGAGGAGATGCGGGAGAAACTCGCGGTCACTCTGGACTAAAGAGCTATCGACCGGGTTCACCGGAAGGGCGATGGTGAATTTCGTGCCGGCCCCCGGTTGGCTCTCGACCTCAATCTTGCCGCCATGGTGGTAGATCAGGAAAAAACAGGCCATGAGATTGATGCCGAATTCTTCCGGGTTGTCATAGCGGACGAGGAATGGATCAAAAACAGAACGGACCGAGTCCGCGGCGAGGCCAGGACCATTGTCCTGGACGACGAGATTTATCACGGGACCACCCTCGGTCGTGGCTTCAGAGGCCGAAAGGGTGACTTTGCCGAGGTTTTGCAGGTTGATCACTTCATCCTTGAGGATCAGCTCGAAAAAGCGGCTGAGCTTATAGCGATCCGCTTTGAGCCTGGTCAGATTCTGCGGAATGCGGTTTTCGATAATGATGGTTTTCTCGGCAACGCTGGTGCGGGTGCGGGAGATCGCTTCTGCGGCCAGGGTATAAAGGTCGACGACGTCATTAAACTGGGTGTTCGGATGATCGGCGGCGAGTCCGAGGTCGGTTAGAAGCTCTGTAATACGGTGGAGCTGCTTCTGCACGTGCCCGTAGAAATCACGCCAGAAATTCGGATTGCGCAATTCATCGAAGTCGACCTTTTCCTCCTCGAGTTTTTCGGGAGCGAGATCAAGGAAGGTCCGGACTGCGACGAGTGAGTTGCGAATATAATGCCCCAATCCAGCGGCGAGAACTCCGAGGCTGACGACACGATCGGTAATCATCAGGTTGTGGAGGACCGAGAGCTTTTCTTTAAGAAGGCCGTCGCGTTCTCTCTGCACGAGATAGAATTCGAGCGCACGTTTCAGGGTGACTTCAAGCTGGGGAATGTCCCACGGCTTGTGAACATATTTATAGATCGCGCCGGAGTTTACGGCGTCCACCGCCGCTTCGAAATCAGAGTAGGCGGTAGCCAGGATACGAATGATACGCGGCCGAAGTTGGCGAGCTTTCTCCAGCAGTTGCACGCCCTTTTCGCCAGGCATGCGCTGGTCAGTCATGAGGATGGCGATGTCATCCTTGTGCTGTTCGAGCAGGGCGAAGCCATCATGAGCGTTGGCCGCAGTAAAGATGCGGAACTGGTCCTGGAAAGCGCGGGTGAAGTATTTCAATGATTTCTCTTCGTCATCGACGTAGAGAATGGCGAACTTTTTATAGTCGTATAAGTTTTGCATAGGCCCAGCTTAGGCGTCAGTTTCCTTTGTGGCTTCCCGTTGCGCGGGAAAGTCCAGCTTGAATTCACAATAGGACCCTAAAACCGAGTCGACGGTGATGCGTCCATTGTGCGCTTCCATAATGCGATAGCAAATGCTTAAACCAAGGCCCATCCCCTGCCCAACGTCCTTGGTCGTGAAAAAGGGGTCAAAAATCCGCCCAACGTTCTCCGGGCTGATGCCGGGCCCGTTGTCGCGAACACTCAGCAGATATCGTTCGTTCTGCAGAAGGCCTTTGATCTCAATACGAGGTTTATCGGCGTCAAAGGTCTTGGTCTTGAGGGCGTCGATGGAGTTGGAGACGAGGTTGATCATCACCTGGATGAGTTGGTGACGATTGCCCCAGACGGTGGCTTGTTCGTCGTAGTTTTGGACGATTTCGACCTTGTCCTTCCACTCGTGGCTTAGGAAGCGGAGGGTGGTCGTCATGAGGTGCATGATTGAAACATCTTCAAACATTTCGATGTTCGGATGAGTGAAAGAGCGCAGGTCGGAAACAATAACGCGCACACGGTCAATCCCTTCTTCGAGGTCGCGCACCGTATCGTTATATTCCTCCTGCTCTTCGGCGGGCAGATTGCTCGCCTGCCGCTTGAGCATATGGGTCGCGGTCTTGGCGAAGTTGAGGGGGTTGTTAATTTCGTGAATGATTCCAGCGCTCATACGACCGAGTGAGGCCAGTTTTTCCGTCTGCACAAGCTGAGTCTCGGTTTCTTTCAACTGTTCCAACGTCGCCTCGAGCACCTGATTCTGTTTGCTTATTTGTCGCTGATAATCGTGCGATTCTACAAGGTTTTTCACACGGACGTGCAATTCCGTCGTGGAAAATGGCTTTGCCAGGAAGTCGCTCGCACCCGCGGCGAGCGATTGGAGTTTGGTTTCCTCGTCGGCTCGGGCTGTGAGCAGAATGATGGGAATACGTTTGGTGGAAGTCCGTTCGCGCAGCTCGCGGCAAACCTGCAGACCGTCTTTGCCCGGCATCATCATGTCCAACAGGATGATGTCGGGCAAAAACTGCGCTGCTTTTTCGAATGCCTGGTTGCCATCGACCGCTTCAATCACCTGGAATTTGGAGACGAGCTGCGAACGCAGGAAGCGCAGCATGTCCGGCTCGTCGTCCGCGATCAGGACTTTTGGACCGCTGTTGCGCGCCATCGATTCGACCGGTTTCATGCTGTCCTGGACCGAAGTAACCGAAGGAAAGAATTCCGCGCGGCGGTAAAGCGTTTGCAACCATTGCTCCGGGGGTTGTTCCTGGGCGCCCCCAGGGGGTAGCGCTGGCGATGTAACGGGATCCGTCTTCAAGTACGGAATCAAGATCGTAAACGTTGTCCCTTTGTTCAGTTCGCTCGCTACGGAGACGGTCCCGCTCTGGACCTCGACTAACTCTTTCACCAGCGCCAAACCGATGCCTGCCCCTTGAAATTTGCGTTGAGCGGAACTGTCGGCTTGCCAAAAGCGGCTGAAAACATTGGGCAGATTCTCCTTCGAAATACCCATGCCGGTGTCAACGACTTGAATTTGTAACTGCTCATCGATTTTGTTCGCCTTGACTTCGACCTTGCCACCACCAGGAGTGAATTTCACCGCGTTAAAGACGAGGTTCAGCAAAATCTTTTCCCATTTGTCGCGATCTCCCTGCACCCAGCCAATTTCGTCTGAAACATTGGCGGTGAGAGCGATGTGTTTGTCATCTGCAACTTTTTTGACGGATTGAACCAGGCCGCGGACGAAAGCACCGACATCGATCGCCTCGTGTTTCACCTTAATAGCGCCGGACTCGAGACGGACCAGATCGAGCAAATCATTAATCAGCTTGAGGAGACGCATGCCGTTGCTTTGCATGGTGGCGAGAAGCTCCATTGTTTGGGCCGAGAGGGTGGCGCGATTTTGGACGATAATACTTTCGAGCGGCGCGAGCAGGAGGGTCAACGGAGTGCGCAATTCGTGGCTGATATTCGCGAAGAAGCGGCTCTTCAGGTCGTCCAGTTCCTTCAGCTTGCGATGGTTCTCTTCGAGTTCCTGTTTGTTCTTATCGAGCTGGTAAAGCAGCGCGTATTCGCGGAATCGGAGACGGAAGTGGTAACCGCTGCCCGCAACCACCACGATTGCGGTAAGGACGAGGAAGTAGACGTTGTTCGCGAAGATGGCCCGGTTTTCCTGAACCGAGAGAAAGCGGGGTTCGCTCCAGAAGCAGGCCAACAGGTACATGACGAGGACCGAGGCCGTGGCGAGCAGGCTTTGGCGAAGGTTCCAGTGCAGGATAAAACCAACAACCAGGAGGACAAGATTCAGGCCGGCGTAATAAGGCGATGCGGCACCGGCATAGGCGCGCTCCGGCCCCACACTCCCGCAAGCAATCATGATTGAAATAAATGCGGCGGGAATAAGAGCCAGCACAACGCCGAGCGTTCTATAATGTTGTCGCCCAGACGGAGAGCGAACAATCAGCCAAAACACGCCGATGAGGAACGAGCAGGCCAGTCGAAGGGCAAGGAATCTCCGAACGTCATCGTGATAAACAAAATAGTCGAGAACGACGCCCGCAGGCATCAACACGCCGCCAATCAAACATCCGAGTTGAATGTTGTTGATCGTGACCTTGCGATCATACGCCTCAAAGCTGCTCTGAAGATCAGCGGATGGCTGTTCAGTTGGCATTGGGCTTTCGGACCTCGATGAAAATGTTCACCCCGGTCGGCTCGTGGGTGATGGTGAATGATCCGGGAGGCGCTTTATCAGGATTAAGGGCGGCCAGTTGCGGCTGGTTGCGGCAGATGAGATGCCATTCAAGGAGAAATTCCATGGAGTGTCGAAAGGGCTTGGACGCGTCGACGTTGGTCGCGATCAGGAGTCCGCCGGGCGCAAGCAATTCGTAGAAGATGTTCATCAGCCGTTTGCAGATCCGGTCCGACATATAATCGAAAAGCCCGGCGCAATAAACCAAATCATAAGAACCATGTTTCAGCTCGGGACCTGGCCGGGCTGCTTCCTTCAGAATCTGGTGGACCGATTTCTTAACGAATTGCAGGCCCGTTTCGCGATGGCTGGACGAACGCACATTGGCGAGCAGAGCGTTCGCGTGTTCGAGAGTCTCGTCGTTAAAATCTAAAAGTGTGAAGTCGGCGATATTTGAGAGCTGGTCCGCCTTCATGAAATCCTGGATCTCTTTGGCCGGGCCACAGCCGAGATTGAAGATGCGCGCACGACGGCCAAGTTTTTGGACGCGGCGGGTTTCTTCGGACAGGCGCTGGGTAAGATATTTGATGCGATTGCGATGCGCTTCGGCGGGAGGATTTTTCAGGAAGCACATGTTGACGATTTTCGCGAAAAGCGATGCGCCTTCGTACGGATCGCGCAGGATCATGTTCACCATCTCGTAATCGCCCGCGTAACCGAGTGGTTTGTGAAAGGTGCGATAGACGAAAGGAGAACAGAGCACCAGCGGATGCAAAAGACGTCGAGCGAAAGCACGGTGAACGGGACGAAATTCGTCGTCCACCTGATCGCTGATTTCGTCGAATTTGGCGAACCACGAAGCCACTGTAGGTAATATCGGATCTTCCAGCTCCGCGATGACGCTTTTTTCGACGCCGGAGAGGTCGCTCCGTGGTTCGGCGCGAATGCCCAATTCCACCTGTTCCAGCCAGCGCCGCAGGTCCATGAGCATGGTCTGCAGGTCCGCCACGGCAGCCTTAAAGGTTGGAAGAATGCGTTCGATTCTATGCCATTCCTGAACGAATTGAGCAAATTCGGCCCGAAGGCGATTTGGAGTTGTAACGCTGGAGAAAAGATCGATATCCAGCCAGGACTCATCAAGCGTCGCCTCACAGACCAGCATGATGCCGGTGTTCACCACGTTGGAAACGACCGCGCGTCCCGAATACATGATGCGATCGTTGATGACGATCTTGAAGTCCGACAGAACTTCGGAGAGTTGAAGGATACTGTAGGGATTGTAAACCTCAAACACCGCCAAATAACGCGTCAGGCGGAGCACGCCTGCACGCACCTCAATCCCCTGGCTGTTCCGCGCCAGAATAAAGCTGTCCCTCTCCCCGGAAGAGGAAGTAATCAGGTTACTATCCATTCAACGCACGAGTCAAAACGCCCAAAAGCAAAGCGCCAACGACACCCGACGGAAAAATTCAGCCGTTAAGAAAACCGAACGACTGTTACCATACTGGCGAACGCATGCTTGAGCAATCGGCACATTCCATTTGGCCCTGAAACACATTGAAAACCCTCAGCTTACCTGAGGCTCCGCGCGAGGGAGATCTGCGCTTTGAGAGTAGTGTTACGGCTACGGACTAGGAAATCCGCGCTCCCACGCATTTGCGCTGCGAATGCAAAGACCGACTGGCGCATACAAAAGCTATAGGAAATTCCTGTGTTTTGCCTAGAAAATAAAACGCGCGGCTGTGAGGCCGCGCGATCAATTTAGACGGAAATGTTGGATTAATTAATAACGGTAATGCTCCGGCTTGTACGGACCATCCACCGAGACTCCCAGGTAATCAGCCTGCTTCTTCGTGAGTTTCGTGAGCTTCACACCGATTTTTTCGAGGTGCAGGCGGGCAACTTCTTCGTCGAGTTTCTTCGGCAAACGATAGACGTTCGGCTTGTAGGTGTCCTTGTTCTTCCAGAGATCGAGCTGCGCGAGCGTCTGGTTCGTGAACGAGTTCGACATGACGAAGCTCGGGTGGCCCGTCGCGCAACCGAGATTCACCAGGCGGCCTTCCGCCAGCAGGAAGATCGAGCGACCATCCGGGAAGGTGTATTGGTCCACCTGCGGCTTGATGTTGAGGCGCTTAATGCCCGGATAATTGTTGAGTTTGTCGACCTGAATTTCATTATCGAAATGGCCGATGTTGCAGACGATGGCCTGGTCTTTCATTTTGGCCATGTGCTCGACCGTGATCACGTCGCAATTGCCGGTGGTAGTCACGTAAATGTCGCCGCGGCCGAGGGTGTCCTCAAGAGTGGTGACTTCGAAACCTTCCATGGCAGCCTGCAGAGCGTTAATCGGATCGATCTCAGTAACGACAATGCGGCAACCCAGGCCTTTCAGCGAGTGCGCCGAGCCTTTGCCCACATCACCGTAGCCGCAGATGACCGCCACTTTGCCCGCGACCATCACGTCGGTCGCGCGCTTGATGCCGTCCACGAGGGATTCGCGGCATCCGTAGAGATTATCGAATTTCGATTTGGTGACAGAGTCGTTTACGTTGATCGCTGGAACGAGCAGTTTGCCCGCTTCGAGCATCTGGTAAAGACGATGCACGCCGGTGGTCGTTTCTTCAGAAACGCCGCGCCATTCTGTGACGAGGTCGTGCCACTTGCGAGGGCTTTCCTTGTGAACGCGCTTGAGAAGATCCTTGATGACTTTCTCTTCGTGGCTGCCACTTGGGGTGTTCACCCAGTCGCTTCCGTTTTCCAGTTCGTAACCTTTGTGAATGAGCAGGGTGACATCACCACCATCATCAACCACGAGTTGAGGGCCGAGGCCATTCGGGTGATTGATCGCGAGAAGTGTGCAGTCCCAATATTCTTCAAGCGTTTCGCCCTTCCAGGCGAAGACCGGCACATCCGCTTTCGCGATGGCGGCCGCGGCGTGGTCCTGGGTCGAGAAGATGTTGCAACTCGCCCAGCGAACGGATGCGCCGAGATCAACGAGAGTCTCGATCAACACAGCCGTCTGGATGGTCATGTGGAGCGATCCGGTGATGCGAACGCCCTGGAGCGGTTTGGTGGCCGCGTATTTCTGGCGAACCGACATCAAACCCGGCATTTCCTTCTCGGCAATGGTGATCTCTTTACGACCCCATTCCGCGAGGCTGATATCTTTAACTTTGTAATCGTGAGTGCGCATTCTTTTCCTTATTTAACTGCCGCTTTGAGGGCTTCGACTTTGTCGGTCTTTTCCCAGGTGATGCTGTTCGTGTCGTCGATCTTGCCGAAGTGACCGTAGTTGGTCGTCTTCGAATAAATCGGGCGGAGCAGGTTGAGTTGCTTGACGATATCCGCCGGCTTGAAACTGAACACCTGCTGGACTGCTTCGGTGATTTTCTCGTCCGAAACTTTGCCCGTGCCGAAAGTATCTACGAAAACCGAAACCGGCTTCGGATGACCGATTGCGTAGGCGAATTGAATCTCTGCGCGTGCAGCGAGACCTGCCGCCACGATGTTTTTCGCCACGTACCGGCCCATGTAAGCTGCACTGCGATCCACCTTTGACGGGTCCTTGCCGCTGAACGCGCCACCACCGTGCCGGCCCATGCCGCCGTAACTATCGACGATGATCTTGCGGCCGGTCAGACCGGTGTCGCCTTGAGGACCACCGACCACGAAACGGCCGGTGGGATTGATCAGAAATTCAGTCTTATTGTCGAGGAGGTTGGCCGGAAGCACCTTCTTGATAATTTCCGCGATACAGAAGTCGCGAATCTCGCTGTGCTTCACGTCCGCGCTGTGTTGTGTGGAGATGACGACGTTCGTGATTCGCACCGGCTTGCCGTTGTCGTATTGAACGGAAACCTGGCTTTTCGCGTCGGGACGAAGCCACTTGGCCGCGCCGGCTTTACGGATCCGGGTTAATTCGCGACCTAACCGATGCGCGAACATAATCGGGGCCGGCATGAGTTCCGGCGTTTCGTCAGAAGCGTAACCGAACATCAGGCCCTGATCACCAGCGCCTTGTTCCGCAGTTTCTTTTCCTTCGGCAGAACGTTCATCCACACCTTGTGCTATGTCCTGGCTCTGGCCGGTGATGATGTTCATGACGAAAATGCGATCGGCGTGGAAAACGTCGTCGTCATTCACATAGCCGATCTCACGCACGGCGTTGCGGACGATTTGGACGTAATCGAGTTTCGCATTCGAAGTAATCTCGCCACCGACAATGACGATATTGCTTTTGGCGTAAGTTTCGCAGGCCACGCGGCTGCGCGGGTCTTGAGCCAGGCAGGCGTCAAGGACGGCATCGGAAATGGTATCGCAGACTTTGTCCGGATGACCTTCTCCGACCGATTCGGAAGAGAAAATAAAACGTCTATTCATTTTAATTCAGCGGCTGACGGTAACGATACGAGCGAACATATCGACGTATCAGGATAGGATGATACATGCAGGTACGCACCCGTCAATCTTAAAATGTATCGGCTGAGAGTACCTTCTCTTAAGGGGAGGACGAGGCGCGGAGCGGAAGGCGGGCGGCTCTCAATGAACCGCCCGAAAACGGAAAAATTTACATCTTCCCGCCGTAAACAGCATTTTGACCGAGAAGCTGTTCGATGCGGAGAAGTTGATTGTACTTGGCGACGCGGTCCGTTCGGCTGAGAGAGCCGGTCTTGATCTGGCCGGCGTTCGTAGCGACGGCGATGTCGGCGATGGTTGCATCTTCCGTCTCGCCTGAGCGGTGACTGATAACAGCGGTGTAGCTGTTGTTCTGGGCGAGTTGGACCGCATCGAGAGTCTCGGTGAGAGAACCGATCTGGTTCACTTTAACAAGGATGGAATTCCCAACACCCTGATCGATGCCCTTTTTGAGGAACTTCACGTTCGTGACGAAAAGATCGTCGCCGACAAGCTGGACTTTGTCGCCGAGCTTGTCGGTGAGAAGTTTCCAGGTTTTCCAATCATTCTCGGCGCAGCCGTCTTCGATGCTGACGATCGGATATTTGCTCGTAAGCTGGACGTAGAAGTCGACCAGTTGTTCGCCCGTCAGCTTCTGGCCTGTGCTCTTTTTGAAGACGTAATTCTTACCGTCGAAGAATTCGGAAGAAGCGACGTCGAGCGCGAGATAGATCTGCTTGCCCGCTTTGTAGCCAGCGTCCTTGGTGGCTTGAAGGATCACTTCGATCGCAGCTTCGGCGCTTTCGAGTTTCGGTGCGAACCCACCTTCATCGCCGACCGCGGTGGAGAGCCCCTTCTTCTTCAGCACGGACTTCAGCGCGTGAAAGATTTCGGTGATCGCCTGCAATCCTTCGGAAAAAGTGTCAAAGCCCTTGGGCATGATCATGAATTCCTGGAAGTCGATCGGAGCATCGGAGTGCGCGCCGCCATTGATGACGTTGGCCATCGGAACGGGCAACACTTTTGCGTTGGGCCCGCCGAGATACTTAAACAGCGGGAAACCAATGGCTTCCGAAGCCGCTTTCGCAGTCGCCAGAGAAACAGCCAGAATGGCGTTTGCGCCGAGTTTGCTCTTGGTTTCAGTGCCGTCGAGTTCGAGCATCGTGCGATCAATCGTCAGTTGGTCGAAAGCATCCTGTCCCTCCAGAGCGGGGAAAATCAGCTCGGTCACATTGCTTACGGCCTTGGACACGCCCTTGCCGAGATAGCGCTTGGCATTACCGTCACGGAGTTCGAGCGCTTCATGTTCGCCGGTGCTCGCTCCACTCGGAACAGCCGCGCGTCCCATCGCTCCGCCCGCCAAATGAACATCCACCTCAACAGTGGGATTACCGCGCGAATCAAGAATCTCTCGCGCCTGGATATCAACAATCGTACTCATATTTCAATTTCAGTTCAAAGAGCGCGCATGATACAGAGGGACTGCCAATCACAAAGCGAAAAATAAGCCGGATTTGATCCCATTCGCTTCCGGGAACTTTCCGTTCCGATTTCAGATTTCGCTATTGAACTCAGACGGCGGCCTGATTTCATCCTCGCCTACCGGGTCGAATCAGCCCGCTGAAGTCCCGCAACAGTAGAATGCGTCACATACCTGTGGACATCATAAAGAAAGGATCGGCGATTCTCGTCGCGCTTTCGCTCATTATCCTTTTGGTGGCCTGTCGGGCCGTGAAGAGCACCGTCCAGCTTCCTGGCAAGGCGGTGAGCAGCGTAACTCAGTCCGGGCAGAAGGCGCCGGCCGATCCCTTTGAAGTGCAACAAAATCTATTGCGCATCGCGGACGAGTTTCTGCCCGGCATGCGCATTGGGGTCGACAAATTGCGGCGGAACACCAACGTATTTGAACCGGCCGAAGCTCTCCAGTGGAAAATCGCATTTGCAACCGAAGTCACTTCGATCGTTTCCGGCCCGAACGCTTTTGCCAACCTTCTCGACTTTACCGTCTTTACCGCCGTAACTCACATCGGACTCGAAAAGCATTGGCGGCCCAACGTCTTTGGCGACTCTGCACTCCCGCTCATTCAAGCTTTTCAGGCCGCCGAAACCAACCTTTGGGTCTCTGTCGGGAAGGTCCTTAAGCCGGAGCAACAGGTCGAGCTCATTTCTGCGATCGAAGGCTGGCAGCGTAACAACACCACTCCCGAATCAGTGCTCTCCGGTCGTGCCGTGGGATTTGCCGCACACATCGCGAGCGCCAACAAAAGCGAAGCCGAGAAACCGGGCAGCGTTTTCAATTGGCTCATGCTTGACCCATTGGCGGGTCTCGATCCTGCGACGCGCGAGATAGCTCAAACACGCCTCTTTGCGGAACGCGCACTCTTCGTCAGTCAGAAGATGCCCTTCATTTTGCGCTGGCAAACCGAACTGCTCAGTCTGAACGCGACGCGTCTTCCGGCGGTGCAACAACTGCTCACCAACACGACCCAAGTTGCGGCGACCGCGCAAAGTTTTGCGCGTGTTGCCGATCAACTTCCCGCGCTCGTCGATCAACAACGCCAGGCCGCAATCAAACAAATCTTCGACGGAGTGGCCACCGAACGAACGAACCTCGTCGCCACGCTCGCGGCGGACGAAATCAAGCTGCACGCCAATCTCGTCGAACTTCGCACCTCCCTTTCCAACGGAACCGAATTCGCAAAAGCCTCCGACGCGATGATCAAAACCCTGGACTCCTTTATCGCGCGTTTTGATAAGGGCACGAACGAACCCGCGAGCACGCTCGATCCGAAAAAACGTCCGTTCGACATTCTCGATTACGCGACGGCGGCAAAGGAGATCACTCTCACGATGAAAGAATTGAACGCCGCTCTCAATGGAATAGACAAAGCGATTCCGCAGTTGCAAAAGGCGGGCGAACCTTTCGAGCAAACCGCGAATCGCCTGCTCGTCCGCCTTCTGCTCGTCGGCGTCGCTCTCATCATTCTTCTCACACTGTGCGCGATGCTCGTTATTGTCTTTTTTCGCCGGACCGCGCAAAGACAGAATAAAGAAACGCCACTAACAGCATCAGCGAACTGAAGATTCCCCAGTCGCAAGACAAGCCCCTGTACGAAGTAGCTTCAGGTATCGAAAGGATTCCACACTTCCTGGAATCCAAATTCTTCAAAATCCTTCGCGTTTGCCGTGGCGAAATGAGTGACACCGTGGTGGCGGAGCGTGAAAGCGAGGCGAGCGTCGATGATGTGTCGGAAACCCGTCTTTGTTTTGGCCGCCCAGTTCCAAAGTGGTTTTGCGACGTCAGGTTCGTAGTCACCGAATTCCCAGGCAGGGTTGGCACGGAGGGCGTCGCAGAAGGCGGCGGCTTCCCGGGCGGTCTTCGGTTTCTTGAAGACGGCGGAATTGCGAAGCTGCATGTAGATCTCCACCAACACAAGGCCGCACAGGAGGAATCGCTCTTTGCCGACGGTTTCCTCTTCGAAAAACTTGCGCGCGACCTCATGGTGCGGCGATTCGGAATTGGCCGCATAGAGGAAAAGATTGGTATCGGCGGAGAGAATCACGAGGCGCTGCGCTTGAGAATCGCGTCGGCTTCGGGGCGAACCCGGGCAGGATCGGTAAGAAAATCCCCGCCACAGTCGAGCGTTGGGAAGCGCCAGGCATTTTTCCGTTTTGGTCCTTCTGGAAAGCGGGTGACAAAGTGCTCTGCCGCCTTGCGCATCACCTCCGAGAGTGACCAGTCCTGTTCCTCGGCAATCTCTTTGAGCCGTTGGTAAAGTGGCTCTGGAAACTGAATTTGGGTGCGAGTCATGATGTCTTTTATACATCACATATAACATGTAGTCAATTACCCATCATTCTCGCGGGCTGGGCGGCGGGCACGAAACCGTATTCCGAAACCCGCAGCGAACGACAGTTTGCGCAATTGGTCGTTATTCCTTTTTAAGGCCGGACCGCGGAAAGACAGAATAGAGAAACGCCACTAAAAGCATCAGCAAACTGAAGACTCCCAAGCGAAAGACAACTCCTTTGAACGCGTCAAACACGTCGGTGTAGGATACCCCATTCAAATAGCGGTTTAATTCGAATCCATACCCCGCCGCGATCGCCACCAACCAAGGCACGGCACGAAAATCTCTTCGCGCTAATAAATTCCCGACGAGCAAATTGGCCATGGTGACCGGGAGCATGCTCCACATGAACGCGGGGACGAGTTGCGCCGAAGTCCAAAGGTGCGGTTTGTTGAAAAACATGAGCCGAATGGGCAGCCACGGGAAAATGGTGCAGATTATGGCACCCAGAAGTCCCAGCGTCGCGGTGCCGCTGGCGGCGAGCAGAAGCGAGTTGCTTTTTTGTGATTGGGCCACGCTTCGTACCAGTTTCGGGAACATCACGGCGGCCATCGGTGTTGTGAAGGTTACAAGACCAATGCCGACGATGGACACAGCGCCGTAAAATTCAGTCTCGGCACGGCTGAAATGGGCCTGCACGAAGAGCACATCGGCATTCATGAGAAACACGATCGATCCCGCGCCTGCGCTCAGAGGCAGAGCACCCGCCAACCAACGGATCCAGTCAAAACCGCCCTTTGCTCCGGAGAAAATGAGTCCTCGCGAAGGCCATGCGCCCAGCAGGACAGCGGACCCAAGGCCCAGCAGCGCCCCCGCCAGAGCGGTCGTCGCATTCGCCCCCAGAAAGCTCAACAAAATGAAGATGCCTGCAAATCGCCCAACGCCGTTCAGCATGATCGACCACCCGAGAGGTCCGAATTTTTGGGTTCCCTGCAGAAGACCCTGCACGAACGGCAGGAAAAGTTGTGCGAGGAGCAAGCCCAACGTGATCGCAAGCGTGGCTCCGTTCGCGATTTTTAGCGTGTGCAACAACCAGTCTTTGAAGAAGAGGCACACCACGACAACCAGTATCCAAAAGAAAAAAATGCCCCGGGCGACAGACCGGGTCGTGACACGCAATTGCGTTTGCAGTTCCGGTGTCAGCGCACTTGCCGCCTCCTGGGCCATCACCACCTGGAGGCCTGAGGTGACGATCCCCAGGACGGTGAAGAATCGGAGCATCGTGAAAAAGGTGCCGGCATCTTCAATTTTGAAGATATATACCGCCATCAGGAACACGCCGCAGATACCAGTCGCGATCACCAGCCATCCGCTTTGCCGGAAAAATGCCAGTTTGCCTTCCTTGTTCATGCTTTCGATTTGCGTGCCACAATCTGTTCGGAGAAATCAACAGCCTTGCGACTGATTGCTCGCCAATCCAGTTCGCGCCGAACTCGTTCGCTCGCATGACGCGCTGCTGCCGGATCAGCGCCGTTGCGCAGCATCTCGACCATCGCCGCGCCGAAACGTTCGCCGTCGAACCCCGCGAATCGCACTGTCGTTTCATTGGCGAAATAGCGCGAGGCGCTGTTGATACTTGTGCTCACAACAGGCAGTCCGACAGCCAGGTATTCGACAATTTTCGCGACGAACGCGCAATGCGTTCCGGTGGATTCCTCGTACGGCACGATTCCCAGATCGGCGCACTGCAAATGTTTGACGACTTCGGTATAAGGAACAAACCCGGTGCACTCGATGTTCGCCTTGGGAATCTTCACCTTTGCGTGCGATAGAAACCTCTCCAACGCTGCGGTGCGGTGCCCGACAAATCGGAAAATCGCATTTGGGATATCACGCAAAAACCGTTCGAACGCGACCAAAGCAATATCGCGCAAATGATGATGATCGAGCGATCCGTGCATTACGATAGTCGGCGGACGAACCCCGTCCCATCGCACGGGATCACGAAAAGGAAACAAGGACGAATCGAAGCCGTAGTAAATCGGCAAAATTTTTTCGCGTGAATAATGCGCATGGGCGAAATAATCGGCCAGCGTGTCAGAAACCGTCAGCACGCCGTCAGCATTGTATCGGCGCGGCAACGACAGTTCATAACGCATCAGAACCTTCAAGGCCGGTGGCGGCGCGAGCCAGATCGGCCATGTCTCCATAAATCCGGTGAGGTAATCCAGAAAGTTCATCACCACCGGCACACCCCATTTCTTCTTTAATCGGCCCGCCGTCACCGCCGCAATCGCATGCTGCGAAAAAACAAGTTCATAGCGCTGGGGGCCCGCAGTTCGTTCGACGAACCCTTGAAGAAACCACGGATAGATCAAATATTTCGGATTGCGCAGTTTCGTGTAGCGCCCCATTTCCCAAGTGGTGAATTGATGCAGTTTAACCCCATACCGCTTTTGCACTGCTGACGGATCTGCAACTTTGGGACAGAAAAGATTTACTTCCCAGCCGCGGCTCACCATCTCCTCAACCAGATAAATGGCCTCCGCGGAACCACCCCCGCTCGGCGGATAAAACGGTTCGTGCGTGAGGAAAGCCAGGCGCATCAACTAAGTGGCAGCTATGAAGTTTAACCACGAATGGACACGAATAAACACGAATGAAAGCAAGATTTTATTCAGACGTAACCAAAACCGATGTTTGATGAACGCGAGCGGCTGGCAAAGCACTCATTGTAATCAGATAATTCGTGTTCATTCGTGTCCATTCGTGGTTTATCGCTTGCATTTGCGGCTAAGGAAGGGAGCTAAGAAAACGGGTGAGAATCTCGGTGCCGCGCTTCAAGGAAGTAAGCGAAATCCATTCGTCGCTTGTGTGGGCCTGAGCGATGTTGCCCGGACCGAAAACGACCGAAGGCGTTCCGCCGGCCGAAATAACGGCCGCATCGCAGAAAAAGTCGACGCCGACCGGTTCTCTTTGCTTCGTGCTTTTCATGAACTGCGAAACCAAAGGCAAACTCGGATCGGTTTCCAAAGCGATGCACGGATGTTTGGAATTCATCATTTCAACTGTCGCGCCGCGTCCGCGCAGAAATGAAATAATTTCCTGCTGCACTTTCGCGTCCTTTTCACCCGGGATCGTTCGGCGATCCACCTGAATTTCGCATCGATCCGGGACAACGTTCGGCTGCGTGCCGCCGTGAACCATCCCGACGCTGATGGTCGGATGCCCTAAAAGCGAATGCCGCCGCGTCTTCAACTCCTGGGCATATTCAGTCTCAAGCAGATCGATCACTCTTGCCATTTTGTGCGCCGCATTGATCCCCAGTTCCGGCCGCGCCCCATGCGCCGCTTTCCCGCGCGTGACCAACTTCAGCCACATATCGCCCTTGTGCGCCGTGACCACCTTTAACTCCGTGGGCTCGCCGACAATCGCCAGGTCTGCCTTCAAATTAGATTTTGCGAGCGCGCGCGAACCCTCCTGCGCATTCTCTTCATCGACCAACCCAACGAACACCACTTCCGTTTCTTTGAGGGAAGGTCCTTTCTTCGCGACGTTCAGCAGCGCGGTGAACATCGCGGCCACGCTCCCTTTCGTATCGCATGCGCCGCGCCCACGCATTTTTCCGGCAACGGTGCGCGGTTGAAAATGTGCTTGGGGCATATCCGCCGAACCGACCGTATCCAAATGTGGGGCCAGGAAGATGCGTTGCTTCGGCTTGGAACTCGCCGACCAGCGAACAATCAAATTTCGTCGCGCGGGCGCGCCGTTTTGGGATGGCATAACGTCCTGATATTCCACCGGCAAACCCGCCTTTCCGGCCAGGGCGGAGAGATAATCCGTTGCGCGCCATTCGCCCGCACGTTCGTCGCCGGCCGGCAGGAACGCGGGATTCACGCTCGGGAGCGCGATCAGTTCGGCGAGAAGTTTCTCAGGCACCATTTTTCGGGCAAATGATGCACGCTTGCCGCGCAGTTGCCAGCCTGAAGCTTACTTCGCGAGCTGACTCACTCGAAAGAAGGTGCTCGCCTTCGTGGCAGGCAGTTGCTGAACGAAGTTCGTTCGTATTCGGCGGCCCGACGCCACAAGCGGCCCCGCAATATTCTCAAAGGGTTGATCCAGACTGGATGTCGCCTGAACAAAATTCGTCGTGCCGGATGGCAGGCTGAGCGACATTTGGATCGTATTTCCGACGTGTGCCACATCGCCCATGATCAGTTCGCTCCAGAGCAGTGCTGCGTAATTGCCGCCCAATGCGGCCCAAAACGCGAGGTCACCCTCGTCGTTGAACCCGCTCACTCCACCTGGATTTGGTCCAGCC
This sequence comes from Limisphaerales bacterium, assembly GCA_044226545.1. Taxonomy (GTDB): domain Bacteria; phylum Verrucomicrobiota; class Verrucomicrobiia; order Limisphaerales; family SXQI01; genus DASVNK01. The sequence goes on from JBGAGW010000001.1 coordinate 168,775, forward strand.
ACAAAAGACGGCCTGGCCAACGTCTCCGAACCAATCTTCATTCCCGAGCGAACCGCTTGGGTTATTCTTAACGCCGGATCAGTGACGAAAATTCCTTCGTTATCCGAACTGCCGCCCTTCGTTCCGGCAAGTGTTGCGGTAAATGCCAACTGTCCGCGATTGTTCAAGGCCGGATATCCGAAGCTCGCGAAGGTTCCGTTTCCATCGGGCGCGGCTTGTCCTTTCCGCGCGACCTGGATCAGATTTGTTCCATTCACAATATAAACCGCTGCGTTATCTGCAGTGCCTCCAGAGGAGCCAGTAATATTCGCGATGAAAGCCACGGCACTATTACTGTTGATCACCGCTTTAGCCAGACCCGGCCCGAAATCCAAAAACCGGCCGTTGCCGCCCGGCACAGTTTCCCCCTTCCGCGCCAATTGCGTAAGTCCATTCGTGTCCGCCCGGAATAGTGCGAGGTTGTCTCCGTTGCCGCCCGCGGTTCCGCTCAACATCGCCACAAACGCAATCTCTCCCTTGTTGTTTAAGGCAGGCGTAGTGGCTCCGAAAGTGAGGATTTGTCCATTATTATCAGGCGAGGCTTGACCACCTTTGGCCAGGAGTGAAACGGAGTTTCCGTCCGCAAGATAAACACCGTAAATACTCGTCGAAACGAGCAAACAGGAGAAGGCGACCTGCCCATTATCGTTGAGAGCCAGATCTGTAAACTGGTTGAAGGTTCCCCCTCCTTCCGGCATCGCCTGCCCTGCAAAAGCCAATTGTTTCAACTTGCCCGCGGTCCAAAGATAAACGGTGCCAGTGAGATGAGTCGTTGTGCTCGCTTTAAACGCAACCTGGCCCACCCGGTTGACCGCGACCGGTGTCCCTTGAAAGCTCCTGAAAACCCCGCCCTCCGGCGGTGGCGCGCCCGCGCGCGCAATTTGTGTCAATCCGGCGCTGGAAATTGAAAAAATCCCGGAGTTATCATTGGCGCCATTAAGGGTATTCTTCAAATTCGCCTCAAACACCTGGCTGGTGCTGTTCAACGCCACAAAATCATAGAACCTCTCGAAATATCCGTTGGCACCCGGCGCGGGGTGGTCCACGCGGACGATGGTTTTCACCCCGGCCTGGTCCGCGAGATAAGCGCCTTCTCCCTGCTCGAACCCGTTATTCCGAACATCGGTAACAAAGGCCACCTGCCCTTCGCTGTTCAATGTGATCCCCTGCCCGATCTGAGAAAATACGTTCGTGCCGTTGGGCGCCGGCTCGGGATCGCCCGATTCGGCCAATTTGATGATCCCAGCTTGGGCCGACCCGAAAGCAAAAAGTGCGACGACGGTTAATGGCCAAACCATTTTGCTCATGCTTCGCTTTCAAGCATTCCGCCAATTTTCGCAACTGAAAAAGCTTTAGTTTTCGGGTTCAGCCAACAAGTCATTAATTTGTTTCTCGAGATCTTCGCGGGCTTGCATGGTGCGGAGTTTACCGGCTTTGTCCACAAGCCACATGGTGGGGACGGCGCTGATGTTGTATTCGATGACGAACTTGTTACCCCAGCCTTTGCCGTCGAAATATTGCGGCCATTCCATTTTGTACTTTTCCAAAACGCCTTTGAGCGCTTTGTCGGATTTGTCGAGGCTGATGCCGACGATTTCGAAGCCTTTGTCGCGATATTTATTGTAGACCTCGACGACTTCGGGCAAGGCGGCCATGCAGGGACCACACCAGGTGGCCCAGAAATCGATCAGGACCACTTTGCCTTTGAGCTTCTGGACATCGACTTTGCGGCCATCGATGGCTTCGAAGGTCAGTTCGAGCGGGCGGCCGAGCGAGCCGATCGCTTTGAGAAGGCCTTTGGCTTGCGCGATCGTCTCCTGGTCGGCAACGGTGGATTCTGTGATCTCCGCGAGCACGCGTTTTTGGGTTTCGGGATCGCTGTAGTTCGCAACCATCATCATCATTTGCCAGGGTTGCGGACTCTTCGGGAATTCTTTCATGACCTCGCGCGTGCCGGCTTCGATTTCATTCAAAACGGCGGCAGTGCCTTCAGGTCGTTTTTCCATCGCGCGACGTTGAACATCTTCGAGCTTCTTTTCGATTTTTTGCTCGTCGGTCGCATTGGCCTCCGCTTTCTCGACAGCGGACTTGTTGCCGTACCGCAGGGCCTGCCGGTTAAAAGATTCTTCGCGAACTTTCGCTTCGGCCGCTTTGGCGTGTTCGGGGAAGCGGGTGTAAAACTCGTGCGCTTTTTCCGCGACGTCAGCCGATCGCTCGCCCAAAAGCTTTTCGAATTGCTGACGTTGTTCGTCGGTCGGACCGGTCGGCGCCCAATCTTTAGGGATGGGCGGAGCTTTGGAGGCCGCTTCGATTTCCTTCCAGGCTTTGTCGGGATCGGAAGGCAGCGAGTTCGTCTTCGTATTCTGGGCGAAGGCGGCTGTCGCCGAGAGCAATGTGATGAGCAGCAGTTTTTTCATGATGAGCTTTCTTCCGCTTTATTCGTGGCAGCATCAGCTGCCGCTCCATACTTTTCCACTACGAGTTGCAGACGGCGAGGGTTGAGCGGTGAGCCGATATTTCCGGTTCGTTCCCCTGCCCTGGCGACTTCGAGTAACGACTTCGCGGCGCCAACCAGCGTCGCCAGATCACTCGCCGGGAGTTGGACGGATAGTCTTTCCTCCTGTTCAATCCGCGCCGCTTTGCGCGCGAATTCCAGGAGCACCGCGCAAGGTTCCAGGCACGGGATTGGTGACTTGGATTCTGCGCTATCCGGCGCAAGGCCTTCGACAGTCCAAAAGCGACGCTTCAAACAGAACCGAGAGTGACAACAGGCCGAAATGACCTGCGCCGCCTGGGAGTCTACAAGGAATTTCGTGACGCGATACATGCCGCTCTGGCGGTCCGTGAATTCGCGATAATTGGTCGCGGGCGGAACTCCCGTTTGCGTGGCATACCAATCCGGAATGGAACCGGGATAGAGTTCCTGGATCGCGCGGACGAGTTCCTCATCTGTTTTAGGAAAACAAATCCACCCGTCGACGAGATCGGGAGCAGAACGCAGAGGGCGGAATTGCCCGGAAGCGTCGAACATGGCGAGCTTTCGAAGATCCGAAATGGCTACGATTCTAAGTAACGCGGGATCGGTGTCACGAACGCGCACATGACGCAGGCTGAAGCCTAAGGCCTCGCGCCTGATAAGAACTTCCGCCCAAAGACATTCCGCAGCGAGTGAATCGATAAAGGCTTTATACGCTGGATTAAGTCCGATCACGTGACGGTTGAAAGTGCCTTGAGGTGGAGAGTCGTTCAACTTTTTTGAAACGAGAATGAGCGCTAACAAAGGCGCATAGGCTCCCGTAGGGCCAATCCCCTGCAATTCCGGCCAATGCATTTTCAGAAAATCGGATCGATGTTGACCGTAGCTGCATGAGTAATTACCGTTCTTACATCAATGAAATCGTTGGAAACAAAATTAACGCGCATTGGCAATTCCCGAGGATTGCGCCTGCCGGCGGAGATGATCCGGCGTTATCGGCTGGAAGAAGGAGTTCTGCTGGAAGAACAGGAAAACCAAATCGTTATCAAGGGAACGAAAGCGGATAAAAGTCTTTCGTGTCTGGAAACCGCCCGCCAAATGGGAGCAGAACAGGAAGATTGGGCAGAATGGGACAGCACCGTCGCCGATGGTCTTGAGAATTGTCCGTGGGAACATCCCCTTCCCCAGGACGCTGTCGAGTGGTTGAAAAAGAGCGGCGCGTCTTCTGGAGCAAAGAAGCATCGTTCAAAGAAATGAAACGATACGAAATCCGCTGGGCTCGTCTGGACCCGGTGGAAGGGAGCGAAATAGGCAAAACGCGTCCGGTGGTGATTATTAGTCTCGATGTGTTTAATTCACTTACGCGCACGGTAACTGTCTGTCCGATTACGTCGAAGGTGCATCCTGGCTGGCGAACGCGACTGCAGATCGCCTGCGCTGGCCATCCCGCTGAAGTCGCAGTAGACCAGATACGCGCCCTGGCCAAGAGCCGGATTGGGCCATTAATCGAAACGTTGGGTTCCGCGGAAGCGGTGCAGCTACGCGAACTGATTAGTGAGCTCTACGCTCAAGCGTAGAAGTCGTTACGAGAACGGGTTGAGAAGTGCAACCCCAGTATGACGGACATCTTCCGTATTTCGCGTGACGAGTGTGAGCGAGTTCTCCAATGCAGTCGCAGCCATCAAGCTGTCAACCGTTGAGGTAGGTCGAATCGCAGCAAGGCGGCCAAAGCGGTCAGAAATGTTGGCCGTTATCGGCAAGAACCGCTCTTCATAAGTACTTTCGACGGTCCTCAGCCAAGTTTCCAAACTCCTGGCCTGCGCGGCGTCTCTGGCTCGCATGGATTCAATGCCTTTCCGAATTTCACCGGGGACTAGACACTTAGAAATAACTCTTCCAAGACAGTGCTAAACCCCTCGAAAACCTTCTTGTCAGCACGACTTTTCCTGCGCGATTCGCTGACGACATTTGTATCGAGCAAATACCCGCTCACAACGTCACTTTGCGTCCCCTATCCTTCACTCGCGCAAAGTCCGAATCAGCCGCCGCGTCCGGGCATGTTCAAAAGGAGTTCCTTAAACGAAGGACGGGCTTTGCCGCTGGGAAAGAGAGTTTCTCGCAAAAACCGGCTATGCTCTTCCTCCGGCGCGTTCCTTGAGGCGGCGGACCACTCTTTCCTCGATATCGCGCACAATAAGCTGCGGCATAACAATGCTATCATTGATAAAATACATTCCGTTTGAATCAAATTGAATTCACTTTTTTGCGCTTTGCGTCTGCCGAGGAACAAGGCGGAGTTCGCGGAGATCGAGGAGGAAACCTTTGACTGGCTTGGCGGCGCGAAAGGTGGCGCGGTGCGTGCCGGGGCTTAACGTGATTTCACCGATTTTCTTTTGGCGGTAGTCATCCCAGGTGCCCGTGCCTTGGACAGAACCAATGCAGGTTTGGTCGGCGGATTGAAAAATGTATTGGTTGTTTTCGCGGTCGTTGGGGCAGGCCCAGTCGAGCCAGACCTCATAGGTGACGGCGGCGGCGGATTGTAACGTCCAGACGGCGCGGTCGGATTCGGTTTTCCAGTAGCCGAGATTTTGGTGCCCGGATTCGTAAATGAGAGTGTCGCCATAGATTTCAGCGGTCGCGGCGGTCAGGTGAAGGATGCCGTTGGCGTCGGCGCGGACGAGGTCGGGATGGTTGCCGGGGAATGGCTTCGGCCTGGCAGCGGAGTTCTGGATGAAACTGATGAGGTGAGCGACGTCCTGTGGTTTTAGGAATTGCTCGAAGCCTTCGGGCATGAGGCTGCGCGACTGAGCAGTGAGGGAGCGCAGGTCGGAGCGGAGAATGGTTTGCTCAACACCGTTGATGCCCATGATGGTGACGCTGTTGCCGGTTTCGGAAACGAGCAGGCCGGAGATTTCTTCGTCATTCTTGAGTTCGGCGACGTAGTTGCGGTAACGATCTTCAACCGCGCGGTTGGGATCGAGAATAGCGGTGATAATCTGTTCCGAACCGCGGTCGTAGAGCATAGCGAGATTCGGGCCGGCACCGATGCCGAGGTTTCCAGCTTTGTGACAGACGGCACAATGCGTGGTGAAGAGAGCGCGGCCTTGCTCGGCGTCGCCCTTGAGGGGACGGACAGCCTCGACGTAATCGGTGACGACTCGGTCCCGGGCGGCGTCGGACGGTGTCAGGAGTTTTTTGGCCCGTTCCCGGACCGGTTCCGCCCGGTAGGCGAGAAGTTCCTGACGGACGGTTGCGCCGAGATCGGCGGTGGTGAGGCGGCGATTTTCGACGGCGGTGAGGAGCGCGTTCGCCCATTCGTTGCGCTTGAGGAGGACGCCGAGAATGGAATTGCGGGCGGAACTGTCAGCTTCCCTCCACACCTTGAGAAGGTTTTCAGGAACGGAGGGGGAATCGATTTGTTCGAGCCGAGAAATGGCTGCGCGCTGAACTGTAGCGGAATTGCCGGGCAAAAGGATCTGAACAATCGCCGAGACATCGTCGTTCACGCTTTCGTTGTTGCGCCCGAGAAGTTGCACCGCAGCGGCGCGGGAGTTCGAGTCGGCATCGTTGCTGGCGGCAAGTTGACGTGCTCCGGTCGCGACACGATTCCAGTTGGGATTCCTGAGCAGTGTGTTTCGGATTTCGGTATTCGCGTTCAGAAGAGAAGCGATCGCCTGGAGTTTCCAGGCGGGCATTTCAGAATCGCTCAGCAGATCGGATGCAACCACAGACAGAGAGTCGGCTTTACCGAGATGGACAGCGGTTTTGAGCAGGCCGGAAATGAGGCGTTCAGATTGGACCCTTTTTTGGAGAACGTTTTTCAGGACGAGTTCGGGATGTTGGGCGCTCGAACTCAAGATCGCCGTGATCATAGTGTCGTCCGCTCGATCGGCTGCAGCGAGGTTCGCGAGGGATTCGGCGGCGATGAGGCTCCATTGGTGGCCCACTGCGCCCAAACTGAGCGCGAGTTGAAAGCGCACGCGTGGATCAGCGTCCTTGTAATGGAGGATGGTCACCGCAAGCTCGTAGTAAGCCTCGTTATCCAGGAACAGAAAGGGTTCGCTCAGGCGAATGGCCGCAGCGCGAATGAGCGGGTTCATGCTTTGCAACTCACTCCGAAGGAGTTTCGGGGTGAGGCCATTTAATGTTTCGATGGTGGCGAGTGCCTGAAGATGGACCTTTGCATTGCGTTGCGCTTCCAGGAGACCTTCCAGCTCAGCGATGCGATTGGTGGCGTTCCGTTCGACAAGCAAATGTTGGGCGGTGTCGCGGGTCCAGCCATTGGGTGAGTCAAGCGCGGCGACCAGAGCGTCATCTTTAAGCGCAGCAAGATTTGGGATTTTGCGGAGGATTTTGTCTTTGGGACGAACGCGATAGATGCGGCCCATTCCCTCGCCGGCCCTGAGATTCATCCGTTTTTGAACGTCATCAGGAATCCATTCGGGATGTTCGATGACGAGGCGATACATGTCGCAGATATAGAGCGCGCCGTCGGGACCTGTTTTGACGGTGGTAGGCCGGAACCAGGGATCGTGCGAAGCGAGGAATTCCCGGCTTTCTTCTTCGGGAGCGCGGTGCGAACTGAAAGTGAGATTGTCAGGTTCGAGGATTTCGCGGTGGACGAGGTTGTGGACCGGTTCGCTGATGAAAATGGCATTTTCAAAGCCGGGACCGAAGAGAGTGTCGCGATATGGGCTGAAACTGCAGGCGGACGTGACGTGACCGGCCATGCCGATGTCATTGAAGCGCTGCTGCACTCGCGAGATGGGAAAGACACGCTCGGCGTCGGGGCCGGTGGCGTATCGCCTGGACGTGCCGCGGACCGCGAGCGACGGATTGCGAGCGATATATTTCTCTTCGAGGTAGTAGTGCCAGCCCCAGGTGTAGTTGGCGCCGCCGAACCAGTTGCCCCAATCGTCGCGATGGCGGCCGAACTGGGCGTTGCCAGAGATGGCTTCGAATTCGCCGGTGTCGGGCTTGAAACGGAAGTCGCGGCCGCTGATGGAAACGCGTTTGCCCGTTTTTTTCGAGAGGATTTCACCGCCGCTATCGCCATTTGCGCCGTAAAGCCAGCCATCGAGGCCCCATTCGTAACCGTTCGCGCGGTGCTGCTGGTTGCCTTCGACGAAGCCGGTGAAGAGAACTTCAGTTTTGTCGGCGCGACCATCGCCATCGGTGTCCTCGGCGTAAAGGATGTCGGGCGCGGCGCTGATCAGGATGCCGTTGCGCCAGGCGAAGAGGCCGTTCGGATAATTGACGTTATCGAGGAAGACGGTGCTCTTTTCGTAAACACCGTCGCCGTCTTCGTCCTGCAGGTGCTTGATGACGCCGGCTGGTTTGCCATTGATGCCGAGCGGGTAATCGCGCATCTCGACGACCCACATCGATCCGTCGGCGCTCCAATCGAGGTAGACGGGGCTTTCGACCTGCGGTTCGTGTGCCACGAGATCAACCTGGAAACCGGGGAGCGGTTCGATGGCGGCGTGGGATTCTTCCGGGCTCTTCGCCTGCGGATGAAGGCCGTCCAGCAGATCTTTAAACGTGACGCGTTCGAGGAGGTCGGGACGTTTGCCGGTGTCCTCATTTTCGAGAAGCATCGAATCCGACGTGAACCAGGCGCTGTTATTCGGGAATTCGCCGCCGCGTACGATCATGGGAATTTCAGGTTTGTCGCCGCGCGCGGCGCGGATGATTTGGCGGGAGAAGCCTTTTTTGAAGCCGAGGAAGTCGCCAGGAACGTACAGCCAGAGGCCGTATTCTTTTTCGTTGGAGAAAATCAAATCGTCGGCGCCATCTTTATTGAAATCGATGAAACGGACTCCGTTATCGTGACCCTCATCGGTGACGATGGAAACACCTTGAGGCAAGGCGTACGAAGAACGATCCCAACGACGGGCATTTTCGTTCCAATTGAAGATGGCGTTTTGGCGCGGGTTGGAAACGATCAATTCGCAGACGCCGTCGCCGTCGAGATCGCGGAGGCGGACGCCGTTGTCGCGGTTGTTACGCTCAGCGAGAATTTTTTGACCGTCGAGTTCGAGACCGTTTGTGCCACCGGAAACTGGGACCCACCGCGTCCCGTCGAAATGCCAAAGGCCGGATTGTTTATCGGTGAGCGTGATGACGCTGGGCAAACCACGATTCACAAGAATTCCAAAATGGGTGCCGGGGCCGATCTTAACGGGGAAATCGCCATCCTGCCACTTGGAGGCTTTGGGATCCCAAACGCGGGTCTGAGTGAGGAAATCGTTGCCAATCACGACATCGAGATAGCCGTCGTCGTTTAGGTCAAGGAGGCGCACGCCGTTATCGCCGCCGTCCTTGCGGCGAAGCGGTTGGCCGGAAAGAAGATTCTTGTCGATGCGTTCCTGGGCTTCGCGGAAGTTCAGGAATTTGGTGTGCTTGCCGTATTTCGAAACGGTGTGATCGACCAATTCGACGACCTGATTGCTGCCGATCCAATTGTAAGGATGGAAGGTCATCACCCAGAGGCCTTTCTTCGCGACGACTGCGTCGATGGAGGCTTTCATGTCGTCGACGGTTTTCTGGGATTTGTCGCCGTGCGGTTTGGAGCCCTGGTAATCGTCGGGAAGGCAGAAGCCGGCTTCCCAAAAAGTGTTCCCGATCGGCCAGGGGAAGGGATAGTCCTTTATGTAGTTCACCCAGCCTGGAGGAGCATACTTTTGGAAGCGTGGTTTGCGTTCACTGTCGGTGACGAGTTCTTTGGGGTTCTCCGGATCGTCGGGAGTGAGCATCATTCCGATGGAACTACTGATGGTGAGGAATCGCCCGCTGGGCGCCGTGCGCATCATCACTTCAGCGAAGAGGCGCGGGCTCGCGGAATTGATTCCGTCCATGCAAGGAGTACGAAACGCCACGGGATTGTTGCCGGGAATGGAGGACATGAGATCGACGCAACGGTCGTAGGTGGATTTCGAAAAGGTGAAATCGCTTTTGTCGAGGATCGGACACGGATGATCAATGGTGTGAACTTCCAGGCTCAGGCCTTCGCGCAGCCATGATTGGAGTTGGGGATCGTTCGGTTCGACCTTGCAGGTCATGATGCTGAGCGGCGCGCGGCCGTCGATTTCTTTCAGGCGATTTAGAATGGGGCGAAGATAGGACTCGTACTTTTGCGGGTCGCGCATGTCGTCGATGGCGAGGATGAGCGCGGCGTCCACGCCTTCCTCGCCGATCCATTGAGGGGTGGTGAGCTTGGGGTAGTTCGCATTGGGATAGTAGATGTCGCAGAACTCATCGAGAATCGTGAGGCGATTGGCGAAGTTGGCTGCAAAGCTGGTGAGGACGCAGCAAAAGAATGGCAGGAGAATTCTCATAGGGGCGTTCGCGAGGATACTCTCAACCGACGGAGAAACCAACGGGGAAAAGGCGTTTTGAGACGCGAAGATAACAAACGAGTTCTCACGCGGAGACGCGGAGGGCGCGGAGGTTGGGTTCCGCGGAAGAACGAGGCAGCCAGATTAGTGTTCCGTGACGCGTTTTATCGCGTATTGACGTTGCTGATTGTGGCAGGGTTCGATATAGGTAGCGCAGGAGCGCATTTGGATACCCGTTTGAAGATCTTGGTGGCGGAAGATAACGCTGACGATGTGTTTTTTTTGCGGCAGGCCGTTAAGAAAGCCGGCGTGGACTGCGTTCTGAATTCGGCGTGCGATGGCATCCAGACGGTAGCCTATTTGAAAGGAGACGGAGCTTTCGCGGATCGTTTGGCCCACGTTTTTCCGGACATCCTTCTCTTAGACCTGAACATGCCGGGCATGAATGGGTTCGAAGTGCTCGAATGGGTGCGGAATGATTCGCGGTGCGCGCGGCTGATGGTGCATGTCATGAGCGCTTCGAGCCGAGATGTCGATATCAAAAGGGCTTATGAGCTGGGCGCGAATAGTTATGTGGTAAAGCCGAGCCGAATTGATGAGTTGGTCCGTTTCGTTTCTGCGCTGGATCAGTGGCACCGATTCGTCGCGCTTCCTCCCTGCCAATAGGGGAATTTACTCACCCCCAGTCCGGAGGGGTCCCTGAAAAATTCGGGACGCCGACCGGTAGCTGTGAAACATGCAGCCATTATTTTGTCTGGCGTTCGTTTAGAGAAGAACGGTGGGAACGAAGACAAAGTATGGCGCAGGAGAAAACGGAGTCCCTAGGATCTGCTCATAAGGATGAACGATGTCCAAGCGGCATCGAGGGGTTGGATGAAATTCTCACGGGGGGGTTACCGCGTGATTGCTTTTACCTGATTCAGGGCGATCCGGGCTCAGGTAAAACGACGCTGGCGCTCCAATTCCTGCTCGAGGGATTAAGACGTGGCGAGCGGGTTTTGTACATCACCTTGTCGGAAACAAAGGAGGAACTGGACAGGGTCGCGCGCTCGCATGGGTGGTCGTTGGATAGAATTCCGCTGATTGAGTTGTCGAGGATCGAATCTCTGCTCCGACCGGAGGCGCAAACGACTGTTTTCCACCCCTTCGAGATGGAGTTGAACAAGATTGGACAGATGCTCACGGAGGAGGCGCGGAAGATCAAACCGGCGCGAGTCGTTTTTGATTCGCTTTCAGAATTTCGCTTGATCGCCGAGACATCGCTTCGTTATCGGCGCGAGTTGCTGCGCCTCAAGCAGGAGTTTGCGTCGTATCACAGTACGGTTCTGCTACTGGACGACAAGATGGGTGCCAGCGCCGGTGCTGATCCCCACGTTCTGAGCCTAACGCATGGCGTGATCGACATGGAACAACTTTCACCGGATTACGGAGCTTCGCGGAGGAGAATGCGGGTCACGAAATTGCGCGGCGTCAAATTCCATGAGGGTTACCATGACTACGCGATCGCAACGGGAGGTCTGCGAATGTTTCCTCGCCTGGTTGCAGCGGAACATCACGTGGTGTTCACTCACGAAGCGGTTTCCAGCGGGATAAAGGAGTTGGATGAATTGTGTGGCGGCGGCCTGGACCGTGGCACGACGACCTTGATCATGGGGCAAGCTGGAACCGGGAAATCGACCATATCCTTACAGTACGCGGCGCAAATGGCGAGCCTGGGTGAAAAGTCACTGATTTTCGCATTTGATGAAACGCGCGATGTTATGCTGCGCCGGGCGCACTACCTGGGGCTGGACCTGGAAAAGCATGTTGAGAAAGGGGTAGTGGGCGTGCAGCAGGTGGATCCCGCAGAGCTCTCACCCGGAGAATTTGCGGTCCGAATCCTCCAAGGAGTTGCCCAAGGCGCGAAACTGGTGGTGATAGACAGCCTGACCGGATATTTGAACTCGATGCCAGGCGAAAAATACTTGAACAACCAAATGCATGAACTCTGTTCGGCCCTTAATCAGCAAGGGGTGGTGACCATTTTAATCCTGCCGCAGCATGGAATGATGAACGGATGCGAAGCCGCCGTGGACCTCAGTTATCTGGCCGATAGCGTGATGAGTGTTCGTTTTTTTGAAGCGGCGGGAGAAGTGAGGCAGGCCCTGGCCGTGATTAAAAAACGAAGCGGCAATCACGAGCGGACGATTCGCGAATTCAAAATGGAACCGGGGCGGGGTCTGCGCGTCGGCGCGGTGCTAAAAGACTTTGCAGGAGTGCTCACCGGTTCCCCTACCTTCCACGGGACAAAGGATGATATGCTCAGGCTCTCGGATGGATCGAAGTGATTTACAAGACCGGGTGCTGATCATGGCGCCGATGGGTCAGGATGCGGCGGCCATGGCGGCGTTGCTCAACGAACAGGGATTTGCGGCAAAGACATGTGGCACGCCAGACGAATGTGCAGGAGAAATTCTCGCTGGCGCAGGTGCGCTCCTGGTTACAGAGGAAACCTTAGAGCACCCGAATATTTCGGTCGTATTGAAGATATTCCAGGCGCAGCCCGCATGGTCTGAGCTTCCCCTTATTCTCCTGACCAGCGGAGGGGAATCGCGGGTCAGCAAACTGCTGGACCTCGCGGCCGAAGCGGCGGGCAGTGTGACGTTCCTGGAACGTCCGATGAGAGCGGCCACGCTTTGGCGCTCGGTCCAGGTGGCGCTGCGTTCGCGCCGACGGCAGTACCAGGTGCGCGATCTTCTTGATGAGCAGGAACGCAGGCGACACGAACTCGAACAGACCGATGAGGCGCTACGGCGGGCCAAGGAATTTGGCGATGCAATCATGCGGAACATGGGTGAAGGCCTTTACACGGTCGACGCTCAAGGGTTGGTGACTTCACTGAACCCCGCCGCCGAAAAGCTGTTCGGCTGGACTTTCGAAGAACTGCGCGGACGCAAAATGCATGACGCGACCCATTACAAACGCCGCGATGGTTCCCCGTTTCCGGAAGAGGAGTGCCCGGCCCTGCGGATGTTGCGCGAGGGGACCACGCTGTGGAATCACGAGGATGTTTTCATCCGCAAGGACGGGACATTTTTTGATGCAATCTATAGTTCCTCGCCTCTTCGCGAAAATGGTCACATCACCGGCCTGGTGGTTGTGTTCCGCGATATCACCGAGAGAAAAAGGGAGGCCGAACTCAGGAACAGGCTCGCGGCCATCGTGGAATTTTCCGACGACGCGATCATCAGCAAAAATCTTGATGGGGAGATCACCAGTTGGAATCGCGGGGCAGAACGTATATTTGGCTACAGCCACAAGGAAGCGCTCGGAAGGCCGATCACTCTCCTGCTTCCGCCAGATCGCGTAAACGAAGAGCCTGAAATTTTGGCCCGAGTTTGCCGCGGCGAGTTGATCGAGCATTTTGAAACGGTCCGCCGCCGGAAGGATGGCGCGCTGCTGGATATCTCTCTGACTGTTTCGCCGCTTTTTGATGGAGGAGGCCGCGTTATCGGCATTTCAAAAATCGCGCGCGACATCACACATCGAAAGCTAGCAGAGCGAGCTCTGCTGGAGAGCGAAGAGCGTTACCGCACGCTTGTCTCGCAGGTAAAGGACTATGCGATCTTCCGGACGGATCTGGCCAGCCGCGCGACCAGTTGGAACGAAGGCGTGGAGAGAGTGCTCGGATACACGGAAAAAGAATTTATCGGAATCGACGTGCTCAGTGCTATTTTCGTTCCGGAAGATCTCAAGGCCGGCGTGCACATCACTGAGATTGAAACGGCGACCGTCATGGGGGCGGCAAATAATGATCGCTGGCTGAGACGTAAAGACGGAAAACGCTTTTACGCTTCAGGGATGACCACGGCGCTCAAGAACGAGTCAGGGCGGGTGGTCGGATTCACCAAAGTCCTTCGTGACGACACCCAGAAGAAGCAAGCGGCCGAACATCTCGAAAGAACTGTCGCGGAACGGACCGCGGACCTGCGCGCGACGAACGAACAACTTGAGGCGTTTGTTTACTCAATCGCACATGATCTCCGTGCGCCGGTACGGTCCATGACCGGTTACTCGCAAATGCTGCTGGATGATTACGGCTCGAGTCTGGACGAAACGGGCCAGCACATGCTCAAACGAATCCAAAGCTCGTCTGAGTTCATGGACAAGCTGCTCGTGGACCTGCTCGCTTACGGGCGCACCGCCCGGGTCGAACTGGAACTTGGCCCTGTCGAAGTTGAAAACGCGTGGAAAATCGCGCTTGTCCAATGCGCAATACAGATTGAACAGAGCAAGGCCCTGGTGGAAACCAGGAAACCTCTGCCCGCTGTGGTTGCTCACGAGGGAACCCTCGCGCAAGTTCTTGCCAACCTTCTGAGCAACTCTCTGAAATTTGTGGCGAGCGGCGTGACACCTCAAGTCCACTTCTCCGCCGAAGAGCGACCTGACACCGTTCGCCTTTGGCTCGAGGACAACGGCATCGGCATTCCGGAGAATCAACGGGATCGGGTCTTTCGAGTGTTCGAGCGTTTACATGGCTCCCGATATATCGGTACCGGGATTGGGCTCTCGATCGTCCGCAAAGGCGTGGAGCGGATGAACGGGAAGGTCGGATTCGAATCGATCCCGGGAACAGGCACTCGTTTTTGGATTGATCTACCGAAAAGTGATTCCGCTGTAACCAGTGGTTGACCTTGGTCGAACCTTCCGACCTACGTCGTTCTGTCCTACCGGGCCTCTCGTGTCAAAATACTTGCGGACAGGAATGCCCGCGCTCCATTCAGCGCCCTTTACCGTTTCGGACCACGGCGGAAGGTGACGACTATTTCTTCGTCGACGACCTGGGGCGCGCGTCCAAATTCGGGAGTTTCCTTGTGGCGAGTCCAGGTGAGGCTGAGTCCCTTCGAGTTAATCGTGACGTTCAGTTTTGGATCGCCAGCGTCAATACCGTATCCCTGAAATGAACTGAAGCTGCTCTTGCTCGTATTGGAACTAGCCTCCGGACAGGGGTTGTTCGGTGGCCGGGGAGTTTTACAGCGGTAGGTCGTCTCCTGTTTGGACGCAACCAGCAATCGATAGTCCTTAGTGGTGCCAGCGCCAGGCCCAAGGCTGACGAATTTACCGTCTCGAAGAAGCAAAGTGGTATCTCCAATCCCCAGAGGGGAATCAGAGAGGGAAACCTTTTCGGTCTCAATCATGACTACATCACCAAGGTCGAGTTCCACCCTCTCGTCTATCCGGTAGCCAATGTGCACAGGACCGCCGAGATTCAATTTCCAAAATTCCTCCAATTGGCCGCCGTTATTCACGAAGATTCGTTGCTCGGCGACTTCTTTAATTTCACCGTCAAAAATTTGGCGGATTTCGTCGTCGTCCGTTTCGGTGCGCGGAAGATTGCCGAGGTCCGTGGAGACAGAACCTTTACGCGAAGTGATACGGGTGAGGCGGATAGTCCCCTCCCAAGCGCCAAAGCACGCACCAGAAGTCAAGCGATCACGAATTTCATCATCGGAACCCAGGTCGCATCCCTGGGCATCTGTTCGTCCGGTAGCGATTTGCGTGTCGAGGAGGAGAAACTCCAAAGCGTGATACAGGTCCGAACCGGAGACATTCGGCTCATTCTCGCAACGGTCGATCAGCCGATGAGCGCAGGCGCAACGGACGTAGGGAGCAAACGCGGCGATCTTTGGAAAGTAAGGACTTAAACGGCGGTTCTTCCCGGTAAGCCTGGCCCACTCGTTGGCCAGACGATCGAGTTCGGCGAGAACGACGGCCTGGCCGATCGCGCAGTCGTTTACACCGGCGCGTTCAAACGGTTTCACTGCTGAACGATAAATATCCTCGAGTTTTAATAGACCGATTTGAGTTTCGCGGGCGTCAAATTCAGCTTCAGTGATCGTTTCGCGAACATAAAGTTCTTTGACCGCCTCGTGATAGCGCAGCGCAGCGCGGTGTTCCGCGGCACGGATACCGCTTTTGGCGCCGTTCCACGCTCTGTCGAAGCTCGGAACTTTGCCGCTCGAAAAACGAGCGACGCCGGCGCCGCTAAAGTGGGTCACTGCGAGAACCACTTCGTTTGAACCGGGTCGCGCGGGCACGAGGTGAAATCCGCTGCCGTCGTTCTCAAATGAATAGGCCAGCATTTCGGCGGGCGGCACATTTGTCGGAAAAATGATGCGAAGTTGAGCGGCGCTGCGAAACGCAAAGCCATCGGGAGAGAAACGCAACGCGGCGCGAGCGCCATCGTGATCCGGGAATTGAGAGAAGTTAGTGATGACGGTCATTTGCACCGCCACGGGTTCGCTTACGAGATTGGAAGAGACGGTGAATTCGTAAATCACCCCGGTATCATCTTCGAGGGACATGCTGCCCCCGGTTTCAGGCGTGATGAGCGCGCCGGCGGTCAGGTTCGTATCAACTTGCGCTATGGCGAGAGCCGGGCCGGTGGCCGCGCCAACCACGCCGCGGAAGAACCAGGAACGATCTGAGATGTCGTTAGTGAAGGTAAAATGCGCGACGCTATTATCGGCGTTCGCGGAGGCGAGAGTGAACCAGTCCTCCAGATTGACTGATCCTTCGAGTTCAGCGGTGGAGCCGGTAACGTTCGCGAGACTCAGGCTGAAGACGTCATTCTTCGCGCTTTCCAGTTGAATGCGGGGCGATTGGGCGAAAATGGGTAACCCCAGCCAACAAGCAATCAACGCGATCCCGACCCTTTTTACAAACCCGACGACAAACGACATCGGGACAAGTTTATGAAAAGAAGAAGTGGGTGTGAAGCGCCAGTTTGGATCATCTCGCTCAACCGACGCGCTGGCCGATCAGGAGTTCGAGTTCTTTTTTGGTTTTGGCGGGCCAGAGTTTCGGGTCAGTCATGATCGCATTGCTCAACGCGGAATGGCAGGAACAGGTCAGATCGCGCGGAAGCCGGGCAATCGTGTGCTTGATGATGCTTTTGGCGAGAGCCGCATTCTTGTTGAGGTTTTCGATGACGAGTTCGACGGTGACGTGGGCTTCGTCCTCTTTCCAGCAATCATAGTCTGTGACCATGGCCATGGTGGCGTAGGCGATTTCGGCTTCGCGGGCGCAACGAGCCTCGCCCAGGTTGGTCATACCGATGACAGCGTAGCCGGCGTCGTGGTTGGTAATGGATTCGGCGCGGGTGCTGAAGGCGGGGCCTTCCATATTTACGTAAGTGCCACCGTCGTGAATTCGCGCTTTGAGCGCCTTGGCCGTTTCGAGAAGATACTTGCGGAGTTCGCGGCAGACGGGATCAGCGAAAGCAATGTGCGCGACGATGCCGCGACCGAAAAAGGTGTGTTCGAGAGATTTCTTTGTTTTGTCGATGAATTGATCCACCAGGACGATGTCGCACGGCTGGTATTTCGCCTGAAGGGAACCAACGGCGCTGGCGCTGATGATCCATTTCACGCCGAGACTTTTCAAAGCCCAGATGTTGGCGCGATGGTTCAATTCGGACGGCAGAATCCGATGGCCCCGGGCATGCCGTGGAAGGAAGGCGACTTCACGGCCTTCGAGAATGCCGGTCACAATTTCGTCGGAAGGATCGCCGAAGGGAGTTCTGACTTTGACCCACTTCGGATCGACCAGTCCTTCGATCTGGTAAAGGCCGCTGCCGCCAATGACACCGATTCTGCTCATGCAAGGGATGCGATTTGAATGTGCTTAGCCGTAACCAACGGAGCTAAGAAATCACGAATGGACACGAATGAACACTAATAATCATAAATTTGGGTGTTCCAACCTCTATCTTTCACGGAAAGGTTAGCGGTTTCGAATCGCCGTGGATCGCAAAAAATCGTTTCATTCGTGTTTATTCGTGTCCA
Source organism: Limisphaerales bacterium (assembly GCA_044226545.1). Lineage (GTDB taxonomy): Bacteria > Verrucomicrobiota > Verrucomicrobiia > Limisphaerales > SXQI01 > DASVNK01. The sequence continues at coordinate 186,453 of JBGAGW010000001.1, forward strand.
TTCGTGGTTAAGAGAATAGCTACGGTCTAGAAACCCAGACGGGCGAGTTCGTTTTGGAGCTCCGCCTGGAAGTCCATGAGATCGTCCTGCGATGGTTTGTAGCCCTGTTCCTTCGGCACCAGGCCCAGGCGGCCCATCTGGTCGAGATACCATTCGGCGGTCTTGCCGTCCGAGAATTTCACCTTTCCGCTGACAAGTGAGCCAGGGCGAGTGACTTGATCGACCGTAACGGAAACGCCGGACGTTACGGTGTCCTCGGCCGTGGGGACGGCTTTTGGGGCGGGCGTCGCTGGCGCCGCGGGAGTTTTGCCCAGTTCAGCAGGAGTTTCCTTGGGGGTGTCTTTGAGTTTGAGGGCGAGGTCGTCGATCAGAAATCGCACCTCCATGTAAGTCATCCGCAGACCAAACTCAGAAGAGAGTTTGTCCTGAATTTTTGAAAGCGAAAGCCCCTCTTCAATCCATTGAGAGACTTTTTGTCGTTGTGCATCGTCCAGCTTCATCCCAGTCCTTGGGGGTAAGGTATCCGCACAGGGGCTGGGGTGACAAGCGGGAGAGTGAAAATTGCGGTGCGGGTGCTCTCGCCGATGAAACTCCTCGATGCAGAGAAATCTTCAGTTGAGAACTTAAATCACAAGGAGTTCGGAGGTTGCTGCTGCCAGGACGGCAGCGCTCGGTAACGGGGTGTCGCGAGAAGGCATGGGCAGTCCACCAACGGTTGGGAAGGTGTGCCCAGAATGGGATAGAGGCGAACGGCCCCTCATTTGTGAGAAAATGGGCGGCAATATTGGTAACACGTTGGGACACGGCCATTAGGCGCCGTTAAGGGCAGGAGGGTGAGCGTCGATATCTACGTAGGTTTACGCCTGGGCACGAGGCGTGCGTTTGGTTATGAGCATGAAACGAGTTCTGCAGCACAGCAAAACAGGATTGTTCTTGAGCATCGATGGCGGATATACGCGTCAATGGAATCAGGCGCATATCTGTCCGAATCTGGCGGCAGCGATGATCGTTTGCGCCAGGCTGCGATTGAACCCAACGGATTTTGTTTATCGGATCATTGAGCCGGAGAATAATATTCTTTCGCCCGACTTCTACGCACGTCCGAAAGCGGCCTGATTCAAATTCACTTCCACCCAGGTCGGGGCGTGATCGCTTGCGTTCGGACGACCACGGACCCACGTATGCACACCGGCGTTGACGAGGCGTGATTTCAGAGTGGCGTTGAGAAGAAGGTGATCAATCCGAAGGCCGGAGTTTGTTTCCCAGTGGCGGCGGAAGTAATCCCAGAAAGTGTAGATGGGGTCTTTCGGAAATTTTTCACGAATCGCATCACTCCAGCCCTGCGCCAAAAGACGCTGATAACAGTCGCGCGTTTCTGGTTGTAGCAAAGCGTCGTCGCGCCAGGAGCGGGGATTATAGATATCGAAGTCGGTAGGAACTACGTTGTAGTCGCCGGCGAGAATCACAGGTTCGTTCGCTTGAGAAAAAGGCGCAGCATGGCGGATGAGGCGTTCGAACCATTTCAGCTTATAATCGAATTTGGGACCCGGCTGTGGATTTCCGTTGGGTAGATAGAGGCTAGCGACAGTGATTCCACTTACGTTCGCTTCGAGGTAGCGGCTATGGGAATCGTCGGGATCTTCAGGCAATCCGCGGCGAGTTTCGACCGGATCGGTGCCGCGCGCGAGAATGGCGACGCCGTTCCAGGATTTTTGTCCATGCCAGATCGCGCCGTAGCCAGCGGCCTTGATCGTCATGATTGGAAAGGCATCGTCCGGAGCTTTGAGTTCCTGGAGGCAGGCCACGTCGGGCGATTCTTTCTCAAGCCACTCAAGGAGATTGGCGAGTCGAGCACGGATGCCGTTGACGTTGTAAGTGGCGATTTTCATTCGAGACCGGTCCAACCACCGCCGAGTCCTTTGATCAATTGGACCGTGGCAGTCATTTGTTGGAATTGGAGAGCCGCGACCGTCCGCTGATTCGAGAGCACGCTCGTTTGGGCGACAATAACGTTGAGGTAACTGTCGATGCCCAGTCTGTAACGGTCGTTCGCGAGGGTGAGATAACGTTGCGCGGATTCGACCGCGATCGCTTCATCTTTGAGTTCGGATGCGAGAAGATGGAGCGCGGCGAGAGCATCATCCACTTCTTTGAACGAGGTCAGAACGGCCAGACGATAGTTGGCAACGGTGAGGTCGTAGTTGGCCCACGCTTGCTGGCTCACGCCTTTGCGTCGGCCACCATCGAAAACGGTTTCAGCAAGGCTGCCGCCCACTGACCAGACCAAGTTCGGCCAGGAGACCAGATCGTTGAGAGAGGTGCTCTGGTAACCGGCCGAGCCGCTCAGCGTGATATTGGGAAAATAGGCTGCACGGGCCACGCCGATGTTTGCATTCGCGCCCATCACGCGACGGATCGCCGCAGCGATATCAGGACGGCGTTGCAGAAGGGTCGAGGGGACGCCGGGCGGAATGGCAGGAGGTTCGCTTTTGCGCGGGCTGGGCGAGAGTGAGAAGTTGGCGGTGGGCCGACCGATCAATACGGCGATGGCATGCTCCAGTTGCGCACGCAAAATGCCGAGATCGGTGGCTTCCGCGCGGGTCGTCATAAGTTGAGTTTGAGCTTGGGCGACGTCTTGTTCAGAAGCGATGCCGGTTTCGTAGCGGGCCTTCGCGAGATCATAAGACTCCTGATAAGCAGCGGCGGCGGAATTGAGGATCTCGCGCTGAGCGTCCAGGCTGCGAAGCTGGAAATAGTCGGAAGCGAGTTCAGCGTGAATCGAGAGGCGGACGTTTTCAAGATCCGCCTGAGTCGCTTCGGCTTCAAGGCGATCCGCGCGCGCGGCATTACGAATGCGGCCCCAAAGGTCGGGTTCCCAGGAAGCGGTGATGGGAAGGTTGTAGAGGGTGAAACGGGTGGAATCGGGAGCGGCGGTATTTCCGATTCGGATGCGTTGTTGAGACCGGGTGACAGAAGGATCAACCGCGACCAGCGGGAAGAGGCCCGAACGTGTTTGCTGCGCGATGCCGCGTGCGGCATCGACGCGCGCAACGGCGGCAGCAATGGTCTGGTTTGTGATGTCGAGCTGCGATTCGAGTGCGTTGAGTTCGGTATCGCCGAAAAGTTCCCACCAATTCCCGCGGAGGACGTCCTCAGAAGGAGTCGCCGGCTGCCAGTTGGAGAGTTGGTTGGTTTGCTCTGGAGTCAGTTCTTTGAACGTTGGTGCGACGGCGATGGGTGGTTCTTTGTACTTGGGAGCGAAGTTGCAGGCGGAAATGAATAGCACTGCAGCTACCGGCAGCCCTCTCCTAATCGTAATCTTAATCCTACTCGTAATCTGCTGGGAAAGAAGAAACAGATTAGGATTAAGATTACGATTAGGATTGAGAGGAGGGGTCATATGTTTTCCACCATCGGAGTGCCCGAAACGTGCGTTTGAGCTTTCGAGCCTCGCAGGCGATTCGCCCACAGACGGAATCGGTCCAAATACAAATACACTACCGGAGTCGTGTAGAGAGTCAGAATCTGGCTCATGATCAGTCCGCCCACAATCGTGATGCCGAGCGGATGGCGCAGTTCGGCACCCACGCCTCGGCCCAATGCGAGCGGCAGTGCGCCGAAGAGAGCCGCCATCGTTGTCATGAGGATCGGCCGAAAACGGAGAAGACACGCCTCGAAAATGGCGTCGCGCGAACTGAGTCCCAGGGTGCGCTCAGCATCTAGAGCGAAATCGATCATCATGATCGCATTCTTTTTTACGATGCCGATCAATAGCAGGATGCCGATGATCGCGATTACGCTCAGGTCCGTCTTAAATAACAAAAGCGCGAGGAGTGCGCCGACACCCGCGGAGGGAAGGGTAGAGAGAATGGTGACTGGATGAACGAGGCTTTCGTAAAGGATGCCGAGCACAATATAGACCGCAGCGAGTGCGGTGATGATCAAGACCGGGGTATTCGCAAGGGAATCCTGAAAGGCTTGAAGCGTCCCCGAAAAGCTACCTCGAATGCGCGCGGGCATTCCGATGGTCTGCTCCATGCGTTCGATCATCCCGACGGCGTCGCTCAATGCCATGCCAGGAGCAAGGTTGAAAGAGAGCGTGACCGCCGGGAACTGACTCTGGTGATTGACGGAGATGGGCGCAGTGGTCGGCTCAAAACGGGCGATTGCGCTGAGGGGCACGACCGGGCCGTTGGTGGGCCGGATGTATATCGAATTCAGGCCCTCCGGTGATTGCCAGAATTTGGGGTCCACTTCCATGACGACGTGGTATTGATTCAGCGCCGTAAACATCGTCGAGACCTGCCGTTGGCCAAAAGCGTCGTAAAGCGTGTTGTCGATCAGTTGAGGCGAAAGGCCCAAACGGGAGGCGGTCGCACGATCGTAGACGAGCGAAACCTGGAGCCCGTTGTTTTGCTGGTCGCTATTGACGTCGGTAAAACCTGGCAGCTTGCGCATTTCCTGAACGAGCTTTGGCCCCCATTCCACCAGGTCGTCGAGGCTCTCACTTTGGATCGTATATTGGTATTGCGCAGCGCTCGCGCGTCCGCCGATCCGAATATCCTGTCCGGCTTGCACGAAAACGGTGGCACCAGGGACGACAGCAAGTTTGGGTCGAAGACGATTGATCACTTCGGACGAGGAAATCTTTCTTTCCTCGAGCGGTGTAAGCGAAGCGTAAATGAATCCAGCATTCCCCGGGCCGTTGCCGCCCGTAAAAGCAGTCACGCTGTAGATCGCTGGATCTTGTTTGATGACGTTCACGAACCGTTCCGCGGCACCTTGCATCGCATTAAAAGAAGCGTCCTGGGGACCCTGCATGCCGCCGAAGATCGTGCCGTTGTCCTGTTGCGGGAAGAATCCCTTGGGAACAACGCGGAAAAGATAAAAATTCAGACCGACGGTCAACATCAGCAGGATGAGCGTGATGGCCGGATGCCTCAACACCAGTCTGAGACTGCGTTCGTATTGTTTGAGCACCCAATCAAACAGACCTTCGCTCCATTGATAAATGCGGCCGTGACGCTCCCCTTTTTGCCGCTTCAGCAGGAGCGAGCACATCATCGGCGTCGTGGTCAGCGAAATGATCAGCGAGACTATGATCGCGGTGGAGAGCACCACCGCAAATTCGCGGAAGAGGCGCCCGACAACGCCACCCATCAAAAGGATCGGAATAAAAACGGCGATGAGCGAGAGGCTGATGGAAAGCACCGTGAAGCCGACCTCGCGCGCTCCTTTGAAGGAAGCTTCGAGCGGGCTCAATCCTTTCTCGATGTGGCGCGCAATGTTTTCGATCACCACGATCGCGTCATCGACCACAAAGCCGGTCGAAATGGTGAGCGCCATCAGCGAGAGATTATCGATGCTGTAGCCAAAGAGATACATGACACCGAACGAACCGATCAGAGAGATGGGGACCACGACCGCCGGGATCAGGGTGGCACGAAGATTACGCAGGAAAAGGAAAACAACGAGGATAACCAGCACGATCGAGATAACGAGTGTCCGCTGCACTTCGAAGACGGACGCGCGAATCGTGGTGGTGCGATCGAGCACCGTGTTCAAAGTCATTGCGGCAGGAATGGAGGCTTTGATCGACGGCAACTCCCTGTGAATGCGATCCACCGTTTCGATGATGTTGGCGCCAGGCTGCCGAAAGAGGATCAACGAGACATTCGGGCGGCCATCAACGAAGCCGGCAGCGCGGATATTCTCGACCGAATCGTGTACGTTCGCGATATCCGCAAGACGAATCGCGGAACCGTTACGATAGGCGACGATCAACGGCTTGTAGTCTGCCGCCTTGAGGAGTTGATCGTTAACCTTGATCTCGGCCGTGGTGTGTTCGTTCGCAAGCTGGCCTTTTGGCAAATTTGCGTTCTGCCGATTGAGCATCGCCCGCACATCTTCCAGCCCCAGGCCGAGACTGTTGAGTTGGACCGGATTGACATCGACGCGCACCGCCGGGAGCGAACTACCACCGACCATCACCTGCCCCACTCCCTGAATGCGCAGGAGCCGCTGTTGAATGACGGTGGAAGCGACGTCGTAAAGTTGCCCGCGATCCAGGACACCGGAGGTCAGTGTCAGAATCATGATGGGCGAATCGGCCGGATTCACTTTCCGGTAGGAAGGGTTACTCGGCAGATTCGCCGGAAGATTCGCGCGCGCAGCGTTGATCGCGGCTTGAACGTCGCGCGCTGCGCCATCGATATTCCGGTTCAGATCGAACTGCAATGTGATCGATGTCGTTCCAAAATAACTGGCTGAAGTGATTTCCGAGACCCCTGCGATGTGGCCGAGTTGACGTTCCAGGGGCGCCGCCACAGATGAAGCCATTGTTTCCGGGCTGGCTCCGGGAAGCGAGGCGTTCACGGAAATTGTCGGAAAATCGACCTGGGGGAGCGGCGAGACGGGAAGATTGTCGTAAGCCACAATCCCAGCGAGAGCGATGGCCGCTGTCAGAAGCGTTGTAGCCACTGGCCGCCGAATGAATGGCGCAGCGATATTCATGTGGCCGGCGCTGGAACTCCTTCCTCTTGCGGCCGAGTTTTGCGCCAGCGATTAAACTTCACTGCGAGGCGATCAAAGAAGATGTAAATCGCCGGCGTGGTATAGAGTGTCAGAACCTGGCTCAAAATCAGACCGCCGACAATCGCGATGCCGAGCGGCCTTCGTAGTTCCGAGCCCACACCACTGCCGAGCGCGAGCGGCAACCCGCCGAAAAGAGCGGCAAAAGTGGTCATCATGATGGGACGAAAACGCAAAAGGCAGGCCTGAAAAATTGCTTCGTGCACCGGCTTCTTCTCGACGCGTTGCGCTTCGAGCGCGAAATCGATCATCATGATGGCGTTCTTCTTCACGATACCGATCAGCAAAATAATGCCGATCAGCGCCACGACCCCGAGATCCTCCCCGCAAATGAACAGCGCCAGAATCGCACCCACCCCGGCCGATGGAAGAGTGGAAAGAATTGTTAGCGGATGGATGTAACTCTCGTACAGAACGCCGAGCACAATGTAAACGGTGATAATCGCTGCCAAAATAAGGATCGGCTCGTTGCGCAGTGACGCCTGAAACGCCCGGGCTGTTCCCTGGAACTCGGATTGGACGCTGAGCGGAATCCCAAGGTCCTTGCGCGCCTGTTCTATGGCTTTGGTTGCTTCTCCGAGCGAAACACCGGGCGCGAGATTAAACGAAACGGTCACGCAGGGAAATTGGCCCTGGTGATTGATCGCGAGCGGGCCGGTGCCGCGCTCGAAATGAGTAAAGGCGCTTAACGGTGTCATCCCGCCGCTTTGGGAGCGAACGTAAATATCGTGCAGTTTCGACGGGTTTTTTTGGAATTCGGGAATGGTTTCGAGAATGACGTGATACTGGTTGAACTGCGTGAACAGCGTTGCGATCTGTCGCTGCCCAAAGGCGTCGTACAACGTTTCATCGATAGCCTGGGCACTGATGCCAAGACGCGAAGCGGTGACACGATCAACAACGAGCGTCTCCTGTGCGGCCTCGGTCATTTGGTCCGTGGCCACATCACGCAATTGCGGCAAGGTGGTTAACCGGTCCATAAGTTTCCCGGTCCATTCCTTGAGTTCCGCGGCGTCGGGATCTTCGAGCGTGTACTGATATTGCGTGCGGCTTACGCGATCCTCGACGGTCAAGTCTTGCACCGGTTGCATGAACAATGTGATGCCAGAGACTTTCCCCAGTTCCGGTTGAAGGCGGCGCATCACCTCCAACGCGCTTACCCGGCGCGTCGCCAGAGGTTTCAGATTAATCAACATACGTCCGCTGTTCAGCGTCGTGTTGATTCCGTCCACGCCGATGAAAGAGGAAACGCTCTCGATGGCGGGGTCGGCCAGGATGACTTCGGCCAACTCTCTCTGGCGCTCGGCCATTGCTGGAAATGAGATGTCCTGCGGAGCTTCGGATATGCCCTGAATGACGCCGGTATCCTGGGAGGGAAAAAAGCCCTTCGGAACGATGATGTAGAGAACGACCGTAAGGACGAGCGTCAACCCGGCAACAAGCAGCGTGCCCGTTTCGTGCCGCAACGCCCATTTCAAAGTTCGTCCGTAGAGTTCCACAACCCTGTCGTACATTTTTTCCGACGCCTTGAACAAACGGCCCTGTTCCTCCGGTTTTTTGTGCCGCAGGATTCGCGAGCACATCATCGGAGTCAGAGTGAGTGAGACGACAGCAGAAACGAGGATCGTCACGCTGAGTGTGACCGCGAACTCGCGGAAGAGACGACCCACAATATCGCCCATGAACAAGAGCGGAATCAACACCGCGATGAGCGAAACGGTGAGTGAAATAATGGTGAAGCCGATCTGTTCCGCCCCTTTTAACGCCGCCTGCAAAGGCTTCTCTCCTTGCTCAATATAACGGACAATATTCTCAATCATTACAATGGCGTCATCGACCACGAAACCCGTTGAAATGGTGAGCGCCATCAGCGTGAGATTGTTCAGGCTGTAGCCGAGCAGATACATAATTCCCAAAGTGCCCACGAGTGAAAGCGGAACGGCCACAGCAGGGATGATCGTCGCCGAGACGTTGCGGAGAAAAATAAAAATCGCGAGCACCACCAGTGCGATGGTTATCATCAATTCGAACTCCACATCTTCGACCGAGGCTCGAATGGTGACCGTCCGGTCGGTGAGCACTGAAAGGTCAACTGACGCTGGTAGATTCGCTTTGAGCTGAGGAAGCAGCGCTTTAATGCGATCCACCACCTGAATGATGTTGGCGCCGGGTTGCCGTTGAATATTCACAACCACCGCCGGATCGTGATTCGCCCATGCCGCGAGCTTCGCGTTTTCGACATCATCCAGCACGTTCGCAACATCCGAAAGATGCACGGCTGCATTGTTTCGGTAAGCGATCACAATCGCTTTGTAATCTTTGCTCGAAAGAAGCTGGTCGTTCGCGTTGATTTGATAAGACTGTTGCGGACCATCGAAATTTCCTTTCGCCTGGTTCACGCTCGCCTGCTGAACTGCCGTCCGCACATCCTCGAGACTTATCTTGTAGGAGGAAAGCGCCGTGGGATTAACTTGAATGCGCACGGCGGGCTTTTGACCACCGCTGATCGTAACCAATCCCACACCGGGCACCTGTGAAATCTTCTGAGCGAGGCGTGTGTCCGCAAAATCCTGCACTTGCGAGAGGGGCAGCGTTTTTGAACTGAGCGCCAGCGTCATGATCGGCGCATCGGCCGGGTTTGATTTGCTGTAGATCGGAGGCGAGGGCAGTCCGCTCGGCAGATAGGTCTGAGCCGCGTTGATCGCCGCTTGCACCTCCTGCTCGGCGACATCGATGTTCAACGAAAGCGCGAATTGCAGGATTATGATCGAACTCCCGCTTGAACTGATCGAGGTCATCTGGTTCAACCCGGGCAATTGACCGAACTGCCGTTCCAGTGGCGCGGTGATGGCCGAAGCGGTCACCTCCGGACTCGCGCCCGGATAAAAAGTGATGACCTGAATGGTCGGATAATCAACCTGCGGCAGCGCGGAAACGGGCAATTGCCGATAAGCAACAATGCCCGACAAAATGATCGCGAACATCAGCAGCGACGTCGCGACTGGCCGCAAAATAAATTGCCGCGAAGGGCTCAAGTCCCGCCTTTCCTACCCTTGTTTCCTGGAGGACCCCCTCCGCCGGGAGCACCATTTTTAGCTGCATCAGGTAGTGGTCGAATAATGACTTTCGCCCCATCATTCAGCCGATTGAAATTATCGACGGCAATCATCGTGCCGGGTTCGAGTCCGCGCGCTTCCGATACGTTGCTGTCGCTCGCGGCGATCTCGATTATTTGTGCTGTGACAACTGAGTTGGTCGAAACCGTTTTCACCGCGAAAACGAACGATCCCTGCGCGCCGCGCTGAACGGCACGGTTTGGAACCAGCGTCACACCACGATGCGTCTCGACCAGAAGACGCGCGTTCACGAACTGATTGGGAAAGAGCGATTCATCCTCGTTGCTGAAATTAGCTTTCAACTTCACCGTGCCGGTTCCGACATCAATCTGATTATCGATGGTCTCGAGAACGCCCGAGGCAATCTTCCGCGTTTGTGACCGATCAAGCGCATCGACCGTCAATTTATTTCCCTCGCGCGTCTGCTTCTGGATTTGCGGCAGGTAATCCTCGGCGACACTGAACACGACCGAAATCGGCTTCAGTTGCGTAATCATCACGAGGGGGTTGGAATCGTTGGAGCGGACAATATTTCCCTGGTCCACCATACGAAGCCCCACCCGCCCCGAGATCGGCGCTTTGATATGGCAGTAGTTGAGTTGCACTTTTGCGTTCTCGACCTGCCCCTGATCCAGTTTCACTGCACCTTCATATTGGCGGACCGAAGAGGTCTGGGTGTCCAACTGCTGACGGGGAACCGCATTGCGCGCGAAAGCTTCCTCATATCGCTTCAGGTCGAGGCGCGCGTTTTCAAGGAGCGCGCTGTCCCGCGCCAATTGACCTTCCGCCTGATCCAATGCCGCCTGAAAAGGGGCCGGATCAATTTCGGCCAGAGGATCACCCTGCTTTACCCACTCACCCTCCGTGTAGAGCACCTTTACAAGTTGTCCTTCGACGCGGCTGCGAACGGCAACCGTATTCAGGGGGGTCACCAAACCGAGCGCGTTTACGTAGACACCAATGTCGCCCTTCCTTGCGGCTTCAGCCGTAATCATCACAGGCCCGCCAAACCCGCCTCTTCCTCCACTTTGACCGCCCCCTCCCGGTTTGGCTCCCGGGGCGGCCGCTGCGTTGCCTTCCGCACCGGACGGCTTCCGATGGGTATAAAAAAAGATTCCGACCGAAATCAGAATCAAGAAAGTGAGTCCCCAGATCCAAGTGTGACGCCGCGGGGGCGGCGCGTGTGCGTCTACCGGTGCTTCTGACATGACGGTACTTCCAGCCGTTTCACAGTGCACGCTCGCATTCCGTGCCCCGTTTCATCCTCCTTGTCGAATCGTGGTCGGAGTTGGCGCGTAAGATAAGCGGAACTGTCTAAGTTTCCAGTTTCCTGCCATTCGACGCTGAAGGCCGGTTCCATTCAAGCCAGAAAAGTAGCGCAAATCAGAACGGCAAGTCTCATTAACACCCAACTTGAGTTGGGTGTCCTCCGGGCGCCAGCGAGCCACAACCGTTTCAGCGGTTTCATGTTTTAGCAGTCTGCCTGCCCAAAAGCATGCTGCTTGGTTTGTTTCCCGTCTTTCGCTGCCAGAAGCAAAAAACCGCTGAAGCGGTTGATCTTGTGTTGCGGCCAAATCACCTTGCTGAATCAAGGTGTTAATGAGACGAGCTACGGAGAAGGCGTGACGATTCGATAGAATCGTTGGCCTGAGGAGGACAATCCGTCCGTACAAATCACGCTTCCGCCCTGGCCAGACGCTTCCACTTCTGTGAGCTTTTTCCAGACTGGCGCGACGATCGACGCACTATAAAGGACTGCATAGGAACGCATCGGAGCGGCGAAAAATCGGATTGTCCCTTCGACTTCCGGAGAAACAGAGAGGAAGCTTTCCGTCGCGCGTGGGTTGGTGCCAGCGATATACTCATCTCGATTCGAAAATCCGTCACCATCAACGTCCTGAGTCGCATCGGAAGATTCGAAAGGATTCAAACCATGGAAATACTCCCATTCGTCTGGCATCCCGTCGCCGTCGGTATCCGCAGCCACGGTGACAAATGCACGATGGCTGGTCGTTGCTCCCGCCGCGTTGTTCACGATGACTGTATAATCGCCGCTATTTGTGATTTGGAGGCTCGAAAGAGTCAGGGTTGCGCTCGTTCCTTGCGGCACCGGTTGCCCTTTGAACAGCCACTGGTATCCCGTGGCACCCGTCGCTTGGACGGTCAGCGCGAGACTTTGCCCCACCGTCGCCAATTGCGATTTAGGTTGAAGGGTAATCACTGGCCCGACGCCGGGCGCGATGAATATCCCCGCGCTTGGCGGAGTAGCTGTCCATTTGCCCGGATCATTTCCGAACCCCGCAAGATCCTTGCGCACGAGCGAGAAGCCGAAGCCATCGGCGGCGGCGTTCCATGGAGCAGCATCGGAGTACTCGACCTGGTCCAAGATCAAAAAAGATACCGCGCCATTCGCGCCAGGCGCATCCGGCATTCGGAGAGAGACGCGATCCCCGCCGTTGGCGAGATTTCCCTTGAACGGTCCGAAAATCGGGACGTTTTGGGGAATGCTAAACTTCGTTCGAAATGACGCGGCCTGAACAGCGTCCCGCACCGGATCAAAGTTCACGAGCAAAGCAAAACCATTAGGCCCCAGAACGGTGTTGGTCGGGAAGGTGAATTGAATGCCTCCATCCATGGTCCAACTGTTTGCAGGGATCGCTGAGTCATAGAGCGCAACAGGCTGGGCGCTGCGATTCACAATCTCCACAAATTCATCCTCGGAATTATTCCACGCCGTTCCGTTCAGCAGCACGTCCGGAGGATGATAGTTAATCTCCGAGATAATAACCGGCGCGAGCCAGGGACCGGCATTTTGCTGCCCCAACGTGTTGCTCTCCTGGATAGCAAAAAGCTCTCGTCCTGACGAATCGATGTAACGTCCAAAACTTCTGCCCGGGAACGCGCGCCCGTATTTGAATCCATGGATATACCCGGTCAGATTTCCAACACTGTCCGCAGAGAAGATATAAACCTCTTCACCTGCCGGATCGAAAGCGAACGGCACAAGACCCTTGGCAAAATCGTCGCCCGAAAACACTGCGAAACCACCGGCCGAAATTTTTGTACCTGCAGGCACACGGAATTTTTTTGGCTTTTGCAGATTGTCGGAAACGAACCAACCCCCAATGTCCGCTGCAAAAGTCGATAGATTCTGGAGTTCCAATTGTTGCAACCCGTTGGTTGGCGAACTAGCGAGCAATTCATTAATGACCACGGCAGGCACCATCACCTGGCTGCCTGAATCTCCCGCTCCCGGCGACCCGCCTTCCACCGCGCTCGACTGCCAACTGGAGACGTCGCTCAAATCGCTGCCACCTTCTGGGCGAGGCACAAGCGAGAATCCCGTTCCATCGGTCACTGGATACCAACCGTCCTTAAATTTCACTTCGGCGACTGTTTCTCCGAGTGCACCGGTAAGAGTTACAGTGTCGCCAGCGTTATTCAGCTCACCGCTGAACGGACCCACCGCAGCGATGGATGATCCATATCGTGATTGAAACGCCGCGGGGTTTTTCGCCACTACCATATAGGCACCCGCATCCAGTGTCCCCGATCCGAACGTGAACTGGATTCCACCGTTGAGCGTTACGCCTTGAAGAGCAATCGAGGCCGATCCCGTGTTGTGCAGTTCGACAAACTCAAAATCGCTTTCGGTGAGCACGCTTCCATCCGGTGGCGCCGCGGGATGATACATGATTTCTGAAATCGTCAGCGTCGGCTTCTGGACTGAGAAACTCCGGACCGTCGGGCCGCTCCATGTGCTGCCGTTCAGACGTCGCGCAAAAACTTTGCTATTCGACTGGATCGTGACCGGCCCCCCGTAACGGACTGCTTTCGCGGAGAGCGCTCCGCCAGGTAGCCTCGGATCGGTTCCATCCACGGTATAATAGATCGCGCCAGCGCCGGCACCACCCATGGTTAGACTCGATCCGGGCCGTGTCAGTCCGCCAGCTAGATCCATCAGGGGCACCGGAAGGAACTGACTATCGATCCACGTGTACCGCCCTTTTATCCAGTTCGTAAAAGACTGCAGAATCCCAGCGTAAGTTGTCGGGCTAGAATACAACGGTGGGTTCGGCCACACATAGGTGCCGAGCCGAGGCCAGCGTTGAAAGTCGCGATCCGCAGCTTCACTCAACATTGCCCCTAACTCCTGCGCTCGGGCGATCACGTTTGTGCTGGAGAGCACATTCGTTCGCAACTCGCTCCAACGGTCTATGATCCGCTGATTGAAATCCGGATCACCGGTGGTCCCGCCGCTGCTCGCGGTTCCACACATCAACCGACGCAGCCAGATATGTTCGTTATCTCCCAGCTCCTGCCATACCAACTCGTGGTATTAGCCCCGTCGAGATAATCTGCATTCCCGAAACTCAGGTTGTAATCCCAGATGGGCGACATGTGCACCTTGCCATTGCGCGGCTTGTAAAAATAGGTGCTTAGGCGATAGCCATCGATCTGCTTGGCGAATTCCGTGATCCAGTGGTAATCCACAAACGAATCGGCATCTAAATAGTACGACCAATGGTTCGTGCCCGTCGCTGTCTTCCAGTTCGAGGCATAGAGAGCCTTCTCCATTTGAGCCAGATAATTTCGAAGCCAGTTCTTTTGAGCCGTCGTTGCCTCAATGGGTTTGGGCTGATGCAGCTTCAACGCCTGCGGCGAAAATCCAGCCGCTGAACTGCCTGGCGTGCTGAAATTATAATCGCCCGGACTATCTTTATCCTTCTTAAACATGTAACCGCCGGAAATATCCGGTTCTGTCGTGTTGTAAGGGGTGAGTTGATCGATATCGACGCGGTTCTTGTCGATTTTTATTTTCTCCACCAGAATATAGATACCGACGTAGTCCGAAGCATAATTCAGCTTTCCGCCGGTAGTGTTAAGGAACACTTCCACAAACTTCCTGCGTACGGAATAATGGCCCATCTTCTCGTACAACTCATAAGCCATAAAGTTCTGCAAAAAGGGCTTGTCGCTATATGGCGCATAAAGCGCCCAGTCTGCATCCGCAGGCAAACCAAAGAGGCCTACCCCTTCTTGCTGGCGAAGCCCATTCTCAAAGGTGAAATTATATTGCTGCTTCGGAAAACCTGACGATGTCTGACCGCGCACTTCGATGCCGCCTTGTCCTATAAAATCCGCCTTGCCGGTCACTGCCGCGCGCCCGCGATAAGTATCCACCGCCACAATTGAGGCCAAAGCCCGCGGCGTAACATCTTGTCCAATTCCGCGTCCACCCGTGCTCAAAATGATCAACGGCAGGTTCGAGCTGAAATTGCGCACGGAGCTATCGACGAGCGTGTAAGGCTGCGATTCGACAGGTCCCGGCAATAATCCTGTTTGGAAGGTTCGAGCCTTAAGCACAATACAACTTGTTACGCTGACCGGCCCGGTATAGAGGGTTGAGGTCGATGTTGGAACTGTGCCATCCGTGGTATAACGAATCTGTCCTGACGCGGCACTCATCGTTACGGATACTGAGTTGTTCGTATAAATACCCCCGGGCACTGAAAACGAGACCTCCGGTGCAAACCCAGGTCCACTGGCCACATTGGCCGCTCCGGGTGTCGGCTTGCTCAGGAACCCCGTCAACGTCGGGCTATTCGCGTCGCGCCCATATGAAATGTCCGCTTGCTGGCGCGGATACGGATTGAATGCCGAAACCACATTTGTGTGCGAATCGACCAGAGCAAGATAGCCGCCCGCTTTTTCAATCTTGAAGTTGGTATGGAGCGGCGCGGAGGTGTTCGTTTTGTTTTTACCCGAAGCGAAGATCAAAAAATACTTTCCTGCATCCAGGGTCATCGCGGGTATCCGCCATTTTGTTAAATTCGCCGCGTCGTCCGTTGCGAACCAGCCTTTCAGATCAGCAATCCCAGCACTTGTATTGAGCAACTCGATCCAATCGGACCGATCCCCATCCTCGTCTTTCACCCCATGTTGGTTATCCGCCAGGAACTCGGAAATGATTACATCCGCCTGATTGTTGGCGGGCTGGATCGAGTAACCCCAGCTTCCGCCAGCAAACGGGTTCGAACTCAGATCTGCGATCCCGCTATTTTTTGCCCACGCCACCGCCACATTACCGTCGGGTTGGGCCGGAAATGTAAAATTGTATTCCCGTGGCGAAATCACTGTCATACCAGTCGCCGCCACACCGTTGATCAAGAGGTCCGAAGCATCGACACCGGTAACACTCTCCGTGAACACCACATCGATATGGCTCAACTCAGAAATTGTGCTCCCAGCGACGGGATCGGTCGAAAGCAAGACCGGAGGAGCTTCGTCGAGATCGCTTTCCAGCGACAAGTCGAAGAACAAGTCCGAACTGGTTGCGTTCGCATTGAAAAGCTGAACCGCAATCACGTTCGTCCCTGTCACGACCGGACCCGCAACTCCGTTCGTTATCGAAAACGCCGTCAGAATCTCTTCTCCCGCCGAAGAGGCCCAGGCGTTGTAGGCCAACTCACCTTCCGGAACATTGAATCGCCCCGCCTCTACCCCATTGATCCATACGATGCACCCGTCATCCACGTTCACATTCACGGTGAACACGTTCCCAGCGCCTGGGCTTTTCGCCACAAACTGTCCACGCAGAAAGATGGAAGAATAATTGCCTTCGGTCGAAGATGGTATGAGCGTCACCAGTGTTGCCTCTGCGGCGGAATTCGCGGGGTTCGCATATCCAATCGGGACCGGTGCCAACGTCCATTTTGAATCATCGAATCCGATCTTGCGCCACGAGGTCGAATCAGGAGGTGACGCCTCATTCAGACCGATCAGATATTTCCAAGTGGCTCCATAAGGCACAATCTCGGCTGCATAAACAAAGTAGTGACCTAACAGAAGCACACCAAAAATCCAAAGGCGCGCCGCAATACGTAAAAGTGCTTGCATCAGAAAGTTCAGCGACTCCACAGCAGACCCAAATCAGCAGATTCCTTGCCGTTTTCAATGGGTTGCCAATGGCCGAGCAAAAGATACACCGGATCGGTTTCGGCGCTAGTTTCAGGCGCTACTTTCCTACACCCCGCCAAAGCGCCGATGCCGGCGCGCATACTCCTCCAGCGCCTCAAAAAGCTGCGGTTTTCGAAAATCCGGCCACAACGTGCTCGTCACGACCAGTTCTGCGTATGAGATCTGCCACAAAAGAAAGTTGCTTACCCGCATCTCTCCGCTCGTCCGCACCAGAAGGTCCGGGTCCGGATAGTGCCGCGTGTAAAGATGCTGCGAAATGGTTTGCTCGGTAATCTCCGCAGGTTCCAGTTGGCCGGCTCTGGACTTCTCCGCGATCGCGCGCACTGCTTCCACGATCTCTGTCCGCCCTCCGTAACTCAGCGCCAGAATCAGCGTCAGGCCCGTATTTTTTGCCAGGGCCGCGTGGGTTTTCTTCAACTGTTCCTGCACGAATTCGGGCAAACGATAGATCTGCCCGATCACCTCCAACCGCACGTTATTCTTGTTCAGTTCCCCGATCTCTGACTTCAAATAACGAGCTAAATACTTCATCAACGTGTCGACCTCATCTTTGGGACGGTTCCAGTTCTCGACTGAAAACGCATACAAAGTCAGATACTTGATTCCGACCTCGCCACACGTTCGCACAATCGTCCGCACGCTTTCCACACCTACGCGATGGCCTTCCACTCGCGGCAGGTGACGTTGTTTGGCCCAACGCCCGTTGCCATCCATGATGATCGCGACGTGCGTGGGAAGATTCTCGCGCGCCTGCGGACTCAAACTCGTGTGCGGCGTCGTCACCTTATGCAAGTGGACCGCGACCGGCGACCGGTCGCGCTCCGCTTCGCGTCGCTCGGTGCTGCTTCCGTCACAGGAAAAGAGTTTGTTCCCGGGCGGGACCGACAGACGCAATGGTCAGCTCGGCTCCGGTTAGATCCGAAATCGCTTTCAAATAGGAACGCGCCTTCGCCGGCATCGCCTTCCAGCTCGTGATTTCGTGGGTGGGCGTTTTCCAACCCGGAAATTCCTTATACACCGGCTGGCATTTCGAGAATGTCTCGATGTCGTTCGGGATGTAATCGTACATCTTCGATCCGCAACGGTATCCAGTGCAGACACGAATAGTTTCGAGCGTATCCAGCCCGTCGATATTCGTAATCGCCAGCTCGTCGATCCCGTTCACCATCGTGGCATGGCGAGTGGCAACCGCGTCGAACCATCCGCAGCGGCGCGCGCGACCTGTCGTTGCGCCAAATTCACGCCCCATCGCGTGCAACATGTCGGCAATCTCGGCATTCTCCGTCGGCAAGGGTCCTTCCCCCACGCGCGTGGTGTAAGCCTTCATCACTCCAACGACGCGATTCATCCGGTTCGGCGGCACACCGGAACCGGTGCAGGCGCCGCCCGACGTCGTGTTGGACGAGGTCACAAAAGGATAGGTTCCGTGATCGATATCGAGGAACGTCCCTTGCGCGCCTTCGAACAAAATCTCCTCTTTGCGGCGAGTCGCCTCGTGCAGCCACACCACCGTATTGGCCACGAATGGTGCGAGATAATCGCCAGCGCGACGATATTCCTCATGGACTTTTTTGAACGACAGCGGCTTCGCTCCGAACGCCTTTAGAACCTCGTTGTTCTCTTTCAGTCGCTGCTTGAGCAACAACTCGAACCGCGGGGCGTTGATCAAATCCACCACACGTAATCCGGTCCGCGCTGCTTTATCTCCATACGCCGGGCCAATTCCGCGTTTGGTCGTGCCGATCTTATTCTTCCCTTTTAGAATTTCCCGTTGCTCATCCAGCATGCGGTGATACGGAAGAACCAGGTGCGCCGTTTCACTCAGCAACATGTTCCCGTTTACCTTGACGCCGAGCTTGAGCAATCCTTCAATTTCGCCGACCAGCGAAATTGGATCTACCACCACGCCATTACCGATGATGCACATCTTATCCGGACGCAAAATCCCGGACGGCACCAGATGCAGCACATATTTCTTGCTTCCGATATAAACGGTGTGCCCGGCGTTATTTCCGCCCTGCGTGCGCACCACCACATCGGCGTCCTCCGTCAGGACGTCGATAATCTTCCCTTTCCCTTCGTCACCCCACTGTGCTCCGACTAAGATCGTATTCGGCATATTGCAAAACTGATCCGAGCAAACAAAAAGCCCCGAAATGTAAATTCGGGGCGCAGGCTCGCTATTTACGGGCAGACCGTATAGACGCGCTCTTCCCGTGTCAATGCCCCAAAACTTGCCTCTGCACCTTTCGACCGGCAATAGTCCATCCCTGATCGCCAACGCCAAACCACCCAACGATCGCGCGACGCGGATCTTCCGTCGGCTGAAGCGGTGCCGCGGTATGGACGATCATGAACGCTGGCAGCACGCTCTCTTTTTTGCCATCGCGCGACTGTATTGATCATGAAGCTGCACAACTCGAAGCCGAATCCTCCGCCTCGCGTTGAGCCTCAAATTCTACCTTGATGACGACAGCGCCGAGGCGGCGCTCGTTGACGCTCTCCGGCCTCGCGCTCTACCGTCTACACCCCCTTCAGATGCGGACTTGGAAGGTGCCGATGACCGTGTTCATCTCGACTGGCGCGCCGAAAACGAATTCGTGCTGGTATCGCACAATGTCGGTGACTTTAACCGACTCCACAAAGCCTTTCTAAACGAGGGCAAAATGCATTCTGGTATCATTCTGATGCGCCGACAGACTCTGAGTATCGGTGAAAGACTACGTCGCCTCGCGCGGATCTCCAGTCACTTCTCTAAAGAAGAGATGAGGAACCGCGTCGAGTTTCTAGGTAATTGGAAGGCCTGAGCTCCGGGCGCTCTTTCGGATTTACTTTGTCTTTTAGCGCGTCCTTCTGTGTTATTGTCCGCGATGCGTTTGCTGGACCGGTATCTATTGCGTGAGCTCTGCACGCCTCTGCTTTATTGCCTGGCCGGCTTTATTATTTTTTGGATCACTTTCGAAATTTTCACTGACCTGGACGATTTTCAAAAAGCGCAAATGACCATTTCGGAGGTTGCGCAGTACTATCTGATCCGCTTGCCTGAGCTCCTGGTTACGGTTTTGCCCATCGCGCTGCTGCTCGCCCTCCTTTATGCACTCACGAATCACGGCCGTCACAACGAACTCGTCGCGATGCGTGCGGCTGGTTTGAGCCTCGGGCGAATCAGCATTCCCTATTTTCTCGTTGGATTGCTCTCCAGCGCCGCGCTTTTCTATTTGAACGAAACTCTCGTTCCGGACAGCACCGCAAGAGCCGAAGCTCTCAAGGCAAAACACCTTGTCACTTCTGCGGACAAAGAATGGGTTTCGCGCGTCAATTTCCGGAATGCCCATGAAAATCGCATTTGGAATATCGGCGCACTCAATCGACGAACCTACCAACTGACCGATCCGCATGTGGAATGGCTGCTCTCCGATGGCACCCGCAAGAAACTATTCGCCAAGCGCGCCGCGTGGACGAACGACCAATGGCTTTTCTACGAGGTCGAACTTTTTTCCTACCCGCCGGACGTGGACTTTGACAAGGCTGCCTCCCGCCCGCTTCGAACAAATGAACTCGTGCTCGCCGAACTAAACGACACTCCGCGCGAAATGCAGCTCTACCTTAAATTTCAGCGCATCAATGCGATCGAAGCCGCGAAGCGAACCCAACTCACCCTCGCAGAAATCGAATACCTGCGCGATCACGTGGAGCTCAACCGCCGTGATCGCGCTCTGCTCCAAACCCAATTTCACGCACGCCTCGCCCAGCCCTGGACCTGCCTTGTCGTCGCCATCGTCGCCCTCCCCTTCGGTGCGCGGACCAACTCACGCCGCAACGTGATGGTGGGCGTCGCCAGCAGCATCTTCATCGTGATTGTCTACTTCTTCTTCCTGCGCGTCGGCCTCGCACTTGGCACCGGCGGATACATTCCGGCGTGGCTCGCCGCGTGGCTACCGAATGCGATCTTCGGCACGCTCGGTGCCGCACTCACCTGGACCATGAAATGAGCGACGCTCCTTCTATCGACCCAAAACAATACGAGGAGCTCAAGCGCCAATACGAGCGCCTCAACCTGCTCTACCAGGTCAACAGCGTCATCCACTCCACGCTCGACCCAACCCGCGCCCTCGAACTGATCATTGGCGAAGCCGTCCGCCTCATGCGCGCCACCAGCGGTTCCGTCGTTCTGATCAATCCCACCAACGGTTTCCTCGAAATCGAAGCCTCCGTCGGCCTTCCCCCCGAAAGCAAAGCCCTTCGACTCAAAGTCGGCGAAGGACTTACAGGTTGGGTCGCCCGCCACGGCAAAATCGCCCGCGTTGGCGACGTCTCCAAAGACAACCGCTACATCATGGCGAAGGAAAACGTCCGCTCCGAACTCGCCGTCCCCCTCAACGTCGGCGGCGAACTCCTCCGTGGCGTCCTCAACGTCGATTCCGACCGCCTCAACGCTTTTTCCGACGAAGACGAGCAACTCCTGCGCGACCTTGCGGTCCAGGCCGCCCAGGTCATCCACAACACCTGGCTCTACGAACAGATCCGCCAGAAAGCCCGCCTTTTCGAAACCCTGACCAGCATCAGCAAAACCATCAACTCGACCCTTAACCTTGATGACGTGCTTAGCGTTATCACCCGCGAGGCCTCGCACCTCATGGCCGGCAAACTCTGCTCCCTTCTCATGCTCGACCAAACCGGCGAATGGCTCGAACTCCGCTCCAGCTACGGCGCTGGCGATTCCTACATCAACAAACCCCGCCTCGCCGTCGACGAAAGCCTCCTCGGCACCGTCGTCCGCCGGAAAAAAGCGTTGCAGGTCGAAAACGTCCAACTCTCCAGCCGCTACCAACACATCGAAGTCGCCCGCCAGGAAGGCCTCGTCTCACTCCTCGGCGTCCCGCTTCTTTTCGGTGGCAAATGCATCGGCACACTCAGCGTCTACACCGGCGAACATCGCAGCTTCTCCAACGAAGAAGTCCGCATCCTCTCAGCCCTCGCCGAATTCTCCGGCATCGCCATCGAAAAAGCCCGCCTCTACGAACGCCTCGTCGATATCGAAGAAGAACTCCGCCGCAACGAAAAACTCTCCGCCATCGGCCTGCTCGCCGCCGAAGTCGCCCACGAAATCCGCAATCCCCTCACCGTCATCAAAATGCTTTTCCACTCGCTCAACCTGAAATTTCCCGCGAACGACCCGCGCGCCAGAGACGTCGAGGTCATGACCGAAAAAATCAATCACCTCAACAAAACCGTCGAACAAATCCTCAGCGTCGCCCGCTCCTCTGAACCCTCCCTCGCCCCCGTCGACCTCAACTCCGTCATCGAAGATCTCGGCCTCCTCGTCCGCCACAAACTCAAAAACCAGGGCATCAAATTCACCCTCGACCTCGATCCATCACTGCCCAAAGTCAGTGCCGACGCCGCCCAACTCAGCCAGGCCCTTTTGAACCTTGTCCTCAACTCCGTCGAAGCCATGCCCACCGGCGGCACTCTCACCATCAAAACCAACCCCCTCGCCAAAGACTCCGCCAAAACCCCTACCCACGCCGTCATCGAACTCAAAGACACCGGCCACGGCATGACCGACGAACAACAAGCCAAAGCCTTCCGCTCTCTTTTGAAGACCACCAAAAAACACGGCACCGGCATCGGCCTCGCCATCGTCTCGCGCATCATCGAAGCCCACACCGGCGAAATCGAAGTAAAATCCCGTCAAGGCAAAGGCACCACCTTCCGTATCCTCCTCCCGGTTTCCCCATAGCATCAGCTGTGATCGAAACCGCGGATGCGGTTGAATTGTGACGGACCCGATTTGTCAATTCAACCACTACCGTGGTGAAGGATTTTTGGGCTCTCCGGTTCTCCGGGTTTCACCCGGAGCTATGGTTGTTTAGACCCTCCGGGCCTTACGACGAAATACGCAATCCCACGTGCGATGAACCCAACTTTTCATTCGTTGTCCCCTGGTCATTGTTCATTCGCCTGCGGGGTCGCTCCCTCGCTCGTCTGCATCTTCACCAAAAGCGGAATGCTGATCTCATGCCGATTATCGATGGCGACATCGATCGCGTATTGGCCGGGTTGATCAAACTTCAATTGCTGAATGTTGATGATAAAATTGCGCAACAGAAAATTCGCGTCGGCGGGCACGGCAACATCAATTGGCATCTCGATACTTGGCATCACCAGGCGGCCGTCTTCATCCACAAAGTTCATCTTCACCTTGTGCGCGCCCTCTTCGATCCGGCCAAAGGCGAGGCGGAGCGCAATCGAGCACTGCGGATGAATGGCGGGCAATTGGCTGGTGAGAATCGTGTCGAACGTCCCGAGCAAGTTTAACTTCCCGTTGTAATCCGTCGCTGCATCGCACAACACCGCTATTTGAATCGTCATACTGTCTTGTCGGCCGGCAAAACGTTACGACCCCGCTCCCCCGTTGCAACCGAAATCGCCGACTGCGAACCTATCGGTCGTGGTAGCCGAGAACTTTTGTGCTTTATTCAACGCTTTGAATCACAAGCTGTGCGATGAGGAATCTGGAACTCAGGAAATCAGGAGAATCGAGCTCGAAGTAGCGCGTTGAAATTCCTGAGTTCGTGAGTTCCAGATTATTGCCAACCCTCAGTTAAGTTCATTGTAGTTTTTCCTTTCCTATTTACGCTCCTGCCATGCCGCTCGCGATGGATCGCTACTACACCGCCCTGCTCGAACAATTTCAGCAGATCCACCAAACCCAATGGGACAAAATCGCCCTCGCGGCGGAATGGCTCGGCGGATCGCTGGCGAACGAGGGCTGGCTTTACGCATTTGGCACCGGGCATTCGCACGCCCTTGCCGAAGAAATCTTTTACCGCGCCGGCAATCCCGCCCGAGCCACCCCCATGCTCGACAGCCGGCTGATGCTTCACGAGAAAGCGATCGAAGCCACCTACAACGAACGCGAACAGGGCTACGGTATCAAACTCCTGCAGACCTACCCTGTTAACTCCGGCGACGTCTTGATCGTCGCTTCCAACTCAGGCCGAAACGCCGTCCCGATCGATGTCGCCCTGGAAGGTCGCCGCGTTGGCATGCGCGTAATCGCCATCACCAACCTCGCTCACAGTCGCGCCTGGCCTTCGCGTCACACGAGCGGCAAAACTCTCGCCGAAGTCGCCGAACTCACCATCGACAATTGCGGCGTCAACGGAGATGCCTGCCTCGACGTGGAAGGTCTACCCGGGAAAATCGGACCGACCAGCACCTCCACCGGCGCCCTCATCGTCAATGCGATCATTGTCCAGGGCCTTGAAAATGCCGTTTGCGCCGGAACCGCTCCAGAAATTTACATCAGCAGCAACAGCAACGGTGACGATCACAATGACATCCTTCTCCAGAAGTACCGCGGTAAAATCCGCCACCTGTGAGTGAACAGCCTGCAATCGTGGTTTGAAGTCTCAGTCGTCAGGCAAATGGTAACGGTTAACGTGCTTTTCTTTTGCTTTCGGGATCGGGCATGGCGCCCTTGTTTCTGCTCGTAGTAGCCAGTGGTCGCTCCAGCTTCTCGTTCATCGCCGCTCTACCGCGCTGGCGGCGATAGTTCACATTGCTCAACTCATACGTAGCGAGGCAAAAAAACCAACCAGTCGCGATAAGCACTATGATCGCAGTGACGGCGACGAGGGGAAAATTGCTCGTTCGCCGAAGCGGCGCGGAGATCTGCCGTGCTCTCTTCACGATGTGCTGCTTGAGTGTGGTTATGGCGAGAGTTGGACAGTACAGTTCGAGGCGAGTCACGAGTTAATCGCGAGATGATGAAAAACGAAACAGCGCATCCGGCTCTCGCATAATCTCGCATAATTATTCGGCCACACTTCCCGCTTGCCTAATCGCAAAAAACCTGTGGAAAAGTTTTTCTCGCGAAAAACGAAATTCGGAATAAACAAAGGATGGAACACGTCGAACTCTGCTTCAGGAGTCACACTATGCCTGAGAATCGAAAGCTCTTCCGGGAAGCTCACCGCGAGGTGCGTTTGAAAAATTTGCAGCCCGGGCCGGATACTTCGCTCGAGGTGCGACCTCTTTCCTTGACTCCGAACGCCACGAAACTTATCAGGATCAAAGATACCAAATCGCATGAATCAAAATAGTCAGCCCGCGGACTCGCGCCGCACCTTTATCAAAAAATCTTCGCTCGTCGTCGCCGCCAGCGTCGCCGCGCCCTACATCCTTTCCGAGCGCAGCTATGCTCAGAGCAGCGACACCCTGAAAGTCGGTTTGATCGGCTGCGGCGGCCGCGGCACGGGCGCCGCCAGCCAGGCGTTAAGCGCGGATAAAAACGTGGTGCTGACGGCGATGGGCGATACGTTTGAATCGCAATTGGACGGGGCGCACAAAGCCCTCGTCAAAGATCATCAAGACAAAGTTAAAGTGGAGGCAGACAAACGATTTGTCGGCCTTGATGCCTTCCAGAAGGTGATCGACAGCGGAGTGGACGTTGTCGTTTTGGCTACGCCGCCCGGTTTTCGTCCACAGCACCTGAAGGCCGCGATTGATGCTGGAAAGCATGTCTTTTGCGAAAAGCCCTGCGCCACCGATGCACCGGGCGTCCGGTCAGTGCTCGCCTCCGCTGAAGAGGCGAAAAAGAAGAACCTCGCGCTCGTGGCCGGGTTTTGCTGGCGATATAATGTCGCTGAACAAGCCCTCTTTCAACGTATTCATGACGGCGAAATTGGCGACGTCCGCGTTTTTTACGGCACATACTACACCAGTCCGGTTAAACCGATGCCTCCGGCCAGCCAGCGTCCGCCCGGAATGAGCGACGTCGAATGGCAGATTCGTAATTGGTACAACTTCGTCTGGCTCTGCGGCGACGGGCTGGTGGAGCAAGCGGTGCACGCGGTAGACTGGATGCAATGGGCCTTCAAGGATGTCGCACCGCTCAAAGCGATTGCTGTCGGTGGGCGCCAAATCCCGGCGCACGGTGGAAATATTTACGATCACTTCGAAGTGAATTACGAGTATCCAGAAGGCGCCCGCGGCTTCCTGGGCTGCCGCCAGATCACTCATTGCGCGAACGACAACTCCGCCACAATTTACGGCACGAAGGGGACCGCGCGCGAAATGGGATTCGGAACTTCGTTCATTAAAGGCGAAACGAATTGGCGTTTCCAGGGCGAACGCCCCAACATGTATCAGATCGAACATAACGAACTCTTCGCCTCGATCCGCAAAGGTATGCCGATCAATAATGGCGTCCGCCTGGCCCATAGCACCATGGTGGCGATCATGGGACGAATGGCGGCTTACACCGGAGAAGAAGTAACCTGGGAACAGGCGCTCAACTCGGAGGAACGTCTGGTGCCCGAGCGCCTTGAGTGGAACATGGAACTTCCAGTTCCGCCTATCGCCATGCCTGGACAAAACAAACTCGCCTGACCCACAAGAACAAACTTGTAGTAGATTAGGGCGTGCAAAATGCCGCCGCCGAACTGGAGTTGGAACTCGCACCGGGCGAGCGCTTGCTCTGGAGCACAAAACCGCAGCAGGGCATTCGGTTCATCGCAGCCGATGCCTTCCTCCTTCCGTTTGCCCTTGTCTGGCTCGCTTTCTCTCTCGGATTCGAGCTGATGAGCTTTCGCATCCCTGTTGCGACCGGCGGCGCCATGAGAATGGTATTCGCGATCTTTGGGCTGCCATTCGTATTCATTGGGCTTTATCTGCTCGCTGGCCGCTTTTTCCTTGATGCAAAAAGGCGGCGCAACACCGCTTACGGAATCACCAATCAACGCGTCTTGACCGTCACTCGCGGCAGGAATCGGCGCATTCGCAGCCTTGATCTCGCGCAGATCAAGGATGTGGAAACGATCGAACGGCGCGATGGTTCGGGACGAATTCTTTTACAGTCGGCAGGCGCTCCGAACTACGTAATGGTCGGAAGAAACCAACCGTATCCAGTAGCAGCGGGATTTTCACTCGATTTCGTGCCGAACATTCGTGAAGCCGCGGAGCTCTTGCAACAAGCGCGTTCGGCAGCCGCGAAGCGGCTTTAAGCCGGTTGGGCAAGAGGCACCCGATTCCAAAAGGGGGTTGGCTTGGCGACATTGAACGTCGCTCGCTTGTCGGGGCTCTCGCGCGTATAAATCGAGTAACTCAGCGGTTTCTGAAAATAGCCGCCCTGGAGAAAACGGCTGACCTGATAAGCCTTTTCGACCAGCGGCTTCCCTTTCCGTGCCCAGACCGGTGCGAGGTCCGCCACGATCTTTCGTTCGCGCATGGCGTTTGGCTTCAGGTTCATATTGTCGCCCGTTTCCGCGAAGATCGAGGTGTAGTGACGCATGTGCTTCATCGGGATGCGTTGCTGAATCGCGCGCACCACCCAATCCACATCACCCAAATCGCGATAGGCATCACTGAAGAAGAGCTTGTGTCTGTCGATAACCGATCGCCGAAAAAACATACTGCAGGTCAGAGTGCAGAGAACTGAAACTTGAGCATGCGCTGCCCAGGGAATCTGAGTCTTACGAAAGCAGTTAAAACTGCCGTCAGGATTCGTGATGATCGCATCGGCGAAAACAATCTCCACACGCGGATGCCGCTGGAAGAAATCCCAAACCGCACTTAAACCACCGGGCAGATACTGTTCGTCGCAATTGATGTAGGCGAGAATCTCCCCTTTGGCTTTGCGCAACCCGCGATTAACCGCGTCATACATTCCGCGGTCTTTTTCGATGAAGGATTTAACGCGAGTGTCGTGCGGAAGCCAGTCGAGTGTGCCATCGTCAGAAACAGAATCCTGAACGATGTGCTCAAGTTCTACTCCCTGGTCCGCGACCGACGGAATGCAAAGCTTGAGCCACTGCGAAGCCCGAAAACTGGGCGTTATGATTGAGAACTGCACGTCCCCGAACTGTTACGAAAAACCGCGCGAGGATTCCAGTGAAAAGAGGCGTCAATGCGTCATTGCGTAGAAGACAATATTAATGCCGAGCGGGTAGGCGCGTTTTTCGGAAAATTCCCGGAAGAAGTAAGCGTATTCCTGCTCACGTTCCCAGCCATCGCCGTTGTCAGTGTTGTGGCAGGCGATCACCATGATGTGGCCTTTGTCGTCCAGAATTGCGCGGATATGAACCTCGCGGCAGGCTTCGCCGTCGTGCATTTCCCATGTGATCCCGGTGTCCTGGCTGCGCTCACCGGTCCAAAAATTTGGGACCTGCAGATCGTTCTTCTCTTTAGAGTGGAGGTCAAAAACGGTCCCAAAAACGGGATGGTCCATATCCAGTTCGACGAATTCCTTGTCCGGCAGAACACGTTTGATTTGGGCTTCGAAGTTTTCCCATTGATGGGCGCCCCAGAAATCGTCTGCCATAAGAAAGCCGCCGTTCAGCAGATATTTCCGGAGGGCGGCGACTTCATCCTCTTCGAAAAGAAGCGCGCCCGGTTCAACCATGTAAATCCACGGATAGTTAAATAGATCGGGATCGGTAAGATCGATCACGCGACCATCCGGATCGACTTTGAGGGTGGTAAGTTGCTGGAGGCGATAGGAAAGATCCAGATCACTGTCGGGAAAGTCAGTGAAACAGTAGCCCGAACGATCCCAGATGGAACGGTTCCGTTTGTAACGAACGCGGGCGAAGGTGAAGACATCCTTTTTGAAGGCTGTCGAATTCGTCCAGATGGGCATGTCGGCGCTGTGGGTCGGAGCTTCGCGCGCGGTTCGAAGCGGAGCGTCTTCGGGAATGTTGCTCTCCCCTCCCCAACCGCCAGCGCCACGGTAGCGTTGGGCGAGAAGAACGACGCCGCCGCTCAGGAACAGGAGCAGAACAATGGCCGCGGTGCGTCGCATGACGAGCAAGGTGAACTTGCCACGTTCCCGTTGCCGAAACAATTACCCTTCGCGCGAAAAGTTCATCGCCGCGAGTTGACGATCGTGGAATCGTCCGAGGAAAGTGAACGCAGCAATAGCGCCGATGAGCGCCATGAACATGTCCTCTTGCGTATCCCACGGATCGCCCTGTGTGCCGAGAAAGGCGTCCGCGCCCGAGCCGAGCAGAAGGGCGCTCCACCATTCGACAAATTCGTAACAGGCGCTGATGGCAAGGCAGACGCTTGCGGTGAGGAATGCAAGCCACTTGCCCGGTTTAAGCGGGGAGCAGCGGATGAGTATCTCGCGCACGATGATGGCCGGAACAAACCCCTGTGCCAGATGACCGATGCGATCGTAATGATTTCGTGTGAAGCCAAAGACGTCTTGCATCCAAAAACCGAGAGGCACTTTGGCGTAAGTGTAGTGACCGCCCAGCATCAGGATCAGCGCGTGAATGAAAATGAGCCGATAGGCCAGCGGTGTGAGCGGGAATCGCCGAGCTGTAGCGAGGAG
Source organism: Limisphaerales bacterium (assembly GCA_044226545.1). Classification (GTDB taxonomy): domain Bacteria; phylum Verrucomicrobiota; class Verrucomicrobiia; order Limisphaerales; family SXQI01; genus DASVNK01. The sequence continues at coordinate 215,484 of JBGAGW010000001.1, forward strand.
AACAGGAACAGCGAGGAGGATCGGAAAAACCTCGAGCCACCAGGTGCCGCGCTCGAGCGGAGCCCAACCGGAAATCAGAAGTGCGATGCCACCGACGACCAGCAGGATGAGCGGCTCGCGATACGACATGGGCTAGTGAAAGTCAGCGAAGAGCTTGCTGTTTTCGGTTTGCCAAACCCGGAGAACACCATCGTGCCCGCCCGTGAGAACAAGTCGACGATCTGGCGTGGCGACGGCGGCCTGGAGATAGCCGGAGCTTCCTTCGAAGTTACGAATGGTTTCGCCGTTTTCCTTGATAAGACGGAGGGTGCCGTCACCGCAGCTTGCGAGCAGTTGGTCGGTTTCGCCAAGATAGGTGATGGCAGTCACTTCTTTGCTCAGAGGATCGGGACCTTTCTTTTTGTCCGCGGAGAAGGCGTCCCAGATTTTGATCAGGTTGTCGGCGCCAGCGGTCACGATGGTGTGACCATCGGACTTCCAGGTCAGTGCGAGCACGTGGTGCGTGTGACCTTCGAGAACGCGAAGGGTTTTGCCCGTGGCGAGCTCCGTGATTTTGGCGAAGCGGTCGGCTGCGCCGGAGGCGAGGTAACGGCCATCAGGCGAAAAGGCTAACGTGAAGACCGTGTCGCTATGAAGCGATTTGAAATCCTGGACAAGCTGGCCGTCGCGAACGCGCCAGATTTTCACCTCGCCGGAACGGCTCGGTTCACCGCCGCCCGTGGCCAGGAACTGACCATCAGGCGAAAAGCATACCGCGTTCACGCGATCCGAGAATGTGGTAACCGTCCGCTCGAGTTTCCACGTCGGCGAGAGAGACCAGGCCTCAGCCTGACCGGCTCCAGAACAGATTAGCATATCCTTTTCGAAGGCAAGGCCGGTGACGGCGTACGGGAGGGTAAACGTTTCGAGCGGCTCGCCGGTCGATGTGCTCCAGAGAGTGAGCGTCTTTTTCTCCGAGGCGGCGCCAAGAACTTTGCCGTCGGGCGAGAACGCGAGAGCGCGAATGCTGCTGATGGAATTTGTAACGGCGTTTTGCGCAGACTCGATCTGAATATCGAGCGCCTTTCGGTCTGATTCGGCGAGTTGCAAATTATTTTGGGCAACGGCGAGGTCGTCGAACGAAGTCTGCGCGGCAGTAATGGCGAAATGGAGTTCGTTATCAGCAGCGGAATTAGTGAGTTGAGAACGCTTCAGTGCGGCTTCAGCATCCGCGACGCGTTTATGAATCGCTTTGATTTTCTCCTGGGCGGCTTTTTCGTTTTTCTCGGTTTCGAGTTTGAGAAGAGCAAGATTGTTCGTCGCGGCGCCGGCGGCGGCAGCCTGGGCAACGAGTTCGTCGAGCTTTGAATCGAGAGTTTCGTGAGGAACATCTTTGATGGCAGTTTTTGCCTTTTGTGCGGCGGCCTGAAGTTCTTCGGCTTTCGATTGGGATTCTTTCAATTTGGACTGAATGGCAGCGAGTTCCTTCTGAGCGGCAGTTTCGTCGGACTTCGCTGTATTCACCTGGGTTTGTTGTTCGCCGAGGGATTTTTGAGCAAGGCCGGCGGCCTCACTCGCTTTGCGGACGCGATCAACCTGGGCCTCGCGTTCCTTCTCGGATTTCTCAACGATGCTCTTCCGATAGGCGAGATAATTGGTAGAACGGGCGGAGGCGCGTTGAAGTTGAGAAAGGCGAAAGATGCTCGAATAATCGCCTTTGAATTCGCGAACCAGTTTTTGGTTTTCGAGATTCCAGAGACGGATGGTGCCGCCTTCGTCGGCCGTTGCGAACAATCTGGCTTCGGTGGAAGTGGCCATCGGAAGGGTGGAAGAATTACTCGCGTTTGATTGCGGAACTCCGCGGCTGCGGTCGTGATGGCGGCGCCAGAGCTTCACTTCCCGGTAACTACCGGAAGCGAGCCATTCGCCGTCCGGACTGAAATCGAGCGATTCGACGAGATCCAGATGAGCGGCACCGGCCGGAGAGGCGCTGGAATGGAGCAAAGCCGGGTCGACGAGTGGACCGACCGTTCGACTGGTGGGCAGTTGATACAGAACGATGTCGTTACCGCGGCCCGCGGCGGCGAATTGGCCGTCGTCGGTTACCGCGAGGGACAGGATCGGCCTAACTTTGTCCGAAAGTGCGCGCCACGCAATACTTTGCGCGCTATGAACTTCGCCAGAAGCGCCCTGTTCGATCCAGAGCTTTAATAAGGCGAGTTGGTCGGGTGTGAGGTCGGGCGCGTTCACCTTGTTATCGGCCGGCGGCATGAACGGCTTTTTCGAGTGAGTCGCGACGTCGAGAATCAGGCTATCTTGCGGTTTACCCGGAATAGCGGCGGGGCCGGACTCACCGCCTTTAAGAATGGTTTGAGGCGTTTCGAGAATTAGCTCGGCTTTAGCCTTGGTCTGGTTGTGACAAGCGAGACAGCTTTGCTTCAGGAATGGGAGAATTTCGGTCTCGAAATTAACCGAAGCGGTCCGCTTGAGAGGCGCGACAGAAATCTCAGCGCCACTCAGCGAGGTGACGAGCAAGAACAGTATTGGAAGAACAGAGCGCATTATTTTGCCGCGGTCGGAGCCGGGTTCACAAAAACTTTCACAATGGGTGACGAGAAAATTGCGCTGACGTCTCGCAGTTGAAGCCGGGCATCGATCTCTTTTTTCTTCGCTTCGTCTTTTTTGGATTCGGCTTCTTTTGCCTGGGCTTCGAGCGCCACCACTTCGTCAGGGCGAACGCGGCGGATTTTACCGGAGGTTTGAGCGAGAAAGAAAAGCTGATGCGCGCCGTTGGCGAGTTTTGCGCCTTTCACATCGAGATCGAACGTTGAATCTGACACGGTACCCTCGATCTGCCACTCCTTGAGGGGATCATTTTGATTGTCGAGATAGGCACGCAGTTTGATGGGCTGCTTAAAATCCGCGGCACGCGTGAAATGGAGTGGAATAGAGAGGGTGGCGGCCCGGGCGGCTTGCCAACTGGTTTGCTTCGGTTCAACCGAGAGAGACGCGAGTTCAGTGCTGGTTGCGAGCATCAGTTGCTGCGTCAGACGAGACCGGACTGACTCGTTGTTGTAATCGGGCACGTCCCACAAAACGGTGGTTCCTTGCGCGGTATGCTCAAGGTCGCGAGTGCCCGCCTTCGCTTTGCCGACAATCTGGATGGAAGCGGCGGCTTCTATGGCTTTGTCGTTCGCACTGAGAGAAATCCAAGCTGCATTCTGGCCCTCCGGGATGACGGTTTCGCTCGCTTGCACGCCGGGCGGGAGGCCCTCAACGCGCAGCGAAATATCGCCCGAGAAGTTGTCGCGACGGACGGCCAATACTTTGATCAGGATTGAATCGTTGCGTCGAAGAAAGGAAGACCAGATTTGAGCCTCGCGCTTTTCTTTGTCGAAATTCTGCGGTGGCGCGACGAGGGCGACGAGATCGAAATCCGGAGTCTCGCGGCGAACGGACAGGCGATAGCTGCGCCGAGCATCGGCGCGGACGTTAAAGAGATCGCGCAACTGGACTCGGTACGTGCCGTCCTCCTTGATGTCGAGGCGACCGCTGGGATCGCGACTGGCCGTGTTGAAAGTTTGACCTCCGAGATTGGAATCAGAGCTGTACAATTCCTGAACGTCACTTTCTTTTTCTCCGATTTTTTGCACGAGGATAAATGGATCGGTTGGTTGGCCTACGCGATCGGAAATGGCTTCCAACCAGAAGACATCGCCCTTCTTCGCCTCAAACTGGAAACGATCAATGTCCTGTTCGGGAAAAAACTGGCCCCGGATCTCGCATGGCGGGGAAATCTTCTGCGCAATACGATCATTAGACTCCTGCTCCGACACAATCGAAGAGGGATCGACCTCGTGTGCCGGAAGCCGAGCCAAACGCGGAGGAAGATCAAGATTGGTTCTCTTCGTTACGGTGAGCCGATATGGAAACTGTTTTCCACCCCGAAACTGAAGGTCGTGGACCTTAAGAGTGTAGCTGCCCGCACCGGAAGGAGTGAGCGCAAGGCGGCCTTCATGACGATCGCGCTGAATTTCACGGCCTTCAGAGTCGTAAAGGATCAGGACCGGCTTCATCTTTGAATCGAAGGGTTCCGCCTGGCAGGCGATCAGTAAAGGTTCACTTGCTTCGAACTTGTAGAAATCGGCTGCAGAAGCGGTGGCGAATGCGTTCGCCGTGCTTTCCGGAGGAACAGACATCGCGCTTTCGACGGTGTGATTATTCGGCGCAACGAAGTTGGTCCGATCATCAACGGTGAAGAAGCGTGGGTTGGAAATACCAAAGCGACCTATGACGCGGGCCTCGTACGTGCCTGGCGGGACATTGGAGGAAATTGTGACCGAAAAAACCGCGGAATTTGTGGGATTGCCCTCGGCAGTGATGCCGGTGTGGCTAAATTGAAGATGTCGAGCGTCGTCGAGGTCAGCACCTTCGACCGTAACCTGAAGAGTTGTGCCCGATTGGCCGCCGATTGGAAAAATCGATTGAAGACGCGCAATCGGCAATTCGGATCGGGAAGAGGTCCCGACACTCGCCAAGATGAAACAAAGGGCGAGGAATTTTTTTGTTTTGGAGGTACACCTATCTCTACTGAGATGGTCGGGATTGTTCATTTTGAAGCAGTTACAAAACGGAGAAGTTCTTTCTGTCCCATTTGTCCCATCATTGCAGAATGAAGATGCACCAGTCGTTGCAGCCTCCGTCTGGAATGACATTTGGCTGTGGGATGTCATCGGACATAAGGTAATGTTTGCGATTCAGTTGGGTCAAGGAGAACAAGCGGCGCTCTAGCGGGTTTGGCTGCGCCGAGAAATCCAATAGTGGGGTTTGCGAGCGTGATGAGCTACCGCCAATATCCAAAGCGTTTGGCCGCGCGCAATGTAGGAGAGGTAATATGGAAAGACTCGCAGATTAATGCGGCGGTATCCTCCTGGACGTATTCGATGTAGCTCTGGGTGGTTCGCAACCCACAAAACACAGCGATCTAACTCGCCCTTAAACCGTGTTCCCAACCCGGCGTGCACCTTTTCATAATCAGAGATCGCATCCAGGAATTCGGCTTTCGCCTCTTCAACGAAACGGATGGTCACGGAGCCAGACGCGTTTCCGCTTCACGCATTGCATCCTCATAAGCAATACCAGAGATTTGACCTTGCTCGATCGCCAGAACGCGGCGGCGAATTTCAACATCCCATTCAGCCTCGGCCTCCGGGTCAGTGTATCCGTCAGTGCTTTCAAGCAGAAATCCGGCAAGCACTAGCCGTTCACGTGGTGCCAGTTCAAGCGCGTCCTTTGTGATCTCGTCGAGTGCTTTAGGCATGGGGGAAGCGTGGCAAAGGGGTTGTTCGCGGTCAAGCGCTTCAGTTACCGAGCGTGATTGATGATTGAAAGTGCGGGGCAGGTCCGATCTGACGAGAAGGGCCGGAGTTGAAAAATTTGAAGCGGCGACACCACTTTCGCGCGCTCTATTTCCCCGGAATCCAAAGCGGCGTGGCGCTTCGCTTCCCGCCGCACTCCACATGGCTCTCACTTTAAATCGCACCTTCAGTTACCTCCCAGCCGCGAATCAATGGTTGAAGAGAAATTCTTTGGAGTTGAGAAGAGCCCAGATGAGGTCTTCGTAGGCGGCGCGTTTGGCTTTGGCGTCGGGTTGGGCGAGGTGCTTGAGAGCGACTTCAGCTTCAGCCTCAGTGGCGGGACGTGCGAAAGCGAGTTGGTAGAGTTCGTCGACTTTGGCGCGGTCGGAGCGGATAGAATCGGAGGCGAGTTGGGCGGCGCGGCCTTTGTCGGTGGAGAGCTTTTCCTGGATGCCTTTGGCGTTCAGGAGGTGAAGGCTCTGGGCAAGGCTGGCGTCCTGAGAGCGTTCGCATTCACAGGCGCTGGAAGATTCGGGACGGCCGAAGACGGTGAAGAAATAGGTGCTGGCGTTAAAGCTGTTGTCAGGAAGTTGAATCGCTCGTGTGCCGGTGGGCAGGCCGGAGAATTCGGAGCCGGTCATGGTGACGGAGTCAACAGAGTCGTAGAGAACTTCCGCGGTGAGCCGCTTGGGGTAGTAGCGCGAAAAGTTTTGTTTATCACCGCGGTTGAATTCGTTCGGAAGAGCGCTGAGTTGGTAGGTGCTGGAGGTGGTGATGTTGCGAATGAGCGCTTTGAGGTCGTAACCGCTTTTCACGAATGAATCGGCGAGGGCCTGGAGCAATTCGGGATTGGTCGGAGGATTGGTTTCGCGCATGTCGTCCTCAGGTTCAACCAGGCCGCGATTGAAGAAATGCTTCCAGTAGCGGTTCACAACGGCCTTGGCAAAGTAGGGATTCTTCGGCGAGGTCATCCAAGCGGCGAGCGTGGAACGAGGATCGTCATCAGAGGAAATTTCGGCCAGAGGTGCGCCAAGACCAGCGGGAGGTTCCGGTAGTTTGGTCTTTTTGTTTGTGGCTTCAGGTTTGCCGCGTTTGTGGAAGATAATTTCCTCGCCGCTTTCGCGTCCGCCTTTGCGACCGACACGTGAGAAGAACGCGGCAAAACGATAATAGTCCTGCTGGCTCCATTTCTCGTAAGGATGGTGGTGGCATTGGGCGCATTGGAGGCGCATACCGAGAAAGAGTTGGGCAGTGTCTTCGAGTTGTGTGGTGGTTTCGCGGACCTGACGATACCACGCGACCGGTGGATTCTGGGAGATTTCACCGGACGCAGTGAGCAGTTCACGGACAAAAGCATCGTACGGTTTGTTCTCCATGAGGCTATCGCGAACCCAGTCGTAGAAGGCGAAAGTGCCGTTGGTGTATTTCGCGTCCTTGCGTTTGTTGCGGAGGAGCGCGGCCCATTTGTTAGCGAAGTAATCAGCGTAATCGGTGCTGGCGAGGAGGTGATCGACCAGAGCTTCGCGTTTGCCGGTGGAAGCGTCCGATAAGAACTGCTCGGTTTCTTTTGCCGTGGGGATGCGGCCCGCGATATCAACGGTCACCCGGCGGATGAACGTGCTGTCGTCGCAAACATCGGAGGGAGGCATGCCGATGGAGCGCAGTTTCCGGAAGACCTGGTCGTCGATGAAATTGCGGGCCGCGGGCATTCGGGCAATAGCCGCGCCGAGGGGGATGGTGGAGCGGAAGACGGCGACCTTGGATTGATAACGAATCATAACCGTAGCGTCGCCAGGTACTTGTTGAACCTGGACGAACCCTGTCGCATCCACTTTGGCCATGTCCTTCTCGTTGGATTCGAAGAGCGCGCCGCGTGTCACGTCTTCGACGTGTCCATCGGTATATTTTGCCAGCACGGCCAATTGTTGCTCGCCGCCGAGGGACATGATGCGCTCGCGCGGGAAGACTTCAATTGCTTGGACTGTAGGGGCTTGTTTGTCGCCGGGAGGCATCCCCTGCTCTATCCAGCGAACCAGAAGACGATAATCGTCAGAATCGGCATCGAGCCGTTTTCCTCCGCCATGCGGCAGTTCGCCGGTGGCTTTCAGAAGAAGGAGACTACGCTCGGGCGCGGCGGGAAATAGCCGGCGTCCACGGCTTTCGTTGACCAAATGGTCGTAATCTTCCTGCGGTTCGAAGCCGAGCAGTGAAAGGCGAAAGCCGTTTTGGCCTGCGGCTTTTCCATGGCAGCCGCCTCCGTTGCAACCACCTTTGGTGAAAATCGGCACGACCTGGTTCGCGAAATGGATCGGACGGGTGTTTTCGAAGTCCTGAACGGTAACGGGAAGTCGCGCTTCAGAGCCGGATTCGAGACGGGCGACAAGAGTGGTCTTTCCGTTTTTTAACGGGACGATCATGCCGTTTGCGGCCTGGATAATTCCGGGAGGTTCGGCGGAATAGGAAGCGCGGTGAGTGGCGTCGCGGGTGCCGTCCTCGGTCAGGAGGATTTGGCGGCGAGCGTCGGAACCGTGGAGAACGAGTTCGCCGTTTTCGAAGGGGAGGCTGGAGGGGGAATCGAATCGGAGAGAAGCCGCATTGGCGGCGAGTGAAACGAAAGCTGCAAGTAATCCGAGTGTAGCAGCCGACGTAAGGAGGCTCATTATTCGAAATGACATCCTCGCACCCGAAAAAATCTGAGCCTCCTTACGTCGGCTCCTACAAGGAAGAGACTGGTCCATCAAATCAGTTCCTTCATCGGTTGGGCGCCGCCTTCAACAAGGTATTGGGGACGACCGGAGAGATCGGGCAAAGTTACTTTGTTCACGTCGAGCCCAAGGTTGTTGTAGAGCGTGGCGAAGATTTCGCCGAAGGCAACCGGGCGTTCCGAAGGCTCACCGCCGAGACGATCCGTTGCGCCGATGACCTGGCCGGTTTTCATGCTGCCACCCGCAAGCAACGCGCAAGTGACACGCGGCCAATGATCGCGTCCGGCATCCTTATTTATCGTCGGTGAACGTCCGAATTCGCCCATGCAAATGACGGAGACATCCTTGTCCAGACCGCGGTCGTGCAAATCTTGAACAAGAGCACTGAGAGCTTGATCGAGGAGAGGAAGGTCGTTTCGGGCGTTCCCGAAATTGTTGCCGTGATAATCCCAAAATCCGTAAGCGAGCGTGACGACGCGGGCGCCGGCTTCAACAAGACGGCGCGCGACGAGGAATTGCTCGTTGAGCATCGGTGCGGCATCGCCGTGCACCTTGGCGTCGCCTTTGCCGTAACGTTCGATAAGCGCGGGCTTTTCTTTTTGGAAATCGAGAGCTTCGAGCAATTTGCTGGAGGTCAGAACGCCCAGAGCTTGCTGATTGAAAGCGTCCATGCCGTCCATGAGCCCACTCGCATCGAGATCACGACGGAGTCGGTCAACTTGCGCGAGCAGGTTCCGGCGATCTGCGAGCCGTTCGAGCGACACGCCGTTCAGAACCATGTCGAGTTTGCCATCACCACTCGGGCGGAAGGAACTGTGCCCGACACCAGCGTAGCCTGCGTTCGAAGCGTTGTAGGGCATGTGCTGCATTTTCGGTTCGAGCCCGATGAAAGGCGGGATCGAAGGGTCTGCAGCGCCCATGAGTTTTGAAATTGTCGCCCCAAAGGTCGGCCACCCCCCTGCGGGTTGGTTGTTCTTGCGCCGACCGGTCATGCACATGAAATCAGAATGATCGTCGACCGCGTCCGAGATACTCCGCACGAGCGCGAACTTATCCATCATCGCCGCGAGACGCGGGAGATGTTCGCAAATTTGAATGCCGGGAACGTTGGTCGAGATCGGTTTAAATTCGCCGCGGATTTCGGAAGGTGCGTCGAGCTTAAGATCGAAACTGTCCTGGTGCGGCGGCCCGCCAGGCAGATAGACCATAATCACGGACTTTTGCCGCTGGCGCGATTGAGCGGCCGCCTCGGCACGGAAAAGATCAGAAAGAGCGAGAGCGCCGAGACCGAGACCCCCGATGCGGAGAAAACCGCGGCGGCTGATTGAATCGCAAAATCTGTTGGAGCGTCCCTGGATCGTGAGCATGCGCAGTCCTTAACCGACCAACTCCTTCATCGGCTGCGCACCACCTTCGACGAGGAACTGCGGGCGTCCGGAGAAATCGGGAATCGTCACTTTGTTTACGTCGATATCGAGTCGCTGATAAAGGGTGGCAAACACTTCGGAGAAGGCGACCGGACGTTCGGAGGCTTCACCGCCGAGACGATCGGTGGCGCCGATTACCTGCCCGTGATGCATCCCACCGCCAGCCAGCATCGCGCACGAAACGCGCGGCCAATGGTCCCGACCACCATCTTTGTTAATGGTCGGGGTACGGCCGAATTCGCCCCACATCACGACGGAGACATCTTTGTCGAGACCGCGTTCGTGCAAATCACGAATGAGCGCGCTGATTCCCTGGTCGAGCAATGGCAGATCCTGGCGGAGCGCGCCGAAATTATCGCCGTGATGATCCCAACGGCTGAACGCGACCGTCACACAGCGAGCACCGGCTTCGACGAGACGCCGGGCGAGGAGAAAATGTTCCATCAATTTCGGGCCGCCATCATCGCGGTTCCGCTCGTCGCCTTTGCCGTACATCGCGACGACTTTCGGATCTTCGTTTTTGATATCGAGCGCTTCCATCAGCTTGCTCGAGGTGAGAATGCCGAAAGCCTGCTGATTGTAAGCATCCAAGCCATCCATCATACCGCTGGAATCGACGTCGCGGCGAAAACGATCCAGCGAAGAAAGGAGAGCGCGACGATCTGACAACCGGTCGAGCGTGATGCCGTTCAGCACCATGTCCTCTTTGCCACCGCCTTTGTTCGGTTGGAACGTGGCGTACGCAGCACCGAGAAAACCAGGATCACCGCTGCGCGCCCATTCCATGTGCCCCATCTTGGGAGCCAGACCGATGTTTGGAGGAATGGTTTGGTTTACCGGGCCTTCGAGTTTGGCGAGAACCGAACCCAGGCAAGGCCAACCACCGGGCGGTTGGTTGCGACTGGTTCGACCGGTTAAACATTGAAAAGCATCGTGATCATCCAGGGCGCCGACCATCGAACGAATAATCGTGGTCTTATCCGTAAGCTCGGCCAAACGAGGCAGATGTTCGCAAATCCGAATCCCGGGAACGGCAGTCGGAATGGTTTTGAACTCGCCACGAATTTCCGCCGGAGCGTCCGCTTTTAAATCAAAGATATCCTGGTGAGAAGGGCCTCCCGGAAGGAAAATCATGATCACCGCTTTGTGGGATTTTCCGATTTGGGCGGCTGCTTCGGCCCGAAGGAGTTGCGCCAAACTGAGGCCGCCCAAGCCGAGTGCGCCGATCTTCAGGAAGTTACGGCGCGACACCCCGTCACAGAAACGGGACCTGCTCCCATTGATGGTCAACATGTTATCTCCTGCGGCATGCGAAACTGAAACGGGCTTACGGCTTTATGGCAGAAATCTCATGGCTTTGCAAGGCGCGAAATTGGACGAATCTCGGGGGTTTGGAATTCAACCAGGATGTCGGTTTGTGCAGTCCGTTTCCGGCTCGGGCCTTTTGTCTTATCGCGTCTCAGGACGTGAATAGGACACACGAGACGCCGGCCCAAAGGGCCGGAAGAAACAGCCCAAGGCTGAGGCCGCGGGCCGATGCCTTGGGTAGATCGGCACCAAATACCCGGCCTGAAAGGCCGGCGGAGTTCTCTCGCGTATCCCAACACCTTTCGCCACCATGTCGCCATGCCGCAATCTCTCGCTAAAATTTATATCCACCTCATCTTTTCCACCAAAAATCGGGAGCGGCTGATTCCCGAGCACATCAGATCCGATCTACATAGCTATACGGGCGGCATTCTTCGCGAACTGGGATGCAACCCAGTCGAAATTAATACCGAGGCGGATCACGCGCATTTGCTCTTCACCTTATCCCGGACCGAATCGATCAGCACGGTGGTGGGGCAAGTAAAGAAAGGATCGAACGATTGGTTGCGCACGCGAGGTCACGAGTTCTCGAACTTTTATTGGCAAGGTGGCTATGGTGTCTTCTCAATCAGTCAGTCGGCTGTTGATGAAGTGCGCGAGTATATCCGGAACCAACCGGAGCATCATAAACGTATTTCGTTTCAGGAGGAATTCCGGGCGTTTTTGCGGCGGTATCAACTGGAGTTCGACGAACGATACGTGTGGGATTGATTCTCGCGCGCCTTCAGCGCGCCGTCCCTCCTACCTCCAAACCCAAGGCATCGGCCTATGGCCTCAGCCTTGGGCTGTTTCTTTCGGCCCTTTGGGCCGACTTTTTTCTGTCTCACGATTTCAATAGACAAATGATACGCCCCGTCCGCGACATTATTCTGTCGAAGATTTTTGTCCGTTTCAATTGAGAAGGACTGCGGGCCACCCTTCCGGACGGGACTTCCTTAGGCTTTGCGCAAACAACAGTAGCTAATGCTCCTTTCCTGTTTCATTTTGCGAAGGCAATTAGTTAGGTTCCTTGGGCAATTTGAAGATTGTAACAGGATTAACGAAACCTCTGATTTCCTGAGCCCAAGGTCCTTGAATGCGCTCAAAAAGGGACCGATTCTTCTCCTCGGCTGAACCCAGCCCACTAGCCGCTTTCAAGTCCTCGTAGAACGACGCATTCATAATAATCTCGCCTCGTCGTGCGACAGCTATTAGGCGTGCTGTAAGATCGATGTCCTTGCCGTAAACGTCGTTACGGCTATCTGCCGAGAACGTGATATCATAAACATCCTGGCATTTCGTGAAGGCGCCTTTGACCTCGGGCAGCTTCCCACCGTTCAGACGTTGCGTTGCGGCAAGTCCGTGAAAGATATGCCAAGGTTCGGAGACTGTTTGAAAGTTCGGAAACCAGAACATCAACAAATCACCGATCGTCTTCAGATACCTCACACTTGTCCAAGCCCTCGTGATGCTAAACGTCTCGGCGATGTCTTTGATCCATTTGCCAGGAGGCTGATTCTTCAGCTTTACGGAATCCGTAATGTCGACCATCAGACAAAAGCCGGAAACGGGCTTTAGCGTTGCGATGTCTTGTTCAAAGCTTGGTTCATTGCCTGAAATAAGTTTGCTCAAAACAGGAGTTTCTTAGCTGTTTGGTGCGCTGTTTTCAAGGTCGCTTTGAGAAGGGTTTGCGTCTCCCGGTTTGTGGAACTGAAATTTGCTCAGAAGGCCGTCTCACCCTGTGCCCTTGCCAGATCGCTTAAAGATCAAAATGACACGACCTCTTCAGCGAACGATTCTTCTGTCCCGGGAATTTTGTCCGGTTTAATCATCCGGCGGGTCTTTACCTGCAAAAATGTCCGAGGTGCGACAGTTACTCGCTCAGTACGCGGAGACCGGTTCGGAGGCCGCATTCCGCGAGGTGGTGACTGCCTACCTGAACCTGGTGTACTCAACCGCTCTGCGGTTGGTGAACCGGGACTCTCATTTGGCTGAAGATGTTACTCAGCGGGTCTTTGCCGATTTGGCAAAAATGGCGGGGAGCCTCTCGAAGGATGTGATGGTAGGTGGATGGTTGCACCGGCATACCTGTTATATCGCGAGCAAAACCATGCGCGGCGAGCAACGACGCCAGGCGCGCGAACTTACAGCGGCGCTCATGAACGAATTGGACCAACCCAGCGAAAGCGAGATCGCAGCGCTCAGCCCGGTGCTGGACGAGGCAATTAACAAACTCGGATCGGTGGACCGTGACGCGATCGTTCTGCGATTTTTCGAGCAGCGCGATTTCAAAGAAGTCGGCGCAGCGCTCGGGAGCAACGAAGAAGCGGCGCGCAAACGCGTGAACCGTGCGTTGGATAAGTTGCGCGCAACACTCGAAAGGCGCGGAGTGACGCTTTCGACGGTCGCTTTGGGGACGGCGCTTTCCGCTTCGGCGTTGACAGCGGCACCGGCGGCCATGGTGGTGGGCATTACCAGTTCGGCTATCGCGACTGCTGCCGCGGGAGGAGGAACTGCATTAACGATTCTACACCTTATGAGTATTACCAAATTCCAGGCCGGCGTTATTGCGGCAGTTGCGATAGCTTTAACCGTGCCCTTGGTGGTGCAACACCAAACCGCCACGAAGCTGCGGGCCGAAAACGAATCGTTGCGCGCAGAAGCGCAGCGAGTCGATTCGCTGACAAAAGACAACGAGCGTCTTTCCAATCAATTGGCGGCAATCCGACAACCGACTCCGGCATTGAATAAGGACCAGACACGCGAATTGATGAGATTGCGCGGCGAAGTTGGCGCCTTGCGCAAAACAACGGACGAAGCAGTGGCTGCTGCCGAGAAATCGTCCGAGCCACCGCTGACGGGGATCACCGGTAATCCGGAGATGAACAAAATGCTTCGCGATCAACAGAAGCTTGGGTTGAGTGCGATTTACAAAGGCTTTTCCAACCGCGAGAAACTCGCACCGGAAAAGACTGATGAGCTAAACAACCTCCTCGCCGATCACGTGATGACTAATATCGCCCACATCACCTCCATTTTGCGCGAAGGAAAATCGCCACAGGAGATGGATAAAATTTTCACCCAACAGGAGGCGGAGACAAAAGAGCAGGTGAAAAAGCTTCTCGGCGATGAAGCTTACGGCAAATACGAAGAGTATAATCGCACGCTCATCAGTTATCTCACTGCCCAGCAATTCAAGGAGATGATCCCCGGTGACAAGGCTCGCAAAGACGAGGTCGCCAAACAGCTTTACGACCTGATGGAACAGGAAAAGCAGAAGGTGCTCGCCGCGCGAGGGCTCAGCCCGGATTACCAAACTGTGCCGACATTAAACTTCCGCAACATCGCCTCAGAGGAGGAAGGGGAAAGAAACATTCAGCTCCTGGATTCGATTTACGAACAGGTGCAGTCGAACGCGGCGTTTCTGAAACCTGAGGAATTGGAGAAGCTGTCGCAATTTCGGAAGCTGGCGGTGAACAATAATCGCTTGGGACTAACGCTGAATCGCAAGTTGATGGCTCCCCCGAACAAATAAATCATATCAACGTATCTTGATGCGTTGATATTTTTCTATTGAAACGCCGCTTTTCTTCCGATAGACTGCTCCTGAGCAATGACTGGAGCGAGCCTTTCAAATCGGAACGTCGAAGAAACACTGCGCAACCGGCTGCGCGAACGTATCGTAATCATCGATGGCGCGATGGGCACGATGATTCAGCGCTATAAGCTGGAGGAAGAAGCCTATCGCGGCGATCGTTTTAAAGGGTGGAAAAAAGACCTTAAAGGCAATAACGACCTGCTGAACGTCACCCGTCCGGAGATAATCGAGGAAATTCATCGGCAATATCTTGAAGCCGGGGCGGACATCATCGAGACGAACACCTTCAATTCGCAGGCCATCTCCCTTGCCGATTACGAGATGGAGAGTCTCGCCTACGAACTCAGCCTGGCCGGAGCGAAAGTAGCGAAGCGTGCGGCGGACACCGTGATGAAGGCGCAGCCCGGACGGCAATGTTTTGTGGCGGGCGCAATGGGACCGACCACGCGGACAGCTTCGATTTCGACCGACGTCAATAGTTCGGCGACGCGCGCAGTCACTTACGATCAATTGGTCGACGCCTATTACGAACAGGCGCGCGGGTTGGTCGATGGCGGGTCGGACATCCTGTTGGTGGAAACGATTTTTGATACGCTGAATTCGAAGGCCGCCTTCTTCGCTATTGAAAAGCTCTACGACAAGCTCGGCTACCGGCTGCCACTGATGGCTTCAGTCACGTTCATTCAGGCGGGAAGCAATCGCGGGGTTACGGGTCAGACCGTGGAGGCATTTTGGAATTCGATTTCGCACGTGCCGCTGTTGAGCGTGGGCATGAATTGCGCACTCGGACCGAAAGAAATGCGGCCGTTGATCGAGGAGCTAAGTCGGATCGCACCGATTTACGTGAGTTGCTATCCCAACGCAGGTCTGCCGAATCCACTACTGCCGACCGGTTTTCCAGAAACGCCAGAAACGCTCGCGCCGCAGATGAAGGATTGGGCCGAGAATGGATGGCTCAACGTCGTTGGCGGTTGCTGCGGGACGACACCGCCGCACATCAAAGCAATCGCGGATGCGGTGCGTGAAGTGAAACCGCGGATCGTGCCGAGCGTTGAGCCGTACTTGCGCTTAAGCGGCCTGGATGCGCTGACGGTTCGGCCCGATTCGAACTTCGTCAATGTCGGCGAACGCACGAACGTCACAGGATCGCCGAAGTTCGCGAAATTGATCCTGGCGGGAAATTACGAAGAGGCGTTGACCGTCGCACGGCAGCAGGTCGAGAACGGCGCACAGATCATCGACATCAACATGGATGAGGGCATGCTCGAATCCGAAAAGGTGATGACGACCTTTTTGAATTTGATCGCGGGTGATGATTCCATTGCGAAGGTGCCGATCATGATCGACAGCTCCAAATGGAGCGTGATCGAAGCCGGGCTGAAATGCATCCAGGGCAAAGGTGTCGTGAACTCGATCAGCCTGAAGGAAGGCGAAGCGAAGTTCAAAGAACAGGCGAAGCTCGTGCGGCGTTATGGCGCGGCAGTTGTGGTCATGGCTTTCGATGAAAAGGGCCAGGCGGATAATTTGGAACGCCGCAAAGAAATTTGTGCGCGCTCTTACAAGATTCTCACGGAAGAGGTGGGGTTCCCTCCGCAGGATATCATTTTCGATCCGAACATCCTTACGGTCGCGACCGGAATGGAGGAGCACAACAACTATGCGGTCGATTTCATCGAAGCGACTCGCTGGATTAAGCAGAATCTCCCGCGCGCGAAAGTGAGCGGCGGCGTCAGCAATATTTCGTTTTCGTTCCGCGGCAATAATCTCGTCCGCGAAGCGATGCATTCGGCGTTTTTGTATCACGCAATCAAAGCGGGGCTCGACATGGGCATTGTCAACGCGGGACAGCTCGAAGTTTACGAAGAAATCCCCAAGGACCTCCTCGAGTTGGTCGAGGACGTTTTACTGAATCGCCGTCCGGACGCCACCGAGCGGCTGATCAAATTCGCCGAAACGGTGAAGCAGAAGGAAAAAGGCGAGAAGGTCGAAGATCCCTGGCGGCAGGGCACAGTGGAAGAACGCCTTTCCCACGCGCTCGTGAAAGGCATCGTTGATTTCATTGAGCAGGACACCGAAGAAGCGCGGAAGAAATATCCAAAACCCCTCTCCGTCATTGAGGGACCGCTCATGGCCGGCATGAACGTAGTGGGCGATTTATTCGGTTCCGGAAAAATGTTTCTGCCGCAGGTCGTGAAGAGCGCGCGCGTGATGAAAAAAGCGGTCGCGTACCTCCTCCCGTTCATGGAAGAAGAGAAACGCAAAAGTGGCGATTCCAAGCCCCAGGGCCGCATCGTCATGGCGACGGTCAAAGGCGACGTCCACGACATCGGCAAAAACATCGTCGGCGTGGTGCTCGGCTGTAACAACTACGAGGTGATTGATCTCGGCGTCATGGTTCCGTGCGAGAAGATTTTGCAAACCGCGAAGGAGAAGAAGGCTGATCTGATCGGGCTCAGCGGTTTGATCACGCCTTCGCTCGATGAGATGGCGCACGTCGCGAAAGAGATGCAACGAACCGGCATCAATCTGCCGTTGTTGATTGGCGGAGCCACCACGAGCAAAGCGCATACGGCGGTGAAAATCGCTCCAGCTTACGAACAACCCGTGGTGCACGTGTTGGATGCCTCCCGGGCGGTCGGCGTCGTTAGCTCGCTCATCAATCCGGTGATGAAGGTCGATTTCTCGAAAAAGAATCGCGAGGAGCAGGACAAGCTTCGACATGCCCACGCCGCGACGCGCGAACGCAAGCCATTGCTCTCACTGGAGCAGGCGCGCACTCGTCACACTCCGATCGAATGGAATGCAACGGATATTGCGAAACCATCATTCACCGGATCAAAAGTGCTGCGTGATTTCCCGCTCGAGCAAATCGTGCCCTTCATCGATTGGTCACCCTTTTTTCATGCCTGGGAACTGCGCGGCCGCTACCCCTCCATTTTCGAAGACGTTACTGTCGGTGCGAAAGCAAAGGAGCTTTTCGACGACGCGCAACGTCTGCTCAAAGTGATCGTCAGCCAAAAGCTTCTTCGCGCGAGCGCAGTTTACGGATTTTTTCCCGCGAACAGCATCGGCGACGACATCGAACTCTACACCGACGATTCGCGCACAAATGTGCTGACCACATTCCACACCCTGCGCCAGCAAATGGAGAAGCAACCGGGCGAATTCAATCACTCGCTCTCCGATTTCATCGCGCCGAAGGCGAGCGGATTGAAAGATCACCTCGGCGTTTTCGCCGTCACCGCCGGCGAAGGCGTGGACGAACTCTGCAAAAAATTCGAGAAAGATCATGACGACTACAGCTCGATCATGACAAAAGCCCTGGCCGACCGCCTGGCCGAAGCTTTCGCGGAGTGTCTCCACAAACAGGCCCGCAACGATTTCGGCTATGGAAAATCCGAAGATCTTTCAAACGACGATTTGATTCGTGAACGTTACCGCGGAATCCGTCCCGCTCCAGGTTATCCTGCCTGTCCCGACCACACCGAAAAGCAAATCCTCTGGAAACTGCTCGACGTCGAGCGCGTCGCCGGAATCAAGCTCACCGAAAGTTGCGCCATGTGGCCGGCGAGTAGTGTCAGCGGATGGTATTTCGCGCACCCAAAATCGAAATATTTCGCCGTCGGGAAACTCGGACGCGACCAGGTGGTGGATTATCACTACCGCAAAGGAATGACTCTGCAGGAAGTCGAACGCTGGCTTTCTCCCTATCTGGATTACGAACCAAACGACGCGACTGCCTTTCGGCCCACCAGCTGCGGTTGCGGACAGAACCATTAACAAGCCAGGTCCTTCAGTCCGCGTGAGCCTCGGGTGACTTCACCGTGAGCACGCCGAGAACGCCTTCTGGGCTGCGAAAACTCTCAGGCCGGGAGGCTCAATGATTTTCGTTTTCCCTTTTGCGCCACTCACCGGCATTTGTTACCGTCGCGCTCCTTAAACTTTAAATGGTTAGAAAGAGGAATCGTGGCCAGTAATCCTTTAGCTGAAATTCGCAACATCCGTATCGGGAAGGCGCAAGCGCTGCGCGACCTCGGGTTGAATCCATTCCCCTCGAAAAGCGGTCGTACCCACTATGCGGGCGATCTGGTCTCCAAATTCGAGGAGCACAACGGCAAGGATGTCACCGTCGCCGGCCGTCTCATGTCCTGGCGCAAACAGGGGGGGCTCGCTTTCGGCCATGTGCAGGACGAAAGCGGACGTATCCAGCTCTTCCTCAAAAAACAAAACGTTCAGCCGCTCAGTAAGGAAAACGGCAATATCGGTTTCACCGAATTCAACCTTCTGGACCTCGGCGACATCGTGGAAGCCAGTGGCAAGTTGATGCGCACTGAGCGGGGCGAAATCTCCGTGATGGTGGACCGGCTTCGCATCATCGGCAAAGCGTTCCGTCCCCTGCCCGATCAATGGTCCGGCTTGAAAGACCGTGAAATCATTCTCCGCCGCCGTTACCTCGACACCACACTGGAAAAGCCGAGCCACGAACGTTTCGCCGCGATCACCCGCATGATCGCCGCCATCCGCACTTTCCTGAACAGCAAAGGCTTCATGGAATTTCAGACGCCCGCGATTCAACCGCAATACGGCGGCGGCACCGCGAAGCCGTTCAAAACACACGTCAACGCGCTTGGTTGCGACATGTATCTCGCCATCTCGCACGAATTGTATCTGAAGCGTCTCATCGTGGCCGGCTACGATAAGGTTTACACCATCGGCCGATATTTTCGAAATGAAGGGATCGATCGCAGCCACCATCCCGAGTTCTCGATGGTCGAGACCATGGCCGCCTACGAGAACTACGAATACAACATGGACCTGATCGAAGAGATGTTCCGGTTCATTGCGAAGACTGCCTTCGGCAAAACCCAATTCAACGTTCGCGGCCACACCATCGATTTCAACAATCCCTGGAAGCGCATCTCCATGATTGATGCCGTCAAAGAAAAAACCGGCATTGATTTTCGCGAGGTGAAGTCCGTCCAGGAAGCCAACGACCATCTCACGCGGCTGAATGCGGATGAACTGCAATCATCGGTCGGCGAAGCTCTCGTCAAAGCATTCGAAACCGCAGTCGAACCAACCCTGATCGAGCCGACACTCGTCTTCGGTCATCCCGTCGAAATTTCTCCGCTGGCCAAGCCAATGGCTGACGATCCGCGCTTCGCCGAACGCTTCGAGATTTTCATCGCCGGAATGGAGTGCGGCGACAACTGGTCCGAACAGAATGATCCGGTTCACCTGCTCGCCACCTGGAAGCGCGCTTACAATCCCGAAGAGCGGGACAGCGGCGAATTCCACACTCTCGATTTCGATTTCATCGAAGCTCTCGAATACGGCATGCCGCCGACCACCGGCATTGGTCCCGGCATCGAACGCATGGCCATGATCTTTACCGAGCAGGAAAACATCGACGATGTTATTTTCTTCCCGCTCATGAAGCCTTCGGTGTCCAACTTCAACGCCGAAGTCTACGGAATCGAGGACCGCTCGACCGGCCCGGTCGAGGATCTCACGCTCACTTTTGAACAATTCGATTCACTCGCGAAGGAGGGCTTCCTCGTTCCAAAACGCTCGCACCTCGTCGTCCATCCACACATCCGCGTCTGGAATCCGATCACGCGCGGCCAACCCTTCCGCGTCAGCGGCTATGTCGATG
This sequence comes from Limisphaerales bacterium, assembly GCA_044226545.1. Taxonomy (GTDB): domain Bacteria; phylum Verrucomicrobiota; class Verrucomicrobiia; order Limisphaerales; family SXQI01; genus DASVNK01. Next base: position 235,553 of record JBGAGW010000001.1, read on the forward strand.
TCGAAGGCTTTTTCGCAAACGGCATCCTACGACTTTCCGGCTACAGTCTCACGTCAGACAATCCCGGAACCGACCGCGACCAGTTCGCCATTCTCGGCGAGCGGGCGGCCGATATTCTTTCTCGCGCTCTCAAGGACAAGACCTCCGGACTGACCGTCCGCGTTGCCCTGCCGCCAAACAACGGTTGAATCGAAAGGCGCGATGTTCGCCGTCCTCAATCTATTTGATCTGGACCTTTACCTGCGCCAACCCTGGCTGCTGGTCGCCCTCGCGTTCCAGATCTGGATGCTGGTCGACGCCATCCGTCGCCAGGAGTGGGTCTGGGCCATCTTCATTTTTATCTTCCCGCTCCTCAACGCAATTCTCTACTTCTTTCTCGTTTACCGTGCTCAACCCAGCGCTACGCGCGGCTTCGAACTCCCGGGCGCCCACAAGCGCGGCCGCATCAAGGAACTCCAGGCCCACATTCACCATCTCGACAAAGCCCATCACCACGCCGAACTCGGCGACATCTATTTCCAGCAAGGCAAACTCGACGACGCCGAAAAATCCTACCGCGCCGCTGTCGAACGCGACGGCTCCGACCCCGATTTTCAAGCTCACCTTGGCCAATGCCTCCTCCGGCAGGGCAAACCAGCCGAAGCCGCACCACTTCTCGAAGCCGTGGTCCGTCAAAATCCCCAACACGACTACGGCCACAGCCTCATGGCCTACGCCGAAACCCTGGCCAAACTCGGTCGCAAAGATGAAGCTCTCGCCGCCTGGCAGCGCGTCCTCGAAAACCACGGCTACGCACGCGCTCGCGTCCAACTCTCCGAACTGTACGTCGAACGCGGCGAAAAAGACCTCGCCCGCAAAGAACTCACTGACCTTTTGGCCGACGAAGCCCATGGCCCCGCCTTCCAAAAACAGCGCGACAAAGTCTGGCTCAAACGCGCCCGGACTCTGCTGAAGCAGATCTCCTAACCAGATGAGTGGTCTTCTCCTGCGAGCCTTAGGACGAGTTGCTCCAGTTCGATAGTGAGCTGCAATTGAGAATGCTCCTGCAACTGCCTCAACTCTCCTCTAATATTTGGAATCAGACCCCTCTGTTTTGCTTCAACCAAAACTCCCAAAGTTCCGATGGTCGGCACTCCCAATCTTTTTGCGACACGGCGACCACGCAATTCATCAAGGAGCACGACCTCCGCGCGCGTTTGCATTGCTAAAGCGAGCGCTTCCCTCTCGCCGGAATCAAGGCCCTGCAGTTCAGACCGATTCAGTTCAAGAGGATCTGGAGCCTTGACCTTCATCCATCCCGCTCGCACTGCTTCGCCCACCTCTTTCTCGCCGGGACGGCCTCTGCCGGCGGTTGTCACTTCCTCCCAAACGGCGGGTGGAATCAGCAGATCAAGATAGAGCTCCTTGAGCAGATCGAAGCGATTGATCGCACTCAGGTGAACTAAAGGTGATGCGTCACTGATTACGACCGACACGAGCGAAATCCTCCTCGATCATTTGCTGCGTGTATGGTGTTGGTATTCCTCTGGATTTGGCTATATCGGAGAACTCCCACCGTCCTAAACCTGCCAACTCTGCCGCTCGTCCGGGCGGCAGCTTACCATCACGATAAAGAGCAAGAGCCAATTCCAGTCGGAGCAATCGACGCGTTGCCGCATCATCCTCGCCGAGGCAGGCTACGGATTCCCGCGGAAGGTCGAGGGTTAAGGTACTCATGCGCAAAAGATGCCCTTCGAACCCCATTCCATCAAGCCTTACTCCCCGGCCGCTCGCTCGCTCAATATTCCGCTCGTCAAAAAGATCCCCTTGATCCAAAAACGCTATTCCCATGCCACGCTACATCGCCTTCCTTCGCGGAATAAACCTCGGCAAACGCCGCGTTGCGATGTCGCGCCTGGTGACCCTTTTCGAAGAACTCGGCCACACGCACGTGAAGAGCTTTATTGCCAGCGGCAATATTTTGTTCGATTCCGCGCTGAAAAACAGCGCCTCCATTGAAACAAAAGCCAGCCAGCATCTCGCATCCTCACTCGGTTACGAAGTCGATGTATTCGTCCGCACCTGCACCAAGATTGCGCAGATCGCCCGGGCCAAACACTTCCCTGAAGACGGCCAGGAGGGAAGCACCATTCACGTCGGCTTCCTGCACCAACCGCTCGCGCCTGAAATCTCGAAAAAGTTAGAGGCCATCACAACGCCGCTCGATGAGTTTAAAGTATCGAATCGCGAGTACTATTGGCTTTGTCGCTCGGCTCGCTCATCGGATTCCAAAGTGTGGACTCTGCCCGAAGTAAAATCTCTTCGTCTGCCCAGCGCGACGATGCGAAATATCAAAACGATCCGAAAGCTGGCGGACCTGGAAGCCGTTTAATCCACAGCCCCACCGCGCTCATTGTCTGGCGCGATTCCTAAACGCTTCTCCATTTCAGCGACTCGGCGTAACAGTCCCGGAAGCTGCTGAAGCGCGATCACCTGCCGCTTCATCTTCCGATCCGGCATGGCCGGCGTCCCGAACCACTTCTGCCCCTCGCCAATATCGTGCATCACTCCAGATTGCGCCGCGATCGTCGCCCGATCGCTGATCTTCAAATGACCAGCGATTCCCACCTGCCCGGCGAGCGTCACGTAATTTCCAATTCGGCTGCTGCCCGCGATCCCCGTTTGCGACACCACCAGGCTGTGTTCCCCGATTGTCACATTATGTGCGATCTGCACCAGATTATCGATCTTGGTCCCTTTCCCGATCGTCGTCGGCCCCAGCGCGCCCCGATCAATCGTGACATTCGCCCCAATCTCCACGTCGTCATGAATAATCACACACCCGACCTGCGGAACTTTCCGGTGCACGCCGCTATCAAAAACATACCCGAAACCGTCCGCGCCGATCACCGTCCCCGCGTGAATACGAACATTGCGTCCGACCTGCGTGCGCAGGTAAATCGTCACGTTCGGAAAGATGCACGTCCCGTCGCCAATTTCGCAATCATCGCCCACCTGCGACATCCCTTGAAGCACCACCCGTTCACCAATCCGCGTATTCGCCCCAATCACACAATACGGCCCGATATGCGCGCTGCTCGCGATCCTGGCCGTCGGATCAATCACTGCCGTCGCGTGAATCCCCGCCGCGAACGGTTGCTCAGGGAAAAAAATCGACATCGCGCGCGCAAACCCAATCCGCGCATTCGGCACCTTGATCAACGCCTTGTTCCGCGACTCAAATTCCGCATCCACCAGCACCGCCGAAGCCGCGCTCTGTTCCGCCCGTTGAAAATACTGATCATTCTCCGCGAAAGTGAGATCACCCGGCCGGGCCGAAATGGCAGGCGCAATTCCGGACAGGGGGATGGTTCCGTCGCCAATGACGGTGCCGCCAATCAATTTGGCGATCTCAACAGCAGTGTAGGGCATGAGTTGCAACGCTCCAGCAGACGCGTTACACCCCACGTTCATTCACTATCTGGTTGCCGCTGCCAAGCACAATCACCCGCGGCTTCCACTTTTTCGCCTCCAACTCATCCAGCACCGCGTAACTCATGATCGTCACCAGGTCCCCTGGCTTGCCCAGATGCGCCGTCGCCCCGTTCAGGATAATGCTCCCCTTCCCCCATTCACCCGGGATCGCATACGTCTCGAACCGACTCCCATTCGCCAGATTACTCACCAGAATTCGCTCGTACGGCAGCAAGCCCGTCTTCTCCATCAAATCCGCCGCGATCGTCATGCTCCCCTCATAATGGAGGCTCGCATCCGTGACCGTCGCACGATGAATCTTTGATTTTAACAAATGGACCTGCATTCCAAAAAATTCGCCCCTCACTATAGAGCGTAAACCCCTTTCTTCAACCGCCGCCACTCACTCCCTCGCCCACTCCTACTCGCAGCACCTTGCACTTCCCCACGAACCCGAAGAGTTCGAATGTGCATAGCTCCGAGCACAGCCCGGAGTTCAGCCAGTCGAAAAACAGACAACCGCGGACGCGGTTCAATCTCCTCCCTCCGAAAAAAATCGAGTCGCCACCCCGAAGCATCGCAGCTCATCTGTCACATGCCGCCCTGCCTCCCCTCTTCCACCCCGAACCAATTAACTTCCTCCTGATTTCCTGAGTTCCAAATTATCTATTATCGACTCATCCCGATTTCGGCGATTCGTCTCGCCGTTTTTCAATCTTTCTTCCTCCGCTTCTTCCGGTCCCGCGCCGCCCGCTCCAACAACCTTTTCTTCAATGCCTCACTCCGCTCCATCTCTCTCAACCGATCCTCCGGCGTCGCCGGCGCCAGATACCCAACACCCGTCTTCGCAAAAACTGGCTCCGCTTTGTATCGATGCAGATTCGCCAGAGCCTCCTCAATAATGTCCTCGTCCGTGAGGTACTTCAGCAGATCCACTCGCAACTTCATACCAGCGCTTTTCATCAGTTTAGACCGCCGCCACCGATAATCCGCTCTTCCCCAACGGAAACGGCCTTCAGCCCAATGGTTGTTCCCGGATGGAGCGCCAGCGCCGGGATCTACCTTGGGTCAAGCAAGGTAACGGTTTCAACCCGAAGCGGGTGGTGGCACGTCCCCAAGCGAGCTGTTGTTTGCACCGATGCGTGCAGGTCTGTATCGTAAGACCGTTGCGCACGGAAAGGAGGCTTCACTCGCCGATCTGGCAGCCAAAACGTCGTCCAACAAGGAAACTCGAGCGTTGTACAACCCGCATTTCCAAGCAAATCTCCTCAAGGCGAAAATTCAGCATCCGCCCAAAATCACTACTAACAACTTTCCTGATGGCTGACGACAATACAACCGCCAGCGATCTGAACTACGCCGACACCCTCTGGAAAGCCGCCGACGCCCTTGGCGGCATCAAGCCGGTTTTCCCCAACGGGGAAACGGCCTTCAGCCCAATGGTTGTTCCCGGATGGAGCGCCAGCGCCGGGAACTACCTTGGGTCAAGCAAGGTAACGGTTTCAACCCCGCAGCGGGTTGTGGCAGTCCCGAAACGAGAGTCCGCGCCCAGCCAGCCGCTGCTGCCGGCAACGGCGGCCTGCCGCCACACTTCCTTCCTGATTCATCCTTTCTACTTCCCTCGCCTCGCCATTCACGGCATCAAGGCCCAAAATTGTTCCCTCCCCCGCGATTACGCCCGCCGCAGCTCGCGATCCGTTCGCTAGCCGGTTTTCCCCAACGGGGAAACGGCCTTTAGCCCAATGGTTGTTCCCGGATGGAGCGCCAGCGCCGGGAACTACCTTGGGTCAAGCAAAGTAAAGGCTTCAACCCCGAAGCGGGTTGTGGCACGTCCCCAACCGAGCTGTTTGTTTGGACCGATCGTGCAGGTCTGTATCGTAAGGCCGTTCCGCACGGAAAGGAGGAACTTCACTCGCCGAGCTGGCAGCGAAAACGTCGTCCAACAAGGAAACTCGAGTGTCGTACTACCGCATTTCCAAGCAAATCTCCTCAAGGCGAAAATCCTTTACGCATCCCCCCAAAATCACTACTAACAACCTCGCTTCCTGATGGCTAACGACAATGCAACCGCCAGCGATCTGAACTACGCCGACACCCTCTGGAAAGCCGCCGACGCACTTCGCGGCCAAGTCGATGCCGCCGAGTACAAACACGTCGTTCTCGGCCTCCTCTTCCTCAAATACATCTCCGACTCGTTCGAATCCCGTCGCGACGACCTCCGCGCCGAACTTACGCGTGACGGCATCAAAGGCGCGCAACTCGACGGCCTCCTCGAATCCCGCGACGAGTACACCGCCGAGCGCGTCTTCTGGGTCCCGCCCGAATCCCGCTGGCCGAACCTCCAGAACCAGGCCACCCGGCCCGACATCGCCACCCTCATCGACGACGCGATCCTCGCCGTCGAGCGCGACAACCCGAACCTCAAAGGCAAACTCCCCCGCGATTACGCCCGCCGCGGCATCGGCCAAGCTCGGCGAACAACCCGCCGATACCTTCCTCGCGACCAGAAACGCGACCTCAAGAGCGGACATCGTGCTCGCTGATCAGCCCTTCTACGGCGAAGACTGTTCCGGCCAGCTTTCAGCTTCGAGGGAATAGCGGCATCCAGTCGGAATCGTCGGCGTGGAGAATGGCGAGGGAGTTGTTGGGGCATTGGTGTGCAAGAACGAGCACCAAGCCGCAGTCGCCGAACCCCAGTGGTTTGGCTGGAGACGCGCGATTACAATAGTGCTTTACCCGCCGTTTTTCATACTCCGAAAAGTGCGAGCAATCAGCGTGCGGCAGGCTGTCGCGCGTACCGAGATGCCGATGTGAAAGCAGATCAACACGGGTCTCGGTCCGCACGCGTTGCTCACCAACCACGAAAGAGGCGACCGTCAGCAGGTAAACGTGTCCCACGCCTGCGGAAAGTTCATCAAAAATGTCGATCCAAGCGTCGACGGCCTGCTTGCCGGAGCCGATGAAGTCATCAACGAACACCAGCGAATCCTCTGAGCCGAGACGAGCGGAAGGAATGTCGCTACGTCCGATGAATAAAGGGTTATAGTACCGTTCGGTGAGTCCGTTTGCGAGCCGGAAACGGTGCAGCATTGCATCCCCGCTCTCGCCTGCGGTTCGCGAGAAGGGTGCGAATCGGAACTCCCCATGACGCTCAGCCTTTTGACGATGCCACCCCGGAATCCGCGCCAGCAGAGATCTGAATGCTGCATCGATCTCCTCTGCCGGAATGAATTCTACGGCATCGAGCACGCGCGCGGCAATGCAACGATCGGACTTTGAGAACTGAGTGAGCCACTCCTGCAATTTTGCGTCTGTCACCCCGAACCGATAGCCCTCAAAGCGCATCCGCCATGTAGCGCGCCGCCGATTGTCGATCGGTGTCTCCGGAGAGCGTGGCTTCCTCATGGGCGCAGTCTTCGGTCCGCTTTGAGCAGTAGCGACCGGAGTTGCCTCATCAACTTCTCCATCGCGTCCCACATCTCCCCTTCGCCGTACATGAGTTCGACGTCGATCTCTTCGAGTCGTACAGAGAGATTCCGAACGTCCTTGATCAGATTACGGGCGAGGGCGTGCGACTCGGCGTCCTTTACCTCCAAAATATCGACCGTCGCCTTCGGGTCATCCGCAAAGGTCTTCAGGCGGTTCGAGATCGTCTGGACTCGATTCGCCTTGACGGCGTTATTGATGTGCTGTTTGACCACACGAAAGTCCGTGACTGCTTTTAGGCCCTTACTTTCCCACTTCTCGATCATCTGGTCCGTAAACTTGACCGGTTTGAACCAGTCGAACTTCCGGACGTTCCGGTCGTGTCGGACAGGATATAGCTCAATGAAAAAGTCGGCCTTCGTGCGCTGCTCTGGATTTGGGTCGAGCATCATCTCCTGATACTTCTTCTCGTAGGAAAGAAGCTTCTTGCAACGCACCACTACGGCCTCATCAAGACCCGTCAGTGCGGCCACGCGCTTGTTGTTCGAGTCCTTGGTTTCCTCCATCAGCAGTTCGAGCTTGAGCGCGGTCGGCATCAGTTCCCAGTCTTCGCGCAGTTTATGGATCTGGAACATCGTCACGATGTTTTGAACCAAAGTCGGTTCCTCGACCTCATTCGCAGGCACCTTGTTCAGGCCGATCGCTTTAGCGCACATCCACCGCCGTTGGCCGTCGAGTATGACGTAGCGCTTCGTCTTCGAATCGCGATAAACGGTGAGAGGGACGAGTACGCCCACCTTTGCAATAGACGACTGTAGGGTTTCGAGGGGGAGTTTGTCGAACAGCCGCCGTGGATTGTGCGGGTTCGGGTCTAGGCTATCGACCTCGATCTGCTTAACACCGATAACTTGTGCCCCAAGCTCACTCATGGCGCCTCCGGCCTCGGAATGGGCAGGTTCGTGATTAGCAATTCCGCCGCTATCTTGCGCTTGGATGCGAAGCCGGCTATGTGTCGGCGGACTTGAACGGTGGTCCAATTCCAGTGCTTGGCGATCTCGCGTGCCCGCGGGCAATCGGCGTAGGAGACCAGGAATGACGCAGAGCGTTCTTCAATCCGGTCGAGATGTCGCGACAGACGGTTAAGATCATCTCCACCGAACGACCGCTTGCCGTATTCGACGAAGGTGCGAACGCCAGTGGCGGCAAAAGGCGGATCAAGATAGACGAAGTCGCCTTTGCGAACGCGTCGTAAGGTTGCGCCGAAATCGCCTCGAAGTAGTAACGCTTTCTTCAAAAGGTCTGATGTGGTGCTGAAATCGCATTGGCGCGGATACTGTCCTTGGTCAGCGCCGAATGGCACGTTGAAATCGCCATTGAGATTCGTACGAAAAATGCCATTAAAGCAATTGCGATTCAGATAAACGAACTGCGCGGTCCGCTCGACGGCGGCAGTCGATGTGTTGTATGATCGTCGCACTTGGTAATAGGTTTTCGAGTCGCGAGGAATAGCGTAAAGCGCTTCCGCAACTGCACGGGGCTTATCACGGATCGTTTCATAAGCGTCCATTAATGCGGAATTAAGGTCGGCGAGAATTGCGACCTTAGGCTTAAGTTTCAGGAATAGGCAGGCCGACCCAACGAAAGGCTCAACATATCTTTCAAACGTGTCGTTCCAGAAAGCTGCGAGGCAGGCGAGCGTCTTTCTTTTGCTTCCGGCCCAGCGAAATATTGGCACGACGTCACCAAACGCTAAGCGATCGTCACTTGGCCGATTATCCAACGAGACACAAGATTTCACTTCAGCGCTTCGGGCGTTTTGTCTCGTGAGTTTCATTTTCGACCGATTATCAGAAAAGGTCCGCCTGACGCAAGTTTTTGCCGGAAAGTACGGCAAGTGCAATTCCGCAGCAAAGATTAACCCGTTGTAGCCTTCTTTCAGCCTCTGATTTACTCCGCGGCCTTGGACGCCTACCTGCAACCGTGCTCCGAATCTATCTAGGCGCGATGAACCACGTCTTCGAGATGCAGTACACCGTCGGTGACGAGATGCGATGGCACGCGAAACGGCATGGCCAGGAACTTGGCCTGAACGAAGGACGAAACCGCCTTTTACAATGCCTTCGCCGAAACGGCTCGGCCAAACAGGTCATGAAATCCCACCAACTCCGCCTCATGGGCCCGCGAACTCGCCGAGATGGTCAAACGCATGCCCAAACTGGATTGGACCCAACGCGAAAGCGTCCGCGCCGACCTCCGCCGCAAAGTCCGCCGACACTTAGCCATGTACGGCTACCCTCCCGACCTCTCCGAAGACGCCGCCCAGCTCGTCCTGAAACAAGCCGAACTCTCCACCGAAAATGTGGTCGCATTGCCTCATCTGAAAATGTTACCGAAGGGGAGCCTCGGATTGAGGGATCGTTGACTCATATTCATGGTTACCGAGGGACGGAGCTGTATTCGAGCATCTTTTTAGGTCGTGGTTTGCGAGTTAGAACGAGCCGGAGCGCTGCTGCGAGCCTTAGCTCGCGCTCCGGCGGGCGAGGTCTTGGTGCACCTTTCTTTGCAGTTCAAAAATGCGCCGCAACTTCTGGTCGATCCTTCTGCGCAACTTGAGCGGATCCAGCCCGGAGCGAATGGCGCGGAGCTTCTCTTTTTGTTCCGGGCTCACCTCCACCGCCTCCAAGAGCCGCGCGTAGGGTGTGCGCGGCGCTTCGTATCGTTTAACGTATTTGGCGCCGACTCTGGTTTTTTCGAGCAGCTTGAAGGTCGGGCAGAAGAAGTTGGTCAGCCAATGCCATTCGTTTTCGTAGAGGTCATTGAGCAAAGGGATGATCTCAGGGCGATCCAACCGATCGTAGCCCAGCAACTGCCGGACCGCGCTCCAGTTCTTTTGCTCCACATGGGCGTTATCGTTCTTGTGGTAGGGACGCGAGCGGGTGAACTGCACCGGCTTTGGCCGCTGTCGGTAATGATCCCAGAGCGCATAGTTCAAAAACTCGCTGCCATTATCACAGTCAAAGCCCAGCCATGGAAACGGTGAATCGGTTTCCGCAGCCTGTAAATGCTGGTGAATAGCAGCATGGCCCTTGTTCCAGACCGCGCGGCATTGCACCCAGCCGCTGTGCACATCGGTGAAGGTTAGCGACCAGATGAAGTCGCCCGAAAGCGATCCTCCACAATGCGCCACCGTATCGGCTTCCAAATAACCGGCACCCTCGATCTCCGAATGATCGGTGCGGATGGGAATGTGTTTCTTCAGCAATGACCCCGGCTTGGTTCCACAGCGTCGTTTGCGGCCCAGCCGGGCGCGCGACGAGCTCAGCAGCCGGTCCATCGTGGCCGGGCTCATGGTCAACAGTTGACGCTTGGCCTGCCGCGGCGCCTCCAGATAGTTCACCCAGTCTGGCGCCGCCGCCTTGAGCCGCTTGGAACACATCTGATCGCTGGCCAACCAAAAGCTTTTCAACAGCGCGACCGCTTCTTCCCCATAGCGCCGCCGCGGGCCTGGCTTTCTCCTAGGGCGCGGCACCCGCGCCAGCAAGCGCACCGCATGCTTGCGGTGATACCCGCAATTGACACAAAACTCGTCCAGGATCCTCGACTTGTGGACCCGCCCCGCCCGGGCATACCGCCCGCGGATCCTCTCCAGATATTCCTTCCGGCTTGGCAGACTCATAACGCCATTTTCCTCGGTAACATGAATTATGAGTCAACGACTGCTTTGGCCCGCGCCAACCCCCTCCGCCCCGGTAACATTTATTGTGAGTCAATTCGTGGTCTGATCCAGCCCGCCCCTTTTCCTTGATCTACAGCCCATTTTCGAGCATCTTCAACCAATAGCCTTCGGGCCAGCGTGACTGCAAAGTAATCTCGGAAGATTCCTCTGCACTCCCGCTCAGCAAGAATGGGTAGGACAGGCGCCCTCGCCTGTCTTTGGCGGCGCCTCGCCGCCAATCCTTCTTCCGCCGAAGGCCAAATAAAAAGTTTGCGCCATGAGAACATTCGCCTCTTCCCGTTATAGCCATCGGACCTCTTCAGCTTCGTCGCATCGCCCCGTGTTCGGGTCCATTGGTGTCCTTTCGTGGTTAAAAGTCGCTGGTGGAATCTCTCTCCCGCTCCAGCTCCGCAAATCTCTACTTACCCAGTCGAGATACGTGTACCTCCATCCGAAAAATTTCCGTGGGACAAAATGTTGCCTTTTCCGTCGTAAGTCCTTGATTTCGCATTTTTCCCCTCAATATTTCGCGCTGGTTGCACCGCCTTGTAACGCTTATCCCGCAAGGTTTGGCTTTATTCCTCCGCGCCCTCCGCGGCTCCGCGTGGGACCCTTTCAAAGCAACCTCCATTGCACCCGCCCCCGGAAAACAGTATGCTGCTCGCGCAAGGAGGAATTGTGACGCCGTGACAGGCGTGCGTTTATGAACACAGATGTTTTTCATTCTTTGAACGAGGGGAAGCCCATTCGCGTTCTGCTCGTGGACGACGATGAGGATAGTTATCTCCTCACCCGGCGGCATCTGTCGAAGATCTCCTCCAACGCCCTCAGCCTCGATTGGGCTCCAAGTTACGAGAAAGGCCTCGAGCAAATCGCCCAAACGCGGCACGACGTTTACCTGCTCGATTACCGCCTGGGTGCGCACACCGGCATTGATCTTCTTAAGGAAGCGCTCGCTCTCGGGTCCAAAGCTCCCATGATCATGCTCACCACCGAGAATCCTGACGTCGACGAAGAGGCGATGAAACTTGGTGCGGCCGACTTCCTGAGCAAAGACAAGCTCGACCCCGCTTTGCTCGAACGTTCGATTCGTTATTCGATCAAACATTTCCACACCCTCCAGCAACTCCGCGACCGCGAAGCACAGATGGACGCCTTCATGAAGAATGTCCCCTGCGCCGTTTACATGAAGAGCCCGGAAGGCAAATACATTTACGCCAACGAAACCTGCGCCAAAGTGTTCCGCCGCCAGGTCAGCGATGTCATCGGCAAAACAGACGCAGACCTCCTTCCGAAAACCATCGCCGCCAAAGCGCGCAATCTCGATCAACAGGTCCTCTCCCAGAACAAGCCGATCGAAACCACCGAGTCGTACAACCGCGACGATGGGACCCATTACTGGCTCACCACCCGATTCCCCATTTGCGATCAGAATGGCCAGCCGATGATGGTCGGTGGCGCGGCGGTCGAGATTACCGAGAACAAGCGGCTCGAAAGAGAAGTTCAGGAGATCAGCGAACAGGAAAAACGTCGCATTGGTCAGGACCTGCACGACGGCCTGGGTCAATACTTAACCGGCATCGCCTGCATGGTGAAAGTCGTCGAACAAAAACTCGCCAGCCGGGACCTGACCGAAGCCGGCGATGTCAAAAAAATCACCACGATGGTGAATGAGACGATCTCCCAGGCTCGCGACCTCGCCCGCGGCCTCAGCCCGGTCGAGTTGGAAAACAACGGCCTCCAGGCTGCCCTTCAGGAATTGGCCTCGCGCGTTTCCCGCACCGGCGTAAACTGCGTCCTGAAAGCTCCTACCTTCACCAAGGTTTACGACAATGCCGCCGCCATTCATCTTTATCGCATTGCCCAGGAAGCGGTGAACAACGCGGTAAAACATGGCCGATCCAAAAACATCACCATCGGTCTGAGCACCCAAAACAACCAGGTCGAACTCACCGTTCAGGACGATGGCTGCGGCCTCCCCAAAGCCGGGCCCAAATCCAGCGGGATGGGATTACGCGTGATGAATTACCGCGCGGGAATGATCGGGGCCACCGTTTCGGTCGGTCCCGCCGATCCCTGTGGAACCCTTGTTCGGTGCGTCATGCTTAACCGGCCTCCCAACGCCCGAAATGGCGCACGCGGTTCAACCGGTCCACGAAAGAAAAAGCTCCAAACAGATAAGAGCCGAACGGATGCGGGCGAATCCCTCCGGCCCGAGCTGGCCCAGCGAAATTGAGTTCCTCTGCCTGCGCCCGAGCCGCCACGAATTCCCACGCAACCACCCTGTACGCAGCCACTTATCGGGAAGACTCTGAACCGGCAGAAAATTCGAAAAACTTGTGGCGGTTTTATTTTCCTCTGCTACAGTCTCGCGCTCTCAAATAGAGTCGGTTGAGCCCCCGGTACGCGAAACGCGAATCCTTTTGAGAGTTTTAAAAGCTGTGACTGCAAAGAAACCAACAACGGTAAAGAAAAGCTCCGGCACTGGCGCCAAGGCCAAAGCCGTCGGGCCTGCCACGCTTGCTTCCATTCTCGGCAAATCTGCCGTGAAAGCCGCCGAACCGGGTGAAGCAAAGGTCAAACCGGAGTGGCAGAAATACTACAGGAACCTGCTCGACCTCCGCGAACGCCTCCTCAGCCAGATGAGCGGCCTCGCCAAGGAGTCGGCCGAGGAAATGGCCAGCTACAGCCTGCACATGGCTGACAGTGGCACTGACAATTTCGACCGCGATTTCGCACTCAGCCTCCTTTCCTCGGACCAGGACGCCATTTACGAGATCGAAGAAGCGCTCAAACGCATTGAAAAGGGCACCTTCGGCGTTTGCGAACTCACTGGAAAACAAATTCCCAGAGCTCGTCTCGATGCCATTCCCTGGACCCGCTTCACCGTTGAAGCCCAGGCGCAACTCGAACGCGACGGCGCTTTACGCTCGCGCAAACTCGGTGCACTCGGCACAGTCGATAGCAGCGGCGGCGTCGAAGTGGTCGAAGAAGAAGAAGAACCCGAGGAAAAGCCGGCTCGCGAAAAAGAATAACTATTTATGCCACGAGAAATTGTCACCATTGAGTGCACCGAAGCGCGCAAGGAAGGCAAATCCCCTTCCCGCTACATGACCACGCGCAATAAAAAATTGCAGACCGAAAAGGTGGAACTGAAAAAGTATAACCCAGCTCTCCGCCGCCATACCCTTCACCGGGAGATTAAATAATTATGCCACGCAAAACTCACCCCGAAAAAAACGAGCGCTCCGGGCGCAGTAGCATGGAATCGCGCACCCCGCGCCCCAAGCCCAAGATCGACTTCACCGTCGACGCCCTCGATTTCAAGAACACCACTTTGCTCCGCCAGTTCGTCACTGACCAGGGACGCATCCTGCCGCGCAAATACACCGGCCTCCCGGCGCACTACCAGCGCCAGCTCAACCGGGCCATCAAACGCGCCCGGCAGATGCTCCTGATGAAGTAGTTCGCCCTCTCACATTACAATTGGACCGCCGCAGATAACCTCTGCGGCTTTTCGTTTTTAGAGATGGGTAAAAAGGAAAAGCCGCCCCTCGAAGCGCCCCCACATAAACCAGCAATCAATCCCGAACCCTAACGACTCCGAGAAGCGGCAGTGGGGACCCTGAATCCATGCCCGCCGCGAGAGTTAGCAATTCTACTGAGAGAGGCAAGCGCAGAATACGCGAAAATAGAGAGGATCACCGAGCCGCCAATTTTTCTTTCGTATACACCTTCGTCTTTTCTGTTGAGACGACAGGCGATTTCCAGGGCACTTCGTAAATCGGAATGGGCTGCCGGAAGCCTTTTGGCGTGACGGCGGGATGCGGGATACAGGTCGCCGCGAGGGCTGGGTCCAAACGGCGGAGTTCCTGCAGAGTTGCTTCGCTGATGATGATTCTGCCCCGGCCGGAGACGCCTTCGAGACGGCTCCCGAGATTCACTTCGCGGCCAAAAACAGTGTAGTTCAGAATATGGGCATCGGAGCCCATCAGCCCCACCGTGGCGGACCCCGTGTTAATACCGGTGCCGAGTGAGAGAGTCGGCAGCGGCGGAAGAGGGGCTTCGCCGCGCTGCTGACGCGCGACGTTCTCCTGCTTTCGCCGCTCATTCTCTTTTTCGCGCACCTGGTTCAATGCATTCATGGCGCGTTGGGCATCGATCGCTGAGTTCACGCAGGCCAGCGCGTGCTGCTCATTGGGAGTTGGCGCGCCCCAAAAGGCCATCACACAATCGCCCATGTATTTGTCCAACGTACCACGATGTTGCTTAATCGTGTCGGCAATCGTTGCCAGATACAGGTTCACTGTTTCCAACTGCTCCGCTGCGATCTTGTCGTAGTAGATGCGCGTTTGTTCTGGCGAGAGATTGTTCTGGCGCACGTATTCTTCTGCCGCCTGCTGGGTGGAATCGGTGAATTCGGTGAACCCGCGAACATCGGCAAAGAAGACCGTAATCGTTCTCCGCGCACCGCTAAGTGCGGCCAGGCGTTCGGCGTTGAGCAACTCCTGCACAACATCTGGCGAAACAATTTTGGAAAAGATCCCGCGGACGCGGCGTTGCTCGCGCTGCTCGAAAATGACGCGGTATGAAATGAGTCCGAAGTGAGGAAGGATAAACCCGCCGCTGACCGGCATGACGATGGGAATCCAGTAGCGGTGGTCCAGATACATCCAAACGGTAAACATCACATAAGCAAGCGAGAGCCCCGAAATCGTGATGAACGCCATGAGCACACGCATTCGCAAGGTCAGAAAGGCCGATATCACTCCGAGAACTGCAATTACGAGAATCTCAATCGGGAGACTGGTCCGCTCAACAAAACGCCCTGTCATCAGAGAGTTGGCGATATTAAGGTGCTTCGTGACCAGGGGAGTGTTCGCTCCGAGCGGCGTCGCGCCCAGGTCGGTCATGTTGTTTCCACTGGCAATGGAGCCGACCAGGACGACTTTGTTTTTGAAGCGATCGAGTTCCACTTCGCGCCCTGCGTTCCGTTCATGATCATCGCTCAGGACACGCTGCAAATGACCAAAGAAAATGGGCGTATAGTTCTCTTTCAAGTCTTCGAATCGGAGCGACCAGTCGATATTGAAGTACCCACCGCTGTCGAGAGGGATTACGCGGACGAGACCATTAGGGCCATGCAACGTAATTCGGTCCGGACGAATTTCGGCATGATCAAGGTCCAACCCGAGGGACTTAGCCGCGAGGGTGAGACCGAGATTCCACATCCGTTTCGTGACGAATGGGTATTCTGTAGCCGGTCCTTCGTCCTGCGGATCGTCCGCGAAATCGATGTCCCCCTCCTTCGTTAGTTTCATCGTTCCGTTCGGATTGAGAGGGACCTCCATGGGCGTGCTGTCGGCGGTTTGGGTAATCTGCGGAATTATGATTTTACCCCGAACAGCTCGTGCGCGAGCTAAATCCAGGTCGGCCGACTTGACAAGGGAACGCAGCAGAGGATGCCAGTCACGAATGGTTTCGAAGGGCCTGGTCCTGCGCAAGACCGAAAAATCGGATCGCGATGAAATACTCGCGAAGCCGGCAACGTTCGTGCGGAAAAGTTCGGCTGGCAAGGTGCTCTCCTGCTCGACCGCGAGATAAACGTTCTTCGCCTTACGCATTTGTGCGGCGAAGAACTCGTCCGAAGTAAGTGATTCCGACTCCGACAGGTGGATGGTTTCCGCCGGATTCTCCGGAAGGACTTCCGGGAACATGATGTCGAAACCCACGGCGACCGCACCCTCGGCCGCCAGTTCGCGGACGACCTGGCCGTGAATGAACCGAGGCCAGGGCCAGCCTCGAGGGTAAAGTCGAGCCTCGCTTTGCTTGTTTGTTCTTGGGGCGTAGTACTCAGCCAACGAACCGTCGTTTACCTGACGCACCACCACGTCGTCGAAAAAGAGAGTGGCCATGTTCCTTCCGAATCCCGAAAGGTCCGCCAATTCAGCGCCCAGCTTTGCGCGGGCGTCGTAGGTGATGACCTCCAGCTCTTCGGCCAGCCCAATCTGAGGACGTTTGCCGGTAGGGTCGGGTGCTCGTTCCGCGAGCTTTCGTGAAAGAATATGAAGGCCGCTCGCGAGGGCGACCGCCGCGGCGGTAATCAAAATCGGCACGAGGCTTGTCTGTCGGCCCCTCATTCAGCTTTCATCAAATAGAAAAACCCAGAGCAACACAAGGCTGCTCTGGGTTTATCGAAAGTTTAGGAGCTAAACGTTAGTCAATTTAAACCGGACTATTCTTCGTTGTGGGGCGTTTCGACCGTTCCGGTCGTAAATTCCGTTTCCACTTTGGCTCGATCGCCATTCTGCAGGGCGTCGATGATCGGAGTCACGGTTAAAATGGTTTGACGGCCACCTTCTTCGATCACCGTTGTGCGACCGATCGAATCGATCTGGCCATTGATGGAGGTGATTTCAGCAGGAGGAATCGGTGCGATGACAGGGTTTCCGCCGGCCGTTGTCGGAGGGCTGATCATCTGACCAGCGCGAACGTTGCCGGTTGAAGTGCGGCCACCGATGACGTAAACCACGACAGCGTCACCCTGGGTGATGCGAACGCGGCCATCGGCACTGATGTCGTAGCGGGTGCCACGGATACCTGCGACGCCCTGAGGTGTCTTCACTTCGTATTTCGAAGCGGCGGCGAGGTGCTTCACGTTACCGAGAATGCGTCCACTGCGGAGGTCGAGTTGTGTTTCGATGATGGTTTCAGCTCCGCTCTTGTCGTAGCTCAGTTTGTCGATGCCCACGGTAGTATTTTCAGTCACGCGAACCACCGGGCCATTGTCGCCGAGGAAAAGGTCCACCTGACCACCGGGAGCGGTGCGGATAATGGAATTCTGTCGCAGCTTGGTGCCGACTTTGAGGTCCTTCCAATTTGATCCGCGATCTGTGGAATAGTTCGCTGTGCCCCGAACTCCACGGACAACGGCTTCATTCTGCTGCGGAGCTGCTTCCACGTGCATAGCACCTACGAAGGCAGCGACCGCGATGGCAAAGCCAATCATCCTAGAAATTGCTCCAACTGGTCTCATAGTTTTTTTGCTCCTGGTTTTTTCGATTTAAACTGGCTTGAGTGTAGAAACTCGGAAAATATTGTCAACCCTCCATTTTGGTTTCAAACACTTATTGCTACGCCACTTTTACTGGGTCTGCGCGCGCTCCGCAAGCATCCTATCGACAATTTGCACATAATTTTTAGCGTCCTCGTTGTCGAGATGATTAAAGTTGTAGGAATCGAGAAAAAATTTTCGCGCTTCCTGGAGCTCCCCGACCTGCAGTTTGTGCCAGCCATTCCAGAATAGGACATAATGACCCTGCGGATCGAGTTCGAGTGCTTTAGCGAAGTAGGGTGCGGCTTTTTCGGGCTCCTTCAACCAGTCGTAACAAGCACCTAAGTTTGTGAAGGCAAATGGGTTCCATTTATTCAAAGCAGCACCTTTTTCGAACCATGGAATAGCTTCCCGAGTCAGGTTTTCCCAACCCTCGTCTCCCTCGAAGCCCTTTTTGCGCAGTTGAATGCCAATCTCCATGGCCACTTCGCTGTTGCCGGACTCAATGGCGTGAGCCTTCTTCAATAGATCAAGCCGCTCTTCCCATGTATGGGGCTTGAAGAATCTGGCCAGCACATAGGTTTGCGGCACGAGTTTCGACATTTGCAGCCCGAGGTATCCAACGCCGCCAAGGATGGCAGTGGTTAGCAGTAATCGACCGATAATTCCGGCTTTGAACCAAAAGCGCTCTGTGGCGAAACGCATATGCGAGATCACGATAGCCATCAACGTGACCGCGACGACAGCATTGCCGGGAATGTGCATGTTAAAGTCGGTCACGGAATGCAATGCAATCGCGAGCAACCCAACGGAGCAACCGAGGACCACGGCGGATCGGGTGCTAGTGCGGGTGGAGATTTCGTTGGAGCGACGCACATACTTCCAGGTGCGAAGCACACTCCACCCAAGCGTGAGTAGAGCCACTCCAACGATTATTCCCCCGGTCGTTCCATATTCGGCAACCGTGTTGAGATAGTCGTTGTGAACGTAAATGGGACGGCCCTGGAGTTGCCAGTGGCGCCATTTGCGCAAACGCCAATCGTAATGTTGCGGGCCAACACCGAACCAAGAATTTTCCTTCCACATGGCGACGGCGGGCTTCCAGTAAAGCAGCCGCATATTATAGTGCTTCGCGTCCGCAAAGCGTTTTTCGGCCTGCCAGGAACGCACGCCGAAGAAAGTCGAAGTGACGAGCAGTAACGCCATCAAACCAATTGCTGGCAAACGAAAATTTCTGTTCCAAAGCAGGAGCGCAAAAAAGACCACGAGGGAGGCGGCGACGGCGATGTAGCCGCCGCGCGAAAGAGTCACACCAATTCCAGCGGCAATCGCGAGTGCCGCGTATCCGAGGAAAACTTTCGTCAGGTGTTTGTAACGAGCGGTCACTGTGTAAGCGAGCGCGATGGGCAGGAGCATCTCCAAAAATCCGGCGAGATGATTCGGGCAAATGTAAGTGCCGGTGCCGCGACCGCGATAAGCCTCGGGTTTTGGAAACCAGAGAACGTGACGCGAATCGGTGAAATACTGGAAAATTCCGTAGAATGCGTTCAACACGCCAAGCCCGAGCAACGTGAAGAGAATGATTTGGATATGCTCGCTGCTCGTGAGGTTATCGAGCACCGCAAAAAACAGGAGTCCGTAAAGAATAATCTGAAGAATTTCGAGACGTGCACCGTATTCGTAATCGACCCATGAGTAACGCCAGATTGCGTAGCCAATAAACACGAGCACGGTCCAGGCGAACGGCGGGAAAAGGACTCGGTATTGCTGCCGAATCCAGACACGCACCGCCCAAAAGACGCACATCAGCAAGCCCAACCCGAGCAGGACCAGAAATTGCGACAACTGAGTGGAACCCGTGGCGAGCGGCCCCCAAACAAGCATCGCGAGAACAGTGCCGAGTACACCACGTTCGCAGAGTTGATCCAGTGATTCGCGATCAAAAAGGCTGAAGCCGGACCGTCGCCCGCTTTTGGCAAAGCGAGCCGTCAAGTCACCTCGCGCTTCGGGGGAGGAGTCGGGAGTCGTCATTTAATCGAACGCCAATGCGTGAACACGCTGCACAGTGCCACTCGCAACGCGCAACGTCACGGATTTTCAAGCCGGCTCAAAGCGAGTAGGGAGCGATAGGAGCTTGAGTGACCATTCGCAGATTGCGACGTGGGTGGATGCACGGTAATATCAGATCGGTATGACGATGTTAAGGACGATTTCCGTAAAGCTCCCGGCAGACGATGTGAGGCGAATCCCGGCGCGAAATCGCAGCGCTTTCATTCGCGATGCGGTTCGCGAAAAGCTCGCGCGAGAGGGAAAAACATGGAAGCCCAAAACGCAGTTTGGAAGGGAATTAGTCGCAATGCAAAAGCGTTACAAGGGAAAGCTGCTAACGCCTGAAGAAATCGCTGCCGAAGTTCGGGAGAACCGGGGTTCAATGGCGTGAGAACATTTTTGGATTCCGGCGTACTGATCACAGCATGGAAAAGTGTGGACAAACAACTGGCTCAAGGGGTGATCGAAGCCCCAGGACGCCAGCCGCTGACCTCGGAGTTGGTGCGCCTCGAAGTGCTTCCCAAGGCGATTTTTTTCAAACGACCGGACGAAGTATCGTTTTACGAGAAGATTTTGTCACGGTGTGACTGTGATTCCATCGATAGCGCGCTCTACGCGTCAGCGTTCGACTTCGCGAAGCGCTACGGTCTGGCCGCTGCCGATGCATTCAATATTGCCTCTGCAGTTCGATTGGGAGCCGACGAATTTGTCACGACAGAGTTGCCCGGAAAGCCGCTGTTTCGGGTGAAAGAAACACGGGTAGTCACACTTCACGCCGCGGCTTCGGCGGAAGGATGAGCGCAGCAATCTGAATTCAGGATTGGCGTCTCGGTTCGTGCTCAGGCGACGAATTCGCGTGGATCGGTGATGCGTCCGTTGATCGCGCTGGCAGCAACCGTTGCCGGTGAAGCGAGGAACACTTGCGACTCCTTATGGCCCATGCGACCCGGAAAATTCCGGTTGGTCGCGCTGATACATTTTAGCGGGACGTTCATGCGACCGAAGGTATCGACGGGTCCTCCGAGACACGCCGCGCAACCGGCATTCTCAGTCATTTGCACACCGGCATCCACGAGGATATCCCAGACTGTTTTGTCGCCCCAACGGGAGCTTTGCAAATCGTGAACGATCTCCGGAGTCGCGGGGACGCCGAAGGTGTCGATGCTCACGCGCCGGCCCTTCAAGACCCGTGCGAATTCAAGGAAATCGCTGGTCTTTCCTCCCGTGCACGACCCGATGTAAGCGCGGTCGAGCTTGATGGAGTTCAGTTCCTTAGCCAGCTTACGATTACCCGGATCGGGATGACAGGCGACAGTGGGCTCGAGCTTCGAGAGGTCAACGGTGAGGTCGTAAATGAACTTCTCTTCCCGATCGCGCTCGACAGGTTCGTAGTTGCTCTTCGTGCCGTTTAATTTGCATCGATAATCGACGAAGGCTTTGGTCTGAGCGTCGAATTCGAAAATTCCATTCTTGCCACCGGCTTCGATCGCCATGTTCGCGATGGTCATGCGGTCATCCATCGAAAGGCTCGATGCGCCTGGACCATCGAACTGCATCGCCCGATAGGTCGCGCCATCGAAGCCAATCTGCCCGATCACATGAAGAATGATATCTTTCGCCATGACGCCGGGTTGAAGCTGACCTTCGAGGCGGAAATGCATCGTCTCGGGAACCTTCAGCAGAAGCTTGCCAGTGCCCATGACGAAGCCCGCGTCGGTATTGCCGATTCCTGTGGCAAATTCATTGAAAGCACCCGCCATGCAAGTATGCGAATCAGTGCCGAAAAGAATCTCGCCGGGTCGCGTATGGCCCTTTTGCGGCAAGGCAGTATGGCAAACGCCCGCAAATTGGGAGCCATATTGCTTCTTCAACGCGCCTTTGGTCGGATCGAAAACCCAGTGACCGTTCGGGTCATCAATCACGTCGTAGAAATACGGAAGCTGCTGTTCCCTGGCGAAATCCCGAAGAATATCGACGTTCCGGTTGGATTTGGAATCTGCGGTGAAAATGTAGTGGTCCGGAATGATGACCACTTTGTTTCGGTCCCAAACCTTCGCATTTTTGCCGAATTCGCGCTTGAAAACACCGATGGTTCCAGGACCGCACACGTCGTGCGTCATGAGAACATCCGCTTTGACCCAGACATTCTCACCGGCGGAGACCTTCGCCTTGCCGGCTGCTCGCGCCAAAATTTTCTCCGTCAACGTCATAAAAACAGACCGACAATGTATGCATGCAGTGGGTATGGTGCAACTTCGCAAATAGTAACTTGACGATCCCATCTAGGGATTTGAGCGCGCAGGATGTCCGGTGCGCTCACTGGCAGCACGCGAAGTTTTGTTCCACAATGAATCGGCGCTGAGCCACACTGCAAGATCACATGGTTGACATTGGGAAACGCAATCTCCTGACAATAGTGCGGGAGGCCTCGCCCGGCCTGTATCTTGATGGCGGCGAACTCGGTGAGATTTTGCTGCCGCACCGCTACGTTCCGAAAAACGCTGCACCGGGCGGGCGGCTGGACGTGTTCGTTTATTTCGATTCAGAGGATCGCATTGTGGCCACAACGGAGAATCCGCGAGCCTGTGTGGGAGGTTTCGCCTGCCTGAAGGTGATCGGGATGAACCGCAACATTGGGACGTTTTTGGATTGGGGGCTGCCAAAAGATCTACTTTTGCCCTTCAACGAGCAGTTGCGCCCGCTCCGCAGAGGCGAGGAGGTGGTTGTGGCGGTTTACCTCGACCCGCGAAGTGAAAGGATCGCGGCGAGCATGCGTCTTAAGCGCCACCTCAGCCGATGCCCACCGCTCTATGCTGCGGGTCAGGCGGTTTCGTTGCTGATCGCGGAGGAAACTACTCTCGGTTACAACGCCATTATCGAAAGCGCGCACATGGGCCTGCTTTATCGCGACAGCGTGGCGGTCCCGCTTCATGTCGGCCAGACGATCAAAGGTTTCGTCCGCGCGATACGTCCCGAAGGCAAGATCGATTTGAGCCTCGACCAGGCCGGATACAAGCGCGTAGCTCCGTTGAAACAACAGATAATCCAGGCACTCGAAGCGAACGGAGGCCGGCTCGATTTCGATGACTCGACTTCTCCTGAAGTAATTCGCGAGAAGTTCGGCGTGAGCAAAAAAGCGTTCAAACAAGCCCTCGGTGCTCTTTATAAAGCACGCCGAATCGAATTTACACGTCCGGGAATCGCACTATTGGACAATAGCACCTGGACTCCACGATTCGGATCATGACGGAGTTGAGGTGTCCGCATGGTGGTCACTTTCGATTGGGAATTAAACAACTGCCGGCGGGCCAAAGCTTGGTCCAATTAGGATTGAAGGAAGAGAGGCCGGTTAACAACTCTCACCGAGCTGCTTCAGTAATTCGAACGAAAAAAGACCCGTAGAATGGCCATCCGCCCAAATGGGGTTAAGCGCATAGCCGCCGACGTTATTCAATCGAACGAGTTGAAAGTCCTTACCACCCAGTTGCCGATCGGGACCTTTGTAGACGTTGCCCAGAACGTCCGTCTCGCCGTGACAGGAGGCGCAGGGGCAATTCCGGCGCATCTTCTCGAGCGAGATGAAACTTTCGGTGCCGTCGTCCCACTTGATCGCCAGTTCGTCGCCGATCTGTTGGATATTCTCAGGTCGCATGTTGCAAGTTTTCAGGTTGCATGCTGCAAACCCTGTCCCTGGCCGTCCGCGCCTTCACCATCCAGATCGATCAAAATGTCGCGAGGCTCCGCACCTTTGCTCGGGCCGACGATGCCGCGGCGCTCGAGTTCATCCATAATGCGGGCGGCGCGCGTGTAACCGAGACGGAGGCGACGTTGCATCAGTGAAACGCTGGCTTTCTGTTCGCTGCGGATGACTTCGATGCATTGCTCGATGAGGCTTTCGTCTTCATCGCAACCTTCGTCATTATCACCGATCGTCGAGACCGGTTTTGAGAGCTGCTGATGAATTTCAACTTCGTAGCTGGGTTTGCCCTGTTTCGCAATCGAGTCAACGATGCCCTGGATTTCCTGGTCGGTGATGAGCACGCCTTGCGCGCGATTGAGCTTCGCGGAGCCAGGCGGCAGGTAAAGCATGTCGCCTTTGCCGAGGAGTTTGTCGGCACCCATCGCGTCGAGAATCGTGCGCGAATCGACTTTCGCGGCGACCTGAAAGGCGATACGAGCGGGAATATTCGCTTTGATGACGCCAGTAATGACGTCCACACTCGGACGCTGCGTCGCGACGATGCAATGAATTCCCGCGGCGCGCGCCATCTGAGTGATGCGGGCGATGGCCATTTCGACATCCGCCGGTGCCACCAGCATCAGGTCCGCCAACTCGTCGATGATCACCACGACATAGCTGAGCTTTTCCGGAACGACGATGTCGTCTTCGCGCGGCACAACAATTTCTTCATCCAGTTCGACTGCAAATCCGTCTGCATTGGGTTCAACTTTTTCCCGTTTCGCGGTCAGCAGTAATTCCTGCTGCGACTTCTCTTCCGGCGGCTTGTTCTTCGGGCGTTCGTTGAAAGACTTAATATTGCGCACGCCGACCTTCGCGAAAATCTGGTAGCGCTTTTCCATTTCAGTAACGACCCAGCGCAACGCGAGCACGACTTTCTTCGGATCGGTCACGACCGGCACGACGAGGTGCGGGAGACTGTTATACTGCTGCAACTCGACGACTTTCGGATCGATCATGACGAAACGAAGCTGGTCTGGAGAAAATTTGTAGAGCAATGAGGCGATGATGGAGTTGATGCAAACCGATTTACCCGAACCGGTGCTGCCGGCGATGAGAAGATGCGGCATTTCCGCCAGATCGCCGATGATCGGGTGGCCATAAACATCCTTGCCGAGGGCGAGCGGGATGCGTGCTTTGCTGTTGTGCCACTCCTCTGATTCGAGGAGATCGCGCATGATCACTTTGGTTTTGACTGCATTCGGCACTTCCACACCGACTGAGCTTTTGCCCGGAACCGGCGCGAGAATGTTGATGCGTTCGGCTTTCAAGGCCGCAGCGATGTTGTTGCCCAGTGCGGTAATTTTTTCGAGGCGAACACCAGGCGCGGGATGCAGCTCGTAACGGGTGATCGTCGGACCTTTGGTGATATCGCCCAGAGAAACTTCGATTTGGAACTGCGCGAGCGTGTTCTGCATCAAGCGCGCATTCGCCATCAGCTCTTCTTTGGATTCTGTCGGCTTGACGTTCGGATCGGGATGGTTGAGCAGCGTGAGCGGCGGCAGTTGATAGTTACCGATGAGCGGTGTGGACGCCACGGTGATCGGTTTGGCTTTTTTGGTGATGATTTTCGGTTTTGGAGACGCAGCCGCTGCGTTCAACGCCGCTATCTCTCCTTCGGTTTCGTCCGAACCTTTGGGTTTTTCCGGCGCCGTCTTGCCGAGAACATCGTCCTTCGTGGCCGCCGCAATTTCTTTGGCGCTGATAACTTCGCCTTCGATTTCAGGCGGTGCTTCAGCAGGCGCTTCAAACGGATTCGCCTTGGCCTTCTGAGGCTTAGCGGCGGCCGCCGCTTTGCTATGGGTGATGCTTAAATCGCGCACCGCCGGTTCAGGGACTGGCTGGAGATCAGCCCCCAACTTTGGACCATCGGCCGTCTCGATTGGTTCGTCTTTATCAAGTTGTTGCTGAAGTTTTTTCGCCTCCTTCGCCAATTCCTTCGCGCGCTTCTCCAGAGCCTTCTCCTGATCCACCGCGTCTTTTTCCTGGAAAAGCTGCTGTGCTGCCGCGCGCCTGGCCATTTGCTCTTCCCAGCGTTCACGGAGCCAATTGCCGAGGCGGAAGTTGGTGAGATAGAGAAGGCTCACGGTGTAAACAGTGACGAAAACCAAATTTGCGCCGAATTTTCCGAAGTGATGAAAGACGGCACGATTCATCATGTTACCGATGATTCCACCAGCGGGTGAAATGATTCCCGGCAAAAGATGACCTCTCAGCCATTCCTCATTGAGATCAAAGAACCCCATGAACACGAAGACCAGCACCGCGGACCAAAGCCAGCGTCGCTGCAGATAGGTGAGAAATGAGAGCAAGTACCCCAGGCTCAAGAACAAAAGAACCACTGGAAGGAGGTAGGCCGCTGCGCCGAAAATCAAGAAGAGCCAATGCGCCCCATGCGCCCCAACCGCGCCGATCCAGTTCTTCACCTCTTTATTCGCCGGAACAGCGTCGATTCCGAAATCTCTGCCATCGTAGCTGTAAAGTGCGATCAGGACGATGACGGAAAGAGCGAAGAAAATGACACCGAGAATGTCATTCCGTCCGTGCCCTTCAGTCGAATCCGAAGCTGCTTTGCGAGCCATCTGAGTATGGTGGGAGAACTCGTGCCGAAACACAAATCAAAAGGCAGGCCTGTGTTCGTCCCAACTGTCCCTGCGTTTCATCCAAAACGGTTTCAGAATTCGCGCCCCTTTCGCGCGGCCAGTTCCTTTTCGACTTCAGCGTTGGAAAGCAGGGGGAGACGCTCGTCTCTTCCTCGGCGCATGATCGCGGCCATCCGTTTCCCTCTTTCAGATTTGGGCTGCCACGGAATCTGCTTGCGGTGTTCGACTTTCTTTTTCATAGCCGAAAAATAAGGGACTCAACGGTGGATATCGGCACAAACCAACTCTTTATCATTCCGCGCGAAAACGCGTCCATTTGCATAAGCAGGCGGAGGCCACACGACGTTTCGCCCGTTGAACGAATGTGTGGCATCCAGGAGATGGGCGCGGGCGAACTCCCGATAGCCGTCGCGGCTTAAGCGCGCGTGGATCAGATTGCCTTCGTTGGTGAAAAGGAGAACCGAATCGCCGGTGGGGGTGATGTGGATGCTGGCGCCGTTTTTCAGATCGGTGATTGTGTTCGTGGACCAAAGTTCCTTGCCGGTTGTGGCGTCGAGGCAGACTAATTCACCCGCATACTTTGCGGAATAGACGCAGCCGTTCTGCAAGAGGGCGGTCGAGGTATTGCTGAACGCTCGTTTCAGAACGGCTCGATCCTGGGGCCAAACGATTTCCGCGGCTGGCTTGTCCGCATCAAGTTTCAGCATCATTCCGCCGACGAGCAGCCAGGGATTCGAGAAGACGGGCGTCGCGATACCGAGGTCGCCGGGAGTGTTAATCGTCTCGCGCCACCAGATCTCGCCAGTATTTGGGTTGAGCGAGGTGATGCCTTGCTGGGTCCAAACGATAAGCTGCTTTTTGCCGGCAGCGTTAATGACGACCGGCGAGCTGTAGGTAAAGGTATCGTCCAGGGCCCGCCAGATTTCCTTTCCTGAGTTCTTGTCGAGAGCCACGACACACGCACCGGGCTTGCCGCAAATATAAAGGATCAACCGTTCGCCATCGATCAGTGGGCAAGGCGTGATGCCGGAGAACTCCGCCAACTGATATTCTTTCGCCAAATCCTTCTGCCAAATGATTTCTCCGTTCGTCGCGTCAAGACAGAGGAAGAGAGCCATCGCTCCGATCGTATAAAATTTGCCGTCACGAACGATCGGAGTCGCGCGCGGACCGCCGGCATTGGGCTCAAAGGCCCATTCCGGATAAGCCGCCAGATAAGTTCGCGACCAGAGAGGTTTCCCATCCTGCTCCGCGAAACAAAGCACGCGTTCTTCTACCTTGGGTGGAGTTATCTGAACATCGGTGACATAGACACGTCCCTTCGCCACGATGGGACTGGACCAACCACGGCCCACCGGCACGCGCCATGAGATTTTTAGTCCGTTGGGCGGAAAGGCTGGGATGGCGGTTCTTTCGTGCCAGACACCATCGCGGTTTGGCCCGCGCCATTCCGGCCAATCGTCCGCCTGAGCGCCGAAAGCGACGAGGAGCAAGACGATGACAGTCTTCATGATTGTTTCGATTGCTTGCGGCAAGCGGCGAGGATGGCCTTCCAGTGTTTCCGCAGGAATACAGGTTGTAGCAGCGCCTCTCGCGCGTATTTGCGACCCGCGTCCCGAAGATTGAGATCAGCCTGAATCATCATTTCGTCACGGTTGTTGGCTAGAGCAAGCACGCGCGAATCCGGCGTGACGATTTTCGAATCACCGGCTGACCATAAATCGTCGCCCTGCGGCCCAACGGAATTCGCAAAGATGTAAAAGATCTGGTTCTCAAACGCGCGTGCCACGATTCCGTCGCGGCCGTTGCGCTTCATTTTCGAAACCGCAAGTTTGTCCAGCCCGGCGTTCGGGTGAAAAACGATTTGCGCCCCCATCATGACAGGCAATCGCACCAATTCAGGATAACGGCGTTCGTGGCAGATAATTGCCGTGCACGGAACTCGATCAATGTGAAGAAACGCCAGGGAATTTCCTGGTGAAAAGGATTCGCTGTCGCGCACCGTCAGATGAATTTTGCTGTAACGGAATGTTACGCGTCCGCGCCGATCAAAAACGAGGAGCGAGTTCAAGCGCTTTCCTCTCGCGAAGGTGGGACTTCCAACAAGGACATTGCAACGGTTTGTTCGCGCTGCATCACCGATTGCCTCCAGCGCGGATTTGGTCTCCTGCTTTTTGATGGCGTTGAAATCGACATTATACCCGGTGACGGCGCATTCGGGGAACAGGATCGCATCGCAGTTCGTCCGCGCAGCCTTCACGATGAAATTCCGGATGACCTCTGCATTCTCGGCCACTGTTGGCCGGAATTTCAATTGCACAGCAGCAATCCGCAGAGTCTTGGTGGGCATGGCCCATTGGTAGCGTTTTGGCGATCAGTGTGCAATCGCGCTGGCGTCGTGAGAGGTGTTGAAGGATAAGCGGGAGATGAAATCGACGGTGGACGAAATTCGAGCGCGGTTCGATCTGGAAGTGGAGCGATTCTCCAATCTTGAAACGGGACAAAGCGCAACGATCGATGCGCCGCTTTCCCTGGAGTTGATTCAGAAAGCGGCGGCGCAGGTTTGCCCACATGCCAACCGATTGCTGGATGTGGGCTGTGGAGCTGGGAACTACTCGCTCAAGCTGTTGGAGGCTCTGCCGAATCTTGATGTGACGTTGATTGATCTGAGCCAGCCAATGCTCGAACGAGCAAATCAGAGACTTCGAGGCAAAACGCAAGGAGCGATTCGAACAATACAGGGAGACATTCGGGAGTTGGAGCTCGGCGTCGAGAAATTCGATGTCATCGTGGCGGCTGCCGTGCTGCATCACCTGAGAAGCGATGCGGAGTGGAAAACGGTTTACGCAAAACTGTGGCGCGCCTTGGCACCCGGCGGCGCTTTGTGGATTTCGGATCTGGTGGAGCATTCTATTCCACAGGTGCAGGAACTCATGTGGGCACAATACGGCGAATATCTGGCCGCGTTAAAAGGACCGGAATATCGCGACCATGTTTACGCTTACGTCACACAGGAAGACACACCGCGCTCCGTCCTTTTCCAGATCGATCTGATGCGTGAGGTTGGATTTGAGAAGGTGGAAATCCTGCACAAGCGCAGTTGTTTTGCGGTGTTTGGCGGGACGAAGTCGATGAGGTAGCCCTTCCCGAAAACTGGCTCGTTTCGCGCGCTTAAGGTTGAGGCATAACGAAGAACTCGGTCGTGAAGCTCGGTGGACACGCAAGTAGCAGATCAAGCGATGAACAGGATTTGTTAAGCGGAGCGAGTTGGGTGAGCGAACCCGAGCCTGGAGCGCTGTCACTTTTTCGCGTCGCCGAGGATGACGTGCGTTTGAGCTTTTGGAATGTAGGGCGGAATCGGTTTGCTCAAATCACTTTCCGGGAGCTCAATCTGCACGCGGATCGGGTCCGCGTTCTCCACGATCAGCGCGGTTTTGGATTCGTGCCGCGCTTCGATCAGGGTGCCTTCCGGCGAAAGTTTGTGGCGTACGAGGATCAAAAAGGATTCGCCGGGCGGGGCATTGGTGAAAGTGAACGTGCCATCCTCTCTCGTGAGAACGGGGTCGAGATTAAAGATCATCGGTGGCAAGGGTCGGGGCAAGCGTGCGACCGGTCCGAGGTTTTCCGATCGCACGAGAATGAGCATTTCGCCGGCGCTCGGCACGCCTGCACGCAGAACGCGTCCTGTTATGTTGCCCCAGGGCGTGAGTTGCACGGTATGATCGGAGGAGAGTTGTTCACGGGTCAAGTTCGCCGACCCCGCAGGACAGGCGACCAGAATGCGCGTTAGTTCTGAATCAAATTTGAACGGCACCTGGCCGTTGGAATCGGTACGGATTTCGGGAAAGGAATCGTGAGGGAGCATCTGTTTGAACCCGTCCGCGCCGGCATGCACAAAACGGCCTTCCGGCAGGAAAATAACAGGCGCGTTGGGCACAGGCTGCCCGGCAGCATCGAGAACGCGGATCATCTGGCCGTCGACAGGATCCAAAGTGATGTCCACGGCGACCAGGCGCTCTTTCGGCCCGATCAGGCGCGTGAGGATCGAGGCATAACCGTCCGCCTCAAATTTAAAGAAGTACCCGAGATGTTCCGGACTGAGGATGACCGGCTCGCTGATCGCGTATTCAAATTCGGATTTGTTGAACGTGACCAGGAAACGGTCGATGTCCGACCAGCGCGGGATGATTTTATCGGTACCGTAAAGGCGCTCCGGCCAGCCAATGCGAATGCGATAATGTTCGATCGGCTTCCCGGATGGCTCGCGCACTGTGCCGCGAATAGTAAGAGCGTAATCGAGCTTTATAACATGTTCTTCCTCCGAGGGACGAACGACGACAGTCGGGTGCCACATGAATCCTTTGGCGCTCGGCGAAAATGCCAACACAGCATCGGGCGCGTTGGTCCAAATCGCCCGTCCTTCAAAGTCGGTCGTCAGAGTGAAATCAACCTGGATGTCCGCAGGCTGTGGCAGGTCGGTGCGTCCGAGATTGGAATAGAGAGTATCCAACCGAAGGCTTCCGCCGTTAACAGCCTGGCCTTCCGGATCAACAAGCCGAAAGTGGAGAGTTTTGCCTCGTTCGAGCGTGAGTTCGTACGGGCCATCGGTATCCGCAATTTGAATGGCCAGGCTTTTTGGCGCATAACCCTCCGCCTCACCGGAAAGAAAGCTTTTGCCAGGTACAACATTCGCCACAACAAAACTCCCATTTTCATTGGATTGTGTTTCGCGGCGGTCTGACGAGGAAAAAGTCCCGACGCTGATTTTCGCTCCGCCGATCGGTTCGCCCTTTTCGTTCCGGACAAACCCGCGAAGTCCGATGCCGCGACCGAGCCGAAAAATGTGGGTCCCGTTTGTGAGGGATTGAATTTCCGCGGGCTGTTCTTCCAGATCCAGGCGAACCACAACATAGTCAGGATGCTCCGCACTGCCCGAACTGATCGGAAGCATTTCGGGGGCGATGCAATTGAGTTGCCAGTGACCGACAGAGTCAGTTTTTGCCGTCGCATAACGATAAGCATTGGTTTCAACGGTATTCTCTATTTCGGAAGTCCAGCGATGGCCGAACGAGACTGTGGCATCGGCTAACGGCGCTCCGTCGGGGTCGAGGACCGTGCCGCTGATCTGGACCGGTTGGCTCAGGCGGAGCGTGTATGCCGCCGGAATTTTGTCCCCGCGCTCGGGACGCCAGAGCAGACGCTTGTTGGCGTGGCCATCTCCACGCGTGAGAAGATCGAACGAGGAAAGCTTTTCTGGAAACGCAATGGTCGCAGTTCCCTGAACATCCGTGGTGAAGGTTTGCTTTTGCCGGTTGTCCTCGGCCCACGTCACGAGTTCAAGCCGTACGTTCGGCATTGGTTGATCGGTTTCAGCGTTTACGGTTGAGATTTTTATCGAATTCCGAGAGGTCGCCACGGACGCTTCCGTTACAGCGGGCAAGCTCGGCGTCGGAGTGGTTTCAGGTCCGTTTTGCAATGTATCGGTCGCAGGCGACACTGTTGGAGCTACGAGGCTTTGAGTTTGGGTTCGATCGAGCTTTGTGTTTTCGGCGCGCTTTGAACTAATCCAAAAGAATGCCGTAGCCAAAAAAGCTACAGCGACCGCGGCAACAAAGCGGGGCGTCAATCGTGGTGTTAATGCGCGGAAAGGCGCTGAGGGCAGGACCGCGACTTTCGATGTGATGCGCCCCCCGAGATCGACCGGAGCTGCGACTGCGGCCCTGGTCAAGATGAGCGCACTCAGACCGGCGCCTGAAGCGACCACGCCTCGCTTTTCCAAGGCGCGCCGCAGTTTCTCGAGCGCTCTCTCCACGCGCATGCGGGCGGCGTTGTCGGTGATGTTCCAACGAGTCGCGATCTGGGCGAAGGGCTGATCTTCGAAGAACCGAAGCAAAAGAGCTTCGCGATCACTTTCCGGCAGATCGTGCAATGTGTCGTCCAGGATCGGTGAAAGTTCCTGCCAGGCGCTGTCGGAGTCTTGCTCGACGGGCAACTGGCTGGCCTGTTCGCGGGCTTGTCGGCGCGATTCGGAGCGGCGGGAATTCATGGCGATGAAGCGAGTGGTGGTGAAAAGCCAGGCGACGAGCGATGAATGTCGGACAAGAGAACCGGCTTTCCGCGCCAGATCAAGAAAGACAGACTGGCTAACCTCCTCCGCGAGGTGCGAGTTACCGTTCAATTGACGGAGCGCCGCAGAGTAAA
This sequence comes from Limisphaerales bacterium, assembly GCA_044226545.1. Classification (GTDB taxonomy): domain Bacteria; phylum Verrucomicrobiota; class Verrucomicrobiia; order Limisphaerales; family SXQI01; genus DASVNK01. The sequence continues at coordinate 267,793 of JBGAGW010000001.1, forward strand.
CCAGGTTGATGTGCCTCTGCGTCAGTTCGGCAAAGGCGGCCTCAGAACTTTCCTCCGCGTACAGTCGAAGCAGTTCGTTGTCCTCAGTCATCACACAATTAAACCACCGCCAAAATCAAAATCGCACAAAATTTGTGCCTGTTCCTGCCCCACCGCGTTGCTCCTTTCGCTGCACAGGGGAGGAAACCCTTGCGCTTCGCCGCCTGGTGCACAATTCTATGGGAACCAAACCCGAGTGTCAGTCCTCGGACTAGTGTGACGAACCGAGAGAGTGTTACTATGCCGATGAAGTTTTGGAACGCGGTTTTGCTAACCGCCGTTTTGCTGCCTGCCGTTCACGCCGCCACCATCTGGAATGGCCCTGAAATCACCTATACCAAGTCAGGGTCATCGAGCGACACGATCCTGCCTGGAAAAGTCGTTTTAAAACGCGGCAGCAGCGGACCGTTATACAACACCGCGTTGAGCGAAACGTCCGCCCGTTCGGGGAGCCCCAAGGGGATCACCTTCGCTTTTGGGGATTTGAGCCAGGCGGAGAGCCTGAGCTACCAGACGTTGGATTCAATGCGGCGTAATCCGCACCTGGCGAATGTGATCCTGAACCAGCCCATGGTCGCGCACATTGCGGACGGGGACATCTACTTCTCGATCAAATTTACGACCTGGGGCATGCATGGCGCTGGATCGGTCAAATACACTCGCTCAACTGCTGCCGCAGTGGCGGTGCCGCCGACCGTCACGCTGACAAGCCCGACCGAGGGAGCAACCTTTACCTCGCCTGCGACTGTCAATCTTAGCGCAAACGCGGGCGGTGGCTCGACCGCGGTCACTGAAGTGTCGTTCTTCAATGGCGCGAATCTCGTGGGAACGGTGACCACAGCACCTTACAATTTGACGATGAACAATCTGGCCGCGGGTAACTATTCGTTTACCGCGACAGCAAAGACCACCGATAGCAGCGCAGTTTCCAGCGCTGTTCATATCACCGTGACCGCTCCAGTCCCGACAATTGCCCTCACCAGTCCTGCGGAAGGGGCCACATTTACTGCGCCAGCTACGATCAACCTGAGTGCCAATGCCAGCGGCGCTCCGATCACCTCCGTGACGTTTTTCAATGGCGCGACGTCCCTTGGTTCGGTGCCGACCGCGCCGTATAACCTGACGCTGACGAATGTGGCAGCGGGTTCCTACTCTTTTACAGCAGTGGCCAATACAGCGGAAACTTCGGCCACCTCGGGAGCTGTGCACGTCACGGTCAATCCGGGTTCGGCCGCCGGCGATGTTACTCTTCACCCTGTCGCACTTAGTAATGGGCAGTTTTCGTTTGGCTATCCCACCGATCCTGGTTTTTCCTACATTATCCAGGAGGCCTCAACCGTCGGGGGCACGGGATTCAACTGGAGTTCCGTCTCAACCAATGCGCCTTCCGGAAATACACCGGGAACCGCGACTTTTTCTGAACCACTCTCGACCGATCATTTTCGTTTCTTCCGCGTTGGACGCGTAACTCAGTAACAGTACACGGAGCATGGAGCGCTTACGGGTAAAAGGGTGGCGGCTCGTGGCAGGTGCGGGATTGGGTCTTGCTTTACTCGCGTTGGCTCTGTTCGCGGTTTCCTGTTCGACTGTGGAGCGGACGGTCGTCGTGCCACCGAATATTGAAGGAGCTTCGTTCGTCGGCGACAAGGTGTGCGTTGATTGCCACGGCAAAATCACCCGCATCTTTCCGGCCAGCACCCATGCCCGCTTGCGGCTTGATCATGGGGGAATGCAGGGCCAGTACAGTTGCGAATCCTGCCACGGGCCGGCGAGCAAACATGTCGCGATTGGGGGACAGGGTCGTGAAAAATTTATCTTTAACCCGGGCCTTAATCCGGAGTCCTGCTATCAATGTCATCTGGACATCAACGCCGAGTTTCACCTGCCCCAACATCATCCTGTCACCGAAGGAAAAATGAACTGCGTCTCCTGCCACGATCCTCACGGTGCGGACATCATGAAGCCGGCCGGCGGTCCATCCATGGCGCGCTTGAACCAACAATGCGCCCAGTGTCACCGGGAACAGACCCGTCCGTTCGTATTCGAGCACGCGGCGATGCGCGAGGGCTGCACCTCCTGCCACAATCCGCACGGCTCTGTGAACGCCAAGATGCTGACGATACGTGACGGCAATCTCTGCCTGCGCTGCCATCCAGTTTCGCGACCGCCCGACGCGGGACGGGAGTACTACATTGGAAACGTCGATCACGGCGGGTTCATCCGTTACGGCACCTGCTGGACGGCCGGATGCCACTCCGCCATACACGGATCAAACACGCAGCCCTATTATTTCTATTGAAAAGGCGCGGCACAAATCGGCTCTCCTGGTTGCTCGCTTCCCTGGCAGCGGCAATCTGCGGAGTTCGCGCGGCTGACGTCGACATTTCAAAGCTCCCACCGCCCTCCAACAAACAGGTCGATTTTGCGGCGGACATAAAGCCGATCCTGGATACTTCGTGCATTCGCTGTCATGGTCCCGAGCGGCCCAAGAGCGGCTTTCGCATTGATAATCGCGAATCAGCGCTCAAAGGCGGTCAGGAAGGGGTTGATATCGTTCCCGGAAAAAGTGCGGAAAGCCCATTGATCCACTACGTAGCCCGGCTCGTTTCGGACATGGAGATGCCGCCTGAAGGCAAAGGGGATCCGTTGACCAATGACCAAATCGGTCTGCTCCGTGCCTGGATCGATCAAGGGGTGCAATGGACGAATGCGGCACCGACGAATCTTTTTGACGTGAAGTTTTCGACGATCGTGGGAGGCACTTTCGTGACGGGCGACAGTCGCAAATTCCGCGAGCATTACTGGAGGCGTGACGGAGCGGATGGTGGTCTCGAAAATTTCGAACTGTTCAAGCAGGTCGATCAAAACACGACGGTGCAGGCGAGTGGACATGCCACGGTCGATGATTACAAGCTGACGATCAGTGCCGAACGGCGCGAACTGGGTTTCGTTCGTTCGGGTTGGAGCGAATACCGCAAATACTACGACGACACGGGAGGTTATCTTCCCGGGCCCGAGGCCCATCCCCCCTTGAGTTTGGATCGTGATCTTTATACGGATCGCGGGCGTGCCTGGATTGATTTCGGTCTGACGCTCCCGAACTGGCCTCGAATGGTGCTCGGGTATGAATATGCGTATCGCTTCGGCGACGAAGCCACAACAGCCTGGGGCTCGGATTTGTTTCCCGACGGGCCGCACAACCTTGCGCCCACCTTCAAGCACATCGACGAGAGCGTTCATATCATCAAATTCGATCTCGATGCGGAGTATAAAGGAGTGACGATCCAAGATCGTTTTCGGGGCGAGTTCTATGATCTGAACACGCATTACACGAACCTCGCGGCGCGTGCGTCCGTCTCGCAGGATGCCGGCGAGCACAACCATTACTTCCAGGGAGCAAATAGCATTCGACTCGAAAAACAATTCACTGGCTGGCTCTTCGGTTCCGGTGGCTATTTTTACAGCAAGCTCGATGCGGAGGATAGCTTCACCAATGCAGTCGTCGCGGACGAAACGCTTTATCTGGCGCAGGTGCCGAACATTGAGCTAAGCCGCGAAACACACTTGTTCAACCTGAACGGATTGGTTGGTCCTTTCGACGGTCTGACCATCAGCGCCGGCGCACAAAGCGAGTGGAGTCGCCAGCACGGTTTTGGCGAAGGTGATTTGCACGGCATCCAATTTGTCCGTTTTCTGGGCGATACTCTCACGATTAATCCGGCCAAACTCTCCGCTGATTACGATCAGAACACGATCACGGAGATGGCTGGAATTCGTTACACCAAGATTCCGTACACTTCTCTTTTTGGAGATGCGCGCCTGAAACAGGAAACGATCCAGCAGCGCGAGTCGGACATTCAGGAGAACACTCAAAGTTTCGTCGAAAACCCTACTCACACCAGCCAACTCACCGATCTCCGCGCGGGTTTTCATACTTCGCCGATCGACCGCGTTTCGCTGAGCAGCCATTATCGCTGGTATAAGAACGACAGCCGCTATCGCACGAACGACCTTCCCCAACCGGAAGGTGGCTATCCAGGTTTCATCCGTTGGCGGGATACAACGACCGACGAAGTCGAAGCCAAGCTGACCGTGCGGATCACGTCGTGGTTGAAAACAACTTTGTCCTACCAAATCGTTTCGACCAAGTACGAACAGGAGAACCGCCCGGGTTACGACATTGATCCGCTCACGATTTACTCGACCGGCGGGGATGTCCTCGCCGGGAAGTACGACGCGCATATTTACAGTTTCGGCACGACCATTACTCCGCTTCGTCGGGTCGTTCTCTCGACGATGTTCTCCTACCAGGACAGCACGATTACGACGGAAAACGGCGGGCTTCTTCCACCGTACGAAGGCGGTGTTTACAGCGCAATGCTGAATACTCTCTACATCCTGAACAAGTCGACCGACCTCTCTTTGAACTACGTCTTTTCTTACGGCGACTACTCTCAACCTCTAATGGGCGAGACCAGCCCGCCGCCCGCTGGCATTCGGTATCAGCAGCACGCCTTACGGGCCGGTGTTGCTCGACGTATCAACAAAAACGTCACGGCCCGCCTCCAATACGGGTTCTACCATTACGACGAACCGACTCTGGCCAGTTACAACGATTACGACGCGCACTCGATCTTTGCGACGGTCATTTGCAGAATTCCGTAGCGAGGTGCGGACGCAAGCGCGGCACCCGGAGGTTCCGACGCTTCTGAACCTCATGTTCTTTTCAAGAATCAAGCGCTCACCTAAAACATCGCGCACTCGCTTTTTTGTTGTAATCTGCGCGGGTGAAATTTGCTGGATTATCAGCTCTGGGGCAGAGAACCGCCCCGCCTGCGATTTCGTGGTTGATGCAGCTGACGCTGGATCGACCAAAACTCATTTCGCTCGCCGCCGGATTCACTGACCACGCTTCCTTGCCGGTGGAAGAGACCACGCGATTGCTCCGGTCCATTCTGGCAGATTCGAAAATCGCGCGTGCCAGCCTGCAATACGGTTCGACTGCGGGCGATCCGGTCCTGCGAAAGCTCACGATCGACCGCTTGCGCAAATTGGATTGCTCTCCGGATTCCAGCATCTACGCGCCTGAAAAAGTCCTCGTCACACACGGTTCGCAGCAATTGCTTTATCTGATTACTGAGTGCTTGTGCGATCCGGGCGACATCGTGCTGGTCGAAGATCCGACCTATTTTGTCTATCTCGGGATTCTGCAGAGTCACGGGATCGACGCGCGCGGGATAAAATTAGAGTCGGACGGACTCGATCTGTCGCAACTCGAACGAGTCCTGGAAGACCTGAAGCGCCGTGGTCAGCTCCCGCGGGTCAAGATGCTCTATCTCGTGAGCTATTTTCAAAATCCGTCCGGTGTCACCACAGCCTTCGAAAAGAAAAAGGCGGCCCTTCAAATTCTTCGCCGATTCGAACGCGACGCAGGCCATCCGATCTATCTGCTCGAAGATGCCGCTTACCGCGAACTACGCTTTGCCGGAAACGAAGAACCTTCGGCGTTGACGGTTTCCTCCGATCGCGTGATTTACGCCGGGACGTATAGCAAGCCGTTCGCGACCGGGATTCGGGTGGGCTATGGAGTTGCTCCCGAACCGCTGCTCACCGTTCTCAACCGCGTAAAGGGGAATCACGATTTTGGCACCGCTCACCTGCTCCAACAAATTCTGCGTGCCGCACTCCAAAATGGCGCTTACGAAAAACATCTCGAAATCCTGCGAGCGCGTTATGCCGCGAAAGCGCGAGTTTTAGTAAAGGCGATCTCGAAAGAGTTCCCGGAAAATGTTCAGTGGCAACAGCCAAAGGGCGGCCTGTACGTTTGGTCAAAAACAAAAATCGCAACCGGTCGAAAATCGCCACTTTTCACGCGGGCCCTGGCCGAAAACGTCCTCTACGTGCCCGGCGAACTTTGCTACGCGGAGGACTCGACCCGCCGTACACCGCGGAACGAGATGCGAATTAGTTTCGGCGGGGCGTCCGAACGAGAAATGCGCGCAGGGATTAAGCGGCTCGGCACTGCTCTTCATGGGGCTGAATGACTCGCGCTCCGTCCAGTCTTTGCCTTTACGAACGTTGGGGGGAAACGGCCGAAAAGTTCGGCGATAAACTCGCGCTCATGGAGGTCGCTTCCCGTCAGCGATGGTCATTCAGGCAACTAGCCGATCTTGCGACGACCGGCGCCTCCAAAGATGCGGTCGTCTTTCCGTCCGGTCAAAACGCTGAATTTATTTTAGCAATCCTTCGCGCGTGGCGGGCGGGCCAGACGGTCTGTCCTCTGGAGTCCGGTCAACTACCGCCTGAGCTCGGCGATGTTCCGACTCGATTCGCGCACCTGAAAATCACCTCCGCCAGCACAGGAACGGCCAAGTGCATCGCGTTCACTGCCGAACAACTCGCCGCGGACCCGGCCAACATCGTTACGACAATGGGCTTGCGGCCCGAATGGCCGAATCTCGCCTGCATCTCGCTTTCTCACTCATACGGATTTTCCAACTTCATTCTACCGCTGTTGCTCCACGGCATTCCACTCGTCATCCTTCCTGCGCCGTTGCCGGAGATGCTCCTTCGAGCTGCACGGGAGTTTTCCGGAATTACCCTTGCGAGCGTCCCGGCCCTCTGGCGCACCTGGCACGAGAGTAACTCGATTCCTCCGAACGTGAAGCTCGCGATCTCTGCCGGCGCACCGCTCCCTCTCGAATTGGAACAACAAATCTTCACGCAACGTGGGTTGAAGATTCACAATTTCTACGGGTCTTCAGAATGCGGCGGAATCGCATACGACCGAGCTGAACAGCCACGCACCGACCCCTCTTTTGCGGGCACGGCGATGGACAATGTTTCTCTCGCGGTTGGCTCCGGTGGGAACCTGGTGGTTGAGAGCACCGCAGTGGGCGAAACTTACTGGCCGGATGCACAACCCAGCCTGAGAGCGCCTCGCTTTGAGACCACCGATCTGGTCGGAATTCAAGACGATAAAGTTTTTCTGCGCGGTCGGGCGACCGACCTCATCAATGTTGCTGGACGGAAGGTTGCACCCGAGACCATTGAGGCAGCGTTGCGTCAACATTCCGCGGTCGTCGAATGCGTCGTTTTTGGCTGCACCGAGATATCCGGTGACCGCTTCGAGACGATTGTGGCGTGCATAAATTCTCGTGAAGCGATTGATTTTTCTACTCTGAATCGCTTTCTCTCGGGCCACTTACCCGCCTGGCAAATGCCGCGTGAAATGTGGTTTACCCGCGAGTTGCTCCCGAACACCCGGGGAAAAATTTCGAGAGCTGATTGGAAAGAACGCTTCCTTCAGATAAGGACGCGAATGAGGTCATCATCCGTTACCTGATCTCTAACCTGCGCCTCTGCTGAGGGATGCGATCTAAACGCCCCGTAAGAGGAAATTGGCATCCATCTATGTTGTGAAAGGCCGTTACTGCCGGACACTTCTACGTAAAGGCGAGCCCGGCTCCGGAGTGATCCTGGGTTCGAGGCAGCCGGGAAATATACGAGGAATATCTATGAAAAAGTACGCACTTTTAGCAGCAAGTTTGATGGTCTTCGCGGGTTGTGCTCGCAACGATACCGGTGATATGAGTTCGACTCCGGAGAGCAGTGGCACGGCTACAGGTTCCGCGGCCTCGCGGCAAAGCGGTTCTGCGATGAACAGCAGTCGCAACAGTTCGAGCATGACCGACACCAATGCGTCCAGCTCATCGCTTTCAACGACGAGCAGCAGCAGCAGCAGCGGCAGCGCCGCCTCGAGCACCCCCGGCAGCGCCAGCAGTTCACCAGCGCCCACGAGTACGGGATCGAGCCCGAGCAGCAGTACGGGCAGCTCCACAACTTCGGACACAAATCTTTTAAGCCAGCCAAACAACTCGTCGGCCCAGCAAAGCTCACAGCCGCAGAGCAATTCGCAAAAACCTTAAGATGAAACGGCAGATTTCAGGGGGCGGCGCAGAGCCGCCTTTTTTCGTTTGTGGTTTTGCCTCGCGGGTGGAAAAGGCGCTTGATCTTTGATAATTCGAACCGCATATAAGCAGGAACGAATTTCGAATATGGCCGATATTGCAAACCGTTACGGTGATAATGTCCCGGGGGCGTTTTACGTTGATAACCAGTGCATCGACTGCGACCTCTGCCGTGAAACTGCTCCCGCCAACTTTACGCGCAACGATGACGGTGGCTACTCTTTCGTGAAGAAACAACCAGAGACTCCTGAAGAAGAAGCCCTGTGCAAGGAAGCGAAGGAAGGTTGTCCTGTCGAAGCCATCGGCGATAACGGCCCTTAGCCTTTCGATTGTCATCTACATCATGGAGCTTGCAGCGGCGCCGAGTGCAAAACTTCGTACCGCGCTCCACTCGAAGAGAGGTGACTCTGCATCAGGAGCACCTCTGAAATCTTCCAATCCCTGGAGAAAGTAACGCTTTTCTCCACCAAGCGTTCAAGGGCTGCTGCCTCGCTTCTCTCCAAACGCCCTATTCGCGCGAGCGTGAGATGCGGTGTGAAGTCACGGTCCTCCGGCGGCTCGCCGAGGCCGCTTGTCTCCCGCATAATCCTTTTCTGCAATTCGGCTGCGCTGTCCTGACGGTCCTCGACCCCGAGCCAAAGAACCCGAGCGCGTCGAACTGAAGGAAAACAGCCGAGTGGGCCTCCTCGTAGAGTGAACATCGCGCTGGCGCTCCCCACTTTGTTCAATGCTTCAATGACCGTCGGAATCTGATCGAGCCGAATGTATCCGAGAAAACACAACGTGATGTGAATCTGCTCCGGCTGAACCCATTTAATCTCTTTACTCCGCAAGTCGTTCTTCAGTTCGTCCGCGACTTTGGCCAGCGCATCTATCCAATGTTCCGGCGGTTTTAGCGCGATGAATGTCCGAATTTTCTTCGAGCTTTCCACGGGTCAACGAGCTTTCGCGGGACGCACACCGACTGTCGAGAGGTCGATTTGCTGGAATCCCAATTTCACTGCCGGCGATTCGGGCTTGAGGCGAAGATCAAATTTTCCGGCATCGACGAATAGCGGATCAGTAATCAGGGAGTGTTGGTCGTGCCCGCGCGCCTTCCATTCAGAAAACGTAGCCTTGCCGAATCTAATTTTACTCGGATCGGCTGCGAGCCGTGTATCGAAGTAGACGTTGCGATCCATTACGTAATGATCGTTGCTCCAGTCGCTACCGAGGAGATTGCCCGAATCAAAATAGACAATGTTGTTTGTGAAGGTGAAGGAGCTGTGCGGTTCTGCCCGGGTACGCATTAATTGATTCTCGCGGTTAAACGCGAAGATGTTGTTCCGGATTACGTTTTCCTTCCCATAATGCTGATGAAAGCCCGCGCTTTTGCAGTGATAAACCACGTTGTTCTCCAGAAGAATACCGGTACTCCCTTCGTCCGTATACAGGCCCCAACCGCCGTACGTGAAGGCGTTCACATCGTGAATGAAATTATTCCGAAGCACGGTTCCATGCTGAATGCCCAGTGTGTAAATCCCGCCCATGTCGCTCAGGATCCCTTTTCCGATGTCGTGAAGGTGGTTGAACTCAATTAGATTTTCGCGGCAGGGCGTCTCCTGGTAGCCCCAATTCCAGCCGACTGAAATCGCGGTATAATAAAGATCATGCACGTGATTGTGCGCAATATGATTCGTGCCGCTGTGCATGATGAAAATTCCGACGGCGGGCGGATACACTTTTCCCATTGCGTGCAGGTGATTGTCACTTACTTCGTGCGTGTGATTCTCTTCAGCGGTGCTCTGCGGCCGCACATTTTCACCAATCCTTATTCCGCCCGCGCCGAGATCCACGAATTCATTTCCCACGATCGAGAACTCTTGGCAGCCTTTGCTCAGTTCCACGCCATACCCGGCGAGATGCGAAAACGTGCAGTTCTCAATTCGCACATTGTGCGCGTACTCTGCTCGAAAATCTCCGTGCACCGCGACGGCCGCTTGCGTGTCGGCGTAACCGTTCGTACCGATCGACCAACCCGTGTGCGAGAACTCAATCCCGCTGAAGGTTAAATCGCGAACAGGCTTTTCCGCAGTGCCTTTCACAACAACAAGATCATTGAGCATCGGCGCGATCACCTCCGCCCGGGTAAGATCTTCGCCGGCTTCGGGCCAATAATAGAGCACACCCGCGCGGCTGTTCAGGTACCACTCGCCTGGTGAATCGACAAACTCCAGCGCGTTCTCCACCCAATACTGCGCGTTTGCTTCCTTGTTGGACGGGCGCGGGTTTCCAGAAAGCGTGGCGATATGGTTCGTCTCATCCACTTCGCGGATTTGCATGCGAATATCGCTCCACGCCAGCAACCCCACCACTTCCACCTCACCGAACTGCGTCCACTTCTTTTTGATGTCCTCGCCGCGAAACTTCAATTTCATCGGCTTATCTTGCGAACTCTCTCCATCAATCCGGAAGAACCTGTTATTCGGAGTACGCGCGCGGATCTGCCTTTTGCCATTCACGAACAGCTCGCGGAATTTCCACTTACCCTCGCGCGCCTCGGGAATATCGACCGTCCAGATGTTCGGATTGTGCGAATCATGTTTCCAGCCGGTAATCACGCGCCCCCCGGTGATGACTGGTCTTGCGTTCGGTGCTGCGGTAATTGTCAAAGGACGGTTCGAATCCTGTTCCGTGATGGTGAGCGGCTCTGTGAGTTCGTAGCGTCCATCCTCCAAGACTATCCTCGCCTCAGCTCTGGAATTTCTCGCGATAGTTATCGCCCCGCGGACCGTGCGAAGCGGTTGATCTGCGGCGCCACTTGCCGAATCGTTGCCTTTGGTCGAAACGTGGATAACCTTTTCTTGCGCTTGCAACGACAATACCAGTGCAAATGCCAGCAACGAAATTCTGAACATAACAAATCGACGTGAGGGCAAGGCGCTTATTCAGCCGGGCCTTGGGAACCCTGTCTGAGCCCGCCACACTCGACAAATAGCTTGCCCTCAAACCTTCCTTTCCCACAAATTCTCGCCACATTCGGAGGATTTTATGGGACGCATATACAACAACATCGTCGAAACGGTCGGTCGCACCCCCCTTGTGCGCTTGAACAAAGTTACCCAAGGCCTGGACGCCACAATTTTGCTGAAATGTGAGTTCTTCAACCCGCTCGGCAGTGTCAAGGATCGTATTGGCATGGCCATGATCGAGGATGCCGAGAAGCGCGGCATTCTGAAGAAGGACACGACGATTATCGAACCAACCAGCGGCAACACTGGTATTGCTCTGGCCTTTGTCGCGGCGGCGAAGGGTTACAAGCTCATTCTCACAATGCCCGAAACGATGTCTCTCGAACGCCGCACTCTTCTTGCGATGCTCGGCGCGAAACTCGTTCTCACCCCCGGAACCGAAGGGATGAAGGGCGCCATCGCGAAGGCCAATCAACTCGCGCAGGAAACTCCCAACTCGTGGATCCCTCAGCAATTCGACAACCCCGCCAATCCTGAAATCCATCGCAAGACCACCGCGGAGGAAATCTGGTCGGACACCGACGGTAAAGTGGATATCCTCGTCTCTGCCGTCGGAACTGGCGGAACAATCTCGGGTTGCGTTGAAGTGATTAAGCCTCGCAAAGCCTCGTTCAAAGCAATTGCCGTCGAACCCAAAGATTCTCCCGTCATTTCCCAAACTCTCGCTGGTCAGCCGGTCAAACCCGGCCCACACAAAATTCAGGGGACTGGCGCCGGCTTCATTCCTGGCAACCTGCATTTGAAGAGCGCGAAAGGTGAACCGCTCATTACCGAATGCGTTCAGGTCAGCAACGAAGATTCCTTCGCCATGGCCCAGCGGCTGTGCAAAGAGGAAGGTCTTCTGGTCGGCATTTCCACGGGCGCGAATGTTTGGGCCGCAATCGAAGTCGCCAAACGTCCGGAGAACAGAGGCAAGATGATCGTAACGATCGCCTGCTCCACCGGCGAACGCTACCTCAGCACTGCGTTGGCCGCCGCCGCGCGCGCGGAAGTGGGAGGCTGATTCCGCCATGCTCGACCTGACTGGCAAGGTCGTCGTCGTCATCGGCGGGACCTCAGGCCTCGGCCTCTCTGCCGCCAAAGCATTCGTTCGGGCCAGGGCCAAAGTACTGGTCGTGGGGCGGTCCCCTGAGAAGCTCGATAGCGCATTGGGTGCGCTGGGTTTGAGCGGGGCGGGCCTTTCTGCTGACGCATCAGCGCCCGATATCGGGCATCGAGCCATCGCGCAGGCGCTTGACCGTTTCGGTTCTTTCGATGGTCTTTACCATGTGGCGGGAGGAAGCGGACGCCGTTTCGGTGATGGGCCGCTCCATGAAGTGACCGATTCGGGCGTCGAGCAAACGCTCGCGCTCAACCTCAACTCCGTTATCTACTCCAATCGCGCCGCGCTCCAGCACTTCCTGTCTCACAAGAAGCCCGGCACCATTTTGAACATGGCGAGCGTCCTTGGCTACTCACCATCGCCCCGCTACTTCGGAACTCACATCTACGCCGCCGCCAAAGCCGCGATCATCGGTTTTACGAAATCGGCCGCTGCCTATTACGCTCCCCAAAACATTCGGCTCAACGTCGTTTGCCCTGCCCTCGTCGATACGCCGATGGCTCAACGGGCCGCGCAGAATGACGAAATCATCCATTACATTCGCACCAAGCAACCCCTCGACGGCGGGCGCATCGGGAACCCCGAAGATCTCGACGCTGCTGCCGTCTGGTTCATGTCTGATCAATCCCGTTTTGTCACCGGCCAGATCCTCGCCATCGACGGCGGTTGGACCGTATCAGAAGGGCAATACTGAGCAGCAGCAGCTCACATTGTGAACTCTTCGAACGTCCGCCCCAGTTTTTCTTTCTTCGGGCCGCCATGGGAAATCCAATACTCCTCGCACCAGACCTCGTATTCTTCCAGACTTAGCTTCGGCGGAAGGGAAACGAAATCCCGCCCTTCTGGCAGTTCCAAATCCAGCTTGAATGGATCGCGTTCCTCATTCACAAGCAATCCTTATTCGTCGTGCGAGGTCATCCGTCGCGTAACGTTTGAATATTTCCTGCATTTCGGAATCATTTAAATCCAAGTGGTTTGCGCGAATCAATTCGACCACGTCCAAGAAGTCCTTGATCGCACGGTGCGGGAGTTCCTGGCGAAGCGCGTGCAGTTTCAGCGCGATCAGGTGCTCGACTGCCACCACCGGAATCTCACTGCCAATATATGCAGCAACCTTTGCCCGCGCGTTCAGCTTCTCAAACGTCGTGTTATTCACCAGCATCAAGTCGATTCGGCGACTGCTCCCATCCGGCGAATTCAATTGGCAAAACGCGCCGTGCTCCTCCGATGCTGTGTATCCAAGCTTCGCAAGACACTGTCTCCACGCGGCCAAATCCTCCCGCCGGATCAGCAGGTCGATGTCCTCGGTCATGCGGGAATATCCATGAATATTCACTGCATGCCCGCCAATCAGAAGAAACGGCAACTCTTGCCGCTCAGCCATTTCTCTTACTGATTTCAGGACCTGCATTCTCGGCCCGCACCGTAGCACCGTTCCGGGACTGCTCCCACCCATTTTCGCAGTGACGGATCAATCGCATTCGTTGACGGCACCGAAACCATGTGCGAAGGACAATACCATCGAGTTGCGCGCATGGATTACGCTATCGGGATAGATTTAGGGGGATCGAGCGTCAAAGCGGTCGCCATCACCGCTTCAGGCGAGGTGTTCCATCGCGAGAATCAGGATTTCGACGCGGACCAGCAATTCGACTTCGCCAAAAAGGTCAAAGATGTCTTGCAGGCGATCCAGCAAAAACAGGGCCGCCCCGCAACTTGCTTCGGCGTCGCTGCTCCCGGACTCGCGGCGCGAGACCATGGCGCGATCGCTGTCATGCCCGGTCGTCTTAACGGGCTTGAAGGTCTTAATTGGACCGAGTACCTCGGGGCCAAACAAAAGGTTCCTGTCCTGAATGACGCCCACGCGGCCCTCCTGGGTGAAGCCTGGCTGGGTGCTGCCAAAGGGCTCGAAGATGTGATCATGCTAACGCTTGGCACTGGGGTGGGTGGCGCCGCAATCATCGATGGCAAGTTACTTCAGGGCCACATCGGCCGCGCTGGTCATCTCGGACACAATTGCCTCGATATGAACGCGCCGAATGATGTCGTCGGAATCCCGGGCAGCATCGAATACTTCATCGGCAATTGGAACATCCAGGAACGCACCAGTGGTCAATTTCCGACGACGCATGCCCTCGTCGACGCGGCGGTCCGCGGCGATCCCTACGCCCGTCAGGTCTGGGCTCGTTCAATTCGCGCGCTCGCCTGCACGATTGCCACCTACGTCAACGTCCTCGATCCCGAAGCCGTGATCATCGGCGGCGGTATCGCCCGGGCCGGACGTGCTCTGCTCGATCCACTCGAAGCCGAACTTCGCCCTATTGAATGGCAACCGGCCGGGTACAAAGTGCGCCTTATACCCGCCCAATTGGGCGAATTTGCCGGCGCAATTGGGTCGGCCCGCAACGCGCTCAACCATTGCGGCAAATAAATCTTTGTCGGCAACTTTGTCGATAGCGTTTGTCGAGCCAATTCCTTCTTTCTCCAACCGACATTCTCTCTCTCTCATCCCCTTTGACATTTGCCCCCGCATCATCAACGGTTCCCTTCTTTAAGATGAGCCTTCGCCATCCAGATCAGTTTGTTCACCGCCACATCGGTCCCGAGGACTCCTCGATCGCGGCCATGCTGGGCACACTCGGGTTAAACAGCTTGGAGGAGTTGGTCGAAAAGACCGTTCCCGCCCAGATTCGCACTCAAAAACCTCTCAATCTGCCCGCCGCGCGCGGCGAATACGAACTGCTCAATGCACTCAAAAGGACGGCGGGGCGGAACAAGGTCTTCCGTTCGTATATCGGGATGGGTTACTACGATTGCATTGTTCCTCCGGTCATCCAGCGAAACATTCTTGAAAACCCCGGCTGGTACACCCAATACACTCCGTACCAGGCAGAGATCTCCCAGGGCCGGCTCGAATCGCTCCTGAACTTCCAAACGATGGTCGCGGACCTGACCGGTTTGCCCATCGCGAATGCTTCTCTGCTTGATGAAGCCACCGCCGCCGCGGAAGCAATGCACCTCTGTTACGGTTCAAAGGGCGGCGAAGGGAAAAACGCCTATTTCGTTTCCGAATTATGCCATCCGCAAACCATCGCTGTGGTGCAAACCCGCGCCGTCCCGCTCGGCATCGAGGTGGTAGTCGGCAATCACGAGAAACAAACCGATTGGAGCCCTTTCTTCGGCGTGCTGTTGCAATATCCTGCAACGCGCGGGGACGTTATCGATTATCGGGCGACAATCGAAGCTGTTCACTCCGCCGGAGCTCTCGCCGTGGTGGCGACTGATCTTCTTGCATTGACGGTTCTCATTCCGCCCGGCGAATTGGGCGCCGACGTCGCGCTCGGCAGTGCTCAACGATTCGGTGTCCCGCTCGGCTTCGGTGGACCGCATGCCGCCTTCTTCGCGACGCGTGACGAACACAAACGGCAAATTCCCGGACGTTTGGTGGGGGTTTCGCGTGATGCGAATGGCCGCCCCGGTTATCGGCTTTCGCTCCAGACACGCGAGCAACACATTCGGCGCGAAAAAGCGACGAGCAATATCTGCACCGCCCAGGCGCTGCTGGCGAACATGGCCGCCATGTATGCTGTTTACCACGGACCGGGGGGCCTCCGCCGCATTGGCGAATACGTCCATCGTCTCGCCCTGGTTCTCGCCACCGCGCTGAAGCAGCTTGGGCATGACGTAGGGCCCGCTGTTTTCTTCGACACGTTAACGGTCAAAGGCAAAGTCGACGAAATCATCGCGCGGGCCGAAGCGCAACAGATCAATTTGCGCCGTCTCGATGAGAACACCGTCGGCATCGCACTCGATGAAGCAAGTTCTCTCGCCGAAGTGGAACAGTTGCTGACGGTAGTTCATGGCAAGGCTTTCGGACTTAATCTTGATCAATTGGCTTCCGGCCTGAACGCGAGTTTCCCGAGCCCATTTCAGCGGACGTCCGAATATTTAACCCATCCCATCTTCAACACGCATCATTCGGAAACCGAGATGCTCCGTTACTTGCGCCGTCTCGAAGCGAAGGATCTTTCGTTGACGACCTCAATGATTCCGCTCGGCTCCTGCACGATGAAGCTCAACGCGAGCGCGGAAATGTTTCCCGTATCGTGGCCAGAATTCGCGAAGCTGCATCCCTTTGTTCCGCGCGAACAAATGCAAGGTTATGCGGAATTGTTCAAGGATCTCCAATCGTGGCTCGCGGAGATTACCGGTTTCGCGGCGGTTTCGTTGCAGCCCAACGCGGGTTCTCAGGGAGAATACGCCGGGTTGCTGGCGATCATGCAGTTTCAGAAATCGCGCGGGCAAACGAATCGCGACGTTTGTTTGATCCCGACCTCCGCTCACGGGACGAATCCCGCGAGCGCGGCGATGGTTGGATTCCGAATTGTCGCAGTCGCTTGTGACCAAAACGGCAATATCGATCTCGCCGATCTGCGCGCCAAAGCCGCGGAGCACGCGCAGAATCTCGCGTGTTTGATGGTTACATATCCATCGACTCACGGCGTTTTCGAAGAAGCCATTAAGGAGATCTGCGCGATTGTTCACCAAAACGGCGGCCAGGTTTATATGGATGGCGCGAACCTCAACGCGCAGGTGGGTCTCTGCCGCCCGGCGGAGATCGGAGCTGACGTTTGCCACATCAACCTACATAAGACCTTCTGCATCCCGCACGGCGGCGGCGGTCCGGGCATGGGGCCAATCTGTGTGGCCGCGCATCTCGCACCATTTCTCCCGAAACACCCGGTCGTAAATATGGACGAGAAAGGAATCTCGGGCCCGGTTTCCGCGGCGCCCTGGGGCAGCGCGAGCATTCTCCCGATTTCCTGGATGTACATCGCGCTTATGGGCGGCGATGGCCTGCGTAAAGCGACTCAAGTGGCCATTCTGAATGCGAACTACATCGCCAGGCGACTCGATAGCTACTATCCCGTCCTTTACAAAGGGGCGGATGGTATGGTGGCTCACGAGTGCATCCTTGATCTGCGCCAGTTTAAAAGCGTGACCGTTGAAGACGTGGCCAAACGACTCATGGATTACGGTTTTCACGCGCCGACCATCTCCTTCCCGGTTCCGGGAACGATGATGATCGAACCGACCGAGAGCGAACCGAAGGAAGAGCTCGACCGGTTTTGTGAATCGATGATCGCGATCCACGCCGAGATCAAAGCGATTGAAATGGGTCGGGCCGACAAGCAGAACAACGTCATCAAAAACGCGCCGCATACCGCTGAAGCGATCATTTCCGATAAGTGGGATCGACCCTACCCGCGCGAACAAGCGGCATTTCCCGCAGGGTGGCTGCGCACGCACAAATTCTGGCCGCCGATTGGCCGCATCGACAACGTTTACGGGGACCGCAATCTTTTTTGCACCTGCGCGCCTTTGGAAGCGTATACGAAATAAGAACCAAGACTTTTCTCTTTCGCTCAGGCATCTCGCATGTAATTTGGCCCCATGCGAATAATTTTGGCGATTGCGGCGGTGGTTTTGGCTTTGGGCATGGCCTGCAAAACCAAAGAGCATCATTTTCCAGAACCGGGCACGCGGGCCTCACTTTGAGTTGGCAAAGTCATGCAACCCATTCTAAATGGGTTCATGCACGCCAAATCCTTGATTGTCGTTGCGGCTCTGTTGGCAGCTTCTGCGTTCGCGCAGACTCCGCATTACGACACGATGAAGATCGGGACAACCGCTCCTGACTTCAATTTACCTGGCGTTGATGGCCGCAACTATTCGCTCAAAGATTTTGCCGGCGCAAAGCTGCTCGCGATTGTCTTCACGTGCGCCCATTGCCCAACCGCTCAGGCGTATGAAGAGCGAATCAAAAAGCTTGTCGATGATTATCGATCACGCGGCGTCGCCTTCGTCGCCATCAATCCGAATAGCCCGGACGCTGTTCGGCTCGACGAACTCGGTTACACCGATGTCGATGACACCTTGGAATCGCTGAAGATTCGGGCGAAGCATCACAACTTTAATTTTCCTTTCCTCGATGACGGCCCGACTGAAGCAACCGCGAAGCGGTTTGGTCCCGTCGCGACGCCGCATGTTTTCATTTTCGATACCGAACGTAAGTTGCGTTACCAGGGACGCATCGACGACAACGAACGGGAGTCGCTCGTGAAATCGCGGGATACGCGTGCCGCGCTCGAGGCGCTTCTCGCGGGAAAACAACCGCCGGTCGCTGAAACGAAAGTGTTCGGCTGTTCTACCAAGTGGGATTATAAGGCAGAGTCGAACAAGAAATGGATCGAAAAGGTCCGAAAGGAGCCAGTCAAAATCGAACCGGCAACGGCCGAGACATTAAAAGAGCTGCGTGCGAATAAATCCGGCAAATTGCGTTTGATCAATGTCTGGGCGACCTGGTGCGGCCCATGCGTCTCGGAGTTCGACGAACTGGTCGAAACAAACCTGCGCTTTCGCCATCGCGATTTCGAACTGATCACCATCGCGGCGCAATTTCCGGATGAAAAAGAAAAAGTCCTCAGCTTCCTGCAAAAACATCACGCCTCGACGAAGAATTTCTATTTCGGCGATACTGATAAATACAAACTTTTCGAAGCGCTTGATCCCGAATGGAAGGGCGGTTTACCTCACACCATTCTCATCGCACCGGGCGGCGAGATCATTTATCGCCAGACGGAAGAACTCGATTTCCTGGCGCTGCGCCGGGCAATCGTTCCCGCGCTCAATAAGATCACTCCGTGGCCAGGTATGTCGGACGCTCAGTAATCTATGGCAGTGCTCATTGCGACCGGAGCAGGCGGAGGCCGGCAATTCCAGATCGATTCAGATGAAACGATCATCGGTCGCTCTGGAGGACTGCCGATAACACTCGAAGGCGCGAATATCAGCCGTCGTCACGCTCGCATCTCGCGTGAAGGAACTCAATTCTTCGTCGAAGACCTCGGAAGCAGTAACGGCACGTACATCAACGACCGCAAGATCGCAGCTCGCACGCCGCTGGCCGCGAACGACACTCTACGCATCGGCCCGTACTCTTTCCGTTTCCAACAAGACACCACACCTCCAGCGGACGTCACGATTCATCGCGAAACGGTTGCTCTGCCCGATAACACCGAGATTTTCCGTGAAAATGCGGCGCAAAAACTGCAGGCGGTCCTCCAACTCGCGCACGATCTTGGAAACACTCTTGAGGTCGACACCCTGCTCAATCGCTTCGTCGACCAACTCCTCAAGTTATTCCCAAAAACAGACCGCGCGCTGATCTTGTTTTTCGACCAGGGAGAACCGGTCGTGCGCATCGTCCGCGATCGAAGGCCCGGCGCATCCCGCGAACAGCTTTTCAGCCGCTCCGTGCTCAAGCAGGTTACTGAAAAAGGAATCGCGATTCTGGCCGAGGACGCCCGCGCTTTCGAGGCGAACATGACCCTGAACGCGCTCGGGGTGCGTTCGCTGCTCTGCGTTCCACTCCGAGCGCACGGCACACCGGTCTTCGGCGCGGTTCAACTGGATCGTTTCCGCCCGGACAATTCCTTCACCGCCGAAGATCTTCATCTGCTCACTGCGGTCACGCTCCAGGTTTCCCTCGTTCTCGACAAAGCGCGCCTGCACGAACAACTCGTCGCCCAGGAACGAATTACCCGCGAACTGGCTTTGGCCCGTGAAATCCAGTTGGCTTTTCTTCCGCAAACGGTGCCCCAACTTGCATCAGGCCCGTTGGATTTGATCGCCGAGCTGCATCCTGCCGAGGAAGTCTCCGGCGACTTCTACGACTATATTCCTCTGGACGACAACCGGATCGCCGTTCTCGTGGCGGACGTTTCCGGGAAAGGAATGCCGGCCGCGCTCTTCATGTCGATGGTCCGTGCTCTTTTGCGGCAAGTTCTGCGTCCCGCAGTTCGACCGGCTCAGGTTTTGCGCGGCTTGAACGACACCCTCGCTCGTGAGAATCCGAAATTCATGTTTGTAACGATCGCCCTCGGAATTTACGACCAAAGGTCGGGCGAATGTATTCTCTCTCGCGCCGGGCATCCAACTCCGCTACACCGTCGCGCAGACGGTTCCGTTCAGGAGGTGAATTGTCCGCCGGGCTGCATTCTCGGCGTTGTGGAAAAGTGTCCGGAACTTGGCGAAACCGCAGTGCTGCTTGCGCCGGGAGAAACGCTGATTCTCTACACGGACGGCGTTACAGAAGCTGCCGAAAAAGGAACCGGTGCGCTATTCGGGGCAGAGCGCCTGATGGAGCTGACACAACGCATTCCGATGGATGCCCTCCTGAAGGATTACACTCAAACTCTACGGTCAGAGATTGCGCGCTTTTCCGCTCCCGCCCCGGCGCAGGATGACATAACTCTGCTGTTG
The DNA here is from genome assembly GCA_044226545.1 of Limisphaerales bacterium. Lineage (GTDB taxonomy): Bacteria > Verrucomicrobiota > Verrucomicrobiia > Limisphaerales > SXQI01 > DASVNK01. The sequence continues at coordinate 288,240 of JBGAGW010000001.1, forward strand.
TTGAGACATCGAGGCTGATTAACCTGGAGGTTAAGCCGCAAGAGCTTTGGTCCGCGGGAACCGTCCAAACACCGCGTCGTCGACCCAATGTCCTCGTCCAGATCTTCCCAACGCAATGCTCGACCATCCAGGCGAAGGGTAATCTTTTCAAGCAGCTTCTCGGATGCATTTGCCAACAATGGATACTTGGCTATTGGAAAGCTGACCACTCTCTCGTCGTCCGCACGCAGCAACTCTGGTTCAAACTGTCTATGATGGTCGATTACAGAAGTGTAATGCTCCTGGTCCAACCTACGCATTGAAAAGCCGAATGGCGTGTGGTATCTGAAATGTGTTTCCAGCAGCCCTCTGGAGGTTTCCTGTAGGTTCAGTCCTCGAAGAAGGCAGCCGAAAAGTAAATATGAATCGCTTTCTCGCAAGTTGCTTTGCGCTGGCTCTCCTCGTCCAGGCTTCCCTCATCGCTCAAAAGAACGGCGCGCCGGCTGAAGATAAGGCTGCTGTCCCCCAATTGACCGAAATGCAGGCGGGCACGGTCGCCGCCACCGTTGGCCATATCCTCGAGAAGTATCATTTCCGCGGGTCCAAATTTGACGATACGGTTTCCGCGGGCTTTCTGACGAATTACCTCAATACGCTCGACTACAACCACATGATCTTCCTCCAGACCGATGTGGACGAGTTCAAGGCGAAGTATGGAACCAAACTGGATGACGCGACCAAATCGGGACAGGTCAGCCCGGCTTTTTCAATCTACCACACCTATCTGGAGCGCCTCACAGAGCGAAATATTCTCGTGCAAAAACTCCTGAAACAGGACTTTGATTTTACCGAAGACGACAATTTCATCGTCGCCCGAAACAAGGAGCCCTGGCCGAAAGATGATCTCGAGGCCGCGAAGCTCTGGCGCCAGCGCATCAAGTGGGAACTTCTACAGAGCAAGCTTTCCAAAGAAAAACCGGAGGAAGCGGTTGGCTTGATCTCTCGCCGTTACAACCGTCTCGAGAAGACGATGTCGGAATTCGAGAATGACGAAATTCTCCAGATGTATCTGACAGCGCTTGCCCACTCCTACGACCCGCATTCCGATTATATGAGCCCGAGCGAGGCGGCGAACTTCGACATTCAGCACATCAGCCTTTCATTGACCGGTATCGGCGCTCAACTGATCTGGGAAGATGGCTACACCAAGATTCGCGAGCTGATTGCGGGTGGTCCTGCCGCCAAAAGCAAACAACTGCGCCCAGGCGACAAAATCATTTCCGTTGCTCAAGGTCCCGCCGAACCAGTGGACGTTATCGAGATGCGCCTGAACAAGGTTGTGGAGATGATCCGCGGCAAAAAAGGCACAGAAGTTCGCCTCACAATCATTCCGGGAAAGAACCCTGACACCAAACGGGTCGTGACGCTGATTCGTGACGAGATCAAGTTCAAAGACCAGCTCGCAAAGGCCAAGGTTTACGATTTCCATGAAAACGACGGCACCGCTCAACGAGTGGGTGTCATCAACCTCCCGCAATTCTACGATGGTTGCGCCGGTCACGTCGAAACGCTCATTCAACGTCTCAAGAAGGAAAACGTTCAGGCGATGATCCTCGATTTGCGCCGTAACGGCGGTGGCATTCTGGATGAAGCGATTCAATTGACCGGTCTCTTCATTAAGAAGGGTCCCGTGGTCCAAGTGAAAGAGCCCAAAAAAGAGCCGCACGTGCTCGAAGACAAAAACAGCGAAGTGGCCTGGAGCGGACCGCTCGTGGTTGCGGTCGGGAAACTAAGCGCCTCGGCCTCCGAAATCGTCGCTGGCGCTTTGCAGGATTATGGACGCGCCGTGATTGTCGGCGACCAGAGCACGCATGGAAAAGGGACTGTTCAGCAGGTTCTTTCGCTGGAACAAGTCATTCCGAAGGGCAAAGTGGAAAATCCCGGGAAATTGAAACTCACCGTTTCGAAGTTCTACCGCATTTCGGGCAGCACCACGCAGAAACAGGGCGTCACTCCCGATGTGATCCTGCCTTCGATTTATGACTATCTCGATATCGGCGAAGCCAGCCTGGAAAACTGCCTGCCTGCGGATCAAACCACACCGGCGACCTTTACGAGCCTCGATCAAGTAAAGTCGTACGTCACCGAATTGCAGAACTCCTCCAAGGATCGCGTGGCGCACAGCAAAGACTTCGCTTACCTGCTCGAAGACATCGACCAGGTAAAGAAACGCAAGGATGAGAAAAGCATTTCCTTAAACGAAAAAAATCGCTTGAAAGAAAAAGAACAGGACAAAGAGCGCCAGGAAGCACGGAAGAAAGAACGCGCTGCTCGTCCTCATTCGACCGCCAGCATTTTTGATCTCGATCTTGAAACGGCGGAGGCCGGAAAGCCGCTCCAGCCGTTTAACGCTGCCAAAGCGAAAGAGGAGGCCGCCGAAATCGCCAAAGCCACCGCGACAACTCCCGAGGATGATGCGGAAGCCGATGCCGAAGCCGAGTTGGACGCCATCATCGATCCGCACCTTGATGAGACGCTGCAAATCACCCGCGATTACACCGCTCTTCTCAGCAAGAATGCGAAACCAGCGGTTGTGCTGAAAGAATCTCCCACCGCTACACAATAAATAGGGTTGGCGCGGGCTGGATCGGTTCGATATTTTCAGTGGAGCTAGCAAGACTCGGCCCACCGCTTGCTAACTCCTGATTTTGAAAATGTCTGCCGATGCCAGTTCGAACCTCGATTCGCGACACGCGCAGCATCTCAACGCACTTCTCAAATGCGCGGTGGAGGACGTTCCGGTCCGGACCAGCCTGCGTGAACTGACGCGGCTTGCTGCGAACCTCTGCGGCCTTCCCTTTTCCTTCCTGAGCTTTCCTCATAAGGGTCCGCTCTTTCTTGATCCCGGTTTTTCCTGTGCCGACTGCGACGAGTCTGCAGTACGAACCATTCTCGGACTGGCGCTCGAATCGAAGGAGACCTTCGCCGTTGAAGATCTGATGCGTGATCCGCTCCTAATGGAGCGTCCCCTTTTGCTGGGCGGGAGGCAGATCCGTTTTTTCACCGGCATCCCGCTCCGCACGACCGTGAAAGGGCACACCTTCGGTGTCCTTGCCGCCATGGACGAAGCGCCTCGCAAGTTAAGTTCCGATCAAATGGAAAGCCTCAGGACAATTGCGCGGCAATGCATCCAGCAACTCGAGCGCGCAGTTGAGCACGCTGATTTGCACGAACAACACGAACAGGGAAAGCTCGCCCTGAAGCGCTCCGAAACTTTTTACCATTCTCTCGTCGAGACCATTCCACAGAACATTTTTCGCAAAGACCTTCGAGGCCGTTTCACCTTTGCCAACTCGAACTTTTGTCGCGCGGTGAATCGGACGGCTGATGAAGTCGTGGGGAAAACCGACTTCGACCTGTTCCCGCCCGAGATGGCGATCAAATACCAGCAGGACGACAAACGCGTCCTCGAAAAACGAGTTCCGTTTCAGGCAATTGAGCAACATCAGGACAGCAACGGAAACACGCTCTACGTGCAGGTGATAAAATCCCCCCTGATCGATGCGCATGGAGAAGTTACCGGAGTTCAGGGAATTTTCTGGGACGAAACAGAGCGGTACAAAGCGGAAGAAGCGCTGGCTTATGAACGCGAGTTGCTTCGCGCTATGCTCGATAACATCCCGGATAGCATTTATTTCAAAGATCGGCATTCACGCTTCCTCGCGGTCAGCCGCTCTCTCGCCACGCGCCTTGGGCTGAACGATCCGTCCGAAGCGATTGGGAAGACCGACGCTGATTTTTTCGGCGATGCGCATTCTGAAGAAGCGCTGCAGGACGAACGCACCATCCTGCGCACCGGCCAGGCCATCGTCGGAAAAACAGAGCGTGAAGTCTGGCTCGATAAACGCGAACGCTGGGTCCTGACCACGAAAGTGCCACTGAAGAATCTGCATGGGGAAATCACCGGCACCTTCGGTATCTCGAAAGACATAACCGATCTTAAGACCGCGGAACTCGAATTGGCCGCCGCGCGGGATTCGGCCGTTGCCTCTGCACGGCTCAAGTCAGAATTCCTGGCCAACATGAGTCACGAGATTCGCACGCCGCTCAACGCCGTTATCGGAATGACCGGCCTTCTTCTCGAAACCGAGCTTTCCGACGAGCAGCGCGACTTTGCCGAAACGATTCGCAATAGCGCCGACTCTCTCCTCAATATCATCAACGACATTCTCGACTTTTCCAAAATCGAAGCCGGGAAAATGCGTATCGAAACGATCGATTTCGATCTTAACGAAGTTGTCGAAGGCACCGCCGAACTTCTGGCCGAAAAAGCCCAGGCCAAAGGAGTCGAACTTGCCTCCTGGATTCATGGAGATGCCCCGCGCCATCTCCGCGGCGATCCCGGCCGGATCCGCCAGGTGCTCACGAACCTGCTCGGCAATGCAGTCAAATTCACCGAGCAGGGTGAAGTCATCCTCGATGTTCGCGCCGTCCGCGAAAACGAAAAATTCACTCTTATAAAATTCTCCGTCAAAGACACCGGCATCGGCATATCACCCGAAGCACAGGGACGTTTATTCCACGCCTTCGTCCAGGCCGATGGTTCGACCACTCGCCGCTTCGGCGGCACCGGGCTGGGGCTGGCGATCTGTCGGCAATTGGTCGAATTGATGCACGGCGATATCGGCTTTGAAAGCGCGCCCGGGAAGGGTTCCCTATTCTGGTTTACCGTTCCCCTGGAGAAGCAGCCGGATCAGCAGCCCACGCCGGCGATGGCCAGCACGCTCGAAGGCTTTAAAATTCTGGTCGTCGACGACAACACCACTAACCGGGATATCGTTCACCACCAGGCGCTCGGTTGGAAAATGCGCAACGGTTCCGCCGAGAGTGGTATGGAGGCCCTGGGCCTTCTCCGCGACGCCGCGCAAGCTGGCGATCCTTATGACATCGCCATTCTCGACATGCAAATGCCCGAGATGGACGGCCTTGCCCTCGCGCGCGCCATCAAAGCAGATCCACTCATCGCCGGCACCCAACTTGTTATGCTTACTTCACTCGGTTATCTGCCCGAGGAAAGCAAATGGCGCGAAGCCGGGATCACCGCGTACCTCGTCAAGCCTGTCAAAGAAGGCCGCCTCTACGACACCCTTGTTACAGTTTTGCGCGGCACTGCCCGTGAGAGAGCCCGTGGCGCCCAACCGAGCGAAGATACCTCCAATCGCGCCGCCTTTCGCATCCTCGTGGCCGAGGACAACACCGTGAATCAAAAAGTTGCACTGCGACAGCTTCAGAAGCTCGGCTATTCTGCCGATGCAGTGGCTAATGGCCTCGAGGTGATCGACGCGGTCAAACACATCCCGTACGACCTGATCCTGATGGATTGCCAGATGCCGGAACTCGACGGCTACGAAGCAACCCGCCTCCTGCGCAGCGAGGAAAAGAAAGGAGGCACAAAGCGTTTTTACATTGTCGCGATGACGGCCAATGCCCTCGCTGGTGATCGCGAAGAGTGCCTCAGAGCCGGTATGGATGATTACATCACGAAACCCGTTCGACTCAACGAACTGGAAGCCGCCATTTCCCGCGGCCTCAAGACCATCGAGGAATCCGCCGCCGGGTCCGACGCCGACTTGCTCGACCAGGAAATCCTGCAAAGCGTGCGCGACCTCGCCGGCCCTGGCGAACCCAGTCCCCTCCCCGAGCTGATCGATCTCTTCCTCACCGACAGTCCCGGCCGCCTCACCAAAATAATGGATGCCTTCAAAGCGGGCGATCATCTCGAAATCGAACGCGCCGCCCACAGCCTCAAAGGCAGCGCCAATAATCTCGGCGCCAAATCTCTCGGCAACGCTTGTCTGGATCTCATGACCACGTGCAAGGCCGGCAAACTCCCCGACTCCTCCGCCGTCGCCCGCGTCCTCTCCGAATACGAACGCCTCAAGCCCGCGCTCGAACGGGAGAAGAATCGCTAATTGTAGGACTCTTCGCGCCGCATCCGTTCGACTAGACTATACGAGCCTAAGTCGTGATGTTTGGCTCCGCGGGACGACCGGCTTAGCTTATTTTGGGTTGTCCCCACCACGAAACAACCCAACCTATCTCCCCTGTCCAACGCGCTCCCCAATGCGCGCGCGGAATTATTCGAGTTGGATCACTCGATAGAAGCGACTTCTAGCTCCCTGGAATATGTGTGTTTTCTCAGCCGTGTCCGTGATTGCCTGGACCTCTCCGGGCAAAGTTTCCCAGTTCGAGCCAAGATCGTTGGCTTTCGTTTCGACGCGGTAAAAGCGTCGACAGGCGTCGTGGGACAGTGCTTCTCCACAATGATCATAGGCGCAGTTTGAACTTTGCAACCATTGCTCGCGGATGCGACCACCGCTCGTTTCTGATCGCAGAGAACGTTGCCACTCGCGACGATGATGTTGTCTCCACAGAAATCCGGCGGCACGGCGAAGCTGAACTTGTAGTTGACCACCTGTTTTGGCGCGAGGGAGATCGGTCCGAGTTCCTGCGTTGTCTTTCCATTGACGTTGTTGACCAGGATGACGTTGACCAAAGTTACGTCTCCCGGATTGCTCAAGGTCCCCGTCATCACTGCGGTATCGCCCGTTTGTAAAACATCCGCCGGACATACTTTCGTGACGGCAATTGCCGGACTAAAGAGAACGGGACAGGTGGCCGTTGCGGTGTCGGTTACCGGCACTTTCGAGCAAGCGTCCTGGCCAGTGCCGCGAATAGTTGTGGAGAGTGTGCAATCCTCGTTCACGATAATGGGCACGGTGAAATCCTGAAATTCCCCCGGGGTCATCGGTGCTTTTTGAAACACTACTTTCCCACCGGTCAAACTATCATACACCGCGACAGAACTGAGCATACCGGAAGCAGTGTTTTGCACGCGTCCCTTGTAACTCATGACCTGTCCTTGTGCGACCGCCTGAGCAGGGCAAGAAAAAGTCACAAGAATCCCAGGGCTGGTCTGCACCGGACAGTCGCATGATTCTCTGAGGAAACTGTCTTACCTGCAGCGATCATTCCCGGTAGAGTTTACCTGACTGTCATAAGTGCAGGCGGTGGTGTTACCCGGAATAGATCAGTCCGCCGCCTCACCCGAGCAAACCCAGAACCGCCAGCAGAAGGACTCCCTTAATCCGAAGCACCAGGTTGATTAAGAGTCCGATACCAGCGCCGCCGGCTCCCGCCATCCGTTGTCCGCGGACATCTTCGACGTTTTCGCTTTCTCTGCGGCCTTCCCATTTCATATGAGCTCCTTTTTAATGGTTCGGTAAATCACGGGAAGGACCGTCGGCATTTCAAGGGACGAGGTAGCCGGTCGTACCGATAAAATAACCTCAGTGTATTCATAGCCGAGAATCACCTAAAGTGGGATTGATCACCACGCTGCCGCGCTAAATCGGCAGCTACCATAACTTCGAGGCGCTCGTTCTCAGACAGTGATAACCCTGCCGACCGAAAGCCTGGCCTACTTTTTTCCGGTGATTAGCGAAACGATAAACAGAATCAGGAAGATGACCACCAGGACCTTTGCAATCCAGGCGGCAGTGCCCGCAAGCGCCCCGAAACCAAGGACTGCAGCAACGATGGCAACCACTAAAAAGATTACTGCGTAACGAAGCATAAAGTGGATCCCCTATTTCCGTTTTTCGGCTTTGCTCTTGTGGGCGAGGTCAGCCCGATGCGCCCGTTCGTAAGTTTGGATATCTTTGAATCTTCCGTTTGCGTCGCGCACCGCGTAAAGCTTCTTACCAGCACTACTCCGGTGAGTCGTTCTTCGAGCTTTAGCCATAACAGTCCTTTCAGAGCCCGCTTGTTGTTGCCCTCGCTCACTTTTTTCGTCAACGATCAAATAACAACAACTCGTTCGAGCGTTCGTATCCTCCGGGCAGGAATAAATCCTGTTTACTGTCAGAATTAACAGGGCCTGAAAGAACTATCGAGGCACTTGTCCCGCGGCCAAATCTCTGGGCGTGGACAGCGCGGCAACAGCTATATAAAACGATTTTCTATTATGTTCATCGAAATCCTGTGCGCGCGGCCGCTTCTCCCGCCGAGGTCCGAAACTCTGGCGCTCGCCGCACGCGCGTCGCTTGTTCGAAACTGTAAGCGAGTTTTAACAGCACCGGCTCACTCCACGCTCTCCCGAAAAATGAAAGGCCAAAGGGCATTCCGTGCAAAAAACCGGCCGGCACAGTGATGCTCGGATAACCGGCCACAGCCGCATAGGTGGAACTTCCACCGGTATCGCGGTTGCCATAAATCAGATCACTTCGATGTCCCGGTCCACCCGAGGGTGCTACCAGTGCATCGAGCTTGTGCTCATCCATCGCTGCATCGACTCCTTCCTCTCGCGAGAGTCGGCGACACTTTTCCCTCGCATCGAGATACGCTTGCTCAGTGAGCGGCCCCTTCTTCTCCGCTTCGATTAACGTCTCCTGTCCAAAATAACGAAGCTCGGAATCAGCGTGGGCTTCATTGAACGCGATCAGATCGGACAGCGATTTAATCGGAGCATTCGGTCCGAGGCTGGCGAAATACTTGTTCAAACCATCTTTGAACTCGTAAAGCATTACCTGGAATTCAGCGTCTCCCATCTTCCCAAAGCTCGGTAGGTTCACCGGATCGATCAGTTCCGCGCCGGCCGATTTCAAAGTGCCCATCGCGGTCTCAAGCTCCTTCGTTGCACGTTCGTTCCGGGACCGGAAAAACTGACGCGCTACTCCGATGCGCGCACCGCGCAACGCATTCGCGTCGAGAAATACTGTGTAGTCAGCATGCACCTTTCCTTCGGATGCCTTCGTCGTTTCATCTCGCGGATCGATTCCCGTAAGCGCCCCAAGCACGGTCGCGCAATCACGCACCGTGCGCGTCATCGGCCCCGCGGTATCCTGTGTCGCCGAAATCGGAATAATTCCCGCACGACTCACTAAACCGACCGTGGGCTTTAGCCCCACAATGCCGCAGGTGGTCGAAGGAGAAATGATCGAGCCATCCGTTTCCGTTCCAATCGCTGCCACGCAAAGATTTCCCGACACGGCTGCAGCCGAGCCCGAACTCGATCCGGAGGTATTCCGGTCCAACGCGAAAGGATTACGCGTCAGCCCACCTCGCCCACTCCATCCGCTCGTTGAGCGACTGGAACGAAAATTCGCCCATTCACTCAGATTCGATTTTCCGAGAATCACCGCCCCCGCCGCGCGTAAGCGTTCTGCGACAAACGAGTCTCGCGGAGCAATTGAGCCCAGCAACGCCAATGATCCCGCGGTTGTCATCATGCGATCGTGCGTATCGATATTGTCTTTCAGCAAAATCGGAATTCCGTGCAGCGGTCCGCGAACCATCCCGACCTTTCGCTCTTTGTCCAACGCGCGTGCAATCTCCAAGACATCCGGGTTCAATTCGATCACGGAATTCAGCGACGGCCCGGAGCGATCAATCTGCGCAATCCGCCGTAGATAATGGCGCACCAGCGAAACCGAACTCACTTTTCCATTCGCAAACGCCTCCTGCAGTTCCGCAACCGTCACCTCATCCCAGCGTGAATGATAGTCGCGCGTCTTAGCGGAAACCTTTACTTCGGAAACAACGAATGCACTAAGCGCCGGCAGCAACCCAAGAAAAGAGCGACGATTCATCGGCGCGCTTATACCGCGAGCAGAGATGCATTTCCAGCCGTCTTCTTTCCCCAGAAGACTCTTAAAGTATAAGAGGGGACGCAGGGCAACCGTACCTATCTCCAAATGGCCCGGTAGAAGACCTGCGGTTCGGCGCGAGAATAAGGGAGGCTAAACTGATTGGTCCCGTTGATTGGGAGGGCCATCGTCGCGGCGTCTTCCCACAGAATAAGGTCACGAGACTTGAGGATGCGGTAGGGAACCTGAGCCGCCGATTGTATGGTAGCTTCGAAGAAGCCGCCCGAATTGCGCTTGACGGGACCGAACCGCGCGAACCGGTCGAAAACGAAGTCGGGCGTCACCAGCACACCATCTGGAAAACGTATCTGCAACGCGGTGCTGGTTGGAACCAAACTCAAACTAACCGGATAGAGGTCACCCTTTTCAGCGCGGGTGCGCCCTTCGTGATACCAGGTCAGGGCGCCGAGCGGACGTCCCGAAATCGTAGCGTGCACGAACAGGTTGGTGTCCTGCTCTAACAATGCTAGATGTGGATTGACGCTCTTGAGCTGCTCCGACTCCATGTCGCGAATGTGCACCAACGGAAGTGCGCCCGCCGGAGGTGTGCCTCCCACAATGACTTCATCCTTGTTTAACGCGAGCAGCAGCGGCGAATCAAGAGGCGCCCCGAAGGTTCTTTGCCACCGCCGAACACCGTACCGGTCGTACTTGGCGATCGCACGTTGCAGACCGTCCTGGCCCAACAGATAAACGTTATCAGCCGAAGGCGCGCAAATGAGATAACCTGCAGAGCCGAGCACAGTAGCGACCCAATCGAGGCTTCCGTTCGGATTGAATCGAGCGATTTTCTGCGAATTATTTAGGACGGCGAAAATATAAGCATTTCCAGAATCATCGACATTCAAATCAATTGGTATGAAACTGCCACCCCGCGCAGGGAAGAGAGCGCTCCATTCACGATTTCCTTCGGGCGAGTACTTTCTGCACACAACGCGGTCCCCTTCGAACACATAAGTCGCCGCAAAAACCGATCCGTCCGGGCCGACCTTCATATTTCCAAATGTCACGTTGGTCAGAACGGTGCTCCAAATGATTTTGCCTGCCGCATCGAACTTAATGATCGTTCGCGCGCTTTCGGAACCGCAATAGATATTGGAAGCAGACGCCTGTCCCATCCAAATGTGAGAACCGCCAAACGCGACCTGATTTGTGATCGGAGTGATCCACTCTCGCCGGCCTTCCGGGGTGACACTGAGCAGCTTGAACCCGGTTTTAATCCCTGCCACGATGAGACGCTGCCCCGTTGCGGAGAGGGCCCGGACCGTGGTGAGATCAGCCCCAGTCTGCATGTGCCAGAGAATTTCCCCATCTGAGCTCAGTTTCAGAATTCCCGGAGAGTTTGTGCCCGAGACGACGGTTTGAACCGCAAGGTAGCTACTGCCAAGCGGATCAACCGCCAAGAGCGGCCGGCTGTCCGGATCGGCTAGAATGGATCGCGGAGCAAGATTAGTTGACCAGAGAATAGTCCTGTCCGACGAAAATTTTGTGACGATGGAACTGGACAGTCCGCTGCCGGCCACAATGAAAGATTTGTCATCGGCTTTACTTAGCGCAATCGGCGAGAAGGAACGCGGTGCATTGAACACTTCCAACTTGACGTTCTGCAGAAAATTCGTGAAGGCAACTTCCTCGCTTCGCGCTTCACCCAGGGAATTACTGATCGAAACTGAGTAACGGCCAAAATGCGAAGGTTGGACGAATGGTATTCCATAAAGCCCATCGGTTGCGTCCGGAATAGGGGTTCCATTAAAATACCACTGGAACGAAACGGGAGGATTCGCGTCAAATCCTCCCGGCTGGAAGATAACTCGCTCTCCTTCATATAACGGCGCGGGTAGGTAATAAGGCGGGGAAGTAAACCGAGGAAAACCTGGAAGATCGGGACTCGGGGATGCATCTTCTCCCCTTGAAGTTTGAGCGATCAGAAAGAAGCAGAATAGAATTGGCCGCGCCAAGGAGATACATCTGCCTGAAGGTGTCATGGATCGCGCCTAAAGAAACCGAAAATTGCCCTGCGAGTCGAGTACTAAAGCCCCTCGCTTCGCGACGATCCTCGGACGATCCTGTTGGCGCCTGCCCTCGGCTCATCCCGCGAGATGCCGAGAGGCCCCGGCACGCAATCCGGTCTGTCTGAGCCGGACCTTCGGAGCCCGGCGAGTGGCAGCGGCACAAATGCTCAAAACGAAGAGCAATGTCCCGACAAGCCACCCGGCCATTATGACACTGAACGCATTCACACTATGTTTCTTTCTCTTAACTACGCAGACACTGTGGCGAATCTTTCTTTTTCTTGCCCAACCAAGTTAGGAAAACTCTTTGCAGAATTTGTTCCGGCGAGAGCAATGGGAGCAATGAGCTGCCGGGAATTTTCGTATCGCGATAAACCTGGCTTCGGGATAAGCTCGAACGCAACATGCCGATTTTTCCCGCTTCGCACCCAAAACAGGTTGCATTCACGCTCATTGAACTGCTTGTGGTCATCGCGATCATTGCCATTCTCGCTGGGCTGCTCCTGCCGTCGTTGAGCAAAGCGAAGGAGAAGGGGAAAACTGCGGTTTGCAGCAACAACGTCAAGCAACTCACGCTGGGATGGCAGTTGTATGCGGATGATGCGAATGACCGGTTGGTGAATAATCACGGGATCGATCAGACACGTATCGAGCGACAAAATTGGGTGAATAACGTGCAGGACTGGACGGCCAACCCCGACAACACGAACAAAACCTTGATCACCCAGGCGAAGCTCGGCAAGTACGTGAGCGAGAATGTGACCGTGTATAAATGCCCGAGCGATCTTTCACTGGCGGACAACGGTCCGCGCCTGCGCTCGATGTCGATGAATCACCTGGTCGGTGATCCCGGCGTGCTCACGAACAAGTTCAACCCGGACTATCGCCAATTCTTCACCTCTGCGGGTTTAATCAATCCGAGTCAGGTTTTCCTTTTCATCGACGAGCATCCGGACACGCTCAATGATGGGTTTTTCATGAACCGTTTTAACGAATTCAAGTGGGGCAATCTTCCCGGATCCTTTCACAATGGCGCGGCGACTCTCTCGTATACCGACGGTCATATGGAGCCACATCGCTGGGTCGTGACGGGGCCGACCGGAACAACTCGCCCGCCGATCCGTGGCGCGGTGGGCGGAAGTTTTGACGCAAGTCCGAAGACAGATTACGAGTGGCTCCGCGATCACAGCAGCGTTCTGAACTGAGACTGGTAATTCGAATGAACTCGCGCGAGGCACTCATCGCTTTGAACATGGTCCCCCACGTCGGACCAGTTCGCCTGCGCCAGTTGCTGGAACAGTTCGGCGATCCGGTTTCTGTTCTAAAAGCGCCGAGAGCGGCCCTGTTGCGGGTGCAGGGAATTAGCGACACGACAGCGGAGGCGATAGCGACGTGGGAAACGACCGTTGATCTGGCGGCCGAACTGAAGCGAATCCAGGATTTTGGTTGCAGCGTGGTGACACAGGAGGATGAGAATTATCCGGAATTGCTTCGGCAAATTTATGATCCGCCCATTGTGCTATATGTGAAAGGGACTCTCATGCCGCGCGACAAGAACTCCGTGGCGATCGTCGGTTCGCGAATGACCACAGCCTATGGCACGAACGTGGCGCGCAAATTTGGGTATCAACTTGCGTATATGGGCATCACCGTGGTTAGCGGCGGCGCGCGCGGTATTGACACGTCCGCGCATCAAGGGGCTCTCACGGCCAAGGGTAGAACAATCGCGGTGCTCGGTACGGGGATAAACCAGGTTTTCCCACCGGAAAATGCGCAACTCTTCGAAAAAATCGCGGCCAATGGTGCGCTCATCACCCAATTTCCTTTCAATCGGCCAGCGGATAAACAGACGTTTCCCATTCGCAATCGCATCGTCGCAGGGATGACCTTGGGAACTGTCATTGTCGAAGCGAATCTGACCAGCGGCGCACTGATCACCGCGAATTTCGCAGTAGAATACGGACGGCAAACGTTCGCGGTGCCCGGGCCGATTGATTCACCGCGGAGCAAAGGGTGTCACGATCTCATTAAGAAAGGCGCGAAACTTTGCGAGAGCGCAGAGGACATCGTCACTGAGTTTGAATATTTGTTCCCGACGAGCAATAAGCCGACCGCGCCCGGCGAAACGGGACAACTTCCCGGCCTGACTTTAAGCGATAATGAAAAACTCCTCTACGACGCCCTGGGGCACGAGGAGCTCTTCGTCGACGACCTCATCTCGAAAACGGGGCTCCCGCCTTCGACCGTGTCCGTCGCGCTTTTAACGCTCGAAATGAAGAAGCTCGTCAAGCAGGCGCCTGGCAAGCTTTTCTCCCGGCTATACCGCGATTAACGCGTCTCGGTGGGCGGGCGTTGCTGCGCCGCCGGAGCGCCTTGCGCCCCCTGTTGCGGCGGAGTAACCACGCGCACAGGAATTGGAAAACGAAGTTTCAACACATCGTCCACCAGCACTTCCATGTAGTAGGTGCCGGCCTGTTCGAACTTCACCTGACCGAAGACAGTGACGTTGGTCGCGTTATGTGTGGGGTCCTGCAGAGCGAACTTCACTTTGCTCTCGCGGACGACGGTCGTCTGGTCGGGCGCGATGAGGCGAACACTCTCCGTGAAATTGCCGATACCAGCAGCCCATCGATTGAACGTGCACAATTTGAAAGCCACCACTGGCAGTTGCGGGACGTTTACAAAACCAATGATTCCAATAAGGATGAAATTTCCGCTGGTTTCCTGGCGCACATCTTCGCACAAAAGGGAAGCTTGGAGGTCAGGAAGAATTCGAGTTGCTTGCATTTCTTATTTTCTATTTTGTTAAATTTTCGGCGGCGCTTACCGTGTTGCGCATGAGCATCGCAATGGTCATCGGCCCGACACCGCCGGGGTTCGGTGTAATTTTTCCAGCAATCGGCTGAACTCCAGCGAAATCGACATCACCAACCAGGCGACTGCCATTCTTCGCGGACGGGTCCGAAACACGATTCACGCCCACGTCTATCACCACGCAGCCCGGTTTCACCATGTCCGCTTTAACGAATTGGGCGACACCCATCGCAGCCACAATGATATCGGCATGCCGACAATGTTCATTGATATTCCGGCTTTGCGAGTGACAAACTGTAACAGTAGCATTCGCGTGACGCGCCTTCTGCATGAGCAGCGCGGCCATCGGTTTGCCGACGATATTTCCGCGTCCGAGCACCACCACATTGGTGCCCTCAATCCGGACGCCACTGCGAATGAGAAGTTCGTGAACACCGGCAGGGGTGCAGGGGACAAATCCACTTTGATCGCCGAGCAGCAGTTTACCGACGTTGATCGGATGAAAACCGTCAACGTCCTTTTCCGGAAGAACGGCGGAATAGATGGCGTTTGAATCGATCTGCCTCGGGATCGGCGCCTGAACCAGAATGCCATGAACCGAGCGATCGGCGTTGAGGTTTTGGACCAGCATCAGCAATTCCTGCTGCGTGGTCTTTTCAGCCAAAACGTGGGTTTCCGAACGAATGCCCAGGCGCTTGCTGGTTTTCTCCTTCATTCCCACGTAGACCTGAGAGGCGGGATCTTCCCCGACGCGCACAAAAATTAGGGAGGGCTCAACGCCGCGGCGTTTCAGTGCTTCGATCCGTTGAGAAGTTTCAGAATGGATCTGCTCGGCGATGGCTCGCCCGTCGATGAGATTGTCAGCCGCCATTAGGGAGCGACGTCGACCGTTTCCATTTCGAGGATCGGGGTGTTGGGCCAGCGTGGGTCGATCGCTTCTTCACCGCTCACGATCACCTTCTGTCCTTTCAACTGCTTCAAGTTGATCCCCATTTTTTCCTCGTGCAGGTAGTTGATAGTCATCTTCGTTTGAGGACTGACCAGCTCATACCACGTCGGCGCCTGGATACTACGCGTGGGGCGAATGATACCTTCGCGACGAACAATCCGCTTGCCGGGGGCAGCTTCGACTTTCGTTGCAGCAGCAACCGGAGCCGGCGCGACTTTGGGCAATTCTTGTGATATCGGCGCAGGCGCGGGAGCGGCAGAGGGAGTGGAAATCGCGGGAGCTTCGGTGATGGCGCGCGGTTGCGGCTGCGTAGGAGCGGTCAACTCGTCCTGGATTGGCTGAACAGTTGGAGACGGGGTTGAAACTGCCGGTGAAGGTGTCGGCGTTTGAAGAACAGGCGGGGCCGGTCTCGCCGGCTGCGTCGCTGCTGCTACGACTGGAGCAGCCGGAGTCGAAGTGTTCCCACCCGGCGTTTTGAGCAAACTGGCGTCGACAAACGCATAGGCTCCGGCGGGCGCTTCCACTTCGATCCAATCACCCTGCGTGCGAATCGGCGTGACTTTGTCCCCCTTCCCGAGACGGCCGATCACACTGTAGTTGTCCCCTGCCCCAGCGCGCAGATTCAAGCGGGTCGCGGCGACAGCACCGTCTTTGACCATCGGCGCGTAAACCCATACCGGCGTGTTTGCCGGGAGCTTGATCTTTGCCCAGTTTGTTGGTTCGCCGCCTTTGGCGCGTTCGTTTTTAACATATTCGAGGACGGTGACTTGCTCGCCCCGCTGCAACTGGGTCACGACCTCACCGATCAGCGAAGGCTGGCCGCGCACGTTGATTTTGCCCTCGTTGACGATGGCGGTTTCTTCGGCTGCGCGCGCGCCGAAAACCCAAGCGCTGAGCAGCAGCAAAACTGGCAATTTCGAAAATGTCTGCATGTAAAATCAGGAGCGAGGGATGATCGAAGAAGCCCGCGCTACACAGTGGACTGCATTAAACTTTTAATCTCCGGCTCTGTCAACGTTCGCCATTTCCCGCGAGGCAATTGGCCCAGCTTCACCGGCCCGATCTGGACACGCTGCAAACGCTCGATTTCGAATCCCAGCGACTCGAACATTCGACGCACTTCGCGATTCTTCCCTTCAGCCAGCGTGAGTTCTACCAGGCTGTGTGATTGGTTGCTCTTGAGAATCCGACCGGCCTCGGCCTTCAGGACATCGCCGTCATGGAAGATCCCCTTTTTGAGGGATTGAATGTGTTCTGGAGTCACTTCGCCCTTCAGGGTCACCATATACTTCTTTCGAACACCGTATCGTGGATGGGTCAACCGCAGGGCGAATTCGCCATCGTTCGTGTAGAAGATCAGTCCTTCGCTATTGTAATCGAGGCGGCCCACGGAATGCAGATTTCTCCATTCCTTCGGCAAAAGGTCGTGCACCGTCTTGCGGCTTTCAGGATCGTTGCTGGAACAGATATAGCCGTCCGGCTTGTTGACTGCAAGGTATAGCTTGCGCTTCGCTTTGACCGGCCGGCCATCGACGGTGACTCGATCGTGCAGGGGGTCAACCTTGGTCCCGAGCGTCTGCACCACCTTGCCATTGACGATCACGCGACCTTCCAGGATCACCTGTTCGCTCGCTCGTCGGGAAGCAATCCCCGCGTCCGCGAGGAGTTTTTGCAGACGCACCTCCATATATGCCCGTACAATAAAACAAATGGGACGGCCTTCCAGCCGTCCCATACAAAATTATTCGGCGCGATTAACCCTGAACGCGCGTCTTGCGCAGACCAGTCACGCGGTCGCCTTCCTTCCACTGACCGCGCTTCTTCAGGATTTCGACGCGCTCAAAGCGCTTCAAAACATTCCGCTTCGCACCCAAAGTGCTCGAGCCTCGTAAACTGCGATGCTGTGACATAAAATCGTAAAATATCCCGCAAAACGGGAACGGAGTATCTACCACACGCTGAGCGGAATGCAAATCCCGTTATCCGGCGAATTTAACGTCGCCGCAGAAGTGGACCTGGAGACCGAGTTCGGCCAGGGCGGCACCCTTGATGCGGCAAGCGCGGTGGGCTTGCTTCTCGCTTGGGGCGTAGACAACCTGAATGTGGTTCGCTTTGTGGCGGGCCATCATTTGGTCGCGACTAATCCCCTTCACAACGGCGTGCATGATCGGCCACTGGGGCGTGGTTTCCCTCCAGCGGCGTTCAGTCTCTTCCCGGGGCAGCTCCACCACTTCGGCGATGCCGAGGTCGCAATGCAGCCCATTATCCATGACGAAGACCCGGCTCCAAACGATGTGGCCGGGTTTGGAGATTCCTTTAACTGTCCCGCCGCCGAGGCGGAAGTACATGGGCGGTTGACGTTCGCTGCTCGTCCCTTTGTAACCGCCGATGAAATGGGCGGGCGGCGCCGCGCCGGAAATCAGGAAAACCCAAACGTAAGCGTCGAGTTCACTGCTGCGGTACTGCTGGCCCCAACGGAGATCATGAAGAGTGTTTTCGGGGGCAAAGCCGAGTTCCCGCCATAACCGGTAGGTCACAAGGCCATCGAGCCCCGCACATTCGTCGACTTCGTTAAAGTGAGGGAGTGCTTCGCCGTCGAAGAGAGTTTTCGAATCACGCTTTACCGGCGGACGGTCAACGTTGTTGAGCAGGCCCTCGACGAGGTCGCTCGCGGGAGCGAGGTCTTTCAAGCCCTGCTGGTATTGAATGCCGATGGTGTCGCAGCCGAAATCGTCCGCGATGCGCAGCGCGGCAATATACATTTTGCATTGTTGAAGGACCTGGTTTTCGGTGAGGTCACTCTCTTCATTCGTGCCAAGCTGAAATTTCATCCCTTTCTTCACGAGCCAGCGGTAGACCTCCCGGGCTTCCCCGTCGCTGACGCGCTGCATTTCGGCGAAGAGAGAGGATTGGCTGAGGCGCTCTTTGAAAATGCCGGTGGCGTGCAGAAGGTCATCAGGAATGATGGCGTTAAACATGCCCATGCAGCCTTCATCGAATACGCCCATAATCGCTTTGGCTTCTTTGAAACTGCGCGCGAAAGTACGGCCGATTTTTTCATCCTCGGCTGGAAGTTTCACCAGGTTGAAATCGCGGACGTGCTGTTGATCGTGACGAATCTGGCCCGTGCCCAGCCATTCGCGAATGCCTTGTTCGAAAAAGCGGTCGTTGAACTTTTCGCTCCAGAGAGTGCTATAGGGAACCCCGGCTTTCGTGAGTGAACCGTTCAGGTTCAACATGCCCACCAGGCCCGGCCAGGTGCCGCTCCAGTTCGCGACGGTGAGGATCGGCCCGCGATGAGTCCAAAGGCCCGCGAGCAGATGGTGGGAGTATTGCCACACCGATTCAGCAACCACCAGGCGGGCGTCCCGCGGAATTTTTCGGAACACCTCCAGGCCCATTTTCTGCGAATCGATAAAGCCGTGGCCTTTGGACTTATCGAACGCGTGCGCTCGAATAACCTCGGCGCCCTCGGCTTCGAGTGCTTTGGTGAGCGCAGCTTCCATACGGGCCTGTTCGGTCCAGCATTTCTGGTTCGCGCTCAGGCGCAAATCACCGTTGGCTACGAGATAAACCTGGTCCCTTTTTCCGTTCTTCATCGCGCGGAGAGTTGTAAATGACGCGAAAAGACGAGGACAGGAAAATTGAGCTAGAATTCGACTTCAACCCGGTAGAAAGCGGCCTGATCGGCTCCGGCCTTTTCCAGCGGCACCTTAATGACGTCCGATTGTGTGGAGCGCGGGAACGTTCTAATGCGCGTCCAGATTCCACTCAAACTGGTGGCACGCGAAACCGAGTAGCGGCGCCCGGGAGCCTCCTGAAATGCCAAGGTTAGGTTTGGAGCCGAAAGAATCGAAAACTTGCTGGAAAACATCAAGGGATGAGTGCCGGCGATGAACTCACCGTAATTCGAAATTCCGTCGCGATCCGGATCGGCATCGGGACCGCTTATCAAAAGATCGTTCAACTGTTTGGCGTTAAAATAAGAGCTGCGCCAGGAGGCCCAGGATTGACCCAAGGCCGCGGAACCACCCGGGATGAAGGAAGGGATCCAGGAGCTTTTCTGGTCTAGGTTATCGAAACCGGTTTCATCGTTTGCAAGAACGAGGCTATAACCGCCCCCATTGGCCGAAGCATACCATTTGTTATCGTAAGAGAAGCTGACTATTTTTTCACCGACGGCGTCGTCGAGTTGAATTGTCTCACCGCTGTTTGAGAGTTGGCCGATGTAAGGTCCTGTCACAAGCGCGCTATAGCCGTAAAAGCCGGTAAACGCCGCGGGATTACGCGCGAGATAGAGACGACTGCTGGCGGGCAACACAATGTCGTTCGTGAAGGTGAATGAGATGCCGTTCGTGAAATGCACGCCATTTAAATTGAGCGCAGCACCACCGATATTTTTCAGGACAATATATTCGAGATCTTCGCGAGTGTAGCCAGGAACCGCGGGTTCGGCAGGCGCATACATAATCTCGCTCACGCGGAGGACCTGTTGGGCGAGCGTCGGCTGGCCGATGTAGGAAAAGGTTTGGATCAAGGCGCCTTGTCTGTCGCGCAGCGTGAGCGCTTCACCCCGCGCGGAAAGCTGGCCGTGGTAATTACCCTGAACGAACAGGCGCTGACCGCCGCTCGGACCAGAGGTTCTCTTGCGGAAGGCGGTAACGTCGGGAGAGAGGTAGAGTACGCGCTTGGCTGGCAGAACAGTTCCCGGTGCGAACCGATGATTAATCGCGCCGCCGATCTGCCAACCGGACAGGTCAACCGCAACGTTGTCGGAATTCGTGATCGAAATGTATTCCTGATTTTGCCAACCCGACTCGGGGTTAAAGTCGAGCGTGGAAAAGCTGATCGCAGGCTGGTTCGTTATCGCGGCGGGAATGGAACTCTTCTTCGTCACGTACAGGAACGTGCGTCTCTGGCCGAGGTAATTTGTGCGCAGGAGATCCAGGGCCTGAGACATCGTTTGTTTTTTGCCCCAGGTCGGCCACTTGACGTAGTCGAGCGCGGCGTCCGGCCCGATGATCTCGAAGAGTTCGTCCAGGCGACGTTCCCATTTCAAATCCGCTAGAGGTGTGCCCGGCGGTTGCAGTTGCTCGTCCATGAGCGTGCGCATGCGGCGGGCATACATCAACTTGAAGTCAGCGTTGTTGTAGCACGCCTGGACCAGAGTATTGTTCGACCCGGGATTCAGGTCGTTCTGTGGATACATTCGGTCGTCGAAGTAATCGCCGGTCCAGTTGCGTCCGAAACTCAGGTCCATATCCCATGGCAGCATCTGCCATTCGCCGCTGCCCATGCTGTCGCGATAGAGGTAGTAGTTCTTGTGACAGCAATCGACATTGGCGGTCATGGTGAGCGACGCGAGATAATTCACCATTCCGGGGATGTTTACGTTATCCCAAAAATATGCCGGACGATTCGTTCCAGAGGTGAGCCCTCTGATCAAAGCCTGAAGGTCAGCGTTTTTTTCAAACGTGCGCGTTTTCTTCTCCACACCTGAGGTCGACGAATCGAGCGTGTTGTACATCTTGTAAAGCGCTCCATTCCCATCGAGCCCATTTCGACGAAGGTAATCGGCATCGCCATCTTCAACCATGTGAGCGTCGGCAAAAAAGGCGGCGTTGCGCTGAACCCGGATAGGTATGACAAAATGATAGCCGTGGCCCGCATCGCGAAACACTTCGTAGGCGAGAATGTTGCGGACGTGCGCTTTGTCGGGGTAAGTCGTGAGCAGATTTACTTTGCCGATTGGGTTAGAAGTTTTGCTGTAGCGGAAATGGTAGCCGGTGTTGAAATTCAGGTTGTAGCTCTTTTTCGGAAACCCGGCGCTCGACTGTCCATGGAGGTTGACGAAGACATTGTCGTAAAGAACGCCGTCCCAAAAAACAGAACATCGGGTGCCGCTGGTATTATCGGCGCCTGAGGTGCTCTTTACAAACCACTGCAGCACCGGCAGGCGATTCGTCAGCGAAGGATCGCTGATGACCGTGCCAAAGTATTGTGGAGAATTCTTTGTTTCCCGATAGGGTGGCCAGCGCGTGATTAATCCTTGTTCATCCGTAGCGCGGAAATACCAACGCACCATCTGACCGTTCGTTGCGCCGCTGTTAAGAATCGCGCCGTAAATTCCGTCACCCGCGGTGCCGTCACCGTGGAGGCCGTCGTCCAACATGGCGACATTCGTTTCTGCACCGAACATCACGAGGTAATTAAGGTTTAATGTGGAAGGAGGATTGAACGTCTGCTGCATCTTTGCGGTAACGACAATCGAGTCACCCTGATTAGGAAGGGCAGGAGTAAGGGAAGCATTCAGGATGAGAGGGCCGAGGTTCGTATCGCCAAGCCCATTAATGGCGTTGGGCGTTGGCTGAAAGAAATAGCGCCATACATTTGTTTGAACGACCGAATAAGTGGCGACCAATTCAGCAGTGGTCAGCAGCCCCGGATCGTCTTTAGAGGAGTTAAGGGACTGGATTGCGAGGACGTTCTGGCCGTCATGCAGCAACCCGATCTGGTCGGAGAGATCAATTTCTTCGGCCAAGAGAGCGTCCGGCGCGGAATGCTGTGCGGTGGCGGCTGAATTCCAGGCGAGATCGCTGGGGGCATTGGCCTGCGCGACGAGCACTCCGTTGAGAAACGCGGTAAAACCGTCATCATAGTGAACGCGTAGCGTCAGGGAATTCAGTTCCGCATCCGGAGGAAGGAACGGCAGACGAATGTAGGCCGTGCTGTTCGCCCCCAACATTTGTCCGGAAACATCTGTCCGAATGATTGGTGCGTAGCCAATATTCCCCGCATCAAAACCTAATGCGTTCGTTCCGTTCGACCACTTGCTGTCATCGAACTCGGTTAGCTTCCAAATCGCATCAGCGCTGCCGTCTGTCGGCACTGTGAAACGAGCAGGTGCATTCGTCGCCAGCAAGACGATCTCCTTTTTCTCGACAACGACGCCGAAGGATACATCGGGCACCTGCTCCCCCAGTGTTGGACCAAAATCGAAGACGACTTTGCCGGAAGCGTCAACCAGCCCCAGATAATCACCCGAGGACATTTTGAAATTGGTGTGCAAAGGCGCGCCCGGAAGATGGCGATCCTTGTTCGAGGCAAAAACCAGCAAGGTCTGACCCCGTCCGATATGAACCGCAGGAAAACGCCACTTCCGCAGATTTATAGCCGAATCGGTTAAGGACCAACCATCAAGGTCAACGTCTGAATCGGATGGGTTGTAAAGCTCGATCCAGTCGGAATATTCACCATCTTCATCCGCAAACGTTCGCGTATTGCTGGCCATGAATTCGGAAATGATCACCTGGCTCGATGTTTTGGGGAACACGAGCGCGGCCAGTAACAGAATGAGCAGGAGTCGGAAAGTCACGGGAACTCGATATATCACGGCGTTTGGTTTTGCGAGGGATGGCTGCAAACTACAAGTACTCGGCAAAAAGGCCAGTGATTTCGCGTTAGACGGAGGCCGCAATTTCGTCCAAAAAGTATCGAATCGACGCGGTGCAACACACACTCATCCAATCAGGAACGATCAGCGACCCGGAACTGGAATATTTCTATCCCTCAATCGCCGCCAATACGAACGGGACCGTTGTGATCGGCTGCAACGGAACAAGCACGAACGCATAGGTCAGTTCGTTCGCGTTTGTCGGCCAGGTCACAAGCAACCTGCTCATTTTTGGCCCGCGTAATCTCCTGAAGGAGGGGCTCGCCACGTACGATACGCACCTGAGTGAAGGAATTTCCCGGTGGGGCGATTACAGCGCGACAACGGTCGACCCAACGGACCCGACCCATTTCTGGACCATTCAATCTTATCCAGCCGACCCGACGACCTGGGCCACTCAAATCACCGAATTGATCGTGAACAGTTCGGAAACGACCACAAGCGGCCCAACTCTTTCCATTGCGCATCAGGACAACTCTCTCGTGATCTCGTGGCCGACCACTGACACCACAATTCTTCAATTCACGCCGTCGCTCACATCGCCAACTTGGCAAAACATCTCTGAGGCACCAAGCAGCGCGAATGGCATCACAAGTCACGTCATTACCAATGCCGGGAACCAAGGTTTTTATCGCCTGCTCCGCCAATAGGACCGTAGGGTGCTAGAAATTCTTGAAGTCCGTGATAGGTTTGGCCCGATTTCGCCAAATGCTCGCGTTTCGGAACCTGCAACTTAAATCGAATCTTTTTCTGTCGCCTCTGGCGGGCTACACGAACCTGCCTTTTCGGCTCACGATTCGGGAGGTCGGCGGCCTGGATCTCGCGACCACTGACCTCGTCAACGCGCGCTCGCTTCTTGAGAAAAATCCAAAGGCTCTCAAACTGATCGAGACTTCTCCTGCTGATCGGCCACTCGCTGTTCAACTCTTCGGCTCAGTCCCGGAAGAGATGCGGGACGCCGCTGCTTATCTCGAATCGATCGGCGTTTCATCAGTCGATATCAACATGGGGTGTCCCGTTCGCAAAGTCTGCCGTGTCGGTGGCGGCTCTGCGATGATGACGGAGTTGGATAGGACTTCCGCGTTGGTGAAAGGAATGGTTGATGCGGTGAAGATTCCCATCACCGCAAAGATGCGGCTCGGCTGGGATGACGAGAATCTAACGGCTCCCGATCTGGCACGGGCGTTGGAAGACGCCGGAGTGGCAGCAGTGTTCGTGCACGGGCGCACTCGAGAGCAAGGTTTCGCCGGGACTGTAAATCTCAGCGGCATCCGCAAAGTGGTGGAAGCGGTTCGTTCGATTCCTGTGATCGGCAATGGCGACGTTACCACGCCAGAAGCTGCACGGATGATGTTCAATGAGACGGGTTGCGCCGGTGTGAGCATCGGCCGCGGTGCCTTTTACAATCCCTGGATTTTTGCGCATACGACCGAGTTCATCAAAACCGGCCACCTTCCGCCCGATCCAGGGTTTGCCGAGCGCGTGCGGGTGATGTGCCGGCACATGGATTTGATGATTGAAGTTTTTGGGGAGCAGCACGGTTGCCGCATGTTCCGCAAAGTTGCGCCGTGGTATTCGAAACGTTTCGGGCCAGCGAACGCGTTCAACAAACGTATCGTGACGATTTCCTCACGCGCAGAATTTCAGGAGATTCTCCAGAACTACATCACGTGGCGCGAGCAATTCCTCGATTCCAATGGGGAACTCCGCCCGAATTATCGCCCGAGCCCGATGGTCGCATCGTTCATGGAACCGGCCTCTGCGCAACGCGCGGCAATCCCAGTTCCCAAAGGACCGGTGGAAGTCTGGTAATCAGTTCGAAGCTTTGCGTGCCCGCTGTTCCGCAAAAAAACTGTGGAGCAGATTTCGACATTCTTCTTCGCGCACGCCGTGGGTTATTTCCGAGCGATGATTCAAGGTCGGAAATTGGAGGAGGTTCATCGCGCTTCCCGCCGCGCCCGCTTTCGGATCAGAGGCACCAAACACCACGCGCTGCAAGCGCACGTGGACAACCGCCCCGGCGCACATCGGGCATGGCTCCTTGGTCACGTAAAGGGTGCAATCATTCAAACGCCAGTCTCCTACCGTCTCTTCGGCCTGCGTCATTGCGAGCATTTCCGCGTGCGCCGTCGCATCCCGGAGCAATTCCACCTGATTGAACGCACGTGCGATGATCCGCCCTTCCCGCACGATCACTGCGCCGACCGGCACCTCCTCCGCCTCGTAGGCGCGCAACGCCTGCCGAATCGCCTCGCCCATAAAGTAATGGTCGCTCTGCAGGTCAATGATCGGCTCGTTCATCTGGTGAGAACGTTGCAGCATCCTGCGGCGGCCGGCAAATCAGACGACGGAGCAAATCCCGCCCCGTTATCTGTCCGATGGGCGAGGCCGTTGGGTCCCAGTCGAAATTACAGCCGCTTTACGCGAATGTTCTTATAACGAACAACGCTCTTGGGGTCGTGCGCCTGCAGTGCGAAAGTTCCCTCCGCAATCTTGCGAGCGAAATCTTTACCAGGCTGTGCACCCGGCGGTTCATTGTATTGCAACACGATCTTGTCATCGATCTTCACCGTTACGGAATTGCCTTTAACGATGATGTGCTGCGTCCACCACTTTCCATCCTGAGCTGGAGTGGTGCCGACATTCGCCAGACCATACAAACTGCCGGTCTTGATCCAGTCGGTGTGCGTCACATTCACCTGGCATTCAAAGCCGTTCGTCGGCCAACTGTTCTCCTGCCACTTGGTGTGAAAGTAAATTCCCCCATTCGAACCGGGCTGCGTCATCACGTCTACTTTCAATTCGAAATCCTTGAATGGCTTCTCATCACCCACGTAAAAAAGATGCGAGCGATTTCCGTTGGCGACGAAGCAGCCATCCTCGATCCGCCACGATTTTTGATTCGGTTCGGCGATCTTCCAGCCGTCGAAGGACTTCCCGTCCATTAACGAGACGAACCCTTCTTCGTTCGCCGCGCGTGCGGCCGAAATCGCAACACAAAAAGCAAATGCAGTTATCAGGAGTTTTTTCATGAACCCAACGCTTATCAGGAACCAGGCGCCGGAACAAGACATTCGCTCCGGGAACTCGACGTGAAAACGCAGACCCACCATCATTAAAACTCGATGAATCCCAGATTAAAAACGGGCGTTTCTTTTGACCGCTTCCGCGCGGCCCCGCAAACTATTCGAGCCTAAAACCCGGAGCGGCGCAAAGGCTGGAAGCGCCCTCTCCAAATGAAACTTTAACGAAGAAAGGGTAAGCATGTTGTACGAGCGAAATCGGTTGCGCCGCCAAATCTCTGGCGTCTCTGTCATTATTCCAGTTTTAAACGAAGCGGCGACCATTGGCTCGGTGGTGCATCTCGCACTACAATCTGCCGCCGTCCACGAAGTCATCGTGGTCGATGACGGCTCAATCGATGGCACTCCGGAGATCGCACAGGAGGCTGGAGCCAAAGTCATCACCAGCACTCTGCTCGGCAAGGGCGCATCCATGGAAGATGGCCTTCGCGAAGCCGAAACTGAGGTGCTCGCGTATCTCGATGGTGATCTGGAACAACTGCGGCCCGACGCCATTGATCTGCTAGTCGCACCCATTCTGGCCGGGGACACGGATTTTGTGAAAGCCCGGTTCACGCGAAACGCCGGGCGTGTCACCGCGCTCACAGCCAAGCCGCTCCTGCGCACTTATTTTCCCGAACTCAGCGAATTGGGCCAGCCGCTCGGCGGAATCATTGCGGCGCGTCGTTCCCTTCTGCAAAATCTCTCTTTCGAAAATGATTACGGAGTGGACGCAGGGCTTCTCATCGATGCCTTTCTTCAAGGAGCACGCGTCGCGGAAGTGAATGTCGGAACAATTGAGCATCGGAGCAAACCGCTGGAAAACCTGACCGAGATGGCTAACCAGGTCGCCCGCACCATTCTTGAGCGCGCGGCGAAGGCCGGACGCCTCCGCCTTTCCTACATCCGCCAATCGCGCGAGATCGAACGTATCGCGCGTCTCACGCTGACCGATTCCCTGGGCCGCGTGCCGGTTGCTGAAAAAATTGCCCTCTTCGATATGGATGGCGTCCTGCTCAACGGCCGGTTTATCGTCAGCCTCGCCCGGGCGGCGGACCGCGAAGATGCGCTCGCCGCTCTCCTCGACAATTTCTCCATCACTCCGGATGCCCGCATGCGCCAGATTGCCGCTGTGCTCGCCGGCATTCGTCGCGAAACTTTTGAACGCGTCGCTCGAACGATCCCGTTGAACCCGGGCGCCGTCGAAACCGTGGTGGGTCTTCGCAAGGCCGGTTATCGCGTGGGTATTGTGACCGACAGTTACAATTCCGCTGCGGAGATTGTTCGGCGACGCGTTTTCGCGGATTTCTGTTTCTCGCATGACATGCGTTTCCGACATGAAAAAGCGACCGGGCGGGTCATCCCCTGCCCCGCGATGCTTCACGCTAACGGTTGCAAACTGCACCAGCACTGCAAACTGAACGTCCTTCTTCACCTCATCGAGCGCCTCGAAATTTCCGCATCGGAAATTGTCGCCGTTGGAGATGGTGAGAACGACATCTGCATGCTGCGGGCCGCCGGGCTTTCTGTGGCTTATCGCCCGAAAAACCGTGCTGTTCGCGCGGCGGCCAGCCATACGACGCTCGATCTTACCGCCGTTCTTCGTCTCGCCCTGCCGCAACATGACAGGACGGACGATCTCGCGACAGATATCTGACGCGCGAACAGGTTGTTGGCGCGATAATTGCCTGAGCTCCGCCTTTCCGTTTTAATCTGTTTTTAATCCAGCATTAATGAACAACCGCAAATCAATTGCTAAGCTCCGCCCGAAATGTCGACTATCCAGACACGAAGGCCCATCTTTAGCCTCAACCGATGAGCCTTCCCAGAATCAACGACAGTACTAAAACGTTTCTGCGGACAAAAGTCGGCGGGGTCGATGCATTGGAGATTCTGCTCCTGTTACATGGCGAACCGGACACAGACTTTTCGCCCGAAATGGTCTTTCAACAAGTGCAGACGAGCCAGTCCGCCGTGCGTGCACGCTTGGAACACCTGCGGCAAAACGGCTTGCTCCACAGAAGCGGAACCAAACAATCGCCGGTCTACCGGGCCGATTCGAGCGATCCTTTGCGAACGGAAATAATTGCCACTCTTCGAGAACTTTATGAATTGCGAAGGGTTTCGGTAATCGAAGCGCTCTATGCACCTACACCTTCTGCCGTCACTCAGTTTCAGGCATCTTTTCCTTTAAAACGAAACTAACGCACGCGGGATGCATTCTCTCTTGCGATGACCGGTGACACTCGCGAATTCCAATTGGCTAAGCAGTCATTCCGATTAGCGTCAGCGCCGTGAAGAAGAGCGCCCCAAGTAAGACCACGACCAGACCGAATGATCCGGAGGTAATTGCTTTCGAGTTGCGTGCCAACTGCGCGATTGGCTCAACAAGAATCATGAGAGGACGGAGGGAATCTGGTTGCGCTTTTTCAAGAAGGATTCCGGTGTGGCTTCGATCAAATATGCGGAGGCGCTGGAGGAGGCGCTCTGTTACGGGTGGATCGACGGGCAAGTTAAGAGCCTGGATGCGCAATCTTACATCCAGAGGTTTACGCCACGGAGGGCTCGCAGTCTTTGGTCAAAACGAAACGTTGAGCATGTCGCGCGCTTAACTCGGGAGGGGCTGATGCATCCTGCAGGCGTTTGGCAGGTCGAGAGTGCGAAGGCTGACGGACGATTGTCCCGGGCGTACGATTCACCCCAAACAATGGCTGTTCCGGAGGATTTTCTGGGCGCCCTCGCCAGGAACAGTAAAGCGAGAAAAAGCTTCGAGGCGCTCAACAAAGCAAATCGTTATGCAATCGCGTGGCGTTTGCAAACTGCGAAAAAGCCGGAGACGAGGCGACGGAGATTCGACGCAATCATCAAAATGCTCGAGTCTGGGGAGAAGTTTCATTGAATCGACGTGGGTGACAACAACCCGGCGAACTCGTTATGCTGCGCGCCGATGAAGCTATGCCGGACTCTGCAGATCGTCGGTTCGATTTTGCTCTTGTTTATTCGACCTGCCGCGCGTGCCTTAGAAACGTCCATCACAACAAACAATCTTCTGCGCCATATCCAGGTACTTTCTTCCGATGAATTCGAAGGACGCGCCCCTGGGACGCGGGGTGAAACGCTGACGGTCGATTACATCACCCGACAGTTCCGCGAGATTGGTCTTAAACCGGGGAATCCAGATGGCACGTTTGTGCAAAAGGTCCCGCTGGTTGGCTTTCGGGCGGAACCGAGCGTGAGATTTGTCGCGTCAGACGGAGCCGAGTTGAGGCCGGCGTTCCCCACGGAAACGGTTGTTTGGTCGCGGCGATTCATACCAGAGGTGTCCATTCAGGATTCAGAGGTGGTTTTTGTCGGCTATGGGATCGTCGCTCCGGAATATGGCTGGGACGATTACAAAGGAGTGGACGTTCGCGGGAAGACCATCGTGATGCTAATCAACGATCCGCCCATTCCAGATTCGAATGATTCTTCGAAGCTCGACGAAAAAATGTTCAAAGGGCGAGCGATGACGTATTACGGCCGCTGGACGTACAAATACGAGATCGCGACGGAACGCGGCGCGGCCGCCGCGATCATTGTCCATGAAACAATTCCTGCGGCGTATCCGTGGGCGGTGGTGCAGGGCAGCAACAGTCGCGAGAATTTTGATTTGCAGGCGGCGGACAAAAACATGAAGCGCGTGGCGATCGAAGGTTGGATAACACATGAAACGGCGGAGCGCCTCTGCAAAGCTGGAGGACAGGATTATGGCGCGCTGAAACAGGCTGCTCTGAGCAGGGATTTTCGTCCGGTCTCGCTCGGAGCGAAAGCGTCGATTTCGGTGAAGAACACCTTGCGCGAAATCGCTTCCACAAATGTGGTGGCGAAAATCGAAGGGAGCGATCCGAAGTTAAAGAACGAATACGTCATTTACACCGCGCATTGGGACCATCTCGGACGCGATCCGCAATTAAAAGGCGACCAGATTTACAACGGCGCGGTGGATAATGCGACCGGAGTGGCTGCATTACTCGAAATTGCCCGAGCTTTCACGGCGCAGAAGCCGCAACGATCCGTTCTTTTTCTGGCGGTCACGGCGGAAGAAAAAGGATTGCTCGGCGCAAAGTATTACGCAACACATCCGCTCTATCCGTTGAAGCAAACACTGGCCGACATCAATATGGATGCCCTGAACGTTTGGGGCCGGACCCGTGACGTAGAGGTGGTGGGCGCGGGTCAATCGACGCTCGAAGATACATTGGCGAACGCCGCCGAAAAGCAGGGACGCGTGATTACTCCAGAGTCCGAACCGGAGAAAGGATCGTATTTCCGGTCGGACCATTTCGAATTCGCCAAACAAGGAGTGCCTGCGTTGAACGCGCACAGCGGCGTGCACATGGTCGGACGCCCGGACGGATTCGGATTGAAGAAACGGGAGGAATACACCGCGCAGGATTACCACAAAGTGACCGATGAGATTAAGACGGATTGGGATCTTACAGGGATGGTGGAGCACGCGGAGTTGTTGTTGCAGGTCGGGTTGGATGTGGCGAACCGTTCGGGATGGCCGGAATGGAAATCGGGTTCGGAATTCAAGGCAAAACGCCAAAAGTAGGGCGAAATGAACGTTGCGCGGGAATCGATGACGTGCCAAAGATCGTCCACTTATAACCGCCTAAATCTATGAAAACCAAAAACCTGTTTGCTTCCATTCTGACCGGTTCGATGCTGTTGAGCTTTTCCGCGACTTTCGCTGCGGATGCAAAGACGTATCAAGTAACCGGCCCGGTGCTCGAAGTAACCCCAACCACCATCACCGTCCAGAAGGGCGACGAAAAATGGCAAATTGCCCGGACGAAAGAGACAAAGGTCACTGGTGATCTGAAGGTAGGCTCGAAAGTAACGATCCAGTACCGGATGATCGGTGTGAGTGTTGAGGTGAAGTAGGCTGGCGATGAGCGTTCGGTTAGCTGGAAATCGCAACCTCGGTTGGAAAGCGTTTTTCCTGCGACTTTTTTTTGGCGCATGGCTGATCGCGGTCGCAGCAGTGAACTGCCCGGCGGAAGCGGCGGAACTGCTGAACAGTCCGACGGTGGAGTTCGCGGAAAGCACGAAAGCGATTATTCGTTGGAAGACGGATGTTTCGACAGGATCACGCGTCTTTTTCGGCGAGGCCACGGATCGAATGACTCGGCGGGCCGATGGAAATCAAGGGATCGAGCATGAGGTAACTCTGCCGCCGCTGAGTGTCGGAACCAGGTGGTTCTACACCGTCGGCACTGCCCGAGTCCCATTGGCCACCAATTCTTTTGTTGTTCCGGGCGATGGAACCCGGAGCGTCGCGCAGAAGGAAACTCAACCGGCTAACAATGTCGAACAAGCGCCACCGACGAGCAGGACATGGGGGCATCTCGGATCGCTCGAAGACCATTTCCGGCGTCACGGCGGCGATTTCAACGCGAAGAACGCGGACGATTACGCGCGCATGGCATGGGAATTCCGGCAGCGCGCCAAACGGGAAGGATTACCCACAAAGATTGATTCGGATGGCGTGGTGCGGGTTTTCGATCCGAAATCGGGTGCGTTCGGCGCGTATAACCGTAATGGCACAACAAAAACGTTTTTCAAACCGAACAGCCCTGGATATTTCGACCGACAGCCCGGCGAACTGGTGAAAGGAAAAACGGAGTGAAGGGCTACACCTGTCCATGTTGTGGCTATCAATACTTGCGCGAGGCACCTCGGTCGGCGAGCGGTGGTGGATCATACGAGATTTGTCCGTCGTGCGGGTTCGAATTCGGTGTCACTGACGACGACGCGGGTTTTACTTACTCACAATGGCGCGCCCGCTGGAAAAAGCTGGGATGTCCCTGGAGCAGCACAGGAATCGCTCCGCCGCAGGGATGGGATGCGAAATCACAATTGGCAAAAGTGGAGCGACCAAAGAAAACTAGTTCCGCGAAGCAACGCAGATGATTTATGAGCGCTGTGGAACCGATTCTTGTCGCGAAAGGAAATACAGACCTCTTTCTTCTTCCCGAAATGGCCAATCGCCACGGGTTGATCGCAGGTGCGACCGGCACGGGAAAGACCGTGACGCTGCAAGTCCTGGCCGAACAATTCAGCAACCGCGGTGTCCCGGTCTTCATGGCGGATGTGAAAGGAGATCTTTCCGGCATCAGCCAACCGGGAGCCGGCAACCCAAAGGTGCAGGAACGCATAAAGCTCCTAAAGCTGGAGAATTTCTCGTTCAGCGCGAGCCCGGCAGTGTTTTGGGATGTGTTCGGCGCGGCGGGGCACCCGGTGCGTGGAACCGTGAGCGACATGGGGCCATTGCTTCTTTCACGCTTGCTGCAGTTGAACGACACGCAGGCCGGCGTTCTGAATATCGTTTTCCGGATCGCAGATGAAAATGGGTTACTGCTCCTGGATACGAAAGATCTGCGAGCGATGTTGCAATACGTCGGGGACAATGCCGCGCAATTCACGACGCAATACGGCAATATCTCAACGGCGAGCATCGGCGCGATGCAGAGGAACCTTCTCTCCCTCGAGCAACAAGGCGCGGACAAGTTTTTCAGTGAACCCGCATTGAATCTCGATGACTTTTTGCAAACCGATTCGTCGGGTCGCGGAAACGTCAATATCCTTTCGGCGGATCGCTTGATGCAAGCGCCCAAGGTGTATGCGACTTTGCTGCTTTGGATTCTTTCGGAACTGTTCGAGCGCTTTCCGGAAGTGGGTGATCTACCCAAGCCAAAGCTGGTTTTCTTTTTCGACGAAGCCCACCTCTTGTTCAACGATATTCCCTCCGTCCTTCTGGAGCGCATCGAACAAGTCATCCGCCTGGTGCGATCGAAAGGAGTGGGTGTTTATTTTGTCACACAGAATCCACGGGATATTCCGGACAACATTTTGGGTCAGCTCGGGAACCGTATTCAGCATGCGTTGCGTGCCTTCACCCCGCGCGACCAAAAGGCGGTGCAGGCCGCGGCAGAGACGTTTCGGCCCAATCCCAAATTGAAGACGGAATCGGTGCTCATGGAGCTGGGAGTAGGCGAGGCGTTGGTGTCGTTGCTCGATGAACGCGGTCAACCCTCCAGGGTGGAGCGGGCGTTTATCTGTCCGCCGCGCGGGCAAATCGGACCAATTACAGCGGAACAGCGGGAGCAGATCATCAAGTCCTCCCTGGTTTACGGCACCTACGAAAACGCGGTCGATCGCGAATCAGCCTACGAAAAGCTCAAAGGAGCGCACGCCCAGCCTGCCTCCGGAACTCCAACGGCCGGCAGTGACCCGGGCGGCGGCTTTCTTTCCTCGATCTTTGGCTCGCTGGGTGCGGGCAATAATCCAGCTCCGCGAGGACGCGGAAGACAACCGGATTCCCTCGGCACAATGATGGCTAAGAGTGCGGCACGAACGATTGGGAGTTCGGTCGGGCGTGAGATTGTCCGCGGAGTGCTCGGCTCGATCTTCGGCGGACGAAAACGGTAATCTTGCAGGAGTAGACCAGCTTGCCGACTTTGATGGCGTTCTATCTTGTGGAAGGGCCGTTCAACGGTGAAGTCGCAGTGGCAGGCGGTCCGTTCGTGGGCGGCGGCACGCCATAGTCTGCCGGCAGATTCTTCGCGGTGCGGAGCTGGGCGGCGAGGAGCGGGTCGAGGCCGTTTTCCGGGTTAAGCATTTCCTTCAGGACCTCTTCCTGAATTACATCGTACGGAGGAAGGCTGACGCGGTTTTTCTCTTTGTCGTAGCTGTAGACCTGGTTTTGGTAGCGAGTCCACAGACGTTTGGCGAAAATTTCGTGGTTCACACCGACTTCGTAGCTTTCCTGGTCGCCGAGGGCTTCGTTCATGAATGCCGTTTGAAGGGCGCCCATGATGATTGTTTTCACGCGATTAGGGTCCGTCTCTCCGACATCTTCCTGGATGCGGGCCAGCGCGTAATCATCCAAACTAACGTTCGCTGGAACGATTTTCGGATAGCGGCGCTTCATCTCGTCGAGCCAGTACTGCGCCTCTTTACGACGGTTGTGGGTGTAGAGATGGTAAACCGCGGTGCCGAGAAAATTCCGGTGAGCCGTGAGAATGTTGTCGGCCTTGTCGGGTTCGAGCTGAGCCTGTTCCACATAGGCGTCGCTCGTCTGTTTAACAATGTTCAGGTTCGGACCGTAGACGAATTCACTGCCGGATTTGTCCGGGAAGATCAGCCGGCCACGCATGAAAGCGAGTTGGAGCGATTGAAAAATGATGCGACGAAGGCCGACGAATTGTTCACGGCGCAGGACCTGGTCTTTGCTCAGTTCGAGGCCTTTAGTGGCCCAGTAGATGGCGTGGGCATCCGGCAGGCGCCATTCGAGCGGGCCGTAGCGTTCATCCACCAGCTTCATCCATTCTGGATCGAGTTTGTATTTTTCGCGCAGGACGCGAACGCGTTCCTGCTGCTCAGGCGTTTTGGGATGGATGAGATCGTCCCAATTCGGGCGACCGGTGCCAAGCACCGCGGTCATTTCTTTGGCCCACTGAGCTTTGTAGTATTGATGGGCATCGTCGAGGTAGTTGCCCAGCTTGTGTTGGAAATGCCAGCCGAGCTCGCGGTAGAGATCCGGCTCCTTGGGATTGTATTTCAGCGCCTCGTCACGAATCAGAGTGATCCCGCGCTGGACCCACATCCAGCGATCCGCGTAGTCGCTGAATTTCACGGAAATGTTGTAGGACATGTTCCACGCTAAGTGTACCCAAACGGCAGGAAGATTCGGTTCCAGCTTTGTGATCCAGTCGGCGAGTTGGACCATTTCGAAATACTTACCTTCCTCCTGAAGTTCAGTTGCCCGAATCCAGAGCGCGTTTGCGATCAAGCCGCGAAAACCGCCGAGCGCCTTGGTGGTGAAAGCGAGCATAGGCGGAGCATTTTCCAGTGGAGCGATCCGGGTCAGGCCCATCACTTCGCGTTGTGTGTTCAGATATCGCTGCGAAAAGAAGACGGTCGTGAGCAACACCAGCATCGCTGCGCCCCAGAGATATTTTTTGAGCTTTGAGGGTTGCACGCTACTTCTGGGCGGTGGCGAGTTCGCGGCGCGTGAATACAGCTATCCCGATGGCGGCCAGTGCGCCGCTGAGTATGAGGCAGATTTGGGTGAAGGCCCGCGTCAAATCGAGCCACGTAATTGCACGTCCGCTGCTCAAGCTGTCGATCGGCGAAAAGCCGCGAGCGAGGTTCAGCGTATGAAGAAGTATCTGCGCGAACGGAACAGCGAATTGATTAATGATACCGGGTTGCTCGACCTTTCCGGTATTTTGATCGACCTGAATAATTCCGTTTTCGTCGACAATCTGTTTCAACGTGCCCGTGGAGAGACCAAGAATCAGCATCCCGATGGTGCAGAAAGCCGCCACCGGAAATGAGAGGAAGCTGGCGGTGGTGAGGCCAATCGCGGCGAGGAGCGCGAGCCAACAGAAAATAATCACCAGGCCACGCGTAAAATTTCCGCCAAAGCCGCCGATCCGATGCATGACCTGCATCCCTTCCTCCTGAAAGAGCAAAGCCTTTTGCGTAAGGTTATCGAAGCGAACGTGCAATTCGCCTTTAGCGTTCAGGAGATTCGCCGGAATTGGAAATTCTACGAACGTTTCGGCGGGCATGATGAAATTGGTTTCGTACTGGTTGCGAGAGTTCTGGTCGCCGAATTCGAAGTGAACCGGAAAACGCTCGTTCAGATCCGGCACGGGCGGTTCGAACCGAGTGCGAATGACGAACGGAACGTTGCGCAGTTCCGCGGGATCACCCACGAAGATGCTCCACATGCGGCGGTTCCCGGGGGGAACAAGTTGGTCGCGGGATTTGAGCTGCTCACGAATGAGCGTTTGGATTTGCGCAATGCTCAGGCCTTCGGGCGGAGGGCTCTTTTGCAGCCTGTCGCGGACAATCGCACGAGCTTCCGCCTCGTAATCGGCGCTCTGTTCGCGGGCCACTTTGCGAGCCACGAAAATTTCATTCTCGAGGACGGCGCGTTGTTTGGGCTCGAGCTTGTTGGCCCGATAGCTCATGAGGAAGAAGATCGCAACCCCTGCAAGCGCAAGGAGCATGGCATTGAGCATGAGAATGCCCAGCCATTTGCCGATCCAGATTTGCCAGCGTCCGATCGGCTTCACCACGACCATCTGCATTTGGGCTTCCTCAATTTCCCGAGCGAGAATGCCACAGGAGAGCCAGAGCGTGGCAAAACCAAGAAGCGTCGTGGTGAGCGTGAGCGTGTAAGTCAGAATGATTTGGGTGAAACCACGGGCGGTTCCATCATCCTTGATGATGAGAGGAAGGACAACAACACCGCCGAGGAGAAGCGCTGCCATGACGACGACGATCCGGTAGCGGATGGCCGCCCGCAGAGTGAGGAATGAGATGGCAAGGATGCGGTTCACTGAGAAAATGACCACGGTCCAAGGGCCAAGGGCCAAGAAATAATTAACTGCCGATACCGAAAACGGGAAACCGTTGACACGGTCTCGGCCATTGCCACAGGGCACACCCCCGGCTGAAGCCGGGTGTTAATGAGAGGGGCGTCTGTCATTTCTTGTTTAGCAGAGATGAAAGTTTCTCGTTGGCCTTTTCGAGGTCCGCCTTTTTGGCTTCGCTTGCAGCGACCGGTGCAGGTGCGGGAGCTTCCTCCTGTTTTGTGAGTCCCTCCAGTTTTTTGTTCTGAAGCGAGGAGACGTCAGTAACAGTCACGATCGGAGCGGCGACGGGCTCGGGTTTGGATTCGGCGTGGGTTAAACGATCGAGAACGCGGTCGCGCT
This sequence comes from Limisphaerales bacterium, assembly GCA_044226545.1. Taxonomy (GTDB): domain Bacteria; phylum Verrucomicrobiota; class Verrucomicrobiia; order Limisphaerales; family SXQI01; genus DASVNK01. The sequence goes on from JBGAGW010000001.1 coordinate 324,988, forward strand.
TGGCGGCGGGTTCTTCAACGCCACCACGGAGATATTCGGCGACACGGTTACCGGAGGTCGCGCCGGAAGTGGATTCGTCCTGGGCGCGCGCTTTGTTGACGACGTTCAGGAAGTAGTTTTCGAGGTTTTGCGTGGGAGTGTCGACTTGCACTTTGTCCGTCGGAACGTCATGACGAATCACATCGAGAACCTTCTCCAATGTTGGACGCGACAGCGTGGGTGTAGTAATGCGAACGGCGTCAGGAGTCGCCAGCAGTTCGTTCAGGGGCCCGATCGCCTGGATTTTGCCGCCGTAGTAAATGACCACGCGGTCGCAGACATCTTCGACGTCGGAAAGCAAGTGGCTGCTGAGGATGACGGTTTTGCCGCGAGCCGCGAGCGCGAGAATCAGGTCTTTGACTTCGCGGCAACCGAGCGGGTCCATGCCCGCGGTCGGCTCGTCCAGAATCACGAGATCGGGATCGTTGATAAGCGCCTGGGCGAGACCAATACGGCGTTGCATGCCTTTGGAAAACTCGCCGACCTGGCGGCGACGAGCTTTGCCGAGCCCAACCATTTCGAGGAGTTGTTCAGCGCGCTGACGACGGTCCTGCGGAGGCAAATCGAACAGGTTGCCGAAGAAGTCGAGAGTTTCTTCAGAGTCGAGATAGCGATAGAGGTACGATTCTTCCGGTAGATAACCGATGCGCGACTTGGTAGCGACGTGACGCGGGGAGTGGCCGAAAATCTCGATGTGACCTTTCGTGGGAAAGAGAAGGCCAAGCAGCATTTTGACGGTCGTCGATTTTCCGGAGCCGTTGGGTCCGAGCAGGCCGAAAACTTCGCCGCGCTTCACTTCGAAACTGACGTTATCAACGGCACGAGCTTTAGGGCGTCCCCAGAAATCCTTGAAGACTTTGGTGAGACCGCGGACCGCGATGACGTTTTCGCTGACCTGGGTGGAGGTCGGCGTGGGTTGTGTGGATGAAAGTGTCATTTATCAAAGGCTCAAGATTTCATTGAGCATTGAACATTGAGCATTTTTCATTTGGCATTGAAAACTAGGCCAGTTGGGGACGCAGAGCCGGAGTCGAAGGCGCGGAAGGCGATGCTGCCTCTTCGGCCTTGGTTTCATAGGGTTCCAGTTCTTCGCCCTGGCGCACGAGGCGGGCGCTGTTGAAGACAACCAGGAGCGAACCGACGTTGTGCATAATGGCGGCGACGACGGCGTTGACGTATCCGAACGCGGCGAGGGTCAGGCCAATGATGATGAAGGCGACGCCAAACAGAAAATTCTGATTGATCACGTTGCGCGTGCTGCGTGAAAGACGAATCAGGAATGGAAGACGCTTCAGGTCGTTGTTCATCAGTGCGATGGTCGCGCTGTGAATCGCGACTTCGCTACCGGCAGCCCCCATGGCCACGCCCATGTCGCCTGCAGCGAGAGCGGGCGCATCGTTCACACCGTCGCCGACAACCGCGACGCGATAGCCCCGCGACTTGATAGTGCGGACAAATTCGACTTTGTTCTGGGGGAGGCAGTCGGCAACAACTTCTTCGCAACCGATTTCGCGAGCGACGCGAGTCGCGACCGGCTTGCGATCGCCAGTGACCATGGCGATGCGGCGAACCCCGGCTTGAGCAAGATCCGCAAGCGCTTCACGGGCTTCGGCGCGAATTTCATCGCGGAGACCGATCCAGCCCAGATATTTTCCGTCGCGAGCCACGTGAATGAGGCTGAAGCCTTCGGTTTCATTAAGGTCCACCGATTTCTCGATGTCTTCGCGGATTGAGTTGTCCTTGAGCCACTGTGCGCGGCCGACGAGCACATCGCGTCCATCGACTTTAGCGCGAATACCGCGACCAGCAGTTTCGGAGAAATCCTTGGGCTCGGCGATGTTTACGCCAGCTTCGGTGGAAATTTCCTGGAGGGCTTTGGCCGTCGGGTGATTGCTGTATTTCTCGGCAGACGCAGAGACATATAGCAACTCCGCGGGAGCAACGCCTTCAATGGGAGCGAGACGGCTGACCGCCAGTTTGCCGGTCGTGAGCGTGCCCGTTTTATCGAAGATGAACGCGTTGATGCGCGCGGCCAGTTCGATATCGCCGACATTCTTGATCAGGATTCCCAAACGCGCAGCGGCGGAAAGCGCCGCAACCATCGCCGTAGGCGTCGCGAGAATGAAGGCACACGGGCAGGCGACGACGAGAACCGCAATGACACGCGGAAGGTCGTGCGTGAAGGCCCAAACGAGTGCGCCCATGACGAGAACGAGCGGGGTGTAGTAGACCATGTATTGGTCGACCAGCCGCATGATGGGCAACTTTGTTTTTTCCGCGGCGAGGATCAGTTCGCGGACGCGACCGAGAGTGGTATCCTCGCCCGCGCGGCTGACGCGGATTTCGAGAACGCCGGTCAGGTTTTGAGTCCCAGCGAAAACATCGTCGCCCGGTTTTTTGTCCACCGGGAGAGATTCACCAGTGATGTTGGCCTGATTGAAGGAGCCTTGGCCCGTAACGATCACACCGTCGGCAGCGACATTGTCGCCGGGACGAACACGAATGACATCGCCAATAGCGAGCTCTTTAGCGGCAACTTCCTCTTCCTTGTTGCCAACGATTCGGCGGGCTTTGGTTGGGGTGAGCTTGATCAGCGATTCGATTGAAGCACGCGCACCAGCAGCGGTGCGAGTTTCAATAATTTCACCAAGGAGCATGAAGAACGCAACGAGGCCTGCCGTTTTGTAATCGCCGGAAGCGAAGGCCGCGAGAACCGCGATGCCAACCAGTTCGTTAATGCTGAGAACGCCGCGGCGGATGTCTTTGAACGAGGTCCAAACGATTGGATACCCCAGGATGATCGCGCCGATCATCGCGCTGAACCCGGCGACCATCGTGCCCTTCTCAGGTTCCGAGAGCGTGGCTGGCACTTTGAAAAATAGGTCCACGATGTACGAGTTGATGATGAAAATCAGGCCAATGACCGTCTGGGTCAGGCGCACGGGTGTATGCTCGTGATCGTGACCACAACTCTCGCAGTTGGCGTCGTGATCGTGTTCTTGCTGGCGACTGAGAACGGAAGTTTGCATAGCGAAACCTTTTTAAGTTACAGCGGAGTGTGGGAAATGGCGAATGGGCGTGAGGGAATGACCAATGACCAAGTACTAATGACCAAGGAATCATCAGGACGCGCTGAAGCCACGGTGATAGTAAGATTGGGGAGTTGAGAATTGGTCATTGTTTGGACATTAGTGCTTTGGCATTGCTCATTTATCTTGGTGCTTCAGGAGACTTTCGCCGTGGCGGCGCATTGAGGAGTGTTCGAGTTTCGGCGCCCTCCGGGACAGTGAAGATGTTCCCGACGTTCGTCAAAATGCGGCTCATTGATTCCGCGTAGAGACGTTGACGGAAGAACTCCGGGTTCTCCTGGTAACGCGGAAGCTGGTTCGTGAAATAATTCGCTTCGGCCGATACTTGCTGGATCAACCGAGTGGCTTCAGAGCGACCTTCGTCGACGATTGCGGCGGCTTCGCCTTGCGCCGTGCTCAGGATGCGCGCTGAGTAAGCCTGGGCGGCCTCGTTCGTTTGGCGTCGTTCCACATCCGCGGTGGAGAATTGCTCGAAGACTTGTTTCGTTTGCCGCGGGGGAATGATGTCTTGCACGTCGCAGCGTTCCACCGTGATGCCGAGATCATGCTGTTGAATGAGATCGGTGACGCGCTGCTTGATCAGATCGCGAACGCCAGTGCGGTTCAGCCGGGTAGCCTGTGTGACATCAAAGAAAGACGAGGCGTAAAAGAGCGAGTTATCGAGCGCGTTTTGCACAACTTTCGAGGCGTTGACGAAACTGAGCACATATTTCAGCGGCTCAGTAATGCGATAAAGCAGAGTAGCCCGCACATGAATGATGTTGCCATCCGAGGTGAGCGTATATCCGTCGACCGCCGGGTTGAGCGTCATGTTCGGCGGATTCTCATGACCCGACGTTTCTTCTTCGGGCGTGACTTGATACCAGCCTGCAGTGGAGCGAACGCTTTGCACTTCGCCAATGGGAATACGCACGACTTCGTCGATTGGGCTGGGGAAAGACCAATGAAGACCAGGGCCGAGGAGCTGTTGCTCGCCCACGCCAATCGGTTTGCCGAAACGAAGCACGATGGCGCGTTGCCCGGAAGGAACTGTGAAAATTCCCGAGAAGAAAAAGAGCACCACCAGGCCGACCATCAAAATCTTGACGATAACGAAGCTGCTCCGGAGAGCTTCGGAAAGTGCGCGGGACCCGGATTCCTCAATTACAGTGGGATTCGGATTGGCGGGAGGCGGCGGAGGAGTGACCCCGGCGGCGACCTGTTCGGTCGTGCGGGGCGGTTCGTGTCTCATTTGGTCGAGATCAGGCATAGGAAATCTCGGTTACTTGCCGTTGCTGGAAGAGAATTGGACGCCGTTGGTGCCCTGAGCTTCAGGCCGTGATCCTTCGGGCAGCAAAAGATTGAACGGAGGAGTGCGCGGATCGGCGATCAGCGTGCTGTTCTTGTTGAGCGTTTTCTCCAGTGCTTGAATGTTCAGCAGGTAGATCGCCAAGTCGGGATTTTGCTTCAGGATGTCGAACGACTTCGCGGCTTCAGCGTCGGCTTCACCGCGAATGCGGGTCGCTTCGGCCTGAGCTTTCGCCAGGATCTGACTGCGGTCACGATCCGCGGCGCTGCGGATGGCGATGGCCTGCGTCTCACCTTCAGACCGGATTCGCTCGATCTCCTTTTGGCGTTCCTGGGTCATGCGGTCGAACACTTTGGCGGTGACGGATTCGGGCAAGCCGAGGCGCTTGATTCCGAGGAAGTTTACTTTGATACCGTAGCGCTCAAGCGCAGCGTCCTGAACGCTCTTCAGCATTTCCTGTTCGATCTGCGTGAACTTCACCTGCTTCGGATCGCTCGACACAAAATCGGAAAACGCATGCTTACCGATGACGGCCTGTTTGGCCAGGCGAACGGCGCCTTTGAGCTGCGGTTCGGCAGCTTCGGGAGTGCCGGCCGGGAAACTGTTGAAGAACTCGCGTGGGCGTTCAATGGTCCAACCGACATAAACATTCGCGAGAATGTTGTTCGCATCGGAAGTCAGCATCTGCTCGAACTCGTCTTCAAGGCTGTGAATGCGTTTGTCGAAGCGGTAAATTTTCTGGATCGGGAATGGCAATTTGAAATAAAGGCCGGGCTGCGTGATCGGTTCCGCCGAGGGCTTCGCGAAGGTGGTGACCAGCACCACTTCGGTCTGCCGCACCTGGAACGTGAAGAGCAGCAGGAAAAAGATCAGCAGGAGGATGATTCCTACGACGAGTGTCAGAGCGTTGCGTTTCATATTAGCGGTTTGGAGAAAAATTATTTTTTGCCAGGGATAACCAGGTCGGACATATCAGCAGTGATCTTTTCCTGCAGGTCCAACTGGAACAAATCGTTTCGGTTCGTGGTGGTTTTCACGAAGAAGCGAACGTTCGTGGAAACGTTCATGAAAGGCTGAAGGTAGGCGCGCGCCTTGTAGACATCGGGCGCCGCCTGGTAAGCAAGCAATTGATTCTTGAATTGTTCGGCCTGAGCCTGGGCTGCTGCGACGCGTTGGAACCGATAAGCCCCCGCCTCGTTCAGGAGACGAGTCGCTTCCCCTTTCGCGCCGTTAACGGTGCGAGTGGAATAACCATTCGCTTCGTAAATCCTGGCCTGACTTTCCTGATGGGCGCCAATAACGTTTTCGAAGGCATCGGCGACTTTCTGCGGCGGATGAAGATCTTCCAGACCCACCAAAACGATTTTCACTCCGAGGTTTAGCGCGTCGGCCTCTTGTTGAATGGCTTTTTGCAAGTCCGCGGCAGCCTTGCCTTTGCCGGTGGACATGACTTCGAAGAGATTGACAGCCATCAGGTAACGGACCACTTCGCGCGTCGCGAGTTGTTCGAGCAATTTGCCGGAGTCGACGTTATTTGTGGCGTAAGCGCGAAGATCTTTGATCTGGAACTGCACCGGAATGCCGACGGTGAGAAGATCGACGGGAACGCCGCCTGAGGCGTTAGTCGAAGCGCCAGATTCGCGAGCGGCGACCATCAAGTTCAAAGGCTCCTCTTCATGCTTCACTTTCCAGGTGATGGTGTTGCCATGGTCTTTGTCCATCGCGGCACCGATGTTAAAACTTTGGATGGCGTCCGTGCGGAACCGATAAACCACATCTGCGGGCCAGGGAAGTTTGAGATGAAGACCAGGACCGAGAACGTAGGTGCCGGCCGGTTTGCCCCAACGTTCCAGAAGCCCCTCTTCGCCCGGATTGATGAAAACAAAGCAAGAGGAAAGAACCAGCACGACGAACTGGATCAGAATCAGCCAGGCGAGCGCCTTTTCGAGGAAGCGATAGAACCAGGTTTCGGAAACTTTGAAACCAAATTGATAGTCCAGCGCGTGAGCGGCAGTGCTGAAAATCCCCTCGGGCTGCGACAGAAGTCCCAGCAGGCGGCTTTCGTAAACGAGACGTTCCTGCTTGCCGCGCACACGGGGACGATAGATTTCCAGTATCAGGTTGAGCAGGGACTCCAGTCCGGTCAACCCAATCACGACCGCAAGAACACGAGCGAGATAAAAGTCAGCCCGCGGAAAACCGAAGTAAATGAAGGCCAGGCACAGTACCACAAACCCGAAAACGTAAGCGCCCAGCACCAGGAAACTTGCGCTCGGCCGAAGCAGCCGTTGATTTTCGAACCGAGCGATATTGCCGGAGTATTTGCCGAGCAGAAAAACGATGAGCGCCATCACGGCGTAGAGCGCGAGGGCGATAAAAGGCTGCTTGGGCGCGACCACCACTGCTGTATCGAGCCAACGCCAAAGCAGAATGGCCGCGGCGATTTCGAAGATGAAAAGAACCACCGTGAAGCTCGGGAGGAAATAACGTTCGAATTGCTCGCGCGAACGGCGCGCCGGGAAAGTCTCCGCTTCGGTCGAGAAAAGGCTGGCTGCATTTTTGTCGCGAGCAATTTCGTCGTAATCGAGTTTTTCCAGGCGCTCTTTGTCTTCGAGCCCCATCTGAAAATAACTGATGAGCGCGGCGAGAAAACCGAGGCCGAAAAGAACGGCACTGACCTGGCCAGCGATGCTGTTGCTGTAGCGACCGAGAATGATTGCGACTCCCGCTGTAAGAAGCAGGACGAAGCAGTTCAGAAGGCCAATATTTCGAATGTTGCGTTCCATTGCTGCCGGTTGGTTGGTCAACTTAATTCGCGCTCTTCAAACAGGAGCATCGCCCCGATCAAGGCGGCTCCAAGATAGCCAGCCACGTAAGCGAGCGCTTTGCCTACGTAACTCCATGGGATGGTGCGCCCTTTTTCAAGAGCGTCAGAAAGCCAGAAAAGCTGCCAATTCGGCACAATAGTATACAGCACCGAACTGATCCAGAAATCGACCGAGTGCCAGAAGCCGGTCGCCCTTGCACCCGGTTCGAGCACCCGTCCGAAAAGATAGTCGGACATCAGACCGATCAGGAAAACAGCGGTGCAAATCGCGAGAGTCGGAATCATGTCGAGGCGGGTTGAGCAAGCCAGCGCGATCGCGGCCAACAACCACAGCGCGAGCATGATCAACAGTCCAGCCGGGATCAACCGCCAGTCCGTGCCGGTCCCGAACTTTTGAAATTCACCTTCCTTGTTCACGAAATTGATGATGATGAAGGCGAGCGTGATCAGGCCCACGAGGTAAAGAGTGGCATTTGGAACAAAAGGGCGACGGGCGAAGTAGTTCGTAAGGCCGCCGAGGAAAAACGCGAGAACGATGGCCCCGTAAAAAATCTGAAGGGCGATGGTGTCCGGACTGCCGTAGGCGTCAAACGCCATGCGGCTGGCAAGCAACGCACTCAGGCCGTTGACGAAGGTCAAAACGGTTAACGCACCAGCGAGTCCAATGTACTTGCCAATCAGGAACTGAACTTTGCTGACCGGCTTTGCGAGAACGGCCAGAGCGGTGCCCGAACGGATTTCGTGGGCAACGGCCGCTGAGGCGCTGATCCCTGCAGCGAACAGGCCGGAAATGAACATGACTGCGAGGGTGCTGTCCTTCACCAGCCATTGGTCTTCACCGAAACCGAAGTAGTAAATGGTGGAAAGAAAAACGCTGAACGAGGCGGCAGCAGTCATTACCAGCAGAAAAATCGGCTGGCGAACCAACTCCATAAACGCATTGGAGGCAATGGTGTATAACTGTCGCATCCTGTCTCGCTAGAACCGTCAGAGTTAAGCGATCATCCCGTTTTTGGCAAATCGGAAGCGCGCGCCAACTACGACCGGCCACCGGCTTTTTCGCGCTCCAATTTTAGACAAATTTGGGAGACCGGACGCACGATAAGGATTCCACTCACCACTGAAAAGTGTGCGTCTGCGAGCACACAAATCTTTGCATCCAAAGAACAAATGAGAGCTACGCCTTTAGTGCTATTCCGAGAAGCGAAACAATTTGGAACAATTCCGGCATGAAATGGAGAGGACCATTTATGTCCCCCGCAGAAAAACGATTTTATGCCCTGGTATTCTGAAAACGACACAAGCTTTCTTACGCGACCCCGTCCGCCCGCGGTGCGCGATGTCAAACTGACGCTCTGGGCGGTGACCGCGCTGGTACTGCTTTCGGTTGGAATCGATGCGATTCGGCTCTGGCTGAGCCGGTGATCAGGCAATCACGCTGTTACCGCTACTTTGCGCGCAGCCGGTTGGTCTTTGATTATTTCGTCATAAATCCAACGATAGGTGCGTTCCATTCCATCGCGCAGACGGATCGAAGGCTCCCAGCCGAGGTACTTTTTGATGAGCGTGTTGTCGCTGTTGCGGCCGTTCACCCCCTTCGGCGCGTCCAGTTTGTAAGTCCTCTTGAGTTTGATTCCAGCGATTTCTTCGACGATGTCGAAAAGGCCGTTGATCGTGACCAGTTCGTTGCTGCCGAGATTGATCGGCTCGAGAATGTTGCTGGCGGTAATGGCTTTGGTCCCTTTCAGACAGTCATCGATATACATGAAGCTACGGGTCTGTTTGCCGTCGCCCCAAATTTCGACGGAGTGATTACCGGAAAGCTTTGCTTCGATCACTTTGCGGCAGGCCGCCGCGGGCGCCTTTTCGCGTCCACCTTTGTAGGTGCCGAGAGGGCCGTAGACGTTGTGGTAACGAGCGGTGCGCGTTTCGATGCCAAAATCCTCGCGGAAATGGCGGCACATCCGCTCGCTGAAGAGCTTTTCCCAGCCGTAACCATCTTCCGGCATCGCGGGATAGGCGTCGCTTTCCTTGAGCGCGATGACGTCAGCGGAGGTTTGTTTGTCCGCGGCGTAGACGCATGCGGAAGAGGCGTAGAAAAAGCGGTTCACGCCGAGATCCTTCGCGGCCATGAGCAAGTGCGTGTTGATCAGCACCGAAAGCATGCAAAGGGCGCGATTGTTCTCGATGAAGCCCATGCCGCCCATGTCCGCGGCGAGATTGTAAACGAGGGCCGCGTCCTTGAGTGCGCGATAGCAGGCGTCCTTTTCCTGAAGGTTGAGTTGAAGATTTTCGACGTTCGGAAAGAGCTGGTACCACTCGTCGAACGGCTTGATATCAACGGAACGAATGTTGGTGTGGCCTTCGCGCAAAAGGTCGGCCACCAAATGGCCGCCGATAAAACCTCCACCACCGCAAACGACAATCTTCTCGGACTTCATAACGTGCGTTGAGATATGTAACAAAAGGAACCCTTTGTTCCAAAGGAAAACGAAGCGGAGTGCAGACATTTTGTCCGCAAGGCCGGTCCGTCACTCCTGATCCTTGCGGACAAAAATGTCCGCGCTCCATCCGCTTTACGGTTTGGGTTGGACGCTCCTATAGAGACGACCAGAATCGGCCTTCGGGACGTTTGGAAGTTGCATTGTGCTGTTTGTAAGGACGATCGAGAACTCGTCGCGCCACGACTGCTCGCCCTGAACCAGACGCGATTGAATCACGTAGCTCTCACCTGATTGCCCATTGATAAAAAAGTCACCGCCAGACGTGAGAATCAAACGAGAGCCTTTGGCGCTCAGGGAATGAACGCGTATGAAGACATGCCCCAAATTGCCTGGAGGTGCAGTGATCGGGGTGAATTGATTGGTGCTGAGAATTGTGGCGAACGTTGTCCAGGTGGCCTGGTTCAGGTTTGTTTTGAATTGCAGTTCGAAATTTTGCGGGGGAGGGCTGTACAGAGCGAACTGCGGGCTCCGATTGACCAGTGTCACTCCCAGGAGAGGTTGTGTGCGAACGAGGAACACAGGCGCGCCAACCGCGCCGCCGTTGACCAGAGGCGAGCCGTTGGAACGAGTCGCTTGCGCGTTCGAGGCATTGAAGGTCAGGACGGTGGATTCGTTGGTATCTGCAAGGAAGAGGAGTCGCGCGATTTCACCGTTCGCGGGCAGGACCGCGCCTGCTAGGGCCGAGATATGCGCGATGAATTTGTTGCTGCCGGCGTTTTCGAGGCTGGCGGTTCCAACGCTCGCGGAAAGCGGCTGCAACGTAAGGTGGGTTACGCGCGTGTTCGGGTAGGTGAGGTCGAACACGACATTCGTAATTTCTGTGGCGGATTGGAGGAAAATCGGAAGATAGCTTCCGGCGCCGGCGGTCACATTGGTTGAACCCAGTTGAATAGTGAAGTCCGCGCGCGTGTCGAGCACGGCGACGCGGAGCGATTGAGTCGAAGTGAGACTCGGAGTGCCCGAGTCGGTCGCGACAACGTTGATCACGTAATTGCTGCCGCCCTGGATGTCGTCCGGACGCCAGGTAAGGACACCGCTGGCGGGATCGATGGCCGCGCCCTGGGGCGCGTTCGCGAGTTTGAAGGAGATGTTCTGCGCGGGCCAGTCCGGATCGTTCACGACGTTTGTTAATCGGAGAAGCTGGCCTTCACGAATCGTTTGGTTGCCCAAAGCCTGAATTTCCGGGGCGAAATTATGCTCATCCAGAATGACGTTGAATGTGCGGAGAGCGCCCAGACGCGGGATACCGTTGTCGAGCACCTGCACGGTAATGCGATTGGTGCTGGGGCCGAGTCCCGCGCCGGTCAGCCAGGTGATCAGGCCAGAAGCCGGATTGATTTGAAGACCGGGCGGTGTTGCACCCACGAAACTCCACGTAAGGACGTCCGAATCCGGATCGGTGGCGACCGGTTGAATTGTCAGGAGATCACCTTCGTCCAGGCGGCGGTCGCCGATGGCAGCAAACGTTGGCGCATGGTTTTCGAGTGAGACAGTGGTTTGTGTATCAGAGGAGGTATGATCCGCTTCGCGGTTGCCGACATTATCGGTGGCCACGCTGTAAAAGGCGTATTTCTTGCCAAGCTGGCCGGAGTAAACGCTCCCCGTTTGGTCCGAATGTTGAATCCAGGGAACGAACGGCGCGCCGTCGATGGAGACGTAAATGTCATAGAAGTTAATACCGCTTCCGCCTGGATTGTCTGAACCGGCCCAACTCACCGGAATCTGCGCATAACTGTTAGCGGGTAAGGGATCGACTTTGCTCGATGGCGGAATTGCCTCAATGGGCGGCAGGAGATCGTAAAAGAGCGTGTAGGCGCCGGTGCTCTTGTAATCGAAAATGTGCACGAGGTTTTCCCGGATCGGCTTTCGGCCTTTGCCGATGAACGTGCGGTCGGTAGCCCAGGCATTCGTGCCGAAGGCGATTTCGTGATTGTCGGAACGGACGACACGCTTCAATCTGAAGTTGCCGCGTGCGGGATCGAGAATTCGCAAATAGGTCCAATCATCCGGCATCGAAGCGGTAATTTGCACCGAAAGGCTGTTGCTCGAAACTGTGCCGTTGACGCTCGCATCTCGCACGACCGAGACGCTGTTCGTCGCGCCGTTGCTCAGGTAAAGCGTGTCGGGCAAGGCGTCTGGGTCAACGGTATCGTTCACGAGGAAGTCAGGTCGTCCGTCCTGAAACGGCGCGGGAGCTTCAACGAGGTGGATCATTTCGTGAATGCTCAGGTCGTCGATCAGAGACGAGCGTTTTTCCTGCGGCCCGGCGGTATGTTCAATCGTTGCGCTGTACGTATCGAAGAGGCCTTGCAATGTCGAAGTGAGCAGCCAGCGTCCGATACCTATCGTGCCTGCAGGAATGCTGCCGAAATCGACCGTCAGGGAAGGTGTCGCAGGTTCGCCGGAAACATCCGTGCCGATAATCTTGAAGTCGATCAACAGACCTTTTTCATTATCGACGATTTGCGGTTGAGCCGACGTGATGCGCACATTTTTTGCGTCACCTTGGCCGACGTTCTGAATCATGACCGCAAGCGAATAGGGGACGCTCGGCTCGATGACTGGCGTGAATGGATCGTCGCTGTAGACGTCGCGTTGATGAAAGTATTTCACGAGCAAGCGCGGATCAGGCAGCACTGTGATCGGAACAGGAGAAAGCGGCACGACTAGTTTTCGTCCGGCCTGGGTGTAAGTCAGGAGACCGCCGACTTTGTAGATGGTCGCCTGGTCGGGCGCAGCGTCGCGGCCGGGAATGATCAGGAAAGAGGCAGTCCCTTTAGCGGAACGATTGATCAAACCGGTACCATCCACCGCGGTGAGGCCATCCAACCGGTTGGTCTCGACATCGAAGCGTTCTCCAGCGGGATTGTTCGAGTTGTCGAGGATGCCGACCTGGATCAAAACGTTCTCGATCGGATTAATGGGATCGTTGTTCAAGACTTCGAGTGTGGCGTCGAAAGCGTTTCGAGTCAGAAACAGGTCCTGATCGAGCTTGAGCCGAATTCGGGCGCAAACACCGCCGCCACCTTCGTCACTGCCATTGGATTGGCGCATGAGCCTCTGGCCTTCGGCGCGCAAGTGAGCGTTCATCTCCGCTTCAGCCAGTTCGAGAGCCTCGCGGAAAATTGGCGAGAAGCTGCTGCAGTCGGTCAGCGGATCGATCAAGTACAATTTTCCGCCCGTGAACAGTTCCGCGGTTTTGCCCGCAACATTGGCGCTGCCGAAGAGGTACATGCCGTCAGATTTGTAGCAGAGCTTCTTTTCGCCTTCGGAGTTGAGAGTGAGGCTGAAGGTAAGACCGCCCGCCAAACCACCTTTTATATCGCTGACCGTAACATCCTTAGGAACGCCAGCGACCGTGAATTTGCCTTTCGCAGTAGCTTCCAGGCCGCTCTTGATTTGGACGCCGCCAGAAATCGACACTTCGTAGACGGGCTTATCCTTGCCGCATTCCTTTTTGTAACTGCCGCCTACCTTGAATGAGGGGACGGCTTTCGTGCCGAGAAAAACCTTGGTGGTGAGTTCGAGCGCACCGGTTTGCCCGGCAATATCAAAGTTATCGAACTTCACCGTTTCGCTTCGATCGATATTGAACTTCTTGCTGCTCACAGAAACTTCGCCCGAGACTTCACCGGACAGATTCCAGTCTTGCTTTCCGTCTTTACAGCAAAGACCAGCTTTGGCTTTCGCCTCAGGTTTAACGTCCAATTCAAGGCCGAGGAAAAAGTTCCACGGCTGCGCGGCGAGGTAGGCGTTGGCGGCGGTCGTCGCCGCTTTGGCCAACGGTTTCAGAATGCCGGAAACGTCAATGTCCGGTGACTGCAGATTGATGCAATCGTTGTTGGTGCTGCAGTCGGTCTTGACCGCGAAAGTCGGCCCGCTCACATAGGGCGCGCCCACTGAGCCGTTGCCGCCCCACCCTCCCGCGCCGGCAGTGCAATTTCCTCCGACACCCGTAATTTGGATGGGAGAGGAATAGGTCTTTTTCGTGCCGCAGACGATATTCCATGTACCACCGCCGTAGATTCCGCATGGTGCCGCGGCCAACGCATGGACCCCCGCGCTTTTCAGTGAGCGGAAATTGGCTGACTGCCCCGGTTTGAAATGCCGAATGGTGAGAGGAACGACCAAAGATGATCGCGCCGGAAGTGAACCGAATTCGGTGACTAGCGGTTCAAGCTGCCATTCGGGATGGCTGCTGAAGTTAAGTTTAAAATCATTCGCGGCGAGCAGGCCGTGATTCGAAATACGAAGGTTGATCTGCGTAACCTCCGCGGTGATTTCGGCCAGGTCGATCACCGCCGGTTCGATCGTCACGACCGGAATCGGAACGAATGTTTCAAATTCCGTTTCGATGGTAATCTTGGTGCGATCTTCAATTTCGGTGGGTTCGACCGTCCAGATGTAGCGGACCGTTTCACGTGAGAGAAAAGCTTGCACCTCGTTGGTCACGCCCGGAAGGACCAGGGAAGTTTCGTGATAACTGATGTGCTGGTCCGCAGATACGAGCACATCATAATAACCTTCAAAAACCTGCGGCAGAGTGAACTGGCCATTCAGGTCAGTCACGCCGTTCGTCAATACGAGGCCAGTGATGGCATCCGTGATCCGAACAGCGGCGTTGGTAACTGGCGGAGCGCCCTCTGCGTAGTAGGTGTACTCATCGACGGCGGTGATCCGCAGGTCGCCTTTGGCTTCGGAGAGAGCACGGAAGTTAAACGGAATGGAAACGTTCAATGTTCCGGCGCGCAGGACGAAGGTGCCTTTGTAATCACCCAACGGAAGGTCCGAGGCCGGCGAGAACTGGAGAGAGATGCGGTTACTTTGACCGGCCGCAATTGAAGGTAGCGGCGTTGGCGTCAGAACGCGCAACCAGGGAAGATCCGGTGCGAGAACGGTAATCGGGCCGGTGTCCGAACCGCCAGAGTTCACCAGGTCAAAAGCAAATGTGGTGGTGAATCCTCGTTTCATCCCAGCCACAAGTTCCGGCGGGTTTGTGACCAGTCGCGGGCTGTGCGATTCAACCGTTATCGGCAGAGTAATGTCGCTGGTTGCACCTTCTGTGCTCGTGACGCGAACCACCACGTTGCTGCTGGTAATTCTCGTGTCCGTTGCGCGCAACGTAACTGAAAGACTAAGGCTGCCAGATCCCGGGAGAGTGGCGGATGTAGGCAAGGACGGTGTCGCCGTGACATTTGCCGGTCCGCTCAACAGTCGGGCTTGCAAGCCGTTCAACGGCTGATCGCTTAGATTCTCCAGGGGAATCTGCAACGTGAGCGGCGCATTCTCGATCAGTTGAGTCGGACTCTCCGGAACACGACCGCGCAAGCCGACGATGGTAAAATGCCCCTGGATCGGCGGTTCGGCGACGCCCGGATGAGCGGCGGCATAACCGTAGTTTCCCGCTTCATTGGGTAACGGTGTGAATGTCACGGAATAATTTCCGTCGTCGTCCGTCACCGCGAGAAGCACACGCCGGGTGTCTCGCACAACGAGATGAAGATGCACCGGAACCTGCGGCGCCGGGACGATGGAATTCGCCTTGAAAGCGCGCCCTCGAAACGTGACGGCGGTCCCGGCGGGAACAATGGAGGCTTCAGTCGTTGCAGTCGCGGTGTAGGCCGCTTGCACGTGGATTGGCACAGCGCTGATTCCGGTGTTGTTGTTTTCGAGAATTTCGGGGACGTTGTCTTCCAGATCGGTTGTTGCAATCACGTAGTAGTCGCCCGGCTGCGTTGGCAGCCGCACTTGCAGAGTCTGTTCGAAAAATTCGTTCGGGGGAATGGAGCCGGTGAAGGTGAAGTTGCCGGCGAACAAGTCGTTGCCGGTACCGGGACTGGTCGAAAGGAAGATGCGCGTCAGAACATTCGTGGTGAACGAAGCGAATCCCTGATTCAACACGCGATAAGTCACGCCCACGAACGACTCAGTATCAGCGGTGAACGGACCGGAAACGTTTGTGACCACCAGGTCTGGCAGCGAAACATCACTGACAATCAATGAATCTCCGCCACCGGCAAGGCCGGGCGCACTGGCGGAGAGATTCACCACTTTCGTAGTGCCTGGATTGAAGTCGTCCAGTGTATTGATCGAGAAAATTCCGCTCGCTTGACCCGCGCCGAGCGAGAGGATTGAGGGGATACTGACCAAATCGCCACGATCTGAACTCAATGTCACAGTCACTGGCGAGGTCACAGGTCCCCGGCGCGTTACAGTAGCCGTTGTGGCCGGGGTAAGAGCCTTGCCAACCAATCGCCTCCCGACGGCAAGTGTCAATGAAGGACCGTCATTGTCGGAAACGGTCAGATTGGCAGAAAGCGGTTCCGAAATGTGCTCGCTGGTCAACGGATCGACTGGATAGACGCTCAGCGTAATCGTGCGCGATGGGTTCAGAACAGCATCGTCCACCGCAGCAATCGGAAAACTGGCTGTCGCATCACCGTTTGCGATCACGACGCTAGCGGGCACCCGCACGGAATTGGTGTCACTGGAGATCACTTCGAAGAGAAGATCCGAAGCGGCGGCGGTGGGTCTCGAGAGGGTGACAATGGCTGCGCGGGCGCCGTCTCCTTCATTAATCGTTTGGCGGGAAAGAGTGAGTGTGACAGGTGGCAAATCACTGTCGATCACAGATAGAGTTACCGGATTGCTGGCCAGGTAACCAACTGCTTCTGCGGTCGCAGTCAATCGCCGCGGCGAGGTGGCGATACCGTCGCGCAGCGCAGTAATTTCGAAATTCACATTGGTCGCTCCCGCCGTAATAACGATCGAATCCGGAAACTGCGTACGGGCGGGCAGCGACGAACGAACAAAAATCGTCAACGGAGTCGGCGCGGCCAGTGGACGAGAAATCGTACCCCGCAGTGTGCCGCCCTCCGTTATGGAAGCGCTCGCGAAGCTGAGTCCAAGTTTAGGAGTGTCCGCGTCGCGAACCACGACGGCTAGCGTTCCGCTACTGTAGTTGTTTGCGGAGGCCGTGAGATCGAGAATCTTCGTGCCATCCACCACGCCGTCCGCCAGCGCGTTGAAATTGAATTGCGCCGTGGACTGGCTCGGGGCGAAAACGACGTTCGTTGGGATCAACACCTCCGCCGGATTACTGCTCAAAAGCGCCACGGTGAGTGGTCCAGAAGTATCGCCGTTGCGAGTTACTTTGATCGCGAGTGGGACGGCTCCTTCCATCGTGTTCGCGTCCGCGGTATCCAATGTGAGAGTGAGAGGAATATCCGTAGCGGTGGCGGCAACAGCGCTGTTATTCGCTTCGTCCAATTCGGTGATTTCGTCGTAAGCATCGACGCGCACGCCGGCGCGCAATGTTCCCGCCAGACCGATAAACGGAATAGTGACCGTTTGCGTACGCACGATGGACTGCCCCGGAGCGAGATTGTTCGAAGCGACAAAAAAGCCAAGCGTTTGGTTCGGAGAGCCGACCAGAAAGATCTTTTCGCTCCACGGTGCATGGACCTCGGTTAGACCGACGTTCGTCACCGCCCAGGTAATGGAAAACGAGCCTCCCGGCAGAGCTGTGGTCGACGCGTCGATTATCCCCACCGCCAAATCTGCACCACTGCGTGGGGTGGTGAAGGAGAGATTGTCGAGGCCGGCGTGAGCCGCACCGGACCCGAGATTGATATGCACGCGGCTGATGCCGGATTGGGAGATGGTGACGAGGTCCTGCGAAGCTCCGCCCGCGTGGAAGGTATTCGAGTAGAGAACACCGCCAGCGGCATTGAACGCGACAACCGTAGCACCGGGATTTTGCGCGTTCAGTATGAAGAAACTGACGAAATCCGTGATCGCTGGATCGCCATTTTGAGCGACGAATTGCAGGTCCAGCTCACTCGTCACCCCCGGCGATGCATTCGGATCGGCGTAGACGTGTGTGGTCGAGACCGGGACGAAGCGATCGGGCAAGCTCGTCGTGACTTGCGCATCACCGGTGCTCTGGAAAATCACGCCACGATTGGCGAATTGATTTCCCAGTACCGCGCCCGCCGTCAGTTCTTCGAAAGTGATCAATTGATCGCCGATGTTTGGTGCCACATAGAGCGCGCTTTGCGGAATGATTTCGGCTGCGGGATTGCGCGCGGTTAGCCAACTTAATTCAAGACCGCTCTGCCCGGAGGCGTTCGCCGCATACAGGAGTGTGACGGCATAAAGCCCTTCACTTTCAAAAGCCACGGGCAGCCACGAATACTGAAAACTCCGATCGCTGGCTGAACCTAGAAAATTGGTGCCGACGGTGAGGTAAAATCCATCGTCGCTGCCGACCCCAAGTTGAAAATCAATTTCGGGTGTCGCCGGGTTCTGATCGAGATCGCGCGAGACGCGCAGGAAAAATTTGTGCCGCAGAATAAAATTCTGCGCGGAGAGATTTCGCACGACATCCGGAGGAGTGGTCGTGTCCGCAAAGAACGTGTCGAAGCTGTTTCCGACGTTGATGATGGATCCGGGATGCGGAAAGTCGATGATCGGGCTGAGCGTGGAACCGTCCGGCGTGCGGTTCAACAGCGCGTCGGCAGCCGGCACAACGCCGCCGCCAATTGCGTTAAACAATTCGATGGCAACACCATTTCCCGGCACGATCGGCAACGACGTCCGAGCAGCGCTCGATGCAAGAACGAGCGGACGGATATCAAGACGCGCGTTCGCGCTAACGGTGGTATCGGTCGGATTGGTCAAAGTGACGCTGTAATCACCCGCATCCTTTTGACTGACCGAAGAAATGGAAAACGATGCGTTGGTCGCGCCCGCAATCGGGCTGCTGTTGCGCCGCCATTGATATGCAATCGGCGTATCCGAATCGGCCGCCACGCTAAGCGTCGCAGGCCTTCCGAGCACAACACTTAAGCTTTCAGGTTGGCGCGTCACAACCGGTGCCGGAAGAAGCAAGGCGAACGAATAAGTGCCGACCGGTTTGCCATCGTTCGCTCCGCGCGCAATAAGCTGATATTTCCCGCCCTTGGCGAGCAGAAAGTTTTTTGGACTTCCTGTATCGAGCCGATCAATGCCGATTTGCGCACCGGTATCATCCAGTAGGGCGAGATCGATCGGTCCGGTTGAACCGTAGTCGCGGAAATAAACAGTCCGATTCGCCGGCACCTCGAAGTTAAAAACATCCTGGGCACCCACGACATCGATAATTCCCGCGCCGGGACCAGGAATGTTATTCGTGACGGTGGTGCCTAATGTGATGTTGAATTCCTGTTTTGCGACCCCGACAACCGAAATGCTGTATTTCCCGGTGGCGCTTCCATCGCCGGCTGAGAACACCTGAAGCTGATATGTTCCGCCCTTGGGGAAGTCCAGTCGTCCCGGCGAAAACGTATCCAATCGCTCCCGAAAAATCTGCACATTGTTCGTGTCGTAAAGTCCCCAATCGATGTTTGGATCAGCGCCGAGGTCATTGAAATAAAGGGTCTGCCCCGGAGTCGTGGTGAAATTGAAAACATCCACTTTGCCCGGAGTCTCCAAAATTCCAGCCCCGAGTCCGGGTACGCCGTTGGTAATCGTCACATTCAGCGGAAGGTTGAAGATGTCGTCCGCCGCGTTCCAGACGGTGAAACCATACTGACCGGTGGCGCTTCCAGCGCCCGCCGAGAAAACATAGAGCTGATAGGTGCCCGATTTATCGAAACTAACACGGCTCGGTGAGAAATGGTCGAGCCGGTCCCGGAACAACTGTTGGTTGTTCGTATCGTAAAGACCCCAGTCAATATTCGGCGCACCGCCGAGATCCTGGAAATACAGCTTTTGACCGGCGGTGACGGTGATCCGATAAAGATCCTCGCGTCCTGGGGTTTCAATGTTTCCAGCACCGGCAAAAGGCACTCCGTTCGTCACCGATGAGCCAATCGGCAGATCGAATACGTCATCCGGCGCATCCAGCACAGAAAAACCGTAAGTTCCAGTGGCGCTCCCGTCGCCGGCGCCGAAAACGTATAACGCATACGTCCCCGCCTTGGTGAACGTCACCCGACTGGGCGAAAAATTATCGAGGCGGTCGCGAAAAATTTGCGCGTTGTTGGTGTCGTACAAGGCCCAATCGATGTTCGGTGCTCCGCCGCGATCCCAAAAGAAAATCTTCTGACCGGCCGTGACCGTGATGCGATAGAGATCCTGACGCCCCGGGCTTTCCAGATTGCCCGCTCCGGCGAATGGTATTCCGTTGGTTACGTTTGATCCGATCGCAAGATCGAACACGTCGTCGGGCGCATCCAGCACTGCAAAGCTGTAATTCCCCACGGTGCTCCCGTCGTTTGCTCCGAAAACAAAGATTTTATACGTGCCGGCCGTGGCGAAGGTCACCCGCGCCGGCGAAAAACCATCGAGACGATCCCGAAAGAGCTGTTGATTTTTTGAATCGTATAACCCCCAGTCGATGTTGGGATCTGCCTTTAAATCCTGGAAGTAAATCTTCTGGCCAGCGCTCACCGTCATGGAATAGCTGTCGTACTGCCCTGGAACCGAAAGACGCCCAGCTCCGCCCGCAGGAACGTTGTTTGTTATCGTGGTGCCGATGGGAAGGTTAAAAGTTTCATCCTGCGGATCGAGCACGACGAAACTGTAGTGGCCTGTGGCACTCCCATCGGCGGCCGAAAGCACGCGAATTTCGTAACTGCCGGAGGAAGCAAAAGAGTAGCGCCCGGGTGCGAAGCCGTCGAGGCGATCCCGAAAAATCTGCTGATTATTCGCGTCGAAAAGCGCCCAATCGATGTTGGAGGCGTCAGCTCCAAAGTCGCGGAAAAAGAGAGTCTGCCCGGCGACGGCCGAGATCGCGTAAACATCTTGTTCCTGTGCCACCGCCAAAGCGCCCGCACCGACGCCGGGAACACCGTTGGTGACGACCTGGCCGACGGCAATATTGAAACGGTCACCGGGCGGTGATGCGGCTTGCGACCGTCGACACGGAAGGACCGCTAACATCAAAAGCAGGAGCGAAGACTTGAGAGCACGAAGGGTGAACGATGGGCGCATCAGACCATGAGGTTGCTAAGACCATTTGGCTCTGGCAACAGTTTTCCTTGGAATTTGATGAAGTATGGCGACTGATCAGTTCTTCTGCAGCGCCACGAAATTCGCGAGCAGTTGCAGCCCTACCCGTTGACTCTTTTCCGGGTGAAATTGGGTTGCGTAGACGTTGTCACGCCAGACCGCCGAGGCGAACCGCTGACCGTAAACAGTTTCTGACGCCACAACAGAACGATCGGTCGGTTGCGGATAAAAACTGTGAACGAAATAAACGTAGCTCCCCTCAGAAATACCTTTAAAGATCGGACAATCCGGACGCGAAATCTCCAACTGATTCCACCCAATCTGCGGCACTTTCAATCCGCCACGTCCATCAAAACGAATGACCTTGCCCCCGAAAAGACTGAGGCCCGCCGCACAACTGTTGAACTCTTCGCTTTTCTCGAAGAGCGCCTGGTAACCCACGCATATCCCGAGAAACGGGCGGCCACTCTTAATGAAATCGAGCGAGGCCTGGTGCAATTCCTGTCGCCGAAGGGCATTAATGCAATCGTCGAACGCGCCGACCCCGGGAAGCACGAGAGCACGAGCATCGCCGATCTCGTCGGGACGCGTGACGATTTTCACATCCGCTCCCACATAACGCAGGGCTTTGTGCACACTTCGGAGATTACCCGCTCCATAATCGATTAGGGCGATCATCTGAAAATTAAGCCATGGGGGTCGCGGCTTCGGCAAGCTCGCGCTCCGTCTTCAGTCGCAATTGTCCACAAGCAGCGTCGATATCGTGACCTTTTTCGCGCCGAAGAGTGGCAATAACCTCGCGTCTGGAAAGAGCTTCGACGAAACGGTCCTGCGCTTCGTCTTCGGGGCGTTCCCACGGCAGGCCCTCCACTTTGTTATACGGAATTAAATTTACTTTCGCATTGAGCTTTTTGCTCAGTTCGGAGAGCGGTTTGATTTGATCCAACCCGTCATTCACTCCTTTGATCAGAATGTATTCAAGTGTGATCATCTTGCCTTTCTTCGCTTCGTAAAACTCGCAAGCGGAAGCGAGTTCGCCCAGCGGATACTTGCGATTGATCGGCATGATTTTTCCGCGCACTTCGTCCGTCGCTCCGTGCAGCGAAATCGCCAGGCGAAACTGGAATGGTTCATCGGCGAGCTTCCGAATCTGGGGCGCGAGCCCGCTCGTCGACACAGTGATCTTCCGCGCACCGATTCCCCCACCCCATGGTGCGTTCAGAATTTTTAGCGCCTTGAGGAGGTTTTCGTAATTCGCCAGCGGCTCGCCCATCCCCATAATCACCAGATTGTTCACCAAGCGATCCGAAGACTGCTCCGGACTCTGTTCAGAACCCCAGCGTTCCACGGCCAGAACTTGCTCGACGATCTCGTGCACGCCAAGATTGCGTTTCCATCCTTCCAATCCGCTCGCGCAAAACTTGCACCCATACGCACAACCCACCTGCGTCGAAACACACAGCGTGTGCCGATCGCTGGCTTCCCCATAAAGAGCGGGATTAGCCGGAATCAGAACGCTTTCAATGAAAGCGCCATCCGCCAATCGCCAAAGAAACTTTTGCGTCGTATCCCGCGCGCCTTGCTTGCGCGCAAGCTGAAGCACTTCCATCGAGAACGCATGTTCAAGTTTCTCGCGAAGGTTCTTGGGCAGATTGGACATCGCCTCCCACGAAGTAACCTTCCGGCGATAAAGCCAATCCAGGAGCTGAGTTACCCGGTATGTTGGGCACTCCCACTCCTGGAATTGAGCGGAAAGCTCCTCCAAAGTCTGCGATTTGATGTCGCACTTCACGCCGCTACAGTACGCGCTAAGTCGGTCAGAAGCAAAAGGCTTGCGGCAGAACGGCGGCTTGAGCTTGCTCTTAATCGAACGTATTTTCGTCCCACTCAGTTGTGCCACGACGAGAACTTAAGACAGGAAGCCAGGTCGAAAGCTGGCTCATAGAATTCGGCCGTCAGCTCGCCGAACCTGGCGAGATGACCTTGATTGGCTCCGGTGGACTGCTCTGGCACGCGGCTCAGCTTGGAATCACAGACCCATTGCCGGAGAACAGCATGGACGTAGATCCACTTACGGATTCCGAGGAAATCGCACGGTATTGCTACGAAGGACTCATTGGCAGCGATTTCGAAAAAGAACATGGCTGGCATATTAATTTGATGCCCAACAGTGTTCTCAATGAATTTCCATCGGATTGGCGTGATCGCGCGTCCAAGAAAAATTACGGCAACCTCACTGTGGTCGTGCCAGCTCCGTCCGATTTGCTCGTGCCGAAACTGAAACGCAATGAACCACGCGACCGATCGCACGCTGACTGGGCGCGACGAGTCAAAATCGTATGAGCGTCGTCCTCAAAACAATCGATCGCCAAGCCGTGGATCTGGTCTGGGGCAAATATCCAAACTACGACGACATCGCACGTTTTGAATACGGTAGAATGGTGTGGAAGCTCCCGGAGATGCGTGCGCGCATGCTCAAGCATTGGCTCGACCCCCAACATCCCTACAACGAACGCTTTGCTGCACAACGTCAATTGATCGAAGAAGTCCTTACGTCTTCACTAACAGAACCGGAACTGGATGCGCATCTGCGGACACGCGGGAGGAGCCTGCGCGTCATGGCTCGCGAGATTCCGCCGATCTTTGGGTCCTTTTTCTAAACTTTCAGGAAAATGCGCCGCTTGTAGAGGAATCGGCAGAAGAGCACCGCAAAGCTTAACGCAACGAAGGCCACCAGCAAATCGCCCAGGCCAACATGAAGCCCGTTCAGATTCGTTTTGATTTCCCCGCCTACGATTCGCTCCGCCCATTCTTCCAATTTTACACAATGGGCGAGCATGTAGACCGCTATCGCGTTGGTGCCGATCCAAAGAAACGGGGTGGCCCAGCGCTGCTTCTTCGAAACGTCAATGATCTGATAAAAAAGCCCAAGAAGGATGGCGCTGAAACCGGCGGTGACGAGCACAAAGGATGAGGTCCAAATCTTCTTGATCACCGGGAATTGCAATCCCCACAAAAATCCGAGCACCACGCTTCCCGCGCCCCACATCAGCAAGGTGCGAACCTTCTTTTGGTCCGAAACATCGCCACCTCGCAAAAGTGTGCCGGCGAAAATTCCGAGAAGGCATCCAGCAATCGCCGGAAGCGTGCTGAGCAACCCCTCGGGATCGTGGTCGCCGTCCCATTTCCGCAACGGCAGATATTCGCGGTCCACGTAATTTGCGAGATTTTTTCCTTCCTCGAAATTGCCTGCCCCCACACCCGGCACCGGGACGAAAGTCATCAACGCCCAATATCCGATGAGCAGACTCGCGCAGAGGATCACCCTTCCACGCGGTTTCAGATACAGGAAAGCCATTGCCGCAAAGAGGTAGCAAATCGCAATTCGTTGGAGCACCCCGAGCAAACGGATGCGCTCGTAGCCATCCTCGATTCCTCTATAGGTAAACAATCCGAAGAGATAGAGGATCGCGGCTCGTCGCAACACCTGCATCGCCGCCTGGCCCCGGCTCTCGGTGGCCGCGCGTTTGCTCAGCGAGAAAACAATCGAGACGCCAACGATGAAAACGAACAGCGGAAAGATCAGGTCGTAGAAATGGAATCCCTCCCACTCCACGTGATCCAATTGTGTCGCGATCGCGCCCATGATGGGATTCCCCTTTACCAGTTTGTTCAGCGCGTGGATCAGTGCGTCGCCACCGATGATCCAAAACATGTCGAACCCGCGGAGCGCGTCCACTGACGTGATTCGTCCCTGCGTCGCGGCGGTCGTGTTTGGCGTTAGCGAAATCGTGCTTTCGGCGGTCGCAGTTGCTGGCATGGACCAACGTTATGCCCGATTGCGGGGCGCGGGAGAAGTCTAATCATCGCGCCTTCCATGCCTTCCCTTCCTAATCCTGATCTCCTGCCCTTTCTTCAACAGAGCACGAGTAGGATTAAGATTACGATTAGGAGCGGGAACACGAACAGGAACCGGACCTCGACAGGCGCGCGGAAAATTGGAAACATCCCCGCCGCTTGAAACAATCGATCGTTACTTTGGACCTCGAAGGAGTATTGGTGCCCGAAATCTGGATCGCTGTGGCGGAGAAAACCGGCATTCCGCAATTGCGCCTCACCACGCGCGATATTCCCGATTACGACGTCCTGATGAAAGGCCGCTTGAAAATTTTGGCGGAGCACAATCTCGGTATTCGTGATATTCAAAATGTAATCGGCACTTTGCAGCCACTCGAAGGCGCAAAGAAGTTTCTCGATGAACTCCGCAGCATTACTCAGGTGCTCATTCTTTCGGATACTTTTGAAGAATTCGCCCAACCGCTAATGCGCCAACTCGCGTGGCCCACGCTGCTTTGTCATCGCCTCATCATCGAAAATGGCAAAGTTGCTGGGTATAAACTCCGAATTGCGGACCAGAAGAAGGAAACGGTGAAAGCGTTGCGCGCGCTGAACTACAATGTGATTTCGGCCGGTGATTCTTTTAACGATACTGCTATGCTCGGAGCGGCCAATGTCGGCTTCCTTTTTCGCGCTCCGGATTCCATCAAAAAGCAGTTTCCGCAATTTGAGCCGTTGGAAGAGTATTCCGACCTGCGTGCACGCATTCAAAAGCACCTCTGATCATCCGAGCCTCTCGCGTCCGTGCGCGCGCGTCAGGTCAAGAATCGGCCCGAGCGGCACTATCCGAGTCGGATTAATGTCATCATGCGTCACGTAATAATGCCGCTTGATGTGATCGATGTTGACCGTCTCCGCAATGCCCGGTTGCTGGTAAAGGTCCAGCAAATAACCTTGTAGATTCGGATAATCAACGATGCGCCGCAGGTTGCATTTGAAATGGCCGTAATAAACGGCGTCGAACCGGATCAGCGTGCAAAACAGCCGCCAATCCGTCTCGACGATGCGCGCGCCAAAAAGGTAGCGACTCGTGGCCAGCCGTTCCTCCAGTTCACCCAGCGCGGCGAAAACCCGCGCGCAACCGCGCTCGTAAGCGTTTTGGCTCACCGCAAATCCGGCTCGATAAACGCCGTTATTCACATTTTCGTAGATGTAGGTCGATAACCGCGCCTGCTCCTCTTCGATCTCCTTGGGGAATAAATCGACCTTGCGGTGCGCCGGCGAGCGAAACGCATCGTTAAACATCCGGCAGATATCATCCTCCGAATTGTTGACGATTCGGTGATTCTGCTTGTCCCAAAGCACAGGCACCGTCACACGCCCATCGAAATCTGGATCGCTCGCCCGATATGCTTCGGCGAGAAATTTGAAGCCATTGATCGGATCCTCGCTATAGCCAGGACCATGTCGGAAAGCCCATCCACGCTCATCCCGAACGGGATCAACAACCGTCAGACCGATCGCCTGTTCCAACCCAAGCAATTTCCGCACGATCACCGTCCGACTGGCCCATGGACACGCCAGCGAAACATACAAGTGATAGCGCCCCACGACCGGTGCGTTCACCCAATCGCGAAACGCATCCTCCTGCCGCTGAAACTCTCCGTCCTCCGTTGTCTCATCCGCAAATTGTGGTTTCACGTCC
This sequence comes from Limisphaerales bacterium, assembly GCA_044226545.1. Lineage (GTDB taxonomy): Bacteria > Verrucomicrobiota > Verrucomicrobiia > Limisphaerales > SXQI01 > DASVNK01. Next base: position 351,272 of record JBGAGW010000001.1, read on the forward strand.
ATATGGTTATTAACCATGAGGTTGAATGCTCTGTCCACCAAATGGGTATTTGCAGTTTGTCCGGTGCTCAGTTAGACAACACCCATGCGTTTCATTGGCAGTGTCATTGAAAAGCTGCAACGCCACCCGAAGCGGATCGTGTTCCCGGAAGGGACTGAGCCGCGCGTTTTGCAGGCGGCGCGGCAATTCTATTCGTTACGCTGTGGCGTGCCCATTTTACTCGGTGATCGCACGCTCATCAAACATGCCGCCGAGAAGCTGAATGTCTCGCTTGAAGGCATTCGCATTATCAATCCAGCCCAAAGCGAAGAGTTGGAAAATTTCGCCAAACGCTATGAAACGCTCCGCCGTTTTAAAGGGATCAAGGAGCGCGAAGCTCGGGAAACCATGATCAAGCCGAACTATTTCGGCGCCATGATGGTCGCGATGCACCAGGCTGACGGAATGGTCTCCGGTTCGAACGAAGTCACTGGCAGTGTCCTGCGTCCTCTCTTTCAGATTATCAAAGTCGCGCCACAAACCACCACCGCATCGAGTTGCATGATTCTCGAAGTGGAAGATACGCGCTTTGGTGAAAAGGGTTGCATGTTCATGGCGGATTGCGGCGTCATTCCCGATCCGAATGTCGAACAACTTTCCGACATCGCTGTTTCGACCGCCGAGCTTCTGCGCCAACTTTTGAACGTCCGTCCCCGGGTTGCCTTGCTTTCCTACTCCACGAAAGGAAGCGCCACGCACCCTTCCATTGGTAAAGTTCAGGCCGCCACCGCTCTCGCGCGGAAGAAAGCCGAAGACAAAATGCTCGACGCCGATTTCGACGGCGAACTGCAGGTGGACGCCGCGCTCGTTCCCGAAATCGCCATGCGCAAGCTCCCAGAAAGCAAAGTAGGCGGTCAGGCAAACGTGCTCATTTTTCCTGACCTGAACTCCGGCAACATCGGCAGCAAGCTGATCCAGCACGTCGCGCGCGCCAACGCTTACGGCCAGATTCTACTCGGCCTCGACCGGCCCGCGGCCGACCTTTCCCGCGGGTCCAACGCGCACGACATCATGGGCGTAGCCGCCATCATCGGAGTGCAAGCGACGGCCTACAAGCTTCTCTACGGAGAAAACCAGTACAAGCTTCCCGGCGACGTAATATGAATAGCGAAACGCCGCGCGTATTTATCGCCGCCACGCGCCAGAACGACGGCAAAACGACGACCTCTCTCGGCCTGCTGGCCGCGCTCCAGAAACATTACCCCCGCGTCGGCTATATCAAACCAGTCGGCCAGCGTCTGGTTGAGATCGCCGAACAAAAAATCGACGAAGATACGGTCCTCATGGATCAGGTCTACAACCTGAACTGTCCGCTCGTCGAAATGAGCCCGATCCCCATAGAGCCCGATTTCACACGCCGTTATCTCGAAGCCTCCAACTACGACACGCTCGTCCGCAAAATTCAAAAAGCCTTCGATCGCGTCGCCTGGGAAAAAGATTTCGTCCTCTGCGAAGGCTCCGGCCATGCCGGGGTCGGTTCCGTCTTCGATCTCTCCAACGCCCGCGTCGCCAAAATCCTCAACGCCAAAGTCGTCATCGTTTCCCAGGGCGGCATCGGCAAACCAATCGATGAAGTCTGCCTTAACCAGGCGCTCTTTGAAAAGGAAGGGGTCGAAATCGTCGGCGTCATTCTCAACAAGGTGATGGAGGACAAAGTCAGTTACATTGCCGACTTCGCCAAACGGGGTCTTAAGCGCAAAGGACTGGATCTGCTCGGCGTGATCCCACATCGGCGTCTTCTTTCCAATCCCACCGTCGAACTCATCCGCGACGAATTGAATGCGGAAACGCTCAATTCCGCGCCCAATATCAATAATCTGATCGACGATGTGGTTGTCGGCGCGATGGGCGTGCACAATACCATGGGTTTCTTTAAGCCCGGCGTCCTCATCATCACCCCGGGTGATCGCGAAGACATTATTCTCGCTGCCGCCACGAACCAGGTCGGGAAAGGTAAAGACGGCCTCGCGGGAATCGTTATCGCGGGCGATCTCAAGCCGAATTCAAACGTCCGAAAAGTGATTCGCGACATGCCGTTCCCGGTTTTGCTGGCGAGCCAAAGCAGTTATCAGGTCGCCTCCAAAGTTCACGACGTCATTGTCAAAACGCGCGCGACCGACACTGAAAAAATCGCGCTTATTCGCGATCTCGTCGCCGAAAATGTGGACGTTAAGAAAATCCTCAACGCCATCAAATAGCCCCACCGCGCAACCTTCCGCCACCTTGTGGACTGTGGACGTACGTGTTACTAATTGACACACGTACGCATTCTCTTACGGTTGGAATATGAAAGCGCTCACTGCATCCCAATTGCGAGCCAACGTTTACCGTCTACTCGATCAGGTCATCGAAACGGGCGAAGCGCTCGAAGTCCATCGCGGAAAGAAAAAAGTCAAAATCGTTCCCGTTCTCCCGGTTAAGCGCACTCAGCGCCTGAAAAAGCGACCCTGGATTGTCGGGAACCCGGAGAACATCGTCAGCGTAAATTGGTCCAAAGAGTGGAAGCATGATCTACCTTGATACCCACGTCGCGGTGTGGCTCGCCTCTGGGGAGACCTCTCGCCTCAGCCGGCGCGCCGTCCGTCTCATCGACGAAGAGGATCTGATCATTTCCCCGATTGTTCTGCTCGAAATGGAACTGCTTAAAGAAATCGGTCTGATTCGGGTTTCAGCCGACAACATCTACGAACTCCTCCGGAAGGAAATCGGTCTGACGACTTGCAGTATTGATTTCGTTTCCGTCGTCAAAGCGGCCTCGTCGCAGAAATGGACGCGCGACCCTTTCGACCGGATTATTGTGGCACAAGCCGTTCTCTCCGGCGAACGACTACTCTCGAAGGACGAGAAGATCCTCTCTCACTGTCGGAACGCACTTTGGGAGTGAGCCTTCCGCGTTCAACCAAAGGACAAACTTTCTCTTCCGGATTGAATGCATTTTTCAAAGATCGAGGCGATCACGTTTGATTGCTACGGAACCCTCATTGATTGGGAGACCGGAATTGTCGACGGCATTCGAAAGGCCTTTCCCGGTCTGGAGCGGCCCACCGATGAAATTCTCCGGCTCTATAGCGAGATCGAACCTCAATTACAGGAGAGCCCCTATCGATGCTATCGCGCGGTCCTGACAGACGTGGTGTTAGAGCTGGGACGGCGTTTTCAAACGGAACCGCCCCATCCAGACGTGTTAGCGAACTCATTGCCCAATTGGGAACCATTTCCTGACACTGTTCCCGCTCTGAAAAGGTTGCGGCACCGTTTCAGGCTTGGAGTGATTTCCAATATTGACGATGCGCTTTTCGCGGCGACCGCAAAACATCTGGAGGTGGACTTCGACGTCGTGGTCACGGCGGAGCAGGTGCACAGTTACAAACCCTGCCGGCGGAACTTTGAAGCTGCTCTTGCGCGCTTCGCTTTACCTCCGGATCGCATTCTGCATGTTGCGGAAAGTCTGTTTCACGACGTGGCACCTGCCCGCGAGCTTGGATTCAGGACCATATGGGTCAGTCGGCGCGGAGTAGGCCAGATTGGGGCGTCCAGAAAAGTGGAGGCGAAGCCAGATCAAACGGTTCGAAACCTGCGTGAACTGGCGGACCTTTGTTAAAGTACAAAAAAAATCCCCCGGACACGGAGCCGAGGGGACCTTTTTCCCCAAGCCCCAACGGATTTCTCCCCGCGGGCGCTTTACCCTGCAGAGAGCTTATTCACGACTAACTTCGGAACAATGGGGTGGCAGAGGAAAGCCGCTTAGTGGAAAACGGGAGAAAATAGTTCGGCCGCTTACGATCACCCTTCTGGACGAGACTGCACCAGCACTTTAAAGACACGCCCGAGATGCTCCGGATGCATCAGGCTCATGAGTTGCCGGTAGCGCATGGGCGTCCAAAGTGGAAATTCGGCAGGGACGCGCTCAATCGCTTCGATCACCGTTTTAATGTAGATGCCTTGCGGCACAAATTCTTCCTGTTTCAACCCGGCGCTTTCACCGGCTTTCATCAGGAGCGAGAAGTTGACGTGAGCGGTAATGTCCTGCTCGCCGACCGCTTCCAGAAGTTCGCTACGGGCGTGGTGTTTGGAGTAGGCGCGCAATGTGCCGCGAGCGCGATGCGGTGAAAAGAAATCGTCCTGGAGAAACCCGTAATCGGCGGTGAAAAGGCAGCCTTGATTCAAACGATGCGCAGCCTGAAGCCACCAGGAAACCCCGTCTGGCGAAAGTTCAACAGTGAAATCGTTCGGCAAGACCGCTAGGAATTCTGAAGGAAGCCGCGCAAGCAATTTGCGTGCACGAGGGCTGTGTTGTTCCTCCGGAAGGGGCTTCCAGTGGAAAGTGCCCTGTCGGTTGGTAATGCCCCACTCGGTCCACGTTTTCTCAGAGGCGTCCCACCGGAAGACATGGACTGGCATCGCGTCGAGCAATTCGTTCGAAAAGCAGATGCCGCGAAATTCCGGGATTTCATCCCACGATTTGACCCAGCGGACTTTGCCGTTGTTGTAATGGGCGAGTGTTTTGAACTGCTTCTCCGCGCGACTGAAGGATGGCTCGATAATCACGTATTGGATACGCCGAAAGGTATGCTTTTGATATTCGCGCAGGTAGCCGAGAATATCGGCCGCCAGTTGACCATCATGCGCGCCGGCTTCGATCAGGAGAACTTCGTTTCCCGAAACCTCGCGGAGCCGTTGGGCGAAGTCATACCCCAGAATCTCGCCGTACAGGCTGCCCACGCTGACACTCGTGAAAAAGTCGCCGTCACGCCCGGTTTGCTTAAAGTTTCGTTCGTAATAGCCGTGGGCGGGATGGTAAAGAGCGAGCTCCATGAAACGCGCGAAAGTAATCGCCCCAGCGGCATCGATTTCACTGCGGATGATTTGCTCGAGTTCGGTCACGATGTTCGCCGCACCAAGGTTAATGGGTTGATCCCTCCAAACGCGCCATTTACGATTGTTTTGCATCATGAGCGAAACAATCGCAAGCGTTACAACAGCAGCGGCCGGGAAACGGGTGGACGGGCGCGCAGCGGATCAACTCCGCGGCGTGCGTTTTCAAAATCATATCGCGCCGTATGCGGCGGGCAGCACCCTGATCGAATGGGGCAAAACGCGCGTGATTTGCGGCGTGACCATTGAGGAAACTGTTCCACGCTGGATGAAGGAGCAGAATGTCACCGGCGGCTGGATCACAGCGGAGTATTCGATGCTCCCCTACTCCACCTTGCAAAGAAAGCAGCGCGACATCGCCAAGGGAAAGATCGACGGCCGTTCACAAGAGATTCAACGGTTGATCGGGCGGGCCATGCGATCTGCGCTCGATTTGGAAAAGCTCGGGTCGCGCACAATTTGGGTCGATTGCGATGTATTGCAGGCCGATGGCGGAACTCGGACGGCGGCGATTACCGGGAGCTTCGTGGCGCTCAGCCTCGCGGTGAAGAGTTTGCAGACGAGCGGAAAACTCGCACTCAATCCGATTGCGAATGGTGTTGCCGCAGTCAGCGTCGGGATCATTAACGGTCAGCCACTGCTCGATTTGAATTACACCGAAGATGTGGCGGCCACAGTGGACATGAACATTGTGATGACCGGCAAAGGTGAGTTCATCGAGGTGCAGGGCACCGGGGAGGAATCGACCTTCAGCGATGCGCAGCTCACGTCGATGCTCGGGCTCGCGCGAAAAGGGATCGGTGAATTGCTTCGGCGTCAGGAAGCAGCGATAGCGGCGGGCTAAAATGCAGAATCCAACGCGTTTGTATTTATTGCGCCACGGCGAGGTGGAGGCGCGCTACCATCGGGTCTTCGGCGGAAAGATCGACATGGACCTTTCTCCGCTCGGCCACGACCAGGTGAAAGCAGCCGCCGATTATTTCCGTCGCCATCCACCGCACGTTATGTACGCCAGCCCGATGAAGCGAGTGCAACAGACTCTCGCTCCACTCGCGGCGTGGACCGGCCTCTCGCCCACTGTTCTGCCTGGTCTGCGCGAAGTCGATTTCGGAGTGTGGACTGGTCTTGGTTGGGAACAGGTGCAGGAGCGTTTTAAAGTGAGCGCGTTCGAGTGGCTCAAAGAATTGGAGGCTGGCCGAATTGCGGAAGCAGAATCGACCGCACACTTTCGCGAGCGCGTTCAAAAAAGCGTGGAGCAAATCATTGCCGAATCACCGAATAAGGAAATCGCGGTCGTCGCGCATGGTGGAGTGATCCGCATGGTGCTGGCCATCCTGCTCGACGTGCCGTTCGCCCGGACGGGAATGTTCGATGTGGAATATGCCAGCATTACCAAGGTGAAGGTCGTTCCGCACAAAACCGAGATCGAATTGCTGAATTTTTGTCCGTGGCGTGACCTTTAGGGAGAGAAACCGCGAATGGACACGAATGGACACGAATAACGCAGGCTCCTAACCGATTCGTGTGAATTCGTGTTCATTCGTGGTTGATCAGGAATGGCTACGGGAGGAACTGGTAGCTGACGAAGGCGAGCTTTTTGCTGTCTGGCGACCAGGAAGGAACGTTGATCGTACCCTGTCCACCGAAGAGCTTTGCGAGCACCTCAATCTTTCCGCCGGCGAGAGGCATGATGCGCAAGGTCACATCCTTGTTCTCGGGATGGCCTTTCACATCCTTTTCGTAGCTGAGAAAAGCGAGCCATTTGCCGTCCGGTGAAGGATGGGGAAACCAGTTGTTGAATTCATCTGAAGTGACTTGCGTTTGTTCAGAGCCATCCGCCCGCATACGCCAGATTTGCATGGAACCACTTCGCTCCGAGTTGAAGTAAATATACTGACCGTCGGGCGAATAGTCGGGACCATCGTCCAAACCTTTCGCCGTGGTCAGGCGCGTTTCTTCTCCGCCGCTCGCCAGAATTGTATAGATATCAAACTCTCCATTCCGTTCGCCGCAAAAGGCGAGCGTTTTGCCATCCGGCGACCAACCATGCCAATAGGAAGGACTCAGTTTCGTGATCCGTTGGGGCGCGCCGCCACCGATGGGCAGAGTGTAGATGACGGAGCGGCGTTCCTGCGATTGATCGCTGATGACCAGTTGCGTGCCGTCGGGGGAAATCCCGTGATCGTTGTTGCAACGGGTGGCGAAACCGGTGTCGATCATTTGGACTTCTCCGCCTGCTGCGGCGATTCGAGAGATTCGGCCTTTGCTGTTGAAATAAAGAAAACCGTCGCGCGACCAATTTGGCGCTTCGATCAGATTGGTTGTGCCATAAATCGCACGACGATCTTTCGACGAAATCGTGATCGTCTCCAGCGTGCTGTAGATCGGCGGTTTGGCAGTGGTGGGGGCTGATTCGGTTTTCAGTTCAACGTTGGAGAAAATGGCCGTCTCACTGCGAGCATCGTTGTGGGCGCAGACCCCGAATCCGATGTAAAATGGCTCGTCCAAAATTAGGCGGAAGGTGCCGCCGGCCGGATGAAGTTCTTCACCAGCGCGTGCGATCGACATCGAAACATATTTGCCGCGTTTCTCGATGCGGAGCCGTTTAGGCCCCGAGGCGTTTGCCTGGATTTCGTAAGTTCGCGCACCCTTCGTTTCGCGATACTGCAAAGAGGTGAGTCCATCACCGTGCAACGCTGCATCCGCATAAGGCGAATCGGGATCGAGCGTTTGGCGCACAACCAGACAGGCTTTGCGATGCGGATCGCCGCCCGTTCCCTGAAAGGAGATGTCCGCCACGAGTGATACATCACCCGAAACCTTCTTCCAGGCGAAATAAAACGCATCCGCAGAAAACCACATATTCGAACCACCACCCGTCACAGTGTAATCGCCCGTCGCTGAGTTAAATTGAATTGATCCAGGAAAACGGGGACCTCCAATATTCGCGCCACCATCGAAGATCTGTTGAGGCGCCGCGACTGCAGTCACGACAAGGACGGCAAAGGTAAGGACAGCTTTCGGGAAACACATGGAAGGGAGCTTAGCGATTGGGTCTCCGGCGTCCATAGTGAAACGGCAAGCGCATGGTCATTGCAACCTAGGCACGGCACGTCTAAACAAGGCGCGGCCATGCTGTTTCTGGTCACTTGTGCGTTCCTCGCCGGTTTCGTCGACTCAATCGTCGGCGGAGGCGGGCTCATTCAACTTCCTGCGCTTTTCGTTTTTCTCCCGCCGGCGCTGGCCGCTCAGGTTCCTGCAGTTTTAGGAACGAACAAATTCGCGTCCATCTGCGGGACAGCCGTCGCGACCGCCCAATACGCGCGTAAAGTCAGGGTCGATTGGCGCATCGTTTTGCCTGCGGCGATCTCGGCATTCGTGTTTTCGTTCCTTGGAGCACGAGCGGTTTCGTTGTTGAATCCCAAAGTTATCAAACCGTTGATTCTGCTCCTATTGGTGATGGTTGCCGTGTATACCTACACGCGAAAAAAGACGGCGCCGAAACCACTCCAGATAAATCCGAAATGGCATATTTGGCTTTCATTGGCCATCGGCAGCAGTATTGGCTTCTATGACGGTTTTTTTGGTCCAGGCACCGGCACCTTTCTGATCATTTCGTTCGTGGGTCTGTTTGGATTGGATTTTTTGCGCGCCTCGGCGAGCGCAAAAGTGGTGAATCTTTCGACCAACATTGCAGCTATTTCCTGGTTCGCCGCGACTGGAAATATTGTTTTCGCTTACGGCATCCCGATGGCCGTCGCGAATATTGCAGGGTCCGCGATTGGATCGCGACTGGCCATCCTCAAAGGGAGCGAATTCGTGCGCCGATTCTTTTTAGGTATCGTTCTCGTGCTGATTATTCGATTCGCCTGGGAACTCAGTCGAAACTAACCAGCCGCGACCGGCGCTTACGCCGGCACGAAATCCGAAATCTTCAACGAACCGGCACGCTGAGCGATTTGGCTGGTATAGCGCGACTGCATGGAACGTCCGTCATTGAGCATGCGCGAAAATGTTTCCTGCAGTTGGGCAGTCGAAAGAGTGCGCCCGCTGCCGTAATAGGACTGGGCAACCTGGCCAAGCGCGTAAGTGGTGGCGAAGGCGACCGCCGATTCGGTCGCTTGCGATGCGAGACCGGCGATAAATTTACCCACGAAAGGACGCGAGATATGGCTCACCATTCGGCTCAAGTAACCTTCCACAACTTGTGAGGTGAGGCCCACGCCGACCGTCGCGAAGAATTCTTTGGTGTGCGCGAGGTCCAGGTCGTAACCGTAGTTTTTCCCGATCTGGTAAACCATGCGCATCTGCACTGGGACAATGGCCATCGTAGCCAATCGATTCGGCAGAAGTTCCAGAGCACCTGTGAGGATTGCTCGATCGCGAATCATTTCGTCCAAACTGTTCGAAGCATTCTGCGCCGCCGCAACCGGGACGGTCGCCATCACCGGCGGTGCATCCTGAACTCGCGCGGCGTTCTGCTGAAACTCAGCGCTCGCGCGCGGGTCCAGCTTGAGCCCGTCACGGAGTTGGGTGAGAAAGCGCTCTTCAGCGGAGCTGAGCGCGCGATCGACACGGCAAATGCAAACGGCCATCTCGTACGCCGCCGTTCTCGCAGCCGGCGATTGTAAATCAGCAATGGCACTCGAGAGCGATGCCGTGCCTGCGAAAGCTTGCTGGTAAATATCCTGTCCGGCCGCGGAAAAGTTTCCAGCGATCCGCTTGATTTCGGTGCGTTCCAGTTCGCTCAGGGAACCGTCGGCGAAGGCCGCAAGGATGCAGATGGTGAGAACAGCTTTTTGTTCCTGTTCGCTTAGAGATAAGGATTGGTCGTTCACGGTGGCAGTATCGCTCGCGCGCACTCCACGCCAATTACAAAGCGTCCGGGGAAATGTAACAACTTAAAGCGACCGCTCGCCGCATCACTGAACGCGCGGTTTGAAGTATGCGATCGTTTTGGCGAGACCTTCTTCCAGAGAAACCTTTGGCTCCCATTTGAGGACGGTCCGGGCGCGGGTAATGTCGGGCTGCCGCTGTTTTGGATCGTCTTGCGGGAGCGGCCTGTAAATGAGTTTGCTGCGCGAACCGGTTGCAGCACGCACGGCTTCGGCAAATTCGATCATGGTCATCTCCCGCGGGTTGCCGATATTCACCGGAAGTGAAGTATCACTCATCATCAGTCGATAAATGCCTTCAATCAAATCGGAGCAATAACAGAAACTGCGCGTCTGCTGGCCCTTGCCGAAAATCGTAATCGGCTTCCCGAGGAGCGCCTGACTCACAAAAGCGGGCACCACCCGCCCGTCATTCAATCGCATGCGCGGACCGTACGTATTAAAAATGCGAACAATGCGCGTTTCCATTCTGTGTTCGCGATGGTAGGCCATCGTGAGTGCTTCGGCGAACCGCTTGGCTTCGTCGTAGCAACCGCGCGGACCGATGGTGTTTACGTTTCCCCAGTATTCTTCCGTTTGCGGGTGAACGAGCGGGTCGCCGTAAATCTCGGAGGTGGACGCGAGGAGAAAACGCGCTCCGTTGTGGCGGGCGAGTCCCAGGGCTTTATGCGTCCCAAGCGAACCGACCTTGAGCGTTTGGATTGGAAGCTCCAGATAATCGATTGGACTCGCCGGCGAGGCAAAGTGCCAAACGTAATTCACCCGGTCGTGCAGGAAGAGGAATTCGGTAACGTCCTGCTGAATGAACCGAAAATTCTGATTGCCGCTGAGGTGGGAGATGTTGTCCACCGTACCGGTGACGAAGTTGTCGATTCCGATCACCCGGTGGCCCTTGCTTAGAAGGTGGTCGGTCAGGTGGGAGCCGAGAAAACCGGCAGCCCCGGTCACCACGGAGATGGGTTGTGAGGTTTTGCTGGTTTTTGTCGTTGAAGGTCGCGCCATAAATTCCTTGGGTCTTGGATACCGGAGCGACTGTTGTCGCGTAAACGAAAATTTCCCAGCAGTTGGTGCCCTCCACCAAAAGGCGTTTTCTCAAATTCGAGAAGAGTACAAGTTTAAGTCTTCACTATTTTTCAATGCATAATCAAACCCAACCTATTTAAAATTAACCGGTTACATTAACAAATTGCTGCGCGCTTTAATTCCAGGTTATCGAACCCTTACTGCTGGCACCGCTACTGCTAATAGCAATCTCGTTAGCAATCCTGTTCAATGTGGCCTTCTCGGGAAGGACACAAGGGCGGTCCTCGAGGGAGGGCCGCCTTATTTTTTTAGGGCTTCAATCGCGCACCTCGCCCGACTCTAGAAGTTCCACTGGAAAATCGCTCCCGGTGACGTATTTTCGTTCCAGTAATCTCCACTTTTTTAAGCGAGGATTCTTCCGATAGAACTGATACTTCGAGAGTTGCTCCGAGAGGTGCCGGAGAGAACGCGAACCGGAAACGGTCCGCTTCAGGCTCCTCTGCCGCTGCGGGAAGCGTTGCTTCCGGGGCGTGCCGCTGTTAATGTTTAGGAAATTGTATTCTGATGTCCGACGAAAACAAACAGAACAACAAGGATCGCAAGTCGGGTGAGGTGAAAGTTCCGCCTCGAAATTGGTTGATCTGGACGCTGATCCTGGTGGCAATCCCGGTGGTCATTTTCTTCCGCACAAAAACGGAAAGCAAATGGCCTACTTTCACCCGCCAACAGTTGATCGCGTATCTGGATGATACTTCGACAAAGATGGAGGGTAAAATCTATTACGCCCCACCTCAATCTTCGATGCTCTCGGAGATCTCCGGTCACCTCGTCACCACGAATAACGTTGAAACGTATTTCCGCGCAAAAACGCGATTGACGGACGATCTTGAGCAGAAGCTCCTGAAGCGTGGGTTTCAGGAAGCGGAACCGAATACTTTCCTCATGAGCATCTTCGTGACGGTGCTGCCCATCCTGCTTGTGGCGTTCCTGGTTTATTTCTTTTTCATTCGCCAGATCAAGATGGCAGGCAAAGGCGCCCTGAGCTTTGGCAAGAGCAAAGCTCGCCTTCTCAGCAAAGAAAAGAACCGCACCACCTTCAAGGATGTGGCAGGGGTTGATGAAGCCAAAGAGGAAGTTTCCGAGCTGGTCGAGTTTTTGAAAGACCCGAAGAAGTTCCAGAAGCTGGGCGGTCGGATTCCCAAGGGCATCCTGATGATCGGCGCTCCGGGCACCGGGAAAACGTTGCTCGCTAAAGCGATCGCCGGCGAAGCGGACGCTTCGTTCTTCAGCATCAGCGGGTCTGACTTTGTGGAGATGTTTGTTGGTGTCGGTGCGAGCCGCGTGCGCGATATGTTCGAACAAGCCCGCAAGAATACGCCCTGTCTGATCTTCATCGACGAAATCGATGCGGTCGGTCGCAGTCGCGGACATGGTCTCGGCGGCGGTAACGACGAACGGGAGCAGACGCTCAATGCGCTCCTCGTCGAAATGGACGGCTTCGATACGCAGGAAGGGATTATTATCATTGCGGCGACGAATCGCCCAGATGTCCTTGATCCTGCGCTCTTGCGCCCAGGACGTTTCGATCGGCAGATCACGGTGAATCTTCCCGATGTGCGCGGTCGCGAAGCGATCCTCAAAGTTCACGCGAAGAACGTGAAGCTGGAGCCGGGCGTTGATCTCGCAGTGATCGCTCGCGGAACTCCGGGCTATTCTGGCGCTGAGTTGGCAAATCTCTTGAACGAAGCGGCCTTGCTGGCTGCACGCACAAACAAGAAAGCCATCGGCATGGCTGAACTGGAAGAAGCGCGCGATAAAGTTCGCTGGGGCCGCGAACGGCGAAGCCTCGCGATGACCGATGAAGAGAAACGGTCCACCGCGTGGCACGAAGCCGGGCACGCACTTGTTAACGTGCTCCTGGAGCATACGCATCCGCTGCACAAAGTGACTATCATCCCGCGCGGACAGGCACTCGGCGCAACGATGTATCTGCCGAAGCAAGACATCCTGAGCCACCGCCGCAAACAGATGCTCGATCAGATCGCGACGATCATGGCGGGCCGCATCGCCGAAGAGCTTTACACCTCGGATATCTCCACCGGCGCTGCTGGGGACATTCAGCAGGCCACGACCATGGCTCGCGCAATGGTTTGCCAGTTCGGCATGAGCGACAAGCTCGGCATGATCCAGTACGGCGACAACAACGAGTATGTTTTTCTCGGCCGAGAAATGATTCGCAGCAAAGATTACAGCGAGAAGATCGCTGAAGATATCGATGCCGAAGTCAAACGTATCATCGATGAAGGGTATCAGCGCGCGCAGCAGTTGATCGAAACCCATCGCGACAAACTCGAGATGCTCGCGCAAAAGCTGCTCGAGTATGAAACACTCGACGGCCCGCAGGTCGAAGAAATCGTCCGGCACGGACGCTTCACCCCGCCCCCAGAGAAGCAGAACATTGAACCACCGACCGGTGCGCAGGCGGCCACGCCATTACCCGAGGTGGTCAAGCCTGCACCTCCCAAACTTCCCGGCTTTGGTTCTCCCGCGCCCGCCGCGGCGTGACCATCGCCCAATACGACGGTTTTCAAGCGCACCCAAGCGGGTGCGCTTTTTTTGCAATTACCGCGTTAATTCGGACAACCCAGGGTTAGCGTCTGCGCTCTCTGCCGCGCAGAGTACGCTCAACAAACGTGTTATGAAAAAATTGTTTTTCGTAAGCCGTGAAATGTGCGGAGGTGAGCATCTGCCCTCGGATTTCGATCTGGAGGAATTCTGCGAACGATTGCAGGGCAAGGTAAGCGACGTGGAGATCGTGCCCGCCGATGACGCGTTCGGATTGAACAATCATTCCGATAATGTCCTCAGTCCGCATCTCTTGAATGAAGCGTTGGGAGAGTATTATCCCAAGTGACTCGCAATCGCCCGAGAGTCTGCGGCGATCCACCCTCTTAATACCATTGCGCGACGCGAGCAGAGCTTCAGGCGCAAGGTCCGTGTCTGACTTTCAACGCCATCTCGCTCGGCCTCCCCTCCAATCCGCTCTGGATTGCCTTTTTCGGCTCCCGCCTCGAAGCGGTGAGTCCCTTCTCTCGCGAACCGTAACAACTCCGTTACGGTAAACTTTTCGCAATCACCCCGCCTGCGTCTCAGATTCAGCAGCGAATCGTGAGATTTCAGATGTCCACTCAAGTTATGAAACGTTTAAAAGTATTGTCAGCGGCGGCTTGCTCGCTGCTGGTCGGCCTGCCCGCCTACGGTCAGGATTATCACTCGAATGACCTCACGCCCGCTGGCTCAACGTCCGGCAAACTGACCGGCGCGCGGGGCGGCCGGGAAGTCGGCGGCGCGGCTTCCGGCCCTTACGGCTACTCGCACGCGGTGCTCCTGGCCGGCAACGCTCTCTCCGGCGTGGATCTTCATCCCGGCGCGGCCTACTACTACTCGCTGGCGACCTGTATGGATGACGTGCAGCAGGGCGGCTGGGCGTACTCCATATCCGGGGTTCATGCCATCGTTTGGAATGGATCGTCCTCCTCGTACGCCGATCTGCATCCGAGCGGCTACAATTTCTCCTACTGCCTTGGGGTGGATAGCGGCGAACAAGTCGGCTATGCCCAAAGCCAGAGTTACTTCGTCACGGCGTCACATGCCTATTCGTGGCACGGATCTTCAGGCACCGGCCTCGATCTGCACCCCATTGGATCCACTTATCCCTACTCGCGTGCGCTTGGCTGCAAGAATGGCGAAGAAGTGGGCTACCTCTCCACCATTGCTTATGCGGATGGTGAAAGTCTCGGTTACCACACAGGAAGCCACGCCGTTCGCTGGAACGGCAGTTCCGGAACAATCGTCGATCTCCATCCGATCGGATTTGATTCTTCCGAAGCGCTCTGCACTAGCGGCACACAGCAAGGTGGCTGGGGTTACATTGCGCTCGACCCGAACCACACGCACGCCCTTCTCTGGTCGGGAACTGCCGACAGCGTGGTGGATCTAACCCCAGCTGGATTCACGAATACCAAGGTCACTGCAATGACCGACACAAAACAAGTCGGTGAGGGCTGGGTGGGTGTCCAGGGGGCGGTAGGTTCAGTCCGCCACGCGCTGGTCTGGTCGGGAACCGCCGACAGCGTCGTCGACCTGAATCAATATCTGCCCGCTGGTTACACCCACGCGGTGGCGACCGGTGTTGATGGTTCGGGCAATGTGGTCGGATATGCCTACAACAACTTTGTCGCGGGGTTGAGTATGCCGCCTGACGCCGTTGCGGTTGTCTTCGCGCCTGGCGCTGCTCCCGCTTCCGGCCTCTCGAACATCACGCTCGCTCCTTCGAACGTCGCTCCTGGTGCTCTGGTTCAAGGCAGCGTTTCCCTGAGCGCTCCGGCTCCTGCGGGCGGTATGCAAATCACTTTCCTTAGCACTTCTCCCGCGAACGTGGCGACGCCAGCCAGCTTGACCATTGCGGAAGGCGAAACGACGGCCAGTTTCTCGCTCCCAACCGGCGGAACATCTTTGACTGTCCCGACTACGCTCAAAATCTACGCAACTGACGGTAGCGTCAGTCGCGCGACCTCGCTCACGCTCACGCCCGTCGTCAAACTGGCCTCAGTCACCGCCAACCCTGTCGAAGGCGGATTCTCTACGTGGGGCACCGTCTCCCTCAACATCCCGGCCCAAGCGGGCGGCGCGGTAATTGACATCACTAGCGCGAATTCCGGACTCGCCACGGTTCAACCATCGATCACGATCCCGTTTGGATACACCACCGTGAACTTCGCGATCAACACCGCTCCTGTTTCGGCGACAACGATGGTTCCGATCACCGCCAGCCTCAATGGCCAAACCCTCTCCAGCAGCGTCAGCTTAAGCCCGGCGCCTGTTATTTCAATTTCCACTCTCAGTTTCCCCTCGGTGGTCGGCGGCACGCCCGTGACCGGAACGATTACGGTGAACAACTTCCCGCGTGAAGCGGCCGGTGCGACCATTTCGCTCGCCAGTGGCGATGCACAAACACTCCAGGTGCCGACGACGGTCACCATCCCGCAAGGCGCATACAGCGTCACCTTCACCGCAACGACAGCAGCGGTGAACGGCCTCAAGAGCGTTGCCGTTAAAGCGACTTATAACGCCAGCACACTCAGTGCTACAGTCTTGGTTTACCCGACGCCTACCGTGACGATTACGCAGGCCGATTACGTCCAAGACTTGCAACTCTTGAAAGTGGCGGCCACGACCACCTTCACCAACGCGGTGCTCACCTTCGGCACCGATCCCACAGGCGCTCCGCTCGGCACCATGCAATTCGAACAAGGTGTTTACAAAGGCTCCATGCTCATGGCAACAGCTCCGACCGTCGCAACCGTCTGGAATTCAGCCGGCGGAATGGCTTCAATGAATGTTACCATCAAGACCAGCTCTGCCACCGGCGGTGGCGGTGGCGGTGGTGGCGGCGGTGGCGGTGGCGGTTCAACGAGCTCTAGTTACAAATTGGCGATTGCCACGGTGGGCAAAGGAACGGTTACGACTAGTCCGACAGGCACTTCATTCCCGGCGGGCACAGTTGTAACTCTCACCGCGAAACCGGACGCCGGTTCTCCGTGGATCGGTTGGTCAGGAGACGCCAGCGGCACCGCGAACCCAATCAAAATCACAATGACCAAAGACATGAAAGTCTCCGCGCTCTTTAAATAGCCGAGGAGGTGCTTCAACTCGCACGCAGGGCGTGGGTTCATCCCCACGCCTCTTTTTTTCCTGTAGCCGTCGACGTGAGGAGGCGCATTACTTCAGCCGAGCATCAAGCGTCAGACTTTCCAGCCCTGGCTTAAGCAAAACCGAGACGGGACATTTCTCCTTCGCTTCATCCGCAGCTTTCTTGAATGCGGCAGCGTCCATCCCCGGCACACTCGCCTCGGTCACCAGATGAATCCCCGTAATCTTGGGACCGGACGCATCCATGCGCATGGTGAGGGTTGCCGCCGTTGAGATCTGCGAGGCCGTTTTGTTCTGATCACCAAGAATTTTCGAAAGCATCATGCTGTAACAGGACGCATGGGCGGCAGCGATCATCTCTTCCGGGTTAGAGCCCTTCGCACTCTCGAAGCGAGATGGCACTGAGTAAGGCAGATCTTTCAAGAAGCCGCTCTGGCTCGAAGTTGTTCCCGATCCATCTTTCAAGCCGCCCTTCCAGACAGCACGACCTTCACGTTTGATTTCAGGCATAATTTCCTCCTTTGTTCGCCGATGAGAATAGCGGAGAGCGCTACGACGGCAACCCCCCGTTGGTTCGCAAGAAAAAGCGGGGAAGTTCCCAGAGAATCGTTGACCGGAACCGGGCGCGCGGTTTAAAACTCCGGCGTTCCAACAAACCTTATGAAGGATAAAGCAATCGTCTCTTCAGTTGGGCCGCATCATGCCCTCAAACATCGATTTCCCACTGCACGCAAGGTGGGAAGTCTCATGGAATCCGCACTGCTCGCGGGAGTTCTCGGGTTCACCTCCGCGCAAGCGGCGGTGACCATACAAAAGGTGACCGATGAAATAAAAACACCGACCAATTCCTGGACTTACCTCGTTCTGGAGGCAGAGAACTTTGAAACGCAGGCCGATGAGAATCCGGACGCGGGCTTTGCGCGCGTAGATAAAAGCAGTGGTATTATCAGCTTCCTCGGAAATCAAATTCTAGGTCCGAGTAGCACGGCATCTGGGGGCGCGGCTCTCTACACCAAGACAATTTTCGCCGAACACGCCGACAAGGTGACCTACAAAGTTCAGTTCAATAAACCCGGCACTTATTACTTGTACATGCGTTTTACGATGTTCGAGAATGGCGGGAACGTGACAACCTACGCCAACGAAGATTCGTTCTTTGTCCCTCCGGATTTCGGCAAGGATCCGCAAAGTGACTGGCCGTTGCCGCGCGGCGGCTATGCGGAAGGTTGCTGCGATGTCTCAGGTTTTCTCTATATCAAAGACGATCCAGCGGGAGCACGCGTGAACCACGCGGCGGAAGACGAGGAAGCTAATAAATATTGGGAAGGGAACTTTCATTGGAACCAACTGATCTCCAGCCAGTTCAATAATCCCGAGACGACCGGTGAACCGAACGTGGCATTCAAGTATGAAGTCACCGCAGAAAATTTGAACATGCCGCTCGAGTTCACCATCTCTTACCGCGAAGGCGGCGTTACGCCGGATCTCTTCTTGTTCAGCACCGACTCGGACCTGATGAGCAAATACACTCAGGCAGAGCTCGATCAATTGCTGCTACCTCCTGACCCTTCCGTAGCGATTCAAAAACCGGGTGATAAAGTAACGACCGGCAATAATACATGGTCTTACCTAAAGCTCGAAGCGGAGAATTTCGTTTCCGAAGCAGATGGCAACGAAGATGCCGGTTTCGCCCGCGTCGACAAGAGTGGCACGCTCACGAACGCTTTGGGAAATGCGGTGTTAGGCACGAACAGCACCGCGTCAGGCACCGGCGCGCTCTATACGAAAACAGTTTTTGCCGAGCATGCAGACAAGGTGACGTATAAAGTCCAGTTCTCCCAGACTGGCACTTACTACCTCTACATGCGTTTCACGATGTTTGAGAACGGAGGCAACCTCACGAGCTATGGGAACGAAGACTCCTTCTTTGTCCCTCCCGATTTCGGCAAAGACCCGCAAACTGACTGGCCGTTGCCGCGCGGGGGATATGCCGAGGGATGTTGCGATGCGGCGGGTTTCCTCTTTATCAAAGACGATCCCGCAGGGGCGCGGGTGAACCATTTCGCCGAAGACGAAGCGGCCAATCTCTATTGGGAAGGCAACTTCCACTGGAATCAGCTCATTTCCAGCCAGTTCAACAATCCCGAAACCGCGGGCGAACCGAATGTGGCGTTTAAATACGAGGTGACTCCGGATCGGTTGAACAAACCGCTCGAGTTCACGATTTCCTATCGCGAAGGCGGCGTTACGCCAGACTTCTTCCTCTTCAGCACCGACTCGGATTTAATGAGCAAATACACTCAAGAGCAATTGGACCAATTGTTCGTACCGCCAGACACCTCTGTGGCACTACAAAAAGACACCGATCAGGTGACTACAGGCAATAATACCTGGTCCTACCTCAAGCTCGAAGCGGAGAATTATATCTCAGAATCTGACAGCGACCCGGACAAAGGCTTTTCCAAAGTCGACAAAACTGGAGCCATTACGAGCTTTCTCGGGAATCCAATCCTTGGTGCGAGCAGCACAGCGTCAGGAACCGGTGCGCTCTACACGAAAACGATTTTCGCAGAGCATGCAGATAAGGTGAATTATCGCGTTCAGTTCTCGAAGACGGGCACTTACTACCTCTACATGCGGTTTACCATGTTCGAAAACGGTGGGAACCTGACCTCCTACGGTAATGAAGATTCCTTCTTTGTCCCGCCGGACTTCGGCAAGGATCCGCAAAGTGACTGGCCGTTGCCGCGCGGGGGCTATGCCGAGGGATGTTGCGATGCGGCAGGATTTCTCTTCATCAAAGACGATCCCGCGGGATCGCGCGTCAACCATTTCGCGGAGGATGAAGCAGCCAATAAGTATTGGGAAGGGAACTTCCATTGGAATCAACTGATCTCAAGCCAATTTAACAATCCTGAAACAGCGGGCGAACCAAATGTGGCGTTCAAATATGAGGTCACACAAGACCGCCTTAACAAACCGCTCGATTTCACGATCTCATACCGGGAAGGCGGAGTAACACCTGACTTGTTCCTCTTCGCCACCGATTCTGACCTGATGAGCAAATACACTCAGGCGGAACTCGACCAATTACTTCTCGGGATTGGCAGCAGCGCAGGCGAGAATCCATCGCTTAGGATCGCGCGTAACGGCAATAGCGTCGTTATCTCCTGGCCGGTTTCGGCGAGCGGTTTCGGTTTGGAAACGGTCGGGACCCTGGGCGGCAACTGGGCCGCCGTTCCGACGCCGCCGGTGGTTTCGGGCGATAACAATACGGTGACAGTCAGTGCGGGGACAGGCCAGGCATTCTATCGCTTACGCAAACCCTGAAGTTCGTGAAATGAGGTCCTTGGATGCAAACGTGAAGGCGCGGTCTCGGCTCGCCTTCACTTTGATCGAGCTGCTGGTCGTGATCGCGATTATCGCGATCCTTGCCGGCATGCTTTTACCCGCGTTAAGCAAAGCCAAAGCCAAAGGGCAAACGACCTTTTGTCTGAACAATCAACGACAGCTCAATCTCTGCTGGATCATGTATTCCGATGATCACGGTGAACTGGTCTGGAACTACGCCCTCGGCACACCGGGTTTCAGCACCAATTCGTGGATTTTGGGCGCCATGAGCACGCCCACGCAGGCGACCAACGACCTGTTTATCAAGAACGGCAAGCTCTATCCGTACAATTCCAGCACGAAGATCTACCATTGTCCTGCCGACCGCAGCACAACAAAGATTGGTCCGAGCTCTTATCCACGCGTGCGCAGTTATTCGATGAGCGGACAAATGCATGGCGACGCGGCAATCAATGGCGCCAAATACCCAATCAGCCGCAAATACGAAAATATTCAACACCCGCCTCCGGCACAGGCGATGGTTTTCCTCGACGAACATCCCGACAGCATCGACGACGGATACTTCGCCATTCTAGTCGATGACCGCTCCTGGCAAAATTATCCGGCGAGCTGGCATCAAAACGGAATGAACCTGTCCTTTGCCGATGGCCACGCCGAACATTGGCGCTGGTTGGAAGAGAAAACTCTTAAACTAAAAGCGTATTTCACGCCGGCGTTGAAACCGGTCGACCGCGATTTCGATCGCGTCTCGCGCGCCTACGCGACCACGGAATAACGCGGAACTTTCACCATGCCCTCCGCCGAGCGCTCTTGCGCGTTCGCGGAGGGCTTGCTCTTATCGCCATGAAAGTTTTCGCGCGAATGAATATCGTTTCCGCAATTTTCGGACTGATCCTGCTGCTCTTCGGACGGCGTCTGTTCTGGTTCTTCGTGGGGGCGGCAGGTTTTGCGGCAGGGATGTTCATTGCGCGCGATCAGCTCCAACTCCATTCGACGTGGATGGTGTTCGCGATTGCATTATTGGCCGGACTACTGGGCGCGTTGCTCAGCGTGGTGTTGCAGAAGCTGGCCATCGCCATCGCGGGGTTTTCAGCCGGCGGCTATCTCTGTGCGTTTGTGTTGACGCGACTAAACGAGGAGAAGTTTGTGTGGGTCGGCTTCCTGGCCGGTGGAATCGTGGGTATGATCCTGATGCTCGCGATTTTCGAATGGGCCTTGATCATCCTTTCGTCGCTGACGGGCGCAGCGTTTCTGGCGGATGGGATCGGAACGGAACAAAACGCGCTGGTTATTTTTGGTGTCGCGTTTGTGATCGGGCTGGTCATCCAGCGATTGCAGATGGAGGCGAGCAAAGAGCCGAAGCTGCGTCGAGAAAAGTGAAAGCTTAACAGCGACGCTCGAATTCTATCGGCGAGCCCTTGCAACAAGGCCAACGATCTGAAGCACGCGCCAACTCTGTTCTACTTTCCTTCCGCAAGACGATGGGCCAGGCGCGGAGGCAATCCGGCATCCAGAATTTTCTTCTGGGTCGTACCGATGTCGTAATCGAGTCGACGTAATTCAATTGAACCTTCGTCCAGATCGTAAACCACGTAGGCGGCTTTGGGATTGCCATCGCGGGGTTGACCGACGCTGCCGACGTTTACAAAATACTTTTTGCCCGGCTCGACTTTAAATTTCGAGTAGGTGCCGCCACGAACCATCGCGTCCCGCACGAATGCGACTGGCACATGGGTATGGCCGAAAAAGCAGACGCTGGTGTTTTGGTAGGTAAAGCTCGCGGCAGCGGCCAGTTTGTCGAAAACGTACCCCCAACGTTGGGGACCATCGAGTGTCGCGTGAACTATGGAGAAGCTGGCCACCAGACGGATGTAGCGCAGGTCGCGCAACCACTTGCGATCATCTTCGGTGAGTTGGTCCCGCGTCCAGTTGATCGCTTCCTGCGCGTGCGGATTGAAACCTTCGAGATCGTTCTCGGCGGAACAATATTCGTCGTGATTCCCTTTGACGACCGGCATGCCCATCTCGCGGACGAGGTCGAGGCATTCCTTGGGATTGGCATTGTAACCGACTACATCGCCCAAACAGGCGTAGTGGGTGCAGCCCATGGCTTTGGTGTCCGCCAGGACCGTTTGAAACGCCTCCCAATTGGCGTGAATATCAGCTATGATTGCGTAACGCATCTACTTCCAACAAAAGCATTCTACTGCCTGATTTCAAAACCACGAAATTCTCCGCTCGAATCTTCCCAACGGAGCTCTTCGTTCGAGATGAAGGAACCAAGCCCTGACTCACGGATGCCCTGTTGGAATGCTTCCAGCTCATCCTTAAGCCCTTCGGCCAGCAACTCTACCCGACCATCGGACAGATTGCGAACAATACCGGTCACTTCGTAGCCGGTGGCCACGTTCTTCGTCGTATATCGAAACCCGACTCCCTGCACTCTCCCTGAATAATAAATATGCATTCGGCAGCGTTTCACAAGTCCTCCCTGTGGAGACTGCGCCGAACTCCCAGTTTTGGATCCATCGTTGACTGCCGAATCAAGCCATAACCGTACCACCCAACGCAACGCTTTTCGCGCATGTGCAACCGCAGCCCGTGCGTCTGCGCGCACATTCGTTCTTCAGGGCTGGCAAGGTCGGTTGCATTTTCTTCTTGCGGAGAACCTTGTGACTGATTCGATCCAGATACGAGTGTTGTTTCGTATGAAAATTCGCCTAATTACCCGTGGGAAGGAAATTGCAATGGATGGCGGCTGTTGCATCGGGAAGCTCTGACCGTGATTCAGGAAAGAATGACTCCCGGGAGCGCGGAAATCCCGCATTACCACTGCAACGCGAGACGACTTTTTTCATAACACTTGGAACATTCACCCGTCCTTCCAGACCACCTCGCGCGCGAGTTCGACATCTACAAGACCGAGAAGAAATTGGAGACGCTCGAGCGTTCTTAAGGGTATCGTTTTTGCATGCCAACGATTCACAGGACTGGCACCGGAAAAGTGCGCTATCCGCTCGCCACCATTGCTTTCTACGGTCCGAACGACCAACACGCCTCCAAGGTGGTGGCTGCGGTCTTCACGGGACCCGACGAACATGGGCCGTTGCGACGCTGGACTGTTGAGAAAGGCGATATTCGCGAGGATCCGACCGTTACGGCGGAAGTCACCGATTTTTTGAAGGAACAGAACGTCGTGGAGAGCGTGATTTCAGAAGGAATCATCGGCTGCCCGCACGAGGAAGGGAAAGACTATCCGGAGGGAGGTGTGTGCCCGACCTGCTCCTTCTGGTGGAACGTGGATCGCTGGACGCATGAGCGTACCTTCGGCCCGAAAGTCGGACGCAATGACCCGTGCCCTTGCGGGAGCGGCAAGAAATTCAAAAAATGCTGCGGAACGGCTTAGTGCCGTAAAATGTCTTTCACGGCTCTGGTCAGAGCAGAGCCATCCTCCGAAGTACCGATGGTGACGCGAATGTAACTGCTGACCTCGGGTGCGCTGAACCAGCGAACGAGGATTTTGCGGTCGCGCAGTTTTTGCAGCCAGACCTGGGCTGGCAAACCTGGGGGGCGCGCAAGAATAAAGTTCGTTTCGCTGGGAAGCACGTCGAAACCAAGCTCGGAGAGTTGATCGGTTAAGCGGCTGCGGGTAGCAATGATTCGGGCGAAGTTCTTTTCGTAATAGGAAAGGTTGTCGAGAGTCGCCTCGGCTGCCACTTGCCCAAGCGCGTTTACGTTGTAGCTATCGCGGATTTTGTC
Source organism: Limisphaerales bacterium (assembly GCA_044226545.1). GTDB lineage: Bacteria > Verrucomicrobiota > Verrucomicrobiia > Limisphaerales > SXQI01 > DASVNK01. Next base: position 374,926 of record JBGAGW010000001.1, read on the forward strand.
GAGCGCTTCAATCAGTTCGGGAGTTCCGATGCAATAGCCTACGCGAAGACCGCAGAGCGAATAGGCTTTGGAAAAAGTGCGTGCCACCAAGACGTGTGGATACTTCAATGCAAGGTCCAACGCGTTTTCTCGCGCGAAATCGACGTAGGCCTCGTCAAGGAGAACGATTCCCCGCTGCTTTTTGCAGATTTCTTCCAGTTGCGACTTCGTGTAGCCGCGACCGCTGGGCGCGTTGGGGGTGGTGATGAGAGTGAGAGCCGCGCGCTTGTCCCAGCCGCGAAGTTCTTTTCCGGAGGGCAAGCTGAAATCCTTTTGGAGCGGAATTGGATTTGTGGCAGCGCCGTGTATGGAGGCGAGAACCGGATACAACGAATAGCTCGGAGTAAAGAACTGCACGACGGATCGGCTAGTCGTGTTTTTATTTGTCGGTTCAACAAATGCCCGAACGGCCAGCGAGAGCACTTCATCGGAACCATTGCCCACAAAGACGTTTTCTGGCGAACAATTGTGGAAGCTCGCCAGCTTTTCACGCAGGCGTTGTGCCGTGGGATTCGGATAGAGACGAAGCCGTCCATCCACCGCGCTGCGAATCGCGCGCAACACAGCGGGTGCGGGCGGATACGGGTTTTCGTTGGTGTTGAGTTTGATCAGCCCTTTGATTTTCGGCTGCTCACCGGGAACGTAAGGATGGAGCTCCCGCACGAGCGGGCGGATGAGGTCCTGCGTCTTCATTACTTCAGGCGAATGGAAGCGGAACGGCCGTGGGCGTCCAGCCCTTCAATCGCGGCAAATTTCTGCACATATTTGAGCGACTTTTTTAAGGAATGCCGGTCATACTCGACGATGCTGGTCCGGCGTTGGAATTGATCGACGGTCAGCCCGGCAAATGATGCGCCCGCGCCCCCGGTTGGAAGAGTGTGACTCGGCCCCGCGACGTAGTCCCCCATCACGGTGGGCGAAAGTGGGCCGAGGAAAATTGCGCCTGCCGTAACGATCTTTTCGGCAGCCGACGAAGGTTTCTTCGTCATCAATTCGATGTGCTCGGGCGCCAAACGATTGGCCAGCGCGACGGCGTCCTCAAGCGATTTTACCTCGATGAGCCACCCGTTATTCTTCAACGCGTTTTCAATGAACTCGCGCCGCGATAGTTTTTTGATCTGGCGGCTGATCTCTTTTTCGACACGACGGAGCATTTTGTGCGAAGGAGTGATGAGCCAGACACGCTCATGACCGGATCCATGCTCGGCCTGCGCCAACAAGTCGGCGGCGGCGAACGCGGGATCAGCCGAGTCATCGGCCAGCACCAGAACCTCGCTCGGACCCGGCAAGAGATCCACTGCCACATGACCAAACAACAGTCGTTTTGCGGCGACGACGTAAGCGTTCCCAGGTCCGAACACCTTCTGCACGCGGCGAATTGTCGAGGTGCCGTAACTCAAAGCTGCGATCGCCTGCGCACCGCCCACACGATAGACTTCGGTTGCACCGGCAATATTGAGTGCGTAGAGCAAAGCCGGGTTTATCTGGCCTTCGGCATTGCATGGCGTGCAAACAGCGATTTCCTGACAGCCCGCCGTGTGCGCGAGTGTCACGGTCATCAGTGCGGTGGAAACCAACGGGGCCGTTCCGCCAGGGATGTAAATTCCTACCCGCCCGAACGCATCGAATTTTTCCCCGACGCGCGCTCCCTGGCGGTTGCGTGCGGACCAGTTTTTGCGAAGCGATTTACGGCTGAAATTCTGAATATTGCGATGGGCAGCTTCAACCGCTTCGCGCAGATCTTCGTCGGCGATCAATGAAGCGTTAAATTTTTCCGGGGTTGTGACGACGAGCTGGTCCGGTCTGAGCTGAGCCCCATCAAAGCGAGCTGTGAGCTCCAGCAAAGCCTCATCACCGCGGGTCCGGACGTTTTCAATGATGGCGCGCGTGCGCTCGTCGATCACAGAATCGAACAAGCTCGAATGACTCGCGAGTTGTTCCAGTTTCTGCTCGTAGCCGGGATCGCTGAAGCGCAGGACGTTCATCAGGGCGCAAAAACTACTGAACGAAGCCGAAAATGGCAACGAAACGGATTCGCCGCCGATTGACTTTCTAATCCGTATTATAAATGGTCGAAGAATGACAGCCGAGGAGCAGGCAAAACAGGAAGAACAAGCGCACATGGAGAAGCGCTTTCTCGAATACGGTGATGCCATCAACGCGAACGATCATGCGCGTGCGGAAACAATTATGCTGGAGGTTTTCCAGACGATTGCGTTGAAGGCGATGACCGAGGAGCCTACGCAAAGGCGTGCCTGGGAAACGCTCGAATCAGAGTGCGAAGATCAGGGCAATTGGGTCGGCGCGGAGGAGGCACAAAGGAAAGTGCTCGAACTGGCCCTCGAAGAACCCAACCCCCTTCTTTCGATCAAACCTCATTTGGATCTGGGAGGACTATGTCAGATAAACGGCAAGTTTGAAGAGGCTGCTGCTGAAATCGAAAAGGCGCTCGTAAAGGCCCGATCTTCGGACGTTCTTCACTTGTCGCTCATGGCGTGGGAAGCCAAGGGGCGGCTGCTGATCGAACTGCAACGCTTTGAAGAGGCCGACCGGGTCCTCCGCGAAGCAGTGGCATCGATCCCTGAAGAAAAAATCTACGCATTAGCGAAGGCGCGCGTTATAACGACACTCGCCCGTTCTCAGGCCCATTCAAACGGCGACCACGACTTTGCGCTGAAACTCCTTGCAGACGCCGAAGAGCTGATCTCACCCTACGGTAACAATGCGTTTCTGAGCGGGCTCCAGGCGGCCCGAGGCAACATGGCGGATGTCGCAGCCAGTATCTACGCGGCGCGTGGCGATTTGCCAAAAGCTTTGGAATTCTCTGAACGCGCTGTGAAACATCGCAGGAACATTTGCGAGCAACCGCACACCGCCAGCGGTTCTAATCGCTACCGCCTCGGGAAAACTCTGAAGCAACACGCGCAATATTTAATGTCGGCCGGCCGAGAAAAAGAGGCCGAAGAAGCGCTCGCTGGAAGCGCAGCCCTCATGCCGCAATGTTAAGACATGGACCCAGTAAATGAAAAACTGAACTCACCCGAGAAGCCGTGTGAAACTTGCGGCCGTTTCGATGCGATCCTGATCGTCGGGGTTTATTTGTGCGAAAACTGCCTGCAGGAACGCGGTTCCTGCTGCGCTGGCGAGTTCGACTGCGACGAGCCCGAGAAATAAAATGCCTCCCGCGCGCGACCGCGGGAGGCTAGCGTAGCACCCTTTTAACCTAACCCTTGTTTCCCTAATCCTTATCCGACTTTCGCATCGGCTTTCTTGAGGACGACATAGCGGGCAGCGCCGCGGCTCCAGACCCGGAGCAGCACCGAGTCGTCCTTGATATTCTCAGTCATCGAGACTGCGTCTTCCGAACTCTTCACCGGCTTACGATTGATCTCGAGGATTACGTCGCCCGCACGCAGCCCCGCGGCAGCTCCCGCCGAATCGGGATCCACATCGGTGATCAGGGCGCCCACGACGTTCTTCGGAATATTGAACTGCTGGCGGGCCGCCGCGTTCAATTCATCCACCGTAATTCCGTCGGTCGGATCGCCCGAGGAATGGTCGCCGCGATCATTCTTCGCGAGCTCCTTATCTTGCGGGAACTCTTTGAGCGTAACGCTCAGTTCCTTCTCCTTGCCGCTGCGCGAGATCTTCACGGGCACTTCTTTGCCTGGAGCAGTCTGCGCGACCTGCAATTTCAGATGTCGGCTGTCCACCACCGGTTTGCCATCGAATTCGAGGATCACGTCCCCATCTTTGATGCCGGCCTTATCCGCCGGGCTCTCAGCCGTGACGTTCGCCACCAGTGCGCCCGTGTGTTCCTTCACATCGAATTTCTCCGCCAGGCTCGAATCCACGTTCTGGATGTTCACACCCATGAACCCGCGAATCACATGACCATTCTCGATGATGCTTTCCATCACGTAACGAGCGAGATTCGCCGGAACCGCGAAACCGATTCCCTGGTTGCCGCCGGTGCGGCTCAGGATTGCGGTGTTGATTCCTACGAGACGGCCCTCCGCATCTACCAGCGCGCCACCAGAGTTACCCATATTGATGGCGGCGTCCGTCTGGATGAAGTCCTCGTACTCGAGGCCAAGAGTGGCGCGGCCGGTTGCGCTCACAATACCCATCGTTACGGTCTGGCCGATTCCGAAGGGATTCCCCACTGCGAGCACAACGTCGCCCACCTCGATCTTGTCGCTGTCCGCCACGGTCAGTGCCGGAAAGCTCTTGTCCTTGGCGTCAATTTTCAGCACCGCGATGTCCGATTTTGGATCGGTGCCGACGACCTTCGCTGTAATCTCTTCACCATTGTCGCCGATTTGCACCTTCACCTCTTCGGCATTGTCCACCACGTGATTGTTCGTCAGGATGTAGCCGTCCTTACTCACAATAACACCGGAGCCGACGCCTTGTTGCTTGGGTGCTGGCATTTTTTTCATCCGCCCCCCACGACCGCCATTTTCAGGACCGAACTGGTCGCCGAAAAACCGGCGGAAAATCGGATCATCGGAAAAGGGATTTGGTGCGTCGCCCATCTCCTTCCCTTTAAAGGTGGAGTAAACTTTTACCACGCTCGGCGAAACTTTCCTCACCACTGTGGAAAAACTCGTAACCATCTGCCGCTCGCGTTGAACAGGTGCGTTATCCACCGTCACATGAGCAGGCACTGGTTTGTTGGACTTTTCTTTGGCGTGAACGTCTTGCTCGAAAAGAGCCGCGCCCCCGCCGATCAACAATGCACCGGCGAGCACTGCCGCCGCGCATTGTGCTTTCAAACTTCTGACATATTTTCGCATATAACTTCGAAATCCTTTCTTTCTGTTATGCAGAAAAGTGCCAGACGGGGGTTAACCAACGCTTACAAGGGGATTACAAGTTTGTAATTACAAAGAGACCCTCGCGTTGTTCAACCACTTGGAGCTGAACGCATTAAGGCTCAGTAAGATACTGCAGAAGATCTGCTACGTCCTGAACTGCCATTTCGGCTTCCAGGCCATCGGGCATGAGCGACGTGCGCCCGGCCTGCAAACTTGTTATGCGAGAACGCGGAATCGTTTGGTCCGGTAGATTCGGTCTTCGCAGAGTAACGCTTGACGAAGATTCGCTAACCAGGAGCCCTGTAACCGAGTCGCCGTCGTTCAGTTGGATAGAATAGCCAAGAAATTCCGGCATCACTTGCCGGCTCGGATCCAGAATGTCCACGAGCAGCGCTTCCCTGGGACGTGCCGCGATGCCGGAAAGGTTGGGGCCCACCTTGCCCGTGAATTCACGGAAAGTGTGACATTGGGCGCAGGACTTCTCAAACAACGTGCGACCATGCGCCTTGTCTCCCACAAGATTGAGAGCTGGCGAAAATTTCTCGACGACCGACGCCCTCTCGGCGGACACCGGAGAGCCGAACAGCTTCTGCAACTCCTCGCGTTCAGGCCCGGAGGCGGCGCGGAGGAGGGACTGGCGAACGAACGGGTCGATTTCTCCTGGTTTCACTTCATTGGATTCAAGCGCGGCGAGCAGAACGCTTGCATTTGTGCTGGAACGGGCCGCCGCGGCGAGAAGTTGGCGTCGAGTGGAGACCTGATATTGATTCCACGATTTCAACGCCACCCGGAGGAGAGCGGGTTTACCATATTGTGCTATGGCGCTGCTCGCCGCGAGTTGAACCGCATCCGGCTCTGAAGGTAGAAGAAACTTTAAAACAGCGGGCCGATCTTCAGGCGCAAAGGAAGCGAGGATTTGGAAGGCACTGCGTCTCGCGAATGGTTTGGCCTTGTCGTCCGAAAGAACCTCTTTCGCAGCATTCAGATATTTCTCGATGAATTTGGGATCCGTCGTTCTCTCGGTGGAAACGCCAAGCAGCGGAACGAGAGAAACCAGGTCGAGTTGAGACGGCGATTCGCGACGAGCAAGAGCCGCCAGAAGTGAGGGTTGGGACGCGTTATGGCTGCGCGCGCAGTCTTCCGCCAGCCCTTGCATCAATTCGAGCAATGCCTCTCGTGGCTGAGGCCGTTCATCATAAATTTTCGACCACAAAGTGCCAGCCTGCGGAGAGGCGGCACTCCGGATCGCCAGAGCGGTAATTCGATCCAGATTCTCGGAAGAGGCAAGTTTCCCGTAAGCTTCCACCCGCCCCGCTCGTTCGGCTGTGATGTTCAGGACCGCCCAGAGCCGAACCGCTGGAGAGTTATCGTTCAGCAATCGCTCATAACCTGCCAAATCGATATTATTCGCCGAAATCCTGAGAGCGGTTTCACGAACGTGCGGGTCGGGATCTCGAAGTGCGGCCTCGAAAGTCTCAAGGTCAACGTTGCGCAAAATCGCCAGAAGATTTAACGCCAGAACTCTCACATAGGGTGATTTCTCCGTTCCCGTGCGGCGGATAGCTAAGCGAAGTCCCGCTAGAGTTTTGTCATCGTGCTGATCCAGAAGAGTGCGAAATGCTGCATCTCGCCACCAACCGTTCGGGTGGTCGAGTAGAACAACGGATACAACCGCAGAGGGCGGAAATTTTGGGCGCTGCCAATCGCGCGGGCGAACCCTCCAGATACGCCCATGTTCCGCTCCGGTACGCCACGGATATTTGTCGCGAAGCTTTTCGGGAACGTAGCCGGGATGTTCGACCCACTGGCGATAAAAATCCACGATGTAGAGCGCGCCGTCCGGCCCCGTAGCGAAGTTCACCGGATGAAACCATGGATCGGTCGAAGCGAGAAACTCGCGGCCCTGTTCGACACGGCGGGCGACAAATGTCGGACCGTCAGGTTCAAGCACTCGCCGATGAACGAGATTGCGGAGTGTTTCGCCCATGAACGCATTTCCGTAATAACCGGGCAGAGCGTCCCCGCGATAAATCGTCAGGCCGGCGAGAGCATTAAAGTGGCTGGTCGATTCATTATTGAACGTGAGCGGCGTGGGCGTAAGCGGAAAAACCTCGCCTTTGTCTCCGTCCGGTGCGAGGTCGTGCAACGCTTCCGTCACCGAAATGTTCGGATTGCGGGCGAGGAATTTCTCCGGGATCACTTCATGCCGCATCGCAATGGTGTTCCAGGAAAGGAAGCGATTGCCCCAATCATCATGCCCCATGCCGAATTGGCTGCGGCCTGAGATGGCTTCGAATTCGCCCGTGTCCGGCTTGAATCGGAAGTCGTGGCCGCGTAGCGAAACGCCTTCGGTCTGGCCGGGCTTGCGAAGTTCGCCGTCGCTCCGTCCATTGGCGCCATAGATCCAACCATCGAGACCGAGAAAGAGACCGTTGACGCGCAATTGCTGATTGCCTTCGCCGAAACCGGTCAGGATAACGCGACGTTCATCGGCACGACCATCGCCGTCGGTATCGCGAAGGAAAAGAATATTGGGCGCCGAAGTAACGAGCAGACCGTCTTTCCAGGGGAGAACGCCGTTGGGAAAATGGAGGTCGTCCGCAAAAACAGTGGCCTTTTCGTAAAGGCCGTCGCCGTCCAGATCTTCTAACATGCGAATCTGACCGGAACCCGGACCGAGCGGGTAATCGATCATTTCCGCGGCAAACATGCGGCCTTTCGTGTCCCAGGCAATCGCGACGGGACTGATCACGTTTGGTTCAGAAGCGACCAATTCCACCTGGAGGGAATCATCCGCCAGGCGAAATGAAGCTCGTTCTTGTTCCGGAATGAGTGCATCTGCGCGACCGGTGAGAGGGGTGAAAAGAACGAAGAGTGTCCCGATCATTTTCAACCGCGAATGAACACGAATTGACGCGAATGGAAAGGACCACGATGAGTGTCTGTTCGTGATCATGGGAGTCAGATGTTGAATCTCAGCTCAGTGAAAATCAAGAATGTTCAGGGAACAGTGACGCGACTCTCACGGCAGGCTATCAGTGAAACGAACACATCCGCGTCCCTGGAAGTCGCCCTCATTTTGGAAGCGGGTCCACTGAAATGTCTCCCGTCTGAATCCAAGGCTCGCCTGAGGCCGAGTTCGTTGCGTTTTTCGGCATATACGTTTTGACCGTCTTGTAATAAGCAGGATGTTCGAACGAGAGAGTAACCGAGTACCACCCAACCGCCCGAAAAAACGCGACCTCTTTTTCGCTCGGAATAACGAAAGTGCCGTCAGGCTTGGTATCGAATGCGGATGTTCTCGTCATTCGTTCGGCGCCTTTAGCGGTATCGGCTGCTTGAGCGCGCTCGTTATTTCCGATGGTTCGCACCTGAACGGTCTCAACAGGCTGGCCCGATTTTGCATCAACCACGCGACCAGTAATCCGCGGCGAGATGTAATGCGAGGGCGACGAAGTACTGCACCCGGCCAAGACCAACATCGCCCCGATCAAGACCGACCGCTGCAAATATTTCCGATTCATCAGGAAAAGCTGCGGGCCAACCTGCGCAAACACAAGCCGCTCATTTCAACCAAAGAACCGTCACCCCTTCGTTCGTATTGTTCAGGTCGCAGTCGCCACGCAACTCAGGTGCAGACTCCAACATGGCGAGGACGGTCGGGTTGAATATGGAAAAATCCTCACCAGCGATGGACTCTTTAATAACCCCCTCCTTTTTGCGCAGCGCGAATGATTTGCGCAACCCAACGCAGAGCGATCCACCTTTCCCGGAGGAACCATAACCGTGAATCACCTTCAGCGCGCGAACTCCTTCGCGTTTGGCGCGCCGTATCTCCTCAATCACCAACCGCCGCGCCTCGTCGAGCGTCGGAAAATTGGCTTCTACGTTGAACGTCCGCATAGGCGCGTGGTCTATGTTGCCATTCCCAGCAACGAGGCAATTGAATCCTGCCGCTTATCGAATGTCAGAAACACTCCCGCAGAAAGTGACCACGCGGCTGCGAGATGCCACAAATCAAACGTAGTGTGGCGAACTTTCCAGCCATGAGATTCCCCGAGCGAACGGGACATTGCGATCGAGTCCCCAACCTCCACTGACCTTCGGAGGAAAACCCTTCCGTTTACCGCACGATCAAAACGGTTGATAACGCGCCGAGCAACGTGCGCAGGAAGCCCTCCCCCCGCCCGATGTGTCGCCGCGCGTACCGCGGCAGCTAATTCGAACAAATGCACCTCGCAAACGACAAAATCGTGAGCGTCCCACTTGCCTGAAGCCAATCGAGCCCTCTTGTGATTCACATCCTCTTCGTTCAACCAGCTCACGAGGAAACTCGTGTCACAATAGACGATCACTCGCGATCCTCGATGATAATTCTTGAAAGGTCAGTTCGCACTTTCGGTCCATCGGCAGGAATCTCTTGAAACAGGTTATCCAGCACTGCGTTGATGCTTTTTTCACCTGCATCGACGCGGGTTAGAATAAAACGTTTGCCGTTGCTCTTTTTTACAATCACGGCCTCGCCTGGCCGCAATCTCTCTTCGGGAGTGCTCCGACGGAACTCTCGTCCGCTGATTTCTTTCCCTTTCACAAGTGCTGACACGCTCTGTCAGGCGATCGGACAATTCAAGCAAATTGAGCAGTTCCAGTACCGAAAAAGTCGTGACAAAGCTGGGCGATATCTCCTTCAGGTTATTGCGAAGGCACGTCGTGGATTGCGTTTCATCAGGCGAACATTATCCTCCTGACATGACCGCAAGATCATTGTTGGCGATAGAGATGAGTGAGCGCGATAGAAAATATCTCGCTGAAATTGACGACTGCATATCGGAACTTTCAACCATTCGGCGCGAAATGAAAAAAACGGACGCAGATATCCGCCGACTCACAGTGTCCACTCGACGGAAGATCGACCTTCTCCAGGCAAATCTGCATGCTGAAAAAGCTTCTTGAGCTCTTTCGAGGGCAGGTTTTTCTGGCCCGAGACGTTCAGCAAAACAAGGAGGATATCGCCAACCTACGAAAGGAATTCGATGCCCTCACAGACGTCGTAACTCGCCTCCAGTATGAAATTCAAAGCCTTCGCGAGGAGAACCGACACGAACGTGAAAAAATAATGCTGAAACTCGAAAACGCCTTGCTCAAGTCCGAGCGGCAATTGCCAGCCCCAAAACCGCCCAAGAAACTCAAATAGAACCAGGGGTGGGCCACACGGCTCTTGCGGAGAACAGGTCTCTTTCTAAATTTCTTGCTTCCCTTCCTCCCCTTTCCCCTATCTACCTTCAGCGCCTGAATGAAACTTCCCTCGGAAACCAAGGTCGCGATTGTCGGCGGCGGGGTGATCGGCACGAGCGTTGCCTATCATCTCACCAAGCTCGGCTGGAAAGACGTCGTTCTCCTCGAACAAAATCAGCTCTCGGCCGGCACCTCGTGGCACGCTGCCGGCCTGGTCGGACGTCTCCGCACCAGCAACAGCATGACCCGCATCAACAAGTACACGGTTGAACTCTATTCGCAGTTGGAGAAGGAGACCGGGCATTCCGTCGGTTGGAAACAGGTGGGCAGCCTCATAGTTGGCAAATCCGAAGATCGCATGATTCAACTTCGCCGCACCATGGCGATGGCCGAACTCTTCGGTGTCGAAGCACATCTGATCAGTCCCGAAGCCGCTCTCGAAAAGTGGCCGCTCCTTCGTGTCGACGATGTTCTCGGCGCAGCCTGGCTTCCGCACGATGGCAAAGTGATTCCCCGCGAAGTACCCGTAGCTCTTGCCAAGGGTGCTCGTTCGCGCGGCGCGACGATTTGTGAAAACGTTCGCGTAACTGGCATTCTCCACAAAGATGGCCGGGCGATCGGCGTCAACACCGACCAAGGCTCAATCCAGGCCGAATATGTTGTCCTGTGTGGCGGAATGTGGACGCGCGAACTCGGTCTACAGTGCGGTGTCACGATTCCGCTTTATCCGGTCGAACATCATTACGTCGTCACGGAATCTCTTCCCGGCGCCTTCGACGAGCTTCCCGTCGGCCGCGATCCCGATCTCTGCATTTACTTCCGCGGCGAAGGCCAGGGGGTAATGCTCGGTGCGTTCCAGGAATCTTCGAAACCGTGGATGGTCGATAAAGTCCCATCCAATTTCGCCTTTCAGCTCCTGGAACCGGATTGGGACAAATTCTCCGTGCCGCTCGCAAATGGCCGCCACCGCATCCCCGCATTGGAACACTGCAAATTCGAAAAGTTCACCAACGGCCCAGAGAGCTTCACGCCGGACAACAACTTCATTATGGGCGAAGCGCCGGAACTCCGTCACCTCTTCGTCGCCGCCGGTTTCAACTCGGTCGGGATCGCCAGTGCTGGCGGTGCAGGCAAATTTCTCGCCGAATGGATGCTCGCCGGAGAGCCAACGCTCGATCTCTGGTCGGTCGACATCCGCCGCTTCGCGCCCTGGGCGAACAATCGCGCTTTTCTCCGCGAACGCGTCACCGAGGTCCTCGGCCTCCATTATCAAATGGCGTGGCCCAATCGCGAATTCGAGTGCGGCCGCAACCTTCGCAAAACTCCCTTGCATGACCGCCTCTCCGAACAAGGAGCGTGCTTCGGCGTGCGGAACGGCTGGGAACGTCCACTTTGGTTTGCGACCCACGGTTCGAAACCGATTATGGAATACTCGTTCGGCCGGCAAAATTGGTTTCCGAACCACGTCTGTGAGCACCGGGCCTGCCGTGAAGCTGTTGCGGTTTTCGACCAATCCGGTTTTTCCAAATACATCTTCAAGGGGCCGGACGCTCTTTCCATCCTGCAACGCCTCTGCGGCGCGAATATAGATGTCCCGCTCGGGAAAGCGGTCTACACCGGTATGTTTAACAGCCGCGGCGCATTTGAGAGCGACCTCACCATTATCCGCCTCGCACGCGACGAATTTTACCTCATCGGCAGCACCGGCCAGACCATTCGCGATCAGGACTGGATCCGCCGGAACATGCAACCGCATGAACGTGCCGATCTCACCGACGTGACCGAAGCCTACAGCGTCCTTGGAGTGATGGGTCCTCACTCCCGTAGACTGCTCAGTCGCCTAACCGAATCCGACCTGTCGAACGACGCCTTTCCCTTCGGCACCGCGCAGACCATTTCCCTCAGCACGAGCACCGTGCGAGCCATTCGAATCACATATGTTGGCGAACTCGGTTGGGAACTGCACGTCCCCGCGAGTCAAGCCACGCAACTCTACGATGCACTCATGGCAGCCGGTTATGATCTCGGCGTGACCAACGCCGGTCACTACTCGATCAACTCCCTTCGTTTGGAAAAAGGCTTCCGGGCCTGGGGTTCTGATATCTCGCCGGATGATACCGCACTCGAAGCTGGACTCGGCTTTGCGATCTCCTGGAAGAAGTCTTTCCTCGGGCGCGACGCCCTGCTCGACCAAAAGCGAACCGGCCTCAAACGCCTACTGGTCACTTTCGTTCTCGAAGATTCCGGCCCCGTTCTTTGGGGCAGCGAACCAATCTACCGTAACAATCAGGTCGTCGGCTACACCACGTCCGGTTCTTATGGCCACTCTCTTGGCGCGGCCATCGGAATGGGCTACGTCAAAAACGCTGAGCCGATTACTCCCGATTTCGTCCTCGCAGGATATTATGAAATCAATGTGTCGGGCCGGCGTTATCCCGCCAAACCGCATCTGCGCGCGCCATACGATCCCGAGCGTAAACGCGTTCTGGCGTAGTTTGCCCGCCTCAGGGCTTTACCAATCTCCCTGATATTCCGCATTCGTAACCTCTACGGTGTTCTCGGATAGCCACTTTTCTATCAGGCGGAACCCCCAAACCGGCGCGCCCTAGGGTTGTTCCAAAGGCCCTCGCAGCCGAAGTTCACGCCAAGGAGAAAACTGACGAATATGAAAAAGTTATTAGCAGTGGTGGTAACAGCTTGCGCTCTCGTCGGATGCGATCGGCACAATGCCTTGATCGAAGATGAGAAGGACAATTCAAAAGCCGCTTTGAACGACCGCAAAGAAGCGGTCGATGACGCCACGCGTGTCGCCAAAAAACAGGCGGACGCGGACGCGAAATCTGAAAAGGCTCGGCTAGAAGCAGACCAACAAAAGGCTCACGCCCAAATCGAAGCCGACAAGAAGAAGGTTGAAGCGGAAGCCAAGGCCGAAAAGGCTGAGAACAACGCTCAAAAGAAAGTCGAATAAAGTTCAAGTTGCATCACAGCAACTCACGCCCGCGCAACGCGCCGCACCCGGCATCTGTTGCGCGGGTGTTTCATTTTTTCTGCAGCAAGTCGTCCACCTCGCGCGCGAACTGCTCCAGATATTCGTCCCCGCGCCGATGATGCGTCAGCGCGACAATTATATAATGCCGCCCCTTTCCGGTCACGATGGCCGTGTCGTGATGCCAATCCTCCCACCAACCCGATTTGCGTACGATTTCTACATCGCGCCCCTGCAACGCCTTCACGAAGCGGTCGTTCAAGGGTGCTATCTCAGGAGAAACAAATATTTCGCGCATGGTCTTGGATGCTTCCGGCGAAACCAATCGCTCCTGCTCCAGTAACAGATAATACCGCAATAACTGCCGCACCGTGACCGCGTGCGAATGATTTGCCACCGGCTCGCCGTATCGCTCGCCGCCTTTGCCGTAATGTTTTCCGATCCACAACCCACCGCCATGTTGGGCATCATAAAATCCATAACCATTCAGCACCTCCTGGATCTGTTTAAGGCCGAGCTCCTGCGAAAACTTTGCGGCCATTTCATTATTCGACACCTTGATCATCAGGCCTAACTCGCGCCGCGTCTGCGCATCAAGATTCGTCGCCGCTTCCGGATACTTCAGAAAATACGCCAGCAAAATTCCAATCTTCGGCACACTTGCCCCGTAGAAAATTTGATCGGGCCGTAGTACGGCCAATCGTAGTCTTCGCAAGTCCAGCACCCCTACGGCCGTCGCTTCGGACGGCATTCCGCTGACCTCCGCAGTCGCGCGTCTATCGCGACCACTCTCTCCTGCAACGCCCGATTAACCGGCGTCGCGTAATCCAGCGAATAATCCTCTTGCTTCACAAAAATCGAACGACATCCAATCCCGCACAGCATAGCGACTGTGAGCAAAGAGAGAGCGACAGGGATCGCCGCGCAAATTCGTGAAATCTGTGTCACGCAAAAATCACGCTTTAGTCGAACCGCACCCTCGGATCAAGCCACGCGTACCCAACGTCCACCAGAAAATTCAGGACCAGCAACAATGCCGCATACAACAATACAAGGCCGACGATTAGCGTGTAATCGTAAGCCAGCGCACTGTTCACAATGAAAATTCCCAGTCCGGGTACTTGAAACACGTTTTCCACGACAAACGAACCCGTTAGCAAATCTGCCAGGAGGGGCCCGGAATAGGAGAGCACCGGCAACACCGCGATTGGCAACGCGTGCTTCAGGCAAGCCATCACATCACTCAATCCCTTGGCCCTCGCCGCCATCATAAATGGCGCGTCCAAAACTCCCGCCATTCCCTCACGCATCAACCGCGCAATTCGTCCCGCAAAGTAAATTCCAAGAGTGACTGTCGGCAGAACGAAGTGCCTCGGCGATTCGACCAGCGCGACCGGAAACCACTTCAATTTGATCGCGAACACCATGACCGCCAGAGGGGCAAGCACCAGTGCCGGAATGCAAATAAATAAAATCGCTAAAAAGCTTCCAACCCAGTCCTGCCACTGGCCCTTGTGCATACCGGTCCAAAAACCAAGCGGAACTCCAACCCCAATGGCGAAACAAAACGCACAACCACCTAGCGCGAGGGAGACCGGTAGCGCCTGCCCGATGATGTCGTTTACCGTGTGGTTCCGCTGTTTTAGTGACGGTCCCAAATCGCCATGTGCCAGATCGTACAAATATCTCGCGAATTGTTTCCACACCGGTTCGTCGAGATGGTATCTCGCCTTCAGTTGTCGCTCCACCTCAGGCGAAGCCGGCACCCGCTCACGATCGAACGGTCCGCCCGGCGCCAACCGGACCAGCACAAACGAGAAAAAGGCGATCACGATCAGCAGCGGAATCATCCCCGCGAGGCGTTTCCAGTAGTACATGTCGCGTTTCGCTAAAGCTCGTCGTCAAAATACAACGAATTCTTCACTCCTTGAAGCTGATAAAGTCGCGCTTCTTGCTGCCGATAAATCTTTCAGTATGAACAGTGTTCTCGCGGCAGCGGACGAGAAAGCTAACTTCCCGTCGATCTCGCCGGCGCAAAGCTCTTCGAAAAAGGCGAGGGCCCGGTCGGGTTCTGCCTTTGCCATTTCCTTCGAAAATCTTCGTGTCGTTTATCCGGCGCGTCTTCGCGGCGAAACTCCCAAAACTGCCGTCAAAAATCTGAACCTCTCGGTCGAACAGGGCGAGGTTTTCGGTTTTCTCGGCCCGAACGGCGCCGGTAAAACCACCACCATGAACGTTCTGCTCGGTTTCGTTCAACCGACTGGCGGCTCCGCGAAAATTCATGGCCTCGACGTGACCGATACGCGCTCGCGCCAGACCCTCGGCTATCTGCCTGAGTTGACCTACTACTATAAATTTCTTACCGGCCGCGAACTTCTTCGTTTCTACGCGAAACTTTTCGAAATCCCTTCCGTCGAAGCCGAGAAACGAATTGAAAATCTCCTTTCGCTCGTCGAAATGACCGAAGCCGCGAACAAACCGATTCGGACGTACTCAAAAGGGATGCAGCAGCGTGTCGGCCTCGCTCAGGCTCTCATCAACAATCCAAAACTTCTCGTTCTCGACGAACCCACCAGCGGACTCGATCCCATCGGTCGCATGAAAGTCCGCTCCATCATTCAACGTCTGAAAAACGAAGGTAAGACTGTTTTCTTTTCCTCTCACGAACTCGGCGAGGTCGAAACCGTCTGCGACCGCGTTGCCATCTTCTATCAAGGTGAATTGAAGGAGCTCGGGTCCGTCTCAGATTTGCTCAACGATTACCAACTGAACCTGGAACAGATCTTCCTCAAGGTTATCGGCTTCGAGGAGGGCAAATAATATGTCGAAGATCTTTGCCATTGCCGGTGTCGTGCTAAAGGAGATGTTTCGCCGGAAGGATTTTTACGTCCTTTTTATCATCACCGTTCTGCTCAGCCTCATCATGGCGTCGGTGAACTTCTTCAACGAAGAAAAGATCGTTCGCTACCTCAAGGAACTTTCACTGCTCCTTATCTGGATCGTCTCGCTCGTCATCGCTATCACCAGCGCAGCTCGCCAGATCCCGGCTGAACGGGAGCAACGCACCCTCTTCCCGCTCCTCGCCAAGCCGGTCACTCGTTCTCAAGTATTGCTCGGCAAATTTCTCGGTTGCTGGCTGTCGGTCGGTGGCGCACTTCTCTGCTTTTATCTCTTTTTCGGTCTCCTCGCGATGACCCGCGAACATGAATGGCCCATCTTCAACTACATCCAGGCCGTGGGCCTCCACTGGATGATGCTGGGCGTCGTGATCGCTTTCGTCATCTTCGGTTCCCTGATGTTTAGCGCGCTCTCCTCAAACATTACCATCACCGTAATCCTCACCGCGGGCATCCTCACGCTCGGCCGCCATCTGAATAAGATTGCGCTGCGCCAAGCCGAACCGGGCCGCAGCATTACCTACACAATTTATTATCTTATCCCGCATCTCGAACTCTTCGATGTGCGCGACCTCATCGTCCACAACTGGCCGCTCATTCCCTGGACCTCCTGGGCGCTCGCCCTCGCTTACGGCGGGATGTTCGCCGCATTCTTCATGTGGCTCGCCTGTTGGGTTTTTCAGAAAAAACAGGTGAACTAATGCGCCGCCCCGCCCTCATCGCTTTCGCTTTGCTCAGCGGTTGCTTCGCCCTAGCCGTGACCGTGGAGCCCGAACTGGCCTCTACGCAGCCCTATGCCCGCCATGAGAAGACGCCCGTCGAAGTCATCCTCGGCGACGCCCGACGTTTCTTCGCTACGCATTTCTTCGTCAAGGCGGACGTCTATTTCCACAGCGGCTATTACCCGAGCATGTTCGACGAAACTTCCGAACACCACGACACACACATTGCCACCGACGCCAATGTTGTCGCCGCTCACCACGAGGAAGGCGAGGATCACGATTTCCTGGGCAAACCCCTCGACCTCATCGACCAGTTCAGCCGCTCATTCTATCCGTCCACTCATACGCATCTGGACGAAGAGCACGGCGGCGCACTCGACGAAGGCAAAGATAAGATCCGCGAAATGCTCCCCTGGCTTCGCATGACTGCCGCCATGGACCCCAACCGCATCGAAACCTACACCGTCGGCGCGTATTGGCTTCGGACCCGCATGGGCAAATCCCAACAAGCCGAATCGTTCCTCCGCGAAGGCCTGGAAGCCAACCCCGGCAGCTACGCCATCCTCTTCGAACTTGGCCGTATCTACCACGAGAGCTACAAAGACATGAACCGCGCCCGAAATCTTTGGGAAGCCGCCCTCAAACAATGGAATCGGACCGAGACCACGAAGCAGGAGCCGGACACTTTCCTTCTCCTCCAGATTGCCTGGCACCTCGCCATCGTCGAACAACAAACCGGCCACACGGAAAAAGCGATCAGCTACCTCGAAACCGCGAAAACCGCTTCCCCCACTCCCGACGAGGTCCAAAAACGAATCGACGAGCTCCGCGCCGCCGCGGCGAAGTGAGATCGAGTAGAGCGCGTGCCACTCTCGCTCACGTATTGGGGCCCAGTGCACGTGGGTCCTCATTCTCCTGTCGCAGTGACCTTTGGGATCAATAAGCAACAAACTCGAATTGCCTATCTTCAGGGCTGCATGTTAGCTTGCCGCCATGCGTGATCGAATCGGTTGGTCTTGGCGGAGCGCGTTTACCGCGTGCGCGCTGGTTGTTTTCGCTGTGCTCGGCACAGGTTGCCATAGCACGCCAGAGGTCACCAGTTATACGAACCCGGTGAGCGGCCGCCGCACGGATATGGTGCAGCAAAACTTGCTCGATGCGCCTGGTAATAACCGCGAGATGATGTGGCTCAATGCCTACCGTCATTTTTCCGATCAACACCACTACGCCTATTACCTGGAAGCAATTTATGGAGCCAGGCAGGATGTCGGCTATTTAGATATTACTCCGTTTCGGAGTTTGACTCTCACCATCGATGGCCAGGAAATGACATTTAATTTGTTCGGCGAAGTCACCCGGGATGAGGATAAGGGAGCACTTTTTGAGACAGCGCGCTACGAGGTCTCGGCAGACGTGATTCATCGCATCGCCGAAGCGAAAAAGGTGACCGCGCAGTTGAAGGGAAAGCGCGGGTTGATCAGCCGGCATTTTGGACCGGAAAATTTCGAAAAGTTCCAGAAGTTCGTCTCGCAATCGGACGACTCAAATTTGTAAATGAGAACACTTTTGGTGGGGATCGACAGCGGGACCCAAAGCACAAAGGCGCTGGTTGTCGATGCAAAGAATGGCAAAGTTCTGGGCAACGCTTCGGAATCGTATGATTTAATTCCCAATCTACCGCCGGGCGCGAAGGAGCAGGATCCCGCCGTCTGGATCAAAGCGACTCGCAACAGTATTCGCAAGGCTCTGAAGCAAGCCGGGGTCAGGGCCGGAGAAGTGAAGGCCATCGGAGTGAGCGGCCAGCAACACGGGTTCGTGCCACTCGATGCAACAGGCGAAGTGATTCGTCCGGCGAAGTTGTGGTGCGACACGAGCACATCGGCGGAATGCGACCAAATCACGAACGCGGTCGGCGGTTCTAAAGCAACCGTTCGTGAAATAGGCAACGCCGTCCTTCCGGGATTCACCGCGCCGAAAATTCTTTGGTTAAAAAAGCACGAACCGAAGAACTATGCGCGACTCGCATCAGTATTATTACCGCACGATTATCTCAATTTCTGGCTGACCGGCCAAAAGGTCATGGAATATGGCGACGCAAGCGGCACAGCGTTGCTGGATGTGCGCAAGAGGAAATGGTCAAAGGCGATCCTCAACGCGATCGATCCTCAGTTGGAAGGCAAATTGCCGCCCTTGATTTCGAGCGATAAAGTCGCAGGACAATTGCAAGCCAGCACCGCACGGGAACTGGGCTTAAGCCAAGGAGTGCTGGTCAGCGCTGGCGGGGGCGACAATATGATGGGCGCAATCGGCACCGGCAACACCAGGCCGGGAGTGATCACCGCGAGCTTTGGGACGAGCGGAACGATCTACGCCTGCGCCGGGAATCCAGTCGTCGATCCAAAGGGGGAGATTGCGGCATTTTGCGATTCGACCAACCAATGGCTGCCGTTGCTCTGCACCATGAACGTGACCGTCGCGACCGAGATGGTGCGCAACGATTTCAAGATCGATCACGCGGAGTTCACGGCCGTGGCGGGAAAAGCGCCGGCAGGCTGTGACGGATTGCTCTTGTTGCCCTATCTTGAGGGCGAGCGGACGCCGAATGTCCCAGCGGGCACCGGAGTTTTCTTCGGTGTGACCACACGGACGTTCACCGCGGAACATTTCGCGCGCGCGGCCATGGAAGGGGTCACGCTGGGAATGAATTACGGTTTGCGTAGATTGCGGACGCTGGGAGTCGAGCCGAAGCAGATTCGCGCCACAGGCGGCGGCGCCAGGTCGAAGTTGTGGAGGCAAATCATGGCCGACGTCTTCAATGCCGAGGTGGTAACGCTTAAAGTGGCGGAAGGAGCGGCGTATGGAGCGGCTTTGCAGGCGCTCTGGGCCTGGCGAAACGCGGAGGGAGAAAGCGCATCGATCCAGGACATTACGGACGAATTTGTCGTCTTGAACAAAGCGGAACGCACCGAACCGCGCGCGACGAACGTGGCGATCTATCAGGAGTTGCAGGAATTGCAAAACGAACTATCGGTAAAGCTAAGGGACACCTTTGTGCGTCACCGGGAATTTGTGACACAAGAATGAAAAATACCAAAGAATCATTGAAACGCTCGGTGGCCAAAGCCGGGCCCAAGTCAGCAAAAGCAAAAGCAAAATCTAAGGCGCCAAGCCGCACGCTCGATACGGGCGGCGGCAGCATGAAGCTGATTCTGACGAGCCATAATATCACCCTCACCGACGCCATCGAAACGCATATTGTTTCGCGCATCCAGCAGTTGTCGCATTTCGAC
Source organism: Limisphaerales bacterium (assembly GCA_044226545.1). Lineage (GTDB taxonomy): Bacteria > Verrucomicrobiota > Verrucomicrobiia > Limisphaerales > SXQI01 > DASVNK01. The sequence continues at coordinate 394,915 of JBGAGW010000001.1, forward strand.
CCCCGCGCCATCGATGCCCGCGTCGTTATTGAGCACGATCACGCCAAAGTTCCGGAACGCCAATTCAAATGTTCCATGCGCGTGACCGAGCCGGGCCCCGACCTCTTCGCGGAAGACGCCGAAACCGACCTCTACGCCGCCATCGATCTCGTCGCGAAAAAGATCGAGCAGCAGATGCGCAAGCGCCACGGAAAGTTTAAAGCGCGTAATCACAGCGAGGCCGCGCGCGTGAAACGCAGCCGCCAGGAAAACGGGTTTTAGCCTGTCGTGACTCCTGCCCGAAAGGGCGGAGCGCGAACATTCCTGTCCGCAAGTTCATTTTTTCTTCGGTGACTGGCGCACGGAATGTCCGCGCTTCGCCGCATTGATTTCGTATGATCGTCCGAGCGCGTTGTTTATTGCCGCTGGTTTCAGCACCGGTTGATAACGGCGCGGTCGTGGTCGAAAACGGCCGAATCAAATGGTTCGGCCGATGGCGCGACTGCGAAATTCCCGCTGGTGAAGCACTGCTCGATCTCGGCGAAGTGGTGCTGATGCCAGGTCTCGTCAACGCCCATTGTCATCTCGATTACACCAGCATGGCGGGACAAATCCCGCCCCCGAAGACTTTCCCCGACTGGGTTAAGAACATTCTCTCCTTCAAGGCCCACTGGAGCTTCAGTGAATTCGCGGAATCCTGGTTGAAAGGAGCGCGGCAATTGATTGAGCACGGAACCACCACGGTTGCCGACATCGAAAGCGTTCCAGAATTGCCTGAAGAAACATGGAAATCGACGCCGCTTCGGATGATCTCCTTTCTTGAGTTAACTGGAGTCAAAAGCCAGCGCAGCCCGGAAGATCTACTGCACGAGGCGGCGGATTGGTTCGAGCGCTGGCCTCGCGACGACCGGAAGGAGGTGGCCCTTTCGCCTCACGCGCTCTATTCGACCTCGCCCGAACTGATCCGCAAAAGCGCGCGATTTGCAACGGAACGAGATTTGTTGGTCAGCACTCATCTGGCGGAGTCTGAAGCGGAATATTCCATGTTCTGCGATGCGAAAGGACCCTTCTTCGATTGGTTGAAAGGGCAGCGCAAAATGGATGATTGCGGTCATCACTCCCCGATTGAACTGGTGAACGAATACGGTTTGCTGAACGAACGCCTCATCATCGTGCATGCCAATTACCTGAGCGAAAAGGATATTCAGTCGATCGGCGAGTCTCGAGCGTCCGTGGTGCATTGCCCAAGAAGTCACGACTACTTCGGGCATTTGAAGTTTCCGTATGAAGAGTTAGTGAAAGCGCGAACGAATGTTTGTCTCGGAACAGACAGCCTCGCTAGTTCGCGAAAAATCGGGGCGCAAAATCCGGAGCTAAATCTATGGTGCGAGATGCAGACCTTCTCACGGAACTACCCGGGCGTCTCCCCACGAGAGATTTTCGATCTGGTGACGCGCCATCCGGCAAAGGCCTTCCGCAAAGGAGGTCAAATTGGAAGTCTCGAATCCGGAGCTTTCGGAGACATGGTTGCGCTCGGTTACAGCGGCAAAGTGGACGAACCGCGCGTTTGTGAGGAGGTTTTGCATCGCCCTCAAGTACGCGAGGTTCTAATCGCGGGCGAGTTGGTGCGGAGTGTTTGACATTGACCCGCCAACTGTCAGATGCTAGCGTCTGACACGTGAAAACAATTCCTCTTCGCACTCTTTTGCGCGAACCACTGAAGGTCAAAAGAATGACCCGCGCAGGCCAGACCGTTGAAGTGACCGATAACGGCGAGGCGCTTTGGGTTATTCAGGCAGCCAAAGGGGATGCGAGAGCGGAAGCCGAGCGGGTTCGCGGGATTGACGAACTGCTGGACGAGGTCCTGAAATCCGAGCCATCTAAAATTAATCTGTCGAAAATCGTGATCGAATCGCGTCGATGAGGACTTACGCGGACACAAGCTTTATCGTGAAGTTGCTTGTGTTGCACGACGCCGCATCGGACGCGATTGACCTTTACCGTTCGATTGGGCGTCCGCCGCTTTACTTTACCTGTTTGCATCGGCTCGAAGTGGGCAATGCTATTCGACAGCGCGCGTTCCACCAACGGCGTTCGGAGCCGGCCCTTGAGCGGGCTGCAGCCGCCCGGGAGCGTGAGGAGGCTCTCAGTAGAATGGTTAAGTTTCTCACTCGGAAGGCTCTGACCGACGTGTCGGTCGACTTGGAAGCCGCCATCGTTCGCGCCCAGACTTTGTCGGAAGAGCACACCGAAAAAATAGGCTGCCGCGGTTTTGACCTGCTGCATGTCGCAATGGCACTGGAGTTGAACTCGGAATTGTTTCTAAGTACGGACGAGAATCAGATCACGTTGGCTCGATCTGCTGGCTTGCCCGTGAAATACAGCGCCTGGGAGTAAATTGTTGCAGGATGGTATGCCAAAACGCCTCCTTGTTCGCGGAGTTAATTGGCTCGGCGACGCAGTCATGTCGATGCCGGCTCTGATGCGACTGCGAGAGGCATTGCCCGAAGCGCACATCGCACTACTCACCGCAGACAAACTGGCAGATCTTTGGACCAATCATGCGGCAATTGATGAAGTCATCCCGTTCAACAGGCTCGAGGGTGTTGGACAGGTCAGCCGGAAGTTGCGCGAGGGCAAATTCGATGCGGCGCTGGTTTTGCCGAATTCATTTCGATCGGCATTCGAGAGTTGGATGGCCGGCATCCCGATCCGAGTCGGATATGGCAGGCCTTTTCTGCTCACGCACAAAGTTGCGCCCAGAGCCGGGCATATCGAAATGCATAAGCGCAGTGCGGCTGAGGTTAAGAAACTCGTGACGCAATCGCCACAGAAACATCGCGATGCTTATCCGTTGAGCGGACACCATTTGCATCAATACCTGCGTCTCGTCAGTTTTTTCGGGGCGAACGAAACACCGCAAGCGCCTGCGATCAAAATCGCGCCGGCCGAAGTAAGCGCGTTTGCGAAAAAATTTGAGATCGACCTCACCCGGAAAATGATCGGCCTAAACCCGGGCGCCGAATATGGGCCTGCGAAACGCTGGCCTGAGGAGCGTTTTGTTCAGCTAGGCCAACGCGTGGATCAACGTTGTTTGATATTCGGTGGACCGGGTGACGTCCCTATGGCCGACCGCATTTCTGCCGCGATTCCTTCGAGTTTGAATCTGGCTGGAAAAACTTCCCTGCGCGAGCTGGCGGTTGGACTTTCGCTCTGCGATGCGGTTCTGACCAACGACACCGGACCGATGCATCTGGCCTCCGCAGTGGGAACAAAGTTGGTTGTGCCTTTTGGGAGCACGTCGCCCGAGTTGACGGGGCCTGGCCTGCCCGGTGATTCACGCCATCATCTTATCCTCGGCGATGCCCCATGCGCTCCCTGTTTCTTACGAGAGTGTCCCATCGATTTCCGTTGCATGCATTCGATTACCACCGAAAAGGTCCTCGCAGCTCTCCGCCAGCCGTTCCAGCACCAGAAAAAGGATTGGTAATACCGCGACTGTTCACGCAGTCTGCGCCGGTGAAAAGGATTGTTCGGTCTTTCTCCATTGCTCTGCTTGCCTTGACGACGCTGGCCATCCATGCCGCGGCTCCGGTGGTTCTTTCCGTCTCACCGGCAGAAGGCGCGACTCAGGTGCCCACCACTACGCCATTGGTGATCACCTTTGACCAGGCCATGGACACAACGGTCCAACCGGTCGGCAGTGTCACCGGATTTACCGGCAATTTCGAAGTGAAAGCTCCGGGCTCGAACATCAATTTTTTTGGTAACTGGAGCGCGGACGGAAAAACTCTGACCATCACACCGACACCACAGTACCTCTACGCAACTTACGTCTGGACCTTGAATCCGCCGGGCGTCTTATCGTTTCTCCAATTGAAGAGTAAGACAGGCGTGGCCTTGACGACCGTATCCGGAACGTTTTCGACCGGCGTCGGCGGCGCAAATCCCCAATTGGGTTCCACTTCTCCCGCTAATGCTGCGACCGGTGTCGCGTTGGATGCCGGTATCATCTTTCGATTCGATCAGGCCATGAAAACAGACACGCCGCTTGGGGGAACACCGGGCGCAGTGACATGGGCGGGAACCGGAATTGATTCGAGCAAGTTTCAATACTCCTGGAGTGCGGATCAAAAGACTCTCACCGCGACTTATTCGGGCGGATTGCCGAAAAATACGAGCGTGAATTGGGTCCTGAATCCGTCAGCGGCTGTCAACAAATTAACCGGTCAAAACGGGAAGGCCTTGGCCTCGGATACGTTCAGCGGGCTTTTCACAACGGGAAATGGAGAACCGCAATGTCTGGAGTCCGGTCTGCCACAAGGCTGGGGAACGTATGGGATTAGCAAACGATCTTCCTTTCGTCAGACTTCTTCCGGCGATCCGGTGGAAGACACTGAAGATGCAGCGTTCGTTTTCAGCGCCGTCGTCACGAGCTCTACCGCTGTTGCGGGCGCATCCGTGACTTTGCCGAATGGCAACTCTCACGACCTTTTTTCTCTAGGCGCTGCCACACAGTTCTTCGAAACTGCTGTTTCTGAAAACGCTCTGAACACGGCATTTCCCCCCGGAAACTACGCGTTGAAGTTCACCCTCTCCGGACAAGCGGAGCGAAATATTCCGATGGTCATGTCGGCCACGCCTCCTCCTCCAATTCCGAAAATCTCCAATTACGACGAAGCACAAACGGTTAATCCGGCCACGGACTTTACCCTCCGGTGGAACGCTTTCACCGGGGCCGCTGCCAATGATCACATTTCAATGTATATATCCGATACAAACGGATCGGTTGTGTTCCAGGCGCCGAACCTATGCGTGCCAAGACCGCTCGCGGCTACGGATACTTCAATCGTCATTCCGGCAAATACTTTGCGGTCAAACGTGACGTATACCGCGGCAATATTATTTGGCCATCTCTTCTATTTCTCCACCAATACCGTTCCGCTGATGTCCGGTTTCGGCGATTTGGTTCGGAATACTTCCTTTACGATCAAAACCGTTGGCGGCGGATCAGTAGTCTTGCCAGCAGCGGCCCGTTTTGTTGGGTTTCGTTTGCTGCCGAATGGAAATCCGGAATTCAACGTGACTGGCACCGCGAGCAAGGTCTACACCGTGCAGCGAACCGGTCAGGTCGCTTCCGTAAACTGGACCGATGTTGGAACGGCCACCATGGCAGCTGACGGCACCGCGATCTTCGAAGACAAACAGACGCCCAAATCCTTTCCGTTGTTTTATCGATTGGTGGCGAAGTAAATCAAAGGTGCTGCCCGGTGAGGCTTTCTCGGCACTTCGCGATTTCTTCAGGTGTGCCTTCGGCGACCAATTTTCCTCCCGCGTCGCCGCCATCCGGACCAAGATCGATCACCCAATCAGCCGAGCGGATGACGTCAAGATTGTGTTCCACGACGATCAGCGAATGCCCTGCCTCGACCAGTCGCTGTAACGCCCGCAGGAGAACTTCCACATCCTGGAAATGCAGGCCGGTGGTCGGTTCGTCCAAAATGAAAAGGGTCGGCTTCGAAGTGCTTTTTTCGCTCCGCTCAAACTCCGCGAGGTGGCTAACCAGTTTGAGCCGCTGGCTTTCCCCGCCCGAGAGCGTGTTGATCGGTTGGCCAAGGCGGAGATAGCCAAGCCCGACCTCCTGCAGAATTTTTAGGCTTTGAGCGGCGCGCTTGGCTGGTTTCGAACCTGGCAGCGCGGTCAAAAAATCAATCGCATCATCGACAGTGGCTTCGAGTAAGTCCGCGATGCTCCACGCCACCTCGCAACCGGCAACTTTTGACGGCACGGTGATTTCGAGAATATGCGGCCGATAGCGGCAACCGTTGCATTCGGAGCAACGAATAAATACGTCACTCAAAAATTGCATCTCGATCTTTTCGAATCCTGCCCCGCGGCACTTCTCGCATTGGCCCTGGCTGGAATTGAAACTGAACGCGCTGCTGTTCATGCCACGCTGCTTCGCCAATTCAGATTCAGCAAATAAATCACGCAACGAATCGAAGGCACCGATATACACCGCTGGGTTGCTGCGCGGAGTACGACCAATCGCGGATTGATCAACCATCACCGCGCTCCCGAGCGCCTCATACCCCGTGAGGCGGCAGGAGCCCTCCGGAGAACATTTTTCACCGTCGTCCTCTGCCTGCTCCTCCGCTGTTGCCGCTCGTTCACAATCCTTGATCTTCGCGCACAGCGTCGGATAAACCAACTCGCGAATGAGTGTGCTCTTGCCCGAGCCACTCACGCCGCTGACCACAACAAAACAATTGAGCGGGATATTCAGAGCCAGGTCTTTGACATTGTGCAGCGTAGCTTTCGAAACACCCAGTTTTGGACCTTTTGCGTCGACCAGACGATTAGCGCGAAGAGAAATCTTTTTTCGTTCTCCCAGGAACGCGCCCGTAACAGAAGTCGGTGACTTGATGATTTTCGAATACGGCCCCTGGAAAATTATGTGACCGCCACGCTCACCCTGGCCGGGCCCAAGGTCAATAATCTCATCAGCGGCTCGCATGACCGCTGGTTCGTGTTCGACAATAACAACCGTATTCCCCGCATCGCGCAGCCGTTGGAGAATTCGAACAAGCTTCGCCGTGTCGCGCGCATGCAAACCGACACTCGGCTCATCCAGCACAAACAAAGTGTTCACGAGTCGCGACCCGAGACAGGTGGTAAGGTTCACACGTTCGGTTTCTCCGCCCGAAAGAGAACGAGTGGGTCGATCCAGTGTAAGATAGCTCAGGCCGACCTCATCGAGGTAACCCAGGCGGCATTGAACTTCGTCAAGAGCGATGGCGAAAGGATCTGTTTTCTTCTTCGAAGGACGCGGGAGATTTTCAATGAACGCGAAAGCGTCCTTAACCGACAGCAAATAGAAATCGGCCAGAGTGAGCAACGCGCCACTCTCTGTTTTAGCCTTAAAGAGAAGCGCCTCCGGTTTAAAACGCCGCCCCTGGCAGTCAGGACAAGTGGTGTAGCAACGGTATTTTGCCAATTGCACCCGCACATGCATTTTGTAGGCCTTTGATTCGAGCCAGCGGAAATATCCCTTCACTCCATACCACGCTTTAGGCCATTGATGCTCTTCGTCCGAGCCATAGCCCGGTTCGCCATCGATCACGAACCGTTGATGCTCTTCGGAAAGATCATGGAATGGCACGTCCGTCGGGATCCGTTTCCGTTTGCACGCTTTGAGCAAATCGTGTTGCGATTCTAAACCGGTCCCCGTTTGCCACGGCTTCACCAGACCCTGAGAAAGAGTGAGTGACTTGTCCGGAATCGCGAGATTGTAATCGATCGCGATCACCCGTCCGAATCCTTTACACGCCGGGCATGCGCCCACCGGATTATTAAAACTGAAAAGCGCCGGAGTCGGATCGCGATACTCGATCTCGCACTCGGCGCAATGCAACTCCTTCGAAAACCGGCAAGCCGTCCAATTCGAAAGACGATACGTGCAAAGTTTTCCTTTGCCGAAATGATACGCCTGTTCGCACGCTTCTACGAACCGCGCGCGATTTGCATCATCCGTTCTGAGCCGATCCTGGATGACGATAAGCTGTGAAGATCCGGTGACGGCTCCAACTGCTTCTTCGAGCCGAACGATCTGCGGCTTTGGTTCGAGAACTAACAAACGCTGGTAACCCTGCTTGCTCAAGAGCGCGAGGGATTCTTCAAGGGAGAGTTTCTCGCTGAGCGGCAGTCGAAATGTAATCAGCAACTCCTCTTTCGGCCAACGTTGCGAAATGGCCGACCAGATCGATTGCGGATTCTCCTTCTGCACCGGCTTGCCGCAGCTCTTGCAGTAAAGCCGCGAGATGTGCGGCCAGAGCAGCTTCATGTAATCGGTGATCTCCGTCATCGTGCCGACGGTGGAGCGCGTCGTTTTCACCGCATTCCGCTGTTCCAGCGCGATGGCTGGCGGAATCCCCTGGATGCTATCGACGCGCGGCTTGTCCATTCGGTCGAAAAACTGGCGCGCGTAAGGAGAGAAAGTTTCGATGTAACGCCGCTGCCCCTCGGCATAAAGCGTGTCGAAGGCCAGCGAACTTTTTCCGGAACCGCTCAACCCTGTGATCACGACCAGCTTTCCGAGCGGAATATCGAGGTCGAAATTCTTCAGGTTATTATGGCGCACCCCTTTGAGGCGAATAACGGATTGGGCCGGCGCGGCAGACATGGCTTGGGAATTTAATTCCGGAGAGTGCCGTGTCAAAGTGCGTGTCGTCAGGCCTTATCAATCGCCCGCAAGATCTGATTGATGATCTTTGGGTGCAGTGTTTTGCCACGATGAAATGGTAAGACCACACGCTCTCCAGACCGAAAATAGATGCGGTGACTGCCCTTGCTGCGTACCAAGACGTAGCCGTTTGCCAGAAGTTTTCGCTCGGCCTCCACGGCGGTCAACCGCGGTAATTTAGGCACACGAAACCTCCAGAGAGGTCGAAAGGATTGTTTTCGCGCGGAGTTTTTTTAATTCGGAAGGCTTAAGAGTCTCCAAGTACAGCTCCGCGGCTTCCTTCAGATTGACCAAAGCCTCTTCCACGGTTTCTCCCTGGGTATGACAGCCCTTCAATTCCGGACAATACGCGAACACACCATCCTTATCCTGTTCGATAATCGCTGTCAGATTGCACGTCACGGCGCAATTTTACGTTGAAAGGGCGAATGTAGCAATTGAAGGCAAATGCTTACCGTGTCACTCTCGTTTGGCGCGCCAAGGGATAACTCAGGAGGACTCCTGTTCAGATTGAGGCGTCGCTAACTTGACTTTGAGTCGACGATCAGCTAGACGAGTTCTCTTCAGTTTCCCCACAATCGCCTGCGCGTGCTGGCTGTCGACATCGACGAAGGTGTGACGTTCCCGCAGGTCAACGTGACCAACGGCAGATTCAGGAAGACCGGTTTCCCCCTGAATGGCGCGCACGATGTCCTCGCGAGTCACACCGCTCTCGCTGCCAATGTTCATGTGGAGACGCGTTTGACCTTCTGGCGTACGCCGGCTGACCTTCGCTGGCTTCGGTGCCGCAGGCTGGGTTCGCCGCCAAGGAATTTCAGATTTTTGAGGGGCATCCTGTGGCTCGCGTTGGGGAACGGGCGCCGCCTCCGCCGGTGAAGGGGAGGCCTTTATAGGCACGATAGCTTTCGGGCTACGCTCGGGCCGCTGTTCCGATCGTTCCTGGCGAAAAGTACTTTCTCGGGGCGGACGCTCCCGTCTTTCATCACGACGCATGGGCGGCGAGTCCGGAACGCGAGTTTCAGCCGGCCCACTCTCCTGAGCCTGTAGCTGATGAATCAGCGCCGAGGCGATGTCGGTGCTGCTGAACCCCTCCTCAAGCAAAACTTCCAGAATCCGCTCCTGCGACTTGAACTCCCCCGATTGAAGAATCGCGCGCAAGTTGTCCAGAAACTGGCTGGTCCGCGCTTCTTCAACTTCGGTTTGGGTCGGAATTTTGGCGCGATGAATCCGTGTATTGGTGTAGCGCTCGATGTTCCGAATCTGAAAAACCTCTCGGCCCGCTACGAATGAAATTGCTCGTCCACTCCGCCCTGCCCGTCCGGTCCGTCCAATGCGATGAACGTAATCTTCCACGTCGTACGGCAAATCGTAATTAAACACGACCTGAACATCATCAACGTCGATCCCCCGCGCCGCCACATCCGTGGCAACGAGAAATTCCAAACCCGACTTGCGGAAACGATTCATGACCCGATCACGCAGTGCCTGGCTCATGTCGCCATGCAGGCGGTCAGCCGAATAGCCTTGGGCATTCAGATGTTCCACCAGATCGTCCACCATCCGTTTGGTGTTACAGAAAATGATCCCCAGTTTGAGATCGTGAATGTCGATTAATCGCGTGAGCAATTCGATTTTGAACCGGCGATCCACTTCGTAATAGACCTGCTCAACCGTCGGCACGGTGAGTGCCTTCTGTTCGATCCGTACACTTTGCGGATCGCGAGCATGCTTCTTGATGAGTTCCTGGATCGGCTTCGGCATCGTCGCGGAGAAGAAAACGGTTTGTCGCTCGCCCGGAACGGCCTGAAGGATAAATTCGATGTCTTCGCGAAAGCCCATATCGAGCATGACATCCGCTTCGTCGAGAACCACCATGCGAACCTGGTCCAAGCGCAAGGTGCCTCGGCGCATGTGGTCCATAAGACGCCCGGGCGTACCGATGACAATTTGGGCGCCCTGCTTCAGCCCATAAATCTGACGGTCATACGATTGTCCCCCATAAATCGGCAGCGCATGAATGCCGCGTTTGAAAAACGCCAACTTGTGCAACTCTTCAGAAACTTGGACGGCCAGTTCTCGCGTAGGGCAAAGAATAAGCACCTGGACGGCACGTTTATGCGTGTCGACCTTTTCTATTGCCGGAATGCCGAACGCGGCAGTCTTCCCGGAGCCGGTCTGAGATTGGCCTACAATATCCCGACCGCCGAGCAGCAGTGGAATGGATTCGGCCTGAATTGGCGACGCCTGTTCAAAGCCCAGGCGATCGATTGCCTTAAGAACTTCCTCCGAAATTCCTAGTTCTAAAAATGGTTTTGCGGTCATTCGCGTTGTTTTTTAAGGGAGATTAGCTTTAGTCGGTCTATCGCATCTTGTTCACGATATGTTTCTTTGCTTGCGATCAGAGCATCCAGCCCAAGAAATGGCACTCGAACGCCGTCGATCATCAACGCCTGTGCACTGGCGAGGGCTTCTGCGTAAGTGACCTTCCATGCGTGCGTGCTGACGTCCACTTCGACCTCGTCCGCAATTTTCACGACGACGTTCTCCAGAATATCGCGCGGGGTGAGCTCGCGAGCCGCTCCATCTTCAAGCTGTCCAAGCGCCTCGATCACAGCCTGGCAGTTCTCTTCCGTAGCCTCCACCAGGATATCAACATCTTCCGTAGTGCGGATCAACCCGTGCAGGATACAGGCTTGCGCTCCGCAAACGAGGTAACGCGCGCCGGAGGCATTCAGAAGTCTGCAGATTCGAATGAGCGGCAGATTTTCAGCCATGTTCTACCAAAGTCGCGGATTAGTCTGAGCTTTGCGCCAATCCTCATATTCCTTCCAGGTGCGCGCCTTGAAAACAAACCCCCGCGGCTTCGGGAACGGATTTAGGCGGTCGTGCTGCCTCTGAAGAACGGCGGCGCGCGCAAGGGCTTCTCCGGGACTGATCGGAGAAAGATCCTCGCTGGAGCGACGTTTACCGACAATCTTCACAACGTCATTGTAATTCACGGCGGAGAGCAGGGAAAGACAAGAGGCCGAATGTGGCGGAATGCGCGCAAACGCCTACTTCAAAGGCATACCCGGTTCTGATTTCCCGTTCGTGGTCAGGATCTGGAAATGATGGACGTTGGCCGCAAGCGGATGATCGCTCTTCCAAACAATTTTGTGGTCGCGCGTCACTTCAATCATCGAAACACCTTTCGAAACGCCGTGACTGCCTATGACTGTGTTGCCATTCGCCAGACGCTGCGCGCCGCAAGGATCATTAAAAACGCCGCCCACCTGGTCGTTTAACACGGACCAAACAACTGCGCCGTTCGGATCAAGTTCCACGACTTTGTTTCCGTGAGTCAGGGACACAACCGTGTTGCCGTTATCGAGGCGAATCGCCGTAAACGGCCAATTCTCGGCTTTTCGTCCACCAAGTTCATTGAGATCCGTTTTGAAAACGCGAACGATCTTTCCTTCGGGCGAATACTCCTTCACCGCAAACGCGAGTAGATGTGGCACAAGAAAATTGCCGTTTCGAAGCTGCCGTGCCATCCGCGTTTGCATGTGAACGTTGTCCGTCTCGGGTTGCAAGGGCACGTCGACAACGACGCTGCCTTGTGAATTAATCTCCAGGAGGCGCGGACGTGCGCCGAGTTCCGTGACGAGCGTGTTGCCATTATAAAGCCTCTGCGCGGTGCTAAGCTCCCCGTTCTCCTTGCTGCGTTTGTAGGAGAAAACAATTTCCTTTGCAGGAGTGACTTCTTCAACGCGATCGGCCCACGCGATCAACACATTTCCGCCGGGCAGAACGAACCCATCGCGTGAACCGCCGGCATATTCCCACTTTGTGCTGCCATCTTCGGAGATGATTGCGGTCTTCGTGCCGAGAACCAGATAAGAGTGGCGCACCGGTTCGTCAGCGGCGGCAACCGAAACCGAAAGCAGAACGAAGAGGGCGGAACAGAGTTGAATCACGATTGATTGCATGCAGATGCCAAAGAGCAGCAGAAAGGGCGCGCCGAGGAAAGCTGTTTTAGCCTTGAAAATGAAGAAAATCGGTTAGACGCCGTTCCGTTGAGAAACTAATCTTCATGCGCCACCCATGAGCTTAAGATTGACCTTCGCAAAACTGGCCACTCGGATCAGTCTGGGCACCGCGGTGGTCGGGTTTTCGCTCGCGGTGAGCGCGGCGTCAAAAACCTTCGACCTTGAAGCACGAAAACAGGCTCAAGCGTGGCTATGGACGGCACCGCGCGCGCAGGAAATCCCACACGTCAGTAACCTGCAATGGCCCTGCACCCCGGAAGATTTCTTCATTTTACGTCGTTTGGATGAGGCCGGTTTGCGCCCCGCCCGCCCGACCGATGACCGAACCTGGCTGCGCCGTGCTTATTTTGCAATCACCGGATTGCCGCCAACACGCGAAGCGGTGCAAGAGTTTCTTTCTGACAAAACTCCTGAAGCGCGCGAACGCGTCGTAGATCGCCTGCTCGCCTCGCCGAGGTTCGGCGAACGCTGGGCGCGGCACTGGATGGATCTGATGCGCTACGCAGAGTCGCGCGGGCATGAAGGCGACTACATTATAGCCAATGCGTGGCGCTACCGCGATTACCTGATTCGCGCCTTTAACGAGGATGTTCCCTACGATCAGTTCGTGCTCGAACATCTCGCCGGTGACTTGCTGACTAAACCACGCTTTCGTGCCGGAACGACAATCAACGAGTCGGTCGTCGCGACAGGTTGGGCCTTTCTCGGAGAAGAGAATCATTCGCCTGTCGATATTCGCGGCGATGAATGCGACCGGATCGACAATAAGGTCGATGTCTTCAGCAAAGCCTTTCTTGGTTTGACGGTTTCATGTGCACGCTGCCATGACCACAAATTCGATCCAATTCGTGCGCAGGATTATTACGCGCTGAGCGGGTTTATGCTCAGTTCAAGCTATCGTCAGGTGCGTTTCGAAACGATGGAGAACAACCGGGCGATGGGCGATGCGTTGGCCGCATTGCGGGAGAAATTCGCACCTCGTCTGGCGAAAGCAATTGCTGCTTCCGCCGAACCGGAAATGGGGGAGGTCGCTGAATATCTCTTGGGCGCGAGCGACCTTTTATCAAGCAAAGACGCCATCGGACCAGGACTAACAGAGCCGCGACCGTCAGGGAGCGATACGCCAGATGCAAGGCGCTCCCTGACGGTCGCGGCTCCGCTCGCCCCAGGGCCTTACCAGGCCAGGAAAATTCCAGCCCGACTGGATCGCCAACGACTTAATCTCTGGGCAGAGCACCTCCGGACGGCAGCAACAAGCGAAAACCAGTTGCTGCATCTTTTTGCACGCAGGGCATTGGGGTTAACTGATTCGAAACCACCTCTCTCTTTCTGTCTCCCGCAAGGTGGACGGGTCATCGCGGATTTTACCAGGCCCGACGCGCAACCCTGGAAGGCGGATGGCGAAGCCTTCGGCAGGGGCCCGGCGGTCCCCGGCGACATCATTTTGGGCGATGACCCGGCGAAACCGATCGCGGGCGTGATGACTTACGGCGCGGCGCGGCGCGACCCGTTCTGGAATCGCCTCAAGCTGGCGAAGGATAATGAGGATGATTCCGGCCGGCTAGCGGCGACAAAACGGTCCGGCCAAATGGTGCATACACCGACGATCACCCTCAGTAGCGGCAAATTACATTACCTCATTCGCGGCAAGACCCGCGTATATGCTTCTGTGGACTCTCACCTGATGGTCGAAGGCCCGCTGCACGGCCAATTGGTAAAAACATTCGACAGCGGACCGGGCGAGGGCCCCCGCTGGCTTACGCACGATTTGAGCGCGTACGCCGGACATCGTGCTCACATCGAATTCGGTCCGGAAGGCGATGCTGACTTGGACGTGCTCATGGTTGTCGAAGCCGGCGAACCTCCTCAGTGGACGCCATCAGTACCCTTCGCTATTTCGGAAGAGCCTTTGGAAGTATCAGCCAGAAAATTTCAAGAATCGCTCCAGGGCGCGTGCGAACAATTTGCGAATGGGAGGACCTCTCAAGAGAATGCCGCCCTTGTTAATTGGTTCTTGCGGAATCTCGCACTCTTTCGAAACTCGCCAGACCCGGCCACGCTGTCTCTCGGCAAAGCATTTGTCGAAGCACAGCATGACATCTCAAGCCGCGTGCGATGGGAATCGCACACTGCCGTGGCGTGGTTTGACGGGACCGGCGTAGATGAAAACATTTTGCTTCGCGGAAAGCCTTTCCAGCCCGGCGCGGTAGCGCCACGAAGCCTGCCGGTCGCGTTGGGTTCCACAAAGCCGATCACCTGTTCCGATCGCAGCGGAAGGTACGAGTTGGCCCAGCAAATGGTGAATCCCGGGAATCCGTTGGTCGCGCGAGTCATTGTGAACCGGATTTGGCACCACGTGTTCGGGCGCGGAATTGTGGCGAGCGTCGATAATTTTGGTGCACTGGGCGAGCGGCCTGCCAATCCCGAGTTGCTGGACCACGCTGCGTATTTGTTCGTTCAAGAGGACCATTGGTCCGTGAAGAGCTTGATCCGCCGGTTGGTGCTGAGCAGCACATTCGCAATGAGCAGCGTCGCCGACGATCCGAAAGCTGAAGAACGGGACGCCTCGAACGCGCTGTTGCACCGGATGCCAGTGCGGAGGCTCGAAGGCGAAGCGATTCGTGATGCTCTCCTGACGGTTTCAGGTCGTTTGAGTTCTTCCGCAGGCGGACCACCCGAGCCGATGTTTCTCACCGAATTTCTCGTTGGACGCGGTCGGCCCGAAAAAAGCGGACCGCTCGATGGCGATGGCCGTCGCAGTGTTTACATGCAAATGCGTCGGAACTTTCTTCCGACCTTCATGCAAACGTTCGACGCGCCAGTTCCCTTCAGCACAGTCGGAAAGCGGAACGTAACAAATGTTCCCGGTCAATCTCTCGCTCTAATGAACGATCCGCTCGTGCACGAACAGGCTGGCGTATGGGCGCAGCGACTTCTGCGAGAAACCCGGGACGAAGATTTCACGGCGCGCATTCGCTGGCTTTTTGAATCGGCCTATGGACGACTGCCAGCGAATGATGAAATCGCGGTTTGCGAAGCATCGCTCAAAGACATCCATCAACTGCAGAGCGGTGGTGAGAATTACTCGGCTCAGGATTGGGCCGAGCTCTGCCATGCACTCCTGAACGCGAACGAATTTATTTACCTGCAATGAACCGTGCGACCTCCAACCCTCTGTTCCTCGATCCGCGGATCAACCGCCGGGAACTCCTCCGGCGGGCGTCGAACGGTTTCGGGGCGCTCGCGCTCACAGCTTTGCTGGGCAGGAGGTCGTTTGCCGAAATTCACTCCCGTTCAGCGCTCGAACCCAAAGCTCCGCATTTTCAGCCTCGGGCGCGCAACGTGATCTTCCTCTTCATGGAAGGGGCCGTTTCGCAGGTGGACAGCTTTGATTACAAGCCGCTCCTCGCGAAATATCACGGCCAGGATCCACGCAAAGCGATCGGCAAGCTTGAAAAAACGCAGTTCGAAAATGTCGGCAAGGTCATGCAATCACCCTGGAAATTCTCGCAATACGGCCAATGCGGAATGTGGGTGAGCGAACTCTTCCCGCACGTCGCTCAGCGGTCGGACGATCTTTGCGTGATTCGGTCGCTCACCTCAAATTTTCCCGAACACACCAGTGCAAACTATTTCCTGCACAGCGGCCTCGGTCTGCAAGGCCGCCCCAGCTTGGGGGCATGGGTCACCTATGGACTGGGTAGTCTCAACGAAGACCTGCCAGGGTACGTCGTTCTAAATGGCGGGCAGATTCCCTCAGGCGGGTTGGATTGCTTCGGGAGCGGCTTTCTGCCCGCGACCTACCAGGGCTCCCTACTCCACGCGAAAGGGACACCGCTGGCCAATGTCATTCCCCTCGAGAAATCAGCACAATTGCAAGAAGCCAAGCGTCGACTCGTGGGACGACTCAACCAACAGTCACTCAATCGCTCTGGTCATGCGGAGGCGCTTGAATCCGCGATTACTAATTACGAACTCGCCGCGCGCATGCAGGTGGCCATCCCGGACCTCATGGAGCTGAGCGGCGAGAGCGAAGCGACACGGAAGCTCTATGGATTGGACGCGCCATTCGAACACACCCGCACCTACGCTCGCGAGTGCCTGATTGCACGCCGACTGATCGAGCGTGGTGTTCGCTTCGTCGAACTCACCATCCCGATGGTCGATGGCTATTCGCGCTGGGACGCCCACGGAGGCCTGGTAAAAAATCATGGTGACAACGCCCGCGCTGTCGACCAGCCCATTGCAGGCTTGCTCACCGACCTGAAGCAACGCGGGTTGCTCGACGAGACATTACTTGTTTGGGCCGGCGAATTTGGCCGCACGCCCTTCGCGCAAGGTAGCGATGGACGCGATCACAACGAATTCGGTTTCAGCGTCTGGCTCGCAGGCGGCGGAATCCGCGGCGGGATGACCTATGGTGCCACCGATGATTTTGGATACAAGGCCACCGAGAATCCGCTGCAGATGCACGATCTCCACGCAACGATCCTGCACCTTCTCGGCATCGATCATACCAAACTAACCTATCGTTTCGGAGGGCGAGACATCCGGCTCACCGACGTTTACGGCGAAGTAGTCCATGAGCTTTTCGCCTGACAATGAATCCGAACGATCGTCCGCTGCGGATTTCCGCACCACCTGCTGGACCCAGGTGATGCACGCCGCCTGTGCCGGCGCTCTCGGCTCGGAACAGGCGTTTGGACAACTCTATTCGGATTACTGGGCTCCACTTTATGCATTTCTCCGCCGGCGCGGCTTTTCACCCGAAGAATCGGAGGACGTAACTCAAAATTTTTTTGTTCGGCTTCTCGAAAAGCAAGCCCTCAAAAATCTCGAACGCCAGGGCGGACGCTTCCGTTCGTTTCTCCTCGGATCAATGCGCAATTTCCTGGCCAACGAATGGGACTACCAGCACGCCCAGAAGCGCGGAGGCGGAATCAAACCGCTGGCCCTTGATGCCGCCGATGAAGAGGGCCGCTATCTTGCCCTGGAACTGCCCGCCAGCGCCACGCCCGAATCACTTTTCGAGCGGCAATGGGTTATGACGTTGCTCGACCGAGTCATCGAACGCCTGCGCCAGCAACAGCCTTCCGCCGAGCGCCACGCTCTTTTCGAGGACCTGCGTCCGCATCTCCAAAGCGATCGCATCGGACTGTCCTATGCGCAGATAGCTCAAAAACATGGGCTGACGGAAAATGCGGTCAAAGTCGCCGTCCATCGGCTTAGACAACGTTACGGAATGCTCCTGCGCGAAGAGATTGGTCGCACCGTCAGCACAGAAGCTGAAATTGAAGAAGAACTTCGCCATTTGATTCGCGTGATCAGTGAATAACGCCAGGCTGTAACCATCCATTCATCTTTCTTTGGGAACAGATGGAAATGTCTACCTGTCCAGAATGCGGAAATTCGCTCGCGCCAGGAACGCCTGCCGGCGCCTGTCCCAAATGTTTGCTCTCGCTTGGCTTTGGTGGTGTTTCTCGCGGGCTTGAGCATAAAGGCGATACGCTGATGCGCGAAAAGGCGGGCGATAACATTGGCAACTACCGGCTGCTCGAAAATATTGGCGAAGGCGCGTTCGGTGTCGTCTGGATGGCGGAGCAGGAAACGCCGTTACGCCGGCGGGTGGCGCTCAAGATTATCAAGCTCGGAATGGATACGCGCGCGGTGATCGCTCGTTTCGAAGCGGAGCGGCAGGCTCTTGCGCTCATGGATCATCCTAATATTGCTCGCGTTTTCGATGGGGGCGCGACTCCCAGCGGACGTCCTTACTTCGTCATGGAACTCGTTCGCGGCATGCCGCTAACGGAATATTGTGACACCCACCGGCTAAACACCCGCGAACGGCTGGAACTTTCGGTCGTTGTTTGTCAGGCAGTCCAGCACGCTCATCAAAAGGGCATTATCCATCGCGACCTGAAGCCCTCCAACGTTCTGGTAATGGAGCGTGATGGTCACCGCATTCCGAAGGTGATCGATTTCGGAATTGCGAAAGCCACCGAACAACGGCTCACCGACAAGACTCTGTTTACGCAGTTCAATCAGTTCATAGGGACGCCTCAATACATGAGTCCCGAACAGGCCGGGTTCGGCGGTCAGGACATTGATACCCGGACGGACGTCTACAGTCTTGGCGCACTGCTTTATGAACTCATCACAGGCCAGACACCATTCAATCCAAAACAGCTCCACAACGCCGGTGTCGATGCGGTTAAAAGGCTGATCCAGGAAACCGACCCGCCTAAACCAAGCACCCGGCTGGGCACCCTGGAACTCGGGCAATTAACCGCATTGGCGGCGCGGCGCAAAGAGCCGCCAGAAACACTCACGCGGCGTGTGCGCGGCGAACTTGACTGGATTGTGCTCAAAGCCTTGGAAAAGGATCGCAGCCGCCGTTATCAATCGGCGAGTGGTCTCGCGGGCGATCTACAAAACTATCTGACAGATCAGCCTGTTTCAGCCGCTCCGCCCACTGTGGGCTATCGCGCGGTCAAATTTGCACGCCGGAACCGCGCCGCCATCGCGACTGTCATGGCGTTCGTCCTGCTGTTAATTCTCGGCACCGTCATAAGCGCCTGGCTGGCCATTCGCGCGACGATACATTCCCAACGAGAGAAGGAAGCACGTTTTCATGAGCAAACCGCTTTGCGCCAGGCCACCAACAGTCTTTTCGAGGCTCGCCTCAACGCCTACGCGACCGATATGAACCTTGCGCAACAGGCCCGCGCCGAAAATAACCAGGCTCGTGCCCTGGAGTTGCTGGAGCGGCATCATCCAAAGGCTGGGGAGCCAGATCTGCGTGGATTCGAATGGCGATATTTGTGGCAACTCACACGCTCAAACGAAAAGGCCAGCTTTAAAGACTCCTCGCAAGCGGTAGCCTTTTCACCTGATGGGAAGCTGCTCGCGGAGGCTGCGCAACAGGTGATTATCCGTCAGACAACATCCTATTCAATCGTCACTAATCTGGACACCTCGGCGCTTTCCCTGGCTTTCTCCCCTGACGCCCGGATCCTGGCGGCGGCGAATACAAACGTTGATTTGTGGAGTACAGAGAATTGGACACGACTGCGCCCACCGTTGCCACAAGCTGTCCAGCCGGTGCGCTTTTCCCCCGACGGAAAATGGTTAATTACCGGTGCCGCAAGCCGGAGGGGTGAGCCTCAAAAGCATCTGCTCTGGCGCACGGACACTTGGGAGGTCATAGCGTCATGCCTCGCGACACCACAGTTGGGCTGGCAGTTGCGCAATGCGGTCGCCTTTTCTCCGGACGGAACTCTGCTCGTTACGCCATGGCTCCAATCGGCAGACGACGCGTGCTGGCTCAAACTGTGGAAGGTTCCAACTCTCGAACTGGTAGAGAATATCTCACCAAAAGAATTGAGTTCCTGGTCCGCGGCCTTCCTGTCCGATACCACACTGCTGATCGGAACTTTTTACGGCGAACTCTTCGTCTGGGATATTCCAAAGCGGCAAATTGTCCAAACGATCCGAGAGAATCGTTCTGGCATCAACACGATCTCGGTCGCCTCGCGAGCGAACGTATTTGCCACGGCGAGCCATGATCATCGCGTCACACTTTGGGACGGCGCAACGTTCAAAATCCTCGCTCGTTATCGCGGCCACACTCAGACCATCTGGGCTTCGGCGATCTCGCCGGACGGGGCGGTCATTGCCACGGGTGGTTTCGATGGTCGCACCAAACTTTGGGACGGGCGAGAGCGAGAAGCGGATGCCGGACTCGAAGATGGTAGCCTTATTGCTGGGTTCAGCGCGGACAGCCGCAAGATTGTGCTCGCGCCGCAAGAGAATCGTTACCAGTGGCACGTTTACGATTCGGCCCATCGGGTTATCGAGGTGCCGCCTGACCCACCGCTCCGCTGGGATTTCATTAATCGGCCATACGACGTCTATGGATCACGCCCCGTGGGTGCACTCGGTCGGCCCGATGGATCGGTGGAGCTTTGGGACCTGCAGGAGGGCAAGAAAACCGCGAGTTGGCCCGCCAGTTCCAACATCATCACGTCCACGAAGTTCACACCTGACGGAGCTGCTATTGCTGTCGGTGATAGCACAGGCATGATCAAGATTTGGTCTGTTACCTCTAACGAAGAGCTAGCCACGTTCAGACTCGCTTCCGATCCAAAACTCAAACTCCCGGTATCCACAATCGCGCTTTCCAGGGATGGCAAACTCATGGCCGCAGGTTCGTGGCCGAGCGACTCCGATAAAATAGTGGTGTGGAATATCTCAAGTAAGACAGAAATGCTTAAGTTGAGCGGACTCGGTGGAAGTGTAACAACGGTTGCTTTCTCACCGGACGGCAGCTTACTCGCCGGCGGCGCAATGGGTCCAAGCCAGGTTTCCCTCTGGGACATTCCTTCCGGCAAGCCGCTACCATCGCTGAAAGGTCACGTTACCGGCATAGTGGAGGTTGCGTTCTCGCCGGACGGTAAAACGCTCGCGACCGGCGGATATGATACGGTCAAGCTGTGGAATATTGCCACAAAACAGGAAGTCGCCAGCCTGCCTTTCCGCGGAACTTTGCGCGGAGTCTCATTTTCTCCGGATGGAAATACGCTCGCGGTTAGTTATCTTCTCTACCCTGGCCACCGTGTTCGGCTCTACCGCGCGCCCGGCTTTTCAGATATTACGACCGCCACCCACTAGTTGCGTACCACGTCTTCCCGCAATAAATGTCCTCATCCGCACGTAACCTTTTCCCAACTCTTCTTTGGGAATAGATGCAAGGTTATTTAACAGCAAATCAAACCTGCATCATCTATGAAATTAACTAATATACTTCGCAATCTACTACTGCCCGTCGCTTGTTCTATTCTTCTTTCCTGGAGCACAATGGCGCGCGCGGGGGAGATCCGCGGCAGTAGCGGAAATAACTTCTCGTTCGGTCCCAGCGCCACACCCGGCGTGTTCCTCATGACTCATCCGGGAGTTGCCAAAGTTTCTTTGCTTGGCAATTGCACCTTTGATGGAACGGAACTCCTTATTCTACCGACTGAACCAAATCAGCCTATTCTTCTAAGCGGAACATGGCACTTCGTTTCGGCTGACGGGGCCTCCACGCTTGACGCAGAGGTCGAAGGCACAGGCATTCCCGATCCGGCCCATCCCAATTTCGTGAATTTGCACTACACGATCAAATTTACCGGCGGCACTGGACAAATGGCGAACGCTCGCGGCAAAGGCGAAATGGAGGGAGTCGCGATGCTTACTTCCCCGACCGCAGGCACAACGACCTTTACGTTCTCGGGTCAGATCTCAACTCACGGCCACAAAGGTTCGTGACCGCTGTGCTTGTAACGTTTAAATAGCGCGCTCAGGCACCGACGGCAACCGCAGCCGTCGGTCTTTTTTGTAACCGTTTCGAAAATTCTCTTTGTTACTTGGTTGGTGAATCTTATGCGTTGCATTTTAGCTTCGATTGCCTTGGTCGCGTCAGTCTGGGCGACTCCATCTCCAGACCCGATCTGCGGAACGCCCGATAGTTCAAAACTGGTTGAGAGAATCCGACAGAACGCGCTAGCGCGGCAAAGCCAGAGGCTCGGCACGCTCAGAGCGCAACAGGCTGAACCCCCGCCCCGCCTTCAGATCGAACGGAAAGCTCCCGTTGCTCTGCCAAATCTGATTTTCTCGGGAACGCCGGGCAAAAGTTACGACCTGGAGAAAACGCCCGCGCTTGGTTCGGGACAATGGCGCTCTCTGCTCTCGATCAGTCTTGGGACAGAGCCATTAAGCTGGGAAGACACTACCGACGATTCTTCGAGTTTTTACCGCCTGAAGCGCATCGACGAAGAAGATTTCAGCGATGCCGCCTCGAATTTCCGGCTGCTGGATCAGCAGGGAACCTCCTACGATCTGTTCTATCACACTCATCTTGATGCGGTTGTCATCCTCGCTGCCGGGACAAACCTCGCTGACATTGCTGCAACGGCTCCGATTCTTGACGAAGTTACGAAGGGCTACTCCAACCGCGTTCAAACATGGCTTCTTCTCTCCGATCCTGCTCCTGTTCGGAGCAACATTTTAGCACAGGCCAAGGCCCTGAAGATCAACTATCCGGTTTTGTCGGACGTTGCGGGAATCGCCGCGCGGTCCGTTGGTCTTACGCGGGCCGGAGAAATTGCCATCATTCGCCCCCCTGCCTTTAGCATCCCCTATCGCGGCCTCGCCTCGGGGCCCGGGCAGGCGACTGCAAAATCGAGTTATCTCGCCCAGGCACTGGCAGCGGCCGTCACCGATCAGTTGCCGTCATTTCGGCGAACAGTTGCGAACGGCTCGCTCCTCGGTCATGTCGGGACACGCACATCCACTTACTCCGAAGACGTGGCGCCGATCCTCTACCGCTATTGCGCGACTTGCCATCGCACGGACGGAGTCGCCCCCTTCGCGATGACCGACTACAGCGTTGTTAAAGAGTGGTCCGGTTCCATAAAGAACCGGTTGCTCTCCCGCCGCATGCCGCCCTGGCACGCCGATCCGGAGTACGGCCACTTCGCCAACGATATCTCAATGCCCGAAGCCGATCGGGCGACGTTAGTTCGTTGGGTGGACGCTGGAGCGCCGCGCGGAACAGGCAATGATCCTTTGGCTGAACTGGCTCCTCCGCCGGCTTATGATGTAATCCCGCCCAGCCTCGGTGAACCGGACGAGACGGTCACAATTCCGCTTCAGCAGATTAAGGCAACCGGCTCGGAGCCCTATCGGTATATATTTGCCCAGACAAAGAGCCCCACGAACACATGGCTGCGCGCTGCGATCATCCGGCACAGCAATTACAAGGCAGTGCACCATTCACTTGTGTGGCTCGGTCGCATCGACAATCGCAACATCAACTCGCCGGACGTCTCTTCCTACGAACCATATATTGCCGAGTCCTTTCCAGGTTTTAAGCCGAACTTCATCCCCACGAATTCCTATATTTCCCTTAACAAATCGAACTGGCTCACGTTCAATCTTCACTATAATACGCTGGGAACAGCGACGAACGATCAACCGGTTCTCTACCTCTGGTACCACAAGACAAAACCTCAGCGAGTTTGGAAATCAGAGTTTATTGGCGACGGAACTTTCACGATTCCGCCTTACGCCCGCGACCATAAAGTCCAATCCCCTGCATGGACAGTGCCTTCAACGGGCATCACCGTTCTTCGTTTGAATCCTCATATGCATTTACGAGGAAAACGCATGAAGTACGAGGTCCTCTATCCAAACGGCAGGCGTGAAACGCTTCTTTCCGTCCCAGATTATGATTTTATGTGGCAGATCGGTTATCAACTCGCCGAACCAAAGCTCCTTCCGGCCGGCAGTCAAATTACTGTAAGCGGTGCGTTCGATAATTCTCCCGAAAATCTCGCTAATCCGAACCCGGCTGTCAGCGTGCGTTGGGGAGATCAGTCCTGGATGGAAATGTTCACCGGCTTTATTGAGTACATTCAGTAGGCTCGACCAACCGCTGATGCTCCTTCATCACATAGAGATCAGTCATGCCGGCGATGTAATCGCTCACTGTGCGATAAAGCCCCAGCTTCCGGAGGCGCTTGCGCGAAAACTCGCCAAGCGCTTTTGGATGTTCCAAAAGATATTTGAAAAGTTCCTCCATCATCCGTGTGGCGCGAATATTCGGTTTGTGAACCACGGGATGATAATAGAAATTCCGGTAGAGATATTTTCGTAGGTGAGCGTTCCTTTTGCGACGATCTTCGCTATAGCGCACCAGCGGCCGTGATTGTTTGCGGACGTCGTCCGCGCTCGTCACTCCGGCCCGGTCGATCAGTTCTTCTGAGGTAAGAACGACATCCCGCACTTGCTCGTCAATGATGCAGCGGATCGTGTAGTACCGCCGACATTCGTCGGGAAGGTCGCCAAACTCCTCCTTTACCAGGCTTGCGGCGTCGCGCCAGACTTCCACATCCTTGGATAAAGAATTCTCGTTGAGCAGGTTTGCCTCCAAACCATCATCAAGATCATGACTATAGTAAGCGATTTCATCGGCCACGTTAGCCACTTGAGCTTCCAGGCTTGGACTTTTCGCAACGAAAGATTCACGTCCTGGCAAATCGTAGCTGCTGTCATGCTTCAACAGCCCTTCGCGCACTTCCCACGTCAGGTTCAAACCGGGAAACGCGGGATATTTTTGTTCGATCTCTTCTACGATCCGCAGGCTATGCCGGTTATGTTCGAAACCACCCTGGCCCCGCATCAACCGGTTCATCACCGCTTCGCCTTTGTGACCAAACGGTGAATGTCCCAGGTCATGTGCCAGTGCGATCGCTTCGGCCAGCGTCTCATTAAGGCCTAGCGCTCGCGCGATGTTGCGCGCAATTGCCGCGACTTCGATCGTGTGAGTCAACCGCGTGCGGTAATGATCGCCCGTGCCGTTGAGAAAAACCTGAGTCTTGTATTCGAGTCGCCGGAAGGCCCGCGAATGAATGACCCGGTCGCGGTCGCGTTGGTAATGTGTGCGCCATTCGGGAGGGGGTTCCTTGTACTTGCGACCACGGGTATCGGAACTGAATTGCGCATAAGGAGCGAGGGATTGGCGCTCCTGCTGCTCCAATTGCTCCCGCGACACCGGCATAGAACAGACCGGTGCGCTACAGAAGTTCCTGGACGGACACGCCCTTCAATTCGAACAACCTGTGAATGACATCTTCGATCAGGTTATTCGGGCAAGACGCCCCGGCGGTGATACCGATAGTAACGTTTCGATTTGGCAGCCAGTCTCGTGTCTCAATCTCAGCGTGCTTATGCTGATCGTAGTGCTGGATCAATTTGTCCGAGACCATTTTGGCGGCATTCTTGATGAAGTAGGTGGGAAGCTTTGCTTCGCCCATCTCCGCGAGATGAGAGGTGTTCGACGAATTATAACCGCCAATCACGAGCAGCAAATCGAGCGGATCCTGCAAAAGCTTTTCGAGCGCGTCCTGGCGATCTTGTGTGGCTCCGCAAATTGTATCGAAGAAGCGGAAATGTTTATCGACATTCTCTCGTCCAAACTTCGTTTCCATCGCACGTTTCAACCGGCGCTGAACCTCTTCCGTCTCACCGCGCAGCATCGTTGTTTGATTCGCCACGCCGATGGCGTCGAGGTGAATATCCGGATCGAAGCCGGGGGAGTAAGCTCCTTTGAACTTCTCGAGAAATTGTTCCTTGTCGCCGCCGTTGATGATGTAATTGCAGACATAATCTGTCTCCGCGAGGGTAAAGACTACGAGGTAATGCCCACTGGTTGCGGTCGCCTGAGAACTCGTGGCTTTAGTTTCCTCGTGCCACGCTTTGCCGTGGATAATACTCGTCACTGCTTCCCGTGAGTATTGGCGGACCCGCTTCCACACACTCATCACGTCCCCGCAGGTCGTATCCACGAAAATGCAACCCTTCGCTTCCAGTTGCGCACGGGTCGCAACTTCAGTTCCGAACGCAGGAATAATAACGACATCCCCCTCCTTTAGATCGGCGATGTTGGCGTTCTTCTCCTTGCCACTGAGAAACCGAATGTCCATCGCCCGAATCTGATCGTTCACTTCCGGGTTATGAATGATCTCGCCAAGGATGTAGATGGGCTGGTTTGTAAAAACCTTTCGCGCCGCGTATGCCAGATCGATCGCACGCTCGACCCCGTAGCAGAAGCCGAATTGCTTTGCCAACTTGATGGTCAAGCCGCCGCCAACCGAGACGACATGCCCTTGCGCGCGAATACGATCCACCAGTTCGCTGCGGTAATGCGACAGGACTTGCGCCTGGACCGCTTCCATAATATCCGGTCGGCGCAGATTAACCTTTTTCGGAGGTCCAGCCTGAGTCTGGGTCACAGGCGCGCTGGGCGCTTCAATCGACATGCAAAAGACCCTACCACGCGCCCCGCAAGCGTCTAGCAGGAGTTTGATAGACCTGACCTAACAGCCGGAGGAAAGTGAAGCCATGGACGCAGTGATTAGTGAGAAAGAGCTCAAAAGGCTTCTCAAAACGGCTGTGGCGGAAGTAATCGAGGAACGGCGTGACTTTATCGTGGAAGCCATGGAAGAAGCGATGGAGGATGTGGCACTTTCCCGTGCGATTAAAGAAGGTGAAAAGAGTCCGTTCGTCAGTCGTGCCGAGGTGATGCGCGCCTTGGGCAGGAAAAAGTGAATCGACGTGAGATTTACCGTTTCTTTCCGTAATCTCTTTCAGATGCGTCGCTCTCTTTCTAACTCTTTCCCGCTTCGCCCTTGAAGCACCACAGCGCCTGGTCGGTGCGCATGACGACGCTGCCGTTGGCGAGGGCGAGGGAGGCGTTGGTTGGTTCCGCGACGGAGTTGGTGCTCAGAATGTGGAACTCGGACTCGGCGGCGAAGACGAAGACGTCGCCGGATTGATTGGGGGCGTAGATGCGGTTCCCCGCCTTGGACAGAGAGGACCATGAAGTCGCCTTCTTTCCGGGACCTTTCAGGCGTTCCTGCCAGAGCACTCGACCGGTGCTTTTCTCCCAGCATTCTGCAAGGCCATTTTCGCTGAGGTAATAAAGGTGCTTGTCGGTGGCGACCCCGGAGCCAAAGCGAAACTTTCCTTTTTCTTGTGTCCAGGCGCGCTGGGGCTCGGTCGCCGTGTTGGGAGGGCGAACGGCGAGAGCTGTTGTTCCACTCATCGCAACCAGAATTCCGTCGGAGAATTGAGGAGTGACGTAAGTTTGGAGGCCGAGACCGCCGCTTTGCCAGAGCAGCTTGCCATTGAGGGCATCGTAACCGCCTAAACGAAAGGCGAAGCTCATGACCAACTCCTTGCGGCCGTTGTTGTCGATCACAGTGGGTGTGCTCCAGGATCCGACGGGCGGACCGTTCGATGAAATCTTCGACGCTTCCTGGGCGTTCGGACGGAGTGCATCGGTGCGCCAGGCGATCTTGCCGGTTTGTTTGTTAACTGCGACCATCGACTGCGGCTTTTCACCAGGACCAACATAGGCATATACGAGGTCGCCTGACAGACAGGGAGAGGAAGCGGTGCCGAACATGTGTGAGATCTTCCCCAGCTCAGCGTGCCAGAGCTCTTTGCCCGCGAAATCGTATGAGTAGAGTCCGGCGGAGCCGAAGAATGCGATGACACGTTCTCCGTCGGTCACAGCGGAAGCCGCGCAATAAGGATTGTTCTCCTTCATTGTTTCTTCCGGCTGGTCGTAGGTTGGCCCCGCTTGCCAAAGGATCGCACCGCTTTTGCTATCCACACACCACAATGTTCGGCGATTTCCGATCGCTTGAGTAACGAAGACACGGTCGCCCCAAATGATCGGCGAAGAGTTTCCCGGTTCGGGCAAAGCCACGCGCCATTGCACATTATTCGTGCGGTCCCACGAAAGCGGGAAATCGCTTTCGGGCGTTGAACCGTCAGTGGCGGGGCCGCGCCAGTTTGGCCAGTTCGCGCCGAAGGTTCCGATGGTAAAAAGCAGCAGGGCGAGTGTGCGCATAGGGCTAACGTTTTTTGGATTTCGACTTTCCGGACTTCTGCGAGTTTTCGGCCACGCGATACTTGACCATTCGGGTGATCAGTTTCAAAGGCAAAGGTTCATTCAACGGAAACTGGACCGAGCCCTTGGCGCTCTTGAATGGCTTCAGGTCTTCGGCAAAGGCAGAGATCGCGCTGGGGGTTGGAAAAAAACCGATGTGCTCTTTGAAGGCGGCGAAATGAACGAGGTTGCCGTTGTAATAGAAGGTCGGGATTTGGTAGCTGATCTTTTCGGTGGCCAGGGGAGCCGCTTTCCCGATCAGAGTACGGATTTGCTTCAATCGCGGTCTAACGTCGGGCGAACAGCTCTCGATATAGGCGTCGATAGTGGCTTCCATAACAGGATCAGTTGTGGGTGGTGCAGATGTATTCCAGGAGTGCTTTCAGGTCGTCCGGCGGGAGAGCTTCGAAACCGGCGGGCATGATCGAAGTTTGCAAGCCTTGCATCGTGGTAATGTCTTTGCGCGCGATCACATGTTTCTGCGCGGTGGTGTCGAGCAGTTCGACAGTGGTTTGTGTTTCAGTTTCGAGCCTGCCTGAATAGGTCTCGCCATCTTTAGTGGTGATGTTCCAGAGACGGTAGTTGGCTTCGACCGAGCGATTCGGGTCGAGAATGTCGGTGAGAATTTCGCTGCGATCACGCGCGCCAATGCCACTGAGGTCGGGACCGACCTTGCCGCCTTGTCCGTTGAAGGCATGGCAGATCGCGCAAGTTGCGGTGAAGACTTCTTTGCCGCGGACGGTGTCGCCTTTTTCTTTCGCGATCGGCAGGAGCTTTTTCACGATCTCTTCGCGGTCCGCCGAAACGGCGTTGCCAGTTTCCATCAGGCGTTCGGCGCGACGGGCGATGGCGCGGTCGGGGTTGGTTTTTAATTGCGACCATTGATCCGCGGCGATATCGCCCTTGGAGATTTTGCCTTTTTCCACGGCGTTCAAGAGTTCGATTGTCCAGGCGGCACGGCGCATCAGAGCGGCGACAGCGTTGCGGCGGGTTCCGGGCGTGAAGTTTTTCCATGCTTCCAGCAATTCCTTGCTCGTACTGGTCGAACGGCTTTCGCTGAGGGCGCTGACGAAACCATTGGCGAGGGCCGGTGGTGTGAGCACCGAAATTTGCTGCAGGATGAAATTGATTGTGTCGCTTCCGCTTTCAATTCCGGTGAGTCGTTTCGCTGCGGCAACGCGTTTTTCATCCTCGGTGCCGGCGTCGGAGATTTGTTTCTTCAACGAGTCGATAATCGAGGCAATGTTCGCGCCGAAGAGATCGGGCTGATTCCATTTTTGCGAGAGAGCGAGAAGACGATCGCGCACGGTTTCGGGCATCGCGTCCATCAATGAAGTGAGATTCTTTTTGTCGGCTTCATTGAGGTTCACCGATTTGTCCTGGGGCCAACCGGCGACCAGGCCGTCCAGAATAGGAACAGCGAGTTCAGCGGACGCGCCTTTAAGCGCGAGGAGCGTGGGGACAATCGAGTCACTGGGGCCACGTTGCGCGTAGTGGCCGGTGACGACCCGGACGACGCGTCCGACTTCACCGGGCAGACCGGAGCCGGGAGCGGTCGTGAGTTCCACATCGTCGAAGTAGGCAGTTCCAGTCGCGCGCCCCCAACCGCCGAACAGGCAGTTCACGGTGAGTTCGGTGAGTTGGCCGGAATTGAAGATAAGTTCGACACGGGTCCAATCGTTGTCGCCGACGAGCGGCTTGGTTGCGCCATGCACGGGGTCTTGCAACTCGTGGATATTCAGGAGTGCTCCGCGCCCGCCGCCAAGGGGTTTCACGTTTTCGGTTTTGACCCAGGCACTCAGGCGATAATCGGTGCGTGCCTTGACCTGGACGTGAGCGGCCCAACTGATGTCACCGCCATTTTCGGAAAAGATCTTCGCGCTGTGAGTTCCGGTATGACCGACGGTCCCGATGCCCAATTCGCCGCGACCGTTATGTGTGGTCGCGCGCCAGCCTGTTGGCTTGTTGTCTGTGAGTTCCTCGAACGATGAATTCGGCAGAAGGTTTTTCATTTCGCCCGCGCCTGTCTGAGTGCCGGAGGGTTTGTAAGAGGCGAGAACAGCTTTCAGAAAGGCGGCGTCGTTTCGAGCCGCGGCGGCAATCGCGGCGTCCGGAATCCAGCGGTCGTCTGAATTTCCGGGCTGTTGAAGCATCGCAAAAATTCCGCGTGCGGCTTCGTCAGAAGCGGGCGATTCGGAGCAAGCGAGCAGTGCAGCCATGCGTACTTGCGGATCGGAATCGTTCAAGGTTGGCAGAATCGCGTTCAGAGAAGATTCGTTGCGCGGGAGGGTCATAACTGCGGCGCGGCGAACCGCGGCGGAACGATGCTTCAGAGCGCCGCGCGCGGCGTCGAGCGTGTTGACGTCGGTCCCGTCGAGCGCACCGAGGCCTTGCAGTGTCCAGAGTGCGTGGATTGCGGCTGGATTCAGGCCGAGCTCATCGACGGAGGAATCGCGGACGGTTTCAACCAGTGCAGGAACGACATCGCGCTGGCCGCGTTCGACGAGTAAACGCTGAGCGGTATTACGCCAAAACATGTTGTCGTTTTTTAAAGCAGCGACGAGTTCGAGGCCATTGTTGCGGTTCAAGCGAAGGGGATTTGCTTTAGGCGCCTGCTTGTAAGCGAAGCGATAGATGCGCGCATGGCTGGTGTCGCGCAGCGGCGTCTCGTAGGCGTTGCCCTTGCCGGTGCGGAAACCGCGCGGGGTTGGGTTGTGCTGAATGATGTAGTTATACCAATCACTCACCCAAAGCGCGCCGTCAGGCCCGACTTCTGCACAAACGGGTGAGGTCCATTCGTCGTCGCTCGCAGCGAAGTTGCGGGCGTTCAGAGCGACGAAGTCGGTGCCTTTCGCTTCGAGGTTAAATCTGGCGAGAAGATGGCCAGTGGGTTCGGCGACGAATTGGGCGCGATTCCAGAAATCCTTCGGGAAGCTGCGGGCGGTATAGATGGCGCTGCCTGCGCCGGCGGTAAATTTCCCGTGCCAATCGACCTGCCGCACTTTCTCGGTGATCGGGTAGAACTGTTGGCTGTCCGCAATGGTGCCGAGGACGCTGGAGGAAAAACCATTTACACCTTCGTAGTAGCGATTGGGAATCGGCATGTACATGCTGGCGTTGCCATTCGCGGTTGAGCCGACGATGATGTTATCTTCGGTGATTCCGAGGCCCCAGGTATTGTTGTTGCTCGACCGAATGAATTCCAGCGCCGAGCCATCGGGCTTAAAGCGGTAGATTCCCTGGCCGAACCGAATTTCCTTTCCGCCAACGGTTCCCTGAAAACCGGAGTAACCGACCGTGCCCCAAATCCAATTGTCGAAGCCATAGCGAAGGTTGCTCGGGCCGGCGTGAGTGTCCTGTGTGCCGAATCCCCGAATGAGATCGCGGCGTTCATCGGCCTTGTCGTCACCATCGTTGTCCTTGAGGAATTCGGCTTTGCCAGAATGCACCACAATGATACCGCCGTTCGCGAAGGTGAAGCTGGTGGGGACGCTCAGTTTATCGGCGAATGTAGTGAACTTGTCCGCCTTGCCGTCGTTATCAGTATCCTCGCAAATGATGATGCGGTCGTGGCCCTGCCCTTCGGGCTGCATGTTGTTGGGATAATCGACGGTCGAAGCGATCCAAAGACGGCCTCGTTCATCCCAGTTCATCCAGATGGCTTTCACGACATCCGGTTCGCTTGCGAAGAGACTGACTTCGAACTCGGGGAAGGTGACGAGATGTTTGATTGATTCCTGCGGATCGAGCGGCTTCTGCATGGTGTGGATGGGCTCGTCCTGGGTGCCCCACTGTGCGCCGGCGCGATAGTTCGGAAGATTGTCCGGGGATTCGGTATATTCGAAAGGTTTGAGGCCGGTGTGCGGTTTCAATTGGGTCGGCGTATTTGCAGAGGCCCAGCGGACACCGCTCTCAAGAAGCGCGAGGAAATTTGGATTGGTCCAGGTGCGTTGATCGTGGCCCCAAGCGGTGTAGAAAACGCGCCCTTTGCCGTGCTCGCGGACCCAGGTGTAGGGCTCAGCGCCTTTATCGTCGCGGCGTTCGGAGAGGACGGTGCGGTTGGAATTGTGTTTGGCGTGCACATAAGATTCGTCCCAGCTCTCGATTGGAGTTAAACCGCTTAGCACCGGATGCTCGGGTTTCACGTAAGTTTCCTTGAAAACGCCGGTGCCGTGCGACTTGAATTGCGCGCCGACGAGTTCGACGTATTTGGGTGAATTGAGAAAACAGAAGGAGGCGCAATGGACCGGCACAAATCCGCCGCCGGCCGCCACAAAATCGAGGAGCGCCTTTTCCTGCTCGGACTCAATCTTTGTCCAATTCGCAAAGATCATGAGGCAATCGAAACCGCTCAACTTCACCGGATTCAGGTCGTTCAAGGACTCCGTGTAAGTGACTTCAATGTTTTTCTTCCGCAGCGCGGGTTGGACCACTTTGTAGAAATCGGCAGGCTTGTGGTGGCCGGTGTCGCCGAGAAGAAGGACGCGCGTGGTGCCGACTTCCTGCGCGGCCTGGAGTGGAAGGGATAAAAGACCGAGGAGGACTGAAAGAATGAACCATCTGCAGATTTTCATGATAATGATGCTCTCGCTCCTTAAGGGACTGGATTCGGCGTATTTTGCCTGCCAGCGTCTGATCGTTCCAACTCTTTTTTCGTGTCAGGAAGCGCTGTCACGTTGAGGTCGATGATTTTGGGCGCGGGTTGCGGTTGGAGATCGGACGAAGTTGGAGAGAGCACGCTCAGTTCCACGTGATGGCGCGTGGTGAGCGGCGATCGTTCTCGAGATTCGCGATGGGAACGTGACTTGAGTCGTTCAAGGCGAGCGATGGTGGAGACGAGCTTGTCGATGGCGGAGGGTTCGGCCTGCATTTTCATGGCGAAGAGGGCGCGTGAGTAGAGCATCACGATGAGTGATTGAAGAAGGGGCGCGGTTTCGGCGGCATCTTCGGGTTCGAGGATGTCGCAGGCGAGATCCAAGGAATCCGATATGGCGGCGTTACAGTTAGCGTTGTCGAAACGCGCGCGGAGACGGCGAAGGGTATTGCGCTGAACCGGAAGACCAAATCCTTGGGGGGCGGGAGCTTCGACTTTTTTGCGGATATCCTCGATTGAGTATTCCTTGTTTAGGAGCCACGCGGTCAACATACTGTGTTGTGTTTCGGTGAGTTTCGACATGAACGAACAGGCGCGATATTTTCGCTCTCGAACGCACGGGGGAATTAACGCAGCGAAGGGTGTTTTTGGGGTTGGCGAGAAGCCATTGGATTGAGGAGAGGCGTTCGGTGAAGCGGGCATAGCGCTCGGCTTCGCTTCTATGTCTGGGAAGGAGGAACGCCCGGAAGGAGAGGGTGAACCGGAGTCCACGGAGCTATTGTGCCGGCTTGCGTTTTTTTTGAGAGTTTTTTCCGGCTTCATATTGGTTTTCAATGTTGTAGGTTAATATGTTACGTAGCGTTTGATTTGGATTATTGTGCCAGATAACGCCATTCTTCGTGCCGGGGAAGGCGGCTTGAGTGGGAAGCAAGCGTGAATTCCGCGAACGGCCAAGGATTGAAACGACCCTTTGAAGCGGAAGTGAATGATTGAAGGGGGCGGAGCCCGGGTTCGAAAAAGATTCCGTATGCCGGAGAAGGGCCGGCAGCGCATTCATTCCGGATTGAAGATGCACCGAGTGCACCTTGAATCCGGAATGACATCTGGATGGCAGATGTCATCTGCAGATGACTTATAGAACAGAGTGCCTTTTATGTCAACAGGTTTGAAAATGGGTCAATAGCCGGGGATGCGGTTGAATGTGAGAAAGGACACAGAGTACGACCGCAT
The DNA here is from genome assembly GCA_044226545.1 of Limisphaerales bacterium. Taxonomy (GTDB): domain Bacteria; phylum Verrucomicrobiota; class Verrucomicrobiia; order Limisphaerales; family SXQI01; genus DASVNK01. Next base: position 428,484 of record JBGAGW010000001.1, read on the forward strand.
CCGCGGTCAAAGGCATCACTGATGCGCACCTTTCTCCGGGTTGCACCCGGAGCTATGCACATTCGAACCCTCCGGGCTCGTTCTCGCCGCTTTTCGATCCACAAGGTAAGAGGGCTCTCCCGCTCACAACTCGTCGTTGACACTCAGATAAGCCTGAAGCCTGATAAATGCCGCGTGAAGATTCCAACGTTTGATATCGAACTGATCGTGAGCGGCAAGGCCGCGAAGCTTCTCAAGCAAGCGCCGACAGAACGCGCGGGCGGCGAGCCCGTCCATTTTCTAGCACGGTGGCGGGTGGAAATAGCCGAAGATGAACAAGGGCACAAACTGTTGCTCGTCACGAATGCCGTAACACTTTTTTCCTTACTGATTCCGGTGGAGGCGAAGATGCGCTTCGAGCAACTGGCAGAGCATTTCGTGATGCGGTTGCGCTTTGAATTGCTGGGTGTGACGCCACCGGTGGAGTGGAAACCAGGCCAAGTACGCGCGGTTCGAGGAGGGAGTGCTTCACTGATTGGGAGCATGAATAATATGGTGTATCTGCTTTCCCGCCGATCCCGTCCTCTGCACGAAGAGGAGGATATACTCAACGACACGCCGTTCTTCGCCATTCCGGAAGCTTTCCCACGCAAAGCATTTTATGGACGCCTCGGTGAAATTACGCCGCCGAGCCGTGCGCTGTTCTCGGGCGCAGCCGTAGAAGACCAAGATACGCCAGCGGACCAGGCGCAGAATTTATACTACGATGCGATAGAAGCGCCGTCGGAAGCGGAGGAATTCATCCTGTTGAGAAAGGCGCTTCAGATTGATCCGGAAAATGTAGATGCGATGCGAGCGATGCTGGTGTATCGCGGCTTGTCGCCCGGAGAGGAGCTAAAAGAACTTCGAAGAATTCTGACCGTTGCAGAACGGCGGCTGGGTTCGGCCACTTTCAAGGAGTGGAAAGGAGCTTTCTGGGGGAACATGAAAACTCGACCTTACATGCGAGTCCGCGCCCAATTGGCTGAGCGTTTGCAAACGCTGGGACAATCGGACGAAGCGATTGCAGAATGGGAAGGGATGCTTGAGCTAAACCCGAACGACAACCAGGGAAATAGGTATCCGTTACTGGCCGAACTTTTGGCTCGGCACCAACTGGTGCGTGCCGCTGAAATTTTCGCAAAGTATAATGAGTGCGAGTTCAGCACACCGTTTGCATGGTGCCGGGTTCTGGAGCGGTTTCTTTGCGATGATCGCGAAGGAGCGAAGCAGGCTTTAATCGTGGCGCGTAGACAGAATGGTCATGCAGAAGCCTATATCAAAGGTCACAAGCGTCTCCCTGCTAAAACTCCGGAGGCTTACACGGTCGGCAGCAAGGAGGAGGCGATCTGTTTCGCTGAGATGCTCCACAACTGTTGGTCGAAGCATCCAGAGGCATTGAAATGGCTAAACGCGCAACCGCGGGAGAGGTAACTCCGGCCTGAAGGCGCTTACGAGGCGGTCAAAATAGTTATTGACTGCTTAGTCAACATTTCGTAGAAATGCGGTGTGGGCCGGACCAGTAACGCACGCGAGCGGTTGATTGATGCGATCAGCGAACTAATCTGGGTTGGTTCATACGGGAGCACCAGCGTCGATGACATTTGCCAGAAGGCGGGGGTCAGAAAAGGGAGCTTCTATCACTTCTTCCAATCCAAAGCGGATCTGGCGACGTCCGCGATTGATACTGAGTGGCAGCGACGTCGCGTGCATCTCGACGCGATTTTTTCTCCGGTTGTGCAACCACTGGAGCGGTTTGAGAGGCTGGCAGAGTATATCAGTCGCGAGCAAAAGGAGGCGTGCGAGCGGTTTGGGTGTGTGCTTGGATGCCCTTTGTTCGCATTGGGAGCCGAGGTCAGCACGCAAGAGGCGAAGTTGCAGGGAAAGATCGAGGAGATACTTGATTACAAGCGGAAGTATTTTGAATCGGCGATCCGCGACGCGCATGCCGCAGGCATGATTTGTGCACCAGATCCGGCCGCCAAGGCGCGGTTGTTGTTCACGTATTACCAGGGGTTGCTCACCGAGGCGCGCATTCGGAACGATCTGAATGTTTTTGGGGATGTTCTAAGGGGGACGATGGAATTGTTGGGTGCCGGTGTCCTTTCCAGGGCGGCTTAATCGTCGTTTAAGCAACGTGGATCTACCACTTTCGTATAGTTTACCAGACGGACAACTATCAGTTAAAGATCAAGGAGGATATGAAGCGGTTAGGATTGTTGAGTGTTCTAGGCGGTTTTTTGCTCGTTGGCTGTGGACGCCATGGAGGTCAATCACAGCAGGCTGGGCAGCAAATGCCGCCGCCGAAGGTAACGGTCGCACCGGTGACGGAAAAAGCAGTGGTCGAGTGGCGTGAGTTCACCGGTCGAACCGAGGCGGTCGAAACGGTGGAGGTGAAGCCGCGGGTGTCAGGCCATATCCAGGAGGTGCGCTTTCAGTCCGGGCAGCTCGTAAAGAAGGGGGATGTGCTGTTCAAGATCGATCCGCGCTGGCACCAGGCGGAGTTCGATCGGCGGGAAGCGGAATATGTGCAGGCGAAAGTTCGAGCGGAAACCGCCGAACGCGAAGCGAACCGAACCGGACAACTCCTCGCGAGCAAAGCGATTTCAACCGAAGAAGCTGAAGCGCGGCAATCGCGATTCGGCGAAGCGAAAGCAGCTCTCCAGGCTGCGGAGGCTGCACGGAATTTCTCCAAACTGGACCTGGAACTGACGGAGATTTGTTCACCGATCGACGGACGTGTCAGCCGTGCGCTGGTCACGCAAGGAAACTTTGTTTCCGGAGTGGCAGGCAATGCGACGTTGCTAACAACGATTGTGACAGTCGATCCGGTGTATGTTTATGCAAATTTCGATGAGCACTCGCTGCTGAAATTCAATGAGCTGTTGAAGGCGAAGAAAATTGCGAGCGAGGCGGGACGCGTGCCGGTGGTGTTGGAATTGGCGAACGAAGAAGGTTATCCGCACCGCGGCTATATCGAATCGCTCGACAATCGCCTCGACGCGGGAACGGGAAGCATTCTGCTGCGAGCGGTTTTTCCAAATGATGACGGGGCGATTTTGCCGGGGCTTTTTGCGCGGATTCGAGTGCCACTCAGCCAACAGTATCCAGCGCTGTTGATCAGCGAAGGAGCGGTGGGCACGGATCAGGCGCAGAAGTTCGTTCTCGCGCTTACTTCTTCGAACACGGTCGAGTATCGAGCGGTAAAACTTGGGCCAGCCATCGACGGGATGCGGGTGGTGCGTTCCGGATTGAATGCGGGTGATGAAATTGTGGTGAACGGATTGCAGAGGGCGCGTCCCGGTATGCCGGTCACACCCGAGAAGCATGTGCCGCTGCAGGAGAAAGGGATCGCTCAGCGCTAAAGGTTATGAACTTTTCGCATTTTTTCATCAAACGTCCCATTTTTGCAGGCGTACTGTCGCTGCTCATTTTAATCGTCGGCGCGATTTCCATGAAGCTCCTGCCGATCAGCGAGTATCCGGAGATCGTGCCACCCACCGTCGTGGTACGTGCGGTTTATCCGGGTGCGAATCCGAAGACGATCGCGGAGACAGTCGCTGCGCCGCTCGAACAGCAGATTAATGGAATCGAGAACAGTCTGTATATGTCGTCGCAGTCCACGGCTGACGGCGTGATGACGCTGACGATTACGTTCAAGCTCGGCACGGATGTCGACAATGCGCAGGTCCAGGTGCAGAACCGGGTGTCGCAGGCGTTACCGAAGTTGCCGGAGGAGGTGCGACGGTTGGGGGTTCTCACCCTGAAATCGTCGCCGGACCTGACGATGGTGGTGCACCTCTTTTCTCCGAACGGGCAGTATAACGACGTTTACCTCCGGAATTACGCGGTCCTCTTTGTGAAGGACGAGTTGGCGCGTATTCAAGGGGCCGGCCAGGTGCAGATCTTCGGGTCAGGCGATTATGCGATGCGAGTTTGGATGGATCCGGACAAGATCGCGGCGCGCGGTTTGACCGCAGGGGATGTGGTCGCGGCGATCCGGGAGCAGAACCTTCAGGTAGCGGCGGGCGGGATCGGCCAGCAACCGGTGCAAAGCGCGGTGCAATTCGAGCTCACCGTGAACACAAAAGGGCGTTTAATCACGGAAGAGGAGTTCGAAAATATTATCGTGAAAACGGGCGAGCATGGGGAGACGTTGCGGCTCCGCGATGTGGCGCGCGTGGAACTTGCGGCTTCGGAGTATTCACTGCGCAGCTTGCTCAATAACAAAACGGCGGTCGCCATTCCCATCTTCCAGTTGCCAGGTTCAAACGCGATTGAACTGTCTGACAACGTCCGCGCGAAAATGGAAGAGCTGAAGAAGAAATTTCCACCCGGGATTGATTACGCGGTGGTTTATGATCCGACGATTTTCGTTCGTGGTTCCATCAGCGCGGTGGTGCACACGTTGCTCGAGGCAATTGGTCTGGTAGTGATCGTCGTGCTGCTGTTTCTCCAGACGTGGCGAGCTTCCATCATTCCGCTAGCCGCAGTGCCGGTTTCGCTGATCGGGACATTCGCGATCATGCATGCGCTCGGATTTTCAATTAACGCGCTTTCCTTGTTCGGATTGGTTCTCGCGATTGGGATCGTGGTGGATGACGCGATCGTGGTGGTGGAAAACGTGGAACGCAATATCGCACTTGGACTGTCGCCGCTGGAAGCGACGAAGCGGGCGATGAACGAGGTGAGCGGGCCGATTATCGCGACGGCCCTGGTGCTTTGCGCGGTGTTCATTCCGACGGCGTTCATCAGCGGACTCAGTGGGCAGTTCTACAAACAGTTTGCGATTACCATTGCGATCTCGACAGTGATATCGGCGTTTAATTCCCTGACGCTCAGCCCGGCGCTCTCCGCGTTGTTGCTAAAACCGCACGGGGCAAAGAAAGATGTGCTTTCTCGCGGCATAGACCGCCTGTTCGGCTGGTTCTTCCGTCCGTTTAATCGATTTTTCGACTGGTCCTCGCATCGCTACGCGCTGGGGGTGAAGCGTGTCATTCGGTTGAGCGCGGTCGCGCTGGTCGTATACGTGGGGCTGGTCTTTTTGACGGGATGGAGTTTCAACAAGGTTCCGACCGGGTTTGTGCCGACGCAGGACAAACAATATCTCATCGCCTTCGCCCAACTGCCGGACGCGACGTCGCTCGACAAAACGGAAAAAGTGATTCGGCGCATGTCGGACATCGCGCTGAAACATCCGGGCGTGGAGAGCTCGGTCGCATTTCCCGGGTTGTCGATTTCAGGATTCAGCGCGAGTCCGAATGCGGGAATCGTGTTTGTTTGCTTGAAGGACTTTCACGAGCGGCGGGCTCATGACATGAGCGGGTTCGCCATTGCCGGAGCGTTGCAAGCGCAGTTCGCGGAGATTCAGGAGGCGTTTGTGGCGGTGTTTCCGCCGCCGCCGGTGAACGGACTGGGAACGATCGGGGGATTCAAATTGCACATTCAGGACAAGGCGTCGCTCGGGTACGAAGCGCTTTACGCGGCGAGCCAGGAGCTCATGAACAAAGGGTTCCAAACGCCCGGTCTCGCCGGGGTATTCAGCAGTTTTCAGTTGAACGTGCCGCAACTGGATGTGGATGTGGATCGTGAGAAGGCCAAGTCGCAGGGGGTGCCGCTTGGGAATGTGTTCGAGACGATGCAGGTTTATCTCGGCTCGCTCTATGTGAACGATTTCAATCGCTTCGGGCGGACATACCAGGTGATCGCCCAGGCGGATTCGCGGTTTCGTGACAGCCCGGAGGATATTCTCCGGCTCAAAACGAAGAATGATAAAGGCCAGATTGTGACGCTCGGCGCGCTGGTGAATGTGAAGGAAACATACGGGCCGGACCGCGCGCTGCGCTATAACGGTTACGCGAGTGCCGATATTAACGGGAGTCCCGCGCCTGGTTTCAGTTCGGGTCAGGCGGAAGCGATCATGGCGAAGCTGCTCCGCGAAACTTTGCCGCAGGGGATGGATTTTGAATGGACCGATCTCACTTATCAAAAAATTCTCGCGGGGAATACGGCGTATGTGATTTATCCGCTTTGCATCCTGCTCGTTTTTCTCGTGCTGGCGGCTCAATACGAAAGTTTGCGGCTGCCGCTCGCGATTATTTTGATTGTGCCGATGTGTTTGCTCTTTGCGATTGCCGGGGTGTGGCTCTCTCACGGGGACAATAATATTTTTACTCAAATCGGGCTGATCGTGCTGGTCGGGCTCGCGTGCAAAAACGCGATCCTGATCGTGGAATTTGCGAAAGCGAAACAGGACGAAGGAGCTTCGCCGGCGGAAGCGGCGCTCGAAGCGTGCCGTTTGCGTCTTCGGCCGATCTTGATGACTTCGATCGCTTTCATCGCGGGAGTTTTTCCTCTGGTGGAATCCACCGGAGCAGGCGCCGAGATGCGTCGCGCCATGGGGACGGCCGTTTTCTTCGGCATGATTGGCGTGACGCTCTTCGGCCTGTTTTTAACGCCGGTGTTTTACGTGGTGTTGATGAAGCTGGGCCGCCGCGCGAACAAGCCGGCGTCCGCACGTTCGCATCCAACACTCGGTTCGCCCGGAATGATTCCGGGAACAGTGGCGCTCTTGCTCCTGGCGTTGCCTCTGCACGCGAGCACAGCAGTCGGACCTGATTACAGGAAGCCGGAGACACCGACGCCAGGAGAATTCAAGAGTGTCGCTGAATATGGGACCTGGAAACAAGGCACTCCCCAGGACCACCTGCCGAAGAATGGCTGGTGGGAACTGTTTGGGGATCCAGCGTTGAATGAACTGGAAGAACGCGCAACCAGCGCCAACTTCGATCTGAAAGCCGCGTTGATGCGCGTGGAGCAGGCGCGGGCGGCTGCACGGATTCGGAAAGGGGAACTCTTCCCGCAGATCAATGCGAGTCCAAGTTACAACAGGCAGCGATACTCACCGAATCAGGAACCGAGCTTTGGCGCGATCACAGCGACAACTATCAGTGCGCCGCTCGATTTGAGTTACGAGATTGATCTGTTTGGCCGGGTTCGCCGCGGGTTCGAAGCGGCCCGGGCTGATGCGGCGGCTTCTGTCGCGGCCTATCACAATCTGATGCTCACGTTGCAGGGCGATGTCGCGATTAATTATTTCCGCCTCCGTGCTTTGGATTCCGACATCGCCACGGTCGCTCGAACGATTGGCCTTCGAAACGAACAGCTTTCACTCGTCCAAGGACGATTCAACGCTGGAGTCGGGAATGAACTCGACGTTGCCCGCGCCGAAACCGAGTTGGCAAATACACAAGCCGAAGCGGCCGCGCTGGAACGTCAACGTTCGGCCGTGGAGAACGCTCTTGCTGTTCTGGTGGGCACCAATCCATCCGAATTCCGGATCGCGGCAAACAGCGGCACGAACGAGTTGTGGAATCCCGAACCGCCGATCGTTCCTCCAGCGTTGCCTTCGGAGTTGCTGGAAAGGCGACCCGACGTAGCCGAAGCGGAAAGGCAAATTGCCGCTGCGAATGCACGGGTGGGGGTGGCGAAAGCGGCGGCGTTTCCGATAGTACGGCTGACCGGTTCGGCCGGTTATGTCAGTGGAGACTTCGAGAGTCTCTTCAATTGGGACAGCCGCGTCTGGTCGATCGGGCCGAGCATCTCCATCCCTCTTTTTGCCGGGGGACGGATTCGCGCAGGTAAAGCGCAAGCACGAGCGGCTTACGAGGAGGCGATCTCGAATTACCGGCAGCGTATCTTAAATGCGTTCGCTGATGTCGAGACCAGTCTCTCGGCACTCACGTCATTGAACGCCGAGAAGCAAGCGCAAGAACGGGCACTGGCAAATTCGCGCAAAGCCGCAGAATTGGCCGACACTCGCTACAAAGCTGGATTCGTCAGTTACCTCGAAGTCGTCGACGCAAATAGGGCCGTTCTCCAAAGCGAGCGCGCCTTCGTGCAGGTGGCAGCGCAACGGATGAACGATACGGTGCGGCTGATTAAAGCGCTCGGGGGCGGTTGGCAAACTGGCGTGACGGCCAATTCTCTGTAGAATGCGTCCGCATGAAGATCGATGCGGAGAAGTTTCGGGTTCGCGAGGGGGAGAAAGTTGATCTGAAGAAATGGGACACTCGAATCAAGCCTTTCTACGACGGCAAAAATGATTACGAGAAAGCGCTGCTCGCGAATATTGAGGAACTCCAATCACTCCAGAACCTTCTTTACGCTCACAACCGCTACGCGTTGTTGCTGATTTTCCAGGCCATGGACGCGGCTGGCAAGGACAGTGCGATCAAGCATGTGATGTCTGGCGTGAATCCGCAGGGGTGTCAGGTGTTCAGCTTCAAGCATCCGAGCCTGGAGGAACTCGAACACGATTTCCTCTGGCGCACGACGCGATGTTTGCCCGAGCGGGGACGCATTGGCATTTTCAATCGATCGTACTACGAAGAGGTGTTGATCGTTCGCGTACACAAAGAAATTCTCGAAAGCGAAAACCTGCCGCGCGAGCTCGTGGATAAAAATATTTGGGAAGAGCGCTACCAATCCATTCGTGGACTCGAGAAACATCTTTGCCGCAATGGAACGGTGGTCATTAAGTTCTTCCTGCATATCTCGAAGGAGGAACAGCGCAAACGTTTCTTGAAGCGGCTCGAGGATCCGGAGAAGAACTGGAAATTCAGCATTGACGACATTCAGGAACGGAAATACTGGAAGGATTATCAACAGGCTTACGAGGATTCACTCAGCTCGACGAGCACGAAGGAAGCGCCCTGGTACGTCGTGCCGGCCGATCATAAGGCAGACGCACGTCTCGTCATCTCGCAAGTCATAATCAACGCTTTGAAAGACTTGAAAATGAGCTATCCGCGGCCGAGCAAAAAGCATTTAGAGGAGTTGAAGGCGATTCGGAAGCTGTTGGAGAAAGGTTGAGACGGAGTCGGCGTCAACTCACTGGTTCACAAGCGGGCGCACGATAAACCGGTTTGGGAATCGGCTTGTTGTGAGCTCGACAGCTTTTAAGCCAGGCGTTCTTGGCAATCTGGACCTGTCTCACAGCTTCTTCAGGCGTTTGGCCAAAGGCAGAGCAGGACTTGAGGTCAGGAATATCTGCGATGTACCCATTATCTTCTTCACTGTCGAACACGTTGATGTGGTAATCACGCATCGTTTCGACTGGCTTTTGAATGCTCAAATATGTGATGGCTCCCGTTGATTCTATCCAGGCGATATCCGACCGACCGCGCAACCGAGCACAGATTCTCAAATCGAATATTAGGCGATCCCGAAAGAAGTTTGTCATATAACTTACGCGCTCGCACCGAAAAGAGAATTAAGCGAGCCATCGCAAAAGGAAAGGCCGGTTTCGGAGCGAACCGGCCTTCTCGAATTCTCAATTATCAGTCTCGGGACTGATTTACATGCCGTGGTCGTGGTGGTCGCCGCCGGCTGGAGCGGGCTTTTCTTTTTCCGGAAGCTCGGTCACGAGGCACTCGGTCGTCAGCAGGAGGCCGGCGATCGAGGAGGCGTTTTGGAGAGCGCTACGGGTGACTTTCTTCGGGTCAACGACGCCAGCCTTCACGAGGTCGGTGTATTCGCCGGTGGCGACGTTGTAGCCTTCGTTCCCTTTGCGCTTCTTGACTTCCTGCACGATGAGGCTGCCTTCCACACCCGCGTTCGAGGCGAGCATGCGGAGCGGCGACTCGACGGCGCGCTTAACGATTTCGACACCGATCTGTTCGTCCGCGTCAGGAAGCTTGAGGGCTTCGATAGCGGGCAAGCAGCGGAGGAGAGCGACACCACCGCCAGCGACAATGCCTTCTTCGACAGCGGCCCGGGTGGCGTGAAGTGCGTCTTCCACGCGAGCTTTCTTCTCCTTCATTTCGGTCTCGGTCGCAGCGCCGACGTGGATGATGGCCACGCCGCCAGCGAGCTTGGCCAGGCGTTCCTGCAATTTTTCGCGGTCGTAATCGGAGGTGGTTTCCTCGATCTGACGGCGGATCTGGTTCACGCGGCCCTGGATCTCAGAGCTCTTGCCAGCGCCTTCGACGATGGTGGTGTTTTCCTTATCGACGATGACGTTCTTGGCGCGGCCGAGGTCGGTGATCTCGAGGTTCTCCAGCTTGATGCCGAGATCTTCAGTGATGCACTTGCCACCGGTGAGGATCGCGATGTCTTCGAGCATGGCTTTGCGACGATCGCCGAATGCAGGGGCTTTGACGGCGCAGATTTTAAGTGTGCCGCGGAGCTTGTTCACGACGAGAGTCGCGAGGGCTTCGCCTTCGACTTCCTCAGCGATGATGAGGAGTGGTTTGCCAGTTTGGGCAACCTTTTCGAGGACAGGGATGATGTCCTTGAGGCTGCTGATCTTCTTTTCGTAGGTGAGGATGTAAGCGTCCTGAAGCTTGGCTTCCATCGACTCGGCATCGGTCACGAAGTAAGGAGAGAGGTAACCTTTGTCGAACTGCATGCCTTCGACCACTTCGAGAGTGGTTTCGATGGACTTGGCTTCTTCAACAGTGATCGTGCCATCCTTGCCGACTTTGTCCATCGCGTCGGCGATGATCTCGCCGATGGTGGAATCCCAGTTGGCGGAGACGGTGGCGACTTGCTTGATCTCTTCCTTGTCTTTGACGTTCTTCGCGATCTTTGCGAGCTGGTTGCTTGCGGCCTCAACGGCTTTCTGGATGCCACGTTGGAGCGAGATCGGATTGGCACCAGCGGTCACGTTCTTCAAACCCTCGCGGTAAATGGCTTCGGCGAGAACGGTTGCGGTGGTGGTGCCGTCACCAGCGACGTCGCTGGTTTTGCTCGCGACCTCGCGAACCATCTGGGCACCCATGTTTTCGTAGGCGTCCGAGAGTTCGACTTCCTTGGCGACGGTCACGCCGTCTTTAGTGACGGTGGGGGAGCCCCACTTTTTATTGATCACCACGTTGCGGCCTTTGGGGCCGAGCGTTGCGGCGACCGCTTTGGTGAGCTGTTGCACGCCGCGCAGAAGCGCCTGACGCGCACTTTCATCGAATACAATTTGTTTAGCTGCCATATAAATTTCCTTTCTTTTTTTTGAGCTCTTCGCCGCTGCGAGTTGCGGCGCGCGCGGAGCGACGCGCCCTACCTCGAAATGAGCGGCAATAGTGCCACAGGTTTTGGGTTATTCAACCAGTTGGATACGAGCGTCTCAGTTTACTCAACGACGGCGAGAATGTCGTCCTTGCTCAGAACCTTGAACTCCTTGTTGTCGATCTTCACGTCGGTGCCACCATATTTGCTGATGAGCACGCGATCGCCTTCTTTCACTTCGAGAGGAACGCGCTTGCCGTTGTCGTCGACCTCGCCCGGCCCTACCGCACGGACGATGGCCTCGGTCGGCTTTTCCTTGGCGGAATCGGGAATGATGATCCCGCCGCGTTTGACTTCCTGTTCAGCAACGGGCTCGACAAGAACGCGAGCCCCCAAGGGTTTCAGTTTAATGGCCATGATTAAATCACTTTTCTTTGTTTAAGCCGGAGGAGACTCCGGACAATTTCGTTCGGAAGGTATGCAGAGGACGTGCCAATGAGCGTCGGGATGTAAGATGCTGGACGGTAGGGGTTTGCTGGAGGTCCACCAAGGAAAAGGCGAAGTTTTCCGCGACAGAGTGGCACAGTCAGGAGCGAAAAATGGCACAAACGACCGGGGAAACGCTCAGTTATCCGTGAACAGGAGTTGAATCCCGGAGAGCTTCAGCGAGATAGTCGGCAATATGGAGTGTTCGAATGCCCGGCGATGCCTTTTCAAGTCCGGCGCGGATTTGCATGATGCAGCCGGGGTTGCTGGTCACGACCACGGTCGCACCGGTACTGATGATGTTCTTAATCTTTCGGGTTTGCAGGGATTCGGCCATTTCGGGTTGCGTCAGATTGTAGGTACCCGCGCTGCCGCAGCAGAGGTCTGATTCCGGCAACTCGACGTAATTGGAGCCGGCGACGGCGCGGACGAGTTGCCGAGGTTGGGATGTGATTCGTTGAGGGTGTGCGAGATGGCAGGCGTCGTGGTAGGTGACGCGTTCGGTGTTTGTGCGGAACTTTTGATTGGTGAACCCGTTGGAGACAAGGAACTCGGTTAAATCCTTCACTTTGGCGCTGAAGTTCTTGCCCTCAGAGTGGCGGGTATCACCTTCAAGCAAGTGTCCATACTCCTTGAGCGTTGATCCGCAACCGGCGGCGTTAATGACAATCGCATCGAGCTTGTGCCGTGCGAATGCGGTGATGTTCTGCGCGGCGTATTCCTGCGCCATCTTCAACCGTCCGCTGTGGGCGAACAAGGCGCCGCAACAAACCTGCTCGCGGGGCGTGACAACATTATAGCCGGCACGGTTGAGCAACCGAACGCTCGACGCGTTGGTATCGCCGAACATCACGCTCATGACACATCCACGGACGAAGCCGACCGTGCCTTTAGCCGGCTGTGTGGAGGAGGGCGAAAATTCGGGAGTGCTGTCCGGGGTCATTGTGGACGGCAAAAGACTGAGTGGCTCGCGCAGCTTTGCCGGAAGGATTTTTTCGAGGCCGAGGGCCTTCACCACGCGCGCAGGCGCGACGGCCAGGCGCATGCGCCAGGGAACGGGAAAGAGGCGTTCGATCACGAATCGCCGCAGGATCGATTGATAAGGCGAGCGCGTGTATTTCTCTTCGATAAAGTCGCGGGTCTGCTCCAGGAGCGCGCCGTACTGAACACCGGAAGGGCAGGCCACTTCGCAGGCGCGGCAGCCGAGACAAAGATCGATATGTTGAATGCTTGCGTGGTCCAACGGAAGGCGTCCCGCCTGCAAGCCACGCATGATGTAAATGCGACCGCGGGGAGATTCGTTTTCGTTGCCGGTCTGCAGGTAGGTGGGACATGCTCCAAGACAAAGCCCGCAATGAATGCAGGCCAGTGACTTACGTTCGTCGAGAAACTGTGATTGGGCGGTCACAAAGTGTATTCTGCAAATATGCCGTTCGGATCGTAAGCTTTCTTCAGACGCGTCGCGAGTGTGGCGCAGGGAACCGATTGCGCCTTCTTCGCGCCCTCGTGGTAGATCACACCATTACCAAAACGAGCGACATAGGTTCCGCTTAACTGCAGCAGCGTGTCAGCGGTCTTCGATGGCAGAACTGAAATCGCGGCAGGAAATTTCGCATCGTAATCGGTCGAACTTTCGCTCCAGGAAACAAACTTTCGCGCGACTTCTACTTGATAATCCACATCTTCCGCGGGACCGGCAAACGCAGTTACGAGTGTGGTGTGTCCGCGGTTGTGCGCATCGCAGATCACAGGACCGCAGGGCGAATCGAGCAAAGATCGAGCCGCAAGATTGAGCGCGGGAATGGAATCAAAGCGACTGGCAAGGACTACTTCCTTCTCGGGGAGCGGTCGCAACTTGAAGGTCGCCTCAACGATAATTCCTAACGTGTGTTTTGCGCCGATAAACAACTTACAAAGATCGTAACCGGCGACGTTCTTCACAACCTTGCCCCCGGCTTTAATGATGTCGCCATTGGCGAGCGCTACTTTGATTCCGATGAGGTAGTCGCGAATCGTGCCGTATCCGTAGCGGCGGGGACCCGAGAGATTATGAGCGAGGAGATTACCGATGGCGGTTTGCATTGGATCGGGCGGATCAATCGGCAACCATTGCCCAGCAGCTCGCAAGATTTCCTGAAAATTGCTGAGGGTCATTCCCGCCTCGACCGTGGCCGTCATGTCTTCCGGTTGATGTTCGAGAAGAGATGCAATGTTATTCAACTGCACGCTTTGGATGGGAGTGCCGTTCGCAGAAGCTTCGACGAGTCTGCGAGACAACTCATCTCGATTGGCGGGTGTTAAAAGCATCGGCGCGCTTTATCTGCCAGAACAGCAGGTCAAAGTCTACTCGGTGAAGAATGCGGGAAGCGTCCCGGTCCCGTCCTTTCGAATGTGCAAGCGATCGGTCGCCCCGAGCAGCGCGTATGCATTCTGCGCGCGCACGTAATTGTCCCGCAACTCCGTCAATTCGAGTTCGTCGCCGCTTCCGCGAACGCCGCCGGAAATCACCAGCGTTCTCGGCGCGACGAGGGCGGCCAGGTCCGCAACGTCGCCGAAGTGTTTTAAAATTCCCGGGACGATGATGCCGAGCCGCTGCCCTTCATACGGAGTGTCGCTGACGTAAGTGGCAAGGGAATTGCGCGCTGCCGCTCGGGTTACGCGGTCGTCGAGCGCAGCTGTGGCCAGAGCGACGATTCCACCCGGGCCGAAGCCAAGGAGCGCAACTTCGCCGGGCCGTTTCCCGTCGATATCGGTGATCGCATCGAGCAACCGGCGAACATCCCAAACCCACTGACTAAGGAGCGGCCGCCCGATCCAGAGACCCCATTCGGCGGTGGTGTGGTCCGGTGCGCGACCGACCTTATCACTGCCCCATGCGAGTTGACCTGTAGCGCGCAGATCGAGGGTGATGACCCGCCATCCGGCGGCGCGTGCGTCATTGAGTTCGGAATGTAGCGTGGCGTTTGTAGCACCATTCAGATCGATGGCGATAAGGACCTTACCCGCGCCACTCCCCTGCTCCACTGCTTGAAGTCGGATTCCTTTCTCCGAAACGTATGTGAACGTACGGCCCTCTTGCGTGTTCTGTATTTTCGTTTGTAACGGGACCGGATTCGGGAACCCGCCCAAAACCATCTCCAACGCTTCACTCAGTTTCTTTCTTTCTTTGAGCCATCTGTTTTTGGAGTCGATATGCTTGCGTTGCGCATTGAGATTGCGAAGCAAATGGTCGCCTTGCGTGGCGGCGAATCGTGGAAGGGTGATCCAATTGTCAGGCCGCGATTCTCCGGGAAAACAGCGCAAAGTTTCGGGATCTTCCGGAATGAAAGGCGGTTCAGGAATTGGGGCAGCGTTGCCCTGACGTTTCAGATGAAAAGACATCCAGCCGTAGACCGCCTCACGCATCGGTTTGCTGTAGTCGTGCCCGGATTCGAACGTGACGTGACGAAGGTTCGCCGGTGTTTTGAGGGCGCGAAAGGCTGAGGAGGCGCGGGCAATGGATTTGTTCGATTCCTCGACTGAAAACTGGCGGGAATCGCGCGTGGCATTAATCACCATCAAACCGCGCGGGGCGACCATACCGAGGATCTGCCACTCTTCGGTAAATCGGAATGCGCCCGGCACCACTTCGCACATGCAGCAGGCTGCACCGAGATACGACTGATAATTGCCGACCGAGCAGACTGGTACGGCCGCAGCCAACCGCTCGTCCCACGCGCCCGCATACATCGATTGATTGCCGCCACCGCTGGCGCCGGTCACACCTATTCGCTTTGCATCAACTTCTTTGCGAGTTCGCAGGTAATCGACGGCGCGCATGTTTTCATAAACTTGAATTCCGGAAAGAGGGATTCCCGCCGGCAAGAGGGTGGCGGCGGTCATATCGCCGTGATATTCGCCGAGCGCTTTGCCAACCGCGCGTTCGCCCGCACCGAAGGCATCGACCACGAGCACAAAAAAACCAAGCTTCGCCGCGCCGATACAGCGCGCCTGGACAGTTGGATCCTGCTTCGCGCCCTTCCAATGGCCGTGCACCATGAGCAGGGCGGGCAATTTGCCTTTGCGGTCTGGGACGTAAGCGTTCGCCGTCATCCAGACACCGGGAAGGGTTTGAAACACGAGTTTCTCGACGCGGTAACCGTTACGCTGCAACTCGCCGAGCTTGGCCGGTTTCAAAGGAGGTTCGTCCCACGGAAAGCCTCCCCAGGCTTCTTCCAGATTGTTGCGCAGCTTCTTCTTTTCCGTGCGCCATTCGCGCTTGGTCGCTGGCAGATGCTCGTCACTGCGCAGGTCCGCCGCCTGGGCGCGGACAAATTCGAGGTAGTCATTGGCGGCTTGCTCCGCCCCAGTCGCCGCACGGCTCAACAAAACTGCGCAGGCAAAGAGCAAGAAAGGGAGAGTTTTCACCCGGCAACTCTGTAGGATAGACAGCGTGACGGTCAACCTTCGCGAGTCAACGAGAAGAAAGACCGACCCGATGCGATGAACCAGTTACGAATGATTCTCTCGCGGCTTGCCCAGAGCACAGGGCTGCTGAAATCCGAAACGCGCGCTTTCGGCTGCGGCCGGCGGTGTCCACGATGCAAAGGACTCTGCTTTTTGAAACGGAAACGCGCGGCGTTGGACGCCGAATAGGAACTCGCTACCCTTCAGCTTTCGGCGGGCTCGTGCAGCGCGAGGGAACGCGGTTCGGCAACCGGGATGACCGACGCAACCTTCACTTCCACACTTGTTTGACGGCCAAGAAAATCGAGCAAAACGCGGATCCGTTCGGGCGCGGGAAGCACCTTGTTTACGACGGCGACGAGTCCCTGGAAAGGTCCAGTCGCAATCTTCACCTCGTCTCCGACGTTGAGTTCCGGTTGCAACTCACGAAGAGCATTGGTACCGAAAAGGCGCCGCAATTCTTCGATGGCGTCGGCCGGAATGCGCGGCCAATTATCGCCGAAATGCACAATAGTGGTCACACCATTCATGCCACAAACACTCCGGAAGGAACTCGCCCAGTTGAAACGCGAAAAGAAATAGCCCGGGAAAAGCGCTTCGGTGAACCAAACCTTTCCGCGGCGAGTCAACCGTTGAAAGCGAATTCGGGGGAGAAAGACTTCGATGCCAGCTTCTTCCAGGTGGCGGGCCGCAATGTGCTCGCTCTTTGGCTTCGAGCGCACACAGAACCATTCCAATTCCGAAGCGTGAGAATCGGTCAGCAAATCTTCATTTTCCATCACTGCTCAATGCAATTTGTATCGGCGTGAACAATCCTGTGCTTGAACTATTTGCAGCGGAAGCACCATAGCAACGCGCAGGCGTGCCGCCAAGCAGTCGTTTTGCTGATCACAGAGAAAAGGCGGTGCTCAAAGGTGCATCAGCCTGAAGCGCCCACCCCGAAGGGACATCTTCAAACAGTCGTGATAACAACCGGCGGGGTTTTGATTTAATCGAAGGTTTCGGGCACCCTGTCGGGCTTGATTGCGGTCACTGCTCAACGAGCGCGGTACCTCACCGGAATTGTCGCCGGGGTGCTGCTCGCGTTTTCCTTCCCGAAAGTGAGTATTGCCGGGCTGGCCTGGATTGCTCCCGGAATGCTGTTGCTGGCTGGTGGGGGGCTGGAACGGAAGAGGGTGCTCAAAGTAGGATTCGTCGGCGGATTCGCGTATTATCTCGCGTCGCTCTATTGGCTGCTTTGCATTCCGGTAACGTTTTTGCCGATTCTCGGCTGGATCGCGCTTTCGGCTTATCTTTCCCTTTTTACGGCACTTTGGGTTTGGCTCTGCTGGCGCCTCGCTCCAGGAACGCCGTCGGAACTGCTGAAAGCCCGCTGGGCGAAACGGGCGGTCTGGGCGCTGCAATGCGGCGCGCTTTGGGTGACCAATGAAATGATCATTGGACGTTTCTTAAGTGGATTCCCGTGGGATTTCCTCGGCGTCTCGCAATACCGCATGATCCCGTTGATTCAGATTGCGGAGTTCACTGGGGTATACGGCGTCTCCTTTCTGATCATTTGGTTTTCCGTGTCGCTGATGGTGACGGGCCTTGCGATCGTCCAGAGTCCATCGAACCGGCATGTGTGGGGAAGAGAAATTGGTTTGCCCGCCCTGGCGTTGCTCGTCATTGCGATAAGCGGTTTTCAAAAGGCGCGGAGTATCGAGCGGCCCGAAGATACGGTGCAAATCGCGCTGATTCAGCCGAGCATCCCGCAAACGTTAATCTGGGACGAAAGCGAAAGCGCAACGCGCTTCAAACAATTGCTGAAGCTTTCGGAAGAGTCGCTAACCAATAAGCCGGACATCCTGGTTTGGCCCGAGGCTTCGGTGCCGAATATGTTGCGCCACGACAAGGACACTGCCGAGGCGGTGCGCGACCTGGCCACGCGGCATCACGTGTGGGTGCTGCTCGGCAGCGATGACGCCGAACTTCGGGCCGGCAGCGTTAAAGATATTGATTATTTCAACAGCGCCTTTGCGGTCAGTCCGGATGGGGAACTGGCCGGGATGTACCGAAAACGGCGGCTGGTGATTTTCGGGGAGTATGTGCCTTTCGTGAAATGGCTGCCATTCATGAAAATACTGTCGCCGGCCGGTGAAAGTGGATTTACGCCGGGAGAAAAACCGATGCCCTTTCTGCTCCGCTCCCTGGGAGTAACGACTTCGGTGCTGATCTGTTTCGAAGACACGTTTCCGCACATTGCGCGGGAATATGTGACGCGGACGATGGACTTCCTGGTGAATGTCACGAACAACGGCTGGTTCGGGGAAAGCGCCGCGCAATGGCAACATGCGGCTACGTCAGTTTTTCGCGCGGTGGAAAATCGTATCCCGCTCGTGCGCTGTGCGAACAACGGCCTGACTTGCTGGGTGGATTCGCTTGGGGTGATGCACGATACTTACTTTGCCGACTCGAAAAACATTTACAAAGCGGGCTATAAAATCGTGACTATTCCGGTGCTCTCGCGAGGCGAAAAACGACGCCTGACTTTTTACACACGCTACGGAGATGTGTTTGGTTGGGCATGCGTTGCGCTGAGCGCGTGGCGAGTGGGAGCGATCATTGTTTCATCCAGGACGAAGGCGAAGCTAAGGAGCTAATTGGATCTTTTCCGGGCGCACTTTAGGCCTCAAAGACTATTTCATCCCCTGCCGTAGTTCGACTAGAATTTCATCGAAGCTGTGAATCCTAATGATGCCCAGGCGGGGAAACTCAAAATCGAGGATGACATAAAAGGCGAGAACGATGGCCCCGACGAAAGCCAAACTATGAATCCAACTGCGCGATTTCCCTTCGCTCATATGGTAACCGGCTAACAAGGCTCCAGCCAAAAGAAGAACCGCAAGCACCCCATAAATCATCAAGGGCGGATGCATCTGCGCGCCCATTGTCCGGACGGTTGCGGCGTCAAACATCTGGTTCAACGCGGGCAAGAGCAAAATAGTGGCAGAAGTACTCGGCGATGCGCCGCATCCTTTTACTGCCTCCTGCCAGATCTCATTTTGCAGCGCGCTTGCGCGGTCCAACTCCGCCCTCGCCGCCGAAAGATCCGGCACCTTGTTAAAAGCCGCGATTCGCGCGTCAGTGTATTGACGGAACTTCTCGCGCAAGGACGGCTGAACTCCGGCCGGAAGTAGGTCCAGGCGCAGCCAGGCGGTCCCGATGGCGTTCGCCTCCTCGACTAGTTGGTTCCGTCGGTTATCGAATCTGGTCGCGGCGCCGGAAAAGGTGAAGGCGATCAATAAGCCCATCAGGCCAAACACGGCCCCTTCCACCGCCCCGGCACCCGCCCGCGCTCCTTTCGGATCTTCCACCATCCTTCGGGCACCGATTCGCCGTCCGGTTTCCAACATGGCAAACGTCCCCACGAAAAGCCCGAAGATGAGGAGCATTCCGAGGAGGACGTAATTCATATCGGCGAAAGCTATCAATGACACCTGTCGGTGAGCGAATCTTATATTCCTGATCCTTTTCGGATTTAGACTCTATCCAGCGGCATGAATGATGCTTATCGTTTGCTTTTGGTGAACCTGGCCCGAACACTCCTGCCGCTTTTCCTTTTGGTGTACGCGCCGGTTTTTTCGGCAACCAACTTTGTCAACTTCGAGACCGCGCCCATTCATCCCATCGCGCTGAGTGCTGATTCCAATCTATTGGCGGTCTGCAATCTACCGGATGCGCAGGTGGAATTATTTGATTTGCAAAGTGGTTCGATGGTTCACAAGAGCGGCGTGCCGGTCGGGCTCGAACCAGTCACGGTTCGTTTTCGAAATGAAAATGAATTGTGGGTGGTGAATCAGCTTTCCGACTCGATCAACGTGATCGACGTGCGAAATTCTTCCGTCACGCGCGTCATTTCCACGCGCACACGGCCGGCCGATATAGTCTTCGCGGGCAGACCTATACGAGCCTTTGTGAGTTGTCCGCCTGAGAATATCGTGCAGGTGTTTGATCCGGAAAGCGGCGCGCTCGTGCGCGCAATCAATATTCCCGGTGAACGGCCGAAGGCATTGGCAGTCAGCTCGGATGGCGCGACGGTATTTGTCGCCATTTTTGAGTCTGGAAATGGCACAACGATTATTGCGCCGAAGTTTACCGCATTGGGTCATACGCCCGCCGCCGGCCCTGTTGATCTACCGATTGGCCCTTATGGCGGTCTAAATCCGCCGCCGAACCAGGGAACGAATCTTTATCCAGCATTGGGAACGAACCTTCCCTCTTCCAGTGAGCCGCCGCGGGTTAGTCTCATAGTGAAAAAGCAGAAGGACGGGCGGTGGCTCGACGACAACGAAGGCGACTGGACCGAAATGATTTCCGGCACTAATGCGCCCTTTACCGGGCGAGTTCCGGGATGGGACCTGGTTGATCACGATGTGCTGGCGATTGACGCCAATACGTTTGAATTGGCCGTTGTTGATCGGCTGATGAATATCTGCATGGATCTGGCGGTGAACCCGGTAACGGGCCTTCTCGCGGTGGTCGGAACGGACGGTATCAACCATGTGCGCTATGAACCTGTGTTGAAGAGCATATTTATTCGTGATGTGCTGGCGCTGGTTGAGTCGAAGACGGAGCCGCAGATTCTCGATCTGAATCCACATCTGGATTATAAAAACACCCATCTAACTCCCGCGGAACGCCAGCAGAGCCTCGGTGATCCGAGAGGCGCCGTGTGGAATAGCGCAGGAACCCGGCTCTACGTAAGTGGGATGGGTTCGGATAATGTGGCGATGTTCGATGCGACCGGGAAGCGGTTGGCTGTTTCAAAATCGCTGGCGGAAGGGCCGACCGGGATGGTCTTCGACGCGTCAAGGAACCGCCTTTATGTACTTTCCCGTTTTGGGGCAGCGGTGACTTCACTTGATGCGGATAGCCTCGCCTCGATTGAAGCGGTGCGATTTTTTGATCCGACACCAGAGGCCATTCGCAAAGGACGCAGGCATTTCTACAATACGCACGAGACCTCCGGTCTTGGGCAAGCGGCGTGTGCGTCTTGTCATGTCGATGGGCGGTTCGACCGCCTCGCCTGGGATCTCGGCTCGCCCCTCGGCGAAATGAAGATGATCGCGACGAATAGTTATAACTTCGTCTCCGCGTTGCCGGCCTCCACCAATGATTTCCATCCGATGAAAGGGCCGATGGTCACGCAAACGCTTCAGGATATTATCGGGCACGAACCGTTTCACTGGCGCGGCGACCGAATCGGCCTGGAGGAGTTCAATCCGACCTTCACTGATCTCCAGGGCGCGGACGCGCAATTAACGCCAACTGAGATGCAGGAGTTCGAGGATTTCCTTGCGACCATTCGTTTCCCGCCGAATCGACTGCGCAATTTCGACAACAGCCTTTCGACCCGCGTGGTGCTCACGAATCACACTTCCCTCGGGCGTGGGCAGCGTTTCAAGGGCGACGCGTTACCGAGTGGGAACGCGGTTACCGGGCTGAATCTCTTCAACTCGTTGGCACTGATTTGCACGGAGTGTCACACCCTGCCGACCGGGAATGGGCCAGACAGATTTTTTAAAAACAATCGCTGGACGACGATTCCGGCCGGACCCAATGGTGAACGCCATCTTGGCATCGCGGCGCTCCCGCGAGCTGATCTGCACCCGTTCAAGGTGGCGCAATTGCGCAACCTGCCCGACAAGGTCGGTTTCGATCTGAATACGGTCAGCCGGACCGGTTTTGGTTTCTTGCATGATGGTCGCGTGGACTCACTCACCCGCTTCATTCAAGACGGATTCTCCATAACAGACGATCAACAGACAGCGGACGTGATCGCATTTCTACTCTCCTTTGCGGGATCGGATTTGCCGACATTTTCGAACAGCACCTCCCCGAATGTCGCGCCGGGAACGGCCGCCAGTCTCGACGCGCCTGCGGCCACCGGAAAGCAGGCGCTGGTTATTTCCGACACATTCGGAATCGCGCCATTCATCACACGGGCGAATTCCAACACTGGACGCGTGGAACTCATCGTGCACGCAACGCTGGAAGGAAAATCACGCGGCTGGCTCTACGATCGTGCCGTGCGACAGTTCAAACCGGACACACAGGAAACGAATCTGCCGCTCAGCGACCTGATCACAAAACTCAACGGCACGCCTGCGGTTTTCACACTGGTTCCCGCCGGGACCGGCGAGCGTTACGCGATCGATCGCGATGGAGATGGCGCATTGAACTACGATGAAATTCTGGCTGGCAGCGATCCTGCTAATCCCGAGTCGAGGCCCAGTAACGTGAAGATTCTAACTGTCCGCCTAGAACCCGGAGTCTTCACGTTTACCTGGGCCTCGCCTGAAAACAGGACGTACCACCTGCTTTCAAAAACCAAGGTGGCCGATGCGTGGGAAGTGCTCGTCACTGGCACCACCAGCGCATCGGTCACAACCAACTCCGCGCCGGTCGGCGCCGCGGCGCAGTCCTATTTCCGAGTGGAGGTGCTGCCGCCATGAAGCGCGTGTGGCACATCGTTCTGGTGGTGATGATGGCCGGCACATCACTGTATGCGCAGGCTGACCTGCGTATCGATTTCAAGCAGAATGCTTCGCAATTTACGGTGACCTGGCTTTCCAAATCGTTGGTGCCGCCGCCGGGCGCGCAAGGCTTCGCGGCGTATCGCGTGGCGACCTCTTCCAATCTCGTGGACTGGGTCACTCTCGATGAGGTCATTTCAGGACGGGACTTCGCGGACAAAAATATAGAGCGCTCGTTTCCGTTCCAGTCGCCACAATTGTTCATCAAGGTGGAATCGATTCTGGATTTGAGTGGGCTGGAGTTGATTGCCTTTCCACTCTCTCGCGCGAATTTCGCGCGGGCGCATCTGGTGGGGGCCGATCTTTTCGGAGCGACCTTGACCGAAGCCAATCTGGCTGGCGCTGATCTGGGGGCCTGTAATTTTCATCTCGCCGTCCTCTCGCGCGCGAATATGACCAATGCCCATGCGTTGGGTGCGGATTTTTCTTCGGCGACGCTGGATGGAATCGACGCGCGGGAGGCAAATTTCAGCTTTTGCGACTTCACCGGCGCGAATTTAAATGGCGCAAACCTCACCGGCGCAGACTTGCGATTCACAACGATGGACGGAGCTTCGACCGATTTTATTGCGTTGCAACGCACGCTTATCGATGACGACACGATCTTCCCGCCGAAGACAGAACTCGTCTGGAAAATCGTGAACCAGAAATTCACCGGAGCGACCATTACGAATCGCGACCTCACCTTGTGTAATCTGGATGAAGCAAACCTGGCCGGGAAAAGGTTCGTCTCCACCGATCTTCGGGGTTCATCGTTACGGAAAGCAAATTTGCTCGGCACTGACCTTCAGACCGCGAGCCTGAACTTCGTCGACTGGCGCCAGTCACAGGTCGACACATCTACGAGAATGCCCGCGAAAGCGCGTTTGATCTGGCAACTCACGAACGAGGACTCTTCCGGACGCGATTTAAGCAATCGCGATCTCTCGAATGCGGCGCTCGTGGAGGCACGCCTGTCGGGAGCAACTTTGGTTAGCGCCAATCTAAGTTCGTCTCTTTTGATCACCGCCGACTTGAGCGGCGCAAAAATGCGCGGCGCTAATCTTGTCCGCGCCGACCTCACCGGTATTGATCTGCAAAATGCAGACCTCACTCAGGCGCGTCTTGACCAGGCGGACCTCAGCGGGGCGAACCTCAAAGGTGCTACCATGGTTTCAACGACGACTGCCGGTGCCATCTTTCGAAATACCACAATGCCGGACGGGACAGTTCGCAATCCCACACCTCAGTAACGACGCGGAACGCGAGGATGAAGGTCACGAATTGTAACCCTTCGAGAAAAACTCAGAAATGGCGAGCCGCTCACGTCCGGTCGGTTCCCCCGTCCCACGCGTGAGTGGGGTCGGGGTAGAATGTGACGCTGCCAAGGCCGCCGCGGCCTGGGGTCCAAATAAAAATCAGCCAGCCGCCGGGCACTCGGGAGCGATATACGTAGTTCGCTGGCTTCTCTCCGTCGTACCTTACATTCAACTCTTCCAGGTTTAGAGCCGGTTTCTCTGCCATAATGAACACCGTTTAATAAATTCCTTAAGGATAAGCAACTGCACGCTTCTCCTGCGCAAACTGGTACCGGATCCGGATTCTACTTCCCGACGCAATACAGATATTCCTGCCGCCCGTCGTCGCGCGTGGCGACGCGCAGGTAAACGCGGTCGCCGCAAATGACTGGTGAAGCATATTGTTCGTTGCCGAGCTGATTTTGCGCGAGGAGCTTGAACCTGTCCGGCTTCGCTTCGAATACGAACGTCTTGCCATTAACGTTGGAAGCATAGATTCGGTCGTCCACCATCACCGGTGAGGCGTAAAAATCTCCACCCAACCTTTCTTTCCAGAGTTCCTCGCCTGTATCGGACTTCCAGCAAATGGCCATCCCGGCATCCGCGACGGCATAGAGGTGTCCTGCTTTCACAATCATCGAAGGGACATAAACGCGAGTGTTGTTTTGCCAGGCCACTTTGCCGGAACCATCCGCCATCGTGGCAACAGTGTGGTTCCGGGGAAATCCGCCGCTCGTAAAAATCCGCACTCCGTCGGTCACGGCGGTGATAACACATTCCTCGGTCGAGCCATTTACTTCCCAGAGTTTTTTCCCGTTGAGCGGATCGAAACTGGAGATCAAGTTGCACCCGCTCAGAATCATCTGCGTCCAACCACCCGCCTGGATGATCGCGGGCGTGGTGTAATTCGGAATTTTCGGTCGGCGCTGACTCCAGACGGTGCGCCCGCTATTTCGGTCCAACGCGACAACCGCGCCGCCACCCCGATGATCCGCCGCCACCAGCACGAGTGATTCGTGCAGGACCGGCGAAGCCGCAAATCCCTGGTGCGTCACGTAATCGCAGATTTTTTGTTGCCAAAGAATCTTTCCGTTCAGGTCCAGCGCGCTCGTATATACCGCACCGTCATTCAGGAAATTGATAAACAAGCGCTCGCCATCGCACGATACCGTCGATGAAGCGGCGGACGAATTGGCATGGTGTCCCGGATCGGCACTGCCAGCGTGCACTTCGGATTGCCAGACTTGTTTCCCCGTCGCGCGATCCAGACATAAGATCGATTGCGATTTCTTGGCAGCATCCGAGGTCGGCAAGTAAATATGTTCGCCGACAACCGTTGGCGACCCGTGGCCTTTGCCAGGGATCGGCACTTTCCAGAGAATCCCTTCACTCTCGCTCCACTGCACCGGTGGATTCTGTCCACTGGCGGCGATTCCATCGCGTGTCGGTCCGCGCCAGGCCGGCCAGTCCGTGCTCTTGATTGAGTTGGCCGCACGAAGAGACAACAAGGAAGCGGAGAGCAGTCCCAGTGCGAAGAAAAGTTTTCTCATAAAGGCGTGGCACAGAGGTTCGTTAATCGGCGCGGAACACGCAAGGGCCTCTTGCAGTTGAAGAGGGGAAAAGGAGAAACCGCTGAAACGGTTTCGGGATGGTCTGCACCGATTAGCACCCCGCTCAAGCCCGGCTGAAGCCGGGTGTTAATGAAACGAGCGAAGAATTATGTCGTGCGCCCAACATACAAACACACCAGCGCTCCTGCCGCGAAAATTGACAACCCTATGCCTGTGCTCCAATCTCGCTGGATGGCCAAACAAGCGTTGGGTCGCGGTTTGGGCGCACTCATGGGCGGTATTTCCGGCAAGTCACCGGCGCCGACACCTGCTGCTCCTGCCGCTGCTGAAGCTGCTCCCGCGAAAACACCTCCCGGCGAGCAGGTCCAACGTGTTCCTGTTTCAAAAATTCGCCCCTGTCCCTTTCAACCGCGCCGCGATTTTACTGAAGAGACTTTAAAGGAGTTGGCCGATTCCATTCGCGAGCAGGGGGTCATTCAACCGCTCGTGGTGCGTCCGCGCGAGGGTGGTTTCGAGTTGATTGCGGGGGAACGCCGCTGGCGCGCCGCCCAAATAGTTGGCCTCGCCGAATTGCCGGTGCTCGTGCGTGAAGCCGACGATCGGAAAGTGCTCGAACTCGCGCTGATCGAAAATCTTCAACGCGAAAATCTTAATCCCATCGAGGAAGCGCTCGGCTACAGCAAGTTGATCAAGGATTTCTCACTCACGCAGGAGGAGGCCGCGGTGAAGGTGGGGAAAAATCGTGCAACTGTCGCGAATTTGCTCCGCCTTTTGCAACTGCATCCGGACATTCAGAATTATGTCCGTTCCGGTCTGCTGAGCTTTGGTCATGCGCGCGCGATTCTCGGCATCACTCACCTGGACTCGCAAAAGCAGCTCGCTGAGGAAGTGATTCGCGAGGGCTTGAGTGTGCGGGAGACTGAGCAAGTGGTGAACGAGCGCAATCTGCAGAAGAGCGCACACTCTGCGAACGGTTCGCTCGCCAAAAAGCCGAACCTCGCGCCTGACGTTCACGTCAGCGCGTTGCAGGGGCAGCTCCAGGAAAAGTTTGGCACCAAAGTTTTACTCCGTTACCGCAAGGGAAAGGGCGCGGTGGAGATTCGCTTTTTCAACGATGACGACCTGGACCGAATCCTCGGCATCGTGGGCGTGAAGATGGATTAAGGATGAACACACCGGAGTTTCGTGCGAACTGCGCTCGATTGTTAACTTCAACAGGCGCGAAAGCAGCCGATTTCAAAGCGTTCGTTGGCCTCGACGGGTTCGTCGATGAGATCGTGCACGCCGTCGACAAACGCGAGAACGCCGAAGAATACACGCGCCTGCCCACCATCCAGGCTTTCGCCGAACGCATCGCCGGTGCCGCGGGCAAGAGCACCAACATTGAGATGGTGATTCAGCGCACCAAGCTCGGCGGGAATGGCCCGATCATGGCCAACGCGCTCGCCACGCTTGGTCTCAAGACAACGTATGTCGGTGCACTGGGCTATCCCAATTTGCATCCGGTGTTCGAGCCATTCTCCAAATGCGCCACGGTCCATTCCATCGCCGATCCCGGCCGCACGGACGCTGCCGAGTTCCTCGATGGCAAGGTGATGCTCGTCAAAAGCATCTCTCTCAACGACATCACCTGGAAGAATATCGAAGACCGTTTCGGTCGCGAACGGTTCGCCAATCAATTCGCCAGCGCCGATCTCGTCGCGTTCGTGAACTGGACGATGATCCCTTACATGAGCGAGATCTGGGAAGGGTTGCTCAAGGAAGCCTGCCCCAAGATCACGGGCGCACGCAGGAAGCTCTTTTTCGATCTGGCCGATCCAGAAAAACGTCCCGACGACGACATCGCCAAGGCGCTGCAACTCATCAGCGATTTCGAAAAGTATTTCGACGTGATCCTGGGTGTGAATGAGAAAGAGTCGTTCGAGATCGCCGACGCACTCGGGATTCCGGATAAGGGTCATTCACCCGAAGCGCTTTCCTCGATGGCGCTGGCGATCCACTCGAAGCTGCGGATCAACACCGTGGTTATACATCCGGTCACTTACGCGCTGGCCGTCTCCGACGGCAAAGTGGATTTGGTGCACGGTCCGGTCATTACGAAACCGACCATCACCACCGGTGCTGGCGATCACTTCAATTCCGGCTTTTGCCTTGGAAAGTTGCTCGGATTCGACAATGCTTACAGCCTGCTCTGCGGCGTTTCGACGAGCGGCTATTACGTGAAGACAGGCCACAGTCCGCGCATCAAAGACCTTGCAGGATTGATGCTGAACTGGCCTTCCAGTTAGGGTATTCAGGGTATGAAGTTGCCGGTAGTTAAGTACGGCCATCCAGTGTTGCGGCAAAAAGGGGCGCGCATCGAAAAGATCACGCCCGAGATCGAACAGTTGATTAACGACATGTTCGAAACGATGTACGACGCAAAAGGCGTCGGCCTCGCCGCGCAACAGGTCGGCAAAGCGCTGCAATTAACCGTGATCGACGTGCGCGAAGCGACCGATCGCCCTTCGACTCTCGAACTGAACGGACAACCGGCCGATCCAGCTTCGATCATGCCCATCGCGCTGATTAACCCCGAATGGAAACCGGTGAACGATCCGGTCGAAGGCGCAGAAGGTTGCCTGAGTTTCCCCGAGATTTACGCGGACATTTCCCGGCCCGAAACCATCGACGTTACCGCCACCAATCAGAAAGGCGAGAAGGTGAGTTTTCGCTGTGGTGGTCTGCTCTCGCGTGCGATCCAGCACGAATACGATCACCTGCACGGCATGCTTTTCATCGACCGGATGGACAAGGCGACTCTCAAGAAGATTAAAGCGGAGTTGGAAGGACTCGTTTACAACACGAAGAACGCGCTCAAGAAAATGCGCCGCCGATAGTATTCATGACCGCGCCCAAACAGCGCCTCTCGATGATCCGCTCCTACACCCTGGCGGATCTCTTCACGCTGGCCAACGCCAGTTGTGGCAGCATCGCAATCTTCCTGTGCCTTGGCTACATCGCGGACGAGAGCCGCGGCGAAATCTGGGCCGCCTTCGTCCTGCCCGCCGCCGCGTTGTTATTCGATATTCTCGACGGATACGTAGCGCGTCTGAATAAGACCCGCCAATCACTTCTCGGCGCCGATCTGGATTCCCTGGCCGATATCGTCTCGTTCGGGGTGGCACCGGCTGTGCTCGGTTACACGCTGGGATTGCGCGGTTTCTGGGATGTTGTTTGCCTAACCTACTTTGTCTGCTGCGGCATCAGTCGTCTGGCGCGATTCAACGTCACTTCGGCCGCCCTGACGAATACCTCGACGGGCAAGGTTCGCTATTTCGAAGGGACACCCATTCCAACCAGCATCCTGATCGTCGCTCTACTCGCTCTCGCCTACCGGTTTGGTCACACCGGGTCGGACTTTTGGTTTGGCCATGCGACGCTTCTGTCAAAGGTGCTCCACCCGTTTTCGCTGATCTATTTCGTGAGCGGAAGTTTGATGATCAGCACGATTAAGATTCCGAAGCCTTAACGGTAGCCCCAGCCAAAACGTTCAGTAAAAGGCCAATAAACGAACCAGCAGCGACCGATCACGTTTTCGCGAGGGACATCGCCCCATGCACGCGAATCGTAGCTGTTCAGTGTGTTGTCACCCATAGCCATATAGTGTGTCGGGCCGACTTTGTGCGTGACCGTTTCATTGGGAAGCAAAGGGGCAAGACTCAGGCTCCGATACCGGTCAGGCAAATCCATCTTTTGGAGAGCGAAGTCGTTGACGTGACCCTTGTATGGGCTGTTTGTGTTGTAATCGAACCCGTAGACATTTTCGAAGTGCGGCGTAGCGGAGTCGAGGCGCGTGCCGTTGATGATTAAGTGCCGGTCATTGCCGAGCCGGACCTCTTCGTTGGGCAATGCCACGAGACGTTTGATGTAGAGAACGTCTTGTTGCAGCGGCTGTATGCCCTTGGTTTTGAAGACAAAAATCTCGCCCCGTTTAGGATGACGAAAATTGTAAGTGAATCGATCCACTAAAAGGTGATCACCGGCGACGACCTTGAGTTTGATAATGTCGTCCCCCTTTTTGAAGGGCATTCCGGGCAGGAGTTCAGAGCGCCGCGCTAAATCTTCCGGAGGAAACCAAATCGTGAGCGGCTTGTGGTTGAAGTAGATTTGTTGCCGTTTGACGAACGGCAGCAGGATCTTTGGTTCCCCGATGCCTGTAATCTGGCCATCTTCCGGCGCGACGAGATGCTTGTAAGAAATCCCTTTTGTCCAATAAAGGATCAGGCCCTTCCAGAGCGGCGGAACCTCTTCGCTGGTGCCGCGCAAGTCCTCGTGCGTGATGCCGAAAAGCGTCGGCTGCATTGACCCTGTGGGAATTTTCGTGAGCTGAAGAAAGAAGGTGGTGAAGCCAAGAATCGTCACCACCGCAACAAGGAACTCCTTTACGTTCTCGCGAATCGCGGCGTTTGGATATGCCTTGAACCATTTCCGCGCGGCCTCTTCGAGGTTCTTCATCTGCCCTTCCAGATCGCGCTTGGACGCACCGTTCTGAATGGCGGCCTGGGCTTCGTTGTGTGCCGCCGTCAAACCCGAGATCGCTTCAGGTGTCAGCAGGTCCCGCTGTTCGTTCAGAACACGCCACATCTGACGGCACATCTCTGAGAGTTGCCGAACCGTTTTGGAAAAGAACCAACTGATGGTCATTTCTTAGTAACCTTTCTTGATTTTTGCCCTGGTAAGGAGGTCTTTCCCGCCGCGCTTTTGAAGCCAGCCAGGAGGGCTTTAACTCGACCGTCGACTGGCGGGAAAATTTCCAGTCCTTCGGCGAACGCGAGTGCTCTAAGGTTGTTATCGAATGAGAGAAAGACTTTGCATCCAGCAAGCTTCGCGGAGCCGAGAATCGCCACATCAAGTGTGCCGATGCTCACCTTAGGAGAATAGCGCACGAAAAGATCTTCGCACTCTCGTCGTAGCAGGTGCCAATTCATTGTGTCGACGTAGAGTTTGCCGTCGAAGTCTGCGAGCAGTTTGCGCCATTCTGTAGGTTCGGCCTCCCCTGTAACCCGGGAAAACACGTTGCGTGCTTCGAGCAACACGATATGGGAAATGATCAGCGGACGGTCGACTTTCCGCATGTACCGCTCGGCTAAATGAGTGCGCAACCATCCTTCCGAGTCCGCCTGATCGGCCTCAAGATAGAGCGAACTAAGCCAATTCGTGTCCGCAAACTTCACCTGCTTGCGCGGCGGATTTCGTCGACGGCATCATGGCGAAATTTCCGGTTCGAGGGTGGCCGATCGAAGTGCGCGTTCCAATCAACAACTTTCGAAATGCGTGACCGCCTTTCTGCTGATGCAGCCTTCGTCTCGATCGGGCGCAAGACGATTTCTCCATTAAGGCGCGAAACCACTGCAAATCGTGTTCCGGGACGAAACTTTCGGTTTGCCCAAATTTTTTTGGGTAACACGATCTGTCCACTTTTGCTGAGACTCGCTGTCATAGGCTTTCCTGTCTTACGAAATCGGTCAGAAAGTCAACAATTCCTATGCCTTTAACACCTCGATGAACGCTTCCTGCGGGATTTGGACGGAGCCGAAGGCTTTCATGCGCTTCTTACCTTCCTTTTGTTTTTCGAGGAGTTTGCGTTTACGGCTGATGTCACCACCGTAGCATTTCGCGGTCACGTCTTTGCGCATGGCGCTAACGGTCTCGCGGGCGACGATTTTGCCGCCGATGGCGGCCTGGACGGCGACGGCGAATTGTTGCTTGGGGATAACCTCTTTCAGCTTGGCGGCAAGGGCACGGCCGCGGAACTCCGCTTTGTCGCGGTGGACGATGCAAGAGAACGCATCGACGGCCTCGCCGTTGACGAGCATGTCGAGTTTCACCATGTCCGAAGCGGCGTAGGCGTCATGCTCGTAATCCATGGAGCCGTAGCCACGAGTGATGCTCTTAATCCGGTCGTGGAAATCGATGAGGATCTCGTTAAGCGGCATGCGGGCGGTGAGCATAACACGACGAGTGTCGAGAGTCTCAGTGTGTTCGACGTTGCCGCGTTTTTCGGCGATGAGGGCCATGATGTCGCCGATGTTTTCGTTCGGGCTGATAACAAAGGCTTTAACCATCGGTTCCTCGATGGTTTCGATGTAATTCGGTTCGGGCAGAAACGCGGGGTTGTCGATTTCCTTTTGAACACCATCGGTCATCGTGACCTTGTAGATAACGCTCGGATAGGTCGCGATGATGTCCATGTCGTACTCGCGACGCAGACGTTCCTGAACAATTTCAAGGTGCAACAAGCCAAGGAAACCACAGCGAAAACCGAAGCCGAGCGCCACGGAGCTTTCGCTTTGGTAAACGAACGCGGAATCGTTGAGCTGAAGTTTTCCGAGATTTGTTTTCAGATGCTCATAGTCAGCAGTGTTGATCGGATAGATACCGCTAAACACCATCGGATGGATTTCCTGAAACCCGGCGAGCGCGGGAGAAGGATTCCGCATCTCCGTTAGGGTGTCGCCCATCTTCACTTCTTTCGGGCTCTTGATATTCGCGGTGAAATATCCGGTTTCACCGACCTCAAGTCTCTCGCGCACGTACGGCTTGGGATTGAAACTGCCGACTTCCTTCACTTCGACGGTTTTGCCTGAATGGAGCAGTTTGCATTGCAATCCGGCCTTGAGCTCACCGTTAAAAACGCGGACGTGCGTGACGACGCCCTTGAAAGTATCGAAGTAGGAATCGAACCCAAGCGCCTGGAGAGATTTCTCGCCGGTCGGTTTGGGAGGCGGGATTCGCAGAATGATGGCTTCGAGAATATCCTCGATACCGATTCCCTCTTTCGCGCTCGCGAGAATCGCGTGGTCCGCCGGAATGGCCAGAATGTCTTCAAGCTGAGTTTTCGCCAATTCGACGTTCGCGTGGGGGAGGTCGATCTTGTTGATGACCGGAATGATCGTGAGATCCTGCTTCATCGCGAGATGAAGGTTGGCGACGGTCTGAGCCTCGACCCCCTGGGCGGCATCGATAATAAGGAGCGCACCTTCGCAAGCGCTTAAGCTGCGCGAGACTTCGTAGGCAAAATCAACGTGGCCGGGGGTGTCGATCAGGTTTAACTCGTACTCTTCACCGTTTTTGGCCTTGTAGTACATGGTGACCGGATGGGCCTTGATCGTGATGCCGCGTTCGCGCTCCAAATCCATCGAGTCGAGCAACTGGTCCTGCATCTCACGCGTGGCAATCGTGCCGGTGCGGTGCAAAAGCCGGTCGCTCAGGGTGGTCTTCCCATGATCGATATGGGCGATAATGCTAAAATTTCGTATGTGCGCTGTATCCATGAACCAACTGCTGCTCAACAACGTAACTGATGAATCCCGCGTTGGGCAGCCAAACAAATTCGGGGCGACAAGATAATCCGGGAACGGGCGTTGGAAAGGGGAATTTCTGCAACAGATGGCAACAAAGGAAACCAAGGCACGTTGCAGCAATGGGAATTTTTGCGATTGCAAAAATATCTCACCGATGTGCCTGCGAGGGAGTGTTACCTTTGCACTGGAACATTCACTTTACCTTTCATTTACCCGCTGAGACCGACGCTGATAGGCGGAAAAATCATTGGAGTCGCGGGTGAGGAGGGTCATCAGCCTCGGATTGATGAAGAGTTTTTCCCGGCCAACGGCTTTTTCTTCCAGCAGGCCGATGCGCACGAGTTCTTTGAGATAGACTGAGGCCGTTTGGCGCTTGGCAATGCCGCGTTCGGTCAAATTGTTAATTCGGCAGTAGGGACGTTCGAAGACAAGATCGAGGAGTTCACGCGTGTAGATTTTGGGCGCGGCGGCGCGGGCATGGTCGACCGCGGACTGTTGGAGCCGGCGAATAGCGTTAATTTTATTGAACGTCCAGAGGGCGGTTTCTTCGGTGGCGCGCAGGACGAAGAGCAGCCAGTCCTCCCATTGATCGGTGGCGGTGACGTGGCGAAGAAGCCGATAGTAATCAGCTTTGTGGCGAATGATAAAGCGGCTGAGGTAAAGGATAGGCAAGGTAAGCAGTCCTTCGTTGATCAAAAACAACGTGTTCAGGACGCGTCCAGTGCGGCCATTTCCATCGGTGAAGGGATGGATGGCTTCGAATTGATAATGGGCAACGGCCATGCGAATGAGTGGATCGATTTCGGGATGTTCGTGAAGGTAACGCTCCCAATTCGCCAGGAGAGAACGCAGGAGATCTTCGCCGACTGGTGGCGTGTAAACGATTTCACGATTGCCGCGGGCGAGGGCAGTTCCAGGAACGGTCCGGACACGCATTTCCCGGCCTTTGATCAGAGAGCAGATTTCCTCGGCAGTGCGGGTTGAGAGAGGGCGCTTTTTGATGGATTCGAAGCCGCGCAGGGTGGCGTGGCTGTAGCGGAGGGCCTCTTTTGTGGCCGGGTCAGCGTCTTCTTCAAGTTCGCGATATTGAAACAGTTTGTCGGTGGTGGTGACGATGTTTTCGATTTCTGAGCTGGCCTGAGCCTCAAGCAACGGAAGAGTATTGATGAGGACGGCCTGGTTGGGAATAAGCTCCGCCGCCTGCTTTAATTCGGCAAGAGTGGCTCGGGCGGAAATGCACTGTTTGAGGATATTCTTGCTCTCGATGTCGCCGCGAGGTGGCAAGGGGGGCAAATCGTTAAACGGTTGATCCGGGCGCCAAGGGAGAGGAGCGGGACCCTTATGGGATTTCCTGGGCACGGCGAAACCTTATGTCGATGAAATCGACAGGTCAAAGAAATATGTCGATAGAATGCGATTTTGTCGACATGTTCTGGAAACGTGTCGATAGGATCGACGTATTCTGCTCGCCGTACATTCCAGCTCCCAGTTCGATTAT
Organism: Limisphaerales bacterium; assembly: GCA_044226545.1. Lineage (GTDB taxonomy): Bacteria > Verrucomicrobiota > Verrucomicrobiia > Limisphaerales > SXQI01 > DASVNK01. Next base: position 462,705 of record JBGAGW010000001.1, read on the forward strand.
GACGAAACTAATGATTAAGCTGGAATTCGGCGCTGGTCAGGAGGGACCAGAGCAGGTTTTTCACACTTATTTCTGACGAAGCCGAGACACCCAGCGTTTTCAACTGGTCGATTTCGGCGGTGGTTGGCTTTCTTCCCAGAACGAGGTCAAATGCTTTGGTGAGCCTGGCCTCGGGAGACTCGAGGGCGAGCAATTGGGCCGTGGTGTTGCCTTTTTCAGGCTTGAGCAGGGTGTCTATCACCGGTGAGTTGGACCAAAAGAGCGCCTGCTCAGGCGAAGGGTTATAAACCGTAGGCATGAAATCGGGAAATTTTTCCACAATGGCCTTACGCAACGCGTTTTGGCGTTCTTCACTAGCGGGGAAATTGCCAGTGGCCACCCATAGCGATGCGGCGAGTTGTTCAGCCGAAAGCGGCTTGTCCAGAGCGCGCGCGAACGAGGATGGCGGAATTTGTCCAACTCCCTTTGAATCGAGTTGATACGTGCGCGAAGTGACGATCGCACGGACCAGGCGTTTGATGTCGTAGTTGTGCCGCTCAAAATCTGCCGCGAGCCAATCGAGCAAGACGGGATGGCTCGGTCGATGGCGCGAATCCATTTGGTCGACGGGATGAACGATTCCGCGGCCCATGAGAATCTGCCAGATGCGATTGACGAAAGCCTTCGCAAGGCGCGGATTATTGTGCGTGACCGCTTCAGCGAGAGCTGCGCGTCGAGAAAATTTCGGGATGGCGGGGGAATCTGCTTTCGCACCTTCTTTGCCGGGCGGAACAGTGTACAGCTCCGGATCGTCTTTTTCTTTCTCATCGGCGGCGGGACGTTTTTCGTCGACTATCTTGCCGTTGAGGAAAGCGAGAACCGCGGGTTGTGATTCCTTTTTTAGATTGGTGAATTGGACAAAACCACCGATGGCCGATTCGGAAAGGCCAATCCCGGAAGGTGTATCGACATTCTTGCTGCGATTGAAAGCGGCGACCAATCCCCAATAGTGGCGCTGCTCGATTTCCCAGGAAAGCGGATGATTATGGCACTGTGCGCAGCCGATCTGCATGCCAAACGCGACGGGCGCCAGCGCTTCAGCCATGGCCTGGTGATTGTTCCGGCGTTCGTAAAGGAACTGTGAGGCGCCCCGAATCGGTGCATTGGTGGCGCGCGCCAGAACCATTTCGGTCACCATTTCGTTCCAGGGGCGATTCCTCCGGAACGAGTCTTCGAGATAACTAAACCAATCGTGGTCGCGACGCGACGTTTCGCCACGGCCCCTGGGGCGACCGAGCAAAACAACGTCGAACATGTCGCGCATGTGTTTAGCGTAATCAGCGGATTCCAGGAGCATGTCGATCAGTGTCTCGCGGCGATTCGGTGCATCGGAGGCCAGAAAGCTTTCTACTTCGTGCGGCGTCGGGATGCGGCCGGAAAGGTCGAGATAGATCCGTCGGACAAAGGTGAGTTCATCGGTGAGGGGAGCAGGTCTGATATTCTGCTCTTTCCAATCGGCGGCGAGTATCGATTCAATCGCTTCATTCGGCGGTGTGGCATCGGCAGGAACCTCAGAGGGTATTTCAGATTTGCGGAGATTCGCGAGATAGGCATCCACCCAGGCCGAGTTGGTAGCGGAACAGAAAGAGGGCGCTGGCAATTTTGCGATCCATTGTCGCAAAAGACCCATTTCCTCGGGGGTGACTTGTTTCTTCCCTTCGGGCGGCATGTGTGGATCAGCGTCCGGTGCGAGAAATGTCATTAGTCGACTCTCTTCGGGCTTCCCGGGAATGATGGCCGGTCCGCGCTCGCCGCCGCGCAAAATCGTGTCCAGAGAGCGCAGATCGAGACCGCTCTTTTGCCGAACACCGGCGTGACACTTGAAGCAGTAGCGGTCCAGCACTGGTAGAACGTCGTTATCCCACATGCGCTCGTGCACCGGCATAGCCCCTTCCGCGCTACAGAACCCCAGGAGGGCGGCAATCAGATACTGTTTGGCTTTCCAGATTTTGCTCAACTCGGGCATTGGACGAGGTGGTTCACGGAAAAATTTATAGAAAAGAGTGACGCACGGAAAGGTACTCGTGGCGTGGGCAGGGCAATTCTCTCCGTAATGCTACGCGGATACGAATGCTTTTCGACAAACTGAATCTAGGTTATCTTCAACTAATACTTTATGAAACGGACCACCGCGCGCCGAGGATTTACATTGATCGAACTGCTTGTCGTGATTGCGATCATCGCGATCCTGGCGAGCCTGCTCCTGCCGGCACTGGCGAAGGCCAAATCAAAAGCGCAACAAACCGCGTGTTTGAACAACCTCAAGCAACTCGGCCTGGCCACAATTATGTATGTCCAGACGAACGGGAAATATCCGGGCTGCCTTTCCGTCGTGAACGGTTTTTACTATGTATGGCCGGTGAGGCTCTTTCAGGAGATGGGAACCAACCGCGCGGTGTTCAGTTGTCCAGCAGCGATGCCGGAGAGCCGATGGGATACGAATATCAATAAGACCCTGGGTAAGCGCAAAGGGCTCGACGGTTTGATGGACCCGTACGCCATTTCCGAGACCTCTCTGTTCTCCCTAGGTTACAATGACTGGGGGCTAAACGATCCTGGCAAATTGCCGCACCTTGGCCTCGGCGGAGATATCGACGGGGGTGTTGCCGGAACCACTGTCCGAGAGTCGATGGTGGCAAGCCCCAGTTCAATGATCATGCTCGGAGACAGCAAACCAGGGGATGGCTCGCCTAAACCAAAGATCGGCAATTTCGACGCTAATCTCGATCCCCGCTCGGTGGGAGACGGCCCAGCGAACCGGCACAACCGCCGCACCAACCTGATGATGGCGGACGGCCACGCTGAGAGCGCGTTTCGCAAAGACATTGTTGATCCAAAGAACGACACCTGGCGCGCGCGTTGGAATAACGACAATCTCTCCCACTCATCCCGCACGCGAGAGCTTCCGATCATCGCTGATTGGCCCGTGAATCCGAATGAAAATCGAATCGATCCTTGAGAATTGATCAATAAGTTGGTGGTTTCCCCGATGACGCGTTCAGGCAACGTTTGCCGCAGGCAGGTACGGGATAAGAGCAGACAAATTCAGGCATTAATCGGTTCACTTAAGTTCAGAATCACCGGCGACTATACACAAGCCGCAGGTGAAGGCTGAACGCCGTTCGAACCGCGAGTGGCGCTCGGCAAGCGTAACCCGTCAACAACCGAGAAATGCATGAAAGCCTGCCATGTTGTCCTACTTGCATTCGCGTCTGCCTTTAATACGCAATGCGTCGTGTTCGATTTAAAACTATCGGATACCCAGGTAAAAACTTTAGTCGACCAGCCAAACGTGATTGGGATGGAGGGAGTCACGGGCGGCAGTGTTGTGCCGAACGCCAGCGGCATGGCGCTAAACACCGGCGATCAAACATTGTTCTTGAACTTCTTTTGGGGCGATCTGAACGGAGTCAAAGACCTGAAAACCCCCTTTAGCGGTGCATCGCTCCAACTTATTCCCAGCGGCAGTTCGCAACCGCAAGTCGTCTACAACCTGACACCCCATGTGGTTCAACAAAGCCCCACTGATGGCGGTCTCTTCGCCTACACGCTGCACCTCACGGATGCTGGAAGTTACAATGTAGTGCAACAGGAGACAGACCTGCTGCAAGCGAGGTGGTACCTGACTGTTCAAACGGTTGGAAGTCCAACCGCCGAGATTCGCAGCCAACTTGCGCCCGTGCCCGAACCTACAACCTGCGGAGTTGTGGCGGGCCTGGGTTTGGTCGGCTTCGCGATTTATCGGAAGCGGCGCGCCGCCGCGGTTTAACCGAGTAATTCGGCGACTTTCGCGCCGATGTCCTTTTCACGCATGAGCGATTCTCCCACAAGGATCGCGTGCGCTCCGCCGTTGACCAGCATCGTCACGTCCGCATGGTTGTGAATGCCGCTCTCAGCCACGAAGATTTTAGGCCCGCGCGAACGATCTTCCGCAATGCGGATCAGATCGACGCTGGTTTGGAGCGACACCTTGAAGGTGCGCAGATCGCGATTGTTGATGCCGATGATCGCAGCCCCGGCTGCAAGAGCACGCTCCAGTTCGTCCGCATCATGGACTTCCACCAGTGCGTCCAACCCGGCTTCTGTCGCCATGGAGAGAAACAGCTTCAATTCCTGGTCGCTTAAAATGGATACAATCAACAAAACGGCGTCCGCGCCATACTCGATCGCTTCCAGGATTTGCAGGGGATCAATGATAAAGTCTTTGCGCAGGATTGGAAGATGGACCGCATTGCGAATCTCGCGCATGTACTCTTTCGATCCCTGGAAAAACTTTTCGTCGGTCAGCACCGAGATGCAACTCGCACCGGCTTCCTCGTACGCGCGGGCAATTCGCACCGGATCAAAATCCTGACAAATGATTCCGGCTGAAGGCGAGGCTTTCTTCACTTCGGCGATCAGGGCTACCTTCCCGTGACGCGGGAAGCGCAAGGCGGAAGCGAAATCGCGCCGCTGACCATGAGTCTTTACAGCCCAGCGCAGGTGTTCCGCTGTCGCGGGGCGCTTGGCCATCTGCGCGATTTCCACCTTCTTCTGCTCAACTATTTTTTCGAGGATGTTCATGGCTAGGCGGTCTCCTCTTCCTCGTCGCGAACTCCGGCCATGCGTTTAGCCGGACACCCCGCGCGCAACCACGCGTGAATGAAGGAGTCAAGGTCCCCATCCATCACACCCTGCACATTGCTGGTCTGGTGACCGGTGCGCAGATCCTTCACCATGCGATACGGCTGAAAAACGTAGCTTCGGATTTGATTCCCCCAGGAGACGCTGCCCTTTTCACCGTAGAATCGTTCCATCTCCTGCTTTTGGGCGTCGAGACGCATCGCGAGCAACTTCGAGAGCAAAAGCTTCATTGCCGTCGCACGATTCTGATGCTGGGAACGCTGGTTCTGCGAAGCCGCCACTGTTCCAGTCGGAACGTGCGTAATGCGGACGGCAGTCTCTACTTTATTAACGTTCTGTCCGCCTTTGCCGCCGGAACGGAAAGTATCAACCTTCAAATCGACCGGGTTGATCTGCAAATCGCCAGGCTCATCGACTTCGGCGATCACGTCCACGCTGGCGAAGCTGGTATGACGACGTTGATTGGAATCAAAGGGAGAAATGCGGACCAAGCGGTGCACCCCGCGTTCTGCCTTGGCGAATCCATAGGCATTCTCGCCGGTGAAAAGCATCGTCACACTTTTGATCCCCGCCGTTTCACCGGGAAGAGCGTCGGTCACTTCCACTTCCCAACCGCGCGATTCGGCCCAGCGTTGATACATGCGCATGAGCATGTTCGCCCAATCGCATGATTCAGTCCCCCCTGCCCCGGCGTTGATATTTACGATGCAATTATTCTTGTCGTACGGTCCGTTGAGCAGGACACGCAATTCGACTTCGTCCAACTCGCGAATGAAAGATTCAAGATCGCCCTGGAGTTCGACTTGAAGTTTCGTTTGAGCATCGGCGGGTTCACCCTCGCCCAGCTCAATCATCACCTTGAAATCCTCCACGCGCCTCTCGGCGCTTTGCAGCGGCTCGATTTTCTTGCGCAGCGTGGTGGCTTCAGTGATAAGTTTTTGGGCCTGGTCCCGGTTGTTCCAGAAGGCGTCGCCCGCCATCAAGGTATCTAGCTCGGCGAGGCGCTTTTGCGTGGTGGGAACGTCAAAGAAACCTCCGCAACTGGATCAGTTTATCGGAGGCTCCTGCTAATTGCTCTTTCAGTGATTCAAACATTGTGACAAATGATTTATCCCGAAGGGATCCATGGCTATCCCGGCGTGGATTCTGTTCTGGCGCTAAATTAAGGCTGCGGGGTGTAGCGCAAGTATGGCTTGACCTTGCGTGAACCCTTAGGAAACAACGCGGGAATCTCCTCGTCCTTCACCGCAGTGGTGATGATGCAATCCTGGCCGGGCTGCCAATCGGCCGGAGTGGCAAGACGATGTTTGGCCGTGAGTTGCAGCGAGTCGATCACGCGCAGGATTTCCGCAAAATTACGACCGGTGGATGCGGGATAAGTTAAAGTCAGCTTAATCTTCTTGTCCGGTCCGATCACGAAGACCGAACGGACCGTGGCGGTATCGTCGACATTCGGATGGATCATGTCGTAAAGGCCGGCCACTTTCTTGTCAGGATCGGCGATGATGGGATAATTCATCGTGCAGCTCTGGGTCTCGTTGATGTCGCTGAGCCAGCCTTTGTGCGAATCAACCGCGTCCACGCTCACGGCGATGACTTTCACATTCCGCTTCTCGAATTCCTTTTTGAGTTTCGCGACCGTGCCGAGTTCAGTGGTGCAAACCGGTGTAAAATCTCTCGGATGGGAAAAAAGAATGCCCCAGCCATTGCCGAGCCACTGATGAAAATCAATCGGACCTTCAGTCGTATCCGCCGTGAAATTCGGCGCCACATCACCTAAACGTACAGCCATGCTATTCTCCTGTAATTGCCCGCCTCTGCGGGAAGGCGGAAAATAGACCGCAAAGCACGGCCAAACAAGGGGATTTTTCGATCAGGCCGGTTTCAACAACTTGGAAAGGCTGCTCCGCAGTTGTTGACGTGCACGGTAGATGCGAGTTTCGACCGCCTTGGTGGAACAATGCAGGATTTCGGCGATTGCCGCCTGCGGAAGTTCCTCGTATTCGGAAAGAATAAGCGGGGTCCGAAGTTCGTCCGGAAGAGTAGCAATGGCCCGCCGAACTGTGTCAGCGCGCTCTTCAGCCTCCAGACGCTCGGCGGGACCAGCCACGTCCGAGGTAAGACTTTCGTGCATCGTGGAGCTGGTATTTTGGTTGTCCGCGTCCATCGAGATTTGTGGATGGCGCGTCCGGTAGCGAAAGCGATCCTTCACCAGGTTGGTCGCTATCGTATAAAGCCAGGTGGAGAATTTTAGATTGGATCGGAATTTCAGGCGGTTCTGGAAAACGCGAACGAAAGTTTCCTGAGCGACATCGGCTGCATCTTCTTCGTTTTGCAGTGAGCGAATCAAGTAATTCAATAACCGGGGGCCATGCCGCTCCATCAGATCATCCAGCGCGGCTTCGTCTCCGGCGGCCAACCGCGTCATGTCGGCCTGATCCTGCTCCTGGTCGCTTATTTCGTTCAATGATGGCCCGGTATATGCCCGTGAGAGGACTCGTGCAAACCTTCCGCGTGGGCGCTCGCCATGTCCTGGTCCGAAATGAAGGCTTTATTCTTCACCCACTCAAGATAGCGGCGTCCCTCTTCGGGAGGCATGGTGCGGCTCACCTCATAGAAGTGGCGTAACATTTTCGCCTGACATTCCGCGCGCAAGCGTCCGACCTCATTGAGGGTTTGCTCGATTTTCGGAGTAACGTTCGTCTCGGTGCTGAGTAGCTTTTGCAGTTTCGCATTCTCCGCCGCTACGCGACGACACATCTCCGCACATTGCGGCAGGTATCCCTGGTGCAATTCCGATACTCGTTCAAACTCGGAATCGCTTAACTTGAATTCTTCTTTCAGCCACGCCAGCTCCGGCTGGTCGCTCTGCTGGAGCTTGCGCGCGGAAGACATGCACACGAAGAAAACGCAGGCATAGGCAGCCAGACCAGCTATCAGACCGGCGATCAAAATGAGAAGGCCTCGTTTCATTCTTCAATGACCGGGAAGGTAAGGATCAAGCACCTGCACATACCGTGCACCCAGCTCTCCTTTGACCCGAGCGCTCTCCTGCTGCGCTCGTCCCCAACCTGCGCCGATGCCCATCAACATAAGAACGGCGATATAGCCCGCCGCCAAGCTTGGCCGAGGCAACGCAGAGCCGATCCAATGCGCAACCAATTCCCTAATGTTCCATTTGGGCGAGGCGCGATAAACATCGATTCGCCGCCAGACATTCCGTTCAAACCCCGGCGGTAATACTGCGTCGACGCGCCAGGTTTTGAGGAGATCGCTTAAAGGTTCGTTAGAGTCGGGCTTCATCTGGCATCAGAAGGCGAAGGAGTATTATTCCTTCGCCTCAGAAGTTGAGGCTGAATTCACTATTTCAACGGAGCGAGCTCGATCGTCGCCGAGCCGGTATTTCCAGTAGCTTTCGCTCTCGCGGCGACCCCCAATGCACGATCGCTCGTGAGATTAATGTCCTTGCCCGAACGTCCAGTGGCGTAGGAGTGTCCGCCCGAGGCTTTGGCTCGTGCGCCGGTGCCGAGATCTGCGCGAGCCAGGTCAGCATCACCTTTGCCAGCGATCATGGTCTGATTCGCTTGCGCGCGCGGCGAAAGAGCTGCCGCGGTTTTGCAACAGGAATCCTCACCGGCATTGACATTGGCGGCAAAGAAAGCGGTTCCAAGAGCGATGAAGAGAGCCAAGTTTGTTTTCATATTTTCTTTCTAATTCTGGTGAGGGACGAAATCCCTCTTTCTGAGGTTAATACGCCGGAGCAAGCCGCATCCCTCAAAGATCCTTAGAAATCGGGACCACGATAGCCTTTGGGGACGGATGGACTATCGGGCGGAAATGCCCTTGCGAAGAAAAAGCCTTCCGTCCTTCGCATCGATCGTAACGACTGAAAAGCGCGAAAGCAGTCCATTGCCGAGCAACCCGCTTTCCCCGGGAAAGATTGATTTTCGATGCAGGCCTGTCGGCACCTGTTCAAATCTAAAAGAACCGAGACTGACCCGCGAAGTCGTTTGCGGAATGGCGACCTCGCTTAATCCGATTGCAACTTCAGTGGTGCACCTGTCCGGCACATCCGAAGTGACCCATTGGAGAGCGGTGGCACAACCTGTATCCAGGCGGACAAGTTGGGCAGTTCTTTGGTTAACGGTAATCGGAACTCCGACGCCCCATCGTCGCACTTCCAGCGGGATCAGGTCATCTTCATCCTTGCCTCTCACCGAATCGACGACCCGAATTTTCGATTCCGCGAAGTCGATTTCCACCACACGATTACGGACAAAGTCCGCCCCGATCAGCCCGTCCACCGGCCGTTCGCAGGACCTGCTCAACTTGCCCAGATCAAGCGCCAGACATTCGTCAGGCAACACCACTTCGGCCGCCTTCAATTTCACTCCTTGTTGCCAGTGACCGTTAAGACTGCTGCGAACCCCCTGGACCGGAACCCTGCGACCGAGGCGCATCCCTAAACGTTTTGCCGTTGCCACGTTTAAAGTCGTGACGCCCGCACCGGTATCAAAGAGGAAATTGAGTGGTTTCACCGACTGCGGCGAATCAACGTGAACCCAAAGAAGCCCCTCCCGATATTCAAACGAGAATTCTCCGAGCACAGCGGCGTCCGCACGAAGAAGAACGGCGAGGGCCAACATCGGCAACAACCACGAACACGGCATCCGGAGCGGCGTGCATCTGGCGTGCCAGGCTCAGATCCAGCGAAAACGCCATGGAAAGCGTTCCTTTTTTCCCATTTACCTCGATTTAGTCGGAAACGCCCCTGCCGCTTTCTAGCCAAAACGCGCGAATCGGCACATTTGCGTCGGTTGGTCATGCGCTCAAACCGGAAGGCGGCTGCTGGTCGCTTGCAAAAGACAACGGCAAGGGTCCAAGCGCCCGCGCGCGCGCGCGGGGCCGCAAGGATTTGGAAACGTTTTGCTTCTATTTGAGCGGCGCGACCTGGATGGCCTCATTCGACGGCAGTCGCGCGAGCCACGGATATTGTTCTTTCACACGTGGGCTGGCGGCGAGGGCGCGGTTGTTGAGGACGGCAGACTCGCCCTTCGTGAGGCCTTTGTCGGCCTTCCACTGCCGCACCAGTTCCGGAAATTGCTCAACCGCCCGTGGATTTGCCGCAATTCCGCGTTGATTCCTGATGATCTCTCCTCTTCCTGCCGCTGAGCGCTTTTCGACGCGTGCTGTCCGCGTCAGTTCCGGGAACAATTCCTTCGCGCGCGGACTTGCAGCTACGGCTGAATTGCTCAACGACGTCACCGAGTCAATCGGTTGGGCTGAAGCTCTATTGACCATGCAAAACCCGGCGATGAGAAGCAGAGCGAGGGTCTTTCGATTCGTCTTCATATGTCATCCTCAATCCGCTTGGCGATTACTTCAATGGAGCGACCTGGACCTTTTCCATTCCCTTGGTCGGGACGGTACCACCCTTTGTGTTGCAACAAGCCATTCCCGTATTCGCGCAGCCGCTGCAGGTATGGGTCGCAACGGAAACTTTGGATTTGCCATGGCCAACCACGCTCCACTCCGTTCCACATCCGCTACAAAGATGAGTCGCGACAAAGATGGTCGGTTTGTGCGCGCCGCGGGCGCTTGTATCGACGCGGGTGCTGTATTCGTCTTTGCACATTTTGCAAGACATCGGCTGATAGGACGCGGTGTCCGGTTTAGCAACAATCTGTGGACCGCTCAGTTCCAACAATTTTGCGCCGCCGCCTTTCGCGCTGCTTTGCGCGTGAAGTTCAGTGATTAGGCCTGCCATGAGAGCAAGACCGAGAGTGATTCCGGCCAACTTTGCGATACGATTCGTCTTCATACTTACTCCTCTTTTCTAGTGTTACATTTTAATTCGTCACTTTTTGCTACGCGCCCGCGACCGGTTTCCCTTGGGCCTTTTTTGTCCGAATTCTCCCATCTTTTGCGCTAAGCGGATTTGTTCCTGAAATTGCAAATTCTGTGTCTGCGAATACTCCCGATGCGGGATCGAGTCTGAGCCTGATGGGGCTCGCCCTCGGTGCTCTTGCTCTGCGTAAACGCAAGTAAACGCGCGAGCAAGGATCTGCATCTTTCGGAAGGGGCTCTTGTCAGAACGGGCGCCCCTCTTCTGTTTAAGCATAAGTCGGCAAGTCGCCTCGACCAACTAGAAGGAAAGGAATACTAGAGCCTTGTAAGCACGCTCTCGTTCGCTCACGGTCGGTGCATATTGATTTGCGCGCCTGGTTACGTCCTCTTCATTCTTCGTCACCTTCACAACGGCGCGAGTTTCGCCCGTATTCCTCTTTGGCAGAAGCCACCTCATTACTGAAGCCGTCTAGATGCGTTGGCCGATTGGCAGTCTAATCGCGCCGATGAGTCCGCGGGTTAGTCGGCACGCCGCCTGCTTCTCTCATATTGACGCGAAATCCGGCCGCGATAAAGGCGTCTGGGCTGAAAGAGAATAGCGAGAAGTGTGAAGGTGTATATGGAGGCGTTACAGTTAAAACCTCTGATTCTGTTTTCCCTGCTGCCGGTGTGGGTGCTGGTCGGTTTATTTCAGTATCTCAGCCGATTTACGAAGAAAAAGCATTTTCGGACCTGGACAGCCGGATGGCTTTTCTATGCATTGTTCCTCACTTTAAGCGCCCGGACCGAAAGCAAACTGGCCCCGGAATTTTTCGCAGTACTGAAAAACTGGTGCATCGCGACGGGAGCTCTGCTTATGCTCTGGGGCAGCCTGCAATTCATCAATGTGCCCGCCAAACAGCGGCTCATCGGGATGATGGTGCTATTCAACCTGATTTGGAGTTGTGCCAGCGCACAGCAGAAACTTGGTGACACCTGGCGATACTTCCCGGCTTTTGCATTCCTGGCGGTGGTGAGTGGATTCACGGCCTTCTGCGTTTTTTCCCAGCGCTCGCGCCAATCTTCGCGCGGTGCCGCGTTGCTGACCTTCGCGTTCAGTCTGTGGGCGCTGTTTCTCTTGTGCGCACCGTTCCTGCGTGGCTCGGAAACGATTCTCTACGCCGGTTTCATGGCCGCAAGCGGCCTGCAGCTTTTCATCGCGATCAGCATGATGGTTCTCGTACTCGAAGAGGCTCGCGGACGGCTTCAGGCTTCCGTCGATAGCTTTTCGAAGGAAGTAGTCCGTTCGAGCGAACTGCAGGTAGAGGTAGAAAATGCCACCGAGAGCCATCGGCTTCTCTTCGAGAACAGCAGGGACGCCATCGCAATTGTTGCCGACGAGGATCTCGAGATTATTGAACTGAATCCGGCCGCCCGCAGACTTTTCGCAACACGCGAATGCGCGGGAATTTCTCTGAAGAACTACTGTTCGCTGCCGAATCAAAAGATCACCGATGCGCAGACATTCGTATCAGCGCTGCCGAAGAATCCCGAAGTGGAGCTGACCCTGCAGGACGGAGCGCGCGTGCGCGCCCGCACGCGCAGCCAATGCGTTCGTTTCAAAGGACGCAAAGCGCGTCAGATCATCTTCAGCGAGGTGGCCGAACGCTCGCAATTGGGACGACATCTCCGCAGCGGGACGGGCAAAATGTCCGCCCTTGGACAGGTGATCTCCGGTGTTGCGCATGAACTGAACAACCCGCTTGCGGCAATCAAGGGTTATACCGATCTCCTTTTGCTCACTTCACAAATCGACGAGCAGACCCGCTCCGCGTTGATGCGCGTGTCGCTCGAAAGCAATCGCGCGGCGCGGTTAGTGCACGATCTTCTGGCTTTCGCCCGTCCGGAAACACCGAAGATGGAGCCGGTGAAGGTCAACGAGGCGATCAAGAAATTTACCGAGCAGCGCGTCGGCGAACTGGAAGCAAAAGGCATTGCCTTCGACCTTGACCTGAACGAAGAGGCCGAATTGGTCCTCGCCAGCGGCGATCAATTGCAGCAGGTCCTCGCGCATTTGATTAACAACGCAGTAGACGCATTGGAAGAAGTCGACGGTCAACGCTTGATCACCGTGTCCAGTCGCCGTGTCGATTCGAAGATCCAGATCCGTGTTGAAGATAGCGGTCCGGGCATCGATCCTGATGTTCTTCCCCGGATTTTCGAGCCCTTCTTCACCACCAAGCCTGTCGGGACCGGCACTGGGCTTGGTCTGTCCGTGTGCTACAGCATCATGCTCCAGCACAAGGGTAAAATCACCTACCTGCCGAGCTTTCTGGGCGGAGCCTGTTTCGTGGTTGAATTCCCGGCGGCATTCGGCAGCTTAAGCCTTACTACGACAAATATCGCTACAGCCGACTTTCGGCCTCGCGGAAGCGTCCCACGCGCGGCGAAGATTCTGGTGGTGGACGACGAATCAAGCGTCGGCGCCCTGCTCAATGATATGCTTAGCCTGCTGGGCCATCGGGTCACGGTGCACAGTTCCTCGTACGAAGCGCTGGCCGACCTGGAACAAAATGAATACGACGTGGTGCTCTCTGATTTCCGCATGCCGGGGCTGACCGGAGGCGAACTCTATGGACGAATTATCGCGAGTCATCCGAAATATCGCGACCGTTTCATCTTCCTTACGGGCGACATGATGGATCCGCAAACCCACCACTTTTTTGCCTCGCAAAAGGTTCAGTGCATCCTCAAGCCATTTCAACTCTCCGCGCTTCAGTCGGCACTCTCGACTGTTTTGGAACGACAGGAAGAAGGCCGCGCCACGGCGGCGACCGCCTAATCAGGACTTCTTGCTTGTCCCGCCGTAAGACCAAAGATGTTTCTCCGTGCGGATGAACATCTTTCCAAGAGCGACGGCAGGAGTGGTGTGACAGGTTTCGTCGAAAGCGTGGCGATCGAGAATCTTGAAGATTTCGCCCGCTTCAAGAACGACGAGTTCGCCAGCGGTTGAAATGCAATAAAGACGTCCGTCAACCCAAACGGGTGATCCAAAAAAATTGCCCCCGACTCGTTCCTGGTACTTCTGCTCGCCCGTTTGATTATCGAGGCAGGTGACAATTCCACCGTCACTCCAAAGCCAGACCAGCTTTCCGTAAGCGATCCCTGTCGGAACGTAAGGCGCGGATTTTTTCATCTGGTAGGCCAGTTCAGGTTTGGCGCCCGTCGCGGGATTTCCTGCCTTCACCGCAGTCACAAAACTGCCGCCTCCGCCGCTGCCGCACGATCCGAGAATGATGTCCCCGGCGAGGATCGGCGAACTGACGCTGCGCTTGTCGAAAGCTTTGTCGTATTCCCAAAGTACTCTGCCGCTATCCGGATCGACCGCGTAAATGCCATGCGCCTGGCTGGCAAAGATCATTTCCGGCCCCTGGTTTTTAGGCTCGTAAACACAAGGCGTGGAGTACGAGACGACGACACTCTTGCGCGGCGTCCGCCAGACCGTTTTGCCCGACTTCGCTTCGACCGCGACCAGAAAGCTCTCACCGCTCTTCTTGTGTTCCGGAGCGGCTTTCATGTCGTCCTGCTCGTTGCCGAGAATCACCTTATCCTTGTAAATCACCGGAGAAATACCGCATCCATGCTGGCTCACAAAAGGCCCAAAATCCCGATGCCAAGCATCCTTCCCGTCGTGCGTGAGAGCAGTGAGCATAAAATGCTCTGGTTCGTTCCACACCACATAGACGCGCTCTGCATCCAGGGCCGGAGTTGAACTCGCGAAGCTGTTGAACTTGTGCTTCGCGAAAGGTGTCAGCGAAAAATCCCTCCGCCAAATTGTCTTGCCACTGTTTGCATCGAGGCAAAATACGGAGATCCCGCCCGACTGGTCACCAGTGCCGGTAACGAACAGCTTGTCTCCCCACAGCACCGGCGAAGAATGCCCCGTTCCCGGCAGTTCGATTTTCCAGTTCAATTCCGCATCCGTGAATTTTGCGGGAACGGTTTTGGTGTGGCTGATCCCGGTACCATTCGGCCCGCGAAACCGCGCCCATTCCTGGCCGAAACTGCTGACCGCGAGCAACGCGAGTAATGCGATAGATGCTTTCATGGGACGATTCGAATACTACCGGGCCAAATTGGGAAAGGGAAGACGCTCATTTCGGCGAGTCACGACCGGCCCGCCCTACGCTCGAGTCGCTCGCGCCATTTTTCCGGATCCTGAGAACAATGGAAGACAGAGTAAATCGTAATCATCCTGTCGGAGGGTTCATAAAAAACTTCAAGTGGAACACGACGTATTGGCGCTCGGCGAAACTCCTCGAAGGCGATCGGATACATCATTGGCTGCCGCTGGATGCCTCTGAGGCACGCTTCAATACATCGCAGAAATCTTCGCCCAAGCCGCGCTCGCGAGTTTCGTACCAATTGTAAGACTCGGTTACGTCATCATCAGCCTCAGGCGTGAAGACAACCTCAACCATTCAGCTCCCGCGCCCTTTGCTTTACCTGATCCCAGCTGCGACCAGAAGATGGATGAGTCCGAAAACGCTGTTTGCGCTGGCGCAACTCGCTGCGCTTTGCCTCAGAAACTACAGAATCAGAATCCTCCTCAGCAATGCTGTCCCACAGATCCTCCACCAACTGAAGGCGCTCAGCACGGCTGAGCCTGAAAAGGGGCTCAAATTCTGTCTTCATCTTCAGGACAAAGTTATTCGCTTTCGACCCATGCTTCAAGCCAGCTTACTCCGTACGCTCAGATTCGGCATTTGCGGGCTGGGAAACCTGTTTATCAATCCAGGCGATGCGGCGCGTGATCCAGTTCTTCAGCCATTCGACTTCTTCTTCGTAAGTGTTGCCGACGAAATGGTTGCAGGTGACTTGCTGCCCGAGAATCGGCCAGCGCTGGAAGTTGCGCTTTTGCGATTCTTGAAGCTGGGCGGCGTATTGATCGATCGTTGCGCTAATTTTCGCCGGGTTGAAAATGTCTTTGCGGAGTTCGCGCCAGCGCGCTTTGGCTTTCGCGTCGAAGGCCGGGTCCTCGCGAAGGCGCTGGTACCATGAGATCTCGTTCGGTCGAAGGATGCGCCAATACCAGCCCTGAGTGGAGGCGCCGCCGTGATAGTTCGCGTTGCCAAAGGCGCGGTTCCAATCCCACGCTGGCCCCGGCTTGAGCTTCTTGTTGCGATCCTTGGTCAGGTAGGCGCTGTAGCGGAAGCCATCGACATTTTTGCTCATCTCGATCAGCCAATGGAGATCAATGAAAGCGTCGACATCGAGATAGGCGGCGTAGCCCTTTCTCGGGTCGGCGAAATCGTCGCTGTAAAGTGCGTCTTCAAAGCGATTGATGTAACGGGAAAGCCAGGCGCGCTGTTCGCGCGTGATGTTTTGCTCGTTGGGGTAAACGAAAAAGTACGGCCCGCCGTGATCGGTGCTGAACCGTTTGCCGCTGCCGTCCTGGTGATCGCGCTTGATGATGTAGCCGCCGCTGATGTCCGGCTCGGAGGTCTGCTCGGCCGTAAGCTTGGCAACGTTGACACGTTCGGAGCCGCGCTTGATTTTTTCGACGAGAACATAAACGCCTTCGTACTCGCGCATGGAAACCGGACCATCGGAATTGTGCACGAATACCTCGACGTATTTTGTGCGGGGAGCGTATTGCCCCATTTGATTTGAAAGCTGATAGGCGAGGACGTCGCGGATCATCGATTTGTCTTCGAACGGAGCATAAAGAATCCAGGAATCATCCTTGGGCAGACCGAACAACGGGACTTTCAGTTCGTTAGTTTTGCCGTCGAACGTGTGAAAAGTGTAAGAGTGCTTTGGCAATCCGAGTGAACTGCTGCCGCGCGGATGAATTGTGATCGTGCAATCCTGGTTCGGTTTGCGAGCGAGGGCGGCGCGATTGTTGGTTCCCACATCGTAGAATTGCGCCCGCATCATCACGTCGTTGTGCTTCGAAGCGAAATTGGGATCGCCGTGCAGGACGATGATCGGAAGGTTCGAAGTAAAATTTGTGGCCGCTTCTCGGGGAAGGTTTCGGCCGCGCCGCACCATTTTTTGCAATTGCTGCGCCTGCTGCTGACGCCATTGGTCGGGATCGAATTGCTGACCGAGCGAGACGATGCCGAGGACCGTCCCTGTGACACCGAGTAAGCCTCCCCAAACCGCCAGTCGGCGTCCGCGCAGGAGTGGACGCTTGCGGTGAATGATCCAGAGCGCGAAAAGCGCCAGAACGACGGCGAGTGGTCCAAGCGGAATCGCCAGGGCCTTCGGAACAACGGCGTGTATTCGTGATAAAAACATCCCTGCGCAGCCAATCACAAATGCCACGACCGCGACGCTGCTCACCTTTGGTTTCATGCCACGCCGCACCGGAGCGAACGTAGCTTACGCCTTCTTACTCTTCGGGTCGAGATTACGTTGCAAATCTTCCTGCGTAACGCTGGATTGAACGCCTTCCTCCGGCACTTCACCTTTGGCAATCCACACCAGCGCGTTCAAAACGACCTTGCGGAAGTTATCGTTCCCCCAGTTCAGATGGCGATGCCCGCCGGTAAAGCCGAAACCGCGGCCGCCATCCGGGCGTTCAAAGGTCCACATCATCGTCTCGGCGCGACCTTTCGCTGCCTGGATGTGTTCGTAAGGACCCTGCGGATAAACGTAAGGTCCGTTGCGCACCTTGTCGGACGGCTTGTCGACAAGAATCTGGGTCAAACCTTTGGCTTGTTCGTCCCAACGCATATTAAAATACCACTCATCCAGGACTGAGAACGGTTTGACGCCGCGAGTGACCGGGTGGTTCGGAAAAGTTTGGTAATCCGGATTCCACATCGGGTTGACTGAAAATTTGTGCTCGTAATAGCCGCCGATCCAGCGCTGCAGAGCTTCGCCCCCCTGCCCCGCCGGAACTTCCACGGCGTAATGAGCGAAGCCAAGGCCGACACCTTTTTTCGCGAGAGCGTCGAGTATCGAAATGTTGTTCTCCTGAATCACTGGATGGCCGGCACCGCCGTCCATGTAGAAGAGAATGGCATCGGCGTTATCAAAAGCGGTGGGATCGCTCGGCCAGCCGTTGAGGTAAAAGGTGGAGAGGACCGATTTTTCGCCTTGGAGGCATTTGTCGAGGAGTTGAACACCGGCGTTGAATTCGTGGTCACCAGGACCATGGCTCTGCTTGCCAGCAACGAGGACAACTTTTTTCCGGTTCTGCGCGAGTTTGAGGCGCTTGAGTTCGACATCCTTGAACTGAACTTGCATGACGAACCCGGCATGGAGTTGGAGCGCAAGAAGGCCGGAGGCGGCGCGCTTCTCTTTGTCCTCGTCGACGACATCGACGGTGGTCATGCCGTTGATCTTGTGAATGAGATGATTCCCGCGAGCGCTGATCTCGTAGTCGTTCCAATCTTCTTTCTTAATGGCGGCTTGAATGGCTTTGGAATCGCCAACGGAACCGACCACCTCGGGTTTGCCGCCTTCACGGACGATCACTTTTTGACCGCGCTGGGCGAGAATGCCGCGCATCCGTTCCTCGTAGAGAATGCCCGAATAAGTCGTGCCAGCCTCGAAATCGGCCTGGTACCCGCCAATGACCCATTCCGGAAATTCTTTACTGCGGTACTGGATGCCGGAATTGCCTCCAACAATCTTAAACTTCAGGCGCAGTTCAAAGTCGTCGACCTTGCCAGCGCGCCAGATGAGGAAAGTGTTGTGCTTGAGTTCCTTGGCATCTGTGGTCTGCCCGTTAATGGCACCATCTTTCACGCTCCAATACTTGGGATCACCATCCCAGCCGGAGAGATCCTTACCGTTAAAGATCGACTTAAATTCGCCCTCCTCGGCGGCGATAACCTTGGGGATCAAAAGCGCTAGGGCCAGAGCGGGCAAAAGTTTCAACATTCGTTTCATAACCTTGGAATTCGGTTCAGTATAGGCAACCTGATCGTAGACGCAACGAAAGGCTGAGGAATTCGATGGTTGCAGGAAGCCGGAATCGGACCTTTTTCAGCTCATTTCCGAGACAAATTTGCCCATTTTCGCGGGTTACCCAAGCTAACTCGGTCACTATTCACCCACTACACCGTCACTGCACTTTTGCTAACGTTTTTGCTGAGTGCGACATGAAGTTGTTCGAACAGTTGTTTGTTATGGATCCTCCATAGATAAACCTGCGGTTCCGTCCGCAGTAGTCTATCGGCACCGGCGTGGCTGGTAATGGCTGGGTCGGAAGCTGCCGAGACAATGTACCTCATCTTCGGATGCGAGAATGACCGCGAGGTCGGTTCTCGTGGCTGCCAGCGTTAAGGCGGTCGAAGGGCTAGACTGGATGACACGCCCAACCCAGGTGAACTGCTGCAAGCATCGTCAAACGTGGCGAGCCAAAGACGCTGTTAGGCTCCAACCAAAATGGTACGCAGCCAAGCTGTCCGTCTTCAGTATGCGGGCACACGGATTCAACGGCTACCGGTGTAGTAAGCAGGGTCTAAATCATCACCGCTGTTCGAGCGAAACATGGTAAACCCATCATCCCTTCTCTTCGGAGGAAGGCCGACCG
This sequence comes from Limisphaerales bacterium, assembly GCA_044226545.1. Lineage (GTDB taxonomy): Bacteria > Verrucomicrobiota > Verrucomicrobiia > Limisphaerales > SXQI01 > DASVNK01. The sequence goes on from JBGAGW010000001.1 coordinate 481,744, forward strand.
CAAGGAAGGCTCACGGGATGCGAGGCAACGGAAGGCTGGAGAAAGCCAATGCCGTCCTGTAACCGGGCGGACAAGAGTTGCAACATCACTCCACCGCGCAAGCGGGCCGACTTCCAGCATGGTAGTTCGTTACGAGAAAACCTGTAGAACCTTCAAAAGGGGAAAAGCAAATGAACGTGGACTTATCCATGTGTGCCGTCCTCTGGGATCAATCCCCGAAGGCTGCAAGCCAGTATCGTGAAGGTCGCAACGGGTAAAACCGTCGCGACCGGCTCCGTTCACGCGGGGCTTCGTAATTGCTTGAGCCGGATGAAGGGAAACTTTCACGTCCGGTTCTCAGGGGAGGACGTGGCCGCAAGGCCGCCTCCTTACCCGACCAGTCGCTCGAGGTTGCTGATACCACAACTGAGGCTGACGCATTTGGCTCGTCAACGAACTTCAAACCTCGCTGGGTTGAACTCGCCACACCTATTCAAAACTGCCTGGCGACGATGGTTTCGTTTGGGACAACGAAGAAAGACTGCTCCGCTCGATCGCGATTGTCACCTATGAGCACGTATTTGTTCGGCTCAACCAGTCCAGGCTTTATGGTCCATCGCCCGCGCTTCACTGGAAATGGCTCATCGACGGGCCTGCCGTTAATGAACACAACGCCTTCCTGCATCCATACGAGTTCGCCCGGGAGGCCGATGACCCGTTTTGTGATCAATTCGCCTCCAACGCGTACGGCGACAATTTCGTATCGCCGTACGGGCCAAATGTGGGACCAGCATCTCTTCATCAGGTAGTATTGTCCGGAGCGCAGAGTGGGCTCCATGCTTGCACCGACGATTCGCGTGGGGACTGTGAAGCAGCGGAACAGGGCTGCGCATCCGAGAATGGAGAGGAGAATTGTGAGCCGTTTCTTGTCTCGCAACCGGACGGCGTTGTGCGGTTGTTTACGAGCGTGTGATTCGAGCAACGAAAGGAGGTGTTGGGCCATGGTCTTAACGATCGAACCTGGGTTAGAAGGTTCGGTCGAGATCGCTCCCGAGTTGAGCTTCATTGAGTCGTAGCCTGTTCGTCAGGCCCGCAGCCCTGTAGAACCTCAGGAGGTAAGCCTCCATGCTTTGGATAGGAAAGGCTGAGCGAGCCTCGGCTAAAACATCCTCTAAAATCACGGCCAACTGGGCGTTCTTAAGCGCGCCGACCGGGCCGTCGTTGGCAGATCGAGCCTGATCGAGCTGAAGGAGCAACTCTCCGAAATGCTTTGAGAAATCCAGTTTGAACTCTGCAATCGACCAGGAGAGCGGACAGAAGCTCCCGTTCTGCAGCTCAACCCGAAGGGCGTCCCTCTCCGTCGAGTCGGTCGTGGTGTTTGAGCGAGTCACCCAAATCAGGGCGAGAATGCAGGCGACAGCCGTGGGCGCAACCGTCGGTTTATGTGCGATTTTCATGGGAACACGGGAGGCTCCATTCAGAGGGCAGATTGTTGGCATGAACCTGCTTGAACCTGGACTTATTTCGTCACGATAAAACCGAAGCTCAGGTTGAGGCAACCGATTGTCAGCTCATTGCAGAAGTGGCCGATAACATTCTGGCTCACACAGGCTTTGTTATCTGGGTCTTGAGTATCGACGCGCCAGCCGTTGGCTTTACCTGCTGCAGCGCTGATGCACGTGACCATGACAGGGTTGGAGTCATTACATTGATCGCCGGGTCCTATACTATCCACAACTTCCGGGGCTAATTTGATATAAATAGGGACTGCTTGCCTTCGGTCGGGGAATTTCAGGAATAAGCTAATCATCAGGTTTACGTCGGTTCGTACTTCGTCCAAGGCCATCGTGAGCATATTGAAGTTACTTTGGTGAGAGGCCACCATCAGCTTGGCGCTGTGCGTGATCCCGGCCGCTTCGAGTTGATCCGTCGTCTGAAACACGGCCAAAACTATCGTTGGATTGTTTGGATCCTTGACCGTGATCTGCCTGCCAAAGCCTATGAACAAGTTCGAGTCGAATTCCAAGTGGCCGTCGTTGGAAAACCGGGCATTGCAGTAGGGACTGTGCCCGTCCCCGACATCGCTCTGGACGCTATCGCCGGGGAGGTCATCAAACAGCACGCACGGCTGACTTTTGGTGCCACCAAAGAGGTCGATAGCGCTGAATTGCAGAGTAACCGCCGCCGCAACCAGCAGCGTCGTCGCCCAGTGGGTTCGGGTTGAAGGGAATGGTTGGTTTGTTTTCATAATATTCAGTTTTCGTTCATGTTCTGCCGGCTTGGTCAAACAAGACTCGGCTTTAACCTACTTCTACGTGGTGCGGAGGCCGGATTAGAAAAATTGGCAGAAAATTTTGCCGTTTTGTCGAATCCCCACTTCTGTCAACGTAAGAAGTCATAGAGGCCGACAGGCCGAACTATGCCTGAACGAGTGGACACCTGGCTGCCGACGCGAAGGACATTGCTGAGCCGGCTCAAGAATTGGGACGATCAGCGAAGCTGGCGAGAGTTTTTCAACACGTATTGGCGCTTCATTTACGCCGTCGCGATGCGGTCAGGGCTGACAGATGCGGAGGCACAGGAGGTCGTCCAAGAGACATTGATCACCGTGTCTAAACAGATGCCGGACTTCAAGTACGACCGAGCAAAAGGATCGTTTAAAAACTGGCTCCAAAACACGACGTGCTGGAGAATTAAAGATCAGTTGCGCAAGCGCCAGCGCGACCAGCGCTTTCGGCAGGGCGAAGGCAATGAATTTCCGGATGTCGAACCTGGCGATCCTGGCCATGAAACTATCGATCCAAGTTCCTTTGAATTGGAGTCTCGCTGGCAAGAGGAATGGGAGCAGAACTTGATGGAAGTGGCCATCGAACGCGTGAAACAGCAAGTCGAACCAAAGGAGTGGCAAGTGTTTGACTTCTGTACAACCAAGCGGTGGGCCGCTGAAAAGGTCGCCCGGCACCTGAACCTATTCCGGCCCCAAGTTTATTACCTGAACAAAAAAATCACAGGCTTGATCCGGAATGAAGTTGAAAAATTGCAGGCGGAAGGAGAATAGGTTGTGACGTCCAGATCAGTGATCACAGGCCTGCTAATAGTGGACCAAGTCTCAATGAAGCTTGAATACAACGGCCGGTTCATTCGATTTCAGCTGGAGCTCTTTCCCCCGGAGCCCAGGCTGCGGGGGCAGATGCGTCTCGGCCCAGCGACTCGCATTCCGGCCGTGCGCCGCCGGCTGTTGCGGCAGATCGATCGAAAACTCGGACAAATTCCCGACCGGTTGGAGAACACATGAATATCGACGATTCGCAACGAGGCCAGGCGTCTCACCAGCCGTTCACTGACGATGAGGAAACATTGAAGGACCTGAGTTCGCGTCACGTGTCGAGCGACGCCGAGTCAGGCTTGCGCGGGCGCGTGCCGCCCGCCATTGCCGATCACGAATTGCTAGGTTGCATTGGTCGGGGAAGCTACGGCGAAGTTTGGCTGGCCCGCAACGTGATGGGCGTCTATCGGGCGGTGAAGATTGTCTATCGCGACGCCTTCGAAAGCGATCGGCCGTACGAGCGCGAGTTTGCAGGTATCAAGAAATTCGAGCCGATCTCGCGCCGTCATGAAAGCCAGGTCGATATCCTGCACGTGGGACGCAATGACGTAGCGGGATATTTTTATTACGTGATGGAATTGGCAGACGATGCCAATGCGGAATGCGGAGTTCGGAGTGCCGAGTCGAGTGAGGAGCTGCCGCAGTCCGTTCTGCCCTCTGCCCGCTGCCCTCCGCATTCGTATCAGCCCCGCACCCTGCGCAGCGAACTCAAGCGATGCGGCCGATTGCCCTGCGAAGTGTGCCTCGACATCGCGCTGTCGCTGACGACGGCGCTCCAGCATCTGCACACTCATGGCCTGATTCATCGCGACATCAAACCGGACAACATCATCTTTATCGAAGGGCTGCCAAAACTGGCGGACATCGGCTTGGTGACCGAGACCGGGAAAACGCTCTCGTTTGTAGGCACGGAAGGCTACCTGCCGCCCGAAGGCCCGAGCTCCGCGCAGGCCGACATCTTCAGCCTGGGTAAAGTGCTTTATGAAATCTGCACCGGCAAAGATCGCCATGAATTTCCGGACATGCCGACTTTTATCGACGCGGTACCGGAAACGACCAGGCTGTTCGAGTTCAACGAAGTCCTGATTAAGGCCTGTCATAGCGATCGGCGCGAGCGCTACACGACCGCTGCACAAATGCATCAAGACCTTTTGCTGCTAAAGGCCGGAAAGTCCGTGCGGCGCGCTCATCTGCTCGAACGGCGGGTGGCGTGGCTAACGAAGACCAGCGCCGTCGGAGTCGCCGTGACCGCGCTGGTCGTCGCCGGATACTTCTATCAAGAGCACCAAAGTCAAAAGTCCCATCGGTTCGCCGCCGAACTCCAGATCAATCAGGGCGTCCACTTCATGGACAAAGGAGACTTGGCTGGGTCGTTACCCTGGTTCGTGCTGGCCATGAGTCAGGCACGCTGGACGAAAGAGGAGACCGAGATGCATCGCTTCCGGCTCGGCTCCGTGCTGCGGCATTGTCCCAAATTGGTTCAACTAGTCAACCACGAGGAAGGCAGTTATGAGGTGGAATTCAGTCAGGACGGACAACGACTTTTGACGTTCTTCGGAGTGACAAACGTGCAGGTCTCCGCCGTCGCAACCGGCGAGCCCATCGCGGTTCTGCGGCACAGCAATCGAGTCTATCAGGCCGCCCTCAGCCCCGATGGCACTCGCGCCGTGACCCTGACCGGCCCCGCTCTCCTCACTACCGACGTGGAGAGGGAAGTCCGCGTTTGGGATGTCAACACGGGTCACCCGATCGGTCCGCCCATTCGACACAGCGCGCGCTCTCCGCGTGTTATCGCCGGCAACGATACCGACGCGGGGCCGATTTGGGATGTGCTTGCCGGCATGAATTTCGAACCAAGTCTGGACCATCCCATGTCTTACAGCTATCCCACGCGCGTTGCTTTCAGTCGCGATGGTCGTAACATAATAACAGCCGGTGAAGATGGAACTGTGCAGATATGGAATGCCGATTCAGGAAAAGCGAATGGGCCGGCGCTTCGGCCACTGCAAAACGGTCATCTGCTGGGGGTGAGCTTGGATGGCCGCTCGATGCTCACAGGCACCCGGCATACGGTTTCCCTTAGAGACTCCCGAACCGGTGAGGAACGGCTGCCCCGATTTGAGTTTCCCGAATTCCGCTCACGCCCATATCATGTGAAGTTCAATCCAGAGGCTAAAAAGCTTTTAGCCGTCAGCTTTGACAGTCGCGTCCAAGTTCGGGATACCGGCACCGGCGAAGAACTGCCCGTGTCGCTCAAGCACCCGGACCTGGGGCCCGAGGCAGACCTCAGCCCGGATGGACGATTCGTAGTGGCCAGCGGCCTGACTCAAATCTTTGAGGCGGCCACGGGAACGCCCATCACTTTGCCCGTGCTTCAAAATGGAAGCGTGTCGAACGCGCGATTTCATCCAGACGGACGCCATTTCGCCACGGGCAATGGAGAGCGATTGGTGCGGGTCTGGGAAATCACTTCCGGGCAATTCGGGGGGTCTGTTTTCCGGCACTCGAACGGTGTAACCCGGGCGGCCTTTAGCCCGAATGGTCTTCGCATCCTCACCGCCAGTCGGGACGGCACAGCGCGCCTTTGGGACGGGGCGACCGGCAAGGAAATGATCCCCGCGTTGGAATACCGGGGTTTTCGAGACTACGTTCGGCCGTCGTTCAGTCGGGATGGAAAACGCATTCTGACCGCAACTCACGCGAACGTAATTCAATTGCGGGATGGAGCGACGGGCGAACCGCTTGCGCCGGCTTTGGAGCATCTCGCTTCAGTCCACCATGCTGAGTTTAGCCCGGACGGAAAACTCGTGGTCACGACCACCACTGACGGGAACGTGAAGCTATGGGACGCAGACACTCGAGAACCAGTGAGCCCTGCCATTCCGAAGCTGGCAGGAGACTCATTCGCGTCCTTCAGCCCGGACGGTTCCCGGCTCGCCACGATCGGTGGAACCACCACGCACACATTGATCCAAGCGCAGGTCTGGAATGTAACGACGGGGCAACCGCTGACGCCGCCGATGCAAATGTATTTAAGTTGGGGCTGCGAGGTGACCTTCAGTCTGGACGGGAATCGCCTCTTAACGTACGCTCGCACTGGCCAGATGCGTGTGTGGGACGCGCATAGTGGCCAACCCATCACGCCAACATTCAATCATAGCGGGGATCATATTTCGGGCGCGTGCTTCAGCCCCGATGGCCGGAGCGTTCTCACAGCCGGCTCTCCCCAGGCGGCGCGGTTATGGGACGCGACGACGGGCCGACAACTCAATCGTCCACTCGAGCATCAAGATTGGGTCCACCACGCCGCTTTCAGCCCCGACGGGCGCCGCATCGTCACTGCCAGCGCGGACCACACCGCGCGCATTTGGGATGCGAGGACAGGATTGCCTTTGACACCACCTTTACAACACAGCGACACCGTAACCTGCGCTGAATTCAGTCCTGATGGCCGCCGCGTCATCACAGCTTGCGATGATGGCACAGCGCGCGTGTGGGAGTTCGAAACAAACAACTGGCCCGTGAAAGACTTGCGCCTGCTCGCGGAACTGCTCTCGGGACGCACAATCGACGGGACCGGCAGTTTTTCAGCCTTGGAGCCCGCGGCGCTGAAGGAGACTTTGCGAAAACTCAAGTCGAAGCACGCGGATTATTTTGCGGACAGCCCATGATAGGCGTGTGCATCACCAGCTTGGGCGTGCAATGTGTCGATGATCCGCGCATCTTCAGTTCATGGCCCAGGTAAGCCCGGTGCTCAAGACCGTATCGTCGTGAGCTCAAAATTGGCCTACACTCGAAACGGATTGGATATGTTACCGAGCTTCCCAACACATTCGCGAACAGGCATGCGGCAGCTATTGGCGGTGTGCGCGCTTTTCTTTCTGGGAGGATTTCACACACAACCCGATGGTCTGCCCATCTCCGAAATCAAACTCCCTTCATTGCAGATCGCTGAGCAGCCATCGAAGGCGCACACGCAGGGTTTGGAGATTATTTCCGACAAGTTCCTCGTGACGGCAAGGCGTGATGACCTGCAGCCGAAACGTGCGTTGCTCCTGCGAACCGAGGCGAGTCGCGCGGATTGGGATATTTGGGACATCACTCCGCTCGACGATCACGGTAGAGTGACGACACTGGATCATCCGGGCGGAATGCAGTCGGACGGACAATATTTGTGGGTTCCGTTGGCCGAGAGCAAACGTCATGGGCGAAGTTTGATTCGTCGTTTTCCCCTGTCCAGGCTTGTTCCGGGTGAAACGCTCCTGGCGGATTTCGAATTCGCGGTGAACGATCATATCGGGGCGATCGCCGTGTCCGCCGAGCAGAAGATTTTGCTAGGCGCCAATTGGGACACAGAAATCGTCTCCGTGTGGGACTTCGAGGGGAAGTTACAGCGAACGCTCGAAGGGCCAGAGCTGGCCGCTCGTGAGATCGGCGTCGTCAGCGAAACGAACGTTCGCGCTGGTCTGGCAGTGCAGGATTGGAAAATAGTGAATGATCGATTGTTCGCGTCCGGTTTGTTTCGAGGCGGTAGCGTGACTTCCGAGCCGTCGGAAAGCCGCCTGATGTCTTTCACGCAGTTTTTGAGGTCTGATTTCCAGCGAATTTCCATTCGGTTGCCCAGTCAGAAGCACATCGAACTGGCCCGAGAAGCAATGGCGATTTCGGGCGGGCAAGTTTACTTCCTTCCGGAAGATCTCGGAGCAACCAATCGGATCTTCCGAGTTTCTCTTGCAGATCTTTTGAAACGCGCTGAGTCCACGAACCGGTCCGACACCTCGGCTCAATAATCCAGAGCAGCTTTTCACCGTTGTAATGCCGAAGTGTTATTCTCCTCCGATCTCGCTCCGCGTAAAACCACGCCCTCATGAAAAATTTGAAATTGGGAACGGGACTGAAATTTATACTACTTTACGCGGTCGCAGCAGAGCGGATGTTTGCGGCGGATCCTTTGGATACGTGGCACGTTCGCACGCCGCCGACTGCCGCGGCGAAGCTTGACCTAAATGGGGTCGCGTACGGGAATGGACGCTGGGTGGTGGTCGGTGAGGATGGCATCATTCTCAGTTCGGCTGATGGAGTAAACTGGCAGGCAGAAGTAAATCCGGCGCCGTATGGTCTGGAGGATATCCTGTTTGCCAACGGGATGTTTGTGGCGTTCGGAACGCAATGGAATAACCTGTTAACCTCGACCGATGGCCAACATTGGAGTAAGCAAACGGCCAATTTCAGCGGCGCATTCGAGATGATTCATGATGGCACGCGCTTTTTGAGTGTCATTGCAGGCAGCTTCGTAGTGGCTTCGACGAACGGTGTGAATTGGGGGACCCTGGACAAGTGCGCGGCGCAATACGACATCGGCGGTCTTGCCTACGGCAACGGGATTTATGTTGAAGCCGGATATAAACGCACGGGAACTCCGCCGGATCTTTACACCACGACCGATCTGAAGGAATGGACGAAGCAGGATTCCAAGGCCGCGCAAAACCTGATGAACGTTGGTTTCGGCCTGGGAATGTTCGTCGCGGTCGGACAGAAAGGGACAATTACGACCTCACCGGACGGAATCAACTGGACGCTGCAAACCAGCAAGCATACGGGATTCATCTGGGATGTCGCCACGGATGGAAAACACCTTGTGGCCGCTGCTCAATGGGGGCGCGTGCTGACCTCGACCGATGGCGTGAATTGGACGGTGCACGAAACCGATTTGCCCTGGCACCTGACCGATGTCGCCTACGGGAATGGGACGTTTGTCGCCGTGGGATGGGATGGGCAGATCGTCCAGTCGGAGACCGTAGCTACGCCTCAACCGTCGGGCGAGATCCGCCTGAGCAATCCAACGAAAACATGGCCCTTCGAATTTCTACTGAACGGTGACGCAGGCGCCACTTATACGATTCAGGCGACAAGCGACTTTAAGACGTGGACGACACTTACCACAGTGACGGCAGCAGTAGCATCCGTGCAAATTACCGACGATAGCGGGTACGGAAAGAGATTCTATCGGGCGGTCAAACAGTAATGATAAAGTCCCGCGAAGGTAGATGCGCTTTGCGGAAGAGCGGAAGTCGCACCGTGAAGGTCGTCCCGCGCGTTTCCCTGCTCTCGAAGGTGATTTCGCCGCCATGAAGTTCAATGCAACGACGGACGATCATTAGTCCTAAACCGGTACCGGGAACCTGGCGGACGTTGCTGCCGCGGCGAAAGGCTTGGAAGAGATGTTTTTGGTCGGCTTCGGGGATACCGCATCCTTGGTCCCCCACGCGACAGATCGCGGTATCGTGCTCCCGAAGAATCACGAAGTCGATGGGTTGGCCAGGTGCAGAGTATTTCACGGCGTTCGAAAGCAAATTGGTGAAGATGTGGCGGAGCAGACCTTCGTCGCCGGTCGCATTGTCCAGGGAGCCTTTCAATTCCAGCCCGACAGGGCACCGACGATTGGTGGCGGATTCGATTTCATCGCAGAGACGCTGGCAGAAGGCAGGAAGATCGATTTGAGTGGGGTTAAAGGTGATCCGGTCCGTTTCCAACCGCCCCAGGACCAGCACTTCCTCCATCATTCCAGACATACGCATGACGGCGCGGTGGATGCTTTGGAGGAGTTGTTGACGTTTCTCGAGAGGCAATCGGTCGTGGTACCGCTGCAGGTTATCAGCGGAAGAAATAATGATTTCGAGCGGGGTGCGGAATTCGTGTGAAACCATCGAGACGAAGTTCGACTTCAGTTCACTGAGCTCTTTTTCGCGCGCGAGGGCACGAGTAAGTTCCTCTTCGACCTCTTTCCGGGCACGAATATCGACCATGCTCGCGACAATCAGGTTGCGGCCAGGGATCGGAATGCGCGCGGCCCGGGTCTCGATGGGATACTCTTCGCCCTCAGCGTTGCGCGTGATCCAATCAAAGGTCGCCTCTCCTTCCGCGAGAATTTGCGCGATCAACTCGCGGGCGAATTCGGGAGTGGCGCGGCCATTGGCCTGGACCGCTGCGCTCGTTTCGACCGGACCGCGCCGGAGAAGTTCTTCACGGGAGTAGCCGGTCATGCGTTCTGCTGTCCCGTTGGCGTCGATGAAACGGCCCTGGTCGGCATCGAGCACAACGATCCCGGCGGGGTTGTGATCTGTAATGGTGCGGAGATGGGCTTCACTTTCAACCAGAGCAGTTTGGCTGCGAAGCCTCTGAACGCCGAGGGCGATGGAATGCGCCACGGAGCCCAACGCCTGAAGCACATCCTCACCCAGTGGATGGCGCGCAAAGGCGGCGAGGACCCCGAGCAAGCGGCCTTCCAAAAGAAGAGGATAGCCGGCGAAAGCAACCATCCCTTCGCGCTGCGCCCAATCTTTGTCGCTCACGCGGGGATCGGTCAGCACATCATTAGTGAGGTGTGGCTTCTTTTCCCGAGCGATCAGGCCGATTTTAAACTTTCCTACCGGTACTCGGCTGTGTGGCCCATTTAGATGCGTGTAAAGGCCGGCACTGGCCTCGAGCTCCAATTCTTGCGCGGCTTCGTTCAGCGTCCACACACGGGCGAAGGCGACATCCAGATGTTTAACGAGAAGTTCAGCGCAACGTTGCAACATCAAGCGGAGATCAGCCGATTCGTTCAAGGCAAGTGCGACTTCCGCGCTCAGCGTCATGACCCGTACCCGCTCTTCCAGTAACCGCTCCGCCTGCAGACGCTGGCTAACCTCATGGCGTAAGTCATCGTTCGCGGATGCCAGTTGCAGAGTGCGACGGCGGACTTGCGTGCGCAGCACCCACACCCAGCCGAGGATCACGGCCGACAATATACCGCCAATCCGCAGCAGCCCTTGCGTGGTAATGGGCGGGGGTCTGCTGAGGATACGGAGATCCCCCGGATGCGGCATCATCACACGAAAACCGGTGACGTGCCGTGAATCGTCCACATCCAGCGAGCAAACGCCGGCCACGGAAACGACGCTTTCGACAGGGCATTCCAAGGCCTGAGGGCCTTCGTGTTCAGCAAAAAACACCGCATTATCCGTGTCACTGTTAATGGTCAACCGCTGGCGTACGCCATTTGCCGCAGGATTGATTTCACTTGCGACCACTCGACCTTGCAATTGAACCCGTTTGGAATCGATCCGCTTGTTCAGCACCTGGGTTACGGTTGTCACTTCGGGGGGCGGCAAGTTGGTGCCGCCGAGCCGGCGAACCACTGCATCGGTCAAGATCGGCGCGTACGAGCCGACGTTTTGGTATCCAAGAACTTCAACTCGATCTCCTACTTTGAGATCGTCCGGACGCGGCGGATCGAGGTACCGACCGTTCCATTGATCGGGTCGATCGTAGTAAGGGAGCCGAACCTCGCAACCGCCCGAGGCATCTTCGACGTAAAGTTTGCCAGAGGGAGTGCTGAGCGTGACCACTCCAGCCACTTTGGTGCGTTGACCGAAAGAAGTGCTGCGGTGATAACGCATGAGCGAGCTGATCGTTTGGGTGGAACGCTCCCACGGATGCTCGGGTGTTGGAACCAGGACGCGAACATCCTCTACTCGCGGAATAGAGAGACCCGCGCCGGCCACGAACCCATGCGCGTCAAGTTTCGTTCCTGCCACGCCGGTCAGTTCAACGGTTGCGCCGAGAAGATTGGTGGGGAGCGGACCGAGATGTTCCGGAATGTGCACTTCGAAGCGCCCACTCCCCTCACCGATATGCAGGTAAAGCCGCTGGTAGGTCACATGCATCCAGCGAACGGTTGTCACCACGCGAACGCGCCGTCCGTCATAGCGTCCAGTCACCAGTTCCTCGAGCGTGGTGTTGATCGCGGCGGGCAATTCGGCGGTGCCAATTTTATGTATGGCATTCGCATCGATGAGTGGCGAGAAGCCTTTGCCTGAATTTCCGTCCACCTCCACGAGATCGCCGGGCGCAAAGCGGAGGGTTCCTTTCGGTCGATAAATATAGGAAGGGTTCTCCCCATCCTGAATGAAGAGACTCGGCCATTGGTCTTCGCAATAGGTGACGACGCCGTGAACGCGAACCGGGATTTTAAGACTCGTGGCCAACTCGTCCAGACCGCGCAGTTGCGCAAGATTTGTAATCAAAGAGGGAATATCCGAGTTCAGATGGCGGGGGTCCGGCCAGAATTTCGCCTGACTGAAAGTGCGTGGCGCGGTCGCCAGTCCAATGAGGACTGCAAACATCTGCGCAGCGACTCGCCCTAATCTGGTCACGAAACGAACGTAGCGATTCGAAGGGGAGAGAACGAGAGATTCCTCGTCAGGGAAAGAGATGTCGTTTAAAGAAGTCCCACGCTATCGATATGAGGAAATTCGCTTCCGCAGTGATATGGATCCTGGTCAGCGCGTCAGGGGCGTGGGGATACGTCACACTCGCGCTGCAACGCAGTGAACAAATCAGCTCCGCTTACGTGCTGATGGCGGCGCTCTGTACGTATGCGATCAGTTACCGTTTTTATTCCAAGTGGATTTCCGCAAAGGTGGTTGCATTGGACAATCGACGGGCCACGCCGTGTGAAGTGCACGACGACGGTCATGACTTCGTCAAAACAAATAAGTGGATCGTTTTTGGCCATCATTTTGCCGCTATTTCCGGCCCCGGACCGCTCGTCGGTCCGGTCCTCGCGGCTCAATTCGGTTACTTGCCGAGTGCTATTTGGATTCTCATCGGTGTCGCACTGGGCGGTGCCGTTCAGGATTTTGTGATTCTATTTTGCTCCATGCGGCGGAATGGAAAGTCGCTGGGACAAATGGTGAAAGAGGAATTGAATACCCTCGCCGGCGGAATCGCACTGGTCGCCATTCTGGCGATCATGATCATTCTGCTGGCAGTGCTCGCGCTGGTGGTGGTGAAAGCGCTGGCGGAAAGTCCCTGGGGCGTGTTTACGGTCGGTGCGACCATTCCCATCGCCATGCTGATGGGGAGCTATTTGCGCTTCGGCAGAGTGGGGAAAGTGCTGGAGGCGTCCGCATTTGGCATTGTGCTGTTGCTGCTTGCCGTCTGGGGCGGACAATTCGTGCACGGAAATCCAGAGTGGTCGAAGGTTTTTACGCTGAAAGCCGAACCGCTCGCCTGGGCGATCATCATTTACGGACTGGCCGCGAGCATCCTTCCGGTGTGGTTGTTGCTCGCGCCTCGCGATTATCTCAGCACGTTCATGAAGCTTGGAACGATTTTCGCGCTTGTGCTCGGAGTGTTTATGGTCTTACCCACATTGAAGATGCCGGCCATGACGAAATTCGTCGATGGTTCGGGCCTGGTGGTGGCGGGAAAGCTGTTTCCCTTTTGCTTTATCACGATTGCGTGTGGTGCGATTTCGGGATTTCACACGCTCATTTCGAGCGGCACTACTCCGAAGATCATCACGCGCGAAGGTTACGCCCGACCCATTGGATACGGCGCGATGTTGCTTGAATCGCTCGTAGCAATCATGGCGCTGATCGCCGCTTGCACGCTCGAACCGGGCGTTTATCTGAGTATGAATGTGAAGGGAGCCGGAGCGACGCCTGATGCCATCGCGGCCGACACGATCGCGAAAGTGAATGCGACCGGGTTCAAAGTATCCGCGGAGGAAATGCACGACCTCGCCGCGCAGGTGAAAGAGCAGACCCTTTTTGGCCGAACCGGCGGCGCCGCTACGCTCGCGGTGGGCATGGCTGTGATTTTTTCGAAGGTGACGGCCGGTCGTTGGCTCGATCTCTGGTATCACTTCGCGATCATGTTCGAGGCCCTTTTTATTCTGACGACACTTGATGCTGGTACCCGCGTTGGAAGGTACCTGGTGCAGGATTTCCTCGGCAATATTTGGAAACCGCTTGGAAACACTCGCAACGTAAACGCCAACATCCTGGCCAGCCTCTTGGTGGTCGTTGGCTGGGGATATTTTTTAATTCAAGGTGTGCGCGATCCTCTCGGCGGCATCAACTCGCTTTGGCCTCTTTTCGGCATCGCCAATCAATTACTGGCCTCCATCGCGCTCTGTCTGGCCACGACGGTTATCCTCAAAATGCAGTTGATGCCGGTGGAAGGCGGCCGAAAAAGACGCGGCCATCCCGCGCTGGCGCTCGTTTGCCTGCTGCCTCTTGCCTGGTTACTGATCGTGACCATTACCGCAGGCCTTCAAAAGATCGCGTCGCCCGATCCGCGGATTGGATTCCTATCTTTGGCCCGGAATCTGAGCGCCAAAACGCCGGCACTGGAACAGGCACTGGAGACGGCGAGATCGACGGGTATAACGATGCAGGTAGACGCAGCAACGAAGGCTTTGCGCAATAACCACGTGCAAATCTTCAATCAGTACCTCGATGCCACCGTGGCAGCCGTATTCCTCCTCCTTGTGACAGCAGTTGCTATGATCTGTTTATGGGAATGGTACCGCTTGATCCGCCGCGAACGAGCCCCGGATCTTCAGGAATCCAAAGCGGTCTGGTTGCCCGATTACGCCCTGCGCGAAGGCAGTTCCGGTTTGAGCCCGATGGGTGCCGCCGCCCTCACAGTGGTGCTGCTGAAAGAGTTAACCGGCGAGGCGGAGCTCGATCGAGCGACTCAAAATCAGGCGCAGATTTGTTGCGAAAACCAGGGAGCGAATCGCCCGGAAATTTACGTAAAACAACTGGAGACGCGTTACAGTTCGATTCGCCGCTGCTGTTAGATCTCCGTCCAGTAGGCGATCCGGAACTGGCTCTTGCCTCCATTGCGCCCCAGATTCTCGTCGTAGTGAAACTGGAAATTGCCGTGAAAATACGCCGTGTTGCAAACAATCGCACCTACACAGTCGTAGATTGTGTTACCGCTTCCATTCAGGGATAGATCCGCATTTGGTGCATAGATCGTGCCGGTGAAGGCAGCATTACCGCTCAGGTCAATACTTGTGCAACTCGGCAAACCGTAGAGGCTATATTTGCTTGCGTCCTGATTCAAATTCATCACTCCGTTGCCCGCGAGAGAAGCACTTCCTCCAACATAGATCTTGAGGCTCGCTCCGGGTAATATGGTAATCTGCGACTGCCCCGCCATCGAGAAGTTGCCGGTAATATAAAGGGTAGTGTCGCCGCGCACCAGCATTTCACCGTGACCGGACATGCTGAGGCTGCTGACCTGGTAGTTGCCGGAATCAGTTACGTAATCATAACTGGTGGTTTGAGTGGTGGAGTTGGTCGTCGTAGTGTTATACGTGTAGGTCATGGTGTTATACGTATAGCCGCTAATCATCGTATAATCATACCATGTCGTGGTCGTCGTCACTGCATTCCTTCCATGTCCAGTGGTTGTAGTTACGGTACGCGTCGCCACATTTCCTATGTAGGTCCCGGATGCAGGGAAGTTTGTGCTGCTGGTGGACGCGGTATTTGTCACCAGCGTTCCCGAAAAAGTGAATGGTTTGGTAGTCGAAGTAAACGTTTGAAAGTTCGTCGCAACTCCGCTTGCCGGGACAGGATTGGGCATCACGAGGGAAGTTGTCTGACTCGTTAGGTAGGTATAATTCGTCGTAGTGACGGTTTGGTTGTTCAAAGGTGCCAGCCCCCCACCCGTGAAGGGAACCACAGCATCAGGGAAGGAGACGTTCAAGTCTTTCGTATAGTGCCCGGACTGAATCCCGCTGTTCTGCGACATCCATGTAACATCGCCAATGTTTCCAGTGGCGCTCCCGTTGGGTCCCGTGGCTACATAGCCCCAGATACCATCGCCTTCGGCAGCCACGTTCCCGGCCACAGCCCCTGCGTATCCATTATCGTGAAATTTGGTGGAATCGTACCGTCCATTCGTGCTGTACGCGGGATTGGCTGAATCGAAACTATCGATGCGGGTGTTGCCATTCATCGTGATACTGCGCCGCGCAACGATGCCGCGCATCCCAGCTCCGAATCGCGTCGTCTGCACCTCCACCGTTCGCTTCAGTTCCGATCCGCTCAGTGGCTCTTTGACGTATCCGACGGCTCTTATGACCGGCTGACTTTGCCCGTCAACCGATACTTCAACTCGGGAATCACCGAAGCTGCGACTCATTTTATATTTGCCGTCCTGTAATGCCCAGCCATTCGCCGCGCGCTCGCCATCTCCGACATAATTTAAATGAGCCAGAGCTTCCTCAATCCCAGCTTCCGCGGCGGGTATTGCTGCATTCCAGTATTGGGAACGGACGACGGACTTATTCTGATATTCGACCAGCTTCAGGTAGCTGGCCAGGGCTGTCCCGAGGACGATCGAAAGAGAAAGAGTAACGAGCAGAGTACCCCCATGCTCACGTGAGATTCGCAGTTTCATGGTTTTATTGCTTTCGGATGACGATTTTTGCGGATTGCACGCTTTCCGTGTTAAAAAGGCGGCCGATCAGGTAGCGCGAACATATCCAGGAGACCTGGACGATCTTTGCTGAGGCTTCGTCCGTTGTGATTGGATATTGATTGTAGGTTCCGGCTACACTGTTTCGCTGGAACACTTGAAAATCGAGGAAGGTGCAATCCGTCAACAGGATGTCCTTAAGGTTATTTGTGTTGACCAAAGTCAGAGTCTTCGCAGAAGGCGAATAGTTAAAGGAAATGGTTTGGCCATGATAGCTCAGCGAAATGGCCTGGGAATCATAAGTCAACACTCCGTCAGCCTCGCGCACGATCTGCGTCATTTTATCGAGAGCATTGCGACTGTTTTTATCCAGTTCCATGTAATTACCCATCGCCGCGAAACTCCGGGCTGTATAGACCGACAATGCCGCCGCTCCCCCGAGGGCCATCATGCCGACCGTAGTCGCGAGGAGAAACTCGATAACTGTGAAGCCTTTAGCGGCGTGACGCTTAATAATATACATAATTCTGAATTCCACTGCGAGCGACCAGGGTCGTAAGCGAGCGGGTGCGAGGGATTCCTGAATTGGTCCAGTTCAGGGTCACGGTGAATTGCTTCATGTCGCCGCTATAGTTAGTCGAAACAGGGGCGTTCGAAATCGTGACGGTGCCGAAGTACTTTATGCCACTGTTGTCGAATTGAGTGAGTGTGGTGTTTCCGTTGTCATCGACATTGGTCAGCACCGTGGGAAAGAAGTTTTCTGTAAAAGTGCTCGGGATGAATCCGTTCGAACTGATTTGATCCCAGCTATACAGCCGGATGGTCTCCATTTTTTCGACAATGATCTGGTTGGCGCGAAGGTTTTCGCGGGCGAGGTTCACCAGGCCGAAGCCGCTGGCGATTCCGCCATAGAGTGAGACGAACAAAACGCTCACCAGCGCCATGGAAAAGACGACTTCCACCAGTGAAATGGCGCGTTTCGAGGCGGATTTGGATAGTAAGTTTTTCACTTCTGTCTTCCGGTTGGGACGAGCAACGTCCGCGAGACCAGAAGCAGAAAGCTTACCCCTTTCAAAAGTGCGACAAACCGGCGTATCTAGGGCCGAAAAGCCCTACCAAGATCACCTGCAACGCCCAGAACAACTGGAAACGGATTCGCAAAGCTGAGAATTGTCGCTGCGCGTCAAAGCGTTGTCGGCTTGGGCTGTGCTTTGTCGAACTCGCTTTTGGATACGTTCTTCTTTTCGTGGATGTGAACGAACGTGCCTTTCTTGTTGCCCACAACGGTGTCCGGCAGCCCGTCCTTATTGATGTCGCCCACGACCAGTTGAGTGCCGACGCCAGAGTTGTTGTCGATTTGGTAAGGCAGGAAATCAACGGATTTATCAGGATTTCGCACCAGTTTGAACCAGTAGAGAACCGCTTCGGAATTGCGGTCCGGATCGCCCATTCGACCATGCGACCAAAAACGTTTCCCGGTAACGATATCCTTAAGGCCGTCGCCGTCCATGTCGATCAACTCGATGGCGTGGAGTTCCGAAAACTTGACGCCGTATTGATTCGGCTCCTTGCCCATGATGAGATGCTCCCGGAATTTGATGTCGTCCCCGTCGCGGTATTGCTCGAACCAGGAAAGGCCGAAAGCGTGAGCGGCCAGGCCGGTAATGACGTCGTTCAGGCCATCTCCGTTCACATCGTAGGCATACATTTGCGAACCACCGGTTCCGAACGGCTGTTTATGAAATTTCCACAGGGGATTGCCATCCAGTGATACCGGCTGTTCCCACCATCCGTCTTTCTCGAGCAGGTCGAGTTTACCGTCGCCATTGACGTCACCCAGACCCATGCCGTGAGTAAAGTTCCCGTACTTGTTATCTGGCGAGATGGCATGAAATTTCCATGGTTTGGCGGGGTCGCTCCAATCCGGCTCCGCGTAGCCATACTGCCCCTTCGTGATGCAGACCAATTCGGGTTTACCATCGCCCGTCAGATCGGCGAAAGTGGGTGACTCGTTATCCGTCTGGTCGAAAATCTGGTGACGGGTCCAGTGCGTGTCTTGTCCTTTCGGATTTTCGAACCAGCCTGTGGATTGCCCCGGGAAACCGATCACCAAAATGTCGTTCCATCCATCTTTGTTGAAGTCGTAAGACCAAACGAAGAAATTGTCGGAATAGGTATTCTGCGCACCCAGCCCGCCTTCGAAACCAGGCACGGTAACCGTCGTCATCGGCCCCAGCTTGAGTTGAAATGTTGTCTTCGGCGCGTAAATCTCGTGCCGCTTCTGGTAATCAGGTCCTTCCCACCACCAGGGCCCGGAAATGATGTCATTCACACCGTCGTTGTTAAGGTCGCCGAAACTCGCACCTTCACACCAAAACTGGTCGCTCAGTTGAATACGTTTGAAGGTGTGGAGTTCTTCCGCACTGGTGAGCAAACCGAAAAAAGCGGGGAGAACGAGAACAGCAACTTGGCGTTTCATGGCTGAGATGGGTTTAGCGCAACCGGGACGAGTTGCAATCCTTAAAGGGGGTGACTTCTTAACGAAATCTTTACGCCGGACAAGCCGTTCTTGATTACACGCCTTCGGTTCTGTCGCGTTAATTTGGTGGACATGAACGATCTCTTATTCGTGATCGCCGTTGTGGGATTCTTTGTGGTGAGCGCCCGGTACGCTGACTTCTGCGACAACCTTTAAGGATATATGGAAACGATCATCGTCGGCGCAGTCGCGGTAATTCTCTTCGCGTATCTCGTGTTCGCGATGTTGTACCCGGAAAAGTTTTAGCGAGGATTCAAAATGCAACTCTCTGGATGGCTTCAACTTGGGCTGTTCGTGCTCGTCCTGACCGCGATCACGAAGCCGATGGGTATTTACCTGATGCAGGTTTTGGAGGCTGACGGGAAAACCTGGCTTGATCCGGTCCTTCGCCCTTTGGAACGACTGACCTATCGCGCGATGGGTGTGGACGGGCGGAGGGAGCAGGACTGGAAACAATACACGATAGCAATGCTGCTCTTCAGTCTCGTGGGCTGCCTCTTCACCTACGCAATCTTGCGGTTGCAACATTTATTGCCACTCAACCCGCAAGGTTTGGGCCCATTATCGCCAGATCTTGCATTCAACACAGCGGTCAGTTTCACCACCAACACCAATTGGCAAAGCTACGCTGGCGAGGCGACGATGTCGTACCTCTCCCAAATGGTGGGGCTGGCCTTTCACAACTTTGTTTCCGCGGCGACAGGAATCGCGATTGCGGCTGCGCTGGTGCGCGGCATCGCACGGCATTCGGCGAAGACACTGGGGAACTTCTGGGTGGATCTGGTGCGCGTGACCTATTACCTGCTGCTGCCGATCTGTCTGGTTTTTGCGGTGTTTCTTGTTTCGCAGGGAATGATTCAGAATTTCAAGCCCTACAGCAAAGCAAAGCTGATGGAATCCTTCACCATTCAAGTCCCAAAGCTGGACGACAAGGGCCAGGCCGTAACAACGAACATAGCAGTCACGATCCAGTCGCCAAAGCTCGATGTTCAAGGCAAGCCAGTGGTGGAGAACGGCGTCGCTGTCACGATGGATGTCCCCAAGCTTGACGAGAAGGGCCAACCGGCGACGACCAATGCGCCCGTCATGATCGACCGGAAAGTCGAGGAGCAATCGATCGTGCAAGGGCCAATGGCGAGCCAGGTGGCGATCAAAATGCTCGGCACGAACGGCGGCGGTTATGTAAATGCGAACGCAGCGCATCCGTTCGAAAATCCGACACCGCTTTCGAACTTCCTGCAGATGATCTCAATTTTCTCAATTGGCAGCGGGCTTACCTATTACCTCGGGAGGATGGTGAAAAACCAAGCCCATGGCTGGACTGTCTGGTCCGTGATGATGGCGGTATTCATCGCCGGAACGGTGGCGTGCTGGTGGGCCGAAGCAGCGGGAAATCCGATTCATCAGAAACTCGGTGTGGCTCTGGCAGACGGCAACATGGAAGGCAAGGAAGTCCGCTTCGGTGTTTTCAATTCGGCCTTGTTCGCGACGATCACTACGGACGCTTCATGCGGCGCGGTTAATTCAATGCATGATTCATTCACAGCGCTCGGCGGGCTAATTCCACTGTTCAACATTCAGTTGGGGGAAATTATCATCGGCGGTGTGGGCGCGGGCCTCTACGGTATGCTCGTGTTTGTCGTGCTCGCCGTGTTCATCGCGGGACTAATGGTAGGGCGCACACCTGAGTATCTCGGCAAGAAGATAGAATCCTTCGACGTTAAAATGGCGATGCTATCGCTGTTGGTTCTCTGTCTTTCCATCCTTGGTTTTTCCGCCTGGGCCGCAGTGAGCGAGTGGGGCCTCGCCGGACTTAATAACTCGGGTCCGCATGGATTGAGCGAAATGCTTTACGCCTACAGTTCGGGCACTGGAAACAACGGAAGCGCGTTCGCCGGGCTTACTGCGAACACACCTTGGTACAACACGACGCTTGGTTTTGCGATGTTGATTGGCCGCTTCCTCATGATCGTGCCGATCATTGCCCTGGCTGGGTCACTCGCCGGAAAGAAAATCGCGCCGGCCAGCGGCGGAACCTTCCCTGTGGCTGGCGGAACGTTTTTCATTCTGTTGATCGGAACCGTCTTATTGATTGGCGCGCTGAACTTCCTGCCGGTTCTCGCGTTGGGACCGATTGTTGAACATTTCCTGATGCTGCAGGGAAAACTCTTTTAAGTCGTATGACTCAAAAACCCGCATCTCTTTTCGAATGGAACATCGTTGGGCCGGCAATTCGAGATTCCTTTGTGAAACTCGATCCGCGGCTCATGGTGAAGAACCCCGTGATGTTCGTCACGATGGTAGGTGCTGTGCTCACTACCGCGGGCATCTTCACCTCCGAGGCAGGGTTACGCGGATTTGTCGCGCAACTCGCCATTTGGCTTTGGTTCACGGTTCTCTTCGCGAATTTTGCTGAAGCCGTGGCCGAAGGTCGCGGCAAGGCCCAGGCCGAAAGCTTGCGCAAAGCGCGCAAGGACACCGTCGCGCGGCGCCTCGTGAGTGGTCGCGAAGAAAAAGTCGCCGCTCCCGATTTGCGCAAAGGCGACATGGTCGTGTGCGAAGCGGGCGACGTCATTCCCGCTGATGGCGAAGTGATTGAAGGAATCGCAAGTGTCGATGAAGCGGCGATCACGGGTGAATCCGCGCCGGTTATCCGTGAAAGCGGTGGTGATCGAAGTGCGGTCACCGGCGGAACACGCGTGATCAGCGATCGCATCGTTGTTCGCGTCACGATGGAAAAGGGCCAGGGGTTCCTCGATCGGATGATCGCAATGGTGGAAGGTGCCAAACGGCAAAAGACGCCGAACGAAATTGCGCTCACGATTCTGCTTTCAGCGCTCACCGTTATTTTCCTGCTGGTTTGCGTTACGCTGAAGCCGTTTGGGATCTATTCCGGCGTCAGTTTCTCGGTGCCGGTTTTGATTGCACTGCTGGTCTGTCTGATTCCCACAACCATCGGCGGACTGCTCAGCGCCATTGGCATCAGCGGCATCGACCGGTTGATTCGTCGCAATGTCATGGCCACAAGTGGTCGCGCGGTGGAAGCGGCCGGAGACGTGGATGTGCTGCTGCTCGATAAGACCGGAACGATCACGCTCGGCAACCGCATGGCGACTGAGTTTCGGGCTGCGCCAAATATCTCTGCCGAGCGCCTGGCGGATGCAGCGCAACTCGCCTCGCTGGCCGATGAAACTCCGGAGGGGCGCAGCATCGTTGTTTTGGCGAAAGAGAAATTCGGGTTGCGGGGGCGCGAGGTCGCGCAACCGCACGCGAAATTTGTGCCCTTCACCGCGCAAACCCGCATGAGCGGCGTGGATTTTCCGGCGCTAAATGGCCAGCCTGCGCGCATCATTCGTAAAGGAGCGTCCGAAGCCATGCGGCTCTACGTCGACCGCGCGGGCGGACATTTTCCAGCCGCCGTCGCGCAACATGTGGAAGAAGTTTCACGCGGTGGTGGAACGCCTCTCGTCGTGAGCGAAGGGTCGGAAGTGCTCGGAGTGATTCAACTCAAAGACGTGGTGAAAGGCGGGATCAAAGAACGTTTCGCACACCTCCGCAAGATGGGCATCAAAACGGTGATGATCACTGGCGATAATCCGCTCACCGCGGCAGCCATCGCCGCCGAAGCGGGCGTGGATGATTTCATGGCCCAAGCCACACCCGAAGCAAAACTAAAACGCATTCGCGACGAGCAAGCTGGCGGCCACCTCGTGGCCATGACGGGTGACGGCACAAACGACGCGCCTGCCCTGGCACAAGCGGACGTCGGCGTGGCGATGAACACCGGCACGCAAGCCGCTCGTGAAGCCGGCAACATGGTCGATCTCGACAGCAATCCGACCAAGCTGATCGACATCGTCGAAATCGGAAAACAAATGCTCATCACACGCGGAGCGCTGACCACGTTCAGCATAGCGAACGACGTAGCGAAATATTTTGCGATCATTCCCGCGATGCTCATGGCCCCCTTTCCCGCGATCGCGCCGTTGAACATCATGCGTCTGCACAGCCCGATGAGCGCTATCCTCAGCGCTGTCATTTTCAATGCGTTGATAATTATCGTATTGATTCCGCTGGCGTTGCGCGGCGTTGCTTACAAGCCGATTGGCGCACTGGCCATCCTCCAGCGCAATCTCGTGATTTATGGGCTGGGCGGGGTAATCATCCCGTTCATTGGCATAAAAGTCATCGATCTGTTCGTAGCGGCTCTGCACCTGGTTTAAAGTTTTATGAAAACACTCTTTTCTGAACTCCGTGGAGCGATTTTCTCCACATTAATATTGGCGGTGGTTTGTTGCGGTATCTATCCACTCGTGGTTTTCGGTATCGGCCAGGTCTTGTTTCACGACAAAGCTAATGGGAGCTTGATCGTAGCTAAAGATGGCACCATTCAGGGGTCTCGTTTGTTGGGTCAAAACTTCACCGACCCGAAGTATTTTCATCCCCGGCCATCCGCGGCGGGCAACGGGTACGACGCCGCGAATTCCAGCGGCAGCAATCTGGGACCAACCTCGCAGAAGCTGAGCGATGTGATCAAAGATCGAATCGAGACGTACCGGAAAGAGAATGGCCTCAAGGAAAATGAACCAGTTCCCGCCGATGCTGTGACTGCCTCAGGGAGTGGGTTGGATCCACACATCAGCCCGCGCAACGCCGAGCTTCAAATCGTCCGCGTTGCGAAAGCGCGCGCCCTTCCTGAAGGAAAGGTTCGGCAATTGGTCGAGGAGAACACTGACAAGCCGGATTGGGGAATCCTCGGCGAACCCGGCGTAAACGTGCTCACGCTCAATCTCGCGTTGGATGCCGTCCAGGCCGGACGCTGATCAGAAAACCTCGTGACGGCCTTCTATTTGGAGTGCGGTGGCAGAGCGAAGCGGCGACACCGCTTTAGCGCTTCCCTGAGTATGAACATTGTTTTTCTTGAAGGTCGTTGGGTTCCGCTTCATCCTGCTCCAGTGGCCGGAACTTCTACATGTTGGCCTCACGCGCCGGAGCATCGTCTTTCGAACGAGGGCACTTACTTCGTTACGGCGGCTACTTACAATCACGGCCATTTCTTTCACTCGCGTCAACGAGTTGAAGTTCTTCATCGAGGCCTGCTAGCTGTTGCTCAGCAGTTCAAATGGCGTTTGGAAGCGTGGGCTGTATTCTCGAACCATTACCATTTTGTCGCGCACAGCCCTCCTGGCACAGCCGAGACGATACGCCGAATGCTCGGGAAGCTTCACGAGAAAACGGCCAAATGGGTAAACAGCCTGGATGACGCCCCCGGACGAAAAGTCTGGCATAACTATTGGGAGACACGGCTTACGTTTGAGAAATCTTACTTGGCAAGGCTGAACTACACGCATCAAAACCCGGTCAAACATGGCCTGGTTCCACTCGCTTCGCTTTATCCGTGGTGCTCGGCTGGATGGTTTGAGCGCAGTGCAACGCCTGCGCAAGTAAAGACGGTTTACCGGATAAAGATCGACACTCTGAGCATTTCCGATGATTTCGAAGTCTCATCGGACTGGTGACGCGCCCTGCGATCACGCGTTGCGTCCAAAGGGGATGTGGAGGTCACCGGGCATCCAAAAACGCTCGTCAATGACAAACGCGCGGAAAGCGGTGTCGCCGCTACGCTCTACCACCGCACTCCAAAGATGAGCAACGAGAGTCAACGCAATCCAGATTTGCTACTGGCCGCCATTCGCGAAGCGGAATCGAAGCAGGGCCGCGGCCAGCTCAAAGTTTTTCTCGGCATGTGTCCCGGCGTCGGCAAGACATACGCCATGCTCGAAGCGGCCCGGCGCGAACTCAAAGCCGGACGCGATGTCGTCATCGGCTACGTTGAAACTCATGGTCGGAAAGAGACTGATGCGCTCGCCGCCGGTCTGGAGACAATTCCGCGCAAGCAGATCGAATATCGCGGCGTGACCTTCACGGAACTGGACCTGGATGCCGTTCTCGCGCGCAAGCCGAACCTCGCGATTGTGGATGAACTCGCGCACACTAATGTGCCTGGCGCACGTCATCCGAAGCGGTGGCATGATATTGAAGAGTTGCTTGCCGCCGGCATCAACGTCTTTACAGCCCTCAACGTGCAGCATGTCGAAAGTCGGGCCGACACGGTAAAGCAGGTTACTGGTTCAGAAATTCGCGAGGTCGTTCCGGATAGCGTTTTGGACGACGCAGTTCTCGAGTTGGTAGACCTTCCACCTGCCGAACTGGTCCAGCGCTTGCACGAGGGAAAGGTCTATGTTGCTGATCGCGCTGCTGCCGCCGTTCAAAATTTCTTTCGCGAAGCGAACCTCACTGCGCTTCGGGAACTGGCGCTACGGCTGGTGGCAGATCACGTCGGCGAAGACACCGTCCACCTCCGCAGGAACCAGCCCGGCACGACCGTCACCTGGAAGACCGGAAACCTGTTGCTCGTCGCGGTTGGACCAAGCCCTCTTTCCGAATCATTGATTCGTTGGACACGCCGCACAGCCGACGAGCTACGCTGCAAATGGCTGGCCGTTCACGTTGAAACGCCGCGCCTTCTCAGTGATTCGGCGCAAAAAGGTCTCGAACGCAACCTTGCTACAGCTCGCGAACTTGGCGGCGAAGTGATCACGACTACCGATGAAGATGTCGCGAACGGCCTTCTGCGCGTTGCTCGAGAACGCAACGTCACCCAGATGATCGTCGGCAAACCGGCCGGCCTCGGCCTCCTGGAATGGTGGCGCAACGGACGGTTGATGCGCCGTTTGATGCAACACACCGGCGATATTGATCTTTATGTCGTCCGCGCTGAAAAGAAATCATCGGACCGTCCGCCTCGGCGCGGTCTGACGATCGACCGGTCGAGCGCGAACCAGTATGGCGCCGCTTTCGTGGTCGTTCTGCTCGCTGGACTAATTAATTATTTTCTCCTGCCGCTGGCTGGGCCTCGTGTGCCGGGACTGATCTTTCTACTCGCGGTTATCCTTCTTGCGCTTTTTGTCGGTCGAGGTCCGGTCTTTCTGGCGGCTACGCTCAGCGCGTTGACATGGAATTTTTTCTTCCTGCCGCCGCGATTCACATTCGTTATCCAAAGGCCGGAGGACGCGCTGCTTTTCGGCACCTATTTTGTGGTCGCTCTGGTGCTGGGACAATTAGTGGCCCGCATCCGGAGACAGGCGACGGCAGAGCGCCGGCGCGAAGAACGCACCGCAGCGCTTTACGAACTGACGCGCGATCTGGCCGAAGCTGGTTCACGCGACGAAGTCGTCTGGCAACTGATCGGCCAGATCAATCGCGTCTTTGGCGCGCCCGCAGCGATGATCTTGACGATCGGCGACAAATTGGAATTGCACCCCGACAGCCCGCTGGAACTGACTGAAAAGGATTTGAGCGTTGCGGACTGGGCGTTTCGTCAGCGCAAGGCGGCCGGTCGTTTTACGGATAATCTTCCCGGTGCAAGTGCGCTGCACCTTCCGCTTGCGACGCAGCGAAAGGCTTTCGGAGTGCTCGCGGTAAATCTGCCAACCGAGAATCTCGAACTTTTTCAGCGCGATTTGCTCGAAGCGTTCGCTCGCCAGGGGGCCCTCGTGCTGGACCGCATCGAGCTGCGTGCGACCGCCGAACAGAGCCGACTCATCGCCGAATCCGAACGTCTCAGCCGGATCATCCTGAATTCGATCTCGCACGAATTACGCACGCCGCTCGCCGCGATTACAAGCGCCGCCGCGGCTCTCGCCGAAGCAGCGGAAGCGCCCGTAGAGCATCGCCGCGCACTCCTTGACGAAATTCAAGAAGCGAACAGCCGGCTCAATCGGATCGTTGGCAACCTTCTCGACGTCGCCCGCCTTGAATCCGGGAAGGTGGTGCCCCGCTTCGACTGGCACGACGCGCGCGACCTTGTCCAAACCACGCTGCGTCAGGTGCAGGACACGCTCGGCGATCATCCGGTGAAAGTCGATCTGCCCAGTGAACCGATGCTCGTGAAACTCGACTTCTCTCTCACCCAACACGCGCTGGCGAATCTTTTGGTAAATGCCGCGATGCACACGCCGCCCGGCACTGCCATGGAAGTCTCCGCCCGTTTTGCCGAAAGGAATCTCCTTCTCTCTGTGGCGGACCGCGGCCCTGGCATCCCTTTGGAAGTTCTCCCCCGAATTTTTGAAAAATTCTTCCGGGGACCGAATGCTCCTGCCGGCGGGAGCGGCCTCGGTCTGACCATCGCCAAAGGTTTCGTCGAGGCTCAAGGAGGAACGATCACCGCGGCCAATCGACCGGGAGGCGGCGCGATCTTCACTTTGAGCATGGAACAAAAAGAACCCGTGCCGGTCGCGACGCACGCATGAGCGCCACCGACCCCAAACCGCTCGTCCTTATCATCGATGACGAACCGCAGATCCGCCGCCTTCTGCGGGTCACGCTCGAAGCCAAGGGTTATCGTGTGATGGATGCCGCGACCGGCGAGGATGGCATACTCGAAGCCGCCCAACGAAAGCCCGACATCATCCTGCTCGACCTTGGCCTTCCCGACCTGGATGGCGCGGAAGTCCTCAAACGCATTCGCGAATGGAGCCGCGTTCCAATCATTATTTTGAGCGTGCGTGACCAGGAGGATGAAAAAGTTTCCGCTCTTGATTCCGGTGCTGACGATTACGTCACCAAACCATTCAACAGCGCAGAATTACTCGCTCGCCTCCGCGCCGCACTCCGGCACGCCCAACCGCGCGGAGCCGATGCCATTTATAAGTTCGGGCATATTGAAGTCGATCTGGCCCGTCGGCTGGTGCTGAAAAACGGCACCGAGGTAAAACTCACTCCTATCGAATATTCACTTCTTAAACTCCTCGTCCAACATGCGGGCAAAGTTCTCACCCACCGTCAGCTCCTCACCGAAGTCTGGGGTGAAAAAGCCGTTGGCCAATCACACTACCTCCGCGTGCACATTGCCCACCTCCGCGAAAAACTCGAAGCCGATCCCGCGGCGCCTGAACTGATTCTGACCGAACCTGCGGTTGGTTATCGACTCTCAACCAGGGGAATCTAATCCTTCCACTCACGAGCCACCTTCTCCGCGGCTCGCATAACGCGCAGGAGATTTCCTCCCAGGATCTTCCGAATATCGCGTTCAGAATACCCGCGATTCAGCAGTTCCTGTGTAATCACGGGATACGTCGAGACATCTTGCAGATCGGTCGGCAACTGTTCGACGCCATCATAGTCACTCCCCAGTCCCACGTGATCAATCCCGGCGACCTCCACGATGTGATCAATGTGGTCGACCAGATCCTTCACCGTGCCAGGTTTCAAAGGGTGAGCCTTTCCCCATTCTTCGATAGCCTTCTCCGCTTCCTTCGGGTCTGGATATTTTTGATGAAGTTCACGGTCTACATCGAACATGTTGGCCATGATTTGCGCCGATTCCGGCACGATGAACCCGGAATAAAAGTTCGCCATAATCACCCCGCCATTTTGCTTAATCCGCGCCAGCACATCATCGGGAACATTTCGGGCGTGAGCAGCGACTGCATAGGCCGACGAATGCGAGGCGATTATCGGCGCGCGCGAAACATCCAACGCGGCGTGCATCGTGCTTGGGGCCACATGCGAAATATCGACCAGCATCCCAAGTCGATTCATTTCGCGCACGACTTCTCGTCCGAATGCGTTCAATCCACCGACACGCGGTTTGTCCGTCGCCGCGTCTGCCCAATCCAGTGTATCGGCGTGCGTCAATGTCATATAGCGCACGCCCAGGCGATAATAGATGCGCAGAATCCCCAGCGAGTTCTCAATCGAATGGCCGCCTTCGACCCCGATCAGCGACGCGATCTTCCCTTTGCGATGAATCCTCTCGATGTCAGCCGCCGTCGTCGCGAGTTCGAAAGTCTCCGGATAGCGCGCGATCATCCGGTGAATCAAATCGATTTGCTCGAACGTGACGTGCGCCGCGTAATTCGTGAAACGCGTCTCCGACGGCGCGAATGCCGCCCAGAACTGAGCACCTACTCCACCTTTCCGCAACCGCGGAATATCTGTGTTGTAACCGCTCTGCGACTTGGAAATATCGGCCTTGTCGAACGACGAATCCGCCTTGTTCCGTAGCGCCTCAGGCAAATCGTTATGCCCATCCACCACTATCGCGCTGCGATGAATTCGTTCTGCTTTGGGTGAAACTGCTGGAGCTCCGTCCGACAGTGCCAGCAAGAGACTAGCGAGGGAAATTAGCATTCGGCGATCAAAGGCTTTCCCCGGCGCCAAAGCAAAAGAATTTCTATCTCCCGATTATTTCGTCGAACTCACTGTCGACAAAAGCACGCATGGTCTGGCTGCGCACGTTGCCCGCCGCGGACAAAAGCGTGAGCATATGAAGCACTTTTGTCTCGTCACTCGCACTGAGGATCAGCACGCCGTCAAAACGTCCCATCGTCCAGTATTGCCCCACGACCTTGACCCCGGCCTTTTCGGCAATCTTATCAAATTGATGAGCGCGCGTGGTGGATTTCTTGATCTCCCTGGCTCCCTTTTCGGTGTATTTCAAAAGTGCGATGTAGCTCGGCATAGATTTCCTTTGTTTTGAGCAATGTGACCATCAACTATTTCCACAACGGTTTTTTTGCGCTTGCCGGACTTTGTCCACTTCGCACCAATTCCTGCTCTCCAGTCTTGCTTGACTTTCATTTTGAAAAGGGACCGGCTTAATCAAGCCATGCTCACCGCAGCAACCGATCAACCGGCAGTCATTGCCGAGCGCCGCCAGCGCTCGGTCGTCGGGCACCTCTATGTGCAGGTCCTTGTTGGTGTCGTGGCAGGCGCGGTGTTGGGCCATTTTTTTCCGAATCTCGGCAAGTCCCTTCAACCGTTAGGTGACGGTTTCATCAAACTGATCAAGATGCTCATCGCTCCGGTGATTTTCTGCA
Source organism: Limisphaerales bacterium (assembly GCA_044226545.1). GTDB lineage: Bacteria > Verrucomicrobiota > Verrucomicrobiia > Limisphaerales > SXQI01 > DASVNK01. Next base: position 511,517 of record JBGAGW010000001.1, read on the forward strand.
CCGTGGTTCACGGTATCGCGTCGCTCGAAAACTTGAAAAGGCTTGGGCGTGTAGGTCTGAAAGCGTTATTCTATTTCGAAGCGGTTTCGACGCTCGCGCTGGTCATCGGTTTGATCGTGGTGAATGTGCTAAAGCCGGGCGTGGGTCTGCATGTTAATACCGCGGATCTCGATCCGAAAACAACGCGGGCCTACTCCGAAGGCGCACATTCTCTCAGCACCGTTCAATTCATATTGAACATCATTCCCAGAACCTTTTTCGACGCGTTTGCCACAGGCGATCTGCTCCAAGTACTTCTGGTTTCGGGTTTGACCGCGGGTGCAATCTCGCTGCTGGACTCTGGCAGAAAAGAACCGATCCTGCGCGCCATCGATCATGCGAGCAAGGTGTTCTTTGGCGTGATGCGAATCGTGATCCGGCTCGCTCCGTTTGGTGCATTCGGGGCGATGGCCTTCACCGTCGGAAGTTATGGTCTGGCCTCGATCAACCGGCTTATCTTCCTCATGGGTGGTTTCTATCTCACCGCGGCTCTCTTCGTTGTGATCGTGCTCGGAACCATCGCGCGGCTGACCGGTTTTTCGATTTTTCGCTTCCTTTATTACATCCGGGACGAACTGCTTCTCGTGCTCGGGACGAGTTCTTCGGAAACCGCGTTGCCGAATATGATTCAGAAACTGACCCAGCTCGGCTGTGCCCCTTCCACCGTGGGCCTGGTCATTCCCACCGGTTACAGCTTCAATCTCGACGGCACCAATATCTACATGTCGATGGCGGCTATTTTTCTCGCGCAGGCCACTGACACCCCGATGACGCTTTCACAGCAGATCGGTCTTTTGTTCGTCGCAATGATCACATCAAAAGGATCGAGTGGCGTGACTGGCGCTGGATTCATCACGCTGGCCGCAACACTGAGCGCCGTCCCGTCCATTCCGATTCAATCGCTGGCTGTTCTGGTCGGAATCGACCGTTTTATGAGTGAGTGTCGCGCGCTGACGAACATCGTTGGCAATGGCGTCGCGACCGTGGTGGTCAGCCGTTGGGAACGGGAACTGACCGCGGATGAGTTGCGGAAAAATCTGGCTGAAGCCACCTAAAACCGTTGCGCGCGACCGCGATTTATTTCAGCTTTTGGACATGCTTTACCGTTTTGCGATTTTCGCACTCACGATTTCCACGCTGCTCGCCGACGGTCCGGCTGATAACCTGGCCGAGAAGGTGCGTCCCGTTCCGCCGCCAGGCCAGCCAATTCCTGAAGATGCCCGGCAGGAACTGACGAGTGGTCTCGATAAACTGCGCGCCGAAATCGCAGAGCTCGCCGCATCTTCGAACAAGAGCGTGCGCAGCCTCGTACCCGACGTTCAGATTTTTTTCAACGCTCTGGACTACGCCCTTCGTTACGACGAATTCCTGAATGGCGCGAAAGACGTGCCCGATGCGCGTAAACTTTTGCAGCAGGGACTGGATCGCGCGGCCGAGTTGAAAACGGGAAAAGCATCGTGGACCAATGCAGCGGGGTTGATCGTTCGGGGGTACGTTTCAAAAATCGATGGTTCCGTTCAGCCGTACGGCCTCGTTGTGCCACCCACTTATCCGAGTTCCTTTGAACGGCCACACCGATTAGATGCCTGGTTCCATGGTCGTGGCGAAAACCTCACTGAACTACGTTTTCTGATTGACCGTCAAAGGAGTCCTGGCGACTTCACGCCACCTGGCGCTTTCGTGCTGCATCTCTACGGGCGGTATTGCAACGCGAATAAATTCGCCGGCGAGATGGATCTTTTCGAGGCGCTCGCCGATGTGAAGGCGCGCTATCGGATCGACGATGACCGCATCGTCATTCGCGGCTTCTCCATGGGCGGAGCGGCTTGCTGGCAATTCGCGGTGCATTATCCCGGTGAATGGGCCGCAGCCGCTCCCGGCGCCGGTTTTGCCGAAACAAAAGAATTTCTACGCGTCTTCCAAAGCGAACCTGTCGCTCCACCGCCCTGGGAACAAAAACTGTGGCATTGGTACGATTGCACCGATTACGCGGTGAATCTGTTCAATTTGCCGACAGTTGCTTACAGCGGGGAAATCGACAAACAAAAGCAAGCAGCGGATGTGATGGCCGCCGCGCTGAAGGAGGAAGGGATCGAGCTGACGCATATCATCGGTCCCGGCGCCGGGCATACTTACGTCACTAAACAGCATGATGCTCGCCCCGAAATCAGTGCACGCATCGATGCCATTGCCGCACACGGACGCGAGGTCGCGCCCCGCGCGGTGAAATTCACCACCTGGACGCTGCGCTACAACAAATCTCATTGGGTCACGCTCGACGGGCTCGAACAACATTGGGAACGCGCCCGGATTGATGCTGAAGTGCGGCGCACCGGCATTGAAGCGATGACCACCAACATTTCCGCGTTGACGTTCGCGTTCTCGCCGGGCCAGGCACCCTTCAGTTCGAAACCGCTCATCGTTCTGGACGAGCAGGAGGTCGACGCCGCTCCGCTGCAATCGGACCGTTCCTGGGTTGCACACTTCCGTAAAAGCAACGGCAAGTGGCAGCTTATTTCAAACGAAGCCTACGCAAATGGGTCCGAACTCGAAAAACGCCCCGGTTTACAAGGCCCGATCGACGACGGGTTCATGGATAGCTTCATCATGGTTACGCCCAGCGGCAACGGGCTGAGCGCGGCGGCGGATTCCTGGGCCACCAACGAAATGCAGCATGCCATCACGCACTGGCGGCAACAATTCCGCGGCGAAGCCCGCGTGCGGCGCGACACGGAGGTCACCACCAACGACATTGCCTCCGCAAATCTTGTTCTCTGGGGTGACCCTTCCAGCAATCAGTTGCTCAGACGCCTCGCAGACCAGCTTCCGATTAAGTGGAGCGATAAAATGGTGACCCTCGGAAATCAGACTTTCCCGCTGGATCACCATGTGCCTGCCTTCATTTATCCGAATCCGCTGAATCCGAAACGCTACATTGTCGTAAACAGCGGGGTGACCTTCCGTGAATACGATTACCTCAACAACGCTCGCCAGATCGCCAAGCTGCCGGACTACGCAATCTATGATATCAACACCCCACGCAGCTCTCGTTACGCGGCGAAGGTCGTCACCGCTGGGTTCTTTGACGAGCACTGGGCGTTGCCGAAGTAAACCCGTTCACATCCCCCATTCACATCCCTATAGCCGAATAGTCCCCGCTGCGATACAGTCCGCGCCGGGGAAGCTATGAGCGCGCCGCAATTCACCATTTTGCACGTTGAGGACGATCCGAACGATGTCCTGCTCGTCCAGCGCGCGCTCAAAAAAACCAACGCCCCTGCCAATATCCTCTCCGTATCCGACGGCGACCGGGCGCTCAGCTACCTGGCCGGCCAACAGGAATACGCAAACCGCGACCAATTTCCTTTTCCCCAACTGGTGCTGCTTGATTTGAAGATGCCGCGCAAGTCGGGAATGGAAGTGCTCGCCTGGGTTCGGAGCCAACCAGCGCTCAAACGGCTGCTGGTCGTGGTCTTCACTTCATCGAAGCACGATCAGGATATCAATCGCGCCTATGAACTGGGCGCAAACTCATACCTGGTAAAGCCGGTCGGGTTTGAGGAACTGGTCGGCACCATGAAAGAAATCCACCATTATTGGGGGACCTTGAACCAGTGTCCGACCGTGTGACCTTTCTCTCCTACTCTTACTCTTAATCCTACTCCTACTCTATTGAAGAGATTACGAGTAAGATTAAGATTAAGATTAAGATTACAATTACGAACAAAGCTACTGCCGCTCGTACTCACCCTTCCCCACCCTCTTCAAGACGGTGAACCCGGCATTCTTCGCATCGGAAATGGAGAGGGGCTTAAGCTTGGTCGGCGAATTCACACTGGAGACGATCTTCCGCACGGGCTTGCGGCACAGCGGACAATTGGTCAGTGCGGGCCGTGAAATCGGCCGGCGCAGGCTGAATTTGCCTCCGCAAACCTTGCAATCTCCTTCGCAAAGCTCGTACTCGTAAATGGGCACGCCTTAAGAATAGGCGTCAAACTGCCGATTTTCAATTTTGGGATGGCCCGTTTCCTGCAATACAGGACCGGGCGAATAGCGCATGAATTTTGGAAAAAATCAGCTCAACTGGTTCGACCTGCTGGTCGTTGCCCTGGTCGTCCTGGGCATTATGCGGGGACGCAAACGCGGGCTTTCTGAAGAACTGCTCGATGTGTTGCAATGGCTCTGCATCGTGGTGGTGGGCGCGCTCATGTACCGTCCAGTTGCTTCAGCCCTCTCTGCGGCCACACGTTTGCCCGCGTTTTACTCCAACGTATTCTCCTACGTCATTATCGCGTTGAGTATCAAACTGCTTTTCAATCTGGTGAAACGCGCCGCGGGGACAAAACTGGTCCAATCCGACGCTTTTGGTCGATTCGAGTATTATCTGGGCATGGTCGCTGGCGTGGTTCGCTTTGCCTGCATCCTTCTTTTCGCGCTTTCCTTTCTGCACGCGAAATATGTTTCCGACAACGAACGGCTTGCCACGGCAAAAATGCAGGCGGATAATTTCGGTTCGATCTCCTTCCCCACATTTGGCTCCCTGCAATACACAATCTTTTACGAGTCTATTTCGGGACAGTTCATCCGCAAGAACCTGCGCGCTCAGTTGGTGCAGCCCGCGAAAGGGGGGTTCATCGGCACCGATACCATCGGCCGCCGGCGCGAGAGCGCGGTTGAAGAGGTCCTCAAATAGCGTAAGCTCGGCCCCGGAATGGCCGGGTTCATCCCTACAGCGACTCTCGAACAGATTCGCGCCGCGAACGACATCATCGACGTTATCTCGGCGGTTGTTCCCTTGAAGCGCGCCGGGGCGAGCTTCACCGCGCTTTGCCCATTCCATCGCGAAAAAACTCCCAGCTTCCACGTCAACCCCCGAAAGCAAACCTTCCATTGTTTTGGTTGTCACAAAGGTGGCGATGTTTTCACGTTCGTTAAGGAATACGAAAACCTCGATTTCGTTGAGGCCGTCAAGCGGCTGGCCGAGCGCGCTCGTATCCCGCTCGAATTCGAAAAAGATCCTCAATACAAGGAAAAGCAATTTCTCAAAGATCGTCTGTTCGAAATTAACGAACAGATCACCCAACGCTGGCACGCTTGCCTTTTGAACGAAGCGGCCGGAGAAAAGGCACGAGGCTACCTGCAGGAACGCGGTGTTTCAGAAGAAGCCGTCAAACTCTTCCGCCTCGGTTATTCCCCGGAATCGTGGGACGACACGATCAATTGGGCGAAGTCGAAAAAGTTCGAACTCGCCGACGTAGAACTCGCCGGTCTGGCTGTGCGCAAGGAAGGCAGCGACCATTTCTACGGCCGTTTTCGCGATCGGCTGATGTTTCCGATTTGCGATGATCAGGGTCGGGTCATCGGATTCAGTGGCCGCGTCCTTCCCGGCAGCGACGATCCGCGTAAATACGTCAATTCACCTGAGACGCCGCTCTTTGTGAAAAGCCGCGTCATGTTCGGCCTGGATAAATCCAAACGCGCGATTCTGGACAAACAGTTCGCCATCGTCTGTGAAGGCCAGCTCGACCTGATCTCCTGTTACATGGCGGGCGTGCAAAATATCGTCGCTCCGCAGGGAACGGCCTTCACGAACGAACACGCTCGTATTATCAAACGCTACAGCAACGAGGTCGTGCTCTGTTTCGATTCCGATGAGGCCGGCCAAAAAGCCGCAGTGCGTGTGCTCGACGATCTTCTCGGCTCCGGCCTGGCGATTCGTGTTGCGACCATTCCCGCTCCGCATGACCCCGACTCCTTCATCAAAAATTTTGGCGCAGATGCTTTTCACGAACTCCTCGGCAAGGCCGAAGGCTTCTTCGATTATTATTTAAACCGGCTCTGCAAACTGAACGACATCAGAACCGACAAGGGCCAGCAAGCCGTGCTGACCGCCATGGCCGAAGCCGTTCAGAAGACAAACGACGCGACGCTTTTTGAAAAATATGCTCAACGGACCGCCGCCCGGGTTGGGGTAAGCGGCCTGGCCGCCATTTCCAAATTCAAATCGGCTGCCTCCAAGCCGTTCAATCGTACGGAACCGCCCCCCGATGAACCAGCCGCCGAACCGTCGCCTATCCCCCGTCCCAACACCCAGGAATTTTGGCTGCTCAAGATTCTCCTCCAACATGACGAACTTCTTCCATGGGCCCGTCAGCATCTCCATGTTGACTGGATTCAGCACGATGGCGCGCGTCAGATTCTCGGCCGTCGACTCGGGATCGATGATGCTGGGCAACCCATCCAGCCCGCAACCATCCTCGGTGAATTTGAGGATAATTCGCTCCGTTCGCTGATCACCGAAGCGCTCGCCGAAGAACGCAACATCCCGAACCTCGACCAACAGCTGGCCGATCTCACCACCCGCTTGCGCAACCAGAGCATCGACCGCGAAATCGCGACACTCAACCAATCACTCGGCCAGCCAAACCTGACCTCCGAGGAAACCGCACAAATCCTTCATGAAATCACCGCGCTCCGCGCCGCCAAACGAACCCCGCTCTCTACTGCTGCGTAATGCAAAAGGAACTCTACGATTTGATCGCAGACAAAATCGAGCGCGACCCCTCACTTCTGCGTATTCCCCTCGAAAACATCCAACGCTGGCTTGCCGAGGGCCAAACCGCACCGCACCGTCTAAAACAGTGGCGTGAACTGATCCTGGAAGCTCAAGCCTCACAGGCCGGGATGACGAGATTTATCGGACTGCTTCGCGATCAGAGCGAACACATCGTTCACCTCAAAAGCTTTGACCCCTTCCCCGGCATTTTGAGCACAGAAGAACGGCGATCGATCATCTTAAAATGCGCTTTCGCTCACTGAAACACGTTCTCGAAGTGGTCTCCAGTCTGGCGCACCCCGAGGAAATCATCGTTCTCGGGTCCGCTTCGTTACTTGCTGCTGCGCCGACTCTGGGTGAAATCGGAGAACCGTTGGAATTCTCCTACGACGCCGACCTTCTGGTCAGACCGATCGATCAAGACCTCGCCGCCGTATTGACCGAGGCGATCGGCGAGCAGAGTCTTTTCGCGAAACGATACAATTACTACGCAGACTTTCTCCGGCCTTCCATCGTCGAAACGCTCCCTTCGGGCTGGGATCAACGCCTTGGGTCGATATCGGAAGTCAGTAACGCTCGGGGCACTGAATGCCTACGACCTGTCACTCGTAAAACTGACTCTCGGCAGGTCCAAAGATCTTGACCTTTTGCGGGCGCTCCTGGCCCGACGACTGTTGGAACCTGCGCGACTTCGGGAACATTACCATGCAACGCAACTCAATGGCGCCAAGGCTGCCAAGATCGGGCGGAATATTCAAATCCTGTTCGGCTCTAGTAGCCCTGCCTAACGCCCTTGCGGTTTGCCGTTTTCATGTCATGGTTCCCGCCTTCTGGTGAATTCGAAAGAAACAGCAAATAAGCCCGTCAAAGTGGGCATGGTCTCGCTCGGTTGCGCAAAGAACCTGGTTGATGCCGAAATTATGCTCGGCTCGCTGGTCAAAAGCGGCGTCGAGATCACAAACGACGCGGCCTCTGCGGACGTCGTAATTGTTAATACCTGCTCTTTCATTGATGCCGCGCAGGAAGAGAGCGTCGACGCAATCCTGGAATCATCAGAAGTTCGCGAAGCTCAAAACCGCGGGCAGGGCCTGATCGTCTCCGGCTGTCTCCCGCAGCGTTTTCGCGAAGAGTTGCCGAAGCTCCTTCCGGAAGTCGATGCCTTCATGGGAATTGACCAGGTCGAGCGTGTGAATGAAATCGTGCACGAAGCGATTTCGCACCGGTCGCAACGGCTCTCGCAAGAGAACAAAAACGTTCCCGCCCAGCGCAAGACAAAGGTCATGAAGCAACTTGCTGTGGTCGACAAGACGCTACCAGTTCGTGAAGAACACAAGCCGTTGCCTCCCGTCTTCGACGTGACAAACCGTCCGGTCTATATCCCGGACTACGGGACGCCGCGATTTCGCCTCACTCCGAACCATTTCGCGTACGTAAAGATCGCCGAAGGGTGCAATCATCCCTGTAGCTTTTGCATCATTCCGCGGATGCGCGGTTCGCATCGCAGCCGGCAGCAACCGGACGTCGTCAAGGAAGTACGCGAACTCGTCCGCCAGGGGGTAAAGGAAATCAATCTCATTTCGCAGGATTCGACCTACTACGGTCTGGATCTCCGCGCCTCTCGCACCGGCTCAATCGCCGCTCCGGACAAATTCAACGCCGCGACTAAAGCCTTGCCGACCGACGCCACGACCCTTTGCACACTGCTGCGCGCGCTCGACCAGATCGAAGGTGACTTCTGGATCCGTCTCCTCTACACGCATCCGGCGCATTGGACCGACGAACTCATCCGCACCATTGCCGCGTGCAAAAAAGTCGTTCGCTATGTCGATATGCCGCTGCAACACATCCATCAAACGATGCTAGAGCGGATGCGTCGCGAGACTTCGCAACAATATATCGTCGATCTGATCGGCAAGATCCGCGCCGGGATTCCGGGCATCGCACTTCGCACCACGTTCATCGTCGGCTTTCCGGGCGAGACAGATGAATACTTCGAGACGCTGCTCAATTTCATTCGCGACACTCGTTTCGAGCGCATGGGCGTATTCACCTACTCCCACGAAGAAGGCACCCGCGCCGCCGGCATGGCCAGTCAAACCAGCGAAAAGATCAAGAAGAAGCGCCGCGAGCTCGCTATGGCCGAACAACTCAAAGTATCGCGCTACATTTCGGAATCATTCGTCGGTCGCGAAATTCGCGTTCTCGTGGAAAAGTCCGCCCGCGGCGAAGAGCTGCAAAACGTCAGTTCCTGGGAGCACGGCCTCATTCGCAATAACCAAACCACGCAACCGCTTCGCGGCTCATACCTCATTGCCCGCGGGGAAGCCGATGCTCCTGACATTGATGGACGCGTCTACGTTCGTGGGAAGTTGCCCCTTGGCGAATTTGCTCGCGTGAAGATCATTGGACATACCGATTATGACCTGATCGGCGAGTCCATCTCAAAGCCCTCTTAAACGATACAGGTAAACAACTGCGGCAGTCTCTTCGATTACTTCGCAGTGCGTTCCGGTGACGGTGGGCTTGCCGGAGACTCCTTCCCACACACAACCTGCCCCTGTCGCGCGTTCCAGAACATAAGTTGGATCTCCTTCCCACGAAACAACGACCTTACCCAGTCCTGCGACCGCGATCGCGAGCTTTGGTGTCGAAATCGGTCCCGGCGCGTCCTTAATGGTTACCAGAACGGAATTTCGCGTAATAACCGACCCGACGCTTGCGCCGCTCAGCACGACTTTAAAAGTCTCGTCCGATTCGCTTTCATCGTCCGTGACGAGCGGGATTGAAATCTGTTTCATTCCTTCGCCCGGGCGGAAGGTGAGCGTGCCGCCCGTCCCTTTATAATCCTTTCCTTCGCTGGCCGTCACTTCCTCTGTGGCAAAATCGACCCGCGTAATCTCTCGGAAATCACCCAGTCGATACACATTGATGAAGACCGCACCGTCCCGTTCGTCGACTTGCACTTCGCCAAATTCGAAATCGAGATAGGCGGGAGTATCGTAATCGAGCGCGTGCATTTGTGCGTCAGCTCTGAATGTGAGCGCACCCAGCAACAGGAACAGCGCGATTGAAGTTTTACGGGGTGTCATCGGAGGTCTTTCGTTTTTCGTGACCTCCAAACTAATCGAACCCGTCGCCGCCGGTATCAGCCGAGGACCCGGTTTTGTAGCGGGTTCGCTGGTTTAGACAAGCCTCAGCCGTTTACCGATGCGGCATCGAACAACTATTGATTCCAAGGCCCCAGCTGCTTTCGATCTTCCTCGCTCAATGCCTGAATAGGCAACTTCTTCGCATCGATCGCCTCCCGGAGCGCGACTTTCCTTTCCTGGGTTCGGAACAAAGCGGTAATCGCCAATTGTTGATTGCCTTTGTTCAGGTCAGCCACTTTTTCCACGAGAGCCCGCGTTGCTTCGGGCGTATTCATATCTCCAAGCGCACTAACCGCGCCCATTTGTAATTCCGCGTTGCCGTGTTCCAGAAGCGCCTTGAGGCGCGCGCCATTCGTTTCCCAATCGGTCACACCCAGCATGCGAATCGCATCATAGCGAGTGCCGTCGGGCACCTTCATATTATTCGCCATGACGGCAGCCTCTTTGAGGGAGTAGTTCCAGCGTTCTTTAAGGCCCGCTTCGGAAGCGACCAACTCCTCGAAGCGTTCTCGCGGCCAAATTCCACGTTGGCTGACACCGTTAATCAGACCTCCTCCGACCACCACAGCTTGCCAATCGCGTAGCGGAAGGCCGGAGCGTGGCAGCGAGACATCAAGAATGCGCTTCATTTGTTCGCCGTCGTGCCGTTTCCCGGCCGCGACCGCTACGCGCCAAATCCACGGAATTCGCACATACTCTTCGGGGGTGCCAGGAACGAAATCGCGCGTCATTTCACGAATCAATTCGGCGGCATACTGAGGATTGGCACTGATCGCGGTGTTGCGCAACTCATTCGGCTGCGACGCATCCAGTATCAAACGCGCAATGGAGGCAGGATCGCGCAAAACCAGTTCCGGTGTTCCCCGGGCACGGGGCTCGCTCTGTTTCACGAATGCGATCAAGTCGGCCATTTGCTGAGGTGAAATCGAATTCTCGAATCCCTCCGGCATGAGCGAGAATTTTGATGCTTGAATGGACGCAATGTCCCCGCGATTGATTCTCTCGGTTGTCCCGCCGCCCTGGAGCAGCAGAATGGAATTCGCGCTTTCGGATTTGATCAGACCTGTCAGCGAACGGTCGTCCTTCAGTTCCACGTTGTAAGCGGCGAAACCGGCATCCACCATCGCATTCGGATCGAGGATGTTTTTCACAAGATACTCCGCGTCTTTGTCGCTCAGGGTCACGAGATTCGGACCGACATCCACACCCAGATTTCCAAAGTGATGACAGGGTGCGCAGTTCAACGAGAACACTTCCGCGCCCTTAGCGGGCTGCCCTTTCAATGAACCGACACTCTGATAAGCGGCCAGAACCGCTCCGCGCGATGGATTGCTTTGTGACGCGAAAGCGCTGCGTGCCAGTTGCTGAATCTTTTCGTTGGGACTATGCAGAGCGGTTTGCTGATCCCCTGCCGGAATCTCGTTAGCGGCAACCGTTCCAGAGCGCACCGCTTCCAGGAGAGGGGCTGCCCATTGTTCGCGAGAGAGAAGCAATGCGATCACTTGAGTGCGCGTCGTTCGAGGCGTGTCGGACCAACGCGCAATCAATTCACGCGCCACCAAGGGATCGCTCTGATGCCGTAATGCGCTCAGGGCCGCTGATCTGACCGTTTCAGAAGGATCTCTCGCGGCAAGCGAGCAAAGCATTTTCAGGTCATCAACCGCATCGGTCTTGCGATTGAAAAGCGCAAGGGCTGATTGCCTTCGCGCAGCCGGCATGTTGGCGTCCGCAACGGTCGCGCGTGCGCTAACCAACACTTTCTGAAATGCCTCTCCTGCGGATCGCAGCGAAGGATGGCGATCAATAAATTGCGCCATCTTCACCTGGCGTCGATCCAATGCCTCAAGTATCGGGACGTACGCCCGAAAATCGTTCGCTTCCGACGCCAGCGCGAAAGCACGAGCCATGTCGGCTTCGTTCTCGCCCGCGGACGCAGTCGCGATCAATGGGACGATATACGGTTCTCGGCCACGCGCACTGACTGGAACCGCCGAAATCGCATCCAGCAACGGAACGCAATGCGCGGCTGCGGAGGTCAGGACGGCCGCGCGCACCGTATCATTCTCTTTTGCTTTCACAGCGATTTTTGCCAGGGCATCACCAGCGCGTGGGTCGTTCCATTCACCCAGTGTAAGCGCGAGTTGCTCGAGCACTCGTGTTGAGGGGTCATTCGTGAGCGCAGTGACCGCATTCGCGAGTTCAGCTACCGGATTGGAGCGAAGCAGGCGCTCAGAGATCTGTAGAGCCTGCGCCCGGACATGGGGATCCGAATCGCGAAGACTAGCGACCACCGCAGCACCCGTTATTTGGCCAAGACCTTCAAGCGCGCTCAGCGCCTGGACCCGAACCTGCGGGAGCTTCGCAGATGTTGCGAGGCGCTTCAGCTCAGACGCCGCATTTGCATCGCGCCGGGTCACAATTTCAGCGTGGACACGGTCGCGCTCTGTTCCATTGGGCGAATCAATCGCTGCCGCCAGTTCAGTCCCGCTGAGTTTCGTCAAATCGCGAATTGGACGAAGGTTTTTGCCCTCCGCGCGAATCCGGTAAATGCGGCCCATATCGCTACCGGCGCGGACGTCGATCTTCGCGAGACGTGCCGCGGGAATCCAGCGCGGGTGCTCGATCAGAAAACGATACATATCGACGACATAAAGCGCGCCGTCAGGACCTGTTCGAACCTGCGCTGGGCGAAACCAATTGTCCTCTGAAGCGAGAAATTCGGATTTCATTTCGTCCACCGCGCGCGCGCTCGAAATTCTTCCATCGTCATCAGAAACGATTTCGCGGTGAACAAGGTTGTGCACCACCTCGCAGGTGAATGCGTTTCCGTAATATTCTTCACCCAGCATGGTGTCGCGATAAATGCCTACGCCGCACGCCGAGGTGGTCCGATTCGCCTGATCGATATCGTTGAACCGGTCCAGCAACCGGCTCTGTGGAAACAGGCGGTTCCCTTCCGGTCGGCTGGTAAGATTCCGCGCCAGCGGAGGCGCATCCACATGCGGGTTGCGTCGCAGATAACACTCGGGCAAGCCGAAATGCAATAGCAGTTCGCTGTTGTTGCAACCGAACCAATTTCCCCAATCATCTCGAACCCGCCCTTGCTGGCTTAAGCCAGTGACCGTTTCGAATTCAGTGCCGAACGGATTAAAACGAAAATCGTGATTCCGAATATTCACCGCAGAACCCGCGCGGGAGGTTATGGTTCCTCCCAACAGCCCATTCGCGCCGTAAATCCAATTGTCCAGGCCCAGTTGCAGGCTGTTGACACGCGCCTGAAAATTGTCGGTGAAAAAGCCGCTGTAGAGTTTCTCGATGCGATCTGCTTTACCGTCACCGTCGGTATCCTCGGCATAGAGAATGTCTGGCGCAGCGCAGATGAACACGCCCTTGCCCCACGCCGTCACCCCTGTCGGAAAGGGAATATCTTCAGCGAAGAGCGTCGCCTGATCATAAACTCCATCACCGTTCGTATCCTTCAGCACTTTCACGCGCCCGCCTGGCTGCCAATTCCCATCCAAGCCGGCCGGATAATCGTTCATTTCACAAACCCAGAGCCGCCCGTCGGCGGCCCAATCAATTGCGACCGGGTCAGCGATCAGTGGCTCGGATGCGACCAGCTCGACCTTCAGCCCGTGTTTAGTATGAATCGCTCGCAGCGATTCGTCGGGCGAGAGCGGCCGAGTACCTTCCGTGCGGCTTCCGCTCGAGAAGGACTTCGGCAATTGCTTGTACAGAACATCGAAAATGCGTTGCTCGACGCCGGGGGCGAAACGTTGGGGACGATCATAATAAATCATTGCATCGCCGCCTTCGTACCCACCTTCCCGCAGAATCCTTTCGCTCGGGATGTAACAGCGTCCGTCATTCGAGTAGCCGTTAATCCAAAGGCGTTTCTTATCGTATTCGCGCTTTAGCCGCAGGGAATAGTCCACGACCGTTTCTCCGGGCATGAATACGAGCGCCAGTTGATCACCGAAAAGCCACGTTTGAATTGGGTAATTGAGCGAAGTCGGCAACTTCTCGCCACGTTCGAGACGCGCGAGATTCAATTTGGCATGATAAACCACCGCGTATTGGTCACTGTGCGTGCGTTGCTCCCATTCATCTTTCGTTCGCGCGGTGTCGAGGAGAAGATCGACCCGATCATAGCGTGTGCTTGGTAAAACTGTGATCGGCCGCAGCTCCGCACCTGCCAGGCGCTTCACTTCATCCGCGACTTCCTGACCTTGCGAGATGGCCGGCACAAGGTTGGTCGCCGAACCGCGCGCATTGGGATTGCTGTCCGCGCCGCAACCAACCGACGCCAACGCTACTGCGCCCGGGAAAACTTTCTGCACTGCCTCCTGCGCGTAGCCCGACCAATCGCCACTGATTTTGTTATGGCCGAGCGTCACACAATGGCAGGCATAGCTGAAGTAAACCGCGCGCACCTTTCCCTCCGGAGAGCGCACAAAAAGCGCCGGCAAATCATGATCGACAGGCCCGCCCTGCGTCCGCCGGTTAATGGAAAAGTTCACCTCACCCACTCCCCAGCTCACCTGCGCGGGTTGAACATCCTTCACCGCCGTTTCCGCCACCTGCACCAGCTTATCCGTGAACTCGCGCGTGTACCGTTCGACGTGACTCCAGTGCTCCGGCGGGATGTTCGTCCCAAAAATTGTCGGAGCAACATCAACCAACATCGGGGCAGTGTGCGTGTGCGTTGCTGTTATACTCAAGCGCTCCAGCTTGAGCCCAAGATGCTTCAGGCGATCTGCGACGCTCTTCGTAATCCCATCAGGAACACAGAGATTGTCTGTGGTGATAGTGATCGCCGGGCCGTCCTTCTCATCCGCGAACGCGAGCGCCTTGGCGTAAATCGGATGCGTTATCCCTTCCGACTCTGTGCGGCGATAGCCGAACCCATTCAGCCGGATAGGGTAATCCGGCGTGATATCGATCGAGGCGACGCCCACGCGTAGCAAAGTCTCCGCCGCCTCCAAAGAGCCCCGATCGGCCGCGAGCAAGCTCAACGCGAGGAGACAAAACCAACCGACAGAACGTGATGTGTTCATAGACCGTGTGAATAAATCCTTCATATAGAAAAGGCCGTCCGTGTCCACAATGAAAGCGCGTATGGAGCGCGGAGATTTGTGTCGGCATGACACCTCGCGGCAAAACTTGCGGAGAGCAATGTCCGCGTTCCACACTTGACAAATTCAGATATGTCTAGTATTTCTGTCATTACTGAAATCAGAGTATGCAACCGCTGACCGAAGTTCAGGAAAAGTTCATCCTCCATTGGGGAACGATGGGTGCGCAGTGGGGCATCAACCGGACCGTAGCCCAAATCCACGCTCTTCTCTACATTTCACCGAAACCGCTCCCAGCCGAGGACATCGCCGCGCGACTTCAAGTGGCTCGCTCCAACGTCAGCAACAGCCTTCGCGAACTTGAAGCATGGGGCATTATTCGCACCGTCTCTATTATGGGCGATCGCCGGGACCATTTTGAAGCCCTGAGCGACGTGTGGGAACTCTTCCGCGTGGTTCTGGAAGAACGCAAACGCCGGGAATTCGATCCCACCCTGGCTCTATTGCGCCAATGTGTCGCCGAAGCCGCCAAAAACAAAAGCGATGTTTTCACTCAGGAACGGCTCAACGAGCTTCTCGGCTTCTTTGAAACGATGGGCGCCTGGTTTGAACAAGTCCGCAAATTGCCGAACAACGCCGTGAACAAATTCGTGAAGCTCGGCGACAAGCTATTTAAAATGATGGGAATCGGGAGTTGAGTTTTTTTATAAGTATATTTCTGTTATGACAGAAACGTCGGAACAATATGTCGCACTCTGGAAGAAGTTGGTGCGCATGCTTCGCAACTGGCTCCGTCGCACGCCCGACAGAAAACACCGCCGTCGTCCGTTTTTAGATCTGCCTTAAACCTAAGAAAGGAGACCTCAGTATGAACTGGATCATTGGAATGTATGTGGCTTACCTGGGAATCAGCGTCGCGCTCACCGTTTGGGTCGCCCGAACACTGCACAAAAACGGGCGAATCTTCCTCGTCGATAGTTTTCACGGAAACGAAGGCCTGGCTGATTCCGTCAATCATCTGCTCGTGGTTGGGTTTTACTTGATCAACATCGGTTACGTCACCCTTGCATTGCGCTACGGCGCCGCCGCAGCCAATGCGCAGGAAGCTCTCGAACGCCTGAGCACAAAAGTGGGTTTGGTGCTTCTGGTCCTTGGCCTAATGCACTTCTTCAACCTTGCAGTTTTCTCCGGCATGCGCCGACGCGGATTGAGCGCCAGGGAACATCGTCCCCCCTTCCTCGCATAAGCAGCCTGCTTCACCAATTCCATCGGGGGTTGCGGGGAACGGAGAATCGCGTCGAACTCAACGGGCGTACGTCCGGAACTGATGGAAATATTTATGAAGTCCGGGCGATCGGCGGGCAGATGAAGAAGTTATGGTATGTTCGTAAACTAACCAGCGATTGTCCTGAGCAGTTCGCGAAAATCATGATGCCGAATCAGAAAGAAATGCCATAATGCGGATGACCGCCAAGCCCACTATCTGCGTCTCCGTCCGTGACCTTGTCGAATTTGTCTGTCGCTCGGGCGATCTTGGGGCAAGCAGCGGATTTAGCGGGCGCAATCGCGCACTGGAAGGAACGCGCGGCCACCAACGCCTCCAAAAGAAACGGCCCGAGGCTTACCAGCCTGAAGTTCCGATTCGGTGCAAGATCGAACAACCTGATTTCGTTGTCGAACTTAAGGGCCGCATTGACGGAATCCTGGTCACGACCGACTCCCTCCTGATAGAAGAAATCAAAACGACTCGCCGCCGGTGGGATGGCCCTGCCGATGAACTGCATTGGGCTCAAGCAAAAATCTACGCCTGCCTTTACGCGAAGGAGCACAATTTCAGCGCGGCAAGGGTTCGCATCACGTACGTCGAACTCGATTCCGGCGAAACAGTCGAATTCCATGAAACCTTCACGTGCGAAGCGCTCGAGCAATTTTTTGAGAAAGTCATCAGCGAATACCTCACCTGGATACGTGACCATCTGCGCTGGTGCAACGAACGAAACGCCTCCATCCGATCACTTGCGTTTCCGCTTAAGGAATATCGCAAAGGCCAGCGTCAACTTGCTGTGGCCGCGTATCGCACCGCAAAATCTGGCGGCAAATTATTCGTCGAAGCTCCCACCGGCATCGGGAAAACCGTTTCCGTTCTGTTTCCGGTAATTAAGGCCATGGGCGAAGGGCGCGTCGAAAAGATCTTTTACCTCACGGCTCGGACAATCGGTCGGGCCGTTGCGCAGGAAACCATCGCCGGTCTTCGCAAGGCCGGCGTTCGCCTTCGAGCGGTAACGCTCACGGCGAAAGAGAAAATATGCTTCAACAACGGTCAACCATGCGATCTTCGGCTCTGCCCATTTGCCCTTGGTTATTACGATCGCATCAAAGCCGCTCTGCGCGACGCGCTGCAAACGGACTCATTTAATCGCGCCGAGATCGAAGCACTCGCGCGCAAACATTCCGTTTGTCCTTTTGAACTCTCGCTGGACCTTTCCCTCTGGTCCGACCTTCTCATCTGCGATTACAATTACGTGTTCGATCCGTCGGTTTCTCTGAAGCGTTTCTTCGACGACGAGAAACACGATTATGCAATTCTCGTCGATGAAGCCCACAATCTGGTCGATCGCGCGCGAGAAATGTTCTCTGCGGATCTTCAACGTGAAGAACTTTTCTCGCTGAAGACAGCAATCGAAGATGCACTCCCGGCCTGCGCCAAAGCGCTCAACAAAATTATCAATCGCGTGCGGCGTTTCGAAAATGAAGAAGGCTGGACCACGCGGGAAGGCGCTCTGGTCAATGAAAACGTTCCGGAAAATGTCGCGACCCTCCTGGAAAAATTTCTCGACCAGGCCGAACTCTGGCTAGTTCAGGAAGAGCAGGCGTTCTTCCGCGAGGATCTGCTGAACGTTTATTTTCGCGTGATAACGTTTCAACGCGTCCTCGATCTGTACGACGAGCGTTACGTTACACTTTATGACCGCGAGGCCATGAAGTTGCGCCTATTCTGCCTTGATCCTTCCACGCTATTGCGACGTGCCCTGAAGAAGACCGGCAGCTCCATCTTCTTCTCCGCGACTCTTCGCCCGCTCGAATTTTTCCGCGAGGCCCTGGGGGGCGAACCGATTGATGCCCTTTTGCACCTTCCGTCTCCTTTTCCGGAGGCAAATCTTTCGGTTCTGGTACATGACCGGATAGCCACCCGGCTTGCGTCGCGAAGCGGCAGCTACAATGCAGTTGCGGAGTCGATTGCCGAGTTCGTTCGCTCCAAAAGAGGCAACTATCTCGTCTTCTTCTCCTCGTATGCTTATCTAAACGAAGTGCTCCAACGCCTTCCTGCGCTTTGTCCTGAAATTCGAGTGGAAGCGCAAAATCCCGCGATGAGCGAAGCGGACCGTGAAAGTTTCCTCGCCCACTTCCGCTCCGGCTGCGATCAAACGCTCGTTGCCTTCGCCGTTCTTGGGGGCCTTTTCAGTGAAGGGATCGATCTGGTCGGTGACCGTCTCATCGGCGTGGTCGTGGTGGGTGTGGGTTTGCCGCAGATTTGTCTCGAACGCGAGTTGATCAAAGAAGCCTTTCAGCAGAACGGCCAGAACGGGTTCGATTACGCGTACACTTTCCCCGGCATGAATCGAGTTCTTCAGGCGGTCGGCCGAGTCATTCGTTCCGACACAGACCGCGGCTGGGTCCTGTTGATCGACGAACGTTTCCGGCAAGAACGGCACCGCCGCCTTTTTCCAAATTGGTGGCACCCGCAAATCGCTCGTTCAGCGTCCGAAATTAGCTCGATCGGGT
Source organism: Limisphaerales bacterium (assembly GCA_044226545.1). GTDB lineage: Bacteria > Verrucomicrobiota > Verrucomicrobiia > Limisphaerales > SXQI01 > DASVNK01. The sequence continues at coordinate 530,119 of JBGAGW010000001.1, forward strand.
CCCAATTCTGGACGCAAAAATGATAGGGGCCTAAATCAACGCATTGTCGATCAGGCGTGTCTTGCCAATTCGCACCGCGAGCGCCATATGGCAGCCGGGGCGCAGATCGGTCATTGGTTCGAGGGAGAGCGGGTCAAAAAACTCGATGTAATCGACTTTGGCGGCGGGATGGGAGTGTATGAACTCAGCCAGTTCCTGCTTGAGCGTCTCGGCGCCCACGATGCCCGGGGTCTTCTTCAGTTTTTCTTTCGCCCGCTGGATCGCTTTAAAAAGACAGGGTGCCTGCGCCCGCTCATCGTCAGTTAAATATTTGTTACGCGAGCTCATCGCCAGGTTGTCTTTCTCGCGAACGGTCGGCGCAACGACAATTTTGATGGGGAAGTTCAAATCCTGAACCATCTTCTGAATCACGGCGGCCTGTTGGAAATCCTTGGCGCCAAAAATCGCCACCTCCGGCAATATCAGATTGAACAGCTTCGCGACGACGGTGGTCACTCCGCGAAAGTGTGTGGGACGAGACGCTCCCTCCATTCCTTTCGAGACCACCTCTTCCACGACCCACGTGCTGTAGGTGCTGTTGGTGGAAGGATAAAGTTCCTCGCCATCTGGAACGAAAAGCACATCGACCGAAGCCTCTTTGCACATCTCTTTGTCGCGTTGAAGATCCCGCGGGTAGGCGGAGAGATCTTCTCCGGGCCCGAACTGGGTCGGGTTGACGAAGATGCTGGCGACCACGATGCCTTCGGGTTTGACGATCTGTCGCGCCTTTCGGATGAGTGAGACATGTCCCTCATGCAGGTAGCCCATCGTGGGCACGAACCCCACCTGTTTTCCTTCCCGGCGCCAGCCCAGCGCCAACCGTTGCATCGCCGAAACCGTCGTTACTATCCGCATACCATTCGTTTATCCCGTCAGCGTCAGAACAGCATGACGCTCCTCCTCGTATGTTTACGCATCATCATAGATCGAAAAAGCGCTTTCCGAAAGGGCTCGGAGCGCAAAACTTTCAGGAGTGTTTCGCCTCAACTTCCGCCGTAAGCATGACGATACAAAAGAGTTAGGGAGCGTTTCCTGCCAACGGAGGCAGGGTTTGCGCGCGGGTTTGACTGGTGTACAAAGTAGAGGATTGCTATCAAGGCGGTGAATCCGGGAAATTCCTCGCCTGCCGGTGTCATTTTCCCAGGATGATCGCTTAATGCCGTCAGAGCCCAGCAGCAAAAAGTCTCGACGCGAGGAGGCTAGTGCCGCGCCTTCGTTCTCAGGAACGGAGGAAGCCTGGGACGTTTATCGCTTGCTGGTGGAAAACAGCTACGACCTGGTGGGTGAGCTGGATGTGAATGGGGACTACGTTTACGTCAATCCGAGCTACACCACAGCGTTGGGTTATCCTGCTCCGGAGTTGCTCGGCAAAAGCGCTCTCGATTTCGTTCATCCCCAGGATCGCGACAAAGCCAAACGGGAATTTAAACAGCTCGACGGCACCACGATTCTTCGCTTCCGCCATCAAAACGGCGCGTGGAAATGGCTCGACTGTTCTTTCCGGCAATTCAGCACGCCGCTGGGAGCTCGACTCGCCCTAATTTCCCGCGATATCAGTGCGCGAAAGGAAGCTGAAATCAAATTTGAAGTGCTCGCGTCGCTCGGCAGCCGTTTGAGCGGCGCAAAGACGCAGATCGAAGCGGCTCGCGTGGTCGCTGAAGCGGCACAGGTGCTGTGCGGCTGGGACGCTTTCTCGCTCGACCTGTACGATGCGCAAGCCGACCTGATCCGCCCGGTCCTGATGATCGACGAGATCGACGGTAAAAAGAACGAAGTGCTCGCGGATTACCAAACGCGTGCTCCGAGTCCCTTTGTCCGCACGGTTTTGCAGGAGGGCCCTCAACGCATTCTCCGGAAAGGAAACGATTTTGACCCGAGCCTCCGTCCGTTCGGCGATGTCACTCATCCTTCCGCGTCTCTTCTGTTCGTTCCGATTAGTGAAGGCGGGGTGCGCCTTGGGGTGGTGACAGTTCAGAGCTACCGAATCAACGCTTATACGAGGGCCGATTTGAAGTTGCTCGAGGTTTTGGCCGGGCATTGCGCCGGGACGCTCGGACGCATCCGCGCGGTGGACGGCCTGCGCGAAAGCCAGGCTCGGTTTGAAGCGTTCATGGAGAACACTCCGGGAGCGGCCTGGATCAAGGACGAATCGGGCCACTACATCTACGCGAATAACACGATCGAATCTCTCCTCAACCGGAAACGCGGCGAGATTATTTCCAAGCGCGATGTCGAGTTGTTGCCGGCCGATGTTGCCGCGCAGGTTCAAGCGGAGGACAAACAAGTCCGCGAAAGCGGGGCACCGGTTCGCCTCGAGAAGAGTGTTCTGCCGGAGGATCCACATCGCTGGTTTATCTGCAAATTTCCTTTTGTTTCCTCGAGCGGCGGCTGGTTTGTCGGCGGTCTCGGTTTCGACATCACCGATCAGGTGCAGTTGCAACGTTCTCTGCGGGCGAGTGAGGAGCGTTTCCGGGCTGTTTTCGAAGCCTCGCCGGTCGCGATCGCTTTCGTTCGCAATGGAGGGCTGCTTTACACGAACGCAAGTTACCAACGGGTGTTCGGGCTAGCGGCAGGCACCGCGTCGGCCGGTCGAAAGTTTAACGATGATTTTTCCCTTGGAACGCGTGGCGAGTTAGCACGTTTTTTTGAGCGCAGCACTGCAGCGCCTTCCTCTCTTGCGCCCAGCGAAGTGCGCGGCCTGCGGAACGGCGCTGAGTTCCCCTGCGTGGTGCAGATTGTTCCGGCGGAACTGAACGATGGCCCGGCTTATCTGGTATTTGTTGCAGATATTTCCGAAAAGCGATCGCTTGAAGCGCAGTTGCTGCAGGCACAGAAAATGGAATCGATAGGACGCCTCGCGGGCGGCATCGCGCATGATTTTGCGAACCTGCTGACCGTCATTCAAGGCCATGCCTCTCGGCTGGAGCGCGGCGTCTCGAATCCGGGTCCTTCGCTCGATGGCATCATCCGGGCGGCGCACAAAGCGACGGAACTGACGCGCCAATTGCTCGCCTTCAGTCGCAAGCAAACGCTCCAAATCGTCGAGACGGATCTGAACTCGGTTATTACCCAAACGGCGCGAATGTTGGAGCGGGTGATCGGTGAAGATATTACTCTTCGTTTGCACCTGGGATCGAACCTTCCTTTGATCCAGGCGGATCAAGGCCTGCTGGAACAACTTGTGGTGAACCTGGCGATCACCTCGCGCGACTCCATGCCCGCGGGCGGCAACCTTTCCGTTCGAACAGTTTATTTTCCGCCGGGCACCAATCCAGAGTTGGTCAATGGATGGGAGAAAGGCGCGGTTTGTCTGCAGGTGGAAGATAACGGCAAAGGCATTCCACGCGAAGATCTCCCACAGATCTTCGAACCTTTCTTCAAAACACGTACCGGCACAGACACGGCGCTTCGGCTCGCAACGGTCTACGGGATTGTGCAGCAGCACTCGGGTAAGATCGATGTGCAAAGCGAGATTGGCCTGGGCACACGTTTCCGAGTCGCGTTTCAGGCCACGAGCATTCCGGTGGCGCCGCTGGTCCAGGGCCCAACTCCTTCTCGTGGCCCGGCAACAATTCTTATTGTAGAGGACTCGGCTGATTTGCGGGTTCTCCTGCGGGAATTGTTGAACGACGTGGGTTACCAGACACTTGATTGTTCAAGCCACGCCGCCGCGGTCCAATTATTCGAGACGGCGCGTGATCGCATTTCGCTGGTGATCGCCGATGTCTTTTTGGAGGATGGAAATGGTCGTGAACTGGTTCGATTGCTTCGCAAAACGAAGCCGGGGCTCAAAGCAATTCTGACGACCGGTTACGATCCGCACCAGGTCCGGGTGAAAATTGGCCTTGAAGAAAGTGAACGTTTTTTGGCGAAGCCCTTTCAAACGGATGAATTACTTCAGGCGGTTGAGGCGCTCCTTCACCGCTCTCCCTGATCAGCGGTAATTCATTGTGCGGAAATAAACCTGGGTCTGATTTTTATCGAGACCCAGCGGGATCTCGATTGTACCCGTATTAAGAACGCTACTGCTTATCTCCGTCCAATTTTGTAGATCAACAGAACGGTGAATCTTGAATTTCTGTCCTGCATCTCCGGTCACACGCAGCACCGCGCCCGCAGAGGTTTGACGTAAGTCGAGCTGAAGCGGGCGGTCGCTGATGATGGGCGGCCCTGAACTGGAGGCGCTCGCAAAAATTCCCTGGCTCAAATTGAAGTATGTCCCGCTGCCGCTTTGCTCCAGTTTAACGGCGCGCACCATGTAAAGGTAATTTCCGGCTGCTACATTATCGGAATAGGAGGTCGAGCTGACCGGTTCCTGTGTAATGCGGGTGTACGGTCCCTCGGGCGCGGTGGCTCGATAAACGTGATAGCCTGCGTTCGCATCGGGAGAATTGTTCCAACTGAGCTGCACCCCCGCACCTGAGGTCGTGTTGAGAGCGATCGGCGGCCGAACCGGGTGCATTCGCAAAGTGGGATCGCCCAGCAGCGCTATGTGCACCTGACCTGAACCGGTGTTCCACGGAGGATAAAGTGAATTGGTCGAGTTATTTTGGGTGAGTTGAATCGCGTAACCAATTGGCTCGCCGAGTGCCATGGGAAAATAAATGGTGTGTGGAAAGCCGGAATAGGTGGCGGTAAGAACGTTGCCCGAACCGAGAGTGGCCCGCAGAAAGTTGCTCTCGTTATTCCAATCGCCGAAGTAACTGCCCATCCACATTGTGAAGACGGCGTGAACGTCGTTCAGCGCCAAGTCGTCCGATGTCGCAACACCGGTGCAATAGTAGTAGCTGCCGCCACCGCTGCCGTAACTCCAGAGGTAACTCTTTTGAGTGGTTGCAAGCAAATAGCCATTCCATCCCACTTCGTCCACGGAGTTGGGACCGAAGAATGCCGAAAAACTCCGCCACGCGCTTCCTGCAATCGGATCGAAACCTTTGTCAGAAAAATTATCGCAAATGAGTCCGCGCCGCTGAACAGCGACTTCGCCAAAGCGAAACGCATGATCTTTGTTCAGATATTGACGCATCAGGTCGAGCTCCGACCGTGAGTTCGCCTTATTGGCGTAGCAGGTCATGTTGCTCAGGTCCACACGTCCGACCATTAGTTCGACGGGCGATGGAATGTTGCTTTGATCTAACTTGCCGTCGCCTGGAATGTTCCAGTTCGCCTGACGTTCCGCAACGGTGCTTCGGATTGTCGAATCGGTCCACTCGCCGTCGATATCGGCGTAATAGGAATCGGCCGGCCATGCTCCTTGATGATTCTCGTGGCCATCTGGAAAGAAGTTGCCGGAATAGGGCACGGGCAAGTGACCAATCAGAAAAACCGCTTTCACCTTTACCGGGTCAACAAGGTAAATGTCGCGAATCGTTTGTCTGATTGATTGCGGCGAGTCGTAAGCGGAAGCATTGCGCCGCAGAACAGTCCAACCGTCGCCGATGAGGTCGTTCTGCAATCGATTGAGCTCACTTTCGAGTGTGCCGGCCAGCGAATTCTCGACGAGCACAATGATCTTTCCACGATAATCAACGACTGGAATGCGAATTCCCGCGGCAATATAACCGTAACCCGCGTAGCCGGAGCTGCTTTTGATAATTTGATATTCGTACTTGGTGCCAAGTCCCACATTGCCATCCACGAAAGAAGTGTCACCGCCGCTGAGAGTAGCGAGTTGCTGCCAGGCTGAGTCCGCGGTGCGTCGGGAGATCCGATAGGCGTTTGCATCGCCTTCGTTTGGCCAGCTCAATGCAATCCGTGGGGGAGATTCCCGAACGTGTGCGCTGATCTGGACCGCATGTTTCCTCGGCGGTGCTTCCTGTGCGAAACTTAAAAACGTCCCCAAGAGCAAGGCGCACCCCACTTGCAGCCGGCCCCAACCGAAACGTTGCGTCATCCTAATTCTCTTTACTCTGGCGTGCGTAACCTGCCAGAGAGGGGTATCCTTTAATCGAATTGAGGCGGGGAGAATGTCCGGGCTCCCGAAAATTCCATGTCCGCGAGTCAGAGACGCCCCGAAGCGCCCCGAAGCAACAGCATTGACGGCCTTCGCCATCGGCGTATGACTAGACTATAGCCAGAGTGGTTAACAAATGGCAGGAGATGCATTTATGAAAACGCCAAACACTCGTCGCGAATTTCTGGCGGACGTCGGCCGCGGAATGTTAGTCGCCACCGTCGGTTCCAAGATTGCTTCGGAACTTGGTTTAAGTTCATTTGCAGCGGAACTGCCTGCACCTCTGGCTTTCGGCTCGATCGAACCGCTGGTCTGCCTGATGCAGGAAACTCCGACCGACAAATTGCTGCCACTGCTGGTCGAGCGGTTGCGGAATGGCGAAGAATTGCGACATCTGGTCCGTGCTGCCGCACTCGCGAACGCCCGCACGTTCGGCGGCGATGATTATGTCGGCTTTCACACCATGATGGCGCTGGCGCCGGCGTTGCATATGGCGAGTGAACTTCCGGCGGAGCAGCAGGCGCTTCCTGTGTTTAAAGTTCTTTACCGGAACACTAATCGGATTCAGGAGTACGGCGGACGAAAAAATGAAACGTTGCGCGCAGTGGAAGCCGGTGAATTCGCAGACGGTGAAAGGATTCGTGCGGAAGTTCGGAACCGGAACACCGCCGCCGCAGAAAGTCTTCTGGCCGCAGCCGCACAGCACTCGGCCGATGACGCGTTCAACCAGGTGCTGTTCGCGGTGCACGACGGAACCGAAGTTCATCGTGTCGTCATGCCGTACCGCGTGTGGGATCTTCTTGGACTGATCGGAAAAGAGCAGGCGACCACGCTTTTACGACAATCGATTCACTATTGTGTCCGAACGGAGGTGCAGGCCAATGCCTCCGCCATAGTTGAACAAAGGCGGGTGCTGCCAAAACTGCTGGAGGAATACAAACTTCTCGAGCGTACTGCGGGTGATCGGAAGCCGGATGACGCATGGATCGACCAACTTAGCCAAACATTTTTCAAATCAACTCCCGAGCAAGCAGCGACTACGGCCGCCGCAGCGCTGGCCGAAGGCTTCCATCCGGATGCAATTGGAGAGGCGATCACTCTCACCGCAAATCAACTGATCCTGCGCGACTACGGGCGTACCCCGGCACAGGAAGTCACAGGCAAGCCGATTGGCAGCGTGCATGGCGACTCGATCGGCGTGCATGCCTGTGACTCAGCCAATGCGTGGCGCAACATGGCTCGCGTGGCCAATGCGCGTAACACTTGCGCCAGCTTGATCCTCGGCGCCTACCAGGTCGCAATGGACCGCACCCAGCGGGGCGGTGATTTTCAGAATTGGCAACCACTGCCGCATCCACGCTATCTCAATGAGGTGAAGACCACGGAGGCCGACAGCCTCTTGCGCGAAACTGAGGAAGCAATCCGCGGCAATATGCAGGCGCGCGCCACGGCTCTTGTGGCAAAGTATGGAGAGCTGGGACATCCTGCGCGTCCGGTGTTCGACCTGATGTTGCGTTATGCGGTGAGCGAAGACGGTGCGCTGCACGCGGAGAAGTTCTATCGGACAGTGAGTGAAGAGTTTGCACTGACGCGTTCGGCGTTCAAGTGGCGTCATCTCGTTGCGCTGGCTCGTGTGACAGCCAGCGAATACGGCCGTCCGGCGCCGGGCATGGCAGAAGCCAGGCTCCTGCTGAAGGTGTAAATGGACAGGTCTGGATGCGATCAACGGCGGAGACGAACAGAGCCGCGACTGTGAGGGAGCGCTTTTTGCATCCGAAACGAGTAAGCGCCAAATAGTCTGTTCCGTTCCTCACGGTCGGGGCTCTGTTCGTGAGTTTGATCAATTGATCAACCCGCACAGTGGAGTCCGCTTGACGAGCCGCATCGGAGGCACAAATCTGATGCCTGATGTCGGAAAGAGCGAATATCCTCACCAAGCCCGATCCTGCGCTGGAGATTACACTCCGGCCTTCGCTTTTTTCCGAATTCACGGGTCAGGCGAAGGTTAAGGAACGTCTGGAGATCGCGGTGGAAGCGGCAAAGCAACGCAAGGAACCGCTCGACCACATTTTGCTGAATGGCCCGCCGGGTTTAGGGAAAACAACCCTCGCTAACATCATCGCCAAAGCGATGGCGGCAAACTTGAAGTGCACGAGCGGCCCGACCATCGAAAAGGCGGCCGATCTCGCCGGGTTGCTCACCAATCTTGAGGAAGGAGATGTTCTGTTCATAGATGAAATTCATCGGCTGCAAAAGACGATTGAAGAGTACCTCTATCCCGCGATGGAGGATTTCAAGCTGGACATCATCATTGATCAAGGGCCCAACGCGCGAAGCATCCGACTGAATCTGCCGCGCTTTACACTGATCGGCGCCACCACGCGCAGCGGCTTGCTGACCGCACCGTTGCTGACCCGCTTTCCGGTTCGCGAAAGAGTCGATTACTACACGGCGGAACAGCTTCGGACGATCGTGATTCGTTCGGCGCGCCTGCTCAATATTGAGATCGACGAGGAGGGCGCATTCGAAGTGGCGCGGAGAAGTCGGGGAACGCCACGCATTGCGAACAACCTTTTGAAGCGGGTGCGGGATTACGCGCAGGTGAAGGCGAACGGCAAGATTACACAGGAAATCGCCGACCGCGCATTGGCATTATTGGAAATCGATCAGCACGGGCTGGACGAAATGGATAAGCGGATCCTGGACGCGATCACGCACAAGTTTGGCGGCGGGCCGGTGGGCGTGAATTCGCTCGCGGTCGCAGTAGGCGAAGAGCCAGACACAATTGAGGAGGTCTACGAGCCGTATTTAATCATGGAAGGTTACATCAATCGCACTCCGCAGGGCCGCGTCATCACGGAGTTTTGTTACAAGCGAATGGGAGTTTCGCCGATCCGTTCAGGGCAGGGAAGTTTGTTCCAGTAAGTTGGTAGCGCGTACGGGAATCGCACCCGTCTTTCAGCCTTGAGAGGGCCGTGTCCTAACTGATAGACGAACGCGCCACTGTGGACGCTCAATGTAGCCAAGGGGGAGGCTGTGTCAATTCGCGCGAATTTTGACGAATATGGCGCCTGGTTAGTCAGTTTGTCTCAGACTCGAAGAGTGCAGGGTCGCGACGGTGGTTCCTTCCATGCGAATGTAGCACCATTTTCGATCATCGAGCCACGGGACGTAGTCGCTCGGTCCGACGTAACAGTTTTTATCGGAGAGACCGTAGTTCAGTTGGCTGGTGACGGCTTTGGTTTTGGAGATTTTCTTTGATTCCAGCCGCTCGCGTTCGAGCATGTTCAGGAAATCAGTGTTGCCTCCAAACTTGACTTGGTAAGTACGGTCAAGGCGCACGCCGCGTTCGCGGAAAAGATTCCTCAGGATGCGGTGGGTGATCGTGGCACCTACCTGGGATTTAATGTCATCGCCAATAATTGGGAGACCTGCGCGCTCGAAACGCTTTTGCCAATACTTTTGCGAGGCGATGAAAACCGGAATGCAATTGATGAGCGCGCAACCGGCTTCCGATGAGACGAAGCGTAAAGGATAAGGATAATTCCGCAGAAGGCGCTGGCGAAATATCTTACGCGATCAATTGGCGGATGACCTGGCCATGAACGTCCGTGAGACGACGATCAATGCCATTGTGACGGAAGGTGAGCTTTTCGTGGTTGATCCCGAGCAGGTGCAGGATGGTCGCGTGGATGTCGTACACTTCCGTGTGATTGGCCGGATCCGCTGGTTTGTAGCCCCATTCGTCACTCGGCCCGTAGGTTGTCCCACCTTTGATCCCACCGCCGGCGAGCCAGTTGGTGAAAACGAAGGGATTGTGATCGCGGCCTTTGCCGCCCTGAGCGCAAGGCATCCGGCCGAATTCCGTGGTCCAGAGAATGATGGTGTCATCGAGCAGGCCGCGCGACTTGAGATCAACGATGAGGGCGGCCACTGGCTTAGCCATGCCGAGCGAGAGTGGTTCGTGATCGCGAGCGATATCTTCGTGCGAATCCCAGTTGCGTCGGGGAAACCCGTTATCATTCCCTGACCAGATCTGCACGAAGCGCACACCGCGTTCCAGAAGGCGGCGCGCGACGAGGCATTTGCGGCCCATGTAATCGGCTTCTTCAGGCGCGTTGATTTCTTTCGGCCAGGTTTTTGTCGAATTGTCGATGCCGTAGGCGTCGAGGATATAACCAGGTTCTTTGGATATATCGAGCGCTTCGGGAGCGGCGAGTTGCAGGCGGGCGGCGAGTTCATAGCTGCGAATGCGGGCATCCAGACGCGCATCGCCCTCGCGTGTCGCGTTGTATTCGTGGTTCATCCGCGCAAGGAGCGCCTGCGTATCCTTTTCGCTGGCGGCATTGATGAATTCGCCCTTCCGGGTAGGGAAGAGATCCGCAATCGGCGTGTCGCGTCCCGGGAAGATACTCGTTCCGGAGTGCTGCGGCGGAAGGAAAGCCGAGTCCCAATTTTTTGGTCCGTTCGAGGCATAGCCGCGGTGATCGGGAAGCACCACGAAGGTCGGCAAATTGTCGTTCATGCTCCCGAGGCCGTAACTCACCCACGCGCCCATACCGGGAAAACCGGGCAGTTGAAAACCGGTCGCCTGAAGATAGGTCGCCTGGCTATGCACGCCGGTCTTTCCAACGATGTTGTGCACAAACGCGATCTCATCGACCGCTGATCCCAGAGGCGCTACAATATCGTTCAACCATTTGCCGGAGGCGCCATACTGTCTCCAACCCCAAGGGGATGCAAAAACTGACCCCGGTTCACTCTGGAACAGCTCGACTTTTTCACCGACATCCCATTTCTCACCGTGCTTTTTGATGAGCAGAGGCTTGTAATCAAACATGTCGACATGACTTGCGGCGCCTGCCATGAACAGTTGAACAACTCGCTTCGCTTTTGGTGCAAAATGGAGATGTCCAGAAAGTACACCAGAAGAATCAATGTCCGAGGCGAGGCTGCGTTGACCTGCCAGAAGTGCCCCCAGTGCAATCCCGCCTAAACCCCCGCCCGAACGCCATAGGAATTCCCGGCGCGTTAACGGAGTATCGCGCAGAAAAGCACGATGATATGGTGACTGGTTTCGGAACATCGTCGATGGTCGGAGTTTAGCCTGATCGCACCTATCCAGACAATGCACAAAGGTTGGAGCGGTCAGACCGGAGGAAGCCCACAATGCTCCCGCGCGATCCGAAGCACCCAATCTCGGTTTATTTTGGGGTTCTGAGAGGCTTCCTCGGGTATACCGGTAGTCGGGATCACTCTCGATCGAAGCAAAGGTGCGCTGCACTTGAGTTGCTTCTTTGCATGCCGCTTCGACCATAAACGCGAAACAGACACCCTCCGTTTGGGCGCCTCCGCCCGAATTGACACACGCTGGGCCGCGGAAGGAGGAGTGGGAATGATGTCCGACATACAACAGTATGCCGGGTGCCTTCGAGGCATTTGTCAACTGCTTCTACCTTTGCGAATATTTTCGGACAACTTCGGCGAAGGCGGCGTGTGAGAAAGGTTTCTTCATCACGAGCGGATCGTGACGTCCATGGCCGCGATTGATTTCGGGCATGCGTTTGCCAGCGAGAAAAAGCCAGCGCGCCGGAGTTTGCACGTCGTGGAGCGAGGCGTGGAGGTCCTCACCCCGACCGATTTTCAAGTCGGCTTCGCAGATGATCAGGGCAGCGTTGTCGCCCGCACGCTGAAGGGAACGACGGAGGTCTTTCTCGGAGGCTGCAGTTTCGACATCAAGGTCACATCGGTTTAGCCAGCCGCGAAGAACCTCCTTGATGAGGGGATCGTCCGCGAGCAGAAGAGCTTTTTTTCGAGTGGTGGCTGGCTTGCCGGAGAGAAGATTCTCGTAACGTTCTGCTGAATCGTTGCGCGACGCCGGCAGCCAAATGGTGATGGTGGTTCCAAGGTCCTCGACGCTACTCAGGTGGATCTGGCCGCCGTGAAAGAGAGTGATGCCGTGAACGATCGTTAGTCCAAGACCCGGTGCTTTTATTCCGGTGCGGGTGGTAAAAAAAGGTTCGAATGCCCGGCGCACCGTTTCCAGGCTCATGCCGAAACCCGAGTCATGCAATGTGAGGCAAAAGATGTCATCGGTGCCGAGGCCGAGGCGCTCGACCTCGGAGCCGGTAAGCCTTTCGCGGCGCAACGTGACGGAAAGTTTGCCCCCCATGGCAAGCGCGTAGCGAGCGTTGCACAGCAATTGCTCGAAGGCGATGCGCCATTGTTTCTCATCGCCGATGAAGGGCGCAGAGGTGAGCTGTGAAACTATATCGACCGGGGTGTCCGGGGGTGTCGCGGCAGCCCACTCGTTCAGACATTCTCGCAGGAGACGATCCAGTTCGAAATCGCGCGGGGTGAACTGCCGGTGCGGGCGCATCCCCACGAGGATGGAAGAGATGTAGCTCTCTGTTTTGAGCGCGGAGCTTTCCATGGCGCTGACGTAAGTGGACTGCGTGCTGCCCGAAGCCACTTCGTCCTTCAAAAGGGTTATATAGCCGTATTGCGGGGCGAGAAAGTTGTTGAAGTCGTGGGCGAGTTTGCCGACAACGGCTTTTAGCGCTTCCAATTTTTCGTCGCGCTGACGCAGATCGGGATCGCCGGGAAGCCTTCGCACACCGAAAGCGGTGGTGGAACTTGCCGGAGTCATCGCCTCATCAGCCACGCAGATTTTTCCTGCTTCATCCGCCAATGATTAGATAGGTGCGAGCTGCGAAAAGCAAGGTTTCTGGGATTCCTGCGGCTCCTATGGTCTGGCTAGAGCGGCCATGCGACGGGCCTGCCAACGAGCGACATGATTAGGGACCCACTCGCTAACGCGGCCGAGCTTCTGGAGCACCTCTGGATTGGCGATGGCTTCAGGCAAACCGCCGGCGCAGCAACGGGCGACCTCTTCGCCGGCGCGACGTTGCAGTTCGAGTTGCGATTCTTCGGAATACCAGGCGGTGTGATCGGTCGCGAGCAGCCGCGGATGTTTTCGCAGAGGAGAATCTTTGGCAGGCGGTTCCTCCTCGAAGACGTCGAGCGCCGCGCAACTGAGCTGCCTCTCGTCGAGGGCGCGCAGCAGATCACTCCCGGAAACAACAGGGCCGCGCGAGGTGTTGACCAGGATCGCCCCGCGCTTCATCTGGGCGAGCGTGGCAGCGTTGATGAGAAGTTTGGTTTCAGGCAACAGAGGCACGTGCAAGGTGACGAAGTCAGATTCGCGAAGCAAAGTCTCGAGAGGAACGAGCTTCACATTGAGTGCCTGCGCGATCTCGGGTTCGATGAACGGATCCGTTCCGAGCAGACGCAGGTTCCAGCCTTGCATCTTGCGGGCGACGGCCTGGCCCAGGGTTCCGAGACCGATGATGCCGAGAGTTTTACCCGCGAGGCGATAAATCGGATCGGCTTCATGGACGTTCCACCCGCCGGCGCGCAATGCGTCACTGGTCCGAATGATTCGACGGACGCAAGCAAGCAGAAGGGCGATGGCGTGAGTCGAGACGTCGTCCTGGCAGTAGATTGGGACGTGACCAACCATGATCCCGGCGTCAGTGGCGGCGGCGATGTCGATGTTGTCGACACCCACGCCGTAGCGCATGAGGATTTTGCACCGTTTGAAAGTATTGATCTCATCGCGAGTGATTTTGATCCGGCGAAGCATGATCCCTTCGCAATCGGCAGCACGGCGCAATGCTTCATCGAGGGGATATTGGTCACCATCTATGAGAGTGCCGCCGGCGGACTCGATGATGCGACGTTCCGGCTCGATCGATTTGTAGCCGTGTTCGAGGAAGATGGCCGTGAAGGCAGGCATGGTTCAGCGGCGGAAAAAAGTTTGAGCAAGTGAACCGCGCTCGGTGTTGATCAACATGCCGGGTGTGACGCCGTGACGTTCGAACCAGCCTTTATTCATTTCGAGCACGTACTGCACCTGGTCGGAGGCAGCAGGAATGGGGGTTTCGTCGCGCGGCTTCATCTCGTGCAATTCCAGAATGGTCCCTTCGGAATCGATGTAAGCGCAGGAGAGTGGGAGCAGCGTATTGCGCATCCAGAATTGCGCGCGATGCGGTTGACTGAAGACGAAAAGCATCCCTTCCATTTCCGGCATGTTGGTGCGCCACATCATGCCGGCCATAATTTGCGGCATGGTGGCTGCGATCTCGGACGTGACTTCGTTCGTGCCAACCCAAAGCTTCAAGGTGACGAGACGCGGTTGCGGACGCCCTTCTTCAGCCCGAGGAATTTCGCGTGGTGTGATTGCGCTGGATGCGGGTCCCCCACCGGCAGGTTCAGTTCCGCTCGTATGTTGCGGTGGAGCGCTGGCAGGTGAAGAGTCGTTCTTGCAGGCGACAAAAAGAACGGAAACCAATGCGGCCAAGAAAATCGTGTTCCTCACGGCGGAGAGCATCACCGATTCAGCGCACGTTTCAAGCACCGGTTGAATTTTAACAGAATTATCGCGGCATCGTCGAAGGGCTGCTTTGTGGGCTTAGACCGATCGAATTCGTTGCCGCTCCAAAGCGGCATTGTTGCTGGACACTAATAAAGCGGCATACTTGCGGACATCTCTTCTTTCGGAGTGACGAATTCCGATTAGAGCCGCACAAAGGGAATAGGCAGAAGCACGACATCATTTCTTGAGCAGCTCATTGAAGATATCGTCGGCGTCGTTGTCCCAGGCTTTTTTGAGAGATTCCTCAGAGAGCTTCAGGCCTCGCGCTCCACGTCGGATTCGATAGTGACGCGCACAGGACACTTCTCCGGCAGGCTTAACGGCTGCGGCAACACGAGCTTGCCATCTTCATAAATGGCTTCAACCGTTGTCGTCACAAGACGAAGATATTATTCACGCAGAGTGGCTGCAAGTCTCGACTGGTCGCAGCGCTTGTCATTTGTCGGAAGCCTTATGCAGTTTGGTCTGCCTTTGGAGCTTGTCTCATTGTGAAATCCATTTACCCGCTCCGCTTCGGATGTAATAACGATAAGCTTTCGGTCCCATCGTTTCGACCACGGCCTTTTCCGTTTCTTCGCTCAAAGCCTTGAGGATCTCCTGCTTCTGTGCAGGATCGATCGAGGCCGTCGCGTTGACGTGCGAGCGCTCTTCAACCAGCACTTTCTTGAAGCTATAAACCTCGCCGACTACATCGGGCTTGAGGCCGAATTGGGCGATGGTGTCCTGCATCTGCTGGAAATCCGGCTCGCGCGTTTGAAGAAATTTCTCGTAGCGTTCCTGGCCGAGATGTTCGTGAATCTGGTCGTTCAGCTTATTTTGGGCTTGCTGATATTGCCACTTCTCGTCGGGGGAGAGCGTGCTCACATCTACCCCGTTCCACCGGTCATCGAACTCTTTTTGGAAGCGGTAGAGAGCGAGAAAATCCTGTTCGTTCGGTTCGAGCACAAGGAAGGCGTCGCGGACGCGATAGGCGCTCGGCGAAAACCAAAGGTTGTAGCGCTCCAACTCTTCGGGGGTTAGCATTTGCTCGATTTCGCTGGTTTTGTGTTGTTGGATGTCGCGCAACTTTTTCTTCTCGTCCGGCGTGAGTTCATCGTTTTCGAGCCAGGATTGTTCACGGAGCAACGTTTCCTCGCGATTGGCTGTCTCGATGGCCATGCGGACGCGCATTTGCTTTTCGGGCTCGAGAAAACCGAGGCGTTCCTCGTAGAAGTCCCGCTCGCCTTTAACGCGGGAACGTTCTGACGCCAGATCGATCCCAAGCAGTTCCCGAACGATTTCCCGTTTCTTGAAATCAATTTCCTGCTTCTGTCCGGCCTTGGCGAGTGTATCGACTGTTCTTTCGCGTGTTTTAGGCTCCCAATATTTGGGCGGCTCGCGTTTGCCTTCGACGGTTTGCACATCGGGTGCCATGAGTTTTTCGAGGTCCGCAATGATGATGTCGCGAATTGTGTCCTCTGGGCAGCCAATGTTCCGCAACCGGCTGATGTAGGTGCGATAATCCTCCGATTCAAGCTGGCCCCATTGAAAGGCATTTGTGCGAACAACGACCCGAGGGACCGGCTTCTCCTTCACAGCCGCCGATTGGGGCGCTTCCCGGGAAGCTTGTTCAGCCACGCGGGCCGTCCCGACCATCCGCGCACGAAAAACGAAAAGCCAAAGCGCGCCGTTCAGCGCGACGATCAACATCCAAAACTGCAGCCGTGAAATCATCCGATCTCGGAACGCTCAGAATAATATGCAGCGCGGCCTTGTCAGGAAGAAAACCAGGGGCGCGAAATGGTTGCGAAAATAAGTGACTGCGGCGTCCGAGTGGGCGCAGCGGTTTCTCCCAAAAAACCTTAGTTGGCGAATCCGAATGGAAACACGCGGTTAGGACAAAGCCAAGGGCGGTCCAAAACAGGAATGCAGACAGAATTTACCGAAGCCTGAAAGTGATTCGCGCTTTGGTCAGATCGTAAGGGGACATTTCGAGGCGCACGCGATCACCTGCGGTTAATCTTACGAAATGCTTGCGCATTTTGCCCGAGATGTGAGCCAGAACTTCATGCTGGTTGTCGAGCCTCACCTTGAACATCGTTCCAGGCAAAACCGCTGAGATCGTTCCTTCTACCTCAATGTGTTGCTCACTCATTCACCAAATTCACGCATTAAAAAGTTCGGCGCGCCGATTTGGGTACGGCGCGCCGCCTGAAATTCCTTTAGATATTAGCGCGAGAATTCGCGGCGTCCACCGCCTCCGCCGCCGCCGCGGTAACCACCACCGCCGCCACCGCCACGACCGCCGCCACCACCACCGTAGCCGCCGCGTCCGCCGCCACCACCACCGCCCCCGCCGAAGCCGCGATCAGGGCGCTCTTCGCGCGGGCGCGCTTCGCTCACGTTCATGGCGCGGCCGTTCAAATCCTTACCGTTGAGGGTCTGGATTGCATTCTGAGCCTCTTCCGGAGCGCTCATGGTCACGAAGGCAAAACCTTTTGAGCGTCCGCTCATACGGTCTGTGATCAGGTTGACGTCTGTAACGGAACCACAGCCTGCAAACAGGTCCTGGAGTTCATTCTCGGTTGTGTTGAACGAAAGGTTCCCCACAAATAACTTATTACTCATTTACTTTAACAACTTTAGACTCCACAAACTTTCCCATTCAGACCGTTCCCGACCATCGGGTTTCGAATCGTTCTTGATAGAAGTCACTGAAGACTCACCAGCCCTGGAAACCAAAGTGTGGTATCTAAAATAAGTGATCAGCATCGCACAAAGAAAAAAGGATGCAAGCCTTCTTTAACACGTTGAAATTCGAGGGTTTCCAAATGAACGCCGCGTCCGCACGCGCTGCGGCCATTCGGCTACTCGGCCGCAAAAGTTCTACGTTACCTCCTCCCAAGCCGTAAAACGAAAGAGGCACACCTTCAATGTGTGCCTCTGACGCAAAAAGATTTGGCCCTTTAACGGCGGGTACGGCGAGCAAGCGTTCCGATTGCGGTAAGAGCGCAGCTCATTAACGCCAGGGAACTACCGGTATCTGGACAGGTCGTAAAACCGTCTTCGCGACCAACGAGCACAGCCGGTCCGCTATGATTTTCCGTGTAGACCAAAAGAAAATCGAAGGTACCCGAAGGGCCGGTGTAGCTTTTCGTTTCCAGGAGCGGGGAAGTGGGACTGGCTAGGAACCCTAAATCCAAACCATTGATGGCGAGATACATTCCATCATCATGTAAAAAGGTAAATGTTTGGTCTGACTGCACAGTAATACAGCCAGTGAAACGGACCACCGTTCCAATTTCGCCGTCCGACATCGCTGACGCGAGTGTTCCGCCAGTGTTTTCTACGATCGATAATGCCCCGCCGCTTGCCAGCCACTGCGCCACAGACCCTTCGGCGCTGTAGTTGAACGGAGTCGGGGAATCAAAAGTCACGTCTGCCTGGCTCACTGGTACCGTCGCTGGGTTGGCGATGTAAGTATCTGTGTCAGAGAGTTTCCACAATTCAGCGGAAACTATTCCGGCATGTGTGCTGATTGAATGCAGCCCAATGGTTGCGATTGATAATATGGTGAATTTATTCATAAGGTTTGCTGTTGAATGTTTAACTACGCCCTTATGCTTCGGCACCCATCCGTAACGTGACTTCGCTAACAGTCCGGGCAATTTATTTTTAGCACTAACTGCGCCAATCAAATTCTCTCGCCCTAGGTTTATTCAAGACGCTGCGGGTCACATAGTTCCATGAGCGCGCAATGCAGGGCCGCTTGCCCCGATAATCGAGGTCGTAAAAATAGCTAACAATAATGGCGGGAAATCCTCCGTTCCTAACTGCGCGGGTTGCGCGCTCTCGACCCGATTGGCACTGTTGCCTAAATGAGATATCGCCGTTATGGCAAAACTGAGTTGCAAATGCCCGTCCTGACCTGCGGCGGGATGCGTTATCAATGGAAGTGGCAGGACGTTCCGCCGAATGAAATTCCTGCCGACAACCAGGCCAACCTGGAGGCGACTATTCGACGCGCGGTTGAGTTGGGCATTAACCATATCGAGACCGCGCGCGGCTATGGGAGTTCCGAGATGCAATTAGGTCGAATCCTGCCCACGTTTCCGCGAGATAAAATCATTGTGCAAACGAAAGTTGCGCCGAAACCGACGGCGCGCGAATTCATAAAAACGTTCTGCCAATCGATGGATTATTTACAGCTAGATTACGTTGATTTGCTCTCGCTGCACGGAATCAACAATCGCGAGTTGCTGGAAGATGCAATGAAACCTGGTGGTTCGCTGGAGGCGGCGCGCAAGTTGCAGAAGGAAGGCCGGTGCCGATTCGTCGGTTTCTCCACGCATGCCACGACGGACATCATTCTCGAAGCAGTAAACAGCGGCGGGTTCGATTACATGAACGTGCATTGGTACTTCGTGAATGATCTTAACTGGTCGACGATCGAAGCCGCGCGGCAATTGGACATGGGGGTGTTTATCATCAGCCCAAACGACAAAGGAGGAAAACTTTATTCGCCGCCGGAAAAGCTCGCTAATTTGTGCCAACCGGTCAGCCCGATGGTCTTCAACGATCTCTATTGTCTCGCGCGGCCACAGGTCCACACTCTCAGTATTGGAGCAGCGCGCCCGAGCGATTTCGATGAACACATTCGTGCCCTGGAGCACTACGAGAAAGCCGCCGAAACTGTAGCCCCAATCGAAAAGCGGCTGCGCGCCGAATTGGAAAAGAGCCTAGGAGTTGATTGGTGTCGGCGCTGGTTCGAAGGGATTCCCGAGTATGTGGATGTTCCGGGTGAGATCAACGTTCGCGAAATCCTTCGCTTGTGGACTTATGCGAAGGCGTTGGATTTAGTGAGTTGGGGCAAGATGCGTTACAACCTGCTCGGGCAGGCCGATCACTGGTTCCCCGGAGAAAACGCGGCCAAAGTGAAAGATTACGATCTCACGCGCACGCTCGAGATGAGTCCCTTCGCAAAAGAAATCCCGACGATTCTGCAGGAAGCCCATGCGATGCTTTACGAGGCTCCAGTGAAACGCTTAAGCCAATCTTAGTGTAAGGTTGAAACGAATTCGCACGAATTGAATAACTGCGAATTCGTGTTGGCCCGTTAATTCGAGCCCCCTTTCTAGAGCGCTTTGATTGCCCGAAGCACTTCCGGAGCGTGCTGCTCAGGTTTCACTTCGGGCCAGACCTTTGCAATACGCCCGTGGCCATCGATCAGAAAGGTGACGCGATGGGTGCCCATGTATTTGCGGCCCATGAAACTCTTTTCGCCCCAAACTCCATACGCTTCGACGATTTTCTTCTCGTCGTCGCTCAGGAGTTGAAAAGGAAGGCTGAATTTCTCAACAAATTTCTGATGTGACTTGACGGGATCGGTGCTGACGCCAATTACGACCGCACCAGCCATTTTAAACTCGGCGTAACCGTCGCGGAAAGCGCACGCTTCTTTGGTGCAGCCCGGTGTATCGTCTTTCGGGTAGAAATAAAGCACAATGGGCTTGCCCTTGAAGTCCTTCAGGGAGACGCGCGCCCCGGTGTTGTCGAAGGCACTAAAATCGGGAGCTTTGTCGCCCTCCTTCAAACTCAGTTCCACTTTCTTCGCCATACAAGAACAGAAAAGTTGTCCTGAGGCCTCTGGGCTGTCGATGCAAAAGCGCCCTCAATAGTCCGGCCAGATCTCGTATCCATCTGCCTTGCGCAGAATCTGGCGGCAGCGGCCGCGAATCTCGAGGGCGAGGTCGAGCGCTTTTGGCTGAGTCGCCGCAGCATAACTCGCTTCCTGAAAAAGCTTGCGCGTGCTCATGTGGCACTGAGCGACTACTTCGTCCTGTGCGCCGCCCATTCCGCGCCAGGCTTTGAGCAATTCCATGTATGCGGAAAGATTGTTCGGGTTTTTGCTCTCGGTCAGTCGCATGGTGCGTCGCTCGAGTTCATGCGCGTGATCGAGAGATTGCATATTCTCCTTTTGAACCTCGTACTTCTGCGGAATCTCCTGAACGATCTCCAGCGCGTTCTCCACGTAAGGCTTCAATTCTGGATCTGCCTCGGCCTTCGATTTCAAAAACCTTTGCATATCCGCGGCGAATCGCTGGTACTCATCAATTCGTTCGATATGACATTTGACGAAGTAGATCATGTCGGCAATCTCCTGCTGGATATCATCCCTTCGTGTCGTTTCTTCGCCGGCCTCGAAGATCGCCTGTATCGCCTCGGTACAACCGCACGTGCAGGCACGGCGGACGCCTTCACCGCCTCGACGATGATGGGTGCGCAATTTGCGTCCGGATAAATCGAGAATGGAGTCAGTTTCGGAACGCCCAAGTGTCGCCTTGAGAATGTCGACCGGTGTGAGAATTTCCAGAGGCGTTTCCTGTCCCTCGAGAAAGTACACAACCGACTCGCCTTTGGGCGAAACCTTCTTGCTCAGGTGATAGAACGCTTTCTCGCCTTCAAACCAGACTGGATAGTTATAGCTGCCGGGCACACCGCGCCACACTGTACCCGCTTCCCGCCGAAAGCTGTAGCGGGCCTTTACTCCCGTTTCGTTCAATTGTGTCAGCCAACGCGCAGGGAAAGGCCGTTGCCAGTTGCTCGCCACAACTTTCTCGAGGTAGCTGGAGCTCAGTTGCTCGCGGTGCCAAATGCCGGGCGCGCTGAGAGGCGCCATGAAAAGCGGTTTTCCGTCACTCTCAAAATCGATGGAGCGAATGGTCCGCTGACCGTCTTTTTCCGGGTTGAGTTTCAGGTTCACCCGCTGCTTCCCATTCGGCCAGCTATACACCAACTCCTGCTGTTCGCCGGCCAGAAGGGCCAGCATGAGATTTTCCGCCGGGACGGCCAGGCTGTCTGCTTCTGTTTCTTGAACGGTACCGAAGAGCAGATCGTCTCCCACGAAACTCGGGGCGATCGCGTATTCGATTGATCCCTGAAAGCTTAACCCCGAACCGCGCGGAGCGTTAATCTCGATGATCTCGGTTTTCTCAAACTCGACCAATAATGGAATGGTCCTTGATCCCGCGCTGAAGTAAACCTCGGCTGCGACCTGGTCGCCCGAATTGCGGAGTAAATTTACATTCCTGATTCGAGCTTCAGGGGAGTGCAGCAAAGATAGCTCCCCGATCTTCGTGCCCAGATCCGATTCGCTGGAAGGGGCAGGAGAACTCATTCCTTTGGCGTAAAGATAGATTTTTCCCTCACCGGATGAAAAGAAAGCGGTCAGATGACGGTTCTCAACCACCATGTCCCCGGCGAATGCGTACTCGCGACCGTAGTATCCCGGGTCTGAACTGGACTTAAGGGGGTCTTTTTCCAGCTTGAACAAATCGGTGGGGACAATCCTCCAGTTCTGCTTATCTTTCGCCTCTGGAACTTTTTCCGACTTTGTTCCGGTATCCCAAAGGAGGATGTTCGGTGCAGCTCGCAGCAGCGGCACCGACGCGACTGAGAATAGGAGAAAAACGAGTTGATTGAATCTACGCACGTTCATGTTGGTTCGTGGATGACTTGATGCTAACGCGCCTTCGGCTGCGCGCAATCTGCAATGTGGCGCCAGAGCGGACCAGAGCGGAGAGCCTCCAGGCGAGGCGGTGGTCGGGAAGGGATTTCCTGAGGCACCATTCCGGACTGTTTCAGGGTGGGATGCATTGACGGGATGTTGCCGTTCGCTAGCGTGGATCAATCGGGAGCAGCAGCTTCGCGCTCCCGCGCGCTGGGTGAGGTTTGAACGCGACCTGCTCGTTGGAAGGATCGCGATGCGAACCGGCACGAGAAGCGGCTCCCTCCGCTGGTCGAAGCGGTTAACTGTGACGAAACTTTTTGCAAAGCCGTTCCTTTCCGGTGGCGGTGAAATGGGTGAGCGAATTCGCGAATTCGACTGGGCCAAAACTCCTCTCGGCTCGCCTGCCAAATGGCCGCAAAATTTGAAGAGCGCCTTGAGCATCATGCTCGAATCGCGTTACCAGATGTTCGTTTGGTGGGGACCGGAATTCGTTAAATTTTATAACGATGCTTACCGCTCCGCCCTTGGGAACCGCCATCCCCATGCTCTGGGGCACCGCGCCCGCGAGGTTTGGCGCGATATTTGGGACACTGTCGGTCCTCAAGCCGAGCAGGTGCTGTACGAAAATGTTTCCACGTGGCACGAGAACCAACTTCTCGTCATGGAGCGCAACGGTTTCACGGAGGAAACGTTTTTCAGCTATTCCTACAGCCCGATTCCCAGCGACCATGGTGGACCCGGCGGGGTGTTCTGTGCCTGCAACGAAACGACAGAACAGGTCATTGGGGAACGTCGTCTGGCCGCGTTGCGCCAATTGGCATCGGTCACCGCCAGCGGGAAGTCGACGAGTCAAGCGTGCGAACTCGCGGCTGAGGCTCTGCGGGATTATGACCGCGATGTCTCCTTCGCGCTCATCTATCTGGTCGATCGCCAGGACAACAGCGCCAGCCTGTGCGCCTACACTGGAGTTGCGAGTGGCGCAGCCGCCGCTCCGAAGAAAGTGAATTTTGGTGAGACTTCCAGTTCTGCGACTCAATACTGGCCGTTTCACGATGTTCTTAACGGCTCGAAAATAACGGTCACGGATTGGTCCTCGCGGGAACGGTTGCCTGGAGGGCCCTGGCCGGAACCCACGAAAACCGCGATGCTCCTGCCGCTTCAAGGCAGCCAGGCGCAACCGATCGGTTTTGTCGTTCTCGGTGCGAGTCCACGTCTTCGCTTCGATGATAAATACGAAGGCTTCTTCGAACTGATCGCCGGCAACATCAGCAGCGCCATCACCAATGCCCGCGCATACGAAGAAGAACGCCGTCGCGCCGAGCAACTGGCTGCGCTTGACCGCGCGAAAACTGCGTTCTTCAGCAACGTCAGCCACGAACTGCGGACACCCCTTACCTTAATGCTCGGTCCGCTCGAAGATGTGCTTTCTTTCCGCCACGGTATTCTTCCGAAAGAAGTGACGGGTAGCCTCGAAGTCGCCCACAGGAACAGTCTGCGGCTTTTAAAGCTAGTGAACACACTTCTCGATTTCGCCCGCATCGAGGCGGGCCGGATCGAAGCCCATTACGAACCGACCGATCTCTCCACCTTCACCACCGAACTTGCGAGCGTCTTTCGGTCCGCCATTGAAAAGGCTGGTCTGCGCCTGGAGATCGACTGCCCGCCTGTTCCTGAAGCTGTCTTTGTCGATCGAGAAATGTGGGAGAAGATCGTTTTGAACCTGTTGAGCAACGCCTTCAAATTCACCTTCGAGGGCGAGATCGCCGTCTCGCTCCGGTGGTTTGGCGAACGCGTGGAGCTAACCGTTCGCGACACCGGGGTAGGCATTCCCGAGAGCGACCTCCCCAAAGTATTCGAACGGTTTCATCGCGTTCGCGGCACTCGTTCCCGCTCGCATGAAGGCACTGGAATCGGCCTCGCTCTCGTCCAGGAACTTGCCCAAATCCATGGTGGTGAAGTAAAGGTGCGCAGCCGTGAAAACCACGGTTCCGAATTCATCGTGAGCATTCAAACGGGCAAAGAACATTTGCCGCCGGAACATATTCGGACTGCCAGCCCCACTCAGGCAGGTCCTCGCTCCTCCGATTTTTTCGCGAGTGAATCCCAGCGCTTGCTTCCGGAAAGTGCAACTCCGGTGTCGAATGCGCCGTCGCAAGACACAGGTGCGGCGCGCCCGAAGATACTTCTGGCTGACGACAATCCAGACATGCGCGATTATGTGCGCCGCCTTCTGTCGGAGCACTACGATGTCGAGGCGGTGTCGGATGGTTCTGCCGCGCTTGAAAAGGTTCGCACGCGCCATCCGGACCTGATTCTCGCGGATGTCATGATGCCGCACCTCGATGGCTTTGGCCTGCTTCGGCATCTCCGGAGCGATGAGCACACTCGCGCCATTCCGTTCGTGATGCTTTCTGCGCGCGCAGGGGAAGAATCGCGGCTCGAAGGTCTGGATGCGGGCGCAAACGATTATCTGATCAAGCCATTTAGCGCACGCGAACTGATCGCGCGTGTTCAATCCCAGCTTGAGCTCGCCCGGTTGCGCCGTGAAGGCGAAGAGCGGATCAAACGCGTCCTCGACAGTATTACGGACGGCTTTTACCTGCTCGACGACGAAGGGCGCTTTCTCGATCTCAACGCCGCCGCCCGGAAAATGTTTGGTGCCGAAGGTATCGACGCCAACGCACTGATGGGTCAGCGCTGGTTTGAAAAATTTCCGGAAGCGCGTAATCAAGCGTTCAATTTTGCCCTGGAAAAAGCCACGCGGGAACGCATTCCTGTCGACACAGAAGCGTACTATCCGCCCTGGAACCGCTGGTACTTTTTCCGTTGCCGCCCACTTCCCGAAGGTGGCGTCGCGACTTTCTTCCAGGACATTACCGAAAGGAAACTCGCGGAAATCGCCCTCCGCGAAAGCGAAGCGCACCTCGACATCGTCAGCAATACAGTTCCGGCTCTCATTGTTTACCTCGACCGGGATCGCCGCTACCGATCATGTAATCGGGCGTATCTTCAGTGGTTTGGGCTCCGGCGTGAGCAGGTCATTGGTCGTACGACGCGCGAACTGCAAGGGGAGGAAATTGGGCGCAAGGTCGAACCGTTGCTCGCCCGCGCCCTCGCCGGTGAAAGCGTCTCATTCGAGACCGAGGCTGATTCTCGTCAGGGTAAGCGCTGGGTCCATGTCATTTACACGCCGCATTTCAATCCTGACGGAGCGGTCGTCGGCGTGGTCGGTTTTGCCAGCGACATCACCGATCGTAAGCGCGATGAAGAGGAGCTTCACAAAGCGCAAGCCGCACTTCGCGAACATGCGGGGCTTCTCGAAGGCACCGTTGCGGACCGCACCGCAAAGCTGCGCGAGACGGTCTCCGAACTCGAATCATTCTCCTATAGCATCGCCCACGACATGCGCGCGCCGCTTCGTTCGATGCGCAGCTTCTCCGAAATCCTCTACGCTGAGTACGGAGACAAACTCGGCCGGGAAGCGGGAGATTACCTCCGGCGCATCTGCGCCTCAGCCGGGCGTCTGGATCGTTTGATTCAGGATGTTCTCGACTACAGCAAAGTCCTCCGGGGGGAAATGCCTCTGGAAAATTTGGCGACCGAAGCGCTCCTTCGAGAAATTATTGAGTCCTATCCGGATTTTCAGCCGCCGCACGCGACCGTTTTAGTTCAAACCCCACTCCCGAACGTCCGGGCTAACCCAGCCGCTCTCACCCAGGTCATTTCGAACCTCCTGGCGAACGCGGTCAAATTCGTCGCTCCGGGAGACAAACCGCGCGTGATCATCCGCGGCGAAGAAACCGGCAGCACAGTCCGCCTTTGGTTCGAGGATAACGGTATTGGCATCGCACCGCACCACCTCGACCGGATTTTTAAACTTTTCGGCCGGCTTCATTCCGAAGCGCAATACGAGGGCACCGGCATCGGTCTGGTCATCATCCGTAAGGCGGTAGACCGGATGGGAGGTCGCGTGGGTGTTGAATCGGTTCCCGGCCAGGGCAGCCGGTTTTGGGTCGAACTCCCTTCAGCCTAGGAAGAGCGAAGTTCCAGCTCCGCCCGAAGCGAATTGGAATGAACTTTTGAGCAGGGGCCGTTTTGCGTTGGCTTCGTGGATAAGCAAAGAGCGCCGGTTTTATGGGCGCTCTTTTGTAGTAATAAAGGGATTTGCGTTAATTCTTCGCGACGGGCTTATTTAGCACCTGATCTTTGACGCTGCCTGCGATAGCCATTACTTGATCGATCAGTTCCTTTTTGACATGAAGTTCTTCGAGAGTCTTTTGGAGGTTTTCGGCGACCGCGTTGAAGTGCGTTTCATTCAAGCCGGGGATGTTTGAATGAGCTTTGCGCAGATCCTTGCCTGTCCACGGAACAGGTCCGCCAAAGGCGGCGGCCAGAAACTCTTTCTGCTTCCGGATCTGCCGCTTCATGTTGATATCGTCAAAGAAGTGTTTAATCCGCTCATCCGCGAGCACTTTTACGTAGAACGAATCGACCGCCGCTTCGAGCGCAGCCTTCCCTCCGAGCTTTTCATACAAGCTGTTCTTGCGATCTTCCTGCCAGGTGATCGGGCAAAGCTTATCGGCTTCTTCGGTCGATGGTTTGGCCGGTGCGTCCGCAGCGGAGGTCATGATCGTTAAACGGCTGAGCGCTATTACCACTGCCGCGTAAAACTGAAGGATCTTCATCATGTGAATGCTTTCAATATCGCTTTTAATTCCGCGGGACCTAACCGGTCGCGGCGGAAGGGAGCAAAACAGGTATTCCATATACCTGTTTAATGCAACCGCAATTTTGAAGATTTGCTCGGTTTGTTTTACTCTCTTTCAACGAGAGCCGATGCCTCGAAATGCAATTAAGCCTTTTTAGCGACTATTCTCTCCGCCTCCTTATGTATGCGGCTTTGAAAGACGATCTCTTTCAAATTGGCGAGGTTACTGACGCGTACGGAATTTCGTCGCATCACCTTGCCAAGGTCGTCCAGGCATTGGGGAGACTCGGCTACATTGAAACCCGCCGCGGGAGAGGGGGCGGGTTAAAACTCGCGCGGCGGCCTGAAGAAATCCGCCTTGGGAAACTCGTCCGTCAAACCGAACGAGACTTGTCTTTTGTGGAATGCCTGGAACCGAAGACGAATACCTGCGTCATCAGTGGTCATTGTCGTTTGAAGGGAATTCTTGGTCAGGCGGTAAACAGCTTCTACTCCGTTCTCGACCAATACACCTTGGCGGACCTGGTGAGCGGTCCATCTCGCCACTCGATGCGGGAGATTTTGCTCGCCGCAACCTAAGCTCGATCTGAAGAGTGCAAATCGCGGGTATACGTTGTAGCAAATGCCATGAACCAATTCTCCTCGCGACTGAGGGTAAGAGTTGTCACTGCCCCGAGCCCGTCGTGCACTGTGCATGCGAACCTGCGGAGGAGTGTTCCATCTGCCATGAGCCCTTCCAGAAATACGAGCGTCCGATCACAAGCGAACCGTGGGGCACGTACGACCCTCGCGAGAGACAATCAATGCAAAGTGTCGGGCCGCTGCTCACAGGGCTCCTCGCCGGTTTAGCCACACTGTTGCTGTATTATCTCATGACGCTGAATTAATCCTTTTTCCGTTCGTCCCCGTGGGGCGCATAGGGCGTTGGGTTTCGAGAAGCGTTCCTTCGTTGACGGAAAATAGCGTGAGACATTAATGTCTCACAAATGAAAACAGCAACGGTTCGAGATTTACGTAATTCCTTCCCGCGGATCGCAGAATGGATCGAAGAAGGCGAATCGGTTGAGATTACACGCAATGGCAAACGTTTTGCGCGTCTTGTTCCCACAAAGCCCGAAAGCGCGAAACCATTCAAGATGCCGGACATCATGAAACGCTTGAAGGAGGACTTCGGCAACAAGGTTCTCGACTGGGAGGATCTAAAAAGGGGCATCGAAATGAGCCGAGGAGATTCGTGATCGCATATCCAGACACCAGCTATCTTTATGGTTTCTATCTTTCTCAGACTCACTCGCCCGCAGCAGCGGCAATCGCGGCGACGATGCAGGAACCGCTTCACCTGACAGAATTACTTAACTACGAGTTCCGCCAGAGTTTGCGGTTGCAACTATGGCGGAGAGCCTCAAACCGACGTGAAGGGATCAGTATCGCTGAATATCAGACGGTATCGCTCCGCTTGGAGGCGGATATAAAGAATGGAGTGGCGGTTGTGACGCCGTGCCCCTTAACGGATTTAGTGCGAGAAGCCGAGGGGATTTCTTCGCGATACACTGCCTGCGGCGGACATCGAAGCTTCGATATTCTTCACGTCGCCACAGCACTCGTGCTCGGTGCACGCGAGTTCCTGACATTCGATCTCAATCAACAAAAGCTCGCGAGGGAGGCGGGACTCATTGTGCGTTGCTGATCAAGCCGCCTCTTTCAAGAGCTTGAGCGCGCGTCCTCCGCTTTGTTCGACCTGCTCGAAAGTGCATTGTGAAGGTGCCTTGTCCGGACGCCAGCGAATGAACTTAGTTCCGTGGCGAAATCGGCCGCTCGTCAGATGATCGTAGGCGACTTCAACCACCAACGTCGGATCGAGCGGTTCCCATTCACCGGAACGTTCGGTAGACCAGCGACTTGGCCCGCCGGGGGCTCGGCCGGTAAATCCCGGAGTTTTTCGCAGGCCTTCGAGTTTTTTGGTGAGCGCTGGTTTTTCTGAAGCCTTGATCGCGGAACAAAAACCGACGTGATGAAGCAATCCGGCGTCATCGTAAAGGCCGAGCAGCAGCGAGCCCATCAACTTCGAATTTGTTCCGTAACGGAATCCACCCACCACGCAATCAACGCTGCGGATCTGCTTAATCTTTTGCATGCCGGTGCGCTCACCGGATTGATACGGAACGTTTCGCAACTTGGCGATGATGCCGTCCAGGCTTTCACCGGGATTGCTGAACCATTTCCGCGCGATTTTCAAATCGGTCGTTGCGGGTGAGAGAAAGATTTGTCCGTCGGGGACAAAATGTTTGGCGGCGAACGCCTGTAGTTGTGCGCGTCGCTCGGCGAGCGGTTGCTGCAACAGCGAATTGCCGTGAGTGTCGACCAGCAAATCGAAAGCGATCATGATCGCGGGCGTCTCCTTCGCCAGTTTTCGAATCCGACTTTCGGCTGGATGTAATCGCAACTGCAAACTATCGAAGGACAGTTTTTGGCCGATGGGAACCGCGATCTCGGAATCGAGGACGAATTTCCGGGGCGGGAGCGCTTTCACGAGCTCGACCAATTCTGGAAAATAACGGGCCAGCGGCTGTCCGGCTTTTGATTGGAGTGCCACTTCATCGCCATCGCGGAATACCAGGCAACGGAAACCATCCCACTTAGGTTCATATTGCCATTCTTCGCCTTGGGGAATCTCGTCGACGCTTAAGGCCTCCATTGGCGGAAACGGTGGTTGGATGGCCAGGTTCATAGGAGTGCTTTCAGATCCACTCGTCCGCGGGGCGAGGCGATGGACGCCCACAAATCGCCGACCTTTTTCAGCCGCTCGCGAACGTTATCGATTCGGAAATCGTCGATTTGCAGACCACGGCTCACTTCCTCCCACGTAACCGGTGTCGAGACCGGCGCGCGAGGTTTCGGTCGGACCGAATAGACAGACGATAACGTTCTTCCCCAGGCGTTCTGATTGTAATCGACGAGCACATGCCCCTCGGGACGTTTCGCCACTTTGTATTCCGCTGTGATCAGGTCCGGATGCAATTTTTCCATGCTTTGCGCAAAGCGTTTGGCGAAAGTCCAAACCTCCTTCTGCAACGGACCGCGTTCGATCGGCACGTAGACATGAATGCCACGCGACCCGGTCGTTTTCGCGTAATTCGGCAGCTTCAGCGCATCCAGTGCTTCATGCACCAGCAACGCCGTCTGGAGCACATTCTCCGTTTCTGCCCCTTTCACCGGGTCCAGATCGAAGTGCAGGTAATCAGGCCGGTTTACGTCGTCACACCGGGCATACCACGGATTAAGGTCGATGCATCCGAGGTTGATGACCCACAACAACGACGGCAAATCGCGAACGATTGGAAAATCGATGACGTTGCCGGAGGAATGTTCAATGGAACAAATATCGATCCATTCTGGCCGCGGCACCGGCGCGCGCTTTTGAAAAAAGAATTCGCCGTACGCTCCACCAGGGTAACGTTTCATGACCATCGCGCGATGTTGCACGTGCGGCAGCAGGCACTCCGAAACATCTGCGTAAAACTGAATCAAATCGCCTTTGGTGATGCCCAGATCGGGCCAAAACAATTTTTTTAAATTCGTGAGCTTGACAGTCTTGCCCTCAACCTCAATTTCGAGATCGTTAGCTTCGCCCGGAATCTTGAATTCGCGTAGCCGCTTCGAACGCGGCGCCAAAATCGGAATGGCACTCGATCGGGGCGATTTTGATCGCCCCGTGCCGCGCTTTAATTCAGTTTGCGCCGTCATAAATCCCAGTTTCCCATTTTCGCCGCAGCGTGAGAACTAACGGAACTTCCGATTAAGACGCAAGGCTGTCGCTGACCCGTTAGAAGACAATGCTCGTGCGGACGCCAACCACAACCGCATCTGGTGCGCCGGTGTTCCCTCCGGGATCAAAGATCCATTGAAAATCGGGTTGAATCGTCCACCACTTGGTAACCTGTGCGTTGTAGAAAACCTCCATCACCGACTCATGATGACTGTAGCCGTTGTAGGTTGTGCCATTCAGCGCGGCATCCAGTCGCTCCGTTTTTTCGATATCCCGCGAAAGTTTCGCGTAAGCAAAACCGACTCCGAGTTGATCATCGGCACGACCCGGGAACGGCGCGCTTAAAGTGACCCCGCCGTTGAAGACCCATTCAAACAAACTGCGGTCTGGCGGACTCGCTCCGAATCTTCCGAAAATCGAGACTTCGCGTTTCTCCCTGCGCCAGAGAGTTTGCTCTCCGACCACGTAGCCGCCGTAATTCTCCGAGTGATGCAGAGGCTCGAGACCGCTCACGATAAACGGATCGCCGTTGCGATCATGAAAATTTGAAACGAAATCGCCGGTGTGCAGCCAAAATCCAATTTTGTATTCGCCGTCAAGTTTTTCCTTGCTGCCAGGGTTCAGTCGATAACCTAATTCTGATAGCCAAAACACTCCTTGATCGTCGCTCAGATGGAAATGAGTCCCGCTCGAATTCACATGCGGATCACCGGTCGGACTATCGAACGAGTCACCATCGTAAACTGCGGTCTGTAAATAAAAAGAATTGCTTGGTTCGACCCGCAGGCGCAAACCGGGCGTGGCGACGAAATACGCCGGCCCGGTATTGATCGTGTTGCCCGAAATAAAGGCGGGCCAGCCGAACGTGCTGTGAATGAAGTTCTCCTGGCTGTCAGTGAGCGCGAACTCCTCGTCCGCCAGCAGTTGGCCGATACGGAGAGAAAGCTTGCCATCCCAAAAAAGCTGCTGAAACCAGAAGTCGTACAGGCGGATCGAATCGTACGCATCGATATTGCTCAGCGCCATCAAATCGCCGACGTAGTTCTCCGATAGTCCCGAACCGTGCGGGTAAATACTCGATGCATGAAGCAGCCCATTTTCCCACAGACCAAGTTTGGCCGTATCCAGATCCAACCCGAGTTCCAGCAACCCTTCATAAACAACCCCTCGCTTCAATCCTCCGGAAACATTGGCGAGAACTTCTCCGGTGTACCCGGCGGAAAAGTGGATTCCGCGGTCGACCATCCTGTCGCGAAAACCACCCCAAGCCCCCGTTAAATGATCGCCCTCAAAACCGGTTTCCAACTTTGGGATTCGAGCCGCGATCGCATTGGATGAGTCCGAACTGTTTTCGATGTCGGCGCTCAATATTGTGCACGTGGACAGAATACCCCCCAGGATTTGACGCATAAGCATGACCCTCGCAAAGTGGATGGCGGATGTGTTCCTAGATTCCTGCCGCGGCTCGCGAATCGTGCCGTGCCCCGACATGCGACTCGTTTAAAATCCGAATCTCCCGTTGCGGATAGGCCAACTCAACTCCCGCCGCAGCTAGATTCTTTATGAGTGCACTGTAGATCTCGCCGGGCGCGACTGGATAATCCTGGACGTTTACCCACGGACGGACATTCCATGAAATGCAGCCATTTGCCAGGCTGCCCACGGCCACCGCCGCCGGAATGTCCTGCCTTACCTTTGGATTTGAAACCAACGTCCCGCGAATAGCTGTCTCGGTGGTCTTAAGCTCCGAATCGTAGGCAACCGTGACGCTTAAATCGAGCTGACGAATCGTTCCGTAGTTATGGAGAATCTCGCCTGAAATCTTTTTGTTTGGAATGACGACGATCGATTTGTCGAAATGCCGCAACGACGTTGAAAAGAGATCGATCTTCTCCACTACCCCATCCACGCCCAGCAGTTCGATATACTCGGTTACTCGAAACGGTTTGCAGAACATGATGACCAAACCTGCGACGACATTGGATAGCACGCCTTGCGTCGCCAGCCCAATTCCCACGCCGATGACTCCGATCCCAGTTACCAGAGGTGAAATGTTCACTCCGAGCTTCGAAACAGCGAGGACCGCCGCGATGACAATCACCAAAACCCGCGAAAGGAGAACCAGCAGATTCTCCACGGGCGGCTCGAGATGAAAACGCGCGATCAGTTTTTTCACCAGCTTCGCCACAAACACCGCCGCGAAATGGCCTGCCACCAAAATGACAATGCTCCCAATGATTTGGAATCCGTACCTAACGAGGAACGAAACGATTTGGTCCTTCACACTCATACCATTCACGGTAGAGATCAGGCTCCCGGTTGAGAAGGTAAAAAGGGCGTGAAAGGGCGTGTAACGCACTGCTGCACGACAGGGCCCATGACAGAAGACTTCGAGACTGTAAAAGGTAAGAAAGGAAAGCGTTTTTACGCTCCAGGCGTGCGTGAAAATGGGGAGAACGTCACGATCCAGATTTTGCTTATTGGCATGGCAGCAAATCTTAGATCGTCAATTGGTTTCTCTTCCTCTTCCTGCAACTGCCGTCCTTGGGGAAAGACTTAGCAGGAGAGCGAGCACGACTAAACCGCCCGGCAACATCGGGAAACTAAGAGAATTACCGGAACCGCGCCGAACTCATCCTGGCCGCGGCATTGTCCGACATCGGCGGGTCAGCAACACTGCCTGACCTTTTTGCATCGCGTGTCCCACGAAAACCGACCTCCCTCAAAGTTCCTGATCACAAATGGCCAAACGAGAAAAATGTCTGTTCAGGATTCCGCCTTTGGCCTATCAAACGCCATTTTAAGGGAGGCGCACTTTGCAGACATTGATTAAACAGTTTGATTTCCTGGTTCTCGGCAGCGGCATTGCCGGGCTCTCTTTTGCCTTGAAGGTCGCCGCGCACGGACGCGTCGCCATCGTCACGAAAAAGAATCGCGCCGAGTCGAACACCAATTACGCCCAGGGCGGCATCGCCGCGGTCGTGGCCAAGGACGATTCGTTCGAACTGCATGTGCGGGACACGCTGGAAGCGGGCGCCGGACTTTGCCACGAGGATGTCGTTCGAACCATCGTCGAAGAAGGTCCGGCCCGTGTGACGGAATTGATTGAACTCGGGATGCAATTCTCCGAGCGCGATGATCCGCAGCATCCCGGCGAAAAGGAACTCGATCTTGGGAAAGAGGGCGGCCACACCCGCCGCCGAATTCTCCACGCGAAAGACGTGACCGGTCGTGAAATTGAGCGCGCGCTGCTCAACGCCATCTCCCGCAATAAAAACATCGAGATTTTCGAAAACCACTTCGCTGTCGACCTGATCACCACGCACAAACTCGGGCTTGATGGCGAGAATCGCTGTCTCGGGGCCTATGTTCTGGAAAAGCAAAGCGGCCAGGTCATCACCTTTGCCGCCGAACATGTGCTCCTCGCCACCGGCGGTTGCGGGAAGGTTTATCTCTATACGACCAATCCAGACATAGCGACCGGCGACGGAGTGGCCATGGCCTATCGGGCCGGCGCCGCCATCGGGAACATGGAATTCATCCAGTTCCACCCAACCTGTCTTTATCATCCGAAGGCGAAATCGTTCCTGATAAGTGAAGCGGTTCGGGGCGAAGGCGCCGTGCTCAAAACGTTGGATGGGCGTGAGTTCATGGATGCCTACCATCCGATGGCTTCGCTCGCGCCGCGGGATATTGTCGCACGCGCCATCGACAGCGAGATGAAACGGAGCGGTTCAGACCACGTGTGGCTCGACATTACGCACAAACCAGCCCGCTTCATCATCGAACGCTTTCCGAACATTTACAAAACCTGCCTCAGCTTCGGCATCGACATCACGAAAGAACCAATTCCAGTGGTGCCCGCTGCCCATTACCAATGCGGCGGTGTGCAAACAAATGTGAATGGCGAAACGGAGATTCGAAATCTCTACGCTGTGGGCGAAGTGGCCTGCACCGGGCTGCACGGGGCCAATCGCCTCGCCAGCAACTCCCTGCTGGAAGCCCTCGTTTGCTCACATCGCGCCGCCGAAAAGATGCTCGCGGAAAAACCATCGCGCGCGGCGCTGGAAATGCCCCTCTGGCAATCCGGCAACGCCAGCGACCCGGATGAACTCGTCGTCATCTCCCACAACTGGGACGAAATCCGCCGGTTGATGTGGGATTACGTCGGCATCGTCCGGACGAACAAACGGTTGCAACGCGCGCTGAGCCGAATCGAAAATCTCCAAGCCGAAATCCGAGAATACTATTGGGACTTCAAAGTCACGAGCGACCTTCTCGAACTGCGCAACATCTCGGTGGTCGCTGAACTGATCATCCGCAGCGCTTTAGAACGGCACGAGAGTCGTGGTCTGCACTTCAATCTCGATTGGCCAAATCAAAATCCCGAACTCGCCCAGCGGGATACTGTTCTTCGCCGTCCGGAATGAGGAGGCACCCAAGATTGCCACGATGAGAGCGAAAACGCGCGGAGTCTCCAGGGAGGCGTCCGCGCGATTCGGTAATCTGAAGAGATGCTCCGAAAACTAGATGGAGCTCTGACGGGTGCGGCGTCCCGCGGCCACACAACCTGCGAAACCAAGCGCGAGGCAAGCCAGCGTGGACGAAGAATCGGGCGTATTGACAATGCTCGTTTCGCTAAAGTTGATGTCGTCGACCGCGAAATCGTTGCCAGAGGGCTCAGGGTTTGCGTTTCGGAGGAAGAGCGTCACGGAGGTGTTAGCGCCAGAATTCCAGCTCTTGGAGACACCCACCCATTGCCCGGTTGTTCCCGGAGCAACTCCATTTCCAAGGGTCGCATCGGAGACGTTGCCATCAAGCTCAAAGCTGAGCACCGCAGGGCTGGTCGGATACGCTGAGGACATGAACGCCTCAAAGAAATAATCGGTATTGGGTGTGACTGCGATCGGCGCGGTGGTCTTCCAGACATTTTTGGAAGTGTCACTCGCACCGTTCGCGATCAGCATATGCCCGTTCGGAGTACCGAAAGTATGATCGTAGTAGCTGGTGAACGAATCATGGTAAAGGTGAGGATCGGTGCCGACAATGTAGGTGGACTCAGGAAAAAGGCTGTTCGGCACCGGAGCAACCTGGGTGTAGTCGCTGGCGAAGCCGTTGTACCCGTTTTCGAAGTCGCCATTGACGACGAGGTTGGGAGCTGCATTGGAATTTGCGATCCAGCTCAGCGCGAGGCTGGCTGCCATTAACGTTTTTGTGAATTGTTTCATTTTATTGCTAATTGCCAGGCAGTCGGACACGTCAAAAAGCAGGAGCCAGACCAACCCTGAAAGATCACCCAAGTAGCTGTCACTACGAAACATATAAGTTTCCATTCTCTTTCGCCTATTGTTTTGGTCGTAAGAAAATGTTACGTACAGGGTAAGATGCCTTTGGCGCAGCAGCCTTCTTCCCACGCAACTAGCACGACCGATCGGAGGGAGATTAATCGACAACGTCCTGTTCTTTTGGGAGGCTAACGGCTAAATCCATCGAAATGAGCCGCTGTCCTGGACCATATGGGTTTCCGTCGCACACCGCTTCACGGCGGCAGTTTTTGCGTCGGGGGGGAGCAGGGTTCGGGATGGTCGCGCTGGCGTCCCTTTTTCAAAGAGAGCCTTCGCTGGCCTCGACGCCGAGCGTATTTGCGCCGCGAGCTCCGCATTTTCGGCCTCGCGCCGAGCGAGTGATTTTTCTCTTCATGTCGGGCGGCCCGAGCCACGTCGATTTGTTCGATCCCAAGCCGGATTTGGTAAAGCTCGCCGGGCAGCCGATCCCTGAATCATTTGGCTCTTTCAAGACCCGCCGCGCGGTTGCGAAGAACAAATTGTTGCCACCCGTCCGCGAATTCAAACCACGCGGCCAATGCGGGATGGAAATCTCAGATTTCCTACCGCACATCTCTGAGTGCGCGGACGACATCTGTCTCTTACGCGGATGTTATGGAGATAGCGTTACCCATCCGGAATCGGTCTACCTGATGAACACGGGGACGATTCTCATGGGCAAACCGAGTCTCGGCGCGTGGGTGAGTTACGGGCTCGGAACGGAGAATGAAAACATGCCTTCGTTCGTAGTGATGCCCGATCCGGCGGGATGGGTAAAAGGCGGCGCACCAGCGTGGGGCAACGGTTTTTTACCGGCCGCGTATCAAGGCACGATTTTGCGCGGTGGCGAATCGCCCATTCTGAATTTGAAAACGCCGGAAGGCATTACAGCGGAGCAGCAGCGCGAAACGGTTTCATTGATCAACCAATTGAACCGCGATTCGCTGCCGATGGAAGGAGATTCAGAATTGAGCGCTCGAATCGCGTCGTATGAATTGGCCTTCCGCATGCAAGCGCACGCACCGGAAGTGGTGGATATCAGCACCGAGACAGCGGCGACACGCAAGTTGTATGGCCTCGATCAGAAACATACGTCCGAGTTTGGACTGCGTTGTTTGTTTGCGCGGCGGATGATCGAGCGCGGTGTGCGATTCGTCCAACTTTATTGTGGTGATACAAACGGTTGGGACGGTCACAGCGATGTCGATGGCAATCACACAAAATTGTGCGCAGCCAGCGATCTTCCCGTCGCAGGGTTACTGAAGGATTTAAAATCGCGCGGGCTGCTCGATTCGACCCTGGTGATCTGGGGCGGCGAATTCGGCCGCATGCCGATGAGCGAAGGTTCCGATGGCCGGGACCATAATCCCCACGGCTTCTCGATGTGGCTGGCGGGCGGCGGAGTGAAAGGCGGTCAGGTAATCGGCGCGACCGATGCCGTGGGTTTGCGTGCAGTGGAAGAACGGACGCACACGCACGATCTGCATGCGACCATTCTGCATCTGCTCGGGCTGGACCACACCCGATTGACCTATCCGCACAACGGACGAAACGAACGGTTGACCGACGTGGCGGGCGAAGTGATCGAAAAGGCTTTGGCATAGTTTGGGTAGCTGGCCGTTAATCTCTCGAGAATTGCGCTTGCTGGCGCGGCAGGGCCAGCTCTTTTGGATTCGCATCGTCGGTGCCACGGTGGGATTCGCCACACTCGCCTTTTTGTTGCTGGGCGAAGTGCAAATGGGCGCCGGATTCGGTGACAGAATTTTCCAGGCGCTGAACGCGATTCTGTTTTTCACGATTTTGTCAATCGGCCCGTTGGTGACCTGTGATTGCATTGCGAAAGAGAAACGAGAAGGAACACTCGGCCTGCTCTTTCTCGCGCCCCTCTCGGGAAGGACAATCGTTCTGAGCAAAATGGCGGTGAATGCCGTGCGCGCGTTCACGCTATTGCTTGCGGTCATTCCGATGATGGCGCTGCCCATCGTGTTTGGGGGAATCAAGGGGCAAACCGTCACCACCGTTGTAATCATGCAAATAACGGCGCTTTGCGTCGCACTTTCAGCAGGAATTCTTTCTTCAACACTCTATCGGAACTTCATTCAAACAGCCGTCTTGGCAGAAATTTTCTGCGTCGCCTTCATCGCGTTCTCGGGACTATTTGTCCCCCTCACTCCGTTAATTGGAAGCGTCGTGGGAGTGATGAGCACCATCATCGTGGTGGAATATTGCAGTGGCGCGCTCAAACAAAAGTGGGAAGAGGAATCCTCAAACTACAAGGAGCCGTTTTGGGTGCGCGGCGTGGCGGAATCAACCACCGCGCAAGTTGTATTCAAGTGGGATACGCGCCGAGCGCGCTCGGCGAACCCCATCGCGTGGTTGCAGGAATATTCGTGGAGCGCCCGCCTGGCTAAATGGGGTTGGTTCTGGCTGGCGATCTTCGCGGAGTTGCGGGAGATGCTTAATTGGGCCGCGGCCTCTACACGCGAAGCGACGAATGGCCAGCAACTTTTGACCCTGGCGCTGCTGCTCGGAATCGCCTTCACTGCAGCCAACAGTTTCCGGCAGGAACGAATCACGGGTGCGATGGAGTTGCTCCTCGTGACGGCATTAACGCCTCGGCAAATTATTTTCGGACGTCTTTGGGGAGTCTGGGCCCACTTTCTACCCGCGGTATTGGTGGTCACCGCAGTCTGGTTTACGACCGGCCTGTTTCTCTCGATTCTTTCCGCACAAGTTTATGTGGTCATTTCGTCATTTTTGTTTGTGCCGATGATTGGTCTGTACGTTTCACTATTGCGCATGAGCCTGCTGGTCGCGTGGGTGTTGGTATTTATCATAGGCGTGGTTTTGCCTGTATATTTTACCGAAGTGCTCTTCGGAACGGGCTGGCCGATGGTAGGAACTTGCATCGCTCTCCAGACAAGTCTCGGCCTGACGGCGCTCGTACAATTGCAGAAGAAATTGCAGAGCAGATCGTTCGAAGTGCAATAAGGCGTGCGGCCTGTGCGCAACGAGTTTCGCCCTTGCAGGGCTCGGCATTCCTTCACACCAGAACCTGGGCCTTCGCTTCGCTTTCAGCCCAGGCTTCCACATGACGGGCTTTCAGCCCCCGAAGGAACAATCAATTCCGGCCGAGCGCGTGTTCCTGTTTGGCTTTGGCGACTTTCTCTTTCAGGAGTTCGATCTGTGCCCGGATGAGTTCGCGGTTGTCCATGGTGGCGGCGGTCAGTTCTTGTTCGAGCCGGTCGATGCGCGCTTCGTACCCCGAGATGCGAGCCTGCAATGAGGTTTGCAGATTCGTAAGTTTTTCTTCGATAGCGATGGTGCGACGCGTCGCCTCGGCTTCGTTGTTCATCAGTTCCTGACGATGAGAAATGAGGCGTTGGAGGAACGCGGATTTGATCCAGGCCAGCAGGTTCGAACGCATGGGATCATCGACTGGAATCATTCCGGTGCCACCGTTCGGAAGCGCAACCATTTGCATGGTTCGGGGACGCGGGCGGAACAGAAACATGAGGAAAAGAAGGAAAGCTGCGCCGCCGATCGCCCAGAAGACGAGGCGATTGTTGTTTGCGGGAGTTGGAGGTGCGGGCGGGTGAATCGAGGCCTCATACGAGGCAATGGTTTCGCCCGGAAAGAGCAGCGGCGTTTGATAAGCAAACTTGGAGGAGAATGAGCTCCCGGTATCGAAATCCGAAATAACTGCCGGGGCGCGCAGTCCTTTGAAAGAAACGCTCCGCGGACGGGTAAGAAAACCCGCATTCATTACGTAGAATTCGGGAGAGTTATCTGCCTTAGGCTCCGCCCCAACGGTTTGGAACGTGTTATCGATCAGCACTGTGCTCTTCGCGACGCCGGCCCCGGCAACGATGAACGAATCGGGCCGATTCTGCGGGAATTTCTTCAACTTGCGGACTTCGGCCACGACAGTATCGACGACGGATGCAGTCGGCGGATTGGCTGGCTTCGAAGACTGAATGGTGAAAAGGGCGATCTTGCGATTCGAACATTGAAGAATGGCCATGGCGAAACCGTTGCCGCCATCGCTTTCATCCGCCCACGAGAGAACCGCGCCCGCCCGTGAGAGAACTGCCACTTGCGGAGCATTGGTGAAGGCGGAGCAGGTGAGCACTTGAAGGCCGGGCTTGAGCTGGCAGATCCGCTCGCAATTCTCCCAATCGATTGCACCCTGGACGCAGATGATATCGACGTCGGCCATTTCGAGGGTATGGCGGAGCTCCTGCGAGAGTTCGCTGCCGGGTGTGCCGGGCGTTTCGATGCGCGTGTTTTGCAGGTCGAGTGCAAGCACGCGAACCTTATCCGGCAAGGTGGCAGCCTGCGCGCTCAACGCGAGCAGACAAATAAACAAGGAGGCAATTGTTCTTTTCATCTTATGGTTCGGCGGTGATGGCGATCAGGAAAGGGGCGGGATCATTATTAGCAGCGAGATAATCAATACTGGTGACGGTTTCATCCGGGTCGGGGTTGATCCATTGTGTTTTGAACAAGTGCAAGGTCATCTGCCCGCCGGTGGCTGCCGATTTCCCGGTCCAAGCGACCGAGGTGTTGTCCCTGTCTTTCGGCTGCGGCTCCCATGCGACCCAATCGAGCAATTGCTCGCCGTAATTGAAGGTGAACTCATGGGATTTGCCGTTGGACAGGTGGATCACCGCGGTGGCAACGGGCGTCCCATCCGCTGCACTCCAACCGGTGGCTTGGAGGAAGTGCAACTTCTTCGCTTTTCGGTCGACCTTGATGTCCTTCGCGGCCAGCGGGAAGCGTGGAGAAGAGAGTTTCTGGCTTGAGAACTGAATGACCCCGCGGATATCGAATTCCGTTTCCCCAATCCGTTGGATGCCATGCGGCAGTTGGGACAGATCGTTGGCGATTGGATCATTCGGGCCCACGCGGTGCCAACCCTCGTTTAACGAGGAATTATAGAACTTCGAAAGGTCGACGAGATTGGGCGACGCTTTTGGATCGCGCGCCGGGATTTCAGTC
Organism: Limisphaerales bacterium; assembly: GCA_044226545.1. Taxonomy (GTDB): domain Bacteria; phylum Verrucomicrobiota; class Verrucomicrobiia; order Limisphaerales; family SXQI01; genus DASVNK01. The sequence goes on from JBGAGW010000001.1 coordinate 570,836, forward strand.
TTTGCCCGGCTTTTGGCTTCGATCGCCGCATCTGAAGCGAAAAGCTTAGCAGGCGTCAGATCTGCGGGATCGATATCCTCCAGTTCCTCTTCCCAGGTGCTTTTGCCTTCCGTGATTTTGCCGTCGAACGAGAGATTCAACACCGGGCTATGATGATGACAGCGAACCATTGGAATGCGCGACCCGATCAACCCCATCTGGCGGCGCTTCCAATCCTTCATGGTGTGGCCGAACGCGCCCTGATGGCCGTCCGGGATCGGTGCTTCGGAAAATTCGTAAATGTAAGCAGTGCTGATTTTCGGATCGTTAATGCCGTAATTCACCACGTTGCCGGTGCGCCGGACAGTCGGACAAACTAGAATGTTCGGATCTTTCAAATATCTCGGAATGAGATCAGAGAGATAAGGCGGCAGGTCCTTCTTATCGGCGCGGTACGCTTTGATCGCTTTGTAAATGGCAGCGAAATGATTCTTGCACGTTTCCTTGTCCTCTTCCGCGGTTTGCGCTCGAGCCGAAGGGGAGGAAAGCGCCAGCACGGAGAAAATGAGGGACGAGAATACGGCAAACCGAGATTTGGAGATCAGGGAGGCAGTCATGGTTTGCAAACGACATCTTCAAGATGCAACGCGCTGGCGCGAAAGAAAACCAAAAAGTGCGATTGTGAATAAGAATTTTTAAAATTCTCTTGTCATCCAAAAGAACCAGTCCTTAGCTACGCGGTAGTCGCTCACATTCTCATGAAAACTCAGTCTCTGGTTTTGGCTTTACTGGTGTGCGGGGTTTGCCTTCTCAAAACACTCAGCGCGGTGGGCGCTGAAACAAACACCGTTCAATTGGTGCCAGTGGTGCCGGCCGAGGTCTCGAACGACCTGGCGGAATTGCGCCAGAAAATGGGCGCGCTCGAACGATCCAGCAAGGAAGTGGCGGAGAAATGGGACGCGGTCGTGCAACAAAACACGACGCTCTCCAACGTGCTCACCGGCCTTCAGCAGACCGTCGTCAGCCAGCGCGAAAAGGAGATTGAGATGAGCAAGCAGGCCCACTCCTTCACGCTCAAAGTCATTGCAGGAGCCGGCGGCGCGATCTTTTTGGTCTTCCTGTTAAGCTATTGGTTCCAGCTTCGTGCCCTCAACCGTGTGATGGAAGTTTCGAATATGTTGCCGGCACCTAAAAATCCGGCACTGCTTGAGGCTGGCAATGTCGGCCAGGCTTCGTCATTGCTTTCCGCGATCAAAGTTTTGGAAACGCGCATCCAGCACTTGGAAATTCCAGGCCGCCCCGGCACGAACGGGCATGCGGACGATTTGAATGGCACACATACCACGGCCTCGTCCGGCAACCTGTTGAGCCTGGGTTCATTCGAAGCCACACCTTCACCGACAAGCCTTCAGCTGCTGTTAGCCAAGGGCCAAACCTTGCTGGATATGGATCGATTGCAGGACGCGCTCGGCTGCTTCCAGGAAGCTCTGATCCTCGATCCCAACAACGCCGAAGCATTCCTAAAAAAAGGCATCGCGCTGGAGCGGTTGAACCGCTTGGAACCAGCCCTCGATGCATATGAAGAAGCCGTCCGGTTAAACCCGAAACGCGCGATCGGCCATGCTTCGAAAGCGCGCGTTCTCGCGGCTTTGCATCGTTATGACGAAGCAATCTCGGTCTACGATTCAGCCCTCGGGAAGAACGGACCGAAGTCCAGCACGCCTATCTTTGTGAGCTGAATATTTGCTCGAAGTTGAAAGCGGTGCGGAATTGACCGCTTTTTGCGCTATGACTAACTTCGGTCATGACTGTGGAGTCTAAAGTTCTTGAGAGGCATCTCAGCGAATATCTTAGTAAGATTCGCTCGACTGGCGAAACGCTGAGCGGTCTGCGAGCACAGTGAGCCAGTCGCTACACTGTCGCCCATCTCCAGGTCCACCAAGCAGAGCTCCAACCTCATAGACGAACTGCTCTCCAAGCCAATTAAGATTTCCGGCTTTAAGCCTTTTGCCCGTCACGAAGTGTATGATCGGTGAGCATCGACGCTTCTGAAGCGCCTCTTTCACGAACCAGTGCGGCGTGCATTTTTGCGGAACATCGGCCACGGTGCCGTCGAGGACGCCCCCGTGAGACCCTTATCCAGACAGTAGAGAACCCCGAGGTCTGCGCCGGCTGATGCAACATAGATACGCCCATTGGGCGCGATAACGGGTGAGGAGAAAACTTTCCCCCAACAGCTCACTTGCCAAGTCAGGGTGCCATTGCTATTCAACCCTCGTACTACGTTGTCGTTGGAACCGAAGATAATCGTTCCATCCGAACCTATCGCGGCCGATGAATCGACCGGATATCCCGTTAGAAAAGGCGTCCAGACGGCAGCTCCGTTGGCGGGGTTTAATGCATACAGCTTCCAATCCTGAGAACCAACGTATACCGCGCTTGCCCCGATCGCGGGAACCGACCGAACAGGGGCTCCCGTCAACACAGTCCACTTCGTCACTCCGCTTGAGTCAATGGCGTAAACTTTCGAATCGTAAGAACCGACGTAAATCGTCCCGGTGCCGTCCACCGCGGGCGATGAGAAAATCGAACCACCTGTCGTCACAGGGAAACCGGTCTTTGTTCCTCCGGTTGCAGCGTCATAAGCATATACCTTCCCATCGCTGGAAGCGATATAAACGGTTCCGTTATAAATGGCAGGTGACGCATAGACGGTATTACCTGTCAGTTTCGGCCCTCCCCATTTTTGCGCCCCGGTGGAAGTGTAGGCGTAAACTTTGCCGTCAAGCGAGCCGAAATAGACACTGTTATCCGGTCCAATCGCCGGAGATGAGAAAACTTCACCGCCTGTTTGATAGTAGCGCAGCAGAGCAAGATTAGAAGTGAATACGTAAAGCCGCCCATCGGAGCATCCAATATAGACAGTCCCGTCCGAAGCGATCGCGGGAGAAGACCCGAATGCACCATAGCTGCCGGTCGCGGTATAGTTCGCTTTGATCGATCCATCTGAATTCAGTGCGCGGACCCGCTTATCATCCGAACCAAAATAAATCGTTCCGTCGGTAGCGACCGCTGGAGAGGAATAAATAGGGCCGGTGGCGTGCGCCCACACGTAACCAAACGTCGGGACGACACTGCTCTCCGTAATAGTAGACGAAGTATTGCCCGAAGTCGAAGCTCCCTGACCAAGCCCACGCTTGGCGAACGCAGCCCAGAGCTCCGGTTTATTCGCGCTTCCATAACGCAACTGATCTGCAAGGATGATCGCGTCGCGGGCTTGGATAAACGTCGGATTCTGGGGGGCCAAATTGATGCCGTCCGTAACGAGTTTGAGGATCATCTCATTCCCCACCGCAAAACCATATTTCTTAATCAGATTCGCTCGAGCCTCCCACAGCGTTACACACCAGATCTCCCCCCGGCGTGTCCCTCGCTTGCATTTGGATCCGTCTTATTCGCGTTCAGCGGCCAGGCTGGGCTTCGCGACGCAGTACTCGTGTTCAGGAAAGACGGGCTGAAAAACGAAAACTTCAGTGGGTTGACACTCATATTAACAGAATAAGGGTAGCGGCGAAATCCATAGTAATAGTTCAGATCCCCCAACCGTCGGCCCTCCTGCGCCCGCCGTTAAGAGTCCCCGAGACGAGTACGCGCCGAACGGATAATTTAAGGTCGGATCGTCCGATGGCTCAGCCAATAGCGTCAGAGCGTAAAAGTCTCCCCAACCCTCCCCGAGCGCCACTGGCTGAATGGAACCATTGATTCCAGCTCCTTTCCCATTATAACGGGTTACGAGTCCGTGTGTGTACTCATGCAGAATAATTTCTGCGTCCAGCGCACTATCGCGGATGGGAAGCGGAGGCTTATACCAACCTGGCCCGTAATACACGTCTAGATTCATTCGCGGGGAGAGTCCATCAGTTGGTGGAACATCAATAAGAGATACATCTCCCCAACCAGAACCCGCTTTGTCCTGTACGTCGATAATCAGGGCATCGTTTCCTGCTCCGCCGCGCCCATAGTTCGAAAATTGAAAATTTCCTGCGGTCTCGGTGAAACCAAGATCATAAAGCTTATCATGCATCCAGTTGGCCCAATAAAAGGCATTCACGACGGCAGCCTCTTTGTAGTTGGCGGGATCTTGTGAGAGATCGACTGGGGGATTGAAAATCCCATTGCCGTCGCTGGTTGCGCGTACTTCCGGTGCTAAAACGGTTGCTATGACATTATAACTCGCATCCTTGTCGCTCCTATCCGTTCGAGCGTCAACGTTGTTGCCGACTGTCGCAAAGGGTGGATTAACCGGGGACGATATCCAAGGATCCGAACTTACCGCGGAAACCTCGCTTGTGGTCACCGGAACTCGCAGCAGGCCCGCTGGCTGGGCAGTTGAAGGTGTAAGGTGACCGGGAGACATCGGCGTCGGACTCCCGGAACCATAAACATTGTAGGTTGGTGTGACCGCTTGTGTCAACGCGTGGCCAAGCCAATCCGCGCCCGTTTCGGCATCGATGAGGACCTCGAAAGGGCGCTTACTTTCCTCACCCGCAAGGTTAACTCGCCAGCAGAGTGTCATTTCGGAGCTGGTGAGCGGCAGCCATACAAGCTCGGCGGTCGCATCTCCGTAAAGTCCAGCACCCCGAAACTTCTGAGGATGCTGCGTCGAAGCCAAGTCCGCTGCCATGACCGGTGTCAACCAGTGTTCGGACGTCGGCTCATCAATACCGGCAGCAGCACGCAGGACGGCGTCGACAGCGCGAATCGAGGGTGAGGCAATGCGGACAGACCGTTCAGCCCTTGTAAGCTTTGAGGCATCGGACGGATCTGGTAAAAAATGACTCGATACACTGACTAACTCATTGCTACGACTTATGTGGGCCACGAAACTTGCATCGAATAGCGGAATACCATCAAGCACTTGTCGCCAGACGACCGTACGCATCTCGGTCCCCTGCAGAAGCTGGTGTTCGCCGGAGCGAATTTAGTCGCGGCGGGATATTTCGATTCGATTGGCGGTGCCGCTGCTACGAACATTGCGCACTGGGATGGCCTTAAGTGGTTTGCCGTCGAAAAGCCACTGGCCAACATCGAGACGATAGCGGGAGATGGAACAAATATTTACGCAGCGGCGTCTTTTCCTTCTTATCCTTTAGGTAAAGTGTTTCGGTGGGATGGCTTTCAATGGCTGCCTCTTGGAAAAGGATTCGATGGATACGCGCGTGTTCTAGCTTTTCTTGGAGACGACCTTTTTGCCGCAGGGCGTTTTCGTACGGCTGACGGAACCGCGGCGACTAACATCGCGCGCTGGGATGGTAATCAATGGCTCTCGCTTGGCGCAGGCTTGCGACTATTGGAGCCCCAATGTCACGACTGCAGTCTGGACGATCCGGGCATCCACGGCCGAGTTAAGGCAATCGCGGCGATGGGAGATCAATTGTTCGCAGGCGGCAAATTTGATTGGGCGGATGGGGTGCGAGCCACCAACATAGCGCGATGGGATGGTGTGCGGTGGCACGCCTTGGGAGAAGGACTTGCGGATCAAGTCGAATCGCTTGCTGTATTTCAAAATGAACTTTATGCGAACGCAGCCGTCGCGATCTCGAAGTGGAATGGCACAAGGTGGGTTGAGGTCGCACGTTCGGATATGCCGGGCCTTGTTCTTGCGAGCGATGAACGGTATCTTTACGCAGGAGGAACTTTTCTCGAGATTGGGGGGATCCGAGCCAACCGAATCGCACGGTGGGACGGTAGGAACTGGTTCCGGCTGGGCTCCGGCTTGAGCGAACCTGAAGGCGCTGGACCGTACGGCGTGGGCACGCTTGCCTCGAATGGTGCGGAAGTTTAAGTGGCAGGAGTTTTCACCAGGGCCGGTAATTCCAAGACTGATGGACTGGCCGTTTGGAACGTCCCGCAAACACTGAGAACGACGCGCACGGCTGACGTACTGGTCGTCTCGTGGCCAGTCCCCGACGCGGAGTTCAAGCTTGAGGCGGCGACGATACTGGGAAGTGGAAATTGGTCGGCCATGACGAATACGCCTGCGACGGTCGCTGGCCGGTTGACCGTGACCAACTCGCTGGGTGGCACGAACCGGCAGTTTTATCGCTTGCGCAAGGGATGACCGATCATGAAAAGATGGGTACGGCCGTGAAGACTTGGTGGATGGTAACTAATCAATCAATCGCTTCGAAAGGCAAACTGATCGAGAAGGTTGAACCTTCGCCAGGAATGCTCGCCAGTTCAATCTCTCCCCCCATCAGCTTCACCAGTTTGCGGCAGATGGCGAGGCCCAAGCCTGTCCCGCCGTACTTCCGCGTGGTGGAACTATCTGCCTGCACAAACGGTTCAAAGAGTTTTGCCTGAGCTCCCGGCGAGATGCCGATGCCTGAGTCCTTCACGTCGAATCTCACTTGCGTGCCTTGAGATGAGACGATGAGACAAACTTCGCCCTTCGGGGTGAACTTCACGGCGTTGCTGAGGAGATTTAACAAGACCTGCTTCAGCCGGTGCGGATCGCCTTTCAGTTTTACAGGCAAGGGGCCGTTCACGTTCAGATTCAGCTTCAGTTCTTTTCCCTGGGCGCGGGGAGCGGTTAAAATGATGCAATCCCGAAGCAATTCCTGCGGACTAAAAAGGACTGATTCGAGTTGGAGCTTACCGGCTTCCACTTTTGAAAAATCCAAAATGTCGTTGATGATCCCGAGCAGAAGATCCGCGCTGCTCTTCAAAGTGGTGGCGAGATCACGTTGATCCTCATCGAGTTTGGTATCGAGCAGAAAGTCGGTCATTCCGATAATGCCGTTCATCGGCGTCCGCAGTTCGTGGCTCATTATGGCGAGGAACTCACTCTTGGCCTTGTTGGCTACCAGCGCGGCATCCGCCAGTTCATGAGCGCGCCGCATTTCCCTCGCGAGAGACTCGTTGGTGCGAGCCAGTTCGGAATTGGAATTGCGCAACGCCGCTGTGCGGTCCGCGACAATGTGTTCGAGGTCAATCAGGCGTGATTTGGCGCGTTGATACAGATTCCACTTTTCGGTAAGAGCACTGGCGAGTTGGATCGCTTCGACGTTGTCGAAGGGCTTCTTTAGAATGAGCAACCGATCGCTCTGGCCAAGTTTGGTCACCATATCTTCCCACGAATAATCGGAGTAGGCGGTGCAGACGACGACCTGCAAATCGGGATAGTCCTGCCAGATGCGCGCAATCGTTTCGATTCCATCCCAACCAGGCGGCATGCGCACATCCACAAATGCCATTGCGTAAGGCCGATTTTCCTTGAGGGAACGGCGAATTTTTTCGAGCCCTTCCTCGCCCTGCAAAGCCGAATCCACTTCAAACCGGGGCGTTTCGGAAACCGGCGCTGACTCGCCGAAGAGGTGTTCCTCGAGGCTGCTCAGGGACGCGCCGTCGTTTGTGTTTGCGCACAGAACTGATCGAAAATCCTCATGGATCGATTCGTTATCATCGATCACCAGAACGCGGCGGTTACTTACTTCCAAAACATCTTTCATATCTTCCTCCTCCTCTATCGCTGAATAGGCAAATCGAGCGTGAAAACGGCGCCGAGGCCGTCACCATCGCTGTGGGCTTTCAGCGTGCCGCCCAGTTCTTTGGCGGTGATCGCGCAACTGTGGAGCCCGAAACCGTGACCGTCCCTCTTCGTGGTGAAACCGTGCTTGAATATGCGGACCATGTTCTCGTTGGGAATACCGACCCCGTTATCTGCCACAGATATTTTGATGCGTTCCCCCTCGTTTGCGACGCGCACGGTGACCTGTTTGCGGTCCTTGACCGATTGTGCGCAGGAGTGTTCGGCGTTCCGCACGAGATTCACCAGGATTTGCAGGACCTTGTGTTTGTCAAGGCTCGCCGTCGCGGAAGGATCATACTCGCGAACGATTTCAATCTTGTGCCGGGAGAGGCCGCCCGCATTCAGGCGAATTGCATCTTCAACCACATCGCTCAAGTTGACGGTCTCTTTGACGCCGCCGATTTTCGCGTAGTTCTGCTGCATCGCGACGATCTGCTTCACGTGGTCAAGGTGCGTTTTGAGTTGCTCCATTTTCTGCAACAATCCGGCGTGTTCCGTGGCGAGATGGACCGAAAGATCGATGATGTAGCGAGGGAGCAACTTGCCTTTTGGATCGTTCGCAATGTAATCGAGGAGCATCTCCTCATTTTCTTTGATCAGACCAGCCGCTTTGGAAAGCTGGGGGACTTTCGATTTTCGCAAGGCCTCGGAGATGCAATTAGCCGAAACGTTCACGCTGTTCAGGACATTTCCGACGTTGTGCAGAATTCCAGTGGCGACTTCGGCCATGCCGGCGGTGCGCGTCGCTTGCAACAGATCGGCTTGGGCCTTTTGCAAAGCGGCTTCGTTTCGTTTGCGAGCGGTAATGTCTTCGACGGTCCCCTCGTAATACAGCAGGTTCGCCTGCTCGTCGCGAACGGCTCGCGCGTTCTCTGAAATCCAGATTTTTGAGCCGTTTTTATGATAAATCTCCGACTCAAAACCAAGCACCTGTCCGCGTTCGGCAATCTGTCGCTTGAATTCAGCGCGCCGGGTAGGATCGACATAAAGCCGGCCAGCAATATCGGTCATCGCTAGTTGCAGTTCCTCCGGAGAATCATAGCCATAAATCCGCGCCAATGTCGGATTCGCCACCAGATATCGACCATCCTCTGTCGTTTGAAAGATTCCCTCGATCGAGTTTTCGAAAATGCTGCGGTATTTCTGTTCCGCTGTTTTCAGGGCGGCCTCCGCGCGTTGCCGTTCCTTGATCTCCTCCTGCAAGGCGTCGTTCGAGCGCTGAAGTTCGCGAGCCTGTCGTCTGAGCGGCCCGCTAATACTACGCGTGATGAAGGTGACAAAGCCGACCGCCGCCATCAGCGCGAGTGCAGTCAAAATCAAACTGCGCGCCCGTCGCATCCGGTAATAATGCATGCGCTCGTCCAGGAGGATGTCCAACTCCTCCTTGGCGGTTTTCCAAAGCCGGAAGCTCTCCGCGTGCACTTGCATTCCCGCCGCGGCGAATTGCAAAGCGGTCACCCCTGCCGTTTCCCGGTCGCTCAGCCCTCGCGTCACCTCGATGAATGCTTCAGCCTTGTTCTGAAATTCCGCCAGAGCCGGACGAACCCGCTTCTGCAGACTCTCGCTCACGCCGTAAAAGTTCGAGTCCTCATTCAACGCCGTTTGGGTGCTTCCCAGGATTCGGTCCAAATCGGAAAGCTTCAAGAGTGCGGCGTAGACGGCGAGTTGATTGCACTCCGCTTTCGAAAGTTTTTCATCCGCCAAAGCCGAGATGCCATACTCCGCCACGGTGAACAGGCGATCCTGCATTTCCGGGAGCGCCAGCAGCGTCGCATCCATCAGGTAGTAACTGTCCAGGTCGGGATCCAGGATGAGATTAGAAGAATCTCCCGCGTGCGTAATCATCGTCCGCACATCGCTGATCAAGTGCAGGTGCGCTGCGGGATCTTCCCCACGGTGCGATTTCAGCGCCTGCCATTCCGCCGTGAGATTTTTTACGGTGCAATGGTCGCGCTTCCGTTTCGCCAGTCCCTCTTGGGTGAACTGCAAACTCTCCCCGATTCGACGATCCACCGCAGCCAGATCTTCGAGAGCCCTATCGATCTTTTTTTCGATCAGCTTCTGGTCTCCACCAAGCCCAACCTGCGCTTGTAATAGGTGCTGCGGGATGAGTTGAAGTAATTCCTCCAGAGGCGTTTGATATTCGTTCCCGTATTTTTCCCAGCGCGCAAATCTGATGTTGGCATTGATGCTGAAAAGGAAGAGACAAAGCAGCACCGTATCCGGAATCATGAACAGAATGCTGATCAGCATCAGCTTCTGCGAAACCTTCAACCGATGAAAAAACCGCGCCATACAAATACCGGATGGGCCTCTCTGGAGAGAAGCCGCTCCGGAGGAGTATCGGACGTTCGCGAGCGCCTGTTAACTGGCTGATTTTCTAAGACCTAACGAGCAAACGCCGCCCGGATAGGAGTGAATGAGAAGTTCGTTATGAGAAACTGAAATCATTTCATGGAGAAACCCGGCGCGAATCACGCCAACAGCTTCACCATGTGGCCGTTCTTACCAAGGGTCTGTTCGATGGAAGGAAGTAACTCCGCGTTCAGCTCCAACTGAAGATTGAAGCAATCCTCGCTCGCGAGATCCAAGCTCCGCGCGGCCGATTCGACAAACCCGCGCAAAGTCTGTCGTCCGTAATGGAGCAAGCCCTGGCGTAGCGGAATGGAGTAGGTCGCAAGCACCAGCCCATAAACGAGAGTGTGCCAACCGTAAGCCTTCCCTTCGTTCACTGCATCGCGATACCGCTGCAACGTCCGCAGATCTTTGAGCGCACGCATGCGGTTGAGTTGCCGTTTCCCGACATGTCGACTAGCCAGTTGGAATTCCTGAAGAACCGATTCCTTCCCAACCTGCGCATCCAACGCCAATAATTCACGCGTGAAATTCTGGTTGGCGAATTTGTGTGATTCGTAAATGTGTCGGAACTCGTGGGGTCCGAGCACGTCGTGCGTATAACTACGCAAAAAAGTACGTAAGGCCGGAAGCGAATGGATCCTGGTGAGTTGATGACAACACGCTGTAGGGCTCAGCGTCGTCAATTCGTCAGCGGAGCCTAATTGCTCCGTGAGCGGTCGCGCATCGACCTTCTCATCCGCGACTTGAACCGCGGGATGTATCTGTTCAGCCATTCAATTTTACTGCTCGAATCCACCCACATTTGTCCCTGCTTGGAATTCACGAGTAGGCTACTACGGGGTCATCAAAGCGCAAATAGGAAAACTCCCTGAGCGAAAAATCGCTTGCGTTTTTACAATGCTGTTGTTGCCGAGCGAATCGCTTCGAGCGCTTCCCAGCGGGCAAAAAGTGCGGCGAGTTTTTCCTTTTGCCCGGCGAGTTCCGTCGTGAACTCGTCGGTCTGTTGCCCGTACTTTCGATGAAAATCGGGATCGCCAAAAAGAGCTTCAATTTCGCTGATGCGTTCTTCGACTTCGAGAATCGCCGCTTCCATCCCTTCCAATTCGCGCGCTTCTTTGAAGGAAAGTTTGATCGCCTTTTGTGTGGCTGGTCGCGCAGGAGCAACTTCGCGTTTCGGCACTACGCTGACAGACGGAGTCGGAACAGCATTGCGCTGCTTTTTCTCGAGGTAGTAATCATAATTGCCTTCGCTGTAGAACACTTTGCCGTTTCCTTCGAAAGCAAAAATCCCGGTGCAAACGCGATTGAGAAAATAGCGGTCGTGACTGACCACAATTGCGACACCAGCAAACGCGACGAGCGCTTCTTCCAGAACGCGCAAAGTCGCGAGATCGAGGTCGTTCGTCGGTTCATCGAGCACCAGAAAATTCCCGCCGTTCTTGAGAATCCGTGCGAGAAGTAACCGGCTCCGTTCACCGCCGCTCAGATGTTTGACGACGCTCGTGATGCGGTCGTCCGTGAAAAGAAAGCGTTTCAGATAAGCCCGCACTGAAAGGCGTTCGTCACCGAAAATTACGAATTCACTGCCATCACTGATTTCATCCAGCACCGTGCGCTCATCGTTCAGTTGCATGCGCCCCTGATCGACATAATTGAAACGGGTGAGCTGACCGATTTTCGCCGTACCTTCGGTGGGTTCAATCTGGCCCATGATAATCCGCATCAGAGTGGTTTTGCCCAAACCGTTTCGGCCAAAAACTCCGATCCGCTGGCCCGCGGCAAAGTTGTGGTTGAGATGCGAGAAAAGCCGCTTGCCGCCGATCTCCATCCCGACGTTGAACAGGTCCACGATCCGATTCGGTAGGGGCGGAGGCGGTGGAATCACCAAATCAACATCGCGATCGATTTCCACCGGACGTTGCCCCGCGACCTCGAAATAGCGATCCAGGCGCGCCTTGGACTTTGTAGTGCGTGCTTTGGGACCGCGACGCACCCACTCTAACTCGCGTCGCAAAAACATCTCGCGCTTGTGCTCCGTTACTTCGGTGGCGGCATCGCGCTCCGCTTTGGTAATCAGGTAATCGGTGTAATTCCCTTCATAGCGATAAACCTGGCCGTTGGCCAATTCGGCGATACTGCGAGTGACGCGGTCGAGAAAGTAACGGTCGTGCGTGACGAGCAGAAAAGTGCCGCGGTAATTCTCCAGATATTCGACGAGCCACTCGATCGATTCGGTATCGAGATGATTCGTTGGTTCGTCGAGAATCAATAGATCAGGTTCGGAAACAAGCGTGCGGCACAAAGCAACGCGTCGTTTCTCTCCGCCGGAAAGTGAAGTCACAGCGCGATCCGCCGGAGGACAATTCAGCTTCGCCATCGCGGTCGCGATCCGGTTATCGAGATTCCAACCGTCGTGCGCCATGATTTCCTGTTCCAGGTCATGATGCCTTTTGGACTCCGCGGGAAGACTTTCGAATTCGTGAATGAGCCCGGTAATGTAAGCAGCGCCTCGTCGAACATTTTCGATGACGTTTAAGTCGTCCGCGAGTGAGAAATCCTGCGCCAGATAGCCAATTTGCAGATCACGCTTCTTTGTAATGTCGCCGGAATCTGCCTGTTGCAAACCAGCGATAATCTTTAGCAACGTGGACTTTCCCGAACCATTTCGTCCGACCATGCCAATGCGATCACCCTGCTCGATGGTCAGAGACAAGTCATCGAGCACGACGCGTTCGTTAAAACGCACGCGAATATTATTGGCTGAAAGGAGCGCCACCGCGCGAATCTAGCGGCGATTCGCCAGAGAACAAGATCCGGCATGCGCGTTTCCGCGCGCTCTCGCGAATTGGATTAACAAATCCGAAGCTCGATGCTAGATTAGTGCGGTCATATCCATGATTATGCCATTGACCGAAGCTGAAATCCTGGAAGAAGTGATCGATTCCGATCAAGCCGGCTTGCCTCCTGAAGCGGCACAAGCGATCCTCAAATTCGGTTTCAAAGATTCGGCAAAGGCCCGGATTAGTGAACTCCTGCAACATAACAACCAAGGTGATCTTTCAGCCAGCGACCGCGCCGAACTCGAAAAATACCTTCGCGTTGGCCAGTTTTTGGACCTGCTTCAAGCAAAGGCCCGCCTTTCTTTGCGCCCAACCACGAACCGGTGACGCCATAACTCCGGGAAGACGTTCGCCAGCGCGCTCGGGGCAGTTGCGAGTACTGCCAACTGAACCAGAGCGAAACTGTTTTACCTCACCAAGTGGATCACATTCGGGCGCAGAAACATCATGGCGACGACTCGCTCAAAAATCTCTGTCTCGCGTGCGCTTATTGCAACGCGGCCAAGGGTTCAAACATCGCTGGTTACGATCCTCTGACGCAAATGATTGTTCCGCTTTATAATCCGCGGGAACATGTCTGGACAGATCACTTTTCGTGGAATGGCGCAGAGTTAGAAGGAAGAACAGCGGCGGGTCGTGCCACCGTTGATGTCCTGACGATTAATGCGCCTGAGCGGATCGAACATCGGAGAATCCTTGAACTTCTTGGCACTTCGCTTCCGGAACAACTCTAAATTGCCATCACGGCAGGTTGCGGCGGCAGTGCATCGAGGATGTCGCGCGGCGAGGCGAGGCCCTTCTCGAACAAGTAGCCAGCGTAGCGGCGCATATTCACGAAGCTGCCGGAGGGTGCGGATTTTTCGAGTTCGCCGAGGCTCGCGGCGTGCTCGACCGCTGCGCGAAGTTCTGGAGTCATGACCAGGACTTCGTACATCGCGATGCGGCCTTTGTAGCCGCTCATTTTGCAATGGGTACAACCCTTTGCGAGGCGACCTTTCACCGGAGCACTTCCAGAAGAGATAATCCCGGCGCGGATCAGTTCGTCGGTCAATTCCGGTGAGAGAACGCTTTCCTGAGCGCAACCGCTGCAAAGCCGAGGAAGCAGTCGTTGGCTGATCACGCCGCGCAGAGCGGAAGCGATCATGTACGGTTCGGCGCCACGCTGCCGAAGGCGCGAAACGGTTTCGAACGCGCCATTCGTATGCAAACTGGAGAGAACAAAGTGGCCGGTAAGCGCCGCTTCAATGGCGATATCCATGGAAGTGCTGTCGCGGATTTCGCCGACCAAAATGACTTCGGGCTCCTGGCGCAAAAGACTGCGGAGAATGCGTTCGTAGGTTAGGCCTATGGCGAGGTTCAGTTGCACCTGTGTGACTCCGGGAAGTTCGTACTCCACGGGATCTTCGGCAGTGACCATTTTAGTCGTAGGCATTTCGGATTGGCGCAGGCGCAGCCCCGTATAAAGCGTGGTCGTTTTTCCTGAACCGGTCGGGCCGGTCACAAGCAACAAACCTGACGGCATCATGAACAGATTATGAACGGCCTTCGCCACCATGTCCGAGGCGATGAGATTTGTGAAATCGAGCGTGCGCCGCATCGGATCGAACAAACGACACGCCACAGCTTCGCCCTGGGCGGCCGGGACAGTGGAGATGCGGAGATCAATATTGCGTGTGCCGTAGACGACGCGCATCGCAGCATCCTGGGGCAGACGTGTCTCGACGATATCCATTTCCGCGAGAACTTTGATGCGGGAAACGATCGGCTTGTACTCCTCGAGCGTCATCGCCGGGGCGAGTTGAATGAGGCGACCATCGATGCGCGCGCGCACCGCCACGTTTTTCGGGCCTGGTTCCAGGTGCAAATCGCTCGCGCCCGCATCGATCGCCGCGCGCAAAAGGGAATCGAGCGCCACGGCTGCTTCGGAACTGGCATCAATCATCGTGCCGCTGCGCGATGTCATGTATTTGATCTCTTCCTCGACCGGGGCGGCAATTCCCTCACTCGAATTCACCAGATCGAAGAGCTTTTGGTCGCGGAAATTGTCGAAATCGTGCGAAGAGACAATCGCCCAGCCCACTTTTTTGTCAGTGAGGTACTGGGTGACCGTGTTGCGGGCGAGTTGGTCTGCGGGATCAACAATAGCGACGGTCACCGACTTATCCACCGTCTCAATGGGAATGACCCGATGGCGAAGCACGACCTGTAGCGGCAGGAGGCGCGCCAATTCGCGGGAAATTTTGTAAGCGGAGAGTTGGGTATATTTTACGCCTGCATGTTTGCTCGCGGCGATACATCGGCGCGCCAGAACACGAGCAAACGCCAGCAAAATCTTCGGCTTTTTCTCTAGAAAAGCGAGGAACGGCTCTCGTTCGAAGAAGATCGTCTCGCTTTCCGTCTGGGCGCGAACAAATGCCGAGGCACTACCGTCGGTCAGCAGGCCGATCTCTCCGAAAGCCTCTCCCCGAGTAAATCCCGCGAGCGGACGTTCAATTTTGAACAGGTCGTCCCACAAGTACGCTTCGAATTTACCCGACACCACCACATGCAAGCCTTCGCTCTTCTCGCCATTCCGAACCACCATTTTCCCGGCAGGATGTTTTTGGACCGCGGCAATTTTCTCCAACGCCACCATTTCGGGCTTGGCCAGGCTGGAGAAGAGATCAACTTGACTCAGAAGGTAGGCTGCTTTTGCATCGATGAGCATAGGCGTTTGGGTTCCCTGAATAGAGACCAAATCTCAGCCGAGATGCAACTCTTCCTTCGCGGCGCACTACGCGAAATCCTGTCGCAAGTTTTCGAGGCTTTTCGACGCAATGACCTGCGGGCCTTCGTCGAATTTGAAGACCTCGACCGAAACGTATCCTTTATAGCCAACTTCCTTGAGTGCCGCCGCGATTGGTTTGAAGTCCACATCACCAAACCCCGGCCCTTTCAGGTTACGATCGTTGGCGTGGAAATAGGCGAAGTTTGGCCACGAATCGCGAATGATTTGGGGAATCGGTTTCGCTTCCGAGCACATCGCTTTCACGTCGAGAATGATTTTGAAATGCGGGGTGTGCAATTGCTGCACGAACTCAATCGCCTGCGCCGCGGTGTTGATAAAGTTGGTTTCGCTCGGCGCCAGCGGCTCAAAACAGATCGTGACACCGCGCTGTTCGGCGCGCATGACCGCGTCGCGGAAGACCGCGGTGGCCCATTCCCAACCCTGCTCAAATTTAACGCCGGGTTCAAGGTTCCGCTGTTTCGGTGATCCAACCACGATCGTCTCGCCGCCAAGATCGCCACAGAAATCCACCAGATCACAAAAATACTTCGCAGTCCGTGAGCGCACTTGCGCATCCGGATGGGTCAGGTGCAGACCTTCCGTCTGGACCAGCACCCAATGGATGCCGGAGATCGCAATGCTGTTCTTTTTCGCGAGCGCTTTAATTTCGGAACGCTTCTGCGGCGGGAGAAGTGTGACATCCTTCGCGATGGTAAACGGCGCTATTTCGACGGCGTGGTAACCGGTCTTGCCAATAAAAGCGAAGGTGTCTTCGAGGGACCAGCCCTGGAAAATCTCGTTACAGATCGCGAATTTCACGCACTCCGTTTAGCAATAGCCACGGCGTTTGTAATGCAAAATGGAAAATTCCGGCGTGTCCGTAATGGTCTCAACGCACTCGAATTGCTCCTCGAACGGCGGCAAAAAAACGTCACCTTCCACTTCGCGTTTAATTTTCGTCAGAAAGACCTCCGCGCATTGCGGCAGATACGTTTCGAAAATCTGCGCCCCACCGATGACAAAATAATCGCGGGTGTCATTTTCTGGATTTAGTTCGGCGAGCGAACGAATCGTGCGCGCTCCGGGAATCGCCGTTTTCGATCGGGTGAGGACGATGTTTTCGCGATTGGGTAGCGGCTTTCCAATCGAATCCCAGGTTTTTCGCCCCATGATGATGACATTGCCGGTGGTTAGCTTCTTGAACCAGCGCAGATCTTCGGGCAGATGCCAGGGAAGTTTATTGTCCTTCCCGATCACCCGGTTAAGCGACATTGCGACAATGGCTTTGAACTTGGCCATGCGATGAGGATCGATGATTAATCTCCTCCCGCAACGCGAAAGAATGAAAAATCACGGGTGCTCGGCACCAAATAGGAATAGTAGCCAGTTGTATTCACGTTCGTGGCATAGGGACGCCAGGTGAGGAGATCAAACGAACGGCTGAAGATGAGAGGTTGTCCAATCGATCCCAGCACGTTCAGCGCTACTGCACCACCCAGCCGGGTCGCACCCAAAAGTCGAGGTTGTTTGCACAAGCCAGCCTTTCCTGTGGCGTAGAGGGACGTGATTTCTTCACTGGAGAGCGCTCGTGAGAAAACCACCAATTCGTCCAATCCGCCCTTGAACAGATCCGTTCCTGCATCTTTCCCGATCCCAATCCGATTGAGCGGCAGCACGATGTTATTGGGCAGGATATCCTCCAAAGACCCGTCAATATAGAGCCGCGTCGCTCCCGGCACCGCGACCAGGGCCACATGCGTCCACCGGTTCGTCGGCAACGCGTATTTGTACGACCAATCCGCAGCTCCGTACCGCGTTAGCCCCATCTTCCTTCCCTCCCCTTGCTCCAATTTAATGGCGCCGTTGTCGCTCGACATCAGTGCCGCGCCCCCTTTCAGGCTGTCTTCGCGATTCACCCACGCCGCCACTGTCCAAGGCCAGTTGAGAGGCGGGCCAGTCACCACCATAAAGTCCACGACCCCATCGAACCCAAATCCAAGGCCGACATATCCCGCGCGATACGAAAGATTCCCCCCGAACACCGCCGCTTTATTCGCAATCGTGTCGAACGCGTTCCCGTCGCCCGGCCACCAATGCACGAGATTTGTGAGCGGTGAATTACACACAAAAAAATTAGTCGTTGCTTCGAAGTGCGCGGTAACGGACTTGCCGTCATCCAGGGTGAGCAGCAGTGGGTTCTCGTAACTCACGACGTCGCCGAACCACCCGGCAAACGCATAGTCCGCTTGGGGCTTGGCGGTGAGCTTCACTTGCGCGTAGCGCGGCAAATTCGCTCCCGAGGGGACTTTCGCTTCCACAGTTCCACCGGGCGATGCGTGGAACCGAATCGTTCTCGGCAGCTCCATGAATGAAACAGGACTATCAAAATCGAACCGCAACGAAAATGGCGCGTCGTTGCAATCCCGACAAAACTGCACCTGCGAATTATCGCCGGTTTGAGCAGTAATCGTGTATCGAATCAGAACCGTCGGTGAATTCGCCACCCGCAGATTTTCACGCGTACTTGTGACAACGAACGAGTTCTGAAAAGGATCGCTCTGGAAAAACTGAACGTAAGACGATCCGTTATTCGTGCTGTATTCTCCGGTCACGCTGCCCACGTTGAACAACGCGCCTAACTGCGAGGCAATAATGTTCTTTATCCCCTGTCCCGGCGGCGCTTGGAAACCGTACGTCACCGTCCCCTGCCCCGGCTGCGAAACCGCCGCTCGAATATACGAACAGTCCTGGAAAGCCGGCGGTTCATGATTAAATACCACCTGATCATTCGCCGCATTCGTATCGAGCCGTCGCGCCAACCGCGGCGTATAGGTGTAAGTCAAAAAATCCGCGAACGACGAAAAGGAAGTTGCTGAGAGTCCGATGAAAGCCAACGCGAGAAAAACCGCTCGCCGAGCTCTTTCATAAAGCCTTGCAATCATCAGATAAGAAAGCCTTTCGAACTCCGCTTGGCAGTGTCAAGGAGATTGCGAGCATCTCTTCTGTATTCTTGCCACTCAGCCGCTTCTGAAGAATTATTCCAACCTCATGAAGAAAGCCGTGAAGAGTTCTGCGCAAATTGAGAGGAGCAGCAAATCGTTGCATCGGGTGCACTCGTCGCTCGTGATTGACGGTCCGGATCGGGCGGCCAGCCGCGCGATGCTGCATCCTGTAGGATTCACCACGGAGGATTTCAAGAAATCGCAAATCGGAATCGCTTCCACCTGGAGCATGGTCACGCCGTGCAACATGCATATCGATAAGCTGGCGATTGAAGCCGCGCACGGAGCGAACGAGGCGGGCGGCAAAGCAGTCATTTTCAATACCATCACCATCTCCGATGGCATCTCGATGGGAACGGAAGGGATGAAGTATTCGCTCGTCTCGCGCGAGGTGATTGCGGACTCCATCGAAACCGTGATGGGTTGCGAAGGGTTCGACGGGATTGTGGCGATCGGCGGATGCGACAAGAACATGCCGGGATGCTTGATGGCAATGGCGCGGCTGAATCGCCCGGGCGTTTTCGTTTATGGCGGCACGATTTTGCCGGGCTGTTTTCAGAACCGAAATGTGGACGTCGTTTCCGTGTTCGAAGCGGTCGGTAAACACGCCAAAGGCGAAATGAGCGACAAGGAACTCGGCGAGATCGAGAGTTGCGCGATCCCGGGTCCTGGGTCGTGCGGCGGAATGTACACTGCGAATACCATGGCCAGCGCGATTGAAGCCCTGGGCATGAGTTTGCCGAACTCTTCAGCACAAGCCGCGGTCTCGAAAGATAAGGTCGAAGATTGCCATCGCGCCGGCGAAGCGGTGATTAAACTTCTCGACCAGGGAATTCGTCCGCGCGATATCATGACACGGAAGGCGTTTGAGAACGCAATTACTGTCGTCACCGCGCTCGGCGGTTCCACGAACGCGGTGCTGCACCTGCTGGCGATGGCGCAAGCGGCGAACGTGAAGCTGTCGATCGATGATTTCACGAAGATCGGAAAACGGGTTCCGGTCCTCGCGGATTTGAAGCCGAGCGGTCGTTTCGTGATGGCAGAGTTGGTGGCCATCGGTGGTTTGGTGCCGTTGATGAAGATGCTGCTCGATAAAGGCCTGCTGCATGGTGACTGCTTGACCGTCACTGGCAAAACCATGGCCGAGAACCTCGCGCGTGCGCCGAAATATCCGGAAGGCCAACAAGTGGTTCGCGGATTCGACAATCCGATCAAAAAAGACGGCCATCTTGTCATCCTTTACGGCAATCTCGCCACCTCCGGTGCGGTCGCAAAAATCAGCGGCAAGGAAGGTCTGCAATTCACTGGCCGCGCGCGCGTGTTCAATTCCGAAGAAGCGGCCATGGCGAAGATTTTGGACGGCTCCATCAAAAAGGGCGATGTGATCGTCATCCGTTACGAAGGGCCGAAAGGCGGCCCCGGCATGCGCGAAATGCTTGGGCCCACCGCTGCCGTGATGGGACGCGGCCTGGGCAAAGATGTCGCCCTGATTACGGATGGTCGCTTCTCCGGCGGCAGCCACGGTTTCGTGGTCGGACACATCACGCCGGAAGCTTACGCAGGCGGGGCACTCGCCATCATTCGCGATGGCGATTCGATCACGATTGACGCTGAGAAACGCGTGCTCGACCTGAACATTTCGGCCAAAGAGATCAAGGAGCGCTTCAAATCCTGGAAAGCACCCAAGGCGCGTTATACCCGCGGCGTTCTCGCGAAATACGCGAAACTCGTTAGCTCCGCGCATTTGGGCGCCGTGACGGACGGGGAACTCGGCTAAAGTAGCCCTGCCTGTGAAGACGGGGCCGTTTCGCTCCATCCGGTCCAGCCACGGCTTCACAGACCTGGCTCCGAAAATGGGAAACGATTGGAACGATCTGTCGGGTTTGCCTTGAACGGGCGAACCCGGTTTCATAGCCTCGACCGCAGTTGAAGAAAGCCATTCGAACCGAGATTCCGCGCAAAGCGGTTTACCGTCTCTCCGTGTACCTGCGCTGTCTCCAACGGCTCAAGGAAAACGACATTCGCACGGTTTCGAGTGAAGCTCTCGCGAAGGCTGCGCGGGTAAAATCCACGCAACTGCGCAAGGACCTTACCTATTTTGGCCAATTCGGCACGCGGGGCCTCGGTTATGACGTCGAGCAGCTCAGCAAAATGATCTCCGATTTGCTTGGCACGACGAGCCTGCAACCGGTCATCCTCGTTGGTGTCGGTAATCTCGGTTTGGCGCTCCTTTCCTACAAAGGTTTCGAGCAGGAAGGCTTCGAAATCGTTGCGGCTTTCGATGTCGACGCCAGCCGCAAAAGAGACAAGAGCGGCTCCACGCCGATCCTGCCGATGGACCGCCTCGGCGAAATCGTCCGGAAGCGCGGCGTTCGCATGGCGATCATTTCCGTTCCCGCAGCCGGCGCGCAAGATGTCGCCAATCACCTGGTCGACGCTGGTGTAACCGGGATTCTGAATTTTGCGCCCATCGTTCTCCACGTTCCCGATGAAGTCATGGTGAATAATGTGAACCTTGCGATTGAGCTGGAGAATCTGAGCTACTTCATCCAACAATAGCCTCATCCCGCATGAGCCTTACCAGATGAACCCCATCCGCGTGACGATCTGGAACGAATTTGTCCACGAGAGGAATAATCCTGCCGTGGCAAAGATTTACCCGCTCGGCATTCACGAAACACTGGCCGCCGCGCTCCGCTGTTTTCCCGGTGTGGATGTTTGCACCACGACTCTGGGCGATCCCGAACAGGGGCTCAGCAAAGATTTGCTCGTCAACACCGATGTTCTGCTCTACTGGGGTCACGCCGCGCACGAGGACGTGACCGACCAGACCGTGTCGCGCCTGCACACACGCGTGCTCGATGGCATGGGGATGGTGGTCCTGCACTCCGGTCATTGGTCGAAGATTTTCAAACGCCTGATGGGAACGAGTTGTGCCCTCCGCTACCGCGAAGCGGGCGAACGCGAGCGAGTGTGGAATGTCAACCCCGGCCATCCGATTGCAGAAGGTATCGGCGATTACATCGAACTTCCCGAATCGGAGATGTACGGTGAACCCTTCGGAATTCCCATCCCCGAAGAACAAGTATTCATCTCCTGGTTTCAGGGAGGCGAAATTTTTCGCGGCGGAAATTGCTGGACTCGCGGCAGTGGGCGCATTTTTTACTTTAGTCCCGGCCACGAGCTCTATCCCATTTACCACAACCCGCAGATCCAGCGCGTGATTTATAACGCTGTGAAGTGGGCACGCCCGCAAGGCCGCCGGGCCGAAGTGCCCTTGCATGTGCCGGTGGAAAGCGCGCCCGAAAAAATCGAAGCCCGCGGCCCAGTGATGCACGACGCTTCCGGAAAATTGATTCAAGAACACAAATGAAGAACCTCACTCGACGCACCTTTATCAAAAAAGCCAGCACCGCTGGGCTCGCTTTTGGCAGCGCGCCTGCCCTTCTTTCCGCTCGCTCGCCGAACGAAAAGCTGAACATCGCCGTGATCGGCTCCGGCGGACGCGGCGCTTCGAACCTGGGCGACGTGAGCAGCGAAAACATTGTCGCGCTCTGCGACGTCAACGAAAACAACCTCAATGCCGCCGCGAAAAACCATCCTTCCGCCCGTAAATACGTGGACTTCCGCAAGCTCTACGAAAAAGAAAAAGATTTCGATGCGGTGGTGGTGAGTTGCGCGGAGCACACCCATTCCTTCGCCACCCTGCCTGCATTACAGCTCAAGAAACATGTGTATTGCGAGAAACCGCTCGCCCATAATATCTGGGAAACACGCATCATTACCGAAGCCGCGGCGCGCGCGAAAGTCGCCACGCAAATGGGGACGCAAATCCATGCCACCAGCAATTACCGGCGCGTTGTCGAACTCGTGCAAAGCGGAGCCATCGGTCCAGTGACTGAAGCCCATGTTTGGGTTGGTCGCGCCTGGGGCCGACAGAGCGAAGAAGAATCGAAAAAGCACAATGACATCGTCTTCGTCAACGAGCGGCCAAAAGAAACGATGCCTGTTCCGCCCGGCTTGCATTGGGACCTGTGGCTCGGCCCCGCGCCGGAGCGACCGTTCAACAACGTCTATTTTCCAGGACCGAAATGGTATCGCTGGTGGGACTTCGGCGGCGGGACGATGAGCGACCTGGGCAGCCACTGGAACGATCTTCCTTTCTGGGCTTTAAAACTCCGCCATCCACTCACCATTGAAGCGAGCGGTCCTCCACCGCATCCGGAAATTGCGCCAGCTTCCATGAGCGCCCGTTACACCTACGGACCCCGAGGCGAAATGCCGCCGGTCACGGTGACCTGGTATCAAGGCAAAGAGAAACCGGAGCTTTGGCACGGCGGCCTGATTCCAAAATGGGACAGCGGCTGTTTGTTCGTGGGCAGCCAGGGAATGCTCCTCGCCGATTACGGCAAGCACGTGCTCCTGCCGGAAGACAAGTTCAAGGATTTCCAAGCTCCGAACCCATTCATTCCCGAAAGCATTGGTCATCACAAAGAATGGATCAATGCCTGCAAAACAGGCGATCTCACCACCTGCTCGTTCGATTACAGCGGCCCTTTGACCGAAGCCAATCATCTCGGCAACGTGGCATATCGCGTCGGGCGCAAGATCGTCTGGGACCCAGTCCGCATGAAAGCGACCAACGCTCCCGAAGCAGATCGTTTTATTCGACGAAACTACCGGAAGGGCTGGCGCCTGGCTTAACCGAAAAGTCCTTTGTACCAAGGGCGCGGCTGCTTTGGTTCGGCAGCGATTGATTCGTTAAGTCTTTCGGCCACCTCCGCAGGCACAGGATTCTGCTCACTATCGTAACGAAGCAGTTCTTCCACCGAGGAGAATTGCTGTCCCTGCGTTTGTTGAGCAACCTGCTGGATCACCTGCTGCTCGTGGTCGGAACGTTGCTCTTGCCGGAGTCTGGAATTTTCAGAGTTCATGTTGGGTTGTCAGGCTGATTTTCTGAAATGGGCGGCGAATGATTTCCGGGCGCGATGGAGTTTGCCGCGCACTGCATCGGCCGACTGTTCGGTGAGTTCGCCGATTTCTTCGTAACTCAGCTCCTGGTCGGCAACCAGGAGGAGAAGCAATCGATATTCGTCGGGAAGTTTCTCCAGTGATTGTTGGATGCGTTCGCCGAGTTCCTTCGTTTCCAACACACGCAGCGGGTCATCCTCAACGGTCCCGGCAGTTTCCCAGACCGCGTCGTCTGCGTTGCTGAACATATGCCGCGAATGCCAGCTTTGCTGGAGGTTTTGGCAATGGTTGATGGTGATCCGGTAAAGCCAGGTACGAATGCCTGCCTCACCGCGAAACGAGTCCATCTTGCGGTAGGCCTTCAGGAAAACGTCGTGCGTGGCATCCTGCGCCTGAGCGGGATCGCCGAGCAGCCGCAGCGCGAGATAAAAGATGCATTGCGAATGTTCTTCATAAACGGCGCCGAACTCTCCAGATACCCATTTAGGTTTGGAGGGAACGGATTCTTCCCGTGGCGAGTTCATGACAGCGACTTGCATCGAAGATTCGACAGCGTTTGAAGGCAAAAGTCACGACGGAATGATAATTCTTGCATTGGGAGTGGCATGGGTTTTGCTAAAAATGGTCCAGATGGGTGGAATACTGAAGGACAACCCTTTAGCGCCGACGAGGTGCTTTTCGATTTTGCGCCTCGAGAGGTCTTGCGTTAAGATTTCGTAACATCCGTGAGTTCAACACTGAAAAGCTGGGGAAAGGAGCGTCTCTAAACGATGGCGCAGGAGCTTCAGCTTCAACGGTTCGAGCTTAAGTATCTGATTCCCGAAAGCGTGGCCTTGCGCGTGCGCGACTTCGTGCGCTCTTATCTGGAAATCGACGAGTTTGGCGAAACCCTTCCGAACTTTTCCTATCCAGTCCATAGCCTGTACCTTGATTCCGATTCACTGAAGCTGTATCGGACGACAATCAACGGGGACAAAAACCGCTACAAACTTCGCCTGCGCTATTACGAGGATCGTCCGGATGCGCCCGTCTTTTTTGAGATCAAGAGGCGCATGAACAACATCATCATGAAACAGCGCGGTGGTGTGCGGCGGGAAATGGTTCATTCAATTTTGGCCGGACAAGTGCCCTCTCCCACCGCCCTCATCTCAAAAGATCCACGGCAGTTCCAAGCTCTTCAAAACTTCTGTCATTTGATGATGTCGATTCAGGCGGTACCCAAAGCGCATATCTTCTATATGCGCGAAGCGTGGATCAGTCCTTACGATAATTCAGTGCGGGTAACGATGGATCGCGCGGTGTTCGTTGAACCCGATCCAACGGCAAGGCTGGCGGTCGTGCAGGAGAACCCAACATTGCTTTTCAAGAACTGGGTGATACTGGAGCTTAAGTTTACCAACCGTTTTCCCGATTGGTTCCGTGACCTGGTGCGCGGTTTTGACACCATGCAATGCGGTGCAGCTAAATACGCGGAAGGCATCCTGACGCTTGGTGAGGAGATGATTAACCGCGCATTCGCCTTTGACGTATCCCGCCAAAAGAATAGTATTCCGCCTTCTTCCCCGGAAAGGACCGTTGTGGAACAGATGCCCAACGGCGGCGGAACGGCGGTTTTGGTGAAATGATAGACACTTTTTTTCGCGGCGATTTTGGTGCCGCGCCAACGAATTTTCCGGCCATGCTGCTCGGATTGCTTCTGGCTTTCGCCGGCGGGCACGCGATTGCCTGGGTCTATATGCTCACGCATTCCGGCCTGTCGTATTCAAGGGCATTTGTTAATTCGTTGATCGTTATCCCGACACTGGTCGCAATGGTGATGAACGTGCTTTCGAACAACCTCGTGACGGCGTTTGGTTTGATGGCGGTCTTTGCGATTGTTCGCTTCCGGAATATTCTTCGCGACACACTTGATACGTCGTACGTGCTGGTGGTGATTGTGATTGGGATGGCGGCGGGCACCGGCAAATTTTCCACCGCGATCATCGGTTGCTTGTTGACGATTGGTATTATGGTCTATCTATGGGCGACCGCTTTTGGGTCACGGCAACGTTACGACCTGATCGTCAATTTGCACTGGAACCGCCCTCCGGCCGAATTGCCGGATCTGAACAAGCTGTTTCATCGTCATAGCCTCAAGACGATTTGCGCCAGTCAGCGGTCCCACGAAGGTTTTGAAGGCACGGATCTTTCCTATCGCTTGTTATTGCGTGATCCGGGTCGAATGGAGCAATTGCTTATGGAATTACGCGGAATGCAGGGCGTCACTCGAGTGACCGGGATGAAAGCTGAGGAGGAGTCGGAAGTCTGATGTCGGATCTCCCTGTCATACCTACCCCGTCCGGTCAGCGCTGGCGCGAGTTTCGCGTTGTCTTTGTCCCGCCGCTGGTCTTTTTCTGCACGTTGCTCGCCATCGCGCTTGTTTGGAAGGATTACGTCAGTCCTCCAACATTGGTTGGCCAGGTGGAGCCGCTGATCACAGCCGTCACTACCCGAAACGCAGGAGTGCTCACCAACCTGTTTGTGGAGCGTTTTCAGGAAGTGAAAGCCGGCGATACTGTTGCCGAAGTCCGAGTGACGGACCATCGTCGTTATGACACCGAACTCGAATTACTCCGCAGCCAGATTTCCCTCTCCCAACTGGAGCTCGGAACGATGGCCGATCGGCAACGGCTTGCGCTCGATTACGAGAATCTGCGCGTTGATTACATGCGGCAGCAGACTGAATTGGAAATGGCCAAAGCGCAATTACCGCACGCCAAGTTCGACGTTGATCTCTCCCAAAAGCTTCTTGGGGACAAGGTCGTTTCCGAATTCGAATACCACTATTTCCTCAGTTCGTACGATTCACTTCAGGCTCAGGTTACGCGCTTGACCAAAAACGTCGAAGATCTCGACAAGAAATTGCAGGACGCGCGCGATATCATTGAGAATTCTCCTGGTGCCGAAGGCATGCGGCGATTGATCGACCATCTCGCGGAACTGCAGCAGCAGCAGAAGACGCTTGAGACGCTCGGGACAGCGCCTTTGACCATTCAGGCGCCGATTAGCGGCGTTGTCGCGGAAATCTGCCGTCGCCCGGGAGAAAACCTGCTCCCGGGCGATCCGATTCTGACGATCAGCGCCAAGACCGGCGAACGGATTGTTGGCTACTTAAAAGCACCCGTTTCGCTGCAACCAAAGCCAGGCATGGTTGTCCAGATGCGGACACGTTCCATTCCGAGGATGGAAGCCGAATCGACGATTTCAGGAGTCGGCGCTGGGTTTGAAGTCATCACCAATGTAGTTCTCACTCATCCGAATATGCCGGCAGAGTTGGGGTTGCCTGTCGCCGTAGCGATTCCCGCTTCGCTCCGCAATCACCTTCGCTCAGGCGAACTCGTGGATATTCAGATTACTGAGCGGTAGATTCGTTCTTCAGGCCGGCGATCCTTTCGGCCGTGGCGAGGGTATCGATTTCTGCCGGAGTTTTGTCTTCCCTGATCCGGACGATTCGAGGAAAGCGCATGGCTAATCCGCTACTATGGCGCGCGCTGCGCTGAAGCAGATCGAACGCAATTTCCAGAACCGTGTCAGGCTCGACAGCGAAATAGCGTCCGCGCTGCCAGACCACACGCTTTAGGAAGTGATCCGTCAACCGCGCAATCTCCACGTCCGTCAGCCCCGAGTAGGCTTTGCCTATGGTCTTCAACTCTCCGGAATTTTCATCGCGGACCGCAAACGTGTAGTCGCTCAGAACCGCCCGGCGTTTGCCATGCCCGTATTCCGCGCCGACGACCACGCAATCCAGTGTAGCGTAAGCCTTCTTTAACTTGAGCCAGGCCAGGCCGCGACGGCCGGGAACGTATGTGCTCGCAGGGTCCTTAATAATCAGCCCTTCGTTGTTGCGGGCACGCGCCGCAGTAAAGGCTTGTTCAATTTCCTCTTCGGACTTCGCTTCAGTTATGTGGGCAGGCCGGAACGCGCCCGGAATCACTAGCTCCAACAATTTGCGCCGTTCAAGTAGCGGTTTCTCCAGGAGATTCTCTCCGTCCTTCCAAAGAAGGTCGAAGGCGATGAACTGCACCGGAATTTGTTCGCGCATGAAGAGGTCCGCCTCTCGGCGGCCGAGCCGCTTTTGCAGTTCGGCGTACGGCAGGATGGTTTCTCCGCGCATCGCGACAATCTCCCCGTCACAGATGAAATCGTTTTCCAGGCGCGACGCGGCCTCGGCCAGTTCATCGAAGCTGCGCGTGATTTCTTTCAAATCGCGCGAGAAAATTGCGACTGTTTTACCGACTTTGTGAATTTGGGCGCGAATGCCGTCATATTTGTCTTCCACCCAAACTGAAAGTGCTGGCTTCGCCAACTCGAGATTCGGAAGTGCATCCGGGGGCGTCGGGATTGCGTGCCATTCCTGAACGCGGTTCCAGATATCCGCCGCTGTCTCCTCGGGCGAAGCGAGCATGTACTTGACGGCGCGATAAGGCAGGAGCGTGACGGCAGGTAATTGCTGATGCAACGCGAGCACCGCTGTTTCTCCGATATTCCCGACGAGCAAATTGACTTGTTTGATCTGATCGATGGGAGAATCAAAAGCTTTGGCGATTGCTTCCTCCACCAAGCCCTCTTTTAAACCGATGCGGAGATCTCCGGTGAGAATCTTGACGAGGAACTTCGCTTCCAGCGGGCTGATTCGTTTCAAAGCCGAAACAAGCAAAGGATGCTTCGCGCTCGGTCCACGGGCCCCCAGCAGCTTTTCAAAGAGCGCGTCAACATCCTCGATCGAAAAACCCGAGATCCGGACGGTTCCCGATCGATCCAACATTTCAAATGCCGCCTCTCCCAAATCACTGTGCTTTAAATACACCTGGCCAAATGCCGACTGATCGACATCGAGCGTTGTGCAAAGCGAGTCACGAATGATCGCCCAACCCAGTTGCAGCGCCTTGTTTTGACTGGAAGGAAAGGGTGTCCCGGTAAACCAGACCGTTGCCAATGGCAACGCCTTCGGATCGAGAGTTTTCAGATAATCTGAGAGGATCGCGGTCTTCTCCAATTTTTTCGTGGTGCTCGCGATCTTTGCGCAGGTCTCCGCGAACTGAAGGAAGGTACTCTTATTTCCACCGCCTGAAGGCGGCACCAGGGGCTCCACTTCCAGCGTGGCTTTGGTTATTTTTCTGGACGAACGCGAGATTTGCAGCGGTAAGGCAAGCTGATCCTCTTCACTGAGCGGCTGGGCGTCGTATCCTAGATCACGCAAAGTCTGCGCGAATTCCGCAGCGAACCCATGCAGCGTATAGACCTTCTTCGGGGCCACCTGCTTCACAAACTCGATCAGGTCAGGAAAATCGGCGTGATCGCTCAGCGGAAACGCTGCGTGTGCCTGATAGCGAAATCGGCAATTGGGGTCGACCGCCCAACCGGTGAGGACGGCCAACCTCGTGCGGCCCAAATTCCGTAACATGGCGGACCCTGCAACGCTTGGGGGGCAGAGCAAGACTTTACCCTGGGCACTTCCCGCCTCGTAACGGTCGTACGGCGGAAAGCATTGCCCGAACTGTTCGTAAATCTTCGTTAATCGATGGACTGTGCCATGCAGCATAATCGGCAATCCAGCATCCCCCAGCCCGCAAAGCAGTTCCTGACTTTTGCCAAGAGAATAACCGAGCAACACCGGCGTCTCGTCGTTATCCAGCGCCTCCCGGCAAAAGCGAATCACTCCCTGAATGACCTCGTTCGTCGGCGGAAACTGGTACTGCGGACGCCCGTATGTCGTCTCCATGATCAGAATGTCTGCGTGCTTCGGCTCGCAACGTTCGGCCGAAAGCCCGGTCCGCAACTTGAAGTCACCGGTGTAAAGCAATGTCTCCCCAGCGGCTTTGAGCCACGACATCGCGCTTCCGAAAATATGGCCGGCGGGCAAGAGCGTGATTTCGCATGGAAGTTCCCCACGCGCGAACTCCCACGGTTTGTGAAAAGGCAAAACGTGCTCTACCCATTCGCCCGCGAGGCGCGCCCGCATTAGTTGGGAGGTCGGCTGGCTTAAAATGACCTCCCGATGCACCTCGGTATGATCCGAATGCGCGTGACTGACGAAGACTGTCCCGTTCGCCTGCGGATCGTGCGAATCAAGCCAGAGGTTCAAGCGGGGGAGATACACTCCACCCCGGTGAAACAATAGCTTGAAGGCTGACATCGCCCGCGGAATCTAAAAACAGAGTATCCCCGCGTCAAACGCGCACCATGGAAGCGAAGAGGATCACGAACTTAAAGCCTCCTTTTGCTGTCGCCCTTTTTCTGTTATTCCGACGCCATGAGTGAAATCACACGGCGGGAATTATTGAAAGGCCTCGTGGCGGCTGGTGCGGCAGCGGGATTGGGCGGATGCGCTACGGGCAAGCTTGGAAGCGGTCAGGCGCGGCAGCCAGACTTGATCCGGCGCGAAAACCAGTTCGCCGGAACACAGGATTGGATGCTGACGAAAACGCGCATTGACCCCGCAACTAAATACCGTTGCCCCTGGATTGAAGGATATTGCTCGAAAACCAGTGTTCGCGCCGGGGAAGAGATTCAGTTTTTTGTCAGCACCAACCCGGCTTCTTCTTTCACGCTGGATATTTACCGGATGGGCTATTACGGCGGCGCGGGCGGACGCCACATGCTCAGTCGCGGGCCGTTTCGCGGCGCGGTTCAAGCGGATCCGGGGATTGGCGAACGGCGCTTGCGGGAATGTCAGTGGGAACCATGCGATTCGCTCCGCATTCCGAGCGATTGGGTGAGCGGCGTGTACCTCGGTAAGCTCACGGCTGAACGCGAAGGTCTGCAAAGCTACGCGATCTTCATCGTCCGCGACGATCGTCCCGCTGACTTCATGTTTCAATGTTCGGACACAACATGGCAGGCGTACAATCGTTGGCCGAATCAATTCTCGCTCTACGACAACGGGAAGGATACGTGGTATTGGGGCCCGGGAGTCGACATTAGTTTCGACCGTCCGTACGGGAAATACTGCCAGATCATGGACGCGCCGCTATCCACCGGCTCGGGTGAATGGTTTCTCTGGGAATTTCCGCTCGCCTACTGGATGGAGGAGCATGGTTACGACGTAACCTACGTCTCGAATCTCGATACACACTCGGATCCGACAGGACTGGACCGTTGCAAAGGACTGATTTCCATCGGCCATGACGAGTACTACTCGATGGAGATGTTTAATAATGTCCGAAACGCGATTGCGCGGGGGCTGAATGTCGCGTTTTTCTCCGGAAACGTCTGTTGCGGGCGGATCGATCCCCGTCCGAGCAGTCGCGGTGTTCCAAACCGGGTCTTCTCACGAACCGACTTCTGGGGACCGCGCGACGAGGAGGAAATTCGCCGTTTTCCCGCGATGTCGCTGCTTCCGCATGAGAGTCCGAACTCAAGCCTGCTCGTTGGCGCGGGAAATATTCCTCCGACGACGGGCGGCGCGGATTGGATGTGCGACCTTCCAGATCATTGGGTTTTCGAAGGAACGGGGATGAAACGCGGCGAAGGCATTCCCGGTTTGGTGGGCTGGGAATGGCACGGCGACCCGGCAAAAATTCCTGGACTGGTGGTTCTCGGCAGTGGTCCTACGCAGAGCGCGCCCGGAAAACCAAACGGAGGCGTCTACACAGCCACGATTTACCCGGGCGGGAAGAATAATTTTGTCTTCAACGCCTCAACTTGCTGGTGGGCTGATGGTTTGTCCGCGCCGCCCGGGTACGTGCGCCCTTCGGTCTACACAACCCCGAAAGGTCCAGATCCCCGCGCCCAACGTATCACTGAGAACATCCTGCGGCGGATTCGCGCTTAAGCGCCTGCGGGGTCAGCCGGACGATAGTCGCTCCGCTGCCACCGTAATGTTCTGAAGCCAAAACGTAAGAATCGACTTTGGGATGCTTTTTTAAAAGCGCGTGCACGGTATTACGCAATTGGCCGATTCCCTTGCCGTGAATGATCCGCAATTCGTAAATCTCTCGCGTGGCGCATTCGTCAATGAATCCAAGCACGACTTCCTTTACATCCGGCGGGCGGAACGTATGTAAATCGAGCACCCCATCGATGGGCAGGTGAATCAATTCATTCTCGAGGCTCATGAGCTACCTAATTTTATCGGGGAAACCCCCGATCCGTTTTCATCCGAGAGCCTGATTCCGAGTGAAACCGGACTCTCGTATAAATACTCTCACAAGGAGGTTATTGATAATATTGCCTTTAGCGATCAAGAGCGGTTCTCTTCGGAGAGCCGCTCTTGGCTTTTAGGGTCATATTTTCAACGCTTCGGCGCTCAAAGCGGAACATCATCACTTTTCCTCTTTGTGAACCGCCTCCAGTGCGTGTAACCGGACTTTTTAGCGAGATCAATCGCTCCAGAAAAATCCATTCCGACTTCGCGCGGCGCATGCGCATCCGACCCAAAGGCGAGAGGAACATTCATGTCGGCGGCCATTTGAACAATCTTGGGGCTCGGATACATCTCCTTGCAATCCTTACGCAACCCGGACGTGTTGATCTCGATCGCCACATCATTCGTCGCGGCACTGCGTAAAAACCTCTCGTACAAATGCGTGCAGTCCTGCACGGGGACGTAACAGAATTTTTTGCAAAGGTCCGCGTGGCCGATGATATCGAATAATTGCGATTCCGCCGCCATGGTCAGGCGCTCAAAATAAGCCGTCCACACTTCAAATGGGTCGCGTTTTTTCCATTCAGAAAGCTTTTTCGGATTATCCAAGTCCCACGACTCGGACACATAATGGACGGAGCCGATGAAGTAGTCCCATGGGTGGCGCGCAGCGAGTTCACGAATCCAATCCTCGTAGCCGGGGAGATAATCCACTTCGAGTCCCAGCTTGATGTGAAGCTTCGGATGTGCGCGTTGGGCGCGGCGGACCTTTTCCACGTATTCGTCGAGGTTGGAAAAGTACATGCGCCAGTCGTCGAAATCGTCCCGCTCCATGGGGCTGTGATCAGAAATCCCAATCTCGCGCAGACCAAGCTCAACGGCGCGCGCGGCGTATTCGACCGGTTCGCCGACCGCGTGGTGGCAGAGCGGCGTGTGCATGTGATAATCCGCTGGTAACATCCACCACAGGATAAATCCTCTCTCGCGCACATCAAATCCAAATGGAATTCCAGAGATGCGGCCTTTCTCAGTTATTCCCTCAGCTTCTGCACCGGCAAACCTGAACGAGCGAACAGCGCTCAGCCCAATAGCACAAGACCTCCTTACGCGGCAATCTGTTGGCACGTGGTGATGATCTCTTCTGACACAACGCGAGCGAACGTACCGGACAATCCAGCGCCGACCGTTGAAGCGGTTCTGTTTCCTGAGGAAAACAAGCCGGCCCTGGAACAAACGTTGACCAAACCCGAGTCCGAGCAGCCGGGTGATGCGCCCGGGAACTTTCGTGGCCATCCGGCCGAATGCTGCCGGACAGAGACTTGCACCTGCACCAGAGCCGTTCTGCACGGCTCTTTTTTATGACGTTTTTATGAACAGTGATTCGACCCTTGAATATCCAATTATCGTACATTGCCACCTGCGCTGGGACGGCGTCTGGCAGCGGCCGCAACAGTTTCTCTCCCGCTTGTCGAAACGACATCGCGTTTTGTTTGTTGAAGGTCCGAGCCTTCGCGACAGCTCCGAGCCTCCCAGTTACAAGCTGATCCCAGTCGAGGCTTACCCGAATGTCACGGTGATGCAGACTTCTTTCCCTGCGGCGCGTTTTCATGAGGGACAATGGGTCGATTCGGAAAGGTGTCGGCTCTTGCAGGAAGCTGTAAGCGGACCGCTCGCAGGCAAGTTCGATCGCCCTGTCCAATGGTTTTATGATCCCATGGCCGCGCCGGCGCACATCGGTCAATTCAATGAACGAGCAGTCGTCTACGATTGCATGGATGAGCTATCGCAATTCAAATTTGCCCCGCCAGAGATTATCGCACGTGAACGAGAACTGCTTTCGAAAGCCGATGTTGTATTTGCCGGGGGACGTCGAATGTGCCAGTCCAAATCGCGCTTCAACAGCAACTGCCACTTTTACGGCTGCGGCGTAGACGTGAAGCATTTTCGCCAGGCGCGCCAGAGCGAAACCGAAGTGCCGGCCGATATTCAATTTGGCGAAGGCACCTTCGTTCTAGGTTATTTCGGTGTGGTGGACGAACGCCTCGATTACGAACTGATCGGCAAGCTGGCCCAATCCAATCCGCATTGGCACGTCGCTGTCATAGGGCCGACCTGCAAAGTGGATCCCGCGCAATTTCCGCAACATCCCAACTTGCATTGGATGGGCCGCCGCGAGTACGCGCAACTACCAGCCTATACAAAGGGTTTCGATGTGTGCCTTATGCCCTTCGCGATGAATGAAGCTACGGAATACATTAACCCGACCAAGGCACTCGAATACATGGCGACTGGACGGCCGATCGTTTCCACGCCAGTGCCCGACGTCGTCTCAAATTTCGGCAAAGTCGTGAAGATTGCTTCCAAGCACGACGAATTCATCGAGATCTGCCGCAACGAAACGTTGCAACCGGATGAGAGCGCCATCGCTCGCGGCATCCAAATGGCCGAGGAAAACCAATGGGAAACCATTGTTCAAAAACTCGAAGGACACATCGGGGATGTGTTCAAGAACAAACAATCGCGCGTTCGCACCACCGCTCCTAGGGTGACTGTCGCGGCCGCCTAATCCCCGCGGTTCGCGGGACAAACTGGAAAGTGATAACAGCTATGTTCGACTACTTAATCGTCGGTGCGGGGTTCGCGGGGAGCACTTTGGCCGAGCGATTGGCCAGCCAATTGAATAAAAAGGTCCTTTTGATCGACAAGCGCAACCACATCGGTGGAAACGCCTACGACAAATACGACGATGCAGGCATTCTGATCCATCAGTACGGCCCGCATATTTTTCACACAAATTCGAAGCTGGTCTTCGATTACCTCACTGAATTCACGAAATGGCGCGCCTATCAACACCGGGTTCTCGCCTGCGTCGATGGACAGTTGGTTCCGATTCCAATCAATCTCGACACGATCAATCAACTTTACGGACTGAATCTTTCATCCGCTGAACTCGACAAATGGTTTGCTTCGGTTGCGGAACCGCGCGAGCAAATCCTCACTTCGGAAGATGTGGTCATCAGCAAGGTCGGTCGCGAGCTCTACGAAAAATTCTTCCGCGGATACACCCGGAAACAGTGGGGCATTGATCCTTCGGAACTGGACGCCTCAGTCACGGCGCGCGTGCCCACTCGAACCAATCGCGATGCGCGTTATTTCACGGATGCGTACCAGGCGATGCCGCGCTATGGCTTCACGCGCATGTTCGAAAACATGCTGTCGCACGAGAACATCAAAATAATGCTCAACACGGACTACAAAGAGATCATCGATTTCGTTCCGTTCAAGAAAATGATCTTCACCGGTCCGGTCGATGAATATTTCGATTACCGGTACGGCAAGCTCCCTTATCGCTCCCTGCAATTTCAATTCGAGACGCACGACGTCGCACAGTATCAATCCGCTCCGGTCATTAATTATCCCAACGATTACGCCTACACCCGAGTAACGGAGTTTAAGTACCTGACCGGCCAGGAGAGCAACAAAACGACCATTGTATATGAATTCCCGCAGGACCAGGGCGATCCTTACTACCCCGTGCCGCGCTCGGAAAATGCTGAGCTCTACAAAAAGTACGCAACTCTCGCGGACGAAGCCAAGGATGTCTATTTCTGTGGAAGGCTCGCTACTTACAAGTACTACAACATGGACCAGGTCGTTGCACAGGCGCTGACTCTTTTCAGCAAGATCGCGGCTTCGGAAAACGAAATTGTCCTCTCGACGCCAAAGACGATCAGCACGGGCCGGGAAGGAACAGTCTCAACCGGGACGCGCTCAGAGCGCCTGCGCACGAGTCGGAATGGCAACAATGCAAACGGACATCGGCGTTACGAAAAATCCCTTTCTTGAAGTGGAGAGAGAAGTGATGGGGGAACAAGGAGGCGCGGCGGGGGCCGCGCCTCCGCTTTTTGCCAACGCCAAACCACTCCCTAAAGTTAAAAAGGATGCTCTCGGCGACGTAGGAGCGGTCCTTTTGCCGCTCGAGAAGCTGAAGCTGAAATCACCTCGCGGCCACGCTTTCGAGCAGGAGATACACGAATTTCTGCTCGCGAATTTTAACGGCTACACGGTTTCCTCAGGAAACATTGCGGGTCACTGGAAGGACGACCGGGAGCGTGATCATTACGGGGAGCATCGCGAATATAAAGTTGCTTTGCCGCACCGCGAGAGCGTAGCGAGTCTCGAAGCCTTTCTCGCCGAGCTCGCCCGCGAGATGGGAGAGGAATGTATCTACCTCGAGTTAGGCCGCGAGATCTTCCTCGTGTATCGCTCTACTTAATCACGCTGCTCAACTCGCCCATCGGGCGTTGAAAGGTCAGCCGGGCGGGATGGAGAACGAGCGCCTCGGCCGTCTCATGCGTGCTCCCTGAAACCGCCGCGACCGGCAAAGCCACAAGAAAAAGCGCCGAACCCAAAACGGTTGCGACGAAGCAGCCCGGGCGCAGCACGATGATATCCGCAGCGACGGCTTCGAAGCTGCCATCATCAAAGGCGCTGGTATTCGGAATAGAGGCAGCGAGAAACAGGACGCACAACAAGATCATTACGGCTCGGCGTTTCATACAACTTCCGAATTCTGAACGTTCTGGC
Organism: Limisphaerales bacterium; assembly: GCA_044226545.1. GTDB lineage: Bacteria > Verrucomicrobiota > Verrucomicrobiia > Limisphaerales > SXQI01 > DASVNK01. Next base: position 607,056 of record JBGAGW010000001.1, read on the forward strand.
CTGAAAGCGCAAACCCAAGATCACGGTTCCGCAGTGCCCAGTTCGCAGTGTCTTTTGAGATGAACGAAATTTAATGTGGCATTTCGCCGCTTTTAATTATCGTGTGTTAGAGAGAGGAAAGTTCATGCGTTTGCTAATTGTCGAAGACGAAAAGAAGTTGGCTGATTCCGTTGCGTTGGGTCTTCGCGCTGAACGGTTTGCGGTCGATGTGGCCTACGATGGCCAGACTGGCGAAGAGATGGCTACCACCCACAATTACGACTTGCTCATTCTCGACCTGATGTTACCGGGGATTCCCGGGACAGATATCCTCAAGAAAGTGCGACAAAACAATACTCACCTGCCCATCCTCATCCTGACGGCGAGCGGCAGCACACCAGACAAAGTCCGACATTTCGAGGCCGGCGCGGATGATTACCTGACGAAGCCGTTCGCCTTTGCGGAACTGTTGGTCCGAGTGAAGGCGCTTCTTCGCCGTGGCAGCACTGACCGGGCAAGTTTGCTGCAAGTGGCTGATCTCGAACTGGACCGGTTGCGTCAGGCAGTACGGCGCGCGGGAAATAAGATAGACCTGACTTCAAAGGAGTACGGTCTTCTTGAATATCTGATGGCGAATGCCGGACGCGTTTTATCGCGCACCATGATTATCGAGCATGTTTGGGACGAGAGCTTCGAGGGTCTCACCAATATCGTCGACGTCTACGTCCGCCACCTTCGCGAAAAAATTGACGATCCGTATCCCAAAAAGCTGCTCAAGACGATGCGCGGTGCCGGTTACTATATCAGTGACGAATGAGACTGAACACTCGCTCCATTCGATTTCAGCTGCTGGCCTGGTACGCCACTCTTCTTTTTTGCGCGTTCGCCGTATTCGGCGTCTTCATGTATGCCGCGCTCGGCGGCCTTTTGCGTCAGAATTTGCGAGACACATTGATTCATCGTGCGCGACAGGTCGCTCGTAGCATGAATGCGAATTCTAACCTGATCAGTCCGGACTGGCTGCGGGATGAAATCGGTTTGCATTACGCTCCGGAGAGCAGTGGGCGGTTCGTTCGGATCACCACGGGTGAAACCAATGTGATTTATCTTTCTGGGATTCCCCAGGATCGCAGCTTCGATCCGGCAGAGATTCACTTACCACGTAAAACTGTCGTAGAAAAAAATTTCCGGGTAGAACATCTGACAAACTTCGCGGATCTACTTTTAGCTGAACTACCTGTTTCGATTGGAACAAACCAATACGCGGTGGAAGTCGGAACGTCGCTTGCTCCCGTAAATTCAGCTCTCGCCAACCTTTTAATCTGCCTGCTTATAGGAGTGCCACTCCTGATCGCAGTTACAGGCTTCGGGGCTTATATGCTTGTAGGACGGGCTTTGCGGCCGGTGATCGAAATCGCGCAAAGCGCCGAGCATATTACTCTCCATAACCTGAGCGAACGTCTCCCCATGACTCATACTGGCGACGAGTTGGAAACGCTCTCGACAGCATTGAATCGAATGATCGGCCGGATCTGTGAGGCCTACGATAACACTCGCCGGTTCGTCGCCGACGCCTCTCACGAGTTGCGCACGCCACTTGCGGTGTTACGGGGCGAAATCGAAGGTGTGGTGACTGGGAATCATCTCAGCCCGGAAACCCGCGAAACGCTCGGGAGCAATCTGGAGGAGGTCGACCGACTCGGGAAAATTGTGGAAGGACTGTTCGCTCTTTCGCGCCTCGACGCGGGTGAGGCGCATAGCGAAACCGTCCGCTTCGATCTCGCTGCGCTCGCGGCCACGACCACCGAACAGATGTGCCTTCTAGCCGAGGACAAAGATATTTCACTTCGATGTGAATCAAAGTCGCCGGTCTTCGTCGAAGGTGATCGAGCCCGGTTAAAGCAGGTTATTGTGAACCTCGTTGATAACGCTATTAAATACACACCGGCTGGAGGAAGTGTTAGAGTGCGCATTTATAACGAAAGCTCCGAAGCGATCCTTGAGATAACCGATAACGGCATTGGAATTCCTAAGGATGCGGTGCCCTACATCTTTGAACGGTTCTATAGAGTGGACAAAGCCAGGTCTCGCGATCAGGGAAGCGCTGGATTAGGGCTGTCGATTGTCAAATCTATCTGCCATGCCCATTCGGGGAAGGTGACGGTGGACTCCCGCGAAGGGGTGGGGAGTACTTTCCGGGTGCATCTGCCTTTGGCACGAGAAGAAGCAATAGCCTCAGTTTATGATTCTAGAGAAAAATAGTGCTCACGAAACCGCCTCAGCACCGGTGGTGGAAGGCTCCGTCGAACCTAATAGGCATAAAGCTCCATGGAGGGCGCTGCTGGTAGTGGCGGTCCTCCTTTTGGCCGCCGGACTGTTCTTCTGGCCGAGAAAGACCCACGCCGTGGCCGCGGAAGGCGCCGCCGACGCACCGCCTGTAGTGGCAGCCAGTCCCGTCACACGCGAGGAGATCGCGCGAGAAATCGTTTTCGATTCCGAACTGCGGCCTTATCAGGAAATTGACCTGCACGCCAAGGTGGCTGGCTACGTGCAAACAATCAATGTGGACGTGGGTGATCACGTGAAGGAAGGGCAAGTCATTGCGCAACTGGAGCTGCCCGAAGTGGAGCACGAACTGGAGCGCGCCCTCGCCACGCAACGTCGCGCTTCTCAACAAATCCGGCGTGCACAGGCCACGTGGGACGATGCGCATGTAAGCCTGGATCGCATGGCGGCCGTGGAAAAAGCGCAACCGAATCTTATTGCTCAGCAGGACATCGACAGCGCGACCGCGAAAGAACGGGGTGCCGAAGCTGATCTGGCGGCAGCCAAGGAACAGGAGAGTGGCGCGACGGCAGAAGTGAACAAGCTGAAAACAATGCTTCAGTACGCTCGCATTACAGCCCCGTTCGACGGTGTCGTCACAAAGCGTTATGCCGATAAAGGCGCTCTCATCCAGGCGGGCACTTCTTCGAGCACGCAGGCCATGCCGCTCATCCGCCTTTCCCAAAATAGTTTTCTCCGTCTGATCTTCCCCGTTTCCGCTTCATTTGTTTCCGCAATTAAGCAGGGGGATCCCGTCGAAGTTTCCATCCCGGGAGTGAAGCGCAAGGTGCAGGCGAAAATCACTCGTTCGTCGCAGAAGGTGGATTTCTCAACACGCACCATGGAGACGGAGGTCGATATCGAAAACGCGGACTATTCGCTTATACCGGGTATGTACGCCTCGGTGACCGTCAAGGTCGAACGGAAAGAGAATGCCGTTGTAGCTCCAATCACCACTATAGCGCGCAAAGGGGAGTCCGCTACGGTCTACCTCATCAAGAAGGACGGCACCATTGAGGAAAGGGCGGTAAAACTGGGTCTCGAATCCCCGTTCAAAATCGAAATCCTTTCAGGTGTCAGTGAAGGCGATATGTTGCTGGTGGGCAATCGCACCGGCGTGAAGCCCGGGCAACATGTCACCCCCAAGGTAGTTTCCACTGATCCAATTCCTCTCTCTTGATATGTTGCTTGCTCCACCCGAATTGAAGGAACTCAAAAGACTCAGCAGTTGTGCCGTGGCGAACGCTATTGAATCGTTGGGAGTGCGCCTGAGGAATGAAGGATTCACCGACGGCTCGATCCGACGTTTTACAACGAACGAACAGCCTGCAGTTGGTTACGCCGCCACTATAAAGATCCGATCTTCTTCGCCTCCGATCGATGCACCGAGCTATCTGGAGCGCACTCAATGGTGGGATTACGTGTTGAGTGTTCCGGAACCGCGCTTTCTCGTCATTCAAGATGTTGACCTCACGCCCGGAACGGGCGCACTGGTTGGCGAAGTCCATGCGGAGATTCTTCGCGCATTGCGTTGCGAGGCCGTCGCGACGAATGGCGCAGTGCGCGACATCGCGGAAGTCAGCCGGATCGGGTTCTCTCTTTTCGGAGGATGTCTTTCGGTATCCCATGCTTACAGTCACATTGTCGAGGCCGGCAGCCCAGTTGAAATTGGCGGCCTCACGGTTTCTCCGGGAGACTTATTGCATGGAGATTGTCACGGTATCGTCTCTGTACCGGGAGATCGCGTGGTAGATGTGCTCAAGGGCGCGATTCGCCTTCAGCAACAAGAACGTGAACTCATCAAGCTTTGTCGCGAGCCAGATTTTTCAATCGAACGGCTGCGCGAAGCCGTGCGCAAAACTCGACGCTAGTTTCGTATGTCCCGCTTTTCCATTCGCTACCCCTATCTGATTATCGTTATTTGTCTGGTAACCTGCGTGGTTGGGATCACCAGCCTTGTCCGCCTCCCGGTCGATCTCTTCCCGGCCATCAAAATCCCAGTCGTCGTCGTCGCAACTTTCTATTCCGGTATGCCGCCGGAACAGATCGAAAATGATATTACGGGCCGGTTCGAACGGTTCTTTACTCTCGCCAGCGGCATTGATCATATCGAATCGCGCTCGCTACCCGGCGTCAGCCTGATCAAAGTCTATTTCCAACCCGGCACAAATCCGGATTCCGCCGTCACAACGATCGCAAATCTCGCCTCCGCCAACTTACGTCGTCTGCCGCCAGGAACCTTGCCGCCGGTCGTCCTCAAATTCGACGCCTCCAGCCTGCCGGTCTGTTTGATCACGCTCAAGGGCGAAGGGATGGACCAAACTCAGCTTCGCGACCAAGGGCAGTATAATATCCGGAATCAGGTCGCCAACGTCTCGGGAGCATCAGTCCCGCAGCCATTTGGCGGTCGCTACCGCCAGATCATGGTCTACGTGGACCCTCTGAAGCTCGAAGCCCACCAACTCAGCGTTATGGATGTCGTGCGGGCGGTTAATGACTCCAATCTGATCCTTCCCGCGGGTGACGTGAAGATTGGCCCTCTTGATTATAATCTTTACGCTAATAGTCAGATCGAAAAGATCGATGAGATCAATCGACTCCCGCTGAAAACCGTAGCGGGCGCCTCAGTCCTTGTAGCCGATATAGGCCAGGCCAAGGACGCTTCGCAAATTCAGAGCAGCATTGTCCGCGTGGATGGGCAGCCATCGGTTTTCCTCCCGGTGCTTAAACAAGGCGGTGACGCCAACACCATATCGGTCGTCAACGGCATCAAAGACGCCATTGCGAACCTGGTCGACAAGCCGGCCCAGTTGATTACCAAGGTGGTCTTTGACCAATCAATTTTCGTAAAAAACGCGATTGAGAACCTGATACATGAAGGAGCGATTGGGCTCATCCTGACAGGTCTGATGATCCTGATCTTCCTTGGGAGTGTTCGCGCGACCCTCGCGGTGTTTCTCTCCATTCCCCTCTCCGCTCTTGCGACTTTCATTGCGCTCTCCTTTGGAGATAATTCGGTCAATGCCATGATCCTGGGCGGCCTCGCTCTGGCCTTCTCTCGTTTGATTGATAACTCCGTCGTAGTGCTGGAGAATATTTTTCGCCATCTGGAACTCGGCGAATCTCCGGAAGTCGCCGCGGAAAAAGGCGGCGCCGAAGTCGCTTTGCCCGTACTGGCTGCGACTCTCACAACCGCCGTCGTATTCTTTCCGGTCACGTTCCTCTATGGCGTAAGCCGGTTCCTCTTTAGCGCCTTGGCGCTGTCCGTTGTTCTCTCGCTCTTCGCTTCTTACTTTGTTGCGATGACGGTCGTGCCGCTGTTTTGCGCAAAACTAATCAAGGCGCCTCATACCCATGATCCAAATCACGCCCCGAAAGGTTTCGGCCAAAAATTCAATTACTGGTTTAACGGGCGGTTCAACGCCATGCTAGATAAATACGACTGGCTCCTGAACCGCTCGTTGCTTCGGCCTCTGGCCACCGTTGTGGGCCTCACAGGTGTGTTTCTCATTAGCCTTGGCCTGGCTCCGTTTATTGGTCTCTCCTACTTTCCACGAACCGATCCTGGTCAATTCGTTATCAATCTAAAAGCTCCTACCGGCACACGCATCGAGTACACCGAGGATCTCGTTAAGGCGGTCGAGAAGATCATTCGCGAAGAAGTGCCGGAGAGTGAGTTAGGCGTTGTCGTCGCGAATGTCGGCGTCACGCCTGGTTTCTCCTCTATTTACACGAGCAATTCGGGCCAGCATACCGCGACGGTGCAGGCAAGCCTCGAGGAAAAGCACAAGGTAAGCAGCTTTGCATACATGGACCGCGTTCGGCGCCGGCTCAAAAACGAAATGCCGCAGGTCAGCGCCTACTTTCAGACGGGCGGATTGGTGGATGCCGTCCTCAACATGGGTCTGCCCGCGCCCATCGATGTTCAGGTGAGCGGCTCCAACCTCGAGAAAGTCCATGAAACAGCTACCGAGATATCTCGCAAAGTTAAGACGCTGGCTTCAGTGAGCGACGTTCTAGTGCCTCAAGATGTGGACTATCCCGCGTTGAAAGTCGATGTGGACCGCCAACACGCCGGCGAGTTGGGGCTGAGTTCCAAAGAAGTCATTCACAATGTTATTACGGCTTTGGCCTCCGACCAGATGATTGCTCCGAGCTATTGGGTTGATCCCCGGACCGGCAATGATTATCTCCTGACCGTACAATATCCAGAGAATCACGTGAAAAACATGAGTGACCTCGCGGCGATTCCCATTCGAGGTCAAAATCGACAAAGGGCGACTCGCCTCGACGCCGTCAGTTCCATCCGCCATTTTCAGGCACCGACTGAGGTGGACCATTATCAATTGCGGCGCGTAGTTGACGTATACGTCTCGCCCAAAAGCGAAGATCTCGGTCGTCTTGCTGGCTCGGTGGAGGAAATCATTCGCGAGACGAAATTGCCCGAAGGTGTTCGCGTGACGTTGCGCGGGATGGTCCAGGGGATGCGTGTCTCGTTCCGCAGTTTCGCCCTGGGACTTATCCTCTCGGTCATTCTGGTTTACTTGATTCTCGTTGCCCAATTCAAATCGTTCATTGACCCGTTTCTCATCCTTCTAGCGGTTCCTACCGGGCTGGCGGGTGTTCTACTCATTCTATTTCTTACTGGAACGACGTTAAACGTTATGTCGCTTATGGGAGTCGTCATGATGGTTGGCATTGTTGTGTCCAACAGTATTCTCATTGTCGAATTCACGAATCGTCTTCGTGAGGATGGCAAGCCAGTGCGGGAAGCCGTGGCGCTGGCCTGCCGTGTTCGTCTTCGCCCAGTTCTCATGACCTCACTCGCTACTTTGATTGGCCTCATCCCGATGGCGGCCAAACTCGGGACCGGCAGCGAAGCTTACGCCCCTCTCGCACAAGCGATTATTGGAGGGCTGGCTGTTTCCGTGTTGCTTACCGTTTTTATTGTCCCCGCTGCCTACCTTATCGTTTACCGAAAAAAGGATCGCTCCTTCGCCGCTCAAGCAGCGATCCCCGCTGTATGATCAGAATTATCTTCGTTCTCTGCATCGCTCTTCCGGTGTTGGCCGCAAACAACGGCGAGATGTCGTTGACTTTAGAACAAGCGCGAGAGCTTGCCTTGAAAACTCATCCGCGCATCACCGCGGCCGATCTTCGCGCCCTCGCCGCCCGGGAGGTGGTAACTGAAACTCGTTCCAGTTACTTCCCGACGATCGTCGCCAACGCCACCGCGGTCGGCACCACCGAGGACAATACGCGCATCGCGGCAGGGTCGCTGAGCAACCCGAGCATCTTTGAACGAAACGCCGAAGGTTTGACCATAACCCAGATCATCACCGACTTCGGTCGCACCGCGAATCTGAGCGCCGGGGCCAAACTTCGCGCCGATGCCGAGATCGCCAACACCGCGGTCATCCGAGACCAGATTGTTCTCCTGGTCGATAATGCCTATTTCGACACGCTTCGCTCCGCCGCGCTTCTCAATGTTGCTCAGCAAACCCTCTCGACGCGTTCGCTCCTCTTCGATCAGGTGAGCGCGCTCGCGAGCAACAAACTGAAATCGGAGCTCGATGTTAACTTTGCGCAGGTCAACCTCGACGATGCCAAACTTCTCCAGTTGCAGGCTCAAAATGATCTTCAGGCTGCGGAAGCCCGCCTTTCCACCTTGATCGGTCAGGATCAATCACGCCATTACCTCGTCCAAGATACCGCTGATCCGCTCCAAATCTCCACTGACCCCGCGGAACTTGTTTCTTCTGCACTTTCTCACCGGCCCGACCTCGAACAAGCCCGCCTCGAAAGCGAAGCTGCCGGTCGCGTCGCGCGCGGCGAACGCGCTGCCCATTATCCAACTCTGAGCGCGATCGGGGCTGCCGGTGTTATCCCTGTGCATGACGAGCATTTCGAGGATTACTACGCTGTCGCGGGTGTAAACCTCAGTATCCCCATTTTTGCGGGCGGCCTTTATTCCGCCAAAGCTAAAGAAGCGAAGCTCAAGGCCGAAGCCGCGAGTGAGAACCTGAGAGATCTGGAGAATAACGCGATTCGTGATGTCAAAATCGCCGCACTCTCAACGCAAACAGCGTGGGAACGGATCGGGGTGACGCGCCGCCTGCTCGAACATGCAACACAGGCCTACAACCTCGCCGAAGCTCGTTACCGGGTCGGCGGCAGTTCAATCGTCGAACTCAGCCAGGCTCAACTCAATAAAACCGCTGCCGAGATTGCCCACACTACCGCGCGCTACAATTATAAAATTCAGCTCAGCATTCTCAGATTCCAGACCGGCTCGTTGCTGCATTAAGCTGGTCATGGAGACATCAGGGTGGAGGAAGACTCGACCGTCCGTGACCTGTATTGAGACATGAACCAGCCTATCCGCAGGAATGCGGTGGTTTATTCAGGGAAACCCCCATTGAAGGCCACACGTGGCGGTGTTTTACTGTGAATGCTTTCAAAAAGGGGTTTGGCGGGGGAACAAGAAGGTTCGTAACAGATGTGAGTCAGTCCCGGAAGCGTACAAGCATTAGTTCGTGAGTAAATGCAGCAGAGCAGCGTGATATTGCTTGTCGAAAATGACAAGGACTACATCTATTTGCTGGAGCAAGCGTTCCGCAAAGCGGACATCCGTAATCCTCTGAAGATTGCCCGTTACGGAAACGAGGCGATTCTTTATCTTCGCGGTGTCGGAATTTACGCAGATCGGCGGAACTATCCACTTCCCAAGCTGATCCTGCTCGATATGACCAATCCCGACGGAAGCAGCATGGCTGTGCTCGGGTGGATTCGGGAACAAAATCAGTTCGCCAATGTCCCAATCTTAATCCTCGCTGGAGCGGGTCAGGATAAGGATGTCCAAAACGCCTTTGATCGCGGCGCTAATGCCTACCTGGTCAAGCGGGAGCGCTTGCAGGAACTGACCTCGGTGGTGCAAACGCTGGAGCTTCTGGAGGACCGAGCACCTTTTGAAAATAGCCATTCCCTGGAGAGAAGCTTTTCCCAACCTTGACCGCGCAGCAGACTCGGAAGAAGTTCCGGCGTCTGATGATCAAGTTCCTTTATCTGTTGTCGCTCGCACTGATGACGATGGTTTCTGCTACCGAGCGCCAGCTTACACTGGTGGTTTTGGGCGACAGTATTGCTGCGGGGTACGGTGTGGATGCCGACGAGGCTTTCCCTTCGGTGCTCCAGCAAAAGATCGACGGAGCTCACTTGCCATATCGCGTCGTGAACGCGGGCGTGAGCGGAGATACGACGGCGGGAGGATTGCGGAGGATTTCCTGGGTGCTGAAGCAGCCCGTAGATGTTTTGCTGATTGAACTCGGTGGGAACGACGGACTCCGCGGCATTGTTCCAGATGAAACCGCAAGGAATCTACAGGGCATTATAGACAAAGCGCGAGCTCAATATCCAGCGGTTAAGATTGCCGTATCCGGAATGCAAATGCCCGCGAATATGGGTCCGGAATATACCAGAAAATATCGCGAAGTCTTTGAAGAGGCGGCGAAGAAAAACGATGCGACCTTCATACCGTTTCTGCTTGAGGGTGTGGGAGCACGAGCCGATTTGAACCAGGCGGACAGGATTCATCCCAACCCAGAGGGACACAAGATCGTGGCGGAGAATGTCTGGAAGGTGATTCGTCCGATACTGGAGGAAAGATCGGCCAAGATTACTCCTTAGGACCGAGCGACTTCTTTTTTGGCGAGTTTCTTGACGAGCACCTTGGAGTTACGTCCGCTGGCGTCGTATTTTTCTCGACGCGCGGGCGGAAGATCGTCGGGCGAACCTTCGATGAATCCGGCCTTCGATTGAAAATAGGTAAAAGCCTGGGTTGAAAGGGTGATGAGTTCGGTCAGGCCGAGTTCGGTCGCGCGCGCTTCGACAAATTGAGTGAGCTTGCGGCCGATCCCCTGGTTTTCGTGAGAGGGACGGACGAAAAGGGAGGCGAGTTCGCCCTTGTTTTGTTCGGGATAGGTGTGTAGCGCCACGCAGGCCACCGGGTTCTTGTCGATTTCGAAGATGTAGTAGTCGTTAATCTGCTTTTCGATCATCGCGCGGGTGCGCTTCACGAGTTCAGAGCTTTGCACGCCGCTCTTGGTGAGCTGCAGGATTTGACGGACGTCCTTCTTCAAAGCGCGGCGGATTTGCTGATATTCGTTGGCGTAAATCAGTGTGCCGACCCCTTCGTTGGAGAAAACTTCAGTGAGCAAGCTTTCGTCGATCCGGCCGTTGATAATATGCACACGCTGAATGCCGGCTTTGCAGGCGGCGCTGGCGTGAACGGCTTTGGAAAGAATCTCGGGGTCGAAAGCGTTTTTGTCTTTCGCGAGGATCGCATCGAGATCGGCCACGAGCATCTGCCGGATGAACTGGCCGTCGCGGAACAAACCATCCTGCGTGGTTATATAAATGAGCTTGGTGGCTTTAAGGGCTTCGGCCAGAGCAACGGCGACACTGTCGGAGTTCACGCGATAGGTGCGGCCATCACCGTCGAAACCGAGCGGAGGAATCACGGGAATGATGGATTGTGCGAGCAGGGTCTGGAGAAGTTCTGTATCGATCCGCTCGATCTTTCCGGTGAAGAGATGATCGACCCCTCCCAAAATCCCCAGCGGGTAAGCCGTGATCGCGTTAGTGCTGACGGCGCGCAAATCGTGCGCGGCCAGACCTTCAAGAATCTCGTGCGTCAGACGGTTCGCCGCCGTGAGGGCGAGTTGAAGAGTCGCGGCATCCGTTATCCCGGAGCCCGCAATGTCCGAAGGGGTAATTCTCTGTTCTTCGGCGAGAAGTTTGATTTGCGCTCCAGCGCCGTGGACCAGGACAACGCGAATGCTGAGCGAGCGAAGGACAGCGACGTCAGTAAGAATGTTAACGAAGTTGCCTTCGGTGATAATCGCGCCGTCCACACTCAGGACGAAAACCTTGTCCCGGAAACGAGGAATGTATTGGAGGATCGCTCTGAGATCGGTGGGCTTCACGGCTTAGGAATTCAGCGCTTGTTTGAGAGCTGCGAGACAACGGCTGTTTTCATCCGGCGTGCCGATGGTGATGCGAATCCATTCAGGCAGTTTATAGCCGCCCATAGGCCGTGTAATCACTCCCTGACGTTGCATCGATTCAAAAACTTTCTGGCCGTTCCCGACTCGCACGAGGACGAAGTTAGCGGCGGACGGAACGAATTCCAGCTTAAGCTTGCGTAATTCTTCGGAGAAAAAGGCGAGGCCGTTAGCGTTATTCTTTTTTGTGCGGGTCAGATGTTCTTCGTCATCGAGCGCAGCGATGGCGCCGGCCTGGATGAGGGAATTAATGTTGAAAGGCTGACGGACCTTTTCCATCGCGGTGATCAATTGCGGATGGGCAATACCGTAGCCGAGGCGCAGTCCCGCCAGACCGTAAATTTTGGAAAAGGTGCGCATCAGAATGAGATTCTGCTTCTTCTCGTCGCGGATGAAAGGGAGGAGATCGGCGGGATCATCAAGGAAATCGATGTAGGCTTCGTCCATCACGAGCAGGACCGAATCGGGAACTGCGCGCGCCAGTTGGAAGATCTGATCTTTCGAGGCGAGTGTTCCCGTAGGGTTGTTGGGGTTCGCGACGAACATCACACGCGTGTTAGGGGTGATCGCTTTGAGCATCGCCGGAAGATCGTGGCCGAGGTTCGTCGCCGGGACGCTTATCAGATTCGCGCCGAAGAGATGCGCCATGATCGGGTAGACGGCGAAGCAATATTCTGAAACGACAACATCTACACCGGAACGCATGAGCGCGTGGCTGACGAATTCAATAATCTCGTTGGAACCGTTACCAAGGATGAGGTTCTCCGTGGCGACGTTTAGTTTCTGCGCGAGTTTGCGTTTGAGATAAAAGGCATTGCCGTCGGGATAGAGGTGAAGAGAGTCAAGCACGTTCCGCATTGCGGCGACGGCTTTCGGTGAAGGGCCGAGCGGATTTTCGTTCGAGGCGACTTTGATGACGCTCTCGACCGGCAGGTTATGTTCCCGCGCCACTTCTTCGATGGGGCGGCCCGGTTGGTAAACCGGCAAGTTAGCCAGATTCGGATTCAGGGCATTCAGGACCGAAGTCATTTCAGGGGACGACATTAAGGGCGCGGCGTTCGATGTCGAATTTTCATTTCAGATGCGGAGCCAGTGCGCGACCCGTATGGGACTTACCGCAGGCCGCGACTTTCTCCGGGGTGCCGGCCACGATCAGTTGACCGCCCTGATGGCCGCCTTCGGGACCCAGATCCAGAATCCAGTCTGCGCATTTGATCACGTCAAGATGGTGTTCAATCACCAGAACGGTATGGCCAGCTTCCACCAGGCGTTGGAGACAATCGAGCAGTCGTTGAATATCCGCGAGGTGAAGACCGGTCGTGGGTTCGTCGAGAATATAGAGGTTGTGCCGTCCGCGGCGAATCTTCCCGAGTTCGGCTGCGAGTTTGACCCGTTGAGCTTCACCGCCGGACAGAATGGTGGCAGCGTGACCGAGTTCGAGATAACCCAGGCCGAGTTCGTGCAAAACTTCGAGTTTGCGCAGGATAACGCGTTGATCAGCGAAGAAGCTCACTCCTTCCTCGATGGACAGTTTGAGGACTTCTGCAATGTTGCGGCCGCGCCAGGTCACCTCGAGCGTCTCTTCGCGGTACCGACGCCCTTTGCAAGCGGGACAAATCACTTCAACATCGGGCATAAAGGAGAGTTGCGTGACGATCGTGCCGTCTCCGGCACATTCTTCGCAGCGACCGCCCTTTACGTTGAAGCTGAAGGTGGCAGGACCAAAACCCCGTGTTTTCGCTTCCTCTGTTTCAGCGAAAAGTTCGCGGATGGAATCATAAATGCCGACGTAGGTGGCCGGATTGGAGCGGGGTGAACGGCCGATGGGCGATTGATCGATATCGATCACGTCATCGATGGTTTCATGGCCCTCGAGCGAATCGTGAGCGCCGGCGAGAATCCGGCTATCATAGCGAAGTGAGGCGAGCTTCTGAAAAACGATATCGTGAACCAGCGAACTCTTGCCCGAACCCGATGCCCCGGTCACGCAGACCAAAAGCCCGAGCGGGATTTCCACATTCAGATTTTGCAAATTGTTCTGACGCGCGCCGCGGACTCGCAAAAGTTGCTTCCCAACCGGTCTGCGCTTCTGAGGAACGGCGATTTGCTTTTTCCCGCGAAGAAATGCTCCAGTCAGGGAACGGGCGTCTTTCAACACTTTCGCCGAGGGCCCCTGGGCCACGACCTCGCCGCCATGAACACCTGGGCCTGGTCCAATCTCGATAAGCCAGTCGGCCGCGCGAATGGTTTCCTCGTCATGTTCGACCACGATCACGGTATTCCCCAAATCGCGCAGGCGCTGCAGCGTGCGAATCATCTTCACGTTGTCCTTTGGATGCAAACCGATGCTGGGTTCATCGAGAACGTAGAGCATACCCATGAGCCCTGATCCAATCTGCGTCGACAGACGAATGCGCTGTGATTCTCCGCCGGAGAGCGTGCCGGACCGCCGGTTGAGGTTCAGATAATCCAAACCGATGCCGATGAGCAGTTCGATTCGGCCTTCGATCTCCCGAACCACGGTCTCGGCGACGGCGGTTTTGTCCGCTTTGACGTCGAGCGTGCCGAGCCACTTTTGCAGGTCGCGCAGATGAAGTTCGCCGGTTTGCGGAAGAGTTTGGTTGCCGACCCGCACCAGGCTGCGCGTCTTGCGGAGACGCGCGCCGCCGCAATCGGGACAGTCGTAGTCGACCATGACCTTTTGCAGGTAAGCTTCCATCCCTTCCATGCTGCGTCCCTGCTTGCGGTACCAATGGTAATGGCGCTCGATTTGCGGAACGACTCCCTGGAAAGCCATCTTCTTGCCGGCATGTTGCTCGCCCTGACGCGCACCTTCGGGAAGAACAATTTCGATTTTTTCACCCTTACTTCCAAAGAAAACGAGATTCTTGACCGACTCGGGCAGTTCGGAAAATGGCGCGTCCAGGCTGAAGCCGTAATGTTTGGCAAGGCTGTGCAGCCAGCGTCCGCCCCAGGCATTCTTATCGTGATTAAACGCCTCCTTCACGATAGCACCGTCTCCCAACGAACGGCTGGGATCGGGCACAAGCAAGGTCGGGTGCACTCGTTTGGAAGTGCCGAGGCCTGCGCAGGTTTTGCACGCGCCGGAAGGATCGTTGAAGGTAAAATGTGCGTGGTGCAGCGTTGCGGAAAGGAGATGATGCTTGGCGCAGCCAAATTCTTTCCAAAAACTTTTCAACGCCGCACCCGAAAGCCCTTCCGGATGGAACGAGAGAAACCCGTCGCCCACTTTCATCCCGTGTTCAAGGGACGCCAGCACCTGCCGGTCAATTCCAGGGGCGACCACAAAACGATCGATGACCGCTTCGATCCACGGATGTTCATCCTCGGGCAATTCGAGATGGCTCCCCAGATCCTTCAAGTCGCCATCGATTCGTATGCGTCGATATCCCTGCAGGCGCACCTGCTCGAAAACATGCTCCCAATCCTCGCCAAAAATCTCGAAAACTGGTGCACGCACTTCCACCTGAGTCCCATGCGGCAGACGAAGAAGGTGCTCCAGCATTTGATGCGGAGAACGCGTGACCACCGGTTGTTCGCACCGCGGACAGTGCGGCGTGCCGAGGGTCGCGTAGAGCATGCGCAGATAATCCCACAGATCGGTCATCGTCCCAACAGTCGAACGCGGATTGCTCCCCACCGTCTTTTGATCAATGGAAATCACCGGCGAAAGTCCATGGACGAAATCGACGTCGGGCTTGCGCAACTGGTTAACGAACCGCTTCGCATACGAGGACATCGAGGCGAGCAAGCGGCGCTGCCCTTCCGCATAGATCGTATCGAACGCCAGTGAAGATTTCCCGGAACCGGAGACTCCCGTGACGACAACCAGTTTATTACGCGGCAATTCGACCGAAATATTGCGAAGGTTGTTCTCGCGCGCTCCTTGAACGAGAAGCGTTCTGCGCATCGCTTCGTTGTTATTTTTCACGCTTCGTCAGAGAGATACGCCGGCTCCTCCACCTCCACCCGACTTAGCCTTGTTAGGCCGAAAGGCGAGGAAAGTTTGTCGAGCTTCCCCTTTTCTTCGAGCCATTCGCAGGCGGATTCGAGATGCCAGGGGAAAAGCTGCGAGTGGGCAAAGTGATCGGAAAGCTCGCTCAAGGGAACCAGGCGCTTTTCTTTCCGCAGGTAGCGCAGGACAGGACGCAAACGATCCTCCCCATGTTTTTCCAGATACGCCTCGAAAGCCTTGAGCTTTTTCTTGAGACGCGACGCGGTGCGGGCACCAGAGAGCAGATCGAGGTACAACTCCTTCATCACGTCCGGAACCAGGTCGAGCGCGCGATGGATTATCAGGCCTTCGTGCACTTCACCGGAAGCAATCACTTCGGCTGCAGCCACGCAATGTGCACAGCCGAGCAGTTCCTGAAAGGCGAGGTTGGGATCAGGTTTGACTTCGAGCAATCGCGAGGCGTGGCGATGGCAGTGGATGAGCCAGGTTGTGGCGATGCAGAGCTCGCGCTCCTGATCGCGGCGGGCCAGCGTGTCCGCCTCTTCGAACCATTTTGCCAGAGACGCATCGTTCGAATAAACGAGCTTGCGACGGGCAAAGAAACTGTAGCGAAAAGCGGTGCGCGCGGAGCCTTCGACCATGCGTTTGAAGCGGCTACGCGGAATCAGTTCAACGTGGAGATTGACGCCCTCTTCCACCAACGTGCGAAAAATCCGAGACTCTTCGCCATCGGCGCGCAAGCGCTTCGTCACGCCATCCTTCTCAATGAGCCAGAGCGAAATCGCATCGCGGCGCCACACCGTTTCCTCCGAAATACTGCCGACCAATACGGCCGCCAAAAGGTTCGGATCCGCGCGCACTCGAATCAAAAAGAGATCGAGGGATTTTTGGAACCGCGCAACTTTTTCCGCGAGAGTCATCGAATAGCATGGATTCTCTCCGGTTAATAAAAATCAGCAACATCTTTGCTGGTTGGCTTGTGCGCTTGGCGCTGGATGATGGGATTGTTATCGTTGTTTGGTGAAGGGGTTGAAAGCATCGCGCTATCTTGGAGTCGAAGGTCATATCGGTCGCACGCCACTGCTGCGGCTCCGTCGCCTGTCCGAAATGACCGGATGCGAAATCCTGGGTAAAGCGGAATTCATGAATCCAGGCGGCTCGGTGAAAGATCGTGCCGCGCTTGGGATTATTGAAGACGCAGAAGCGCGCGGCGTTTTGAAGCCGGGGGCGACAATCGTCGAGGGAACCGCAGGTAATACCGGGATCGGGCTGACTGTTGTCGGACAAGCCAAAGGATATAAGACCGTCATTGTCATTCCGGAAACACAATCCATTGAAAAAATTACTTTGCTTCGAACTCTGGGCGCCAAAGTCATAACCGTCGCGGAAAAGCCGTACAGTGATCCTTGTAACTACAATCGTCAGGCCCAGCGATTGGCCGAGGAGAACGGCTGGTACTGGGCCAATCAATTCGATAACGTCGCCAACCGACTCGCGCATATGAAGACGACCGGCCCGGAAATTTGGGAACAAACGGCGGGTAGTGTGACAGGATTCGTCGCTTCAGTCGGCACAGGCGGAACTCTCGCGGGCACGTCGCTCTTTCTCAAAGAGAAGAATCCACGTATTAAAACCGTCTGCGCCGATCCGTACGGAGCTGCGATGTTCTCCTGGTTCAAGCACGGCAATTTGGAAATGAAAGATGGGGATTCTGTGGCGGAGGGGATTGGACAAACGCGCGTTACGGAAAATCTAAAGGACGTTCCGATCGATGATGCTTACCGCGTCACAGATCAAGCCGCGCTGAGCATTGTTTACCAACTCATGCGGGAGGAAGGAATTTTTGTTGGTCTCTCTTCCGGAATCAACGTGGCCGGAGCGCTGGAGTTGGCGCGGCAAGGAGGGCCGGGACAGGTGATCGTCACGCTGTTGTGCGATTCCGGGATTCGTTACATGTCGAAGCTCTTTAATCCCGAGTGGCTGCGGGAGCGCAAACTGGATCCGGCCCTGCCAATTGCCTGAACTAAGCGGGCCGGAATGCGACAACTCCAAGTGGCGGCAAAGTGATGGGCGCGCTCTGGGGTTGATTGTGCATGGGAACCTCAGTGGCTATGACTTCACCCATGTTGCCCTGGTTTCCTCCGCCGTAGATCTCGCAATCGCTGTTGAAGATTTCTTTCCACGCGCCGAGTTTCGGCAGGCCAATCCGATAGCCGCTCCGCACGACGGGGGTAAGGTTAAGAATGACCGCGACTTGCCCGCTGCCGTCCTTCTTCTGGCGAACAAACGAAAGCACGCTATTTTCGGCATCGCCGCAATCGATCCAGTAAAAACCTTCGTAATCGTAGTCGCCTTCAAAAAGGCCGGGATTCTCACGGTAAACGCGGTTGAGATCTTCCATCATTCGTTGCACTCCGCGATGGTACGGACCCGCGTTGAGCAGCCACCATTCGACCTCGCCATTCGCATTCCACTCTGGGGTCTGGCCGATTTCGCCGCCCATGAAGAGAAGCTTCTTCCCCGGGAAAAACCATTGGTAGGCGAGGAGCGAGCGCAAATTGGCGAAACGTTGCCAGTCGTCTCCGGGCATTCGACCGATGAGCGAGCCTTTGCCATGGACCACTTCGTCGTGCGAGAGCGGCAGAACGAAATTCTCGTGGAAATGGTAAAGCATCGCGAACGTGAGATCGTTCTGGTGGAACTTGCGAAAGACCGGGTCGCGCTTGAAGTAGTTCAGCGTGTCATGCATCCACCCCATGTTCCACTTGAACGAGAAGCCGAGTCCGCCGAGATAGGGAGGACGTGTCACCTGGGGCCATGCGGTTGATTCTTCGGCAATGGTGAGCACCCCCGGGCACTGCGTATGCACGAAATGGTTGAAGCTGCGCAGGAACTCGACCGCTTCCAAGTTTTCGCGGCCGCCGAATTGATTAGGAATCCACTCACCTTGTTTCCGCGAATAATCGAGATACAGCATCGATGCGACTGCATCGACCCGGAGTCCATCGATATGGAAGCGCTCGCACCAGTAGAGCGCGTTTGCGAGGAGAAAGTTACGGACTTCGTGGCGGCCGTAATTGAAGATGAGCGTTCCCCAATCCTGGTGGGCGCCCTTTTTCGGATCCTGATGTTCGTACAACGCGGTGCCATCGAAATTGGCGAGGGCCCAATCGTCCCGTGGAAAGTGTGCGGGGACCCAATCGACAATAATGCCGATACCGGCTGAATGGAGCCGATCGACGAAATACTGGAAATCGTCCGGTGTCCCGAACCGTGAAGTCGGCGCGTAAAAGCCAGTCACCTGGTATCCCCAGGATGGATAAAACGCGTGCTCCGCCACCGGCAGGACTTCCACGTGCGTGAAACCCATCTTCTTCACGTAATCGACCAGCGGATCGGCCAATTCGCGGTAGGAAAAACCTTCGAACGCGCTCTTCTTTTTCCACGAACCGATGTGAAGTTCGTAAATGCTCAGCGGAGCGCGCAACGGTTCACGCTTTCCGCGGTTTGCCAACCACTCCGCATCGGTCCAGCGATATTTTTCTGTATTCCAAACGATGGCCGCGTTTTTCGGTGGAACCTCGTAGAAGAAGCCGTACGGATCTGTCTTGATCGTGATATCGCCGTGGAGGTTTCGAATTTCGAACTTGTAAAGCGCCCCTTCGCCTACCTCGGGAATAAAAATCTCCCAGATCCCGGAAGGGCCAAGCGCGCGCATCATATGAACGCGTCCATCCCAGTTGTTGAAGTTGCCGACGACGCTCACGCGTTGGGCGTTCGGTGCCCACACGGCAAAGCTCGTTCCGTGCACCCCATCAATGACACGCAGGTGCGCGCCCAATTTGTCGTATATGCGGAGTTCGTTGCCCTGGCCGAAGAGATAGACGTCCATCTCTCCCAGCGTCGGAAGGAAGGAAAAGGGATCCCGGGACTGCCGCGTATGGCCATCGCCATAGGTGACGATCAGATCGTAGGCGTAGACGTTCTTTGCTTTTGTGGTCGTCCCTTCGAAAAGACCCGCCTCGTTTACCTCTTTGAGCTTGAACCGGGGTTTGTCTTTCTCGTGGACCGGCGCCACCTCGATCTTGGTTGCTCCCGGATGAAAGGCACGGACGACCAACCCGGAACCGTCGCCGAGCGCATGCATTCCCAGCAATTGGTGCGGGGAACGATTTCGCGCTCCGACCAGACTTTGCAACTCGTCCGCTGTAAGAATCATCCGTGAATATCCTGCACGCGCCGTCTGCTGCAACCTACTCGGCCCAAAAATCGATCACGAAAACATCGTCGAGCAGCGGACCGACCAGTTTGCCGAATTCCTGATGGGCTGGAGCGACCAGATAGCCATCCCGATCTTTCTCGCTGTTGAACGTGAGGATGAACGCATGTGTGCAGCCCTTGTTGTGCTTCTCAGGGCTGTTGTTGAGACCGTGCTCGTAAGAAACGATCGTCTTGATTTGGTTCTTGAGGTTAGCGAAAGCGTCCTCGACTTTTTTGATGTCCGCCTGGCTGGCGCTTTCTTTGAATTTGAACGCGACGACATGACGCAGTTTCCCTTTTTTGGCAGGCGCATCCGCAGCCATCGCTGAAAGTCCGATCACAACACAAAACCCGAGCAGGAGACTGAGCATTTTCATTGTCCTTGTTGCGGCGATGCTAGGGGCAACCAGTCGACTTGGCAAGCTGAGTGAGGTTGCCGATTAGATTCAATCTTCGTTCGAGCTCAGTTCTACGGGCGCGCCGGGTTCACTGCGCGACAGACAACTTGAAAAACGTCGGTCGAATGGAGCTCGTTGGCCGCGATTCCGGGAGGACCTATCAGGATCGGCCATTCTCCGCGGTTCTCAGGAATTCGCCCGTGGGAACCTTTTACCAGGGTCGCGTCCAGAGGGATAACATCCATGAGCATACGAAAGCCAAGTTTTTTGCGGAGGAGTTTAAGAGCGATTTTCGCCATGGGAGCCCTAATGGCGGGATCGAGAAAGAGCTCAACAGGGTCGTAGCCGGGTTTGCGGTGGATGTCCACAGTGCGGGCGAAATCGGGGGCGCGTGCGTCGTCGAGCCAATAGTAATAGGTGAACCAGGAATTTTCGCCGGCGACCGCGATGAGGTCACCGGCGCGAGGATGATCCATGCCAGCCTCTCGTTTTTCGGTTGGACCAAGGACTTTTTCGACACCCGAAACTTTTTCGAGGAGCGCACGGACATCACTAAGAATGGAGCGATCATTAACATAGATGTGAGCGATTTGGTGGTCGGCCACGGCGAAGGCACGGCTCGCCCCGGGATCAAGGAGTTCCAGACCCATTTCTTCGCGGATGGCGATCCACCCCTTTCCGCGAAAGAGACGATTGAGATGAATGGGATTGTTCACAGCGCTGATGCCGTATTCGGAGAGGATGAGCGGGGTGACTCCGCGCGTTTCAAAGTAGGTGATGAGGTCGCCCACAATGTTGTCGATGCGAACGTAATCCTGCTGAATTTGGGGATGGCTGGGGCCGAGACGTTGCAGGTTGTAGTCTAGGTGCGGGAGGTAAATGAGAGAGAGTGTTGGGGCGTATTGCCGCTCGATCCATTTGGCGGATTCGGCAATCCAACGGGAAACCTGATCAGGGGCAAATTTACCGGCGACCCCGGCGGCGGGTCCCCAAAACGCAGGAAACGGAAATTCGCCTAAATCTTTTTTGATGTCTTCGCGGATATTCGCGGGATGAGTGTAGATGTCGAAAACTTTCCGGCCATCGGCGGGATACATGGGGCGGGGAGTGATGGTATAATCCGCGGTGGAATACATATTGTACCACCAAAAAAGTTTGCCGCAGGTAAAGCCGGGTTGCTCTTTGCGAAGGTTGTCCCAGATTTTTGCCCCAGTAACCAGATGGTTCGATTGCTTCCAGAACTGCACTTCGGACAGCTCGCGATTGTACCATCCATTGGCAACGATGCCGTGAGTAGTCGGCCTTTCGCCCGTGAGGTAATTGGATTGCGCTGTACAGGTGACCGCCGGGAATGCAGGGCGGATGGTGGAGAGGGAATTGCGCGCAATGAAGGCGTTGAGTTTAGGAGTGTGGGGGCCAAGGCAGGATTGGCTTAAACCGACGACGTTGATGACTGCGATTCGGGACATTTATAAATTTGGAAATCAGGAACTCAGGAAAGAACTTTAAATTTGGGCCTTCCTGACTTCCTGAGTTCCACGTTCCAGGATCTCGTTCTTTTGATTCCAACTTTCACGACCGACACGTTTCACCGTCAAAGGCATCGAGGCGAAGTTCAGAAGCAAGCCATCATTGACGTCTACGGCTTTCTTGTAAGATCGAGTAACGGCAAAGAAGATGTCATCCAGCTCTTTGGTGGCCTTGAGTTCAACCACGAGGACTCCTTCGACCAGCAAATCAAGACGATGTTCGCCTATCGGGGTGCCTCGATAGCGCAGTGGAACGAGCTTCTGACGCTCGTATGAGATATGCTGGATATCGAATTCGATACACAGAGCGGATTCATAGATAGATTCCAGGAAACCGGGGCCTAATGTTTGGTGAACTTGGATCGCTGCTGCGATAACTCGGCCGCTTAATTGTTTGTGTCCGATTTCAGATCTCATCCAGTTTTGGGAAATAAGAATCTGGAATCAGGAACTCAGGAAATGAAACTCGAACTCTCTTCGCCTTCCTGATTTCCTGAGTTCCAGATTCTAACTCTCTGTGTTTAAGCAGAAGCGTTCTCCCGCGCGAGGGTTTTTTCCTGATGGCGCTGGGCGAGTTCGTGGACAGCGTGGAGCATCTGAGCGCTATCGATTTCGTGCACTTCAAAGCCGTGACCGATGCCGCGAAGGAGGGTGATGGTGAGTTGGCCGCCGAGGTGTTCGCGGAATTCCTCGAGGCCGCTCAGCAGGATGGATTGATTGCTCGAATCGACGTGCAGCAATTCGCTGGCGAAAAGCTCGAACCCGAGCAGTTCAAGGAGAGAGAGGATGCGACGTTCGGAGGTACGGTCGAGGTAACCCATCCGACGCGAGTAGATGACATCGAGAGCGATGCCGATCGCGACGGCTTCACCGTGGCGCAACCGGTACTCGGAGAGTTGTTCCAATTTGTGCGCGGCCCAGTGGCCAAAATCGAGCGGTCGAGCGGAACCAAATTCAAACGGGTCGCCGGAAGTGGCGATGTGATTCAGATGCAATTCGGCGGAGCGGAAAATAAGCGACTTCATCGATTCGGGTTCGAAGAGGCGCAGCTTGAAGGCGTCACGCTCGATTTGCTCGAAGAATTCCGCATCCCGAATTAGCGCTACTTTGACCGCTTCGACGAATCCGGAACGCTTGTCGCGCGGGGAAAGGGTTTCGAGAAGTTTGAAATCGTTGATGACGGCAAATGGTGGAGCAAAAGTGCCGATGAAGTTTTTCTTGCCGAACGCATTGATGCCGTTTTTGACGCCAACGCCAGAATCGTCCTGGCTCAGGGTGGTGGTTGGAATACGGATGTGGCGAACGCCTCGATGCGCAGTCGCCGCGGCGAGGCCAACCATATCCAGCAGTGCCCCACCGCCGACCGCGATCACGTAGGAATGGCGATCGATATGGAAACGGTCGATTTGCGAATGAATCTCCGAAACGTGGAAATACGAGTTTTTAGTCCGCTCGCCGCCTTCGATTACGACGGGTGGACAAACGAGGTTAAACTCCGGATTTTGCGCGAAGTAAGTTTCGATCTGGCGGCTCAGAAACGGCTGAGACTGGGCGAGGCATTCGTCGATGACGACGAGAATTTTGTGTTGGTTGCGCGATTTATCTTCCAACAAGAGGTCGCGAAGAACGGGGTTAGCCGGGTCGAACACATCTTCGGTGAAGTGCACCTGGTGACGGTAGCTCACCTGAATTGTGCGTTCGCAACTGGGCATAAATCGTTAATATGCAGGATTGGACGCAAACCGCGAGTGGTTTATTGACCCTGCCGGGGGGGAATTGGCTTCGCGGCTCTGATTGCCCTTTACGACAGGGTTCCCTACAGTAGCGCCGATGCGGCATTGGAGCTGGTACGCGATCGCGGCTGCAATGGTGGTGGCAGCCGGGTGCAGTTTCTTTTTCGCGCTCGCGGAGTCTGCTCTTTTTGCGCTGGGACGCTTCCGCGCCCGGCAGATGCTGGAGGATAATCCCGAGGCGGGCCGAAAGATCGAACCACTTTTTGCAAAGCCGGACGACCTGGTGGCGGCGCTCGCGTTTGGGAACACTTTTTCCAACGCGTTCATCATTGGCATTTCAGCCTGGGCTCTCGCGCATAGCGTATGGATGGCGCTGGCGGCATTTACGCTGATTCTGATTGGATGCGAGGTGGTGCCAAAGGCCCTCGGCGTTCGTTCGCCGGAGTTTTGGTCCGTACGAGTGGCGCCGATGCTTTCGAAAATTGTTGAAGGGACGCGGCCGTTCCGACGGGTAGCGCAGGCGATCAACGATACGATTCTGCGAATCATCGTTCCGAAATCCCTTAAGCCGCAGCCACTCATTTCGGAGGAGGAGTTTCAAGATCTGTTGAATCTCGCGCAGCAGCAGGGAGCACTCGGCCGGTCGGAGAAAGACATGTTGCTGCAGATTCTAACTCTCGACAAGCGCACGGCGGGAGACGTGATGAAAGCGCGTTCGCAGATCTCCTGCATTTCCGACGAATTGAGCCATGAGGAGATGATTGAAACGGCGCGCAGGATCAAGCACACGCGTATCCCGGTGTTCGACGAAACACCGGACACGATTGTGGGTGTGTTGAACGCACGCGCCCTGCTGCTCAATCCGAGTGCGGATTTGGAAGAGGTCATTGAGTTTCCTTCGTTTGTGCCGCAATCGATGAACTTACTGCATTTGTTGCGAAGTTTGCAGCGGCAGCAGCGCGGGATTGCGATTGTGCTCGATGAATTTGGCGGGACCGCAGGTTTGGTCACGATGGAGGACATTCTGGAGGAAACGCTCGGACGATTTCAAAAATCCGATCGGCACGAATTGGTTTTGGAACGGCTGAAACCGGGGAAATGGCGCGTGAGCGGCACCTGCACACTGGACGAGTTTCGGCGAGAATATCCGCCGCTGCCGAGAGTGGATGAGGTGGATACGTTGGGCGGGCTGATGGTCCAGGAAATGGAATACGTTCCGACGGCGGGCGAGTCGGTAACGTTTCGCGGGCTGAAACTGACGGCGCGTAAAGTCGATGACCGGCGAGTGCGAGAATTGGAAGCGGAGGTCGTGAAGCGATGATGGACGCTCTGCTCATGCTGGTGTTGCCGGCCTGCCTGGCGGTTTCGTTTCTCTGCTCCGGGATGGAGGCGGGACTGTTCACGCTTGGACGCTGGAGGATCATGCAACAGATGCGCGCAGGCCAGGCGCGAGCGGCGCGCCTCTACACGTATCTGCAGGACACGGAAAATTTCCTCTGGACCGTTCTGATCGGGAACACGATCGCGTTTTTCGGCGCCATGTGGATCGTGGCCATTGCATTGCTGCGCGCCGTTCAGAGCCATGATGTTTGGTTCTGGGTAACGTTCCTGGCTGCGGCGTTCGTGTTCTACGTTTTTTGCGATTTGCTCCCAAAGACAGTCTTTCGAAAATTTCCCAACCGGCTTTGCCTGATTCTCTCTGCACCGTTTCGCATTTTGCACATTGCGCTTTCGCCCCTGGTTTCGCTGGTGGAAGCAATTGCGAAGCTATTACTTCGGTGGACAGGTGGACGCACCTACAAGGGACAGGTTTTCAGCAATCGCAACGAACTTCGCCTGTTAATGGAGGACACCCCGGAAACGCTGACGAGCGAAGAACGCGGGATGATGGATCGCGTTTTTGACCTGAACACGGTTGCCGTGCGGCAACTCGCGATCCCGTTCGCGCGATTTCCCACGCTGTCGAGCAGTGACCGCGTAGAGGATTCTGTGATGCGCTTTCGCGAACTGCCACAAAACGTGCTCCCCGTCTGGAGTGGCGACGGGCGCCAGCGAAAGGTTGCTGGCTTCGTCGATGTTAAACGCCTGCTCTTTTCCGAAAAGCTTGACTTAAACAGCCCTCTCGGCGGCCAACTGACGGCGCCGTTTTATCTCGATGAAGATCTGCGCCTGCACGAAGCGCTGCGAAGGATGCAGCGATCAGGACGGCGGATCGCGGTGGTGCTCGGGCGGGATGGACGCGAGATCGGTTTGATCACCCTGGAAGCGATTTTGCGTTTCATTTTCGGGGAGGTGAAACTCTAGTGCACGGCAGCTTTTCCCTCATCCCGTATCTGTTCGTCATCGCATTTCTCGTTTTCTTGAACGGGTTTTTCGTGGCAGCGGAGTTTGCGATCGTAAAGATCCGCGACACGCAACTCGAACCGCTGATTAACAAGCGCTCCAAGCGTGCCAAAGTCGCACGCTATCTCATCCACAATCTTGATCCGGCACTGAGCGCCTGCCAGCTTGGAATCACACTGGCGAGTCTCGCTCTCGGTTGGGTGGGTGAACCGGTTTTTGAAGCATTGCTTCACCCGGTCATGGACTGGCTCAGCATTTCGTCGCCCGAAATGCGCAAGCGCATCGCGGTGGTGATCGGGTTTTTAGCCATCACCTTTTTACACATCGTGGTGGGAGAGCAGGCCCCGAAATTTCTGGCTATCAAACAACCGCTGCCTGTGACCCTTTGGGTCGCCCTACCTTTGCAATGGTTTCACAAAATCTCTTTTCCGTTTATTTGGGTCCTGAACCACAGCTCAATCTGGCTGTTAAAGCGCATCGGTATCGAAGCGAAAAGCGAAGCGGAAATCATTCATTCGCGGGAAGAGTTACGCCTGCTTTTTTCAGCATCGCAGGAACACACAGGCAGCACCAGCCTGGGGCGGGATGTCGTCCTGAACGCTCTTGATCTAAGCCGGCGCGAAGTACGTGATGTGATGCGTCCGCGCGGCGAACTCACTGTTCTCGATACGGAGGCAAGCATCGCTGAATGTCTTGATATCGCCGAGAAGACTCGTTACTCACGCTTTCCCCTGGCTGAAGACGGTGATCCCGACAAAACCCTGGGCGTGGTGCATATCAAAGATCTCTTCGCGATGCGGATGCGCGCGCGGCGCGGCGCTGATCTTCTGCCGGTCGCACGAAAGATTGTCTATGTCCCGCCGACGTGCCGGTTGGAACGACTGTTGCAATTGTTTCTCGAACGCAAACTCCATTTTGCCATCGTGGTGGATGAGTATGGCGGCACGCTCGGAATTGTGACGCTCGAAAATATTCTCGAAGAGTTGGTCGGGCAGATTCAAGACGAATTCGACCAGGAGAAGCCGCTCATCGAAAAAAAGGGCGACGAATGGAAGATCGAAGGGACACTTCCGTTGCACGAATTGGCGGAGCTAGTCGGTGAAGAACTCGATGCGGACGAAGAGGTCAGCACGACGAGCGGATTCGTAACCCACAAGCTCAGCGGATTCCCGAAACAAGGCGACACGCTTACGCTGGGAACTTTCGAACTGCGGGTCGACCAAATGGACGGCCCGCGAGTAGCGCAATTAACCCTGAAGAAACTTCCGGCACAGGAGGATTCCAGCGCATAACAGATGTTTAATACTCGATCAGGCGATAGAACATGCGCGGCGCGCCGTATTGCGAGAACGACTCGGAATCGATGATCTGGGACTCGGCCGCCCTCCAGTCCTCCCAGTACTGCATGTCGGTCGAGCGCTGGAGATTAATGTTCGCTCGCGTGCGCGTACCTGTAATGTTCATTAGGAACCTTCCGTTGGGAAAGGCGTAAGAGCCTCCCGGGAGGAAACCAATTTCATCGTTCACGATTATGAATGTCACGGACGGCAGTACGGCTCCGTCCCGCGCCGTCAGGCTGAGGCGCACCGTGCGATCAGCGTCCAGCTCCTGGTTGTCCAATAATTGCAACGAGATCGCGTGCGTGGATTCGCCCGGCGCAAAGGTCACCGTCCCGCTGGCAGCTAGAAAATCTACGCCTGGTAATGCGGTGCCTCTATCCGTAGCCCAATTCACGGTATAGGCCTCGGAGTTGTTCCCCGTCCGGACGAGCGTGAGGGTTACCAATCCATTCGTCTCGCGAATCTCGGCGGAGCCTGGATCAATCACAACGGGAGGCGATCCTCCATTGAGAAGCAAACGGCCTAGCCGGACGGCAGAAATTCCATTCACCGCCGCTATATCTCCCCGGATGAGCAAGTCCCCGCTGACCTCAGGAACTATTGAGTAGGTTGCGCCCCAGCCTTCACCGCTGAGGGTTGCTGTATAGGTTCCCGGAAGAAATGAATCGTCAAAGCTCCCGTCTGCATTCAGTCGAGAGACAATTCCTGATCCCGTGGGTTTTTGCTCTGAAACGACGACTTTGTGATCGGGCGCGGGCGCAAACATTTCGATGTATCCGAGACGCGCATCCGCCTGGAATGTGGGATCAATCCGCCCGTCTACCGTTAATCTCCCCAATGTATTCAAGGCGTCGTAAACCAGGAAAGTTCCTTTCGCTTCGGGCTCGAAACGAGAAATCTGGCCGAGCTGCCAGTCGGCCAAAAAAGATGGATCCAGAGAACCATCGGAAAACAGGCGCGCCATGCCGGGCCGTGCTTTGTTTTGCACCATGCCAAAGTCCCCCAGAATAACTGCACGACCTTCCGTATCGACTACGATGCGTCGAATTGGAGCGGCGGTGACGCGCTGAAAAGAACTATCGAGCGAACCATTCGCATTCAGTCTCACCAGAACATTATCGTAGGTGGCGACGAGGATTTTTCCATCCGATTGCGCGGCCACAGCGGTGACCGCCACATTCGTGTTTGGCAGTTGGAGCTGGAAGGTCGAATCGAGCGAGCCGTCCACGTTCAAGCGAGCCAATTGTAGGACAGGATCGCCATTGATGGTGAATTGCGGCCCCCCACCTACCAGTACCTGGTGATTGGTTTGCAACGCCAGCAGATTAAAGCCGGAAATTCTTGCCACCGTAAACGAGGGATCGAGTGTTCCATCCCGAAGCAATCGAACTATCCCCAAACCATCTTCGCCAGTCAGGAACGCCAAAGAAGCGGCTATAACGATGCGACCATCCGGTAGCATCTGTAGATTTGAGTCATACTCACCGTAGCCACGGGCGTAACGAGCTTCAGCACTAAAATCTGGATCGAGCCGTAGCGGATTACGTTCGTTTGGCTGGATCACGAGCGAGCGCATACCGTCGGCGATCGGTACCCCACCCGTTGGATTGCTAAGCTCGATAAAGAATTGCTCCTCCAGTCGGACGCGATGATCGTCAATCAGTCGCAGAGTGATCGTTTTATTAGTCTCCCCAGGACCGAAAGTGAGCGTTCCGGCGCCAGCGACGAAGTTGACCCCCGGGGAAGCGGTGCTTCCTTGTTCGCCAGGTCCAGAGGTACGAAAATCCACGGAACTCCGGTAGTTGAAGTCACCTAAACGATGCACGTTGATCAAAACGTCACCGGAAGTCTGAGGAAGGATAAACCGACCATCTTCGCTGTTGCTTTCGATCCGATAACCGCGGTCGTTGTCCCAGATGGTGAAGGTAAAACGGGGAAGCGCCACGACCTGCGTCAGGCCAACTGGATCTCGCAAGGCGATTCGAAAAGTTTCGTTCGCTTCGAAAAGCCCGTCGTTCAGCAAAGGGATACTGACGGTTTTGCGCGTTTCTCCTGGGGCAAAAGTGAGAGTTCCCGAGGTGGCAAGAAAGTCCACGTTGGCGGCAGCCGTCCCGGCCTCGGTAACAAAATCCACAGAGACTGCGTTTGTAAATTTGAAATCACCACGGATGACGACATCCACTTTGGCTGATCCAATATTTTCTGGATAATAACCACAATATGGATCGCCTGGGGTGCATTCGAAGACGAAACCAATGTCGTCGTCTTGAATGGTGACTCTAGCTTTATCGGGAGTTCCGATGAGGGCACCGACGCTCGGATTACTTAAAACGACACTGAAGGATTCATTTCCTTCCGAGATCATGTCGTTCAGAATAGGCACCGTAATCTTCTTGGAAATTTCCTGCGCTGCGAAAAGAACCGTCCCGCGGACGGGCGTATAATCCTGGTCCGGGCTCGCTGTGTCCGGCACTGTAGAGAAGTCCACGCTCGCTGCGCTTGTCGCGTCACCGTTTCGATAAATGGTCAGGGCGACCTCTCCACCGCTCTCTGCAACTGAGAAATTTTGCCCGCCAACAAAACTAAAAACAGCAGCACCAACTCCAGCGTCGTTATCCATAATGCGCACCGTGGCAGTGGCAGGGGAACCGAGGGAAACGCCGGCGCTTGGATTGCTCAAAATCACCCGAAACGCCTCCGTCGCTTCCAGCGATGAATCGTCGATAGTGGGTATCTGAATAGTCTTGTAGGTCTCCTTGTCGAGAAAGGTTAGCCTTCCGCTCACCGGGGTGAAGTCCAGGCCTGCCGTGGCCGAATCTGCTTCCACCGAATAATCGACACTCACCTCGCCGACGGGATCAGTGCCACGATTGACCCAAACGACCGCCTCAGATCCCTCGAGGATCGAATAGGCGGAATTGCCAAAGCTGAAGCCGGGATCGTTGCTGACTATGCGGATGGTCGCAACGCTTGGAGTGCCGAGCGAGGTGCCAGGACTCGGGTTACGAAGCACCACGCGAAAGCTTTCGGTCGCTTCGCTCAACTGATCATTAATCAGCGGGATCTCGATTGTCTGGGAATAGATGTTGGTGGTGAAGACCAACTTTCCGCTGACAGGTGTGTAGTCCAGATCTGGCGTGGCTGAGACCGGCTCCGTTATATACTCCACGCTTATTTCAGCGAGCAAATCCGAGCCCCGGTCCACGGTTAGAACCACCCTTCCACTCTCGTCGATTGAGTAGCTCGACCCTCCCGAAAAACTGAAGCCTGAATCGTTATTCTCGATCCGAACAATCGCAACGCTGGGCGTGCCCAGCTCGGCGCCTGCAGAAGGGTTGCTCAGGAGCACCCGGAAATTCTCAGCCGATTCCTTGAGTCCATCGCCAAGAATCGGCACCCGGATGATTTGGGAAGACTGTTCGGAGGAGAAAGTAAGCGTCCCGCGGACAGGAGTGTAATCGAGATCCGGTGTGGCTGAAATCGGTTCAACGGAGTACTCGACGCTCGACTCGCCGGGCGCATCTGTTCCACGGGCCACGTAGAGAACCGCTTCTCCCGGGCCTTCGGCAACGATGTAAGTGGAACTGTTGTAATTAAAATTGATAAACTTGAAGCCTGTATCATCATCTATAAGACGTACGGCTGCAGTACTCGGAGAGCCCAGAGAAGCTCCGGTACTTGGGTTGCTCAGGACGACACGGAAATTTTCCAGCGATTCCTTGAGGAAATCGCGGACGATCGGGACCCGAATTGACTGAAGCATATCTTTTGGGCCGAAGGACAATGTGCCACTCACCGGCAGGTAATCGATTCCGGGCGTGGCACTGTCCGGCTCAATGGCGTAATCCACGCTGATTGTCTCAGCGCTGTCTGATCCTCGCCGGACATTGAGAACGACCTCACTCTGAGTCTCACTCGGGTTGTAAGTCGATGTCTCAAAACTGAATCCTGGATCGTTGTCGCGGATCGTGATAGTGGCCACGCCGGATGTTTCACTGATTCCCAATTCGGTCGCGTTGGTGAGGACAACGTTGAAGGTCTCTCGGATTTCCGTAAAGCCGTCATTCAAAATCGGAACCTCAATTAACTTAAAATGCTCGCCCGGAAAAAATGTCAGAGTACCTGCCACTGGAGTGTAGTCGGCGGCAGCAGTCGCGCTCACGGATTCAGTGACGAAATCGACGTTGATCGGGTGGTCTGCGTCGTCCGCTCGCAACACCTGCAAGCGGGCGACCGAATCTGTCTCCTCCACCGTGACTGAGGTCAATAAGAAGCGAAAAGGTATGCCTTCGGCTTCAAGAACATGCGTGGAGGAGAAAAGAAGCAAAACACTCAACAGCCAAGGAACAGACGTTGCGGATTTCATAGGTTCTTCACTTGTAGTATTGAAGGATGCTGGGAATGAGAATTGTTTTTACTGAGTTTTTTACGCCCACGAACGGTCGAGCTGTTGTCTCACAATATCTAAAGCGCTTTCCGTTGCCCAATCACGTCATGGATTCTGAAATATTTGCTTCCGGTTGTGTTTTTCCTTTGTTACCCCTGCGAATCGCGCGGAGTGTCAGCATCATGACGAGCATCGCCAAGGACAATCCGCCGAGAACACCTGAAGCCGCCGGTATGAAAAACTGCTTTGGTAGAATGGTGACGCCGATTAGGATCAAGTTAAAGAGGTTAAGGAAGCCGTAGACGACGAACTTCTTCTCCTTTTTGCCGGGTAGGAACAAAGCATAATTCTCGATAATATGACGCCTCAGCGAAGGCGGGACCAATCCGATGGTTAGCATACAGAGAGCGTGAGCGCTCATTAATGCCCAGAGAGACATGACACGGGCCCATTCCCGATCGCGGCTTGCAGCGAGAGCAAGAATGATAGCCCCAAAGATCACCCCGCAGCCGGGCAAACATCGTTTCAGTAATTGTCCACGCTTGTAAGCTTCTCTCAACGGCAAAAATTCTGGCAGGTAACGCCCGACGAACGAATCCGGTTCAGGGTTCGGAGGAGGCGATACTCGAAAAACGGTTGGATTGATCAATTCCCGGCCGAACCACTGGCTCTGGCGTTGAAGGAAAAGGTTGAGAAGGAATCCCAGCGCAATAAAAACATAGAGCGATCCATAAAAGTACCATGGACCCAGGGATCTTGCGGAATCCCAGGAAGTCCATACCGTTAACTGGACGATTAAGAGAACATCGACGATTCCAAGCGCCAGCATCCCCAGGGCGCAAGCTGTGAAAAAGGCAAACAACCTCGTGGAAACGAGCCCATCCTCCTTCCTTCGAAAATAAAAGCTGAAATACGGCACAAGTAATAAGCCCAAAGTGAGTTTGCCCCATACAAAGTGGGCGCCGTGTGCGTTCACAAAATCCTTCGCGGTGCGATAAGGAGACGATTCACCGGGATGAGCGATTCGCCAGGCAGAGAGTTGGGAATGCTGCCAGAAGCCGTAGACCAAACCGGCCATACCTAGAAGGGCGACCGCTCCAATCAGGGTTATTGCGCCGGTGATCAGCCAGGGGCGCTTCGCCATCCATGAAAAGGCCTTTCTCAATTCGCTGGCAGGCCGCGCGAGAATGGGCTCGTGATTCAGAAACCGCCCCAACTCCTCGGCCAGGGCTCGCGCGGTGCTGTAGCGGCGTTCGGTTTTCTTCTCCAAACATTTCAGGCAAATCGTCTCCAGGTCAGGCAGCACCAGCGGATTGTGTTTCGATGGGGGCACCGGCTCTTCTTCGACGACTTTCCGCAAAGTCGCTAAAGGTGTTTCTCCGAGGAAGGGCGCTTTGCCTGTCAGCAGTTGGTAGAGAATGGCGCCGAGCGAATAAACGTCGCTCGGCGGGCCAACTTGATCGTGGCCGCCCGTAGCCTGCTCCGGCGGCATGTAGCTGGGGCTGCCCATCAGCATACCGGTCTGCGTCAGTCCGCTGTCCGTCCCTGTGCGCTTGGCCAGGCCGAAATCGGTCACGCGCGGCCGCCCATGCTCGTCGATCAACACGTTCTGTGGCTTCAGGTCCCGATGCAATATTCCACGCTGGTGCGCGTACTGGATCGCTTCGGCGATTGTTTTGACCAATTCAGCAGCCTTGGTCGGCGGCGACGGACGTTCGCGCACGAGAGTCGCCAGATTCTGCCCCTCCACATAGTCCATTGAGAAATAGTGGCGACTTTCGTGCTCGCCGACTTCGTGAATGACTACGATGTTGGGATGCTGCAAATTTGCAGCGGCTTCGGCCTCCGCGTGAAACCGGCGTATGTCCGCCTCACCAGCCAATTGCCCTGCCAAAATCATCTTCACCGCCACAATCCGGTTCAAACTGATCTGCCTGGCTTTATACACCACCCCCATGCCACCGCGGGCAATCTCCTCCAACAATTCGTAGTCGCCGAAATACTTGATCCTGCCCAACGGCTCGTTACTCGCCGGCGCTATTTCCCTCGTCGGATCAAGAGTCGTTGGGGCCTCCAGAGCCTCTCCCGCGGCGAATTGGCCCAGGGCGGGTCTCGCGAGGAGGCTGTCGTTCGAAAAATGTTCCTTCAGCAACTGCTCCACCTTGCGACGGAGCGCGACATCCTCGCCGCACGCTTGTTGGACGTAAGCCGCGCGAGACTCGGGTGTAGCCTTCTCCAGGGCTTCAAGAAAAATTTCGCGCTCGCTTGGAGGTTTCATCGGAACGGGCAACTCTAGTCTGCGTAGTCAATGAAGCCGACAAACATTTCCCGTGTCGTTTGATCGCCCAAGGTAACGCTCGCGGTCAGATGGGGATTGACGAGGTATTGGGCGGAGTTATCGAATGCGCTTTTCATTGACGCGGTTTCGTCATTCAAGTAGTTCGTTTTCATAAGGCAAAAGGAATCTTGACCGCTACTCCTGCCGAGCGCGGTAGAAGCCAGCGGGAGAGAGCGAATCGGCATCTTGAAACTGTGCAGTGCCGTTCGTGCCAACCAGCAAAGCGCTCAGATTTGTCCAGGGACCGCCAACATCCAGGGCACGCTCGATGGTCCATGAGGAACCCGGAGCAACCGACAAAGTCAGAGTCACCCTGGGTGAATTGGTTGACGCTTCAATGGCGATTTCAGGCCGCCAAACGGGAAAAGTGGACGTCCGGCGTTCAAGGTTGTCATAAATAGCCTCGGCGGGTGGTCTCGTGGCATCGTTATATTGAAACACGGTTAAGAAAACGTGACTACCTGAAGTGATTGGCGCTCCCGCATCGGTCCCGGTGTGCAAATGCATGCCCGACGCGGATTCCAGTTCGGATTCGGTAAGGGTGCGGTCAACTTTGGGCGTATCTACAGCGCTCCGTTCATACAGCACCGCGTTATCGTTTGCCTTATCCAAGACGCGGGTGGTGATGATGACATTCGGATTAACCCGCGTCACGGCAAGGGACAGGACCACATTTGTGTCCCTGATCAGAGCCCGATCATGGAAGAAGTGGCCGTGCCTTTCGGCCACTGACAAGCTCGGCTTGCAGAGATGGATGAAATCGTGTCCTTTGAACAAAACATACGCCGCACTGGAGGCATCACTCCATAGAGCAAAACCGGCCATCGTGGCGTCATCACTCAATCCGACTAAATCGATGCGCCACTCCACGGTCTGGCCATTGAGGACACTCCAGCTTCGGCCAAGACTGCCATACGATTCAGTATCAGCGAGGTCAGCGTGCATGGTGGAAACGCCCGGCCAATACCCCCACACCTTGAATTTCTGGTTGGCTTCGGTCAGCTTCACCTGGCCCTTGTGGCCTTCGGAGCCCCAGCCGGTCACTTTATTGTCGTCAAAGTTATCGACGACTACGTTGGTCGTCACCAAAGGCTGCCGCACCACATAAAGCCGTGCCACCGCACTGGTTATCACGCCAGCGCTGTTCCCAACGAGCACGCGATAGTCAGACGCGTCCCACGGCTGCACATTGGTCAGGACAAGTGCGGCGTTTCTCCGCTCAGACAAATCGGTAAATCCGTTCGCCCCGTTTTTTTGCCACTGGTACACGAGCGGCTCGACGCTGCTTGCCCCGACCTGGAACGTGACGGTCGTACCAGGAGCAGCGGCTTGGGGTGAGGGCTGGTCGATGATGACGGGTTGGCCCAACGAGACGCTGATGGCGGCTAAGAACAGAGGAAAGGCGAGGCCGACGCTTCGGATAAATTTCATAAATGTCGTTGTATACTCTGGTGTTCGTCCGCGATGTGGTCCGCCTCACGGCCGACTTGCTAGGACTCATCACGGATCCAAGGCGCTTTCCGGCAAACAATCACGCCACGAGTTCGAGATTTTTTAGAAGAGAAGTTGATCTCGTTGGCGAGCAGGAGCGGTACAGAGCGTATAGCATTCCGGCAGGCTGGCACCTCTCGTCGTAATGGTTCGGCAGAGTTCCCTTGTCCCTTCTACCTGTGATCAGAAGTATTGCCGGACCAAAGCTCGACAGCAGCGTGACCCTTGTCCCACGGACCGACCGCAAACAGCACACGCCCATTCGCACTAAAGCCAATGGCAGTCGAATCCCGCATGGCTGAAGGTAGAACGCCCGTGCGCCTTTTTGTTGGCACATGCCATAGAGAAACGCTGGCCCGGCTATAAGCGGCAATGGTCTCTCCGTCTGGCGAAATAGCCACGGCGGCGACTCCATCGAGTTGGGTTCGTTGGCGCCAGTGCAATCGACGCTCCGCAAGGCTCCAGAGGCATACCAAACCATCGTCTCCTCCGGACACCATCCATCGTCCGTCGGGTGTCATGTCCACGCTTTCGACATCGTGCTCGTGTGCGTCAAGCGTTGAGAGTTCGTGGCCATCGTTGGTACTGAACAACCTGATTCTCGCCCGCCGGACCGGATCGAGCACTACCAGCAACTTGGAGGAGGCAAGCAATGGAGCGCCTGAGATCGAAAAGCCGCGTATCAGTCGCAACTCAGGCAAGCTCAACAAACTGAGCGCTGATTCGGTCGTTCTTAGCCACATCCCTTCTCCATCCCGCTGAAAGAAGATGCGATCCACCGTTCCGGGTGAATCGACAGTGATGTGGCTGCCATCGTCGATGTTTCGAACCTCTACTTTCCTGTCGCGTAAGGCCATAGCGAACCAGTGTCCATCGGGAGATAGCGCCGAGGCGGTCACGGTCGGAGTTGGAGAGATCGCCCGGACGATGTGCCCTTCGTTGAGATCGCAACCGTAGACCGTACAATTCGTACCATTATCCGTCAGCGCGTGCAGGCGCAGTCCATCCGGGGAAAGAGAGGTCGAGCAGGGCTGCTCAAATATGTAACGATTCTGGCGAGGATGAGTTGAAGGGTCCCACACTTTTACCATACCTTCCTTATCGCCTGTGAACAGCCGTGTACCATCCGGAGTAAAACTCATAGCCCAAACCTCGTGTGAATGCCCCGGAAGCACGAATGCTCCGGACCAATTGGTTGTTGTTTCCCAAATCCGCACTTCTTGACCGCTGTTTACGGAGGCGAGCCGTGAATCATCGGGCGCGAAGCGGACACCAAAGATGGTGCTCCTCGGGGAATTCGTTGAATGCATCAGGACCGTGCCGGTAGTCACATCCCAAACGGTTATTTCACCGGTTTGATTTCCCGCAGCTAGCCAGCGGCCATGATTTGAAAAAGCCAGGTCGCGCCAACCGAACGACGGCGCCTCAGACGCCGGTCGCAGATGGCCGACCCGACTCCAGGTGCGAGTAGACCAAAGGAGGATGTCCGCACGGTTGCCGCTCCAGCGGGTTGCAAGGATTTCCTCGTCGGGAGACAACGTGAGTGAGCTGACCGCTTCCGGTAATACAGACTCCTCTCCGCTCTCGTAACGCCAAACCACCACTCGGGAGCGGCTGCCATCGATGTAGACAGGCTCGCGCTTGAGGAACTGACCGCATCCGTGGGTGGAAGTGCGCGAAAGGCTGTTTCGAATCCGGCCGTTGACCAGATCCAACAAGACCGTTTGGTCGCGCGCCCAAATGGCTCCAAGTGAGCCGTCGGCCGACAGAGTCAGGCCGCTGGGCGCATTCAGGCGAAGCGGCCATTCTCTTACCATTGTAAACGTCTTGGTCCCCCAGAGGCGAAGTTTATCGCGCGAGCCGGTCCAAAATTGTTGACCACCGGGTTCAAACTCCAGGCCCCAGACCGCACCCGTCTCAACCTGAAAGGATTTCGATTCCAATCCCGCAGTTGCATTCCACAGAAAGAACCAATCAAATCCGCGGAGATCAGTCCGGTCCTGCGGAGGGTGCTCGTAGAATGCGAGCAATTGTCGGACGCGACCAACAGCTCCTTCACGCCAGGCGGAATTGGCCGCGGCCATGTCAGCCGCGTAAGCGTTGAGTCGAGCCAGGGCTGCCTCACGCTCGGCCTGTTGTCTTGCCGCGATCGCGATGCCTTCCTGCTCGGCGGCTTTTTGTGCATGACGTGCTTCGGCGGCGGTGGCTCTTTCGGCTCGCTCTCGTTCCCGATTCGCCCGAAGCGCCAGGAACAAGCTCACAACCATTGCTCCCGTCAGCAGGAATACAAAGGAGGCGCCGGCCAACACAGAGCTCCGATGCTTTCTGATAAACTTATTAAGGCGATACCCGGGAGAGGGCGGCCGAGCGGCGACCGGCTCGCTGTTCAAGTATCGTTGAATGTCCATCGCCAGACCATTCGCCGTTTCGTAGCGCCGCGTGCGATCCTTCTCCAGGCACTTCATCACGATCCAATCCAGATCGCCTTGAAGTTGGTGCACCAGCTTTGCCACCTCGGCCTCGCGACGCTGGCCCGTTGTGTTACGGGCATCGCCTTGCAGCGTGCTCAGCCGGGTTGATGGGGGCAGCGGTTCCTTTTCCCGGATGATTTGACGCAGTGCATCGAGGCCGCCCCACATCATTTCCTTCGCATCAAACGGCGTCTCGCCCACGAGCAATTCATAGAGCAACACACCCAGGCTGTAGATGTCCGCGCGCGTGTCTATGTCCAACCCGCTCATCTCCGCCTGCTCCGGGCTGATGTAGGCCGGTGTGCCGATGAACTGTTGAAACTGCGTGAACACGGTCTTCTCCGTCAGTTCCTGCTGCGTGGCCTTGGCGATGCCGAAATCGATGACCTTCGGCACAGGCACGCCGTCGTGCAGAGTCACCAGGACGTTGGATGGTTTGATGTCGCGATGGATGATACCTTTTTGGTGCGCGTGCTGGATGGCCTGACAAGTTAGGATGAACAGCTTCAGCCGTTCATGTGTGGGCAAGTGGTTCTGGTCGCAATACTCAGTGATCTTGATCCCGCGCACCAGTTCCATAACGAAGTAGGGTCGTCCGTTGTCCGCCACGTCCGCGTCATAAATCCTCGCGATGTTCGCATGATCCATCATCGCGAGCGCCTGACGTTCGGCTTCGAATCTGGCCACGACTTGCCGGCTGTCCATGCCCAGTTTGATGATCTTGAGAGCGACGCGGCGTTTGACTGGTTCGCGCTGTTCGGCCATCCAGACTTCGCCGAAACCGCCTTCCCCGATTTTCTCCAACAGCTTGTAGCGGCCAAGCATTTGAGCGGCAGCTTCCGAAGCTGGGGGTCTGCATTCGGAAGCTCGTTCGCTTTGCAGGGCGGGACCGGCGAGGAGGCTATCGTTGGAAAAATGTTCTTTCAGCAATTCAGCGACCTTGCGATAGAGCGCGATATCCCGGCCGCAAATTACTTGCAGGTAAATCGCGCGTGCTTCCGGAGTAGGGAACTCCAGGGCTTCGAGAAAGATTTCGCGCTCGGACAGGTTTTTCATCGTATGAGCTGATCGAATCAGTTCACCGGTTTTCAAGGCGACATTCCGGTCGAAATCACGCCACAAAAGTGGGAAATTCCCAGGTCAGGAATTCGACCTTCAATGCGAACCGCGAATGGTCCGCTTCAACCACGCCCGGGCGAACGCCCAATGCCGGTCGACCGTGCGTGGAGACAGTCCAAGTGCGTCCGCAATTTCCGGAACGGTCATGCCAACGAAATAGCGCATCTGAACCACTTCGGCCGCTTCCGGATCCTCCCGTGCCAACGCCGCCAGCGCTTCGTCGACCGCCAGCAACTCGTCCGACGGCACTGCGACAGCAATGCGAGACTCGTGCAGTTCTTCGCCGATCTGGTTGGCACCGTGCTTGAGCCGCTGTTTACGGCGGGCGTTGTCGATCAGGATCTGTTGCATCGCCAGGGCAGCAGCCTTGAAGAAATGCCGGCGATTGGCGAAATGCTCCTGCCCGTCACCGGCGATCTTCAGCCACGCCTCATGCACCAGCGCAGTGGGCTGCAGCGTTTGACCGGCTTTCTCATTAGCCATGCGGACAACCGCCAGCTTCCGCAATTCCTCATAGACCAGCGGGAGCAATTGTTCTCCGGCTTTCGGATCACCCGCGTCAATGTCGTTGAGCAACTGCGTAACGTCGGACACGCGCCGATTATATGAAATCCGTAGGTGAGAGCGAGTTTGAAGGTAAACGACACCCGAGAGCGCTTCAGGGCCTCGCCAGGACGGTTTCCGCGAAGACTCGATAACGGACAGTCCGTGCCCGAATCCTCATGGAACCCGGGCAATTTCGACGGCGGAACGAGCTCAGAAAGGTCCGATTCCGACCCTCGCCTCCATCCCAAATTCCTTCGGAAATTCGCGGTTTTTCTCAGATTTTCTGTGAAAAACGGCCCGTTTGCCAGCGGATTTGCCAGCAAAACGGATTTAAGCCCTTTCGCGGCACGCTACTGCACTCTTACCGCAGCACAACTGCGCTCCTACTGCCGCACGCTTTTTGCGATTTTGTCGCAGAGTTCTTTCCATGCGGGAGGAGCCTGTGAAAGACGCGTTCCGGCTGTATCGACGGGAAAAAACTTTTTACGTCGAAAACAATGAGACGGGGCAGCAGGAGAGTCTGCGCACGACCAACAAAGTCGCGGCGCGGCGATTGCTCAACGCGAAGAACGAGGCCGCGCGGCTAGGAACTTTGAATCTGCAAATCGCCCGCACTTACATGGTCGCGGTCGACCCCGAACTGCCAACCCGAACCTGGGGACAGGTCGTGACCTTCATCATCGAAGAAAAGCCCGCGGGCCCGACTCGCCGGCGCTGGGAAATTGCGCAGAAGGATCAGGCTTTCGAAAAGCTTTGGAAATGGCGAGTTGTGGAAACACGGCCTGACCAGCTGATCGGTATTTTGAAGAAAGGCACCGTCTCGACAAATGTGTTCCTCCGTCGGCTCCACAACTACGCGTTTGACATGAACTGGCTGCCCTGGCCGATCCTCCCGAAAAAGAAATGGCCTAAGGTCGTTTATGAAGAAAAACGCGGGATCGTTTTGGAGCAGCACCAGAAAATCATCGCGCGTGAAGGAAATCCGGAACGGCGCGATTATTACGATCTCTGCTGGCACA
Organism: Limisphaerales bacterium; assembly: GCA_044226545.1. Lineage (GTDB taxonomy): Bacteria > Verrucomicrobiota > Verrucomicrobiia > Limisphaerales > SXQI01 > DASVNK01. Next base: position 647,372 of record JBGAGW010000001.1, read on the forward strand.
CGAGCGGATCGCAAAGCGACGTCGCTCATCTCCATGCGGAAGACATCAACTGGAAGGAGAGGACGATTTTCTACCGCCGAAAGAAGAATGGACGGGACGCTCTCGTGCGGTTTGGCGAAAAGACCGCCGAAGTTCTGCGCCGCCGCCCGCAGAGCGGTCCTTTGTTTCCATATCTCATCACGGTCGCTGAGAAAGATCGCGCAACCGAGTTTAAGCAGCGATGTGAGGGTCTCGGCATCAAGGGGGTAACACTTCATTGTTACCGTTACGGCTGGGCGGAACGCGCTGCCGCCGCCGGCTACCCCGAGCGCCATGCCCAGAACAATCTTGGCCATGGCTCAAAAGCCGTGGCTCGCGCCTATGCGAAAAAGGCGAAAGTGAAGGTTCCTCCACTCGAAGATTACGAAGCAGCACAGCAGAAAGCGGGCGACAACGTGGTTGCATTCCCAGACGGTCTGGACAGCGAAGCGTCGCAGTTGGAACTCGGGTTAAGACCCGCCAGATAGGTTGCCATTTATCTTCAAATCAAGACGCGAACTTCCGCTCCCGTGTCGCGCTCATCAGCAGGCGTGCTTAATATGCAATGTCTCGAGGAGACTTTTCAACTGTCGCGATAGGCCATCTCTCCGGTCCAAAGTCCGCTGCCGAAAGCAAAGGACATATTTCCGGTCCATTGGCTTCAGCAGCTTCAAAGAAACACGCTCAAACTTAGCCGACGGAAGTTCAACCTCTGCGATATTTGGCAAAATTGCTGCCACGTGCCCCTGCTTCAAGATCTCGGCCATCAGAGGGAATGACCGGCAGACTACTCGCAGGTCCAAAGTAATGCCCTGCTTCTCGCTCGCCTCCAGTAACCGCGTCTTGAATTGGCCTTCGCCTTCCAGTGTTACAAGCGGTAGGCCATTCAAGATTTCCTTGTCGCTCTTTGCTTTTGACCGGGCAGCAAACCTCGCTGGAAGATAAAGGCAATAGCTAATCGAGCCCAACGCCTTTTGAGTCAAATCTCTTGGACACGCATCATCGCGCACGATTCCAAAATCAAGTTCCGACTCTACCAAGCCGCGAACCACTTCGTTTGAGCGCATATTTCGGAACTCGAAGCAATAATTGGGAAACAACTTATGGACGGCGGACAACCGCGGAAACAGCAGCCAGTTGAAAATACTTTCGCCGGCGCCGATGCAAACGCATTGCGGCAATGCCCGAACTTCTCGTCGCGTAAAGTCCAGTGCAGCCATGAACTCCTTCGCCACGTTCAAAAGTTTCTCGCCTGCGACGGTGGGTCGAAAGGAGTTTCGCTTCCGAACGAATAACTCCGTTCCAAAATATGTTTCCAGGTCTCGCAATTGGCGGCTGTACTGTGGCTGGCGTACCACGCCTTTAGCTGCTCGGGTCACACCGGCAGCCTCAGCAATCTCGCAGAACGTCCGCAACCGCTCCAATGACAATCCCCGTTGGGCAAAGAGTTCTTCGAACATAACTCGTAAGGCATGGATCATGCAGTAACATGCATTTATCTCACAAGCAGTTTAGTTCATGGTCTTCAGCATTATGAGATATGGGATTGAAGACGGTTTGAACGGAGCGCACACCATCAACCATGGAATGATTGCGTGCCCGAGCTGCGGTCACGAGTTCGAGCTTTCGGAAGCTTTGACCGACAAAATTCGCCAGCACCTGAAGGGTGAAATCACGCAGGAGGTGTCCGCGCGCGAGGCTGATCTCAAAAAGAAGTTTGCCGCGTTAAATACGGAGAAAGATAACCTCGCAAAGGCTCGCGAATCCCTCGACGAAGAGATCGAGAAGAAGCTCAAGCAACGCGTTGCGGAAGTTGAATCCAGAGCCGCCCGGAAGGTTGAAAGCAAGTTCGCCGATCAACTGAAGGAGCTTCAGGACACAATCAAGGATCAGGACACATCTCTTCGCACTCTCCGCTCAAACGAACTGGAGCTCCGCCGAGCCAAGCAAACACTGGAACGTGAAAAGGCGGAATTCGATCTCAAGCTTATGCGGAAACTCGAGGAGGAGTCCGGCAAAATTCGTCAGGACGCGGAACAAAGGGTCCTCGACCAGCATCGCTTGAAAGACCTCGAGAAGGACAAGCGGATTGCCGACCTCAAAGCAGATCTCGATGAAATGAAGCGCAAAGTCGAGCAGGGCTCAATGCAGCTCCAAGGCGAGGTCCTCGAGCTTGATTTTGAAAGTCAGTTGCAAGAGTTGTTCGACTCTGACCGAATTCAGCCGGTGCCAAAGGGCGTTTCCGGGGCGGACGTCATTCAGCACGTCCTGAGCTCCAGCGGTGCCGAATGCGGCGCGATCCTCTGGGAAACCAAAAATACCAAAACGTGGAGTGGCCAATGGATTCCTAAGCTGAAAGATGACATGATCACCACGCGCGCTTCGATGGCCATCATCGTCTCGGTTGCTCTGCCGCAGAACGTGAAGCGCTTTGGTTTGACCGACGGCGTCTGGGTGAGCGATCCCACATCCGCTCTCGCCCTCGCTACCGCTCTGCGCCAGCAACTCATCGCGCTTAATTGCGAACGCGAATCCCAGTTGGGGAAAAACGAAAAGATGGAACTCCTTTACCAGTACCTTTCGGGACCGGAATTCCGGCAAAAAATGGAAGCCATTATCGACGCGTTCACCTCTATGCAGGGGCAGATCACAAAAGAGCGGCGCGCCATGGAGACCCAATGGACCGCCCGCGAGACCCTTATCAAGCGTGTTCTCCGGAACACCACGGGTCTTTACGGTGACATGCAGGGAATTATCGGCGGGCGGATTCCAGCAATTCCCGCGCTCCAGCTGGAGGAGCAAACATCCGCGGCGTTGCCAGCATTCGTGAACGAAATCCAGGAACAGTGATTCGCGAAATCCCGCTCTGAAAGATTAACCAAAAACTCAATCAAACCAGTATGCGCAGAAAAGACGAACCAGCCGGTGGAAACGGCAAAAGCAAAATGACGGTGATGATGTTCCAACTCGAAGGTGGCGATGAGACGCTGCGGGAAGGAATCCGAACGATAAGCCAAGCGATGGGCAACCTGCTGGGGCCAACACGAATTACCGCACCGAAACCTGCAATCACTGTTCCGGCACTGGAGGTCACTGACTCTCCCGCCGCGGAAATCCAGCCTGAGGCGTCAGTCGATTCCATTTCTGAGGAAACCCAGGAAGCGCCGAAAAGGCCCGGGCCTGGCGCGGCCAAACCTCGCTCACCGAAGATTCTTACATTGGACCTGAAATCCGCGAAAATTTCGCTCAAAGAATTCTGTGACCTTAAAGGTGTCGGGGACAATGATACACGCCGATATCTCGCTATTGCCTTTTGGTTAAAGGAGAATCTCAACATAACGGCTGTCACGATGGACCATGCCTATACATGCTATCGTTTCCTCGGCTGGCAGACGCCCGCAGACGCCTCCTCTCCTCTTCGCGCGATGAAGCAAAAGGGGTGGTTTGACAAGGGAACGGAAAGAGGCGCTTACGTCCTAAATCACGTGGGTGAAAACGCGGTGATCGAAATGAAGCCCGGGAGTTAGCATGCAGCTCGAGGATTTTGTTCGATCCGCCGAAGGTTTCGCGCAATGGAGTTACGCCGAGCAGATTAAATTCTTTGCCTGGTACCTTCATAGCCAAAGAAACCAGACTCACTTCACGCCAGCACAGATCGAGAAGTGCTTCGGCGATTTGAACCTGTCGCCGCCGAGTCTCGTCGGCCCGTTTCTCGCCGCTATGGAAAAGCGCAAGCCGAAAGAAGCTTTGCGCGACGTCTCTGGGTATAAACTTGAAAGCCGCATCCGCGAACACTTTGAGACGCGTTACGGCCAACGCGCAGCTACCGTCAAAGTACACAAGATTCTGTCTGAACTACCGGCGAAAATTCCGGCGCTGGCAAAGCGCGGTTACTTGGAAGAAGCCCTGATTTGCTTTCGTCACAAAGCGTTTCGGGCGTCCATCGTGATGTGCTGGAACTTGGCATACGACCATCTCTGCGAATTTGTCCTTGCCCATCATATCAGTCGATTTAACACGCAATTTCCAAAAACCTATCCAAGATTGGACTTCAATCCGGTCACCACGCGAGATGATTTCGGAGCTTTGAAGGAATCGCAGGTTCTCCAGGTTTGCAAAAGTGCGGGGATCGTCTCCGACAGCATTCATAAAATTCTTCAGGAAAAACTCAACCGACGGAATATCGCGGCGCACCCCTCGGGCGTTCATATTTCCGAAGCAACCGCCGAGGAGTTTATCAAGCACCTCGTGGAAAACGTCGTGCTCAAGTTCACCTGATTAAAGCTCCCGTTGTGTTCGTCCACTCGGTCATATGTGCACACATAAAGTTTTCGATTTGCATCCCCGAGGTGATTTTGTTTTGACGTCCGCGTCCCACCCCGGCATAAATTTCCCGGCGCCGCACTATTGGGCCGCCACCCGCCGCATAATTCGTCCGCCGTTTACAGTCGAAAGCCGCTCCTGGAGTTAGTGTCCGATTTTTACTATTCAGCCCCTAATGAGGCACGGTAGCCTCCTTAAAACCCTGGACCAACTATGGGACACGAAACTGCGCTCGAAGAGCCCGTAATTCGTCGATTACGGCAGGGATATTCTCTGGAACGCTGGTTCTTTACCGCCATGGCGGTTCTGATGATCGCCACCTCGATCGTCGGATTCGCACCGGCGATTCTGAACCCCGCGAATCGACGCGGGCCCTTGTCCGCGCTGGCCGCCATTCATGGAATCGTATTTTTCGCCTGGCTTGCGCTTTTTCTGATTCAAGTTTTGTTGGCTGGCAGCGGGCTTATGGTCTGGGACCGACGACTCGGAATTGCATCCATTTTCCTGCTCCTAATGATGGTCCCTTTGGGCTACTCGGTTACGGTAGCGATGGTGCGACGGGGCTTCGATTTGAGCGGCGATCAAATTCTCTGTGTCCTGGCGTTCTGTCTGGCTGCAGTGGCCGGAGATTATTTTGTGGAAAAGCGGCTGCATCCATTGACCCTGGGGTTGGCGGTCGCGACGGTAGCAGTATTACCGATTGCAGGCGCTTTGATAGGTCCAAGTTCAGCCTGGCATCGTTTTGTCGGCCGACTCGCCGGTGGCATATGACTCAGACAACCCGAGTCCGGTCCAATCGACCCTTCGAAAGTGATCGCGCTGGAGGTCCAGACCTGATCAGGAGCTGTCAGCAGGGCTTGATGTGCGCTTCTCACGGCCGGCCCCGGGATTGGAAGGCTTCGTTCGTTTCTACGTGCAACGAAGGGCCGAGATTCGGGGAGCGACAGTCATCCACCCCGTGCCGGCGCGGACAGCTCCGATGATCGAGTTTGAATTCGGCGACGCCGTTGAGGTTTTCTGCCTTGCGAAGCGGGTTCGGCAGAGGTCCGCGCCGCTGGTGGTGGTTGGCCCGCAGACTCACCGACGTCTCGACCTGCACCTGCACGGCAGACTTGAGCACTTCGTGATCATGTTTCAGCCGGACGGCCTGCAACGATTGTACTCTCTGCCGATGAACGAGTTGGCGGACGCGGATTACGAAGCCCATTCCGTCCTGGGACCGTTCATTTCAGGGACCTGGCAGAGGCTTGGCAATGTGGCATCGTTCGAGGAGCGCGTGCGCCTGGTCGACGAACTGCTCTTGCGCCAGGCACTCCGAACCGATGCGTGCGATGGAGTTTCGGACGCCGCACGCAAGATCATTCTTTCCCACGGCGTGATTGATATCCCTAGTTTAGCACATATGGCGGGATTGAGCACGCGCCAATTCTCGAGGAGGTTCAACCCGCATTGCCTCGGGATAAATGTTACCGAGCGGGAAGACTGGAGGGAAGGAGGGGAAGGTCGTTGACTCAAGTTGATGGTTACCGAGCAGGAAGAGCCAAAAACGATGAGTCAGAAGAGCAAGAGGGAGTATTTGGAGCGGATCCATGGGCGGTATCAGCGAGGCGGCCGGGAGCACAAGAAGAAGATCCTGGACGAGTTTTGCGCGAACTGTGGGCACCACCGCAAGCATGCGATCCGGCTGCTGAGAGGGGCGCTGAAGAAGGTCCGTGCTCGTCCCGGCCCGGAGGCGGTGTATGGGCCGGAGTTGCTGCCGCATTTAAAGCGCATTTGGCTGGCGAGCGATCAGATGTGTTCCAAGCGTTTGGCTCCGGCGCTTCCGATTTGGGTGCCGTTTGATCCCGAGATCCCGGAGGAGGTCCGACGGAAGCTGCTGCAGATCAGCCCGGCGCAAATTGACCGATTGCTCCGGCCGATCCGCGCGCATTATCCGGCGCGGCGGCGCAGCGGCTCCCGGCCGGGCAGTTTGATCGCGCAGCAGATTCCGATTCGAACGGGCAACGATGATATCACCGAACCGGGTTATTTTGAGGTGGATACTGTCTCGCACGGTGGCGCGAGCACCGAGGGCGATTTTGTCTGGAGCGTCGTCTTCACAGACCTGGTGACGACGTGGACGGAAGCACGGGCGACCTGGAATCGAAGCGCCGCCGGGGTGCAGGAGAACGTCGCCGACTTCGAGAGGACTCTGCCGTTTTCGGTGCTGGGTTTCGATTCGGACAATGGCAGCGAGTTCATCAACTACGGCCTCCATGCGTTTTTGAGGGAAAGAGCCAAGCCGGTCGATTTCACTCGCAGCCGCGCTTACAAGAAGAACGATAACGCCCATGTGGAACAGAAGAACTGGACGCATGTGCGGCAGTTCCTCGGCTATGAGAGGCTGGATTGTCCGGAGGTTGCGCCGCGACTGAATGACCTCTATCGCACCGAATGGCGGCAGTTTCAGAACTTCTTCTGCCCGTCCTTTAAGCTGGAAAGCAAGGAGCGGATCGGCGGGCAGGTGAAGAAGAAATATAGCAAGCCGCAGACGCCTTACGCCCGCGTGCTGTCCAGCGACAAGATCAAGGAAGAGGTCAAAGAAAAGCTCCGGAGGGAATTCGCGCAACTGAACCCTTTCGAACTCAAACGGCGCATCGAGCAAAAACTCAAAGTGATCTTTACGCTCAACCGGGCGGAAAAAGAAGCAGTGCTGCCTGCGGCAGGAGGGAAGGATGAGTTTAACGCTTTAAGTTCAACCGTTGAGAGGGGCGGCAAAAAGCGAGCTGGCGCTTGCGGCACCAGCCCCATTGAGAGGTCTCAACGTGTTGGCCCCTCTGGCGCTCAGGTTGCGCTCCCGCAGAGCCCTATCCTCCAGACGAGCGGCAAGACCGTGCGCCAATCACCGAGGCGGGCGCAAAGAAAAAGAGAAACAGCATTGAAAACATGAACAACCTTCGGTAACACCCAATGCGAGTCAACGACCCCCAATTCTCATTTCGCCTTCGGTAACATTTTGCCGTGAGGCGATACGCAGGCCGACGAAGTTTGTTTCGCCTTCACAGGCTAAGCTACCGGGAAGATTAGTCTTCGCCCCAAATGGATTTGACGTGGGCGACCCCAGCCAGGGCTTCGTCGGGGGAAAGGCCGGGGCTCATTTCGAAAACTTTTATGTGCTCAGGTTTGACCATGGGTTTGAGCGCGGCGAAGTCGATCATGCCGGTGCCGGGGGCGCAATGATCACGACCAGGCGGCTGAACGTCGTGAATGTGGAAACCGGCGAGCTGCTCGGCCATGGACTCCAGGTGGAGTTGGTGATCGATGAAGCCGAGGTTGTGTTTGATCTGGGCGTGGCCGCAATCATGCCAGTAGCGGACGGTCTTCCCAGGGAAATCGCGGAAGAAAAACATGAAGTCGGGTTCAAGGGGAATTTCTTCCAGAGCTTCGCGATTTTCGATCCCGAGCATGAGGCCGCGGCGGGCAGCATCCTCTTCAGCGCGCTTAAGCATTTCGTTAGCGAGTTCGATGTAGCGCTCCTTTTTTGTTTCGCGTTTTTCAATCGCTTCCATGCAAAGCTTCTCGTATTTGGGGGAATCTTTCATTCCCGCGCCGACCATTTCGATGAGCCTATCGGTGTATTCCTTCATCTCGATCTGGCCCATGTGAATGACGACGAGTTTCGCGCCGACGCGTTCGGCGGTTTCGAGAGTTTTGAGGGTGTGACGCCAGGCGTTTTCGCGTTCGCGGCGGTCATCGGAGGTGAATTTGAAAATGTTTGGCGCTGCGTGATTCACGCCCATGGGGAGCGGGCAGAAGTTATGGAGAGTGGAAATCTTGATTTCGCCGGCTTCAACCGCTTCAAAAATGCCAGGAAGCAAGCTGATACGAATGCCGTGACTCAGTTCGGCGTATTCGAAACCGAGTTCGCGGATTTCGCGGAGCATCTCGCGGCCATCGGTGTGGCGATGCGAGTTCCAGCAGCTTGAAAAGGAATACATAAACAAAAAAGCCGAGCGCGTAAGATAAACGACGCTCGGCTGTGGAAACAGAAAAATGATCTACAGATCGGCGTAACGGGCGCTGAGCATCGCGGAGAAACGGGCCACTTTCATCTTGCGGCGGCGGCGTTCGCTCGGCTTCTCATAGTGACGATGGTTGCGGACTTCTCGAAGGGTTCCTTCCCGGTCGATTCGTTTCTTGAGCCGACGCAGGGCTTTTTCCACCGATTCACCTTTCTTTAACTTAATCTCTGTCAAGCGCTTATCACTTCCTCTCTGTTTGTCGGAGTCAGGGACAGATTCGACGTCGAACCCAGCCCGGCTCTCCAAAAAAGTTGGGGTGCGACAGTAGTTTTGAGGGAAGAGGCTGTCAAGGAGTGAAAAAGCGTCAAAAAGGGCCAAAACTGATCCATTCAATATGCAAACCGAAAGATCCAGCGCTGGTGCGCGATCTCTTTCTTAAAGAGTTGCTGAATGTGGCTGGGGTCTTGCTCGCGGAGGTCCCAATATTTGCCGGTGGCTTCGTTGCGGATGTAGAAGAGGTTTTCCAGGGAAGTGGGCTCGAAGCGCCAGTGTTGATAGGGAGAATCGGTGCGCGGGTAAAAGCCGAGCAGGATGCCATCGTCATCGCGGTTTCCGGAGCGCAACGGTTCAATGAATTTTCCACCCAGGAGGTTTGAACGGATGGTGAAGAGGCCGGGATCGATTTCTTCCATCAGCCATTTTTGATATTCGGACCCGTTGGCGGTGATGAGTTGGACGAGGCCAGCTTGTTGATGGGCATATTGCGAGGGGAGATCGAGGGCGCGGTGTTGCGGGTTGAGTTCGCAGGCAATGAAATATTTCCCTGGTCGCAGTTCGGCCATCCCGCACGGATGTTAAACCAGCTCGAAAAAGTTTGCACGATTTGTGCTGATTTCGAAGCGTTGACACGTATTGGGGCGGTCATTATTGTGCCGCGAACCTTTTAACGCATCATCGCACGCATGTTACTGAAGATCAGTTTGGGATTGGCCATTTTGGTGGGACTGGCGACCTTGTACGTTACGCATTTCATGGTCGCGGCCAATCTGACGGAGTTGAAGAACAATCTGCAAACGACTCAGACCTCGTTGCAAACCAGCCAGCAGAATGAAGCCAAGCTGAACAAGGATTTGAAGAGCGTTCGCGGGCAATTGGATGATACCGTGAAGCTGTTTGGTGAGGCGACGAATCAATTGGCACAGGCTCAGGCCAAGGCCGCGGAACAGCAACAACGCGCGGATCGGGCGATGGCGGATTTGAACACGGTGACCGGCGAACGCAATACAGCGCAGCAGGAGCTGTCGCAATGGCGTCTATTTGAAATGTCGCCGGAGAAGATTCGGGAGAATTTGGCCCGGTTGCGCCAGGTCGAACGTGAACGCGATGTGTTCACTACAGAGAATAAAGCGCTTTCACGCAAGTTGGCCAATACGGAACGAAGACTGGAAAGATATGAAGGGACCGAAGAAAAGGTTGTGGAGCTTCCTCCCGGAACTCACGCGAAAGTGATCGCGGTGGATCCGAAGTATGATTTCGTGGTGCTCGATGCGGGCGGCAACCAGGGGATTCTCGAAGGAGCGAAACTGCTCGTAAACCGGGATGGCCAGTTGGTGGGCAAGGTCAAGATCACTGCGGTGGAGCCCAACCGGAGTGTCGCCAATATTCTTCCTGAATGGAAGCAGGAAGGGAACGAAGTGATGGAAGGCGACCAGGTGTTCTTTTAAGATGGTGTTGTGAAGAACGCGTTTCTTTTATTGCTGTTGGTGCTCGCTTCGTTTGCGGCGGGCTGTGCTAGTACGGACACGGAGAACGTCTCTGAGCGCCCTTGGAACACCCCGAAGAGTTGGGAGAACGGGCTGCCCGGTGGGATGGTTCCGCCGCATTAAGCGATTTACAGAACGCACGCCCGCTGCACGCGGGCGAGTTGCCGCAGCGCGGCAACTTCTACCTAATGTGTGAGAATCACGCTGGACGGCGGCGCTCCACGCACAATTCAAAACGACGCGAGAGCAAGGCGCGTTCGGAATCCAATTCAGTGAGGTCTATCGCACGGCGTAAGTGTTTCGCCGCCGCTTCAAATTCGTTCAACTGGTATTCGAAGTCAGCCAGAACCGCGTAGAGGAAGTGGTAAGACTCAAGCGCTTGTTGGTTTCGAATGGACTCGATCGCTTCCAAACCGGCGCGGGGACCGTGGATCTGGGCGACGGCCACTGCTCGGTTCAGGGCGACGACCGGGGAATCGTCGATTTCCACAAGGCGATCGTAGAGGGAGAGGATTTGAAGCCAATCCGTTGATTGAAAATCTTTCGCCCGGCAATGGACCGCGGCGATGCCCGCCTGCAGGTGATATTCGGTGATTTCTTCGCCACCGGCTGAGCGGGCGAGATGCAACATGCCGCGGGCTATCATGCCGCGATGCCACTTCGCGCGGTCCTGTTCTTCGAGGCGGAGCAGATTTCCCTCAGCATCGACACGGGCCGGAAGGCGGGCCGCGTTCAGCAGCATCAGAGCAGCGAGTGCGTGGACTTTTGGGAGATCGCCGACGGGATGCGCGGCCAACGAAGTGACAAGTCGGATTGCCTCGTGACAGAGTTCCTCGCGAATGAGTTTTTCGCCGCTGGAAGCTTTGTAGCCTTCGTTGAAGAGAAGATAGAGAGTCTGGAGAACCGCTTCGAGGCGGCCTGGCATTTCTTCCGCCGATGGAATGGCGAAGGGAACGCGCAAATCGCGAATGCGCTGCCGAGCCCGAGTGAGACGCTTGTTGGTGGCAACCTCGGTGCTCAGGAAAGCCTTGGATATTTCCAACGGACTGAAGCCGCACAGCGTTTTTAGCGCGAGCGCGGTCTGAGATTCTTCGGGCAAGGCGGGATGGCAGCAGGCGAACATCAGGCGGAGGCGGTCGTCGGCAAGTTCGTTATCGAACGGGTCGGGTGTCGAGTCTTCGGAGGGGGTGGACCATTGTTCGAACTGAGCCACGACCTGTGGTTGCTTTTCGTGGAAGTTTTTTTCCCGACGGATGACATCGAGCGCGAGGTTCTTGGCGGTTTGCGTGAGCCAGGCAGCCGGATTTTTCGGCACGCCGTAGTACGGCCAGGTCTTAAGCGCCCGGATCATCGCTTCCTGCACAACGTCTTCAGCCAGTTGAAGGCGTTCGACGCCAAAGATCCCGGTGAGAACGGAAACCAACTTGCCGGCTTCGTGGCGGAAGAGATGATCCGCCAACTGCGGAATTTCCGAGGTTGGCGGAGTTGAGAGGTTTCCTTGTTCGAATGGTTCGGACATGTCGGATGACCCTTTTCGCCTGGCGAGGCGCCAGGCGGGGACAGCCCGGGGCGGCTATCCTACCCATTTGGAGATCAGGCCGCAGCGAGTTCGGCTTCCTGGATTCGCTGACGAACGGCGCACATGTCGGCGACGGGGCGCACTTCGACCGTGACGCCGTAATCGAGCCCGGGGCAGAGCCGGGCGATTTCCACCGCCTCATCCATGCCTGAGACGCGGAGGTAAAAGTAGCCGCCAACCGCTTCCTTGGATTCCGCAAACGGACCATCGGCGACGGCGCGCTTTTTGCCGGTGACGACTTTGCCTTCTTCCATGAGCGGATGGCCGGAGATTGCGCGGCCATCCTTGATCAGACCGTCAAACCATTTGTACCAATTGGTGACGACCTTTTGGATTTCTTCGGGAGAGAGGCCCTTGTCCCAGGCTGTGCCACGGAACAGAAGCATGTAATCGGATTTTTCAGTGCTCATAAACTTCGTTCGTTCTTATTTTGAATTCGGATCGGTTTCCCATAAGCCGAACATGTTGCCCTCGGTGTCCTGGCACATGGCGAAATAACCCATGCCGGGAACCGGAGTTTTCGGAACGCACACCTGACCGCCGAGCTTTTGAACCTTCGCAGCCGATTCGGTGACGGAAGCAACGGCCACGTAGCTGGCGATGCCGCGATGGCCGGCGTTTTGACGTTTGATCACGCCGCCATCGGGTGAGGCGTCAGGGCCGCCGGTGTCGAGATGCCAGTATTCGTGAGGTCCAGGCATCTTGTCGGTTTTCCAGCCGAAAAGCTGGGTATAGAAGTCACGGGCGCGAGGAACGTCATCCGCGGGAACTTCGAACCAAACAATGCTTCCAACATTCATCATAATCAATTTCGGGTTAAGTTTCTCCTCCCGCGCTTGATTAAGACTTCACGCGCTTCAGCGTGCAAGCGTGGCTTTCCTGCTCCTGCCCGTTGGCGAGCGATTTGCACGTGGTCGTAATCGTGTCGGGATTGTCAAAGCGGAGTGACATGGCGTGCATGTGCATCTCTGTTTTGGTATTGATGCCGCAGGATGAGTCGAAGTCGAAGTGGAGGGCGTTGTCGTCAACGTTCTTGAGGGTCATGGCCGGACGATTGCCGAGCACGCAATAGTGAGTCATCGCGAGCTTGCCGGCCTTGTCGTAGAACATGGTGACCATTTCCATGGGCGTGTCCGGGAAGCAGCGTTCCTCCAGCACGGTCCCGCCAGCCAGCAGACGGTATTTGACGGTCATGTCGATTGGGCCCTGACCAACATCGGCCTTTCCCTGCCAGGTGCCAACGAGCGATTTCATCTTTTCAAATTCGGCCGAGGCTTTGGGAGGCGCGGGGAACTGGGTATCTGCACTGAGGCAGAAGAGAGCGGCTGCAGAAGTAATGGCGAAGACCAGTGATGTCTTGATTTTCATAGTTTTTCGTTTTCTTTGAATTGTTCGACTTTCACCGTTACTACGAATGGGGATGCGAATTGAGGACATGCCTCCCGAAAATATTTTATTCGACGGAATCGATCCGTAAACAGCGACGGACGGAAGGCGAAATGACCAATGTTCAAACAAACAACGTCCCGAGGACGATCACAATTACCCAATCGCTAACTCCTGGAAGCACGCGACTTCCTTGGGTCAGACCCGGTCCCGTCCGACAAACCTGCGCACGGGTCAGTTCTTCGCTAGTGGAGTGATCTTCCTGAAGTCGGAGCAGTGCTCGATGCAGCGGAAGCGGATCGGGGTAAAGAGCTTCCGGCCGGTAAAGTCGAGGGTGAGGGCTTCGGTGAGCCATGCTTCGGAAGTCAGACGTTTCTGGACCATCTGGAGATCCATTTTTTCGATGGCGCCGAGAAGGCCGAAGAAGGTGAGCCGTTTGCTCAGGTGGACATCGACTTTCGAGAGTTCGTGTTCTTGCTGGTCGACCCACATGGTGCCTTGCATCGCGTTCACGAGCTTGTCGAGAAAGCCATCTTCCGGGGCGTTCGATTTCGGTCTGAAGGCAAGAACCCACGCGTTTCGTCCTCCGATTTGTTCTTCGCCGCGGAGCTCGTAGTCAAAGCGGGTAAGGAGATCATCGCTGAGGGCGAGGTTGCGGCTTTTGTCACCCGTTTCGCGTGCGGCCGAACGAGGAGGTTCTTTTTTGGGCGGGCGGCCGTTGACCTGAACCAATTTCGTGACCGGCTCGCCGTTTACCGGAGCGATTTCGTAAACACGAACGGAGTTGCGTTTGACCCGTTCGTTCTCGTCAAGGTAATCGGTGCGAGAGATGCGCTGATAGGCAAAACTATTCTTTTCGCGCGCAGCCCTGGCTGAGCGTTCTTTCACCTTGTCAATGATTTCCTCCGCGGTCGGTCCCGCGAGGGTGCGCGCGAGAAAAAGTCCTGATATCAGGAAGGCGCTGAACAGTTTTCGGAACTTCACTTGGAATCCGCTGGTTTCGGATCGACGGCTTTGGAAGCCGTATCGTGCAGAGCAATCGGCTCCGACTTTTCCGGCTCGCCACCCAGTTCAGTGAGCTTCTTGGCGGCCTGGGTGTTGCCGTTCTTAGCGGCTTTTGCGAGCCATTCCTTTGCGAGTTTTTCGTCCCGAGCAGTGCCTTTGCCGGTCAGATAGCGGAGACCGACTTCGTACTGGGCATGGTCGGAACCTTCTTCCGCGCGACGCTTGAAGTAATCAAATTGCTTCTCTTCGTTCTTAGCCTTTTCGGCGGCCGCCTTCGCTGGGTCAACGGGCCGGGCGGCGGTGGTGGGGATATATTGGTATTGCGGATAAGCCGCGGGCGGGGGTTGAGGGGTGGCTGGAGGCTGAGGCTGTTGGGCCTGGGTTTGCTGCTGTTGCTGTTGCTGATAGGTGGGCGGAGCAGGCCGAACCAACGGCGCGATGCGCTGGGTATAACGGCGAGCTTGCCCAAAGGAAGAGGCCGCTGAAACGACCATAACGGTCGTAAGCAGGATGGTTCTCATGTTTAGCACTATCCCAAACGAGGATGCATTGCGCAAGCACGACTGTTGGCGAGCACAGTCAAATGGAAAACTGTCTGCCAGGCTAACTACTTACCTTCGCGTCACCGTGTGCGCCATAGGAGGCGAGGGCTTAAAAAGGCGTGAAAAATCGCAAGGATCGTTGAGAAGAGGTGTGATAAATTGCCCATTCTTTCGTATGCGCATTTTGGTCATTGAGGACGAACCCCAATTGGCGCGGCACATCACCAGAGCATTGGTGCGGAGCGGTCATGATGCCGGCGCGGAGCGCGATGGAGCGGAAGGGCTGCGCGCGGCGCTGGCCAATCCGCCGGACCTGATCGTGCTCGATTTAAATCTACCGTCAATGGACGGCTTCGGGGTGCTCGCGGAGTTGAGGGGGGCACGCTCCCCGGCACGGGTTTTGATTTTGACAGCCCGCGGTGAAGTGGAGCACCGGATCAAAGGGTTAAAAGCGGGAGCCGATGATTACCTGGCTAAACCTTTCTCAATGGATGAATTGATCGCTCGGGTTGAAGCGCTGGGACGGCGCGGCACCACACCCACGGCAGCAGATTTTCTGGAAGTTGGAGATCTGCGGCTCGATCTGCACCAGCGTCGGGTCACGCGGCGCGGACGGCCGATTACACTTTCGCCCCGGGAATTCGATTTGCTGCAGGTTCTCATGCAAGAACCAGGACGAACCTTTTCGCGGACGGAGCTGTGCGAACGAGTCTGGCAACGGGATTACCAGTATGACAGCCGCACGGTGGAAATCTTCATCGCTCGCTTGCGGAAGAAAGTGGATGAAGCGGCGGCCGAACCGCTGATCCAAACGATTCGCGCGGTGGGCTATCGGATTGCTACGCCGGAGCATGAACAGAACGCAGCCTGATTATTCATGCTAAAATACGTCATGAAATTGCGCGCCTTTCTCCTTCCGGGAGCGATTTATTTTGCATCGATGACTGGATGGGCAGGCGAAACGACGATCACGGGACAGGTGCAACTGCCGAAGACGACGCGCGCGCCGGTCGTGACTCAGCGGTACGAAATCATTTCCAAAGGCGGAGTGCTCGCGCCGAATCCACCTGTCGCGGTGGTCTATCTGGAAGGAACTTTTCCGAAAGCCAGTTCCCAAACGGTGAAGCAACTCGAACAAAAAGAACTTCAATTCGTGCCGTCGCTGCTGCCGGTGCAAGTGGGAACAAAGGTGGAGTTTCCGAACCTGGATGACACGTATCACAACGTATTCTCCTACTCGCCGGCCAAGCGGTTCGATCTGGGACGATATAGACCGGACGAGAGGCCGATTCCATCGCAGGTTTTTGAAAAGACCGGGTTGGTCACGTTGCGGTGCGATATTCACGAGCACATGCGCGGATTGATCCTGGTGCTCGACACGCCGTATTTCGTGACGACCGGGACAGATGGGAAGTTTCGGCTGAGCGGCCTCCCCGCAGGAGAGTATAAGTTGAGGGCGTGGCTGAGCAGCAAAACGACGCTCGAAAAGCCGGTTGAGCTGAAAGAGGGCGAAATGCTAACAGTTAGTTTTCCGTGACTCTTCCGTTCCCGCCCAAACGTCCGGCAAAGACTGGGTTTCGCTGGAAGCTGATGCTCGCAATGATGGGCGTGGTCGCGGGCGTGACCGGCATCGCCCTTTATGTTGCACAGAGGAATCTGGCTGCAGAAGAGTCGAACTCCCTGCGCACGCAATTCCGGGAGAAACTCGGGGCATTGCACAACATGCAGGAGGTCCGGCATGCCATGCTGACGGAGCGGTGTCGCTCACTGGTGCGCCGACCTCGAATTCACGCAGCTCTGGAAGACAACGCATTGGACCTGCTTTATCCAAGCGCGCAGGACGAGTTGCGCGACATCCTGGCGGAGGTGCAAAGCCCCGGGGACAAGCTGGTCCAGGCGCTTCATGCGGAGTTTTACCGATTTCTGGATGCTCATGGAGCCGTTCTTTCGCCCACTGATTCCCAAGTGGTGGGGGAATTGAGCGCGGAGGATGAGTTGGGCCTGAGTGTCGCAACAGTGCCGCGGACTCAGCAGCTTGGTTACCTCCCGCGACAGGACGAGAGCGTCTCCGAAGTCATCGCTGTGCCAATTTTCTCTAGCGAAACCGGAGAGCCAATCGCGGCGTTGGCGCTCGGGTTTAAGCCGCTCGAATTCACGGATGGCGGAAATGGAATCCGAAATGGAATCGCCACGGGCGGGAGACTGTACTTTCCTTCGTTGAATGCTGAATCGCGCGAAACCCTGCGAGAGCAAATATCCGGCGCACTGGCGCGCTCCGAGGAAAAAAGCAGTTTGCGTCTCGTGCTCGGAACGGTGCCGCACCTGGTGTTTTATAGCCGGTTGAATGCCGGGTCGCTCTACCCGCCCGCGTATGAAGTTTGCGTTTTCCCGCTGGCGGACCTGCTGGCGCGGCAGGAACGAGTTCGGTGGCAAATTCTCTCGGCGGGCGGGTTGATGCTGCTGGCGGGATTTGCGGCGAGCCACTACTTCTCCGGGAAACTTTCGGTGCCGGTGGAGAAGCTTGCGGTTGATTCCGAACGCCACCGCACCGGCAAGGAAAAGGCCGAAGCGGCACTGGAACAAACGAGTGTGGAGTTGCAGCGCTCTGCCCGGTTTTCGGCGGACGCGTCGCACCAACTGAAAACGCCCGTGACGGTCATGCGGGCGGGACTGGAGGAATTAATGGCGCGAGAGGATCTCTCCCCGGAATTGCGGGAGGAAATTGATAACCTGATCCACCAATCATTTCGCCTGACCGGGGTGGTGGATGACCTGTTGCTGCTCTCTCGCATGGACGCCGGGCGGCTCCGGCTGGAGCTTGCGCCGGTTGATCTTTCGCTGCTGATCGACAGCGAACTGGATGACCTGACGGCACAACCGAATCCGCTAAACATCTCAGTGAAGTGCGATCTTCCGCAGGACCTCGTCATTCAGGGCGAGAAACGCTACACGACGATGATCTTGCGCAACCTGTTTGAGAACGCGCGCAAATACAATCGCCTGAATGGCCACATCCGAGTGAACGCGAAATTAGACGCCGATGGGATCGAGCTCGCAGTCGCCAACTCAGGGCGAGGAATCCCGGGGCCCGTTCAAGGTGGCATTTTCGAAAGGTTTCATCGCGGTGCGGTCGGCGAAAACGTTCCGGGACACGGCCTCGGGCTCAATCTCTCGCGTGAATTGGCGCGCTTGCATGGGGGGGATTTGTGGCTCGCACGTTCTGACGCGGAGGAAACAGAATTTGTCGTGCGCTTTCGGCTGGTGAAGGCGCGGGTGGGGATTTGATGAAAAGGGTGACGGTGCTTTTTTGCGCCTGCGCGGCGCAGACCATCGGCGCGCAGGATTTGCTGGACCGAGTGGATGAGGCGCTCACTTTCAGCGCGGCGCATGATCAGATTCGCACGCGGATCAGCGGGTTAATCGACCTCGAGGCTTACGAATTCTCTCAACCTCCGCCCGGTCTCATCTTTTCGGAGCATCACGCGCTGTTCAATCCGCGGTTGAGTTTGTTCGTCGATTCCCAGCTCGGTCCCAAATTCTATCTCTTTGCACAAGGCCGGCTGGATCGCGGGTTCGATCCAAGCGATGACCCTGCAGAAATGCGACTCGACGAGTATGCGCTGCGCTTTACGCCGTGGGAAGATGGCCGGTTCAATGTGCAGGTCGGAAAGTTTGCGACGGTGGTCGGGAATTGGATATCGCGGCACCTTTCGTGGGACAATCCATTCATCAACGCTCCCCTGCCCTATGAGAACATCACAACTGTCTCCGACACGGACGTGCCACCCTACTTCGATGAGTTCTTCGAAGAGGGCAATCAAAAATACGATCACAACCCGATTATCTGGGGGCCGGCCTACGCGACGGGCGCTTCGGTGGCTGGACGGATGAACAAGTTCGATTTAGCCGCTGAAGTAAAGAACGCGCCGCTCAGTTCACGACCGGAATCATGGAAGACAACGGAAGTGGGCTTTGAACATCCAACCTTTGCTGGCCGCGTTGGCTGGCGTCCAAACGAGATGTGGAACCTGGGCTTGTCCGGCAGCGACGGTGCGTTCCTGCGACCAGAGACTGCGAAGGATCTGCCTCCAGGCAAAGGCCTAGGCGGTTATCATCAGACCGTTGCGGGGCAGGACATCAGTTTTGCCTGGCATCACGTACAGCTTTGGGCCGAGTTCTATGAAACGCGCTGGAATGTCCCAAATGTCGGGAGCGTGGACACTTTCAGCTACTACTTCGAATCCAAATACAAATTCACTCCGCAGCTTTTCGGTGCCTTACGCTGGAATCAGCAGTTTTATTCGACCCTGCAGGAGACGGACGGACCGGAACTGCGAGCGGGCCACGACATCTGGCGCACCGAAGCAGCGTTGGGTTACCGCTTCACGGCCCATACCCAACTGAAAATTCAATATTCCCTTCAGCACGAAGCCTCGGCAGCCAAAACATTACAACATATCCTTGCGGCGCAGTTTACCCTGCGCTTCTAAACCAGATGCGTCGCGGCCATCCGCACCGTCAAAGCCACTGACGCTCAAGGTCCTAGAGAAGCTTTGTTCATAGTAGACCCGCTGTTCCCGCAGATCATTTTTGATTTGCCAAAAAAGAGTTCCAATCGGCAAAAAAGGTAAAGAGCCGGACGCGAAATATTCGTATGGATATTTGGGTCCGGAGAAGTTGGACCGAGAGTTATGAACAAAATACTGAAAACAGCGATGGTGGCGGCCTTCCTGGTATCGGCGGCATCAGTTTGTGCCGCGGACGCCAAGGCTACATATGACAAACAATGCGCCAAGTGCCATGGCCCAGATGGCAAAGGCCAAACCAAAATGGGCAAGCAATCCGGAGCCAAGGATTACACCGACCCGAAGGTCCAGGCTGAGTTCACGGACGAGCAAGCCATGAAAGCGATCAAGGAAGGGGTCAAGGCCAAGGGCAAAGAGGTGATGAAACCCGCCGAAGGCCTGAGCGACGACGACGTGAAGGGTCTGGTCGCCTACGTCCGCGCGTTCAAAAAGTAATGTTCAGTTTCGGAACGGGATCGAACCGGTGCGACGGTCCGGTCCCGTGATCGCAACAAGCCTCGCACTAGTCAGGAATCCTTTTTGTGGAAAACAATACCTCCTCCCCCACGCGTAAACCTCCGGGAATATTTCGCAATTGGCTGACGGTCGCCGGCGTCGTCATCTCGGGGGGAGGTCTGTTTGCGTTTATTCTCCTTTTCGCGATCGACACGTTTGCGCACCACGGGAATCCATACATGGGACTGCTCGCGTACGTCATCGCTCCTGGGTTCATGATTCTCGGCGCGGTGCTGGCGGTAATGGGCGCGTGGCTGCATCGGCGTCAATTGCGAGGCAGCGAACAAGCGGGCATCACGATCGACCTTACCCGCGCACGGGACCGAAAGGTCCTGGTCGGAGTCGCGTTGGGGGCCGCGTTTTTTCTGCTGGTCACTGCGTTCGGCAGCTATCAAACGTACAGCTACTCTGAGTCGGTGAGTTTCTGCGGGCAGGCGTGTCATACGCCAATGAAGCCCGAATTCGTGGCGTATCAATACACCCCCCATGCTAAAATCGAATGCGTGGAATGCCACGTTGGGCACGGAGCGGAAGCTTACGTCAAAGCGAAGCTGAATGGGGTGCACCAACTGGTGGGAGTGATGACCGGCAACTATGATCGCCCCATCAAAACGCCTGTTCCCAACTTGCGCCCGGCGCAAGATACCTGCGAGCAATGCCACTGGCCAGACCGTTATGTGGGACAGTTGGATCGCACGTATCAACATTATCTGGCCGACGAAACCAATACCGCATTTGCGGTTCGCCTTTCATTGAATGTGGGCGGCGGCAATCCAGAACACGGCCGCAGTGGCGGGATTCACTGGCATATGAACCTTGGCAACAAGGTGGAATACATCGCTACGGATGATAAACGCCAGGTGATTCCGTGGGTCCGGTTTACCGACATGAACGGCAAAACCACCGAGTACCGAACCAAGGATTTTAAAGACGATCCTTCTAAATTTCCGATTCGCAGAATGGATTGTATCGATTGCCACAACCGGCCGGCCCATGACTTTCCGGCTCCGAATACTTCGGTCGACATCGCGATGGCCACGGGAAAAATCGATCCCTCGATCCCCTGGGTTAAATCGAATGTGGTTGCGGTGCTGACCGCACCGTACAGAACAGAACCGGAAGCGCTGGAAAAGATCGGGGAGTCATTAAAAGCGCGTTATCCGCGAGACACGAAGATCGATCCGGTCATTGAAGCGACCCGCGCTATTTACAAGCGCAGCTTTTTCCCGGAGATGAAAACGGACTGGCGCGCTCATCCGAATAACATCGGTCATAAGGAGTGGGCCGGCTGTTTTCGGTGCCACGACGGAAATCATAAAAGTTCGGATGCCCGCACGATCAGCGCGAGCAACTGTAATTCGTGCCACACGATCCTGGCCCAGGGCAACGGCCCGCAATTGGAACAGCTCAACGCGAAGGGACATTCCTTCTTCCACATCGATGCGGTAAACGAGGACTTCAGTTGCAATAACTGCCACACCGGAGGATTCCCGAAAGATTGACCGGACCGGTGGATTGAGTATCTGGCCTGACCTTGCTTTCGGCGCGGTCGGAAGTTGTTCGCGGGGGCGCGGGAGCTAAAGTGTGTGCGCTGAGCGAATTTTCACATTCTTCGCTTCGCTTGGCTCCTCGATTTGAAAACGCGGGTGTTCCTGAGCGACCGCTTGAACCGCGTAATCGCCGATCATCGCCATCAGCGTCTTCGCGTTTTCAGGCGCACGGACATTGATATCGTTGTTAAAGTAAACGTACGCGGTCCGCCCGTTTTCGGCCTCACGTGAGAGGAACTCAGCCCAGGGGACAAGCTCTGGAGCCGTGTAATCATGCGCCGCACCGCCTGCCAAACCATGAAAGCGCACGTAGATGAAATCGGTCGTGACGCTCAGATTCTTAGGCATGCCACCCGAACTGAGCGCGACATGGGCCGCACAATGTTTTCGCAGAATCCCGAAGATTTCGTCGTCATACCACGAGGAATGCCGAAACTCGACCGCGTGGCGGTAACCTTTTGGCACGAGCGCGAGGAAATCGTCGAGGCGTGCGGCATCTTTATGCAGCATTCCGGGAAGCTGCCACAGGAGAACGGCTGTGCGATCGCGCAGTGGCTCGATCCGTTCGAAAAACTTGTCGAGGGCGCCGTCGAGTTTCACCAGCTTTTTCATGTGCGTAATGAAGCGACTGCCTTTGATCGCATACACGAACTCATCGTTCACGCGGTCCCGCCACCCCTGAACCATCGCTTCTGAGGGCAGTCGGTAGAATGTCGCGTTTATCTCCACAGTCGGAAACTCGGTGATGTAATATTCAAGTTGAAGACGCTTAGGGGTGTCTCCGTAAAAAGTTTTGTCCCACGACTTGTAGGAATAACCACTTGTGCCGACGTAAATGCTCGGGCTCATCGGTCTGAATTTACGTGGGAATAGGTCATTTCGGAATACGGCGAGCGCCCTAAATCGGCTCCTTCGCAACCCTTCACGTCCACCGAGAGCGCTCAGTAAGAAATTTCCCTACCGCAGATGGGAATTATGTGAATAACTCCTGTGAGTAAGTGCTAATAAACCCCAGAAAACGCCTCTTTTTTCGCCCAGTTAATCAACTCTTCGTAAAGTTCACACTGCTCCCGGTCGGTGAGTTCGATCTCTTCCCACGTTTCCTCCCAGATCATGCCGAATGATTCTTCCACGGAGAATCCGCGCCGGATGCAACTGCGCAAAGATCTTTGAAATTTAAGGCGAAAATGCTCTTTTTGACTCGAAGGCAAGCAGACGGGACCAAAGGAAATCGTCGGAAAAGAGACAATGGCGTTCATGGCGCGACTACAATGAATCGCAGGTGAATTTCGGGCAACGAACTCTTCTTGGAACTTATTCACGGAGTGTCGCAGGTTTATTCACAACGTCGAACTGCGCTTTTTACCCTGCTTTAGCAGAGGTTTTCTCCACCCTTAGGTAGGAGAGGGAGGGATCCCCACCTCTCACAATTCACATTGCCCGACCCCAATCATAAGTATTTAGCGCTGCATCTCGCCCCAAAAGGGTAGTGATCGGTACAAAAATTAACCTGCCGCAAGCGTGGCGCGGCAGGTTTATGAACTTGTTACCGGTCTATGCTGAAACGTCAGCGTACTCCTGATTTGTGACTTCGCCTGGCATCGGGATGGGATACCGGCCGTTCGCATCATGACGGACGGGCGGCGGAGAATCGTTAGTGAACTTATCAACACCCGGTGCGTATTCGTGCTCATGATTGAGCATTTGTTCGAATGTGATTTCCTGGCCGGTGTGCGCCGCCATGCGGCCCATTGAAGTTGTGACGCTGGCTTCAACTCCCCGCTTGACTTCATTGTACGGCTTGTCGAGGCGAATGGCATCCATGAGATCGTTCCACTCGTTGGTGTACGGATCTTGTTCCTCTTTTTTCACTACGGAGGTCCAAAGGTTGTTCTCTTTCGTGGGATTTTGACCTTTATAAGTGCTGGAGGGCAGACCGCAGTCGTTCGCTTTCGAGGCAATCGCCATGCCTTTGCTGCCGTGCAAATAGCTCGAATAGATCGGAAGGGCACCGTTGATGCAGCGGCCGTCCATGATGAATTTTGAACCATCGGCGAAGGTGTACTCGACTGAATACGAATCGAAGTTTTGGTCGATGTACGGCTCACCGTTGGCGTTTGTTTTGTAATGCCGGCCGCCCAGCGCCTGAGCTTTGACTGGCCAGCCATTCTTCATCCAGCAGAGATGATCGATGTGATGGATATAGAAATCGCTGTAACAACCGCCGCTCGCCCAGAGGAAGCTGTGGAAACGTGAAATCTGCCAGAGCAGTTCGCTCTCCGGTTTGCCGGTCCACTTGGTAGAGAAAGCCGAACCGACCGGACCGTGCATCCGGTAGCCGCGCATCAAAACGATGTCGCCGATTTCGCCGTCCTGGACACGTTGATGCAATTCCTGCAAGGCGCGGCTGTGACGGGACATCAAACCAACGCCGCATTTCAAATTCTTTGCTGAAGCTTCCTCCGCGAGCTTCAACATTCGCCGGGAACTCGGGCCATCCGCGGTGAGCGGCTTTTCCATGAAGACGTTGAGGCCTTTTTCGATGGCGTAGGTGTAATGGACCCAGCGGAAGGCGAGAGGCGTGGTGAAGATGGCTACGTCGCCCTTCTTCAAATTGTCCATCGCATGTTTGTAGGCGTCGAATCCAATGTACTGGCGGTCCGCAGGCACGTCCACATGCTCGTGAATGTCCTTGTCCTTTTTTAGAGCATCCAGGCTGCCTTTCAACCTGTGCTCGAAAACGTCGGCCATCGCCACGAGCTTCACCGGCCCTTTCGGCTGGGTGGTGAGTGCGTTTTTGGCGGCTCCGCTGCCCCGACCGCCGCAGCCCACCAGAGCGATCTGCACCAGATCGCTTCCGGCCGCATGCACATGCGGAATGGTAATGCCCGCGAGAGCCGAAGCGGCCGCGAGCTGTCCTGTAGTCTTCAAAAATTCCCGGCGCGAAGTGAGCTGCTGAGAACCGTTCCTTGGCGTTTCATTCATATTGGGTTTTCTCTCTTTAGGTGACGAACCGCCAGCCTGTCAAATTCACATTTTCCAGTGAGCCAGAGATTTTCGGGCTGGGTTTACACGGCCGTCGCGGTGCTCACCCGCTTGCGCTTCTTTACTTTCCACTGCTTCCAGTCGCGGTGCAACCGGTGGACGAAAGTCGATGGAGGTTCGTCCATGAGCCGGTTCCCCAGTTTGAGAGCACTCTTACGCAATTTCAGTTGGCGCCTTTCAATCCCCGAGAGCAAACGCTGCGTGGCTGCTTCCGAATCGACCTTCAGCGAGTTCTTGAGGACGGTCTGCCGCAGCATTTCGAGGTCGTGGTCGTCACCAAGAAGTTCTGTCAGTTTCTCAAACTGAACGGAGAGGGTGGACATCTGTTTGGGCGAGATCCGCCCCAATAACTGGATTGTATACAGCAGATCCTTCACGCGCTTGCGCCATTCGTGAAACTTCTCTGGAGTGCTCTCGTTCAGCGCGCAGTCGCGAGCGTTTTGAGCAAGCCTGTAACTCCGTTTGGCAGCGGACCCGAAGATCTTCCAGCCCTCATGTTTTAGATTCAGGCGTCCGAAGTCGCGCGGCAACTTTTGCAGAATGTGGCGGACCCTTCTTGCATGCCTCTTGGCCCGAAAGCACTCCGTCTGCTCGTCGCACTCCCGCTTGAGAAACGTCTGCATCCGAGAATGCGGACGACTTGCGGAGTGGCGGGCATGCAGCCGAGCCAATTGCCGCATGGCTTGATACTTCACCAGTGCATCGCGCGGCGGAGCAAGGTATGCGGCCGCCGTGTGAAGGGCGGCCAACGGATGCTTCAACTGCTTTTTCGGCACATGGCCACAGGCCAGACGAAGCAATGCGCGAAGCTTTTTGATTTGTTTGCGCGTCGTATGAATCGACTCGGCGGAACTTTCGGCGCAAGAGTTCAGCGCTTTGTCGACCTGCTTCCGGGCGATGCGACAAAGACCGTCAGTAACACCTTCCTTCCGTTTGAAGGTAAAAGACATACGGATTTAAGCGCTGACCGATGCTCGAACGCCGCGAGCCTAGGGCTCGCTGGGTTCGGTCGAGCCAAGTTCTCTTACTGCTAACGCTTCGTCAACGAGCGGAACAGAGACTTGGGTCATTTCGTAAGGAAAATTGCGTGACGGTACGGATGGCGAATCGATGATGAAGACGGTAAAAAAGGGAACGCGGTTGATGAGACCCGTTAGGGAGGCCGCGCTCACGCTTCGCGCTATCCGCTCTGGAATTTGCCTCTGCAGCAGCGCTATCTTGTAACGCTTCTATAAATCGCTTTTATACCTAGCCCTGCAATCAGGAGAAACCCTAATCGGTCGGTTAGAAAAAACTTGTCTAAGGGCGGCTGCCTCAACCAAAACTGGAGTGTTGCCGATAAGGCACGTGGGCGGTGTTCCAGGATAAACGGCGTAATTTTTTATCGTGAGCAAGAACGGTATCATGGAGCTGCGTTCATTTCGCAGCCAATTACTGGTCCTTGTTTTGTTGGTGATCATTCCAGCATTTCTTCTGGTCCTCTTTGGGAACTTTCAGCGGCGGGAGAGTGAAAGACGGCGGGCGAAGGAAAGAGCTGTGACGATCGCCCGATTGGCGGCGACCACCGAAAATCATTACATCAAGCAAGCCCGGCAACTTCTGGCAACCCTGGCCCAGTTCGATTTTTTAGTGCTTTCCACCAACCGGGGAGTTTGTGAGTGGCATCTGAAGAACCTGAAGCTCCTTTCCCCTGATTTCAATGATTTTGGTTTGATCGAAACGAACGGCGCGCTCTTCTGCGATACTTTCAGCAATCGAATGGAACAATCACTCGCCCTGGCCGCCGCTCAGAAGGTCATGCGGCAACGCGACTTCGTTTTCGCCAACTACGCGAAAGCCGAGGCGGGGTCTGAACCGGCGTTGCAGTTCGGGTTTCCGGTGCGGAATGCGAGCGGGGAAATCGTTCGAGTGATCTACGCATCGCTGAAAATACCGCCTTTAACCACTGCTCTGAATGAATTGCCCTTGCCCGCGGGCGGTGTGGTGAATGTGGTGGATGCCGCCGGCCGGTTGATTGCCCGCTATCCGGACGCGGAGAAGATCACCGGAAAAGAGTTCAGTTCGTCAGAGGTCAGCAGAAGGATTCAGGCCGGCGAAACAGTTTTCGAGTCCGTCGGGTTTGATCAGGTAAAAAGACTTTATGCCGTGAGCGTTATTCAGGACGCGCGCGGCCCAGTCCTATTTGCCGCCGTCGGAATTCCGAGCCAAATCTCTTTTGCCACCGCCAACAAACAAGTCGGGGAGAGCCTTCTGCTAATGCTGCTGGTGGCAGTGTTCGTCCTTTGGCTGGGATGGTGGTTCTCTCAAAAGCGACTTTTGCGTCCGGTGCAGGCGATGTCGGACGCGGCGCAACGGTTGACAAGTGGAGACTTAACGGCACGCACCGGAATCCGGGACGACCGGAACGAACTTCATATCCTGGCCGGAAAATTCGACGAGATGGCGGCCACCTTGCAGAAGCGACAGGAAGAGATCATCCGGCAAAACGTGGAATTGGAAGCGAGGGTGCATGAACGGACGAAAGAATTGGAAACTTTGAACACGGAACTGGAAGCGTTCAGTTATTCGGTCTCGCATGATTTGCGCGCCCCGTTGCGCCACATGGACGGCTTCGCTCAGTTGCTCCTGAGCGAACCCAAACACCAGGAGGATCCCCAGACCAGCCGGTATCTCGACCGGATTATCAAGGCGGCGAAGCAGATGGGGATGTTGATCGATGAGTTGCTCTCTTTCTCCCGGATGACGCGGCAGTCGATGATGCTGGCTGAGGTGAACTCTTCCGAACTGGTCAGCAGCCTAAGTAAAGAATTGTCAGCCAAGGAGGAAGAGAGGAACATCACGTGGCAGGTTGAACCACTTCCCCCTGTGAAGGCGGATGCGGCGATGCTTAGGCAGGTCTGGATTAATTTGATTTCAAATGCGTTGAAATATACGCGCGGCAAAGTTCCGACGGTGATCCATATCAGTGCTCGCCAGGAAGGGCTCGAAACGATATTCTGCGTGGCAGACAACGGGGCAGGATTCGACATGGCATACGCGGACAAGCTTTTCGGCGTGTTTCAGAGATTGCATCGCGACGATGAATTTGAAGGAACGGGGATCGGGCTGGCGAATGTGCGACGCATTGTGCAACGGCACGGAGGCCGCACCTGGGGTGAAGGGGAAGTTGGGAAAGGAGCCAAGTTCTTTTTCTCGCTGAGGAACTGAAAGAGGTATGGCACCGCTCAAAGAGATTCTTTATGCCGAGGACAGCGTCAACGATGTCGAACTGACGATTGAAGCTTTGAAGGGGGTCGGCATTGCCAACCAGATCGTCGTGGCACGAGACGGAGGTGAGGCGCTTGATTACCTGTATAAGCGAGGGCGCTTCGCACATCGGCAAAACGGAGCGCCTATTCTTGTCCTGCTGGATTTGAAGTTGCCAAAAGTCAGCGGACTGGAAGTTCTCAAGAAAATCAAAGCCGACCCGCTGTTACGGTCGATTCCGATCGTCGTTTTAACTTCCTCCCGTGAGGAGCGCGATGTGATGGACGGATACCGCCTGGGTGTGAATGCGTTCGTGGTCAAACCTGTGGATTTCCAGCAATTCAACGAATCGGTCCGACGGATCGGATGTTTCTGGGCTTTGGTGAATGAACCTCCACCCAAAGGAGCGTTGGCCTGATGAAGAGGACAGTTTCCATTTTGCTACTGGAGGATAATGCGACTGACGCCGAGCTGGTGGAAGCGATGTTGCGGAAGGAAGGATTCGCGACGGAGCTCCGGCGGGTGGTCACGGAAAGCGAGTTTCAACAAGCGCTCGAGATTTGGCGGCCCGACCTCATCATCTCGGATTACTCGCTACCATCCTACAGCGGGAAAGCAGCTCTTCTTGCGGCGAAGGCCGTTTCTCCTGAGACGCCGTTCTTGTTTTATTCCGGAACAATCGGTGAGGAATCTGCGATTGAAGCACTCAAGATGGGTGCCATCGATTACGTTCTCAAAGACAAACCAAAACGGCTGGTTTCCGCCGTCCAGAGGGCACTTGATGACTCCGACCGTCGAAAACAGCAACGCGAAGCGGAGGAGAAAATCAAAGCGCAGGCGCAACTGTTGGACCTGGCGACTGATGCGATCGTGGTGTGTGATTTAAAGGATCGGGTTCAGTTCTGGAATGATGGCGCGGAACGCCTTTACGGATTCTCTCGTGAAGAGGCGTTGGGAAAGGCCATTGGTGAATTTATGCCGGTGTCCTATCAGCAGGAATTCCAACAGACCAAGAAAGCGACACTCGAGAAGGGGCATTGGGAAGGCGAAGTGGAACACCTGACTAAGGACGAGCGCGCGATTGTGGTTACGAGCCGTTGGACGCTCGTAAAGGATCGGAATGGCCAGCCCGAGCGGATTTTGACAATTAATGCGGACCATACCGAACGAAAGCAGCTCGAAAAACAATTCCTGCGAGCGCAGCGGCTGGAAAGCATTGGCACCCTGGCCAGCGGAATCGCGCATGATTTGAACAACATTCTCGCACCAATTTTCATGGCGAGCGGGATTCTCGAGACGGAGCAACTGAGCGCAGACGCTGCGGTGATGGTCGACATGATCAAGCGTAGCGCGGAACGCGGCGCCGAAGTGGTGAAGCAGGTGCTTACCTTTGTGAAGGGCAGTGACGGGAAGAGAATTCCTCTGAACATCGAGTATCTGTTGAAGGAAATCTGCAAAGTCGCGCGCGAAACGTTCCCGAGGAATATCGAGCTCCGCTGCGTCGTTCCGAAGGATCTTTCGCTCGTCCGCGGGGATCCCACCCAGTTACATCAGGTATTGATGAACTTGTGCGTGAACGCCCGTGACGCCATGCCTGAAGGAGGAAAACTGACCGTGGGCGCTCGAAATGCCATCGAAGCGGAAGGGCGGCGCGTTGTGATGGAGGTTGAAGATACCGGAACGGGTATACCAGAGGCTTTGATCGACAAAATTTTTGATCCGTTTTTCACCACCAAAGAGCCCTCCAAGGGAACCGGGCTGGGGCTTTCCACCGTGCTCGGCATCGTGAAGAGCCATGGCGGAACTTTAAAGGTGCAGACAAAGGAAGGAGTGGGAACGAAATTTCAAGTGTCCCTCCCGCTCGCCAACGAGGACGAAGCGGAGGAGCTGACTCCGAGCAACTCGCCTATTCCGAAGGGCGCCGGGGAAACCATCCTCGTGGTCGAGGATGAAGAACCGATCCGCAGACTTATCGCTCAGGCCTGCGATCAAAATGGATACGAGGTCCTGACTGCCGCGGATGGCGCTACTGGCGTTGTCCAGTTCGCCGGCAACAAAGCTCGCATAAAGTTGCTCGTCACCGACATCATGATGAGGGGAGTTAACGGCCGCTCGTTAGCCACGACGATTCGCGCGATAAACCCAGCCGTTAAAGTCATCGCGATCAGCGGTGCGGCCGACTCGAACCCCCTGCCAGAGGCACAGTGCCTCTTGAGCAAGCCGTTTACTGCCGAGCACTTATTGCGGACGATCCATCAAACACTCCACAGCTAACGCCGCGGAATCATAAAACCGATTAGAACGCCAAGAACGATCCCCACACCGATGGCGCCCCACGGGTTGTCACGCACTAATTCATCAGTCGAGGCTGCGGCCTCTTTCGTGCGAGTCGAGAGAGAATCGCGAAGTTGGTTCAACGTGTAACGCCCTTTTTCGAGCCCTTCGCTGATCTGGTCGGTGATCGTTCCGAGATGGTCCTGAACTTCTTCCCTGGTCCTTGGCATATCCATATAAATCCTTTTTCTGTTCCCGACACAGCATGGCAGGTAAATGCAAAAAATGAATCAGGAGTGGTCCTGAAGCGGCGGTGCTGTTTTATACGCTTGCACCCTTTGGCGGAAATCACGCTTAAGGTTTAACCAACCGGAAGAATTGCGTGCGTGCACCGAGGTTTATGGAGATGGCGTTTTGGTCATTCACGACGGTCGGAGAGCTCGCGACGTTTTGCCAATTGGCGGTTCCGCCCAGAGCAAATGTCGTCTGCAAACTAAAGTCAGCAAACGAATTGCTCCATGAAAGTTTCACTTGATCGCCATTCCGCGAAATTTGGAGGAGTGGCAATGCATTCGATGAACCGGACGTCCATGGAGTGTATTCACCCACGATCGCTAAACCATAGCTATGATTTTTCGTATCCACAGCAACCGACTGCACGACCGCTCCGGTCGCGAGGTCAAATCGGGTAACGTTTGTTTGGCCTGACGCCCAAAACGTTCGTCCGTCAGGATCGGGTTTCAGTTTAAACCAAACTTTATTCTGCGTCTTGTTGGTCCAAACCGGATTGCCAAGGACATCGTAGCGCAGCAGCCTGCCAAAATCGCCAACAATCAAGCCGCCGTCAGGCAGGAGGCGTAGTGAGAACACGGAGAGAAGGTTCGTCGCGAGAGGCGGCAAGGGTTGGTTGGCCGCGAGGTCGAAGCGGCGAATGCTGGTCCCTGATGAAGTATAAAAGAGCGTACTTTGATCGGAGGCCAATTCGGCACTCAAAACGCCGGACGCCGTACTTTCCACAGTATAAGTCGCCAGCAGGTGTCCCGCCGCGTCGTACTTCAAGAAATTCGTGAGCACTTGCTGCAAACCAACGTAGGTATTTCCCGCGGCGTCGAACGTGATCGAGGCAGGGACCGAACCGGCGCCGATGACCAAGGGCGTAAGTCGGTTTCCGCAGGTATCGAAACGCTCAAGCGTGCCAGCCGCTGAATCCGCAGCCCACAGCGTTCCGTCGCGCCCAAATTCAAGGGTGGGAATGGTATCGCTTCCGCGCTCCAAAAGGATGGAGAGGGGACGACCGTCGGAAGCACGCCACTGAAGATGGCCGTCCTGACTGAAGCCAACAAAGAGATCGCCCGGTTGAAAACAGCGTGACGATGTCGGTGTAAAGGTGAAGAAGGAAGAGGTATTACCCTCGAAATCGGTCGCTGTGGCACTGACCAACTCGGAATTCACTGCGAAGTTCACGTCAAACAAGCCGCGGCCAGTCGCGTCGGTGGTCAGATTGACGGAACCCAGATAAGTTTTGCCTTCACTTTGGAAAAACGCCTTCACGTTGGAAGGGCTCGAGAAAAACTCCAGGCGATAGGTTTGGCTGCTCGAGCCCTGAATAGCACCTTGCACCCGCGTGAGGTTTGGTCCTGTGCCCACGTTGGTGATGATGGGTGCGCTGAGCAGACCGTTCGGTGCGTTGGTTCGCGGCGTGTTGCTGATGGAAGCGCTTCTGGCGGCAACGGAAATCCCAATCCCGTCGTTATTGTAGATGGAATTTCCGAGGACGCTCACGTCATGTGCGCCGGTTCCGATCACCACTCCAGGACCTTGATTGAAAGCAATCACATTGCCTTCGCCGGGATTCGTTCCACCGACCAACCCACCTGCCTGCAGATTACCGAAAAAGAAAATTCCCGCGCCGGCATTTCCGAGGGGAGCTGAACCGGTGACATCGGTCCCAATATAGTTGCCCTGGATTACAGTGTCGGCTGCGTCTGTCCGCACCGCAGCAGCCGCGTCATTTGGAACGTGATTGGCTGAAATGATATTCCGCGAAGCAGGCGATGGACCGCCGATACGGGTGTCGTCGGCGCCGCGTATGTCGACGCCGGCGCCCACTGTGTCCCCATTGATGTTGAGATTTGTGTTTGCCGCTCGACCGGTCGGATCCGTTCCAATGAAACAGCCTTCAACAACATTATGACCACCCTCCAGGCCGGATGTACCGCTCAGGTAGATACCCGGCAGGACCAATCCGCGGACAGTGGAACTGCCACCTGACAGCGAAAGAAAACCCGCGCCGAAATCGATCAATAGAACGGAGTTATTCCCGTTTGCGAGTGTATTCGGACTGGAGCCCGGCTGGGTATAGCCATCAATCGTGAGCGGTTTGTAGATGTTATAGAATGTGCCGGAGATTTTATGAACTCCCGAACCCGGAATGTTGAACGCAATCGTGTCGCCGCCGACACCGCGCTGAGCATCGAAGACCGCCTGGTCGAAGGAGCCCGGCCCACTCTCAGCAGTATTGGTGACGATGAACGTTCTCGGAGCAGCATTGACCACGGTGCTACCGACTGTAGCCCGGTTGTTGGACTGATTGACATCGATTTGATCAGCTACAATCTCGAAAGAAGTTTTGGCTAAACCCACCTGGCTGAATTGCAGCACGAAAGTCGTACTCGCCGCCGAGTTCGGGGCCAGGCTCGGCAGAAAGAAAGTGGCCTTTGAAAAATCATTGCTCCAACCGGAAGCGCCGGGAGCGAACTGTGCGTTTTTCGGCAGGGGGACAGTGACGAAGATGCCGCTTGCCGCCGACGGTGAGTTATTCGTGATCGTCACCGTGAATAGGGCGTTGCTCAGCGCAACAACAGGATTTTGGCTCGTCGCCACAATCCCGAGATCCACCGGCGGACCTGCAACGACGCAATGCGAAAACATGGAAGTGTTAACCCGATTGGGATCCGTCATCACATTGCTTGAGGTTGCGGTGGCTGTGAGCACGTCTCCGACTGCTAACGCACGAGAAAGTGTCGCTGAGAAAGTCCCATTTCCCGCCGGGTCTGTTTTCATGGTTGCGAAGCCAAGGAAGGTCTCACCTTCACCAAATCCGGAGGGATCACATGAGTGATTGGAAAAGATTTCAATTCGATATTCGGTGTTCGCTGAACCGCTGAATGATCCTTGCACCTGAGTGCTGCCGATATCGGCTTTGGTGATGTTCGGGCCAGGATCACCTCCTTCGATTCCAGGACCGCCATTGGAGAAAATGGAATTGCCGAGAACGCTAACCCATTTGGCTCTTCCGCCGACGCGCACGCCGGCGCCACCCGCATTGAAGGCAATGACGTTTCCCGCACCGGGCTCTGTTCCGCCGATAATTTGGAGCATTTCCACAATGGCAATGCCGATGCCCTTTGCGCCGATCGACGCCGTGCCGCTGCGATCCGTGCCGATATAGTTTCCCTGAATGCGCGTGAAATCAGGCGAGGGCCCGAACGGATTCGGCGCGCCGAAACCAGCGATGGCCTGCGAGTCGCTTGCGATTAGGTTGCGGTCGGCAGGTTGAGTTCCTCCGATCTGGTGCGAAAAGGAACTGCTCAGGTAAATGCCGTAGTTGTTGGGCAACTTCTTCGTGCCACTGGCATCCACGCCAATGAAATTGCCGCGCAGTTCGGCATTATCCGCATTGAGCGCAATCGAAGGGATGGCCAAACCGCGAATGAGCACGGACTGACGCACTACCAAATTCGTGTTGATTTGGATCGCGATGACCGCATCGTCGCCCTGGGATAAAGTATTTTGGCTTGCACCTGGCTGCGTGTAACCATCGATCACCATCGAATTCGTGATATCCGGCAATGCCTTGAGCGGCTGAATAACGTGCACGCCGGGACCGGGAATGTTGAACGCAATCTTCGAATCAGGCGCGGAGGCATTCGCCTGGTCAATCGCGTCTCGAAGCGAACCTGGTCCGGCATCGTTGGTGTTCGTCACGGCAACCTCAACCGCCACGAGAGGAATTAGAGCCAGAGAGAGCAATACGGCACAGAACGGGGCTTTCATTAGGAATGCTGCGCAAATATACGGAAAGAAGCAGCGAAAGGTCTAGCCCTTCGTTCGAGGCACTTCCTTCAGCAGTTTCCAAACGCGCAGTGCCTCAGTTACACCCCACGCCTGGGCATCGCAACCGCGCTGGCGATGAGGTGCATCGCCGTCGAGCACTTCCGCAATCTGCCCAATACATCCCTCCCGCAATTGAGCGTCCATGCTGCCGAGGTACGCGCGCGCGGCATCGACCGCTTCCGGAGAAAAATCCCAGACGCGCGCGACGGCTTCGCAAAAACCCGGAAAGGTCCAGGTCCATGCTGTGCCGTTGTGATACGCCGGTTTGCGTTGCGAATCCTCATCGCCTTCGTACCGGCCCCAGTATGGATTGGTCGGATCGTTCAGCAAACGCCAGTCCGAGCCATGGATCGGCAGCGGGTTTTCGACGGGCAGCGGAGCAAGCGAACGAAGCCCGCCAGGAACGACAAGGTAGCGAAGGACGTTTTGCAGGCAACGCCGCGCTTGCGCCTTGGGCACCTGGTTGAACGCTATCGGGATGACGCAATTGCTCCGCAGCGCGTCGTCAGCGATCGCCTTTTCCGCGGGATCGCGATACGGCGCGAGGAGCACATCCGCGAACCAGCCTTTTCGTTCGAGCCAAAAAAATTTCAAGAGGGATTCGCGCGCGCGTTCGGCGCGCACGCGCCAGGATTCCTCGTGCGCCGATCCCCCGATGCGATCCAATTGTTCCAACAAACGAATCCAGAGCGCCTGGATTTCAATGGGATAGCCTTCCCGCGGGGTGCCAGCGGGGTAATTCGTATCCATCCAGGTAAAATGACTGGGACTCCAGACCAATCCTGAGCCGGGGTCGACATGAATGCGATTGGGGGTGCTGTTGATGTAGCCAACCGCAATGGCGCGCAGGACGTCAGCGACGCTGCGTCCATTCTGGTCGACGCTGGTAGAATAGATCGAAGCGCCCTGTAACGCCGCCAGTTCTTCCGCAACGACGCCATACCAAAGGGGGGCGTCGGAGGTGTCGCGATTCGACGCGTCTGCACCGTGGATGGTATTGGGCAAGGTGCCATCCTTTTCAAAGCGACCAAACGTAACGAGTAACTGACGGACTTCCTCTATCATTCCTGCGCTCAACAAACCACGCGCGCAGATGAGCGAATCACGGCCCCAATCGAGAAACCACGGATAGCCCGCAATGACGCTGACGCCTTCGTCGCGACGCACAACATAGGCACGGGTCGCGAGGGCGAGTTGACGACCGAAATCGTCATTAAATCCATCTTTGGCGATCTCGTTTGCACGACTGCGCGCGGTCTGGAACTCCGTGATCTCCGCGGACGGAGCGGGCGCAACCTCGGCATCCACCACCAGGTAAACCGGGACTTCGCGCGAAAGCGGAATTTCAAACCAACCCGGACTGTAGCTATCACCGGCGCCGATCTGACCACGAGTTTGTTCCACCGGATGCGGAATATTCGCGCTCCATTCGGGCGCGTTGTTGTACCGGCCCGCCGTCGCGTAAACACGAACCTGGCGATCATCCGCAGGCCGAAAATGAAATCCCGCCGGATCGTGCAGTAGGTGAGTGTTCGCGGCAAAATGATATTCCGCGCCGCCATTGCGCTGCGTTTGGCTGTGAAAATTACGATCCTCGAGATCGAAGCGGACGGTGAGACTCACCCGGGTGGATGGTTTGGAAGTATCGAGCAAACGAACGGAAAAAACCGCGGTGTTTCGCTGGTCCAGCAAGTCGCCCACGAGTTCGATGCGCGCAACCTGGCCGTCGCCGGCAATCGCCGCAAACTCCCAGCGCGCGGGTGGACCGCTTTCGAAAGACTGCAGGTTCGCGGCGTTCAGAGGAGTGATGAAATGATCCGCATTGGCCCAGATGCGAAGGCGTTTGACAAAAATATGGCGGTCAACCGGAAGCGCCGGATGAAGATTCGCCCCGAGAACGCAATCGTATTTGGATTTCACCGCGCCGAGATCGATGCACATTCTCGCCATTCCTCCGCGACCATTCGTCAGCAACACCAGGGGGGATTGATCCGAAACCTGTTTCTCTCGAATGGGCAGCGCGAGCGAGGAGGAATATTCCGGGCGGGCTCCGGGAAAAACGAGCGGGGCTTCAAGGTGCGCGTCATTCGCAGTGTAGCGCTCCAGAGAGAGGGTCGCTTTACCGGCACGCTGTCGCCGAAAGGAATCGACCGGAGCGAAGGCGGCGTAGTGACGCTTCTTCATTTCGAACGACTCACTGTGTTCCTGCTGGCCGGCCCAGGAGAGCGTGGCCCGAAATGGATTCTCATCACTGATGAGCAGCCAATGTTTCGGAGGGATCGGCGTGATCCGGCGCGTATCGAGCACGCTCCACTCGATGACATTGGGATAAGCATGGTCATTGGCAGCAGAACGGAGAGCTGCGACCAAATCGATCTGAGCGTGTTCCGGCGAAAGGGCAGAGAGGCTGGCGAGAAAACGGCGGGGATCACTTTCCACTAATGCTGCCAACTCGCGCCATGAGTGAGGACCGATATTCTCAGGGTCCATAACGCTCGCGAGGGCAACAATCGCCCGAGAATGTTGCGCGCGCCGAAGCCGGTATTCGTCGCCTGTTTTTCCGTTCTGCTCAGCACGTGCAAGGCACAAGCTCTGCCCAGCCTTGAGCCGGAACTCCACGTTGTCCGTGCGCTTGAGCAACGGAACCCCGCTGTCCGTGAGCAGATCGAAATCCGGTTCGCCGAGTTCCTCAAACAGCTTCGTTGACAGGAAGCACGACGCAGCTTCCTCCGGATTGAGGTTCACCAGGACGAGCAGCCGCTCCCCTTTCTCGGCGGCCGTCCGAGTGAAGACAAAAACAGTTGCTTCCGGTCCACTGACTCGCCGAACGACAGCCCCGTCAAAAAAGGCAGGATGGTTGTGGAGCAACTCACTGAGGCGCGCGAGTTCCGGAACGATATTGTCCGAGTTATTCCAGGAGAGTCCGCGACTGGAGTGGACATTGATCCGTTCGGCTGCGAGCCACTCTACACCACAGGTAAAACCAAAGCCGCCCGCGTCGCTCGCGAGAGCGCAAAGCTGATTGCGCAAGAGAGACCAGGTTCGGCCCTTGGCGGCCAGCCGTTCGTTATCGTGCGTTTCGCTGTAATGCACGAGCGTACCAACGGTTGCGCTCTTATGCACACAATGATCAAAATAGCCGCTCACCTGCAGGGGCGAATAATTCTGAAACAGTTCCGAGTAGGCCCATTGCATCCCACCACGTGTAAGCAGCTCTTCGGTCGCTTCCCAGGCTCCGCCGAGCCCTTCCAGCAAGAAAAGCGCATTGGGAAACTCCTGCCGCACTTTCGCTGTGATGTAACGCCAGGCCATCGTTGGCACTTTGTATCCTGCATCGCAACGAAAGCCGTCGACCCCGCGCCGGCACCAGGTGATAAAAACATCCGCCAGGTAATCCCACGAGAGCGGCATGCTGTGATCAAGTTCGACCAGATCTTCCCAGGTCGTTCCCCACGCACCGGGACTGACGAAGACGCCGTTCTCCTTTCGCAAGAACCACTCGGGATGGTTCTCCTGCAGAGTTGAGCCCCAACCCGTATGATTGATCACGATATCGAGGAACACGCGGCCGCCCCGTCGATGAGCTTCGTAGGTCAGTTCCTCGAATTGCTCGATGCCGGTAGTTCGGCGGTCGAATTCCACAAGTGCGGGATCGACCGCTGTAAGATCCTCGCAGGCGTAGGGGCTGCCGAACCGGCCAAAACGAGCGTAAGTGGTGGGCGTGGGATTAACCGGAAGCAGATGAAGAATGCGGCAGCCCAGCGTGTCGAAAATGTGCGGGAATTCGCGGATCAAATCGCGAAATTTGCCAGAGGGCGGGATGACAGCGTATTGGGCCTTATCCAGGCGCTCGATCAAAGGATCCGTTACGCCGCTGGTTGAAGCAGCGGTTTTGGTTTCCCCGAACATTCGCGTGAACGCGCAGTAAATGGTGTTAGCCGTCCGATATTCGCTGGGATCAACTGTTATTCCCACGTTGGCGCCGTGAGGCCAGATCTGACGATCCCCTTCATCCAGCAGGTAGGCCTTGGCATTGAAAAAACCCACTTCGGCAAAAGCAAGTTCTGTCACCCATTGGCCGTTCTCGAACCGCATCGGAATGTCGCGCCAGGCCATATCGCGGGGCAGCGTGTCCGCCGCACCGCGGATCGGAGGCAGACCCCAGCGCGCGAGTTCTTCGCGGAATTGCTGAACGATTTCCGCGTGAAGGAAAGAACCTCGCCCGAGATTCGTGCGGAGGAAAGCCTTGGGCAGTTGCTGCTCCGAACGGATCGAAAAGCGAATGCGGTCTCCGACATAACGGAGAAGCATCTCGCCCGGGGCGGGACTCATCACTACTTCCATGCTGCAACGGCGCGCAAGCCGCTCAGCACTATAGAGAAGGCGACCAGAAGGGGAAAGCGAACTTCCACATGTTCCAATTCGCTTATGTGTAGCTTATACGCTATGCTGAACCCTTGCACCTAAGAGGAAATTCGTGAGTAAGGAGTTCATCAAAATTGGGGGTGCGCGTGAGCATAACCTGAAAAATCTCACGTTAAGTATCCCGCGTGATAAGCTGGTCGTCGTCACCGGCCTCAGTGGTTCGGGCAAAAGTTCGCTCGCGTTCGACACGATTTACGCAGAAGGGCAGAGAAAATATGTCGAGTCCCTTTCTGCGTACGCTCGCCAGTTCCTCGACCAACTTCAGAAGCCCGACTGTGATTATATCGAAGGACTCTCGCCTGCGATTGCCATCGAACAGAGAAGTTCCGGGACGAACCCGCGTTCCATCATTGCGACCACGACCGAAATCTATGACTACCTTCGGTTGCTCTATGCGAATGTCGGTAAACCACATTGCCCGAACAGTGGCGAATTGATCACCCACCAAACCGCGAGCGATATCGTGGATAAGATTCTCGCGCTGCCACCGCGCACTCGAATCATGCTGCTCGCGCCGGTGGTGCGTGCCGAGAAGGGCGAATTCCGAGATGTGATTGAGCGTCTGGCGCGCGAAGGATTCGTCCGGGCGCGCGTGGACAATGAGTTCGTGGAGTTGGCGGCGAACGTCCGGGTTAAGCTCGAACCAAAGAGCAAACACAACATCGATGTGGTGGTTGATCGATTGGTGATCGACGAAAAGATTCGCGTTCGCCTGAGCGACTCGGTTGAAACCGCCCTCAAGTGGGGCAATGGAGTTTTGTTAGTGCTTTCTCAGGCGCCCGGTGAACCGCCCGCGCCGTGGGTCGAAACACTTCATTCGAACCGAATGTACAGTCCTGCCACAGGATTAAGTTACGAAAAGCCGGAGCCGAAACATTTTTCATTTAACTCGCCGTTTGGGGCATGCCCGGTATGTCATGGACTCGGACAGAAGCTCGTATTCGATCCCAATCTGATCGTACCCGACAAACAGAAATCGCTCGAACAAGGGGCAATTCTTCCGTGGCGACGCGGCGGCAAACGAATGATCGTCTACTACAAGGCGCTCCTTCGCGGATTGGCTGAGCATTACAAGCAGAGTCTTGAGGTGCCGTACTCCAAATTGCCCGACACTTTCAAGAACACTCTTTTCTACGGTTCGGGAGAAACGGAAATTCCATTCACCTTTTTCCGAGCTGGAAAGCCTTCCAGCGCGAACCGCCCCTTTGAAGGAGTGATTCCGAATCTGCAACGGCTTTACGCTGAAAGCGAAAGCGAGTTCACGCGCAATCGTCTGAAAGGTTTTATGAGTCCGGAGGATTGTGACGCCTGTCACGGCCAGCGACTTAAACCCGAAATCCTGGCCATTACGTTGGGCGACGCTCCTGCTCCTCACCGTAACCCCAATCTGAATCCATCGATTCCCGGACTTTCGATCATGGATGTCTGCGATCTTTCAATTGATGCCGCTGACGAGTTTTTTGCGAACCTTAAGCTTCCAGCATTCGAGGAGAAAATTGCGACGGAGGTGATTAAGGAAGTGCGAGCTCGTCTCGGCTTTCTGAAAAACGTAGGCCTCGGATATCTCACGCTCAATCGCGAGAGCGGCACGCTCAGTGGTGGAGAAGCGCAGCGCATTCGGCTCGCGACGCAGATTGGAGCGGGACTGGTGGGTGTTCTTTACATTCTGGATGAACCAAGCATTGGGTTGCATCAGCGTGACAATGAGCGGCTCTTGAAGACGCTCGAGAACCTGCGGAATCTGGGCAATTCCGTGATCGTGGTCGAGCATGACGAAGATACAATCCGGCGCGCAGATTATATATTAGATCTCGGACCCGGCGCCGGAGTTCATGGTGGAGAAGTCGTGGCGGCGGGAACGCTCGACGAAATTTTGGCGCATCCGAAGTCGCTGACCGGCCGCTACCTGAAAGGCGACCTGTCCATTCCCG
The DNA here is from genome assembly GCA_044226545.1 of Limisphaerales bacterium. Classification (GTDB taxonomy): domain Bacteria; phylum Verrucomicrobiota; class Verrucomicrobiia; order Limisphaerales; family SXQI01; genus DASVNK01. The sequence continues at coordinate 687,657 of JBGAGW010000001.1, forward strand.
TGCCGAAGAACCGCATCAAACCGGATCCTGTGAAAGGCTGGCTGGAAGTGTTCGGTGCACGGGAAAATAACCTTAAGAATATCACCGCGCGAATTCCGATAGGGACGTTCACCTGCGTTACGGGCGTGAGCGGTTCCGGCAAGAGCACCTTGGTCGATGACATCATTCGTCGCGCGCTTTTTCGTCAGTGGTATGGTTCGAAAGAGCGACCGGGAGCGCATGATGAAATTCGCGGGGCGGAGAATTTTTCAAAAATTATTGTGATTGATCAAACTCCGATCGGTCGAACGCCGCGAAGTAATCCGGCGACTTACACCGGCATCTTCAATCACATTCGAGATTTATTCGCCAAGTTACCGGCAGCAAAGATTCGTGGATACGGACCGAGCCGTTTCAGTTTCAATGTAAAGGGCGGCCGATGTGAGAAGTGCCAGGGCGACGGGCTCATTACGATTGAAATGCATTTCCTGCCGCCGGTCTATGTGACCTGCGAAGCGTGCAATGGAAGGCGCTACAATCGCGAAACGCTCGAAATCACTTACAAGGGGATGAATATCTCCGATGTGCTGAACATGACCGTGGATGAGGCGGTGAATTTCTTCCGCGCCGTGCCGCAGATCTATGAAACCTGCCTGACCCTCGCCGAAGTGGGGCTCGGCTATATTCGACTCGGTCAATCAGGAACGACGTTGAGCGGCGGCGAAGCGCAACGAATCAAGTTGGCATCCGAGTTAAGTCGCAAGTCGACCGGACGAACTCTCTATATTCTCGATGAGCCGACAACGGGATTGCACTTTCACGATGTGGCGAAGCTTCTTGATGTGCTGTTCAAATTGCGAGCCCCGGGAAATACGCTCCTGATTATCGAACACAACCTTGATGTAATAAAAACGGCGGATTGGGTCATCGACCTGGGGCCGGAAGGGGGCGGAGCGGGCGGGCGTATTGTGGCGGAGGGAACGCCCGAAACCATTGCGGCCAGTGCGGAATCCCACACCGGCCGCTTTCTGAAACCGCTTCTTTCCCGTTAATCCTGGATCAGGATGTTATCGCCTGAGCCGCCATCGAGCACGTCCTGGCCCGGTCCGCCGATGAGAATATCATCGCCCGCCTCGCCGCTGAGTATATCGTTGCCCGAGCTGCCGACCAGAACGTCATTGCCGTCGCCTCCGTTCTCCGTCAACGAGATGACAGCCGCGTTGAGATCCGAAGCCTGAACAACATCGTCACCCGCGAGCGCATTGATCGTGAGGCGATCGTTTGCGGCTTCGCTCGTGGTGATGTTCACCCGCGCGGACAAACCGAGAACGGAGAGATCCGCTCCGCTGCCCGTTATTGCAACGACGTCGGCGCCATTGGTCGCATTGACGATTACATCATCCGCCGCGCCGTCACCCACGCCACTGCCCGGGGTTCCGGCGAGATCGAGGTCGATGGTGGTGACATCAGTCCCGCTCAAATCGTTGACGGTAATCCTATCGGCCCCACCGCGAGCGGTGAAGGCGATGTGCTCGACGTCATTGAGATCCATCAGGATGCTCGCGATATCGCGGGTAAACCGAACGCGACCACCGTTTGCCGAAATGTCTATTCTTTCCGCGATGTTCGCTCCGTTGAAGAGGAGTTTGTCTGTTCCGCCCTGCCCTTCGACGATGTCGCTGCCGTCGCCGGGATTCCAGATGAAGGTGTCGTCTCCCGCGCGGCACAGAGCGGTGTCGTTGCCCCGGCCGCCGATAATAACGTCGGGTCCGTCACTGCCGACGATCAGGTCAGCGCCGTCGCCGCCATTGAGAGTCAACATGATCTTGCCGGCCGGAAGGCCGCTCGCGTTGACGACGTCATCGCCACCCTGGCTATTAATCGTCAGGCTGTCTTTGTCCGCTTCCGCGCCGAAAATAGCAACTTCAGCGGGAAGACCACTCACAAGAATGCCGGCCCCGGGATCATCGATGACGATCACGTCAGCACCAGCGGTTCCGTTCACGATCACGGAATCAGCAGCATTGTCGCCCGTGGCAGCGCCCGGCGGGAAGGCGAGGTCGACACCCACCGTCGTCACGCTGGTGCCGGTCAGGTCGTTCACCGTAACTGTATCCGCACCGCCGAGCGCGTTATAGGTGATCTCTTCCACACCATCGAGATCCATGACTATGTTCGCAACATCGCGCGTGAATCGGATCCGACCACCATTCGCGGAAACATCGATCCGCTCGGCGATATTCGCGCCGTTGAAAATAAGATGATCGGTGCCGGCCTGGCCTTCGATGACGTCGCTCCCATCGCCGGGACTCCAAACGAACTCGTCGTCATCATCTCCCCCAAATAAGAAGTCATCGCCGCGACCACCCACTAACGTATCATCACCCGGACCGCCAATAAGAATGTCCGCACCCTGACTGCCTGTGAGAGTATCGGGTCCCGGACCGCCATCGAGCGTAAGCAAAATAACCCCTGCGGGAAGGGTCCCGGCATTAATCACATCTCGTCCGGCAAGCCCCTTCACCGTGAGGTGATCGTTTGCGCCTTCGGCACCCGAGATTCCGATCGTCCAGGGAAGACCAGACACCGTAACACTCCCGATACTACCTTGAATTGAAACCACGTCGTTTCCGACGGTTCCGTTCACAATTATAGAGTCATTGGCGCCATCGCCACTTCCGCTGCCGGGAACCCCGGCAAGGTCCACGTTTACGGCCGTCACACCGGTGCCGCTTAAATCATCGATGAAGATGTTGTCCGCGCCCCCGCGCGCGGTAAAAAGGATTTTTTCCACCGCATTCAGATCCATTGTGATGTTAGCGATGTCGCGCGTGAAGCGGACACGCTGCCCGTTCGGAGAGATCGTTATCCTTTCGGCAATGTTCGCGCCGTTAAAGGTCATGCGATCGGAGCCCCCTTGTCCTTCAAGAACGTCGCTGCCATCCCCTGGATTCCAGATGAACTCGTCGTCTCCTTCACCGCCCAAAAGAATGTCGTTGCCGCGACCCCCGATGAGCAGGTCGTTGCCCGGACCGCCATCGAGAATATCCGCGGCAATGCCGCCGGTGAGCGTGTCGCGGCCCGCGCCGCCGTAGAGTTGAGCGGGCGGCATTTGGCCGGTGGCGATGGTGATTGTGTCGTTGCCATCGAGGCCGAACACCTTGACTGCGGTCGTGTTCGCCAGTGTCGCGGGGCCACCGACGATGGGGATTGCGGCGTTATTGATACTGACGAGGAGCGTGCCCAGACCGTCCTGACTGACTATAATCGTATCGTCATTGGCAGTGCCGATCACCGTCAGGACTCCCCCGGCAAAAACCGCCGGACCATTCGCCACGCCCGCCTTGACACTGGCCTGCGCCAGGTGTCGCGCGGCGTCGTAAACAAGAACCGTAATGGACGCCTGCGCACCCGGTGGCAGCAAGATGTCCGCCGGGATAAGAGCTGTGCCCGTCCAGACCGCTCCGGCCTTCGTCAGAGAAACGCGCAGGAGGCGACTCAGATTGGGCCGGAAATCAATCGTGGCGATCCCTTGCACCACATCGGCGGACGCAGTCACTGTCACGGTTACATTCTGACCAGCCTTCAAAGGCGAAGGTGAAACATCGATGGTCTGAATAGTTGGCGCGCTCCACGATGTGACGAGGGTGAGCGCAATCAACGGCACGAGCCAGGCTTTGGGAAGTCGCATAATTCTCCTTTTATTTACGAGTGTTTGCGATTCACCGTGGCAAATGCCGCCAGCGTACCCAAAAGCATTACTCCCATTCCCGCGCCGCTCTCTGGCACCGTGTTAGTTGTGCCGCTTGTCGGGCCTTTGACGGTGCCCGAACTCGAGGAGGAACCATCCTCAGCAAATTCGGTGAAAAGGATATCCCCCGGGGCGAAGTGACTTGTAAATGAGAAGCCGCCCAATATCGCACCGGTCTTCACGTCATCGTTCGGTGTAAACGTCAGAAAATCCTGAGCCGAAAGACCGGTGGTTGGAATGCCTGCACCGGCAATCCAACCGAGGTTCGGGATGGAAACATCGCCGCCGGTGGGAACATCGAGCGGATTCCAATCGGGCGTATGGAAATCGAATTCCAACGACCATGCGGCAATGTCGAAACTGCCAGTCGAATTATCCACGGTGTATGAATAGGTATAGGTGCCATCGCCATTTGTGGTGACGTTGGCTGTGATCGAAGCAAAGGCAGCGTGTTGGGCAAGCAACAACGCGCCGGCGGCGATAGATCGCCGCAACTTTCCGTTGCGTTCCTTCATAATTGGTTTTCTGCTGAATACAGACTTCGCGAAAAAAGAAGCCCGCACCCTCCTGGAAGAGACAAGAGCATGCGCCATTCCACCCGGTTGTCTGGCGTCGCGAGGGTTGAAGGGTTCTTCATTTTCAGCGAGTTGGGTCAAACTGAATCGTTTTGTCTCTGCGCATGTTTTCGAGCTTTCGTTAATTCGTTTTACGGAACAACCGTCTAAACTTTCGCGCGGACAAGACAACTGAGGTGGGTGAGCCGAAAAGGTTCCCAACATTTTTGACAACCGGCCATGATCGTCTGATCGTCCGCGCTGGTTGATTTTCCCTTGACTGCTTTTGTGATTGGCGTTGGATTCAAAAGAAACGGAGGCTTATGCAAATCATTTGGATTATTGCGGCGTTACTTTCTTTGTCCACGTTCGCGGCAGACCTCGGCGATCCCGCCGCCGAATTAAAAATCGCGAAATGGGTCAAGGGCGAACCAGCCCAGGTCACAGGCAATGACCGTAATATTTACGTGGTCGAGTTTTGGGCCACGTGGTGTCCGCCGTGCCGCGCGAGCATTCCGCATCTCACGGAAGTTCAAAAACGGTTTAAGGATAAAAACGTGATTGTAGTCGGCATCAGCGACGAGAAGGAGGAAACGGTCACCCCCTTCGTCAAGAATATGGGATCCAAAATGGATTACCGGGTAGCCATCGATCAAAATCGCAAGACATCGGCTGGCTACATGGAAGACTACGGTATCAACGGCATCCCGCACGCGTTTGTAGTGCGCGACAAAAAAGTAATTTGGCAGGGCCATCCGATGGCCGGGTTGGATGAAGCGTTGGAACAAATCACGGCCGGCAAATACGACCTCACCAAAGCGAAAGCAAAACTGAAAGCCGAAGCGCTTTACGACCAATTTCGCGAAGCGGCCGCTGAAGGCGATGACGCGAAAGCCGATGAACTCGCCAAACAACTTGTGCCGACCGTGAAGGACGGCTCTTTTCCCGGAGATTCGTTCGATCCCGCCAAAGAGAAAAAGCAACTGCGTCTCGCGATGCTGCAAGACCAGTTCCGCGGCGCGGTCCGCAGCGACGATGAAAAGAAAGCATCTGAATTCGGCAAAAAACTCCAGGAAGTCGATCCTTCCATAAAACTGGATGGTTTGCGGCAGGATGTCGCCGTTGAACAACTCGTCGATAAATACTGGCAGACCATCTCCGCCCGCGGCCAGTCACCGGAAATGACGAAGCTCGGCGAACAACTGCCTGCCAAATTGAAAAGCCGCCCTGACCTCGCGAACAACGTTGCCTGGGCCATGCTGACCGAAAAATCCGTCGTACACCGGGATGTTCCGCTGGCCGTGCAAATCTCCAAACAAGCTTGCGAAGATTCTCAATGGAAACGCGGAACCTTCATCGACACCTACGCCCGGGCACTCTTCGATTCCGGAAAAAAGGACGAGGCGATCACTTATCAGGAAAAAGCCATCGCTACCGCCCAGGATCACGAGAAGGAGTCGATGACGAAGACCTTGCGCTGTTACAAGGAAGGCAAACTTCCGTCGGGAGAGTGATCCGGTATGCAGGGTTTACCGCGTTTCTTGATGCGATTCGGAGGGGTCGGGCTTTGAACGCTTCCGCTCCACCGGAGGTCCAGGAAGCGGCTGCGGGGCACGAAGCTTCTTGTAAATCCAAGCTTCCAAAGGACGCAACGGACGGAGCATCGCGTAGAACGGAGAGTAGACCAACCTGAGTCGCACAACGGAGAGAAGGATTCCGATTGCGCCCTTGTTCAGCCGGATTTTCGTTCCGATCTGGTCAGTCCATGTGGTTGGAACTTCTCGGATGGTGAAGCCGTTTCGCTTGAGAGAGTAAAGAAGGTTGATATCGAAAGCGACATCTGCAATGCGCAATGCGGAGTGAACAGACTCGACCGCCCGATGGCGCATGACTTTGGCGCCGCATTGAGTGTCCTTGATGTGCATGTGGAACAGAATTTCCACCAGCATGTGGAAGCAGCGGCTGAAGATCCGGCGCTTGAGGGATTGCGTTTGCTGGATGACCGCGCCTGGAATCCAGCGTGAGCCGATCGCGCAGTCCACCTCTTTGCAGTGGCGCACCAGATCCAAAAATGCGTCAGGAGCGGTCGCGCCGTCCGCATCGACGTACCCGATGAGGTCAGAGGTTCCAGCGAGCTTTAAGCCTTCGATCAGCGCGCCGCCTTTGCCAATGGGGTTCACGTATTCGAGAGCGCGAATTTCCGGGAAATCGGCGGCGGCAGCCTCGACCACGCCGAGCGTGTTGTCTCTACATCCATTCAGGACCACGACCAGTTCGAAACGACCGGAGTAATGCGTGCGGAAGTATTCGCAGTATCGGCGCAACACCGGTCCGATCCGCTCTTCCTCGTTATACGCGGGAATGAGCAGCAGGAGGCTGGGGTCTGCGCTTTGCGTCACGCCGGAGTGCTTACCACGACGCCCGCTGAATGCAAGAAAAGGAGCAGATCTGGCGTTACTTCTCGACCGGCTTGCCGGCTTTTTCCCAGGCGCCCATCCCGCCTTCGAGATTATAGAGCTTGGAGAAATTCATCCCGTCCATCTTCTTGCAGGCTCGCGCGCTCCGCCCGCCCGCGGCACAGTGGACGAGGTACGTTTTGTTCTTATCGAGCTTGGCGACTTCCTTGTCGAAATCGGGCGAGTTAAAGTCGATCTGGACCGAACCGGGAATGTGGCCCTGCTTGTATTCCTCTTTGGTGCGGACATCGAGGACGACGGCGTTCTTGTCCTCTTTGCGCATTTTGTCGAAAGTTTCGGCGTCCACGTTTTTATATTTCTTTGGCGCGGTTGCGCTGGTTTCAGGTTTCGCCGCCTGGTCTGCGGCCTCAATGGTCGAGAGCAACGCGACTGCGGTCAGGAGCGGAAAGATGAGTTTCATGAGATGATTCTAATCGCCAAAGAGCTTTTTCAGCAAGTCGCGTGCTTTGTCCTCGCGCGGATCGGCCGCGCCGGCGCGAAACTCGCGTCGCGCCATTTCGAACCATTCGCAATAATTAGCCATGTGCTTTTCAGCGACCGGCTCCGCCCGGCGATCGCGGCATTGATGCGCCAGACGCGCGTCATAGCTCACGCAGTTCAGACAGACTTTCAGGTCTGCACCGCATTGGTGACATGATTCGCTGCGTCCCGGCTGACCGGAAAGCGTAAATTCCCAGCCGCACTTGTGGCAATGACGGGTCATTAGGACAGAATAGCAGCCGAAACCCCGTGCGAAAAGTTCATTGTGCGCCAGCGCGGTCCGAAACTATTCTCGCGCCGTGGATACGATCACAATCAAGGATCTCGCGGTACTCAGCCAGATCGGGGTGACGGAGGAGGAACGGTCCAAGCCACAGCGACTGTTGATTACCGTGACGATCAAAGGCAATTTCGCCAGGGCATGCAAAAGTGACGATATTCAGCAGACCGTGAATTATTACGACGTCTCGCGGCGAGTTGTCGAATTTTGCCGGATCGAGTCATTTAAGCTGATCGAAAAACTGGCGCATGAACTCGCGGCGATGATCACTCGCGAGTTCCGGACGGAAACCGTGCGCATCGTTGTCAAAAAGTTTATTCTCTCGGACGCGCGTTACGTCTCGTTTGAGTTAAGCCGAACCCGCACAGATTTTAACTCACCATCGCCGGGCGCGGGCGAAGGCGGCGCGGCGTAGCGAAGTCGGTTTGGTGTCGGCCGCTGGAGCGTTTTCCGTTATTTCCGTTTATCACAAAAGCCGGGCTATCCATACGACTGGAAGGAGTGCCTGAGTCCAATTCTTCCTGAAGGTCAGCAACGCTCTTGAGAATGCGCGTCGGTTGATAAGCGTATTTGTGAACGTCCTCAAGTGCAGTGGAACCGGTCAGCACCAGAAACGAATGAAGCCCTGCTTCGAACGCTCCCCGAATATCGGTTTCCATGGTATCGCCAATCATCACCGTTTCGTCGGGAGAAATCAGGCTGTTCTCGATAAGACGCTTTTGAGCGCGCTGGAACATGTATCCATTCGGCTTGCCGAGATAGTAAGCATGTTCACCGGTGCTCGCTTCGAGGTAAGCGCTGGCAGCGCCTGCGCCCGGTCGCGTTTTCTCACTGCCCACCGGACACCAATTATCCGGGTTCGTTGCGAGCAAACGCGCACCGCGTTCGATCAGTTCGTGGGCTTTGGTGAGCTTGTCGCTCGAGACGGCTCCTTCCCCAACAATGACGTAACTGGGACTGATCGCGTCGTTCGGAATTTTTCGTTCGTGCAACGCAGTGAGCAGGCCGCCTTCGCCGATGACGAAGGCGGTGCAATTGGGATGTGTCTCGCTCAGGAAGTCCGCCGTGTTCAGCGCGGAGGTGTAGAAATTGCGCGGTGAAAGACCGTCGATGCCAAGATGTTTTAGTCGCACCGCGAGATCTTCGGGTGTGGGTGCCGAGTTGTTTGTCAGGAAGAGGAACGGGATTCCCTGGGTGAGCAGCGTTGCGACAAATTGCGCTGCACCAGGAATCAGGTGATTTTCACGGTAAATCACTCCGTCCATATCAATCAAAAAACCTCGTCTCATATGTGTTTGGCGAAGCGTGGGACGCCTTGCCTTGCGAACAAGGGAGAGCAACTCCTCTGCCAATGGGGAAGATGCTTTGATTACTAGCTACTTAGAAAAGATTGGCTGGCAATGTTTGCGCAGCCTGCGGAAATCTGACCGGTTAAAGATAACTCAGCCACCAATCCCGCCGACGCAATTTCAGTTCTGAGAACCACTTGCAGATCGGGTAGAGAATAATGATCGCGCTCATCCAGAATATGTAAACGCCCACGAGGCCGAACCCGGCGTCCGGCGGCGGCTGCACTCCGGAGAAGGGGCTGACATAAAGCCAGTCCGCGCGTCCATGCCGAATGAGCGCGACGATGACGGCCATCCCATGCAGCAAAGGCAAATGAAGCAAATAGTAAAAGAGCGGCACACGACCAAAGACGATCGCGGGGCGCAGGAGTTTTGGTGTCCCGTTTTCAAAGAGCGCGAGCAGAATGAGAGCGGGTCCAATCGTCATCAATACATAGTCGAGAGAGGGCGGATATTTGTGACAATCGACAAACGCGAAAATCGTTTTAAGCACAGTGTCCTGCGCCACCCATGGACGGGGATTGCCGTAGGTGTTTATTCCGCGCACGACGACAAACGCGACAGTAAGCACAATTCCCAGCGTCAGTGTGAATCTTTTCCGCAATTCTGAAGGCCAGGCAAATACACTGCCAAAGGCATAGCCAGCAGCCATCACTCCCATCCAGGGAATGAGCACATAACCGATGCGCACATGCCAGTCACCGGAATCGTAGAGCGGCCCCGGAACATGCAAAATCTTTACGAGCCAGCCGAGCGATCCCAGGTTTTGCGGTTGCACCCAGTCGAAGGCGTTGTGTCCCACAATCAGCGCGACGCCAACAACACCCACCACCGCAGTCGGTAGAAAGACCAAGCCCGCGAGCACTACCATTGACCAGCCGATCGCCCAAAGCACACCCATGCCTACATCCTGAAAGTTCAAATTGAAGGCCCAACCCGCGCGAGCCACCCACGTTGCTTCCAGAAGCGCAAGCCACAATCCGCGTGAGAACAGAAACCAGGAAAGCTCGCTTTTGGGCTTGCCCCGGCGCGAGGCGAGACTCGCCCCCACCCCCGCGAGGAAAATGAAATTCGGAGCGCAGTAATGGGTAAACCAACGAGTAAGAAAGAGCGCAGGATTGGTTTGGGTTAGATCAAGCGGATCGAACTTCACGTTCGTAAAGAAATCACGGGTATGATCCAGAGCCATCAGAATCATGATGAGGCCGCGCAACAAATCGATTGATTCGAGGCGCGGTCGGACGACGCGGTTAGATTGGCCGATCGGCTCAGTCAGCGCAGATTCAGTAGGGTTGGCTGCTGTTTCCATAACCAGTGTGCGGCTGAACGCGGAGCATGCGGGCGGAGATTTTGGCTGTCAATGATTGCGAAGGCGCTTGCACCAACAGCCTTTCTGGCACCTTTCCTCAGGAAATCCCGGAGGTTCCAGCCCGCGCACAGTCCTTAGGGAACATCCTGAATTGTCATGGCGGCGGCGTTTCTTATGCTCAATGCACATTTAATGGTGCCGATTGTCATTATCGACGATTCCAGGGAGGACTTGTTGCTTGCCGAGAGGGTAATTCGGCAAGCCCGCCTGTGTAACCCAGTCCACCAGTTTCGCGACGCAGCCCAATCGCACTCCTACTTCTCCGATGAATCGGCAGGAGCGACTCCGGTTCTGATGTTTATCGATCTGCTGATGTTTCCTCAGAGCGGCATAGAGCTGTTGCGCTCCCTGAAGCGGCACGAGCGGGTCCGCGCGTCCCTGGCTGTCATGCTGACGGGACTGGGCGACGTGCGATACATTCAGAGAGGATACGATGCCGGAGCAACTACGTTTCTAATCAAGCCTTTGGCCGTCGATGATTTTCGGAATTTTCTCAAAGCTTTTCATACATATTTTCACATCCAGGATTCCTCGGAGGGAAAGATTCTGAGCTGGTCTGAGATCTTTCTGCGCCGTTCGCGCCCAGCGGACGCAGCGGCAGACGATTATCAGAAGCAACGGTGCGACACGACTATTCCGAAACCTCTTCAATGAGCGCTCCGGCGCGTTTTCCGCGGCCGAATTTAATTTCCGGCAGGAGTAATGCGCTCGCCACCACGATCATTGCGGCGCTGACCCAACCGAGCGTGGCGAGCGAATAAGTACGGGCGAGTTCAAAAGCGACCAGCGGCGCAACTAATCCGCGGGCGCCCGTGAAGAAGACGTGGACGGACATGTAATCAGCCACGCGGTTTTCGGGCGCAAACTTTGTTACCCACAGACTCCATGCAATATCTCCTCCGGCGGTGGAAATTCCGAAGATGATTGCGCCAATAAATAATCCCTTTGGATCGTTGCTTGTGAAGAACGCAAGAATGCCGATGGCGAAGCAGAGATTCAGAAAGGCTCGCAGGGCGAAGAAATTTGCGCGGTCGAAAAGCCAGCCCCAGATCGGACTGAGAACGATTCGGGCCAGGTTCGGGACCACTCCTGTGAGAAAGGCGATCTGTCCAACGCTCAGAGTGATGCCGTATTTTGGATTCGCGAGCATTTCTACACGCATCGGTATCATCATCAGATTGGCGAACCCCATCAGCATCCAGCAAATGAGCGTTCGCCGGAACAGCGCGTCGGTAACGGCGAAGCGAAGCGCATGGAACGGGTGCGAGCCTCTGTCTGAAAGGAGCGGGCGCGAAGGTATGCGGTTCAAGCAGATTGCGGCGAGGAGGAACGCGAGCGCGAAGACAACCAGGAGCCACTGAAAATAAGCGATTCGACCTGAAAAAATTTGACCAGCAATTTGACTAAAGGCCGCAGCCACCGCGATGCGGATCATCACGGTGCGTGAGAAGAGCTTGCCCCGTTTCCTTTCAGGATAGTTCTCGTGAAAAATCTGCGTCAGCAGCGGAAGAGCGGCGGTACTGGCGGTCATGCCAAACATGCTTCCGATCACGAAGAGCGGCAGAATCGGGACGAGGGCCATGAGAAGAAATACCGCCGCCCCGCCCAGCGCGAGGAGCGCAGCCCCTTTAGAACTGGTCCAGCGCAGTCTCGCGACGAGAGAAACCACTGCGGGTCCGAGCATCTGCCCCAAAGCGCCGCCGGACGCAACGAGCCCCTTCGGAATGGAACCGGCGTGAAAGTGTTTTACGGCGATGAGAAGAAGGAAAGTGAGGCCGGCGGTTTCAATCACGCCGGCGGCGACCGCACGCCACCGTTCGGAATGGTAGGTGATGGCGGTGCGGCTTAAGTCAGCACTGCTCAAGGGCCGCTACTCTTCAGGAGAATAGCCGCGTTCCCAAGCGAAAATCGCAAACCTATCGTTTGCTTCGAAGGAGATGCACCCGGTCGACCAGTGCCCGCAGGAGTTCGGCGAGGTCTTCGCGCGAGCTTTGGTGCGTCAGTTTCCCGGCTGAATCGAAATGGTCATGCGCACCCGAAACCATCACCTCGGGCGCGGTTAAAACTTCCACCTGTAGGTAAACGCAAACCTGGCGAAGGTGGTACTGCGCCCGCGCAGTACCCATACGACCGACCGAAGCCCCGATAATGGCTGCCGGCTTGCCCATCCAAGCACTGTCACCATACGGACGTGACGCCCAGTCAATGGCGTTCTTCAGACCGCCAGGGATGGAGTAGTTGTATTCGGGTGTGGCAAAAAGAATAGCGTCCGCCGCACGGATACGCGCCTTGAACTCAGTGACTTTCGCGGGTGGATTCTTTTCATCGTCTTCACTGAAGACCGGGATGCCGTGCAAGTCGTAGATTTCCAGTTTTGCACCAGCGGGAACCAACTCCGCCGCATTGTTCAATAACTTCCGGTTGAATGATCCCGCCCGAAGACTACCCGCGATTCCTAAGATTTTCACTTCACTCATATTCCCTCGTTCCGGGTATTCTACCCCCTGCGCGCCGGACCGAACAATCTTTATCAATCAATGGACAAAATAAGGCTACCTCCTTCGGTAGACAACGACAGTGCCAGTGGCTAGTATCGCGCCATGCTACAGCGGGTTTCGACATACCGGGCGGTCGTTGTGCTTCTCCTCACCTTCTTCATCCAAGCCGGGCTTCTCGCGAGTGAAGCGGACTTGAAAATCCCTGAATTACGCCAGGTGACGTTCAACGCCGGCGGCTCGACTCTGAACGGGTTGACGCTGCTGTATCTGGGATTAGCGGTGTGCGTTTTGGGAATCTTGTTCGGCTGGGTGCAATATGTGCAAACCAAGGCGCTGAAAGTGCACTCCTCCATGCAAAGTGTGTCGAACCTGATCTGGGAGACGTGCAAAACGTACCTCTTCCAGCAAGGGAAGTTCCTGGTGATGTTGTGGGTGCTGATCGCGCTCTGCATGAGTTACTACTTCAAGGTGCTGCAGGACATGCCTGTGGGGAATGTGGTTTTGATTCTGATAGCGTCGATTCTCGGGATTCTCGGGTCTTACGGCGTCGCCTGGTTCGGCATTCGGATCAATACGGTTGCCAATTCGCGCGCGGCTTTTTCGTCGCTGCAAGGGAGCCCGCTGCGCACGCTGAATATTCCGCTGCAATCCGGAATGAGCGTGGGCCTTCTCCTTGTCAGCGTGGAGTTGTTTTTCATGATCTGCATCTTGGTGTTTCTCCCGCAGGACCTCGTTGGCGCCTGTTTTATGGGCTTCGCGATTGGCGAATCACTGGGCGCGAGCGCGTTGCGCATTTGCGGCGGGATTTTCACAAAAATCGCCGATATCGGCGCGGACTTGATGAAGATCGTCTTCCAATTGCCGGAAGATGATCCGAAGAACCCCGGGGTTATCGCCGATTGCACGGGGGACAACGCGGGAGACAGCGTCGGGCCCACCGCGGATGGTTTCGAAACTTATGGCGTGACTGGTGTCGCCTTGATTGTCTTTCTCGCGCTCGCACTGGCGGCCCCTAACCTCCAGCCAATTTGTGGTCAGATGATCGTGTGGCTCTTCGTGATGCGTGCCTTGATGATCGTCACATCTGTATTCTCGTATTTTGTGAACGGGCGGGTGAGTGCCGCTCGCTTTAGCACGTTAAAGGACTTCAATCTGGAGGAACCTCTGACGTGGCTGGTGTGGATTACTTCGCTGGTTTCCATTGGCGTGACTTTTGTGGCCAGCTACTTTTTGCTCGGTGGTTTGACGCAATACCCGGATCTCTGGTGGGTGCTCTCCGCGATTATTAGTTGCGGAACGCTCGCCGGAGCGATCATCCCCGAGTTCACCAAGGTGTTCACGAGCACCCATTCCCGCCATGTGCGCGAGGTGGTGAATGCTTCGCAGCATGGCGGCGCTTCGCTCAACATTCTTTCGGGATTCGTCGCCGGGAATTTTTCAGCGTTCTGGAAAGGGCTCGTGATCCTGTTGCTGATGTTCATCAGCTATCTCTTCTCAAAGAATGCTTCGCTCACCGGTTTAATGCCGGCAGAGTTCGCTTTTGCCGCTCCGATTTTTGCTTTTGGCCTGGTAGCGTTCGGGTTCCTCGGCATGGGACCGGTCACCATTGCAGTCGATAGCTTTGGGCCGGTCACGGACAACGCTCAATCGGTTTACGAATTGAGCCAAATCGAAGCGCACCCAAATGTGCGCCAGGAAATTAAACGTGATTTCGGTTTCGAGCCCGATTTCGAGAATGCCAAGATCCAACTCGAAAAAGGCGACGGCGCGGGCAACACCTTCAAGGCGACGGCCAAGCCGGTATTGATTGGCACGGCTGTCGTGGGCGCAACCACCATGATTTTTGGCATCATCATGCTCCTGCAGCACGCGCCCGGTTACGGAAACGTTGTCGCGAACTTGAGCCTCGTGCAACCCACCGTGATCCTTGGTCTACTCATGGGCGGCTCGGTCATTTACTGGTTCACAGGCGCTTCGACCCAGGCCGTGGTGACCGGCGCCTATCGCGCCGTCGTATTCATCAAGGAAAATATCAGACTGGATGCGGGCAAGGCCTCCATCGAAGACAGTAAGGAAGTCGTGAAGATTTGCACGATCTACGCGCAGAAAGGGATGATCAATATTTTCATCGTTATCTTTTGTCTCGCTCTCGCCCTGCCCTTCTTCAATCCGTATTTCTTCATTGGCTATCTCGTTGCGATGGCTTTCTTTGGTCTGTTCCAGGCGATCTTCATGGCGAACGCCGGCGGCGCCTGGGACAACGCAAAGAAAATTGTGGAAGTGGACATGCGCGCAAAGAATACCGAACTGCACGCGGCAACCGTGGTGGGCGACACAGTGGGCGATCCGTTCAAAGACACCTCAAGCGTTTCGCTCAATCCTGTGATCAAATTCACGACATTGTTCGGCCTCCTCGCAGTCGAGATCGCTGTAAAGATGCAAAATGCCACCGCGAAAATTTGGGTCGGGCTCGTTTTTCTCGCGATTGCTTTGGTTTTCGTTTACCGCTCCTTTTATGGCATGCGCATCCCGGAGCAAAAGACCGGCACCGAAGGCAAGTTGGTCATCGGCGAAGGCGGCATGACAGCGGCTGGGAATCTCGGATAAACTCGCCCCCCTGATCAACACATCCCTTCGCTATCGACTGACCTTGCCCCCTAAGGTCTTTCGGTTTATCTGTTTGCGCTCATTCTGCCGAATCGAACGGCTTTCGGGTTCGCGGAGCGGGTTAAAGAAGCATGAGTGAAGTTTTGGTCATCGGCCACCGCAATCCTGATACGGATGCGATTTGTTCGGCCATTGGATACGCAGAATATAAACGCAGAACCGGTCTGCCCGAAGCCGTCGCCGCTCGTTGTGGCGATACGAATGAGCGAATCGACTTCGTCCTGAAAACGTTCGGCGTTCCCCCGCCTAAATTCGTTTCGGATGTCTCGCCGAAAGTCCGCGACGTGATGGCGCACAACGTCATTAGCGTAGGACCCAAAACCACTGTCGCAGAAGCTCTCGGTCTGATGGAGGACAGGAATATTCGTGTCCTGCCGGTACTCAATTCCGACCACACCTGCGCCGGCTTGCTCTCGCTTTTTAAGATGAGCAAATTTTTCTTTCCCACTCCCAACCGGCCGTTCGATTCCCGCAAAGTGCTCGCATCCATCCTGAATCTGGCCAGCACGCTGGATGCGGAAATGCTCTACGCCGTCGAACCGGACCGCGAGGAAGAACTCATTCTGATGGTGGGAGCGATGACGTTGGAATCGTTCACCGAACGTCTCCGCGCCTACGAACGCGAGAAACTGATCGTGATCGTGGGCGACCGCCGCGACATTCAATCCCTCGCCATTCGCGAAAAGGTGCGCGTTATCGTGGTTACCGGCGGACTGGCCGTGCACGGATCCATCGTCGAAGAAGCCAAGCGCAACAAAGTCAGCCTTCTTGTCTCCCCGCACGACTCCGCCACCACGGCGATGCTTTCGCGTGCCTCCATCACGGTCGACCACATGATCCATCGCGATTTCCTTTCGTTTCGCGAGGATGAATCGCTGGCAGGAGTGAAAAACCCCGCTGGCGCTTCCAATTTCCAGGCCTTCCCGGTAGTCGATGACAAAAAGCGGACGGTCGGCATTCTTTCAAAATCGGACTTTCTCAAGCCCGTCGAGCGCAAGCTGATCCTGGTGGATCACAACGAGCTTTCCCAGGCCGTTTACGGCGCACACGACGTCGAAATTGTCGAAGTCGTCGATCATCACCGTATCGGGTTGACCACGCAACAGCCCATTCTCTTCCGCAACGAACCGGTGGGTTCCACCAGCACCATCGTCGCTCGCTGTTTCATGCACGACCGCATCGAGATGCCCGACAGTATAGCCGGTGTTCTCCTCGCCGGAATAGTTTCGGACACTTTAAATCTTACGTCGCCCACAACCACTCAGATCGACCGGGAAGTTTTGAGCGCGCTCGAAGCGATGGCGCGCGTGAACGCCAAGGAATTCACCGAAAAACTTTTTGCGTCCGGCTCAGTCCTGGTGTCGCGCCCCGCGGAACAAGCCGTCACAACCGATTGCAAGGAATACGTCGAGCAAGGCGCACGTTTCAGCGTCGCTCAAATCGAAGAAATCGGCTTCACCCATTTCTGGGAACGCAAAAACGAAGTCGTGGAAGCTGTTCAAAATTACTGTTCGCAAAAGGGCTATTACCTCTCCGCCCTCCTCGTTACGGACGTTGTCTCCCAGACTTCCATCCTCGTCCTCGCCGCACCCGAAGCTTTCCAGAACGTCGTGAGCTACCCGGAAATCGAGGATGGCATTTACAAGTTGGAAGGCGTCGTTTCTCGAAAGAAACAGCTACTTCCCTTCCTCACGCACTGTTTGGCCCAGTCGAAGTAGTTTACCGTCTAATGCGGTCAAAGGGCGCTACCCAAACGTTCTTGAGTTTTGGGTATTATCTGAAACACTCCGCGCGACCCGGACTAATGAAAACGGTTCTCCTGATTGATGACGATGAAGCGTTCCGGTCAGTGCTGACGGAATTACTCCGTTCGCATGGGTGGAACGTGATTCAGGCGCAAGACGGAGAAAACGGACTGACTCTGGCGCTGGAACATAAGCCCGCGATCGTGGTCTGTGACCTGCTCATGCCGCGTTGCAACGGATTTCAGTTTTGCCGCGCACTGAATTCGCGGCGTTCCTCCCTGCCAGATACGAAGATCATCGTCAGTTCCGGCAGCGGTTACGCCGTGGACAAAATAGTCGCGCTGGAATCGGGCGCGGATGAATACGTGACGAAGCCCATTGACGTCGATCAGTTGGTGAATCTTTTCGAGAAGCTTTCGGGCGGCGCCGCCGCCCCAGTCAAGACCCCCGCCCCGGTAATTGCCGAAGAAGGAATTACCAAAGTTCGCTTCTGGGGAGTGCGCGGCTCAATACCTTCACCAGGCCCAGAAACCGTCTACTACGGAGGCAATACTTCGTGCGTCGAGGTGCGAGCCGATGGCGAACTCATCATTCTCGATGCGGGCACCGGCATTCGTGCACTCGGCCAAAAAATTCGGAAGGAATTTGAAGGCCATCCGATTCATATTACCATCCTCATCTCTCACACGCATTGGGATCACATCCAGGGTTTTCCATTTTTCTCTCCGGCCTATGACCAGCGGAATCGCGTCCGAATTCTGGCGTTCGAAGGCCCGCGCAAAGGTTTGGAATCCACCCTTTCCATCCAAATGGAAAGCCCCTACTTCCCGATTTCCATGCAGGAGATGCCCGGTCATATTGAATTCACCGAACTGAAGAGCCTCGAATTCGACATCGGCAAGGTCAAAGTTAAAGCCGCGTTCATGAACCATCCCGGCATTTGCGTCGGCTACCGCTTATATACAAGTGCAGGTTCCGTGGCTTACTTTCCGGACAATGAACTATTCAGCCGGATGCGCGGCAAAGGGGCGCAAGACTCGCCGCAAACCGTTTTTGGCCGGAAGCAGGACCAGGCGCTGCGCGAATTCATCGCTGATGCCGACATCATCATTTCCGATGCGCAGTACGACGCGGACGAATATGCGGCCCATATTGGATGGGGGCATAGCTGTGTGGACGATGTTGTCCCGCTCGCGATGGCTGCGCGGGTGAAGAAGCTTTTCCTTTTCCACCACGATCCCGATCACGACGACGCGAAAATTGCGCAAATGCTTGCTTCCGCGCGGAAACACGCGGAACGCCGTGGCGGAGGCATTCAGGTGGAAGCGGCCCGTGAGGGATTGGAAGTCGTTCTGAAAAAGAAATAATTCCTACTGCGTCCCGCGCAAGACTTCCAACGGAGGACGGTCCAGTACTCCGCGATTTGCCACAAGGCCGATCAGCACCGTGGCGAAGCTCACCACGCCGATTGCGATCAGTGCAGGGATAACCGCGAAACCAAATTGCGCTTGAAAGACGAAGTACGACAAAGCCCAGGCCGCGATTTCCGCGAGCACCGTGCCTGTGATCGCAGCCAATATTCCAAGCAAGAGATATTCAGCAATTAGTATCTGGCGGACTTGGCCACGCGATGCGCCGAGGGTCCGCAGCAAAATAGTCTCCTGGATCCGTTGGTATCGGCCGGTGAGAACCGAGGCCGCGAGCACAATCAGCCCGGTCGCGACCGTGAACAGCGCCATAAACCGAAACACGAACCCCACTTTGCCAAGAACCGCGTCAATCGTATCGAGCACCAGCGCGAGATCGATGATCGAGACATTCGGGAGAGCCTGCACCACGGCTTTCTGCATTTTCGCGGAGGCTTCGCGGGTGGGCGCACGCGTTGTAATGATGTGAAATCCGGGTGCGTCCTCCAGCACCCCGCTCGGAAAGACCATGAAAAAATTTGGCTGGATTCGTTTCCAATCCACTTTGCGAATACTTGCCACGCGATTCGTCAACAGCACTCCCTGCAGGTCAAAAACCAGCTCATCACCGAGATCGATTTTCAGATCCTTTGCGATCCCTTGTTCGACCGAGACGGGAATGATGGCGTGATTCGTCATGGGAACAGGCCAGTGACCACTGACGAGTTCCTCGGTGGAATCAACTGTATCGCGATAAGTCGAACGGTATTCGCGCTTGAGAACCCATTGAGGGATGTTGCGCGACTTATCTCGCAGCAGCTTGCGCACGGGCTCGCCTTTCACGGATGAAAGGCGCATGGTCACCAACGGGACATCGGCCAGAATCGGAAGCTGCTCTTCCCGCAAGATCTTCTTCACGGGCTCGACCTGGTCCGCCTGAATATCAAACAGCGCGGCATTCGGTTGATTGCCTTGATCTGCAGGGAACAAACCCGAAGCCAAAACCTGATTTACACGATAAAGCGTCAGCACGAGAAACACTCCCAACCCCAAAGAGAGGAGCAGGAGGAGCGTGCGATTTTGCGGCCGATATAAGTTAGCGATTCCCTGGTGCCACGCGAAAGACCAGCGATGAGAAATTATTCTGCGCAGTAACCAGCGCAGGATTTGAGCTGCGATGACCAGCAAAAGAAAAGCGCCGGCCAGGCCGGCCACGAAACCAAGCGCATAACTCCAACGTCCGGCTTGCGTTCGCGCCAGACCCAATAAGCCAACAGCCCCGAGAACAATCAATGCCAGGTAGAACGGGTCGCGCCATGAAGAGGACGGCTCATAAAACGCCCGCAAAACGGCCAAAGGCGAAACTCGTCGGACGCTCGCCAGGGGCAAGACCGCAAAAATCAGCGCCACTGCGAAACCTGCGACCATCGCCCGCACGATAGGTCCCCAGACGATTTGCAGCTCGACTTTAAACGGAAGAAAGTCGGCCAGGACGCGTGGAAGAAAATTCTGAATGACAAGGCCGAGCGCACTTCCAACCACCGCACCTGCCAAACCGAGCACAACTGCCTGGACAAGATAAATCGCAAAAGTCTGCGCCACCGAACATCCCAGGCAGCGCAAGACGGCTACAGAACTGGTCTTCTGTTTCACGTGCACGTGAATGGCGCTCGCAATGCCAATTGCGCCGAGCAGAAGTGCGATGAAACCACCCAGCGCGAGGAAACGATTCAGGTTTTCGAGGCGGTTGCCCAGATTGGATTTGCGCTCTTCCACGGTATCGGCGCCGAGATTCGTCGCATCCAACTCCCTGCGATGCCGCCGAACGAGTTTCTCCACATCGGTCGTGGAAGGCAGCTTGAAGAAAATTTTGAAACGGGCGAGGCTGTCGTTGCTCAACAATTCCGTGGCGGGCAAAAGCTTCATCGGGATGTAAACGCGCGGTGCGATAGTGGAGAAAACCGCGTTTTCTCCGGGAACCTTCAACAAAGCGCCGGCGATCGGCACCTGGAGCTGTCCCACTTTAATGTTTTCACCTGCTCTCGCATTGAATTGGGTGAGCAATGTTTCTTCAACTAGCGCCAACCCGGAATGGAAATTCGTCGCCGCTGCGCGCGGTTCCGTTTCGAAATCGCCGTAAAACGGAAATCCTTTTCCGAGCGCTCGCACTTGCACGAGTCGGGTGCCGCCGTTCGGAAACGTGACCATTGAAGAGAAAATCACTTCTCGGGCCTGCTCACCGCCGATCTCCTGGAAAAGCTTTTCCATCTCGGGCGTAAAAGGATCGCGCGCAGCCAGCACGAGGTCCGCGCCGAGCAGCGATTTGGCCTGCTGATCGATGCTGACGCGCAAGTTTTCCGCGAGCGAACTGATCGCGACCAGGGCCGCGATTCCGATCACGATGGAAGAAGAAAAGAGCAGCAGTTTCCAACGGCTCGCTCGGCTGTCCCGCCATGCCATCCGCCAGGTCCAGGGAGAAATGAGTGCGAGGAGCAGTTTCATGGCAGCATCGGTTCGACCGTTTGATCCTCGATCAGCCTGCCGCCCTTGAGATGAATAATCCGACCTGCTTTCCGGGCGAGATCAAGGTTGTGTGTGACAAGGACCAGTGCGGTTCCGGAGGACGAATTCAAACCGAAAAGCAAATCAACGATCCGATCGCTGGTTTCGGCGTCCAGATTGCCCGTCGGTTCGTCGGCAAACAGAATTTTCGGCTGATTGAGGAAGGCGCGGGCCAGAGCAACGCGTTGCTGTTCGCCGCCTGACAGTTGCGCGGGATAATGCTCGAGACGCTCTCCGAGCCCAACCTTCCCCAGCAGATCGGCCGCGGTTTTGTGAGAATTTCGTCCGCCACGCAGTTCCAGCGGGACCATTACGTTTTCAATGGCCGTCAACGTGGGAAGCAATTGAAAATTTTGGAACACAAATCCGACATCTTCGCTTCGCAACCGCGCGCGCTCATCCTCGTTCAATTCGCTCAGCTCCCGCCCCGCCAGCCGCACCGAGCCTGAAGAGGGAACATCGAGTCCCGCGCACAGACCGAGCAACGTGGTTTTGCCGCTCCCGGACGGTCCGACAATTGCACAGGAACCACCCGCATCGAGGGAAAACGAAATTTCCTTCAAAACCGCGAGCGGACCTTCCGCACTGCGGTAACTTTTCGTCAGTCCAGTGACTTCCAGGATTGGCGGCATCGAATCTCTTTCCACTTTTCGACCGCCATCGTCAAATTGGAAGAAAGTGGGCGCTCAAAAAATCCCTTTCCGTACATCAGGGGTGTGGTTTTTCGCATTCAGGGACCGTCCCTATGGAATCAGACCCAAAGCCGAAGTATATGAAATGGCGTCACCACGATTTAGGGACGAATATATAATCTAATCAGGGAAAGGAAAAAACAATGACCTTAAGCAGAGTAAATCCGGAGATGATCACTTCGATGAAGCGCGAGTTGCACCAGATTCGCCAACAATCGTTGCAGGCGACCCGGCAAGGCGACTTTATGAAAGTCGCGCGCCTCACCACGGTTGCCGCGCAACTGAATAAGTCGATCATGGATGCGGAAGGCGAACTGCTCGCTCAGGCTTAATCTTTCGGAAGCTGTCGAAAGGCGCGGCTCTCACCGCGCCTTCGGTGTTTTAGGGGCAGACATTCACCGCGAGCACTTGAGGTCCCCAGTCCTCCAACCGCAAAACGCTGTAAGAACCCGGGCTTATCTCCAGCCGGGTGAATAAATCGAACGGGACTCCAAGATAGTAGGCGATCGCCAATTTAATTGGGTCGCCATGACTGAAAATCGCGAAGGTGCCACTCGGCTCTTTGGTCCGCAGATCCTCCAAAAGCCGAACCACGCGCAGTTGGGTTTCGATCATCAGTTCACCATTCGGAGCGCGCGTTCCGCTGCGATAGCTGTTGAAGAGCTTCCAGCCGGGGAGCGACTCCAATTCGGTCATCGTTTTGCCGGACCAATCGCCGAATGCTATTTCGTTGACGCTCTCGTCAATTTCCACGCGTAGCCCGAGCCTCTCCGCCAGCGCACCCGCGGTCTCTCGCGCCCGTTCCATCGGACTGCTGATCACGCGATGGATGCCCTTATCTTTCAGCACCTCCGCGGTCCGCCGGGCCTCTTCCCGCCCCTGTGCATTCAAGTGAATGTTCGGAAGGCGCGCCGCGAGCGCTTTGCCGAGAACATCGTTCGAACCGTGGCGAACTAAATAAAAAAACGCCATTACTCTCCCAATAACTTCAGCAACCCAGCCTCGTCAATCACGGGCACCCCGAGTTCCTGCGCCTTCTTCAATTTTGATCCGGCCTCTTCGCCAGCGACCAGGTAATCTGTTTTCTTACTGACGCTGCCGCTAACTTTCCCTCCCTGCGCTTCAATTTTAGCGGCGGCCTCTTCGCGCTTCAACGTGGGCAATGTCCCCGTAAGCACAAACACTTTACCTGCGATGGGACTGTCGCTCCTCCGCACATGGGTATTCGATTCAAAGCTCAATCCGGCCGCGCGCAGTCGTTCGATCAACTCGCGATTCTTCTGATTGCCAAACCAACCGCGGACACTCTCAGCGATCACTTCGCCGATATCTTCCGTGTTGGTTAAATCTTCCACTCTCGCATTCGCAATGGCATCCAGATTGGAAAACGATCGCGCCAGCGACTTGGCGACGCCTGTGCCGACATGCAGAATTCCAAGCCCAAAGATCAGTCGCCAGAGATCGCGCGTTTTGCTCGCCTGAACCGCATCAAGGAAATTTTGCGCCGACTTGGTGCCCATGCGTTCGAGGCTCGTGAGCTGTTGCATGCTGAGCGAATAAAGATCGGCCACATCGTTAACCAGCTTCGCCTTCACAAGCTGCGCGACGAGGACCTCCCCTCCCCCTTCAATATCCATGGCGCCTCGTGCGCACCAGTGCTCTATCCGTCCACGAACTTGAGCGGGACAATTCTCGGAATTTGTGCAACGCAACACGGCGGCGGTTTCACCCGTTCCACCCAGATTCCGGGCCACGTCTCCACCACATTCGGGACATTTCTTTGGAAAAATAAATGGCTCCTCCTTCCCCGTGCGCCTGGTTAACACGACGCCGACCACGGCGGGAATCACTTCGCCCGCTTTCTCGATGGTGACTGTATCTCCGACCCGAATATCTTTCCGTCGCAATTCGTCCTCGTTGTGCAGCGTTGCCCGCGCGATGGTGCTGCCGGCAAGAAAAACCGGCTCCAGTTCTGCCACAGGAGTTAGCGCGCCCGTCCGACCCACCTGAATTGTGATTGCTTTGAGCTTCGTTTCCGCCTGCTCCGCCGCGTATTTATAGGCCATGGCCCAGCGTGGAGCTTTCGCGGTGTACCCGGTCCGCTCACGTTGGGCCAACGAGTTGAGCTTTATCACCGCGCCATCGGTCTCGTAGACGAACTTCCGACGCGCTTCATCCAATTCATCGATCGCCCGCAGCAGTTCATCCACCGACCGGCAGTGCCAGATCTTCTCGGGAGTGGGAAAGCCGAGCGACTTCAACCACGAAAGCACTCCGTCATGAGTCGTGAAGTTGGGGCCTCCCTCGACCCTGCCAAGTCCATAGCTGGTGAGCGCGAGCGGCCGCTTCGCGACGATTCGCGAATCGAGCTGTTTCAAGGATCCTGCGGCAGAATTGCGCGCATTCGCGAATGGCTCTTCACCCGCCGCAACTCTTTGCTTGTTCAGCTTCTCGAAACCGGCTCGCGTCATGTAAACTTCGCCCCGCACTTCCATCCTCGCGGGCAGCCCGGCTCCCTTGATCCGTCCCGGCAAATTTCGGATGGTTCGGAGATTCGTAGTGATGTCGTCGCCGGTCGCGCCATCGCCTCGTGTGGCACCGAGCACGAATTCCCCATTTTCGTAGCGCAGGTTCATCGCGATCCCGTCCACTTTCGGTTCCACGATGAACTCCAACGGTTCGTTCGGAAGAAGCCGCTGCAAACGCTGAACGAACTCGCGCACTTCTGCCTGCGAATAGGTGTTATCCAGACTCAGCATCGGTGTGAGGTGCTGGACCGGCTTGAATTCCGTCACCGGCGCACCGCCCACTTTCTGCGTCGGCGAGTCAGGCGTGATTAATTCCGGGTGCGCCTTTTCGAGATCGACCAACTCACGATACAACCGGTCATACTCCTGATCGCTGATAGTCGGTTGTGCGAGAACATAGTACGCCTCATCGTGCCGGCGAATTTCGGCCGCCAATTCAGTGTGTCGCTTCTCCGCCTGAGCTTTGGTCATCGCGCTGCGCCGCAGACTCTACGCACGTTTCTGCTCGGAGCAATCCCGCTTTGCGCTCGCACCGCTGCTGCCTCCACCTCATAGTAAAACCGATGCATCTGCTCATTGCGACGCGTAACCGGCATAAAGTCGCCGAAATCAAATCGATTCTCGGGACCGAACACGAATATCACACTTTGGACGAATTCCCGGACGCACCGGAGGTGATCGAAGATGCTTCAACGTTCGAAGGAAACGCCACAAAAAAGGCAGTTACTCTCGCCAACTGGCTGGCCACTCAAAACAACGGAATTGATTACGTCCTGGCCGATGATTCCGGCCTCGAAGTGGACGCCCTCAATGGGTCTCCTGGCGTTCACTCTGCGCGCTTTGCGGCTCTTGACTCGGGAGCGCAGGGCAACAGTCCGGACGCCGAGAACAACGCCAAGCTCTTGCAACTGCTGGCGAGAACTTTACCGGCAAAACGGACCGCGCGTTTTCGGTGCGTGCTCGCCTTCACCCCTGTGCCGGGTGCGGCAGCGAAGACAGCCTCGCCGGTTTGCGAAGCGAACGAAGCGGAACTGCAGACCCAGTTATTTAGCGGCACTTGCGAAGGTCGGATCATCGATACACCGCGCGGTACACACGGATTCGGCTATGACCCGCTGTTTGTGCCAAACGGATTTTCGGAAACTTTCGCGGAACTCGGTGAAGGACAGAAGAATCTCATCAGCCATCGATCAAAGGCCGTGCAGCAGTTGAAAGCACGCATCGGTTAATTGAAAGAGGGAGCGCGGATAATGTGCCCTCCGTGGGGAATGCTAAAACCTCCGCCCGACAATTCGCGAAGGGGAGCGCCTGTCGAATAAAAGTGCGTGCGAGCGCCGGATAGTTGCGGACCGGACAATGCACATTCTTCACCCAGGTTGACGATCCCAAGATCAAACTCTCCTTTAGGGCCTTCCCAGCGGATGGCGATCAGATGGGGAGCATTAGCCAAGCGGATCAAAGTTGGCAGGCCGCGACGTATCCACGTTTGCTGGAGAGCCGCCAAAATCCGCGAATAGAACTGTTGGATTTCCGCATCGACGGCCTCAGCCGCCCGCTTGCTCATCTGTATAGGAGCGAACTGCGTGCGTCCTTCGAGCTGTCCATCGTGCAGAAGCGCCATGCCAGGCAAAAACAGTATCAATGCCGCTGCGGCCTTATGTCTTTCAAATTTGAATGCCGCCGCGGCCCGCCGTTCATCATGATTCTCGAGAAAGTGAACGCTCTGCTTCAAAAAATGCGGAGTGCATCGGTGCAGGTATTCGACAAGCTCCGCGTCCTGGCCTCGCACCAGATAGTCAGTGACACGTTTGTTATAGGTGTAATCAAAACCGGCGTCCTGCAGATCCGCCTCGCGATCCCAATACGCTTCGGCGATCAAATCGACGTGAGGCTGGAGCAGACGGATTTTGGGAATGGCCGCGCGCCAGAAATTCGCCTCCGTCAAATGGCTCCCGACGCTCGGAAAGTCCTTCCAGGTGGACTGGAAAACATCTGGAAGGAGCAGCATCGCCATATCGCAGCGCAATCCGTCTCCAAACATGCTGATGGTCTGCGCAATGGAAGACATGCTCTCGTGCGCCTCGGCCACCCGGTAATCGATTTGCACCGTATCGCTCCAGGGTGGAAAGTATGGGTCGCGCCCGTGAGCAAAAAAGCGCGGTCCAAATTTAGTTTCACCCCGGTAAGTCCCGGACTGATCCTGCGCACCTTGCACGAACCGCGCCGGGTATCGTTTGGGTTCCGTTGAATCAATCCCTAAGTGATTGGGGACAAAATCGATAATCAGTTTCAATCCAACACGGCCCAAGCGCTCTTTGAGCATTAGCAAATCGAGCGGGTGCCCTAACCGAGAATCGACCGAATACTCCTGCACCGCGAAGGGCGACCCTTGGACATCCTCTTCGCCAGATGGAATCTCTCGACGCCATTTTTCCCGCCAGTGGGTCAACGCAATTCGCCGTGCTTCAGGTCCAACCTGCCAGACACCCATCAACCAGATGTGCGTAAATCCCAATTGCTTCCAGGCGGTGATCTCAGAATCCGGAACATCTGCAAGCGTCACGGGCTGCCCAGCGCGGTTACTCAATTCCCGCAGCCAAACTCGCGTGTTAATCTCGTAAAGAATCGGCGAAGCCACGCGTCAGCATGTTATTCCGGCTGCTGGGAGGTCTAGTCGAATCGTCGAGTGGTGTATGAAGACCTATCCGGCATTCAACGCTTACCCGTGAACGAACCGTTTGCGAGTGTGAATGGCAGCCCTTATGCTATCAGGCAAGCTTTATGAAGTCGTTCGCGCGGGTTCTACTTCTTTTCATCTGGTTGGCGCCGGGGCTGCACGCGGCGGCGAAAACCAAGGTTTCTCTTCTTTTGTCGCACACCAGCGCGAAACCGGGCGAGACTATTACCGCAGCGGTGCGTCTGGCCCATGATCCGGGATGGCACACCTATTGGCGAAATCCGGGTGACGCGGGGATTGCGACCACGATCCAGTGGGAACTTCCGCCGGGCATTACAGCCGAGGCGATTCAATGGCCCGTTCCCGAAAAGCTGGTTATTGCGAAGCTGCAGGATTACGTGTACAGCGGTGAAACCCTACTGCTCATCCCGCTTAAGATTAGCGCGAACGCAAAACCGGGGACCGTTAAGTTAAGCGGAGCACTCGATTGGCTGGAGTGCAACGTGCAGTGCGTTCCCGCCAGCGGTAAAGTTGAAGGCAGCCTGACTATTGGTGATTCAAAACTCGGCGAAAACGCCGGGATTATCGATGCATGGCGTGACAAGTTGCCGAGAAGCGACACGCAGTTAAAGCTCACCGCATCGTGGGAGAAAGTCGATGAGTCTACACGCAAGCTGCTGATCGAATGGAAGCCTAATACCGCACCCGCGATTCCTGATTTTTATCCATACGAGGACTCTTCCGCTCTCGAACCGGCCACCGAGGTGCTGAGTTCATCCGCGGAAAAAGTTTCGCTGACGAAGATCGTTAAAAAGCCGGAAGACAAACCCTGGCCGACACAGATTCACGGGATCGTCGTGAATGGTAAAGGGGAAGAACGCAAAGGTTTCGAAGTAAGTTTTGCCGTGGCACCTTTGCCTGGAGACGTGGTAGCAGCCGCAACTGCCGGCAACGCCGTCCAACTGGGCGGTTCCGCAG
Source organism: Limisphaerales bacterium (assembly GCA_044226545.1). Lineage (GTDB taxonomy): Bacteria > Verrucomicrobiota > Verrucomicrobiia > Limisphaerales > SXQI01 > DASVNK01. The sequence goes on from JBGAGW010000001.1 coordinate 715,649, forward strand.
CACCCGGATCATTCCTGGCGATTCTCGGTCTCGCATTTCTGGGCGGGCTCATCCTGAATATCATGCCCTGCGTTTTGCCGGTTATCGCGTTGAAGATCCTCGGGTTTGTCAACCAAAGTCGCGAAGAACCGAAGCGCGTTCAGGAGTTGGGAATTATCTACATGCTCGGTGTGGTTGCGTCCTTCCTTGTCCTCGCGGGCGCAATCGTGGCCGCGCGAGGCGCAGCAGGCGACGTGAACTGGGGCGTGCAAATGCAGAACCCTTACTTTGTCGTAGCGATGCTGATCGTGGTCACGCTGGTGACACTGAATCTGTGGGGCGTTTTTGAAATTACCCTGCCGGGCCAGGCGCTCGGAGCCGCCGGTGAACTGGCTTCACGCGAAGGTCGTTCCGGCGCGTTTTACAATGGCGTCTTGGCCACGCTTCTCGCGACTCCCTGCAGCGCTCCATTTCTGGGTGCGGCGGTCGGAGCGGTGATTACCCGGCCTGCTCATATCATCATTCCCACTTTCGCCACGATCGGCCTGGGACTGGCTTTTCCGTACGTTCTTCTTTCATGGAACCCGCGGTTGCTGAAATTCCTGCCCAAGCCGGGACGCTGGATGGAGAAGTTCAAAATCGCCATGGGATTTCCCATGGCGGCGACGGCGGTTTGGCTTTGGAGTTTCGGCTCGCTGCACTTCGGCGAGGAGGGCGGGTTGTGGCTTGGAATTTTCCTTCTGTTTATTGCGCTCGGCGCGTGGATTTACGGCGACTTTGCCCAGCGCGGCACGGCGCGTCGTGGGCTGGCCACGGTCGTCGCGTTGCTCGTTGCGGCGCTCGGCTACGGAATCACGCTGGAAAACCAACTTCACTGGCGGCAGCCACGGGTCGTTGCGGAATCAAGCGACGAGGATCTAATCAATGAGCCCGGAGGAATTCAGTGGAAGCGCTGGAATCCGGACGCCGTCGCCAAAGCGCGCGCGGAGGGGCATCCAGTTCTGATCGATTTCACTGCAAAATGGTGTGTGACCTGCCGCGTCAACAAAAGCACGAGCATCGAGGTGGATACCGTGAAGGCAAAGTTGAAGGAGATGAACGCAAAAGCTTTCCTCGCAGACTACACGTTGCGCGATCCAAAAATCGGATCAGGCATTCGCAGCTACGGACGCGCGGCGGTACCTTTGGTCGTCGTTTTGCCAGCCGATCCCTCAGCAGCGCCGATCTTACTACCGGACGGGCTTTTCGCGGAATCGACTTTGTTGCAGGCGCTCGATCTTGCCGCAAAGCCGCAAATGCAGGTGAGCAAGTAAACGTTCGAGAACGAGAGAGAATCTGGAAATCAGGAACTCAGGAAAAGACAGTTAGGGTCGCTTTCCTGAGTTCCTGATTTCCAAATTTTCTATTGCTGCACCACGCGGATTTCGCCCGTCTGTGGATTGTAGGCGTAGCGAGAACCTTGCGGGAGGGGTGGGATGGCCTGGATGTAGTGTTTCGCGACCAGTTCGTTCAAGTCCCGCGGATATCGATCTTCCTGACCGTTAAAAAGTCCGATGGCGTTTTGCAGTTGGGCGATATCCACCCGCTTGATTGCAAATTTGCGGGCCTGGTTCACGGCACCGAGATAGTCTGCGGGCGCTGTAATCGGGTTTCCGGAATTGTTGTTGGTGAGCAGGTCTTTCTCAGCGACCTTTTTCTTCCCGCAACTGGCCAAAAGCACGCAGCCGATCAACGCAACCACCTTCGGATTCATGGTGCCATTGTACTCCAACTGCAGGCAGCGCCAAGCTACTAGAGCATTTAAATAAATAATGTAGCCGTTCGGAACGAGGACTTTTTGGTTCTGGCGAGGCTTTGGCGAAGGAGCATGCAGCAGCCGCCTGTAACTGAGCCGAAACGAAGGCAGAAGCGAAAAGGACCGTGCCGAATGGCTACAGTATTTGTTTAACTGCTCTAAACGGCGATGGGCGCTTTAATGGCAGGATGCGGATCGTATCCAACCAACTGGAAGTCTTCGTAGCGGAACTGATGGATGTCCTTCACTGCCGGGTCGATTTTCATTTCCGGCAGCTTGCGTGGTTCCCGCGTCAGTTGCAGTCGGGCTTGTTCGAGGTGATTCGAATAAAGGTGCAGATCTCCAAAGGTGTGCACGAAGGTGCCCGGCTTCAGATCGCAAACTTGCGCGACCATCATCGTAAGCAGAGCATAGGATGCGATGTTAAATGGCACTCCGAGGAATAAATCCGCGCTGCGTTGATAGAGCTGGCAGCTCAATTCCCCGTCCTGCACAAAGAATTGAAACATTGCGTGGCACGGCGGCAGTGCCATCCCTTCGATCTCACCCACGTTCCAGGCGCTGACGATCAATCGGCGACTGTCCGGATTGCGTTTAATCTGGGCGATGACGTTGTCGATTTGGTTTATGGAACGTCCATCCGCAGTTCGCCAATCACACCATTGCGCACCATACACACGGCCGAGATTTCCTTCAGCATCCGCCCATTCGTCCCAGATCGTGACGCCGTTCTCGTTCAGAAATTTGATGTTCGTATCGCCGCGGAGAAACCAGAGCAGTTCGTAAATGATCGACTTGAGATGCAGCTTTTTGGTCGTGAGGAGAGGAATACCGTTTTGCAGCGGAAAGCGCGCCTGCGCACCGAACACCGAATACGTGCCGGTGCCGGTGCGGTCCGCTTTGAACTTGCCGTGGTCCAGAACCAACCTGAGCAGGTCGAGATACTGCGTCATTTCTCAGTCGATCTTCTTGAGTTTTAGCTCGGATGCAAGCTCATCGAGAAAAACCGCGAGCATCCGCTGCAAGTCGCGTTGGTCCTTCGCCAGATACCAGACGAAGAGTGGAATCGTGAGCAGCAGCAGATAGGGCCACCACACACCGCGTCCGAGAAAGCCGATGACAGCCACTTCGGCGCCGAGCATCGACCAAAAGACGGCTTTGGCGAAGAGCGTTCCGCGCGGTGTCAACCGCACACGGAGCAACTGTTTGCCGTGGCCGAGAACTTCACCCGCGGTGAGAACTTGAACGAGGCTCCATGAGCTGCCGTAGACCTGCACATCGTACTTGGCCCAGCCGGTATCGATTTTGTTTTGCCAGCCTTGCGCATCGAGTCGCTCGATCAGAAACGAAAGGAACTGCGTGCGATCCAGGCTTTTTTCATTCCAATATTCGAGCAGGCTGAAATCGCCATCGGCGGATTCACGGAGTGCAGTGCGCAGGTTTTCTCGTCGGGAAAGTTTTGTGGATGGGGTGCGAAAGCTTCCTTGGTACCTCGCCCAACCGCGAAAGATCGGTTGCAAAAGAAAAAGCAGAGCCACGAGGGGCCGCGACCACAGGCGAATTTTATTCCGCTGAATGTTGGCTTGCCAACCGGCGGCGCCCGCGACAATCACCGGCAGAAGCAGGGCGCAGATCGCAGTCGTTAACAGGGGACGGAACACGATCGCCACGACAAGCAAAGGCAGGCCAACCAGCACGTGATACTCAAGGCTGTTAACGAGCATCAGCATGAGCGACGGCGGCGGCGTGTAGATCGTTTGAAAGAAACCGGTCGCGAACGGTCCGTGGTAAATGATCGGCGTGCCCATCGTTACTCCGATGCGCGCCGGGGAATAGATTCGTCCGTGCCATTGGCTGCCGCCGAACCAATTGAAATATTCCGGGTGCCGCCGAACGAGTAACGCCTCCGCTTCGCCGTAACCGTATTGCTGCTTCAAGTAATCGCGAACCGTCGCGCGCCGGTAATGCCAGACGAAACCGGCCGGAGAAAAACCAAGCGTGTAGCCTTGTTGCTGCAGGCGCCAGCAGACATCCACATCATCGCCTGCCTTACGGAAGACTGGGTCAAACCCGCCGATGTCTTCCAGGGCCCACTTGTAGAACGCCATATTGCAGCCGGGAATGTGCTCGGCAACGCGATCGGTGAGCATTACATGTGCGGGTCCACCAGGCGAGACCATGACCGCTGCTGCAATCCATGAATCCTCCGGTGGCAGCAAGTTGTGTCCTCCAATGCCGGCGAAATCACTATTCAAAAGGCTGCCAATCAAATAGTAGAGCCAATCTTCGTCCGCGCGGCAGTCGGAATCAGTGAAAGCAACAATCTCACCTTGCGCTGCGGCGATGCCGGTGTTGCGCGCGACGGAAAGCCCTTCGTTCTTCTCATGCTCAATGTAACGCAGATACCCGAACTTTTTACAAATCTGCTGCGTGCGATCGGTCGAGCCGTCGTCCACCAGTATGACCTCGTAATCCGGATAATTCAGCTTTTCGAGCGACTGCAAACAGATCTCCAGGGTGCGTTCGCCGTTATAGCTGGCGACCACGACTGAGACGGACGGATAGCGCGGCAACCGGAAATAGGGAGCGTGCGCGAACTGGCGTTGGATCACGAAAAATGATGGCTTCGGTGAGCGATCCGCGGTTGTAAGCCCAAAAGCCCAATCGACAACCTGCGCTCCTTCCTTGTACCAGTCGTCGGTGAAGCTATAAACAACAGCACCCGCAAGTCCGCCGCGAAAACAGAGTTCGATCTGCCAGGATAGAATCTCGCACTTGGTTTCTTCACCTTCGCGCAGGCTATCGATACCGAATTCGCCCAGTATTAGCGGCTTGGAATCGGCGATCATCTGCAAACGGCTTAGGTAGTTTTCCAGCGGCCTGGGATTGTGCAGATAAACGTTGTAGCAAACAAAGTCGGCGTTCTGGGCCTTTAAAAATTCCGTCGGCGGATAATTGCCAAAGGTGCAGAGGCAGGACGGGTCCACCGCTTTGACCACCTCGACCAGTTCCTCAATGAAACTGCAAATCTCACCGGCACCGCTCCAGCGCACCACATCGGGGGGGATTTCGTTGACGACGCTCAGCGCAAAAACGGCCGGATGCCGGGCGCACGATTCCGCGGCTTTGCGCACCGCGGCGCTGGCCTCGGCCCGGGTCTCCTCCGAATCCAAAAAACAGAGATGCTTGTTCCAGGGCACGTCCACCAACACTCTCAAGTCGTGCTCGAGTGCCAGGTCGAGAAACCAGACGGGCGGAGTGTAATAAACCCTCAAAACATTGGCGCCTAACTCGGTCAGTAAACGGAAGTCAGCGACGGTGCGCTCCATTGAAACAAAGAATTCGCCCTGGCTGTTCGGCGCGAAGGGTCCGTACGTCACCCCTTTCAGGTAAAACTTACTTCCGTTCAGCCGAAAGAATTTCCCATCAACCTCTACGCGAGATTTATTGTTTGCTGAAGCTGGCACTTGCTGCGGCCCGCGCGCGCAGCGACCCGACTGATCCGCGCCGATTGGGACCACCGGATGAGTTGACCTTACGACCTACTGCCTGTCAAACGTCGCGAGGGCTAAAGTTGGGCCGCCGTTTTGTCGATAAACCTTTGATCGACCGGAAACTTACAGTGCTGGCGGGATGCTTCAGAAGGGCTTTGCCGAGCCTGTGTGTTTCTCTTTTTTTTATCTTTCCAACGCAAAGTTTCGGGGCAACTACTAACGATTCATCGCGCGTACGGGGAACGGTTCTAAGTTCCGGTCCTGCCGGTCACATGGTGATCCGCACAGCAGAGCAGACGGTCAAAATCCAAACGTCGAACACGAACGAAGTCGCGCCGGGTATTCTCATCGAAGCCGTCGGGCAACTTTCAGTTCGTGATCGGGAAATCATTTTGGCCGACGCTGCCTTTCAACGGATTGGATATCCGCCCGCAAAACCCATTTCAGGAGAGCCTTCCTATACGACGCTGGACTCCGTGCGCAAGTTGGTGCCCGAGCAGGCTCGTCTCGGCTTGCCTGTACGAACGCGCGGCGTCATCACCTATTACGACACCAATTGGCAGGTCTGTTTTGTGCAGGACCAAACTGCGGGACTGTACGTGAACCTTGACGGTCATCCACTCGACATTGCGCAGGGGGACAAAGTTGAACTGGAAGGAATCACCGGCCCCGGCGATTACGCTCCAGTTATTGACCGTCCCACGTTCAAACGTTTGGGAACCGCGGCTCCACCGCCTGCCAAACTTTTCACGGTTGAGGAACTGAGTTCAGGGCGATACGACAGCCAATGGCTCGAAGCACGAGGGATTGTGCGGTCCGTGACCACCGATGAGTCGCACCTGTTTCTACAGTTATCCGGAAAATCCGACAACTTTCGCGCCGTGATTCCGAACTACTACGCCCGCCCACCTCTGACGAATCTTTTGTTTTGCCGGGTAAAAGTGACCGGTGTCTGCGGCACTGACTTCAACGCGAAAAGGCAGTTGGTGGGCATCCACATTTCCGTCCCTGATCCGTCCTTCATCACAATGGAAGAGCGGCCGTCGATTGATCCTTTTGCTCTACCCATTCGCGCCAGCGACGATCTCCTGCGCTTTTCCGCGGGCGACTTGATTGATAGTCGAACCCGCGTTAAGGGCGAAGTTACTCTCGTAGAGAACTCCAACGAATTTTTCCTGCAAGACGGACATGGAGGCCTCCGAGTGATCCCTGTGGACCCTCCCCATGTTCAAGTGGGAGACGAAGTCGAGGCGGTCGGGTTCCCCACCGCCAAGCGGGGCATTGCTACTCTCCGCCACGCCGTCGTTCGTCGAACTGGCGAAGGAATCGGCATTGTCGTTCAAGATGCGATCGTTTCCTCGATCATGAACCCAGACGCCAACGGCGAGAACTTCCACGGCAAACTAATCCGAATTCGCTGTCGGCTGCTGGACCGGGTCTCGACCGCGAAAGAAAGCATTTTGGTTTTGCAAAATGGGGAACATATTTTCAAAGCGCAGCTCACCGGAACGGATGAGAGCGCTGAACTTGGCGCCATGCGCAACGGCAGCGTTATTGAACTGACCGGCGTCTGTTCGGTCGATCCCGGCGAAGATCTCGCCCCTAAATCGTTTCTTCTGCTCTTGCGCTCAGCGAGCGATGTTCATTTGGTTCGAAACGCCTCCTGGTGGACGGTGGGTCACACCGCAGGCGTTGTCGGGTCGATGTTCCTCCTGATCATTGTCGCAGCAACCTGGGTCGTCCTGCTCCGCTCCCGCGTCAGACAACAGACAAATGAGCTCCGCAAGGAGATTGAAGTGCGTAAACATGCGGAGGAGCGCATGACCCAGGCGAAGGAATTTGCCGAAGGCGCGAGTAAAGCCAAAGGCGAATTCCTGGCCAACATGAGCCACGAAATTCGCACTCCGATGAATGGCGTGATCGGGATGAGCAATCTTCTGCTCGATACGAAGCTCGACGCCGAACAGCGGGATTTTGCCGAGACCATCAAGAACAGCGCTGAGGCTCTGCTCACGATTATCAACGACGTGCTCGATTTCTCGAAGGTTGAAGCAGGCAAACTTCTGTTCGAGAAAAACGATTTCGACCTGCGTGAAACCATCGAGTCCACCCTTGATCTGCTCGCTTCGCGCGCGGCACAGAAAGGTCTGGAACTAAACGCGTTCGTCCCTTGTGAACTGCCCTTCCTGCTACGCGGTGATGCGGGCCGGCTCCGCCAGGTTTTAATGAACCTCGTGGGAAACGCTCTGAAATTCACTGAACGCGGCGAGGTGTCGGTGAGTGTCGCTGTCCGTCACGAATCCGAGAGCGACGTTCTCCTCTATTTCGAAGTAACGGATACCGGCATCGGCATTTCGGAAGAGGTCCAGGAAACTCTCTTCCAACCCTTCGTTCAGGCCGACTCCTCAACGACTCGCAAGTATGGAGGAACAGGCCTGGGCCTGGCGATTTCCTCACGCATCATTGAGCAGATGGACGGCGCCATTTCCTTGCGCAGCCGGATCAATGAGGGATCAACCTTTGCTTTCACCGCTCGCTTCGAAAAACAGCCTAAAAGAGCGAGTCTGGTCCCAACTGACGCACTCCATGGCATCCGCGCCTTAATCGTGGACGACAACGCGACAAACCGCCGCATTCTGCAATATTATCTCAACTCGTGGGGTATGCGGAATAGCTCTGTGGCTTCAGGAACGGAAGCTCTCTCTTCTCTGGAGATGGCCTTCGCGGAGAAAGACCCGTTCAGGATCGCCATCCTCGATTATCAAATGCCGGAGATGGATGGAGTAGACCTCGCCTGGCGAATCAAATCGAACCCGGCACTTGCTTCAACTCATCTGGTCATGCTGACCTCGCTTGGTAATCGCTTTACCCCTGAACGCCTTCAGGAGATCGGTTTGAGCCACTGCCTGCAAAAGCCGGTCAAGCAATCTGAATTGTTCAACACCCTCGCTTCTGTCATCGCGGAGGCGGAACAACCTATTCTCTCCTCGTCCGACACGGCTGAAATTCTTCCCCCTCAAGTCACCTCCGACTTGCGCGTGCTCGTCGCGGAAGATAATCCAGTGAACCAAAAGGTCGCGCTCCGCCAGCTCGCCAAACTCGGGATTCAGGCCGATGCCGTTTCGAACGGCGCGGAAGCACTCGAAGCGCTCGCGCGGATCGCCTACGATGCGGTCCTGATGGATTGCCAGATGCCGGAAATGGATGGGTACGAAGCCACTCGTGCTATTCGCCAGCATCCGCGTTTGAGCGACTTGCACATCATCGCCATGACCGCGAACGCGATGCAGGGTGACCGTGAAAAATGTCTGGAGGCAGGCATGAACGACTACGTCTCCAAGCCGACGCGGCTTTCGGACCTGGAAACGGCTCTGCGCAACATTTCGGCACGCGTCTGAAGTCAAAAGGACGGGCTCGATCTAGGGTATGTCGTATCTCGGGTGTCGCTACTCCCTCCCAATCGAGATCGCCTTGAACCAGCAGCGTGCGTTTGGAGGTTCCACACGCCGCCGTCTTCTGGTCAATCCCCCTTTCGAACGCACCCTACCCGTTCAATAAAAAAGCACCCAAAAGGGCGCTGCGAAATGAAACTTCGCTCTAGCAGCTCGTTATTTCACCGTGGTGTTCTGCGACCACCATTTTACGTCGTTGAGTGAATCCCTTGCCGGAACGTTCAAGGCGAGCGTCTTTTTCCCGTAACTGACAGGAGCTTTAATCGTACTGCCCTTCCACTGGTGGATCTCGGAATGTCCATCGGCAAACGAAAGTCCCGCCGCCCCGTTATGGTAAGAGGCAGGAAAGTCGATAATGTTGCCCGAGGTTTTGTCGGGCTCACACATTTGAACGGCGCACGCGGCGTCATTGATACTGTCGGGGTGTTCGTCAATCATCACCCAAGTTTGGGTCGGATTGATGATATGCCCCAAACGGGAGTAAACTTTGTAAGGGGGTGCTGGCAGCCAACTTCCAAAGTCAAAGACCTGACTCATCGATTGGCTTCGGACCCGGGCAACTTTCTTACCCCCAGTTGCCGTCACAAACCCGATGTCGGAAGGACACTTCCAGATCTCAGTGCTGTTGCCGATGTACTTCATTAACGGACTCTTAAGAACTGTGTTGGTAGGATCCCAGTTGTCGCGGTTGTTGCTCCAATCAAGATTTCCGCGGACAAGAAGAGAGCGCTTATCGTTTTCCGGCGTCTGCCCGGGCCCTGTCGGTCGACCGTTGTTGGCAGGATTGTCGAGGGACTTGAGGAGCAATTCATCATTGTCATCCGAATATAAGCGCCAACCGAGCACCATCTGCTTGTTATTGTTCATGCAGGTGATGCCCTTGGTTTTGGCTTTCGCCTTTGAAAGAGCGGGCAAAAGCATACCGGCCAGAATCGCGATAATCGCGATCACGACGAGGAGTTCGATGAGAGTGAAGCCGCGGCGCAAGCTGGCCTTGGCGTGCGTACAATAGTTCATACCATTCAAGTTGATTGAGGGACTTTGTTGTAAACTTTACGTTCGATGCTGTCAAATTAGGCGGTAAACCACTTCTGCAACAGTGTGCGTTCCTTTGCACAGATTGGAACATCCGGAGCAAGATTGATTGCGACCTCGCCAACGCCGGGTTAGCGCCGTTGCGGCCCTGTGATTCCTTGTAACATGAAGATTAACTGGATCGTTCGAGACTCCTTTTTTCACCGAAAAAGCAGCCCGCCATCCGCGCGAAGCGTTCGGCCTTCGCGGCAGAGTCCGGTTCAAGTTTTCACCCAACCGGAATCCCTCGTATGTCCTGTCCTTATTGGGAACGGGGAATGAGTCTGAAAACTTCTCATAGCACACGGATCGCACATTGGTCATCAGAACCTTGTTCTCGCGACGGCTGACGGGGTTCGGCCCAGAGCGGCACGAAATGGAACCATTGATCGAGATGTTGCCGGATGGACGGCTCAAACTGAGTCATCAAGCCTTGCGTGAGTTCCACCCGCTTTTCCCGACTGCCGATAGCAGCGCGTTCGTAACGCGCTTCCGGTAATATCTCAATGGAGTAACGTGTCCCGGTTCTCGGAAGGCAAACCGGCAGCAACGCGCAACCGCTCGCCCTTGCCAGTTCGGCCGCGGCGACCGAAGCTTGGAACGCTTGACCAAACAGCTTAAGAGTCGTGGCACTCGCCGCCGGCGGACGATCGATCAAAAGTGCAACACACGCTCCCCCTTCCAGACGCCGGATGACCTCCACGAACGCGAACGGGTTTTGGCCAATGACCATAGTTTCGATCCCCCAGCGCGCGCGCGAGGCTTTCCGCAATTCCGTCAACCTGCCCTGCGGCTCAGCCTGGGTGATGACTTGAAGCGAAATCCCCCGTTTCCGGAGAAAAGGCGCGCCAAATTCCCAATTGCCAATGTGCGGCGTGATCAACAGCACTCCTCTCCCGCTCGCGCGAATTTCTTCGAAACGCGCCCAGGCATTCTCCTCCACGATCGGATCATCAATCGGGCACCCGGCCTCGTACCGCCATAAATCCGCGAGCTTCAATCCGAATTGCCGAAAAAGATCGCGGCATTTGCGCTCAGCCAGGGGCCGACTGAATGCAACAGCGGGAAGAAGATTCTGGATGACAGTCTCGCGCCGTGTTCCGTTGCGAGCGTGGTAACCGAGCGCCAATGAAACGGCAATTCGTTCGAGTAAGCTACGCGGCAAAACACGCGCGGCTCCCAAGCCCACCGTCCAAAGTTCGCTGCGATAAAGGGAGGAAGGCTTCACGTGCAGACGGCGCGGAGCTTCTTGTGGGGGTGGCGAGAAACCACGAATGCACACGAATTCACACGAATCTGAACCCACGTTCCATCTCGGCGAGTCGTCATGCATTCGACGGGGAGACTCGTTTTTTGGGCCTTTTTCCGAAACCCGGAGGGTTTCAATGTGCATAGCTCCGGGTGCAACCCGGAGAATTGAAGGGAAACAAATCTCACAACCGCGAGAGCGGTTGAATCGAGACACAAAGAATTACCGAACGACACGTTACGTTGAACGACGGATTGACACCTTGGGATTGCAGACGGGCCCGACGATTCAACCGCATCCGCGGTTGGATGTATGCCGATCCCACAAGACTCCGGGTTGCACCCGGAGCTATGCACATTCGAACCCTCCGAGTTCGGTGGGGGCGTGCTGTCCGACTAATGGTTCCTTAATCCCCACAACGATTTTAGCCCTCGTCGTCAGTATCATATGCGATTCATTGACCCGAACTCAGGTTTTCGGTGGGGGAAATGTTCGGATGCTAACGGGCGGAAACTCGACACTCGCAAAAATCTCCGCGAAAGGAATGGAGACGTTGAGCGAAGGAAGATTCAGTCGGGACTCCAGACCAAAAGTATCCTGCAAAAGCCACGTATCGTTGTGCTGCCGGATAAATTGTTCAACGTGGGCGGCTGATTGGCTTACAAGGAGGTATTCGCGAAGCGAAGGGATCTGCCGATAACTTTCAGACTTCAACCCGCGATCGTAGGCCTCGGTCGATTCAGAAAGGACTTCGATCAGGAGCGTGGGATTCAGCAAAGTATCGGTTTCGGCATCGGCAAAATGCGGTGAACCGCATGAAACAACGACATCCGGATAGGTGTAAAGACTGGTTGCTTCGATCTTAACCCGCATGTTGGAGTCATAAACAAGGCAGGACCGACCTTTCAGGGCTAAGCCCAGTTCTCGGATCAAATTAGAGGCGATGAGGCTGTGCCAGCGGGTCCCGCCGCTCATGGCGAACATCTCCCCGCCGTAAAAGTTGCTCCTCACATCGGGTGTGGAGCGTTCGATTTGTAGGTATTCGGCCTCAGTCAGGCGGCGAACTGGTGTAGCTAACGCCATGGGGTGAAGTTAAGCGATAGCGGCCTGCAAAAACAAGTTTTACGAACGGCGGGCGGAGATGATACGGGCGCGGGAAGTGTAGTCTTTCAAGATGCCTTCGACCGTCCAGCTTGCGGAACCGAAGATGGAAGATATTTCGGTTTCCTGCCCATCGCCAAACTCGGCCAGAAACTTTCCGCCCGGCGCGAGAAACGCCGGCGCTTCACGCGCCAGGAGGCGGTAAAAATCGAGACCGTCAGACCCGCCGTCGAGCGCTGAATGTGGATCGAAATTGCGAACTTCCTCCTGCAGCGTGGGAATTTCAGCGGCGGCGATGTAAGGCGGATTCGAGATGATCAGGTCGAACTTCACGCCGGGGTCCAGCCCGCTGAAAGCGTCGCTCACCTGGAACCGGATTCGATCCTGGAATTTGTTCCGGTCCGCATTGTCGTGCGCTACGCGAAGGGCATCTTCGGATTTGTCGATGGCGCAGCCGGTGCTTGCGGCGGCGAAATGACAGAGTGCAATAGCAATACAGCCGGAGCCCGTTCCGAAATCTAGAAATGTCGCCGGTCGGTTCAGCGAATTAAGAAACTTCCAACCTTCTTCGGCGAGTAACTCGGTTTCCGGACGTGGGACGAGAACGTGGTAATTCACCGCAATCTCAAGGCCGCAGAATGAGGTTCCGCCGAGGATGTGCTGGAGCGGTTCACGCGTACCGCGGCGCTTGACCAGTTCCCGTAAGGCTTCCGTTTGCGCCGCCTGTAACTCGCGAGCGAAATCAAGATACAGTTTCAGGCGTTGCGTTTTGAGCACGTGGGCGAGCAAAAGTTCGCTCTGCAACCGCGGCGAATCCACCCCTTTTTTGGCGAGGAAATCAGTGCTCTTCTGAATGGCTTCAAGAACCGTCAAACCGCGATAAAGTGCATCGAACACGCACGTTTTCCCAGCCTATTTCATCGCGGCAATAGCCCGGCGAATTGACTCACAATAAATGTTACCGGGGCGGAGGGGGTTGGCGCGGGCCAAAGCAGTCGTTGACTCATAATTCATGTTACCGAGGAAAATGGCGTTATGAGTCTGCCAAGCCGGAAGGAATATCTGGAGAGGATCCGCGGGCGGTATGCCCGGGCGGGGCGGGTCCACAAGTCGAGGATCCTGGACGAGTTTTGTGTCAATTGCGGGTATCACCGCAAGCATGCGGTGCGCTTGCTGGCGCGGGTGCCGCGCCCTAGGAGAAAGCCAGGCCCGCGGCGGCGCTATGGGGAAGAAGCGGTCGCGCTGTTGAAAAGCTTTTGGTTGGCCAGCGATCAGATGTGTTCCAAGCGGCTCAAGGCGGCGGCGCCAGACTGGGTGAACTATCTGGAGGCGCCGCGGCAGGCCAAGCGTCAACTGTTGACCATGAGCCCGGCCACGATGGACCGGCTGCTGAGCTCGTCGCGCGCCCGGCTGGGCCGCAAACGACGCTGTGGAACCAAGCCGGGGTCATTGCTGAAGAAACACATTCCCATCCGCACCGATCATTCGGAGATCGAGGGTGCCGGTTATTTGGAAGCCGATACGGTGGCGCATTGTGGAGGATCGCTTTCGGGCGACTTCATCTGGTCGCTAACCTTCACCGATGTGCACAGCGGCTGGGTGCAATGCCGCGCGGTCTGGAACAAGGGCCATGCTGCTATTCACCAGCATTTACAGGCTGCGGAAACCGATTCACCGTTTCCATGGCTGGGCTTTGACTGTGATAATGGCAGCGAGTTTTTGAACTATGCGCTCTGGGATCATTACCGACAGCGGCCAAAGCCGGTGCAGTTCACCCGCTCGCGTCCCTACCACAAGAACGATAACGCCCATGTGGAGCAAAAGAACTGGAGCGCGGTCCGGCAGTTGCTGGGCTACGATCGGTTGGATCGCCCTGAGATCATCCCTTTGCTCAATGACCTCTACGAAAACGAATGGCATTGGCTGACCAACTTCTTCTGCCCGACCTTCAAGCTGCTCGAAAAAACCAGAGTCGGCGCCAAATACGTTAAACGATACGAAGCGCCGCGCACACCCTACGCGCGGCTCTTGGAGGCGGTGGAGGTGAGCCCGGAACAAAAAGAGAAGCTCCGCGCCATTCGCTCCGGGCTGGATCCGCTCAAGTTGCGCAGAAGGATCGACCAGAAGTTGCGGCGCATTTTTGAACTGCAAAGAAAGGTGCACCAAGACCTCGCCCGCCGGAGCGCGAGCTAAGGCTCGCAGCAGCGCTCCGGCTCGTTCTAACTCGCAAACCACGACCTAAAAAGATGCTCGAATACAGCTCCGTCCCTCGGTAACCATGAATATGAGTCAACGATCCCTCAATCCGAGGCTCCCCTTCGGTAACATTTTCAGATGAGGCAATGCGCCGGAACGCTTCGCTCGCGCACACTCACGGAGGAATCATTCGTGAGCGTTTTGAAATGTGATAACGCCCAACGCAACTGTGGCCCGATCCGTTGCAGTGTGAGGACGCTTTGGTGACGTAACTGTTTGTCGCGATCGTACAAGCCCAGTGGCCAAAAATCCACCGCTCCGGCCCATTCGGGAGTGAGACTCCCCTAGGTGTAGACAACGTACATCCTGGCCACGGCCCTCTCGCCACTTGCGAAGCTGTTCGTGAGGGCGCTACGCAGTTCAACGTCCTCTCCGGTAATGCGCCAGAGCGCGACGGCAACCTCCAGTCGTGGTTGCGGGTCAGCGTGGCGACAGGCTTGCAAAAGCAGTGGCGCAGTTTCCCAGGCGTGCTCGCCCACCTTATCCAATGCTTTAATTACAAGATAATAAATGGACCGAAGGTCTCCCGGAAAGCTGTTGAAGGGCGCTAAATCAAGCAGAGCATGGCGCAATTCGGAGTGCTCCGAAGAGAGCATTCCGCGTGAGGTCCGAGAGAGCGGGTGTGTCCACCGCCAGCAACGAAGGGATGGCGGCTGAAGCGAACGGTCCGATTTTGCCAAGCGCCACGATGGCTGCCTCCCGGATCTCTGGGGATGGGTCGCCAAGCGCCTCAATCAAGGCGCGAACCGCCTCGTGCGATTGTGGAGCGAGATCAGACAGTTCTTCAGCGGCAACGCGATGAACGTCTTTTAGTGGAATGGGTGTCACGCCGCTCGCGTACTCATCGACGATTGGCGGCAGGTGATTCCAGATTTCCTGGTGAAGTTTGCGCCCCCAGCCATCCTGTTGACGAATATCGTACAGCGCGCGGGCAAGCCGATTTTCGGGTGAATACATGCCCCGTCGGTGGCGCAGCCACAGCGCAGCAAGAATGAGCACAATAACTGCCGCCCAGCGCACCTGTTTTTGACATGCACGTGAGCCTCGGTTTTCCCGGCTATGCGGCCTTTTGCCTTCGAGTGGCGCCGAGTAACTCGAGGGTGCCAGCAGCAATATCGCCAAATACTTTGAGGTCGTTGCGAATACGCGCTTCCGTCAGAAGGCCCTGGTAATAGGTAAAGAGCAGGCGCGCTTTTGCCGGGGCATCCGGGGCGTAGATCAGGCCGGCAGAATGCGCATCGCGAATGGCCGATTCAAAATACTTCCGCTTGTAATCAAGGACCTGCTCGATTTTTTTTTGCAACTTCGCTTCCTGCGTGCTCACTTCCGCGCCGAGAGCAAAAAGCGGACAACCCAAAACACAGCCAAAACGATCTCGCGCCTCCTTCTGCGCGCGGTTGATGTAATTGGCGAGCTTTTCGAAGCGTTCGAGCGGCGGAACGATGGGCGAAAACATGGCGTCCAACTCGATACGACGGGTTTGCCAATCGGCTTCAATCGCCGCGATCGCGAGGTCGGCTTTGGACTCAAAAAAATAGTAGAAGCTGCCTTTACGGACATCTGCTTTCGCACAGATGTCATCGACGCTGGTGCTGCCGTAGGAGCCAGCCCAGATCAACTCTGAGATCGCCTCGATCAAACGCGCACGCGCATTACTCTTTCGGCCCATGGAATACCCCTCTTTAATTCAAGTTGACCGTGCAGTCAAAATCCTTCCTTTAAGGTCCCGACGTTCCGTGAGGTGAGTGCAAATTGCTCCACGGTTAAACCGAGAAAATTCGAGCCAAAGCGAGCCGGCAAAATCTATACTGAGGAATATCGAACATCTTTATAAGGAGTCGGTTGCAAATGAAAACCAGGCAAAAACGACACTTACTCGCCATCGCTGGCGAGAAAGCACATCGGGCATTAAATTGCTCCCGATGAAGATTGGTAGCCCTCAGGAGCCTGATCTGGAAATTGACGAGGTTTCGGCCTGGTCCGGCTCCCTTCTTCGGTTGCGCTCAGCGCGCCGAGGGAAAGTGCGGGGGATGACCGTGAAGCGCAAACGCGCTTCACGAGTGAACGGGAAAACGCATTAAGAAAGCTCAGGGACGGCGCAGCTCAACCGCTGCGCCTTCTCCCATTGCGGCCGACCAGCTTGTAAATTTCCAATCGGGCAAACTTAGCATCTCCGAGTGGTCGAATCACTAAGCTTGAGCAGAGGCATGCTCGAAATCAGCCGTATGCTCCCTTTCCTCTGCTTTGTGCAAAAGATAGTCCAGGGAATAGCGTCCTGATCCATACACGCTGATCATACACAAAAGGAAAAGGACCAGCCCTGTAAACTCGAGGTTCTGGCGCAACTCGAGGGTAGCGAACCGCGGCAGGTGAACATAGAAAATGGCCCCCACCAGCAGCGGAATTTGGGCGACCGCCGCGAATCGCGTGGCCAACCCGAGCAGTAACATTACTCCGCCCACCAGATGCACTGGAATGACGTAGTGGGCCGCCGCGAGCAGCGAAATCGGCATATTGCCCGTGTTCTCAATCAAGCGCTGAAACGCCGTTTGATTCTCTAAGATATAGATACCCTTCACAAATAATCCGACCCCCAGGTACGCCCGAATCAGGTCCATGAACAAGTCGCTGTGCGCCGCCAGCCAACTCTCACTTTCGAGCGTTCTTCTCCGCGTAAGGATTCGATGCTCGATCGCGAGGGGACCGCCCCCCCAAATGGCCATCAGAATGAGTAGAAACAAGGTCAAGGTCGAAAACTCAAACGCTTCGCGCATCTGAATGCTGGTCATGTTCGGCAGGTGAACAGTAACCAGCGCGCCAGCAACAATCGGAATCTGAATGATCGCGGCCACGCGGGTCGCAATGCCCGCCGCAAGGAAAAATCCACCAAAAATATGTATGTATGGCACCATGCTCAGCTTCGACGCCGGCAGCGATCCCGCCGCGGCAGCAAGCGATTCCGGATGCATGAGAAAAAAGACCCCCTTAATGAGCAGCCCGGCTCCGAGATAGATGCGGATCAAATCAACAAACCATGCGCGGTGGGAGTGAAGCCAGGCTGAGGTACGTTCAAACGTCATAAAGACCTCCAATCTTGTGGTTCAACTCTACTATATCCCCTCCGTCAAGCGTGTAGAAGCGGTGCCGGTGGACATCGCGAAAACAAAAGCGCCCGCTGCTCGTTCGCAGCGTTGGAACGAATGTTTGTGATTTCTTTTCCATTCCAAAATCGACTATCGGATTTATGATGTCCGCACGATGAAAAGGGTGAGGAAACTTTTGCATACGCGCTATCGTGTGAACGATCTCGAAAAGACTGTGAAATTTTACCGCGAGGCACTCGGTCTCGACGAGGTCCGCCGTCATAAATCGCCGCGCGGATCGGAGTTGGTTTTCTTGAAGGCGCCTGAAAGCGAGGAAACGATTGAAATTTGCTATTTTCCGAATAGCGGTCCCGTGCAGGTTCAGGCCGATCTGACGCATCTGGCCTTCTCGGTTGATAGCCTCGCGGATTTTGGAAAGCACCTCCAATCGCTTGGGCTCAGTTATTCCGATGGGCCGCACATGAAGGAAGGCGGAGGCGGGATCGCATTTGTGGATGCACCGGAGGGTTACGAAATTGAGTTGATCGAGAGCAGCAAGTCATCCCCAGGTTATTAAAGCAGCGACAAAGTTTTCGAATAAGGCGGCCGACAAAGTTGAACAGTACTCGTGTTTATGACCTGGTAATGACCCACAAGCTGGATACGGATGATTTTTTCATTCATCGCGTCCAGCAGCATTGCGCCGAACTGGGTCTGAATTTCTTCCTGATCGAACCGCTCTGGGTCCAGCGGTTTTATGAATATTGCGCTCGCAACGAAATCTGGGCGCGCGTGCTGCTCAACATGCACAGTGAGCACCATCTGCCGGACGATATTTATCACCGGTTGGTGCTGCTCGCGCACCATAAAGATACGCGGGTGATCGACCCGCCCGATATTGCACAGGCAGCCTTCGATAAAGCGCGCATGCATGAAAAATTGGTGGGCGCCAGCTTCCCGGTTCCGCCAACCATCATCGTTCCGCAGAATGCGACCTCAACCTTCCAACTAACGCCTGAGCAAAAGGAGCTCCTTGGAAAACCGTTCGTGATCAAACCGAGCCACGGCTACGGCCGGCGTGGAGTGATCTTGGATGCGGAAGATGAAAGCCATCTGAGCCGTTCGGTGACGGCGTGGCCGAATCCCTCGTACCTCCTTCAACGGAAAATCATTCCGAACACCCTTTCGGAAGGTCCTGCATACTGGCGTGCGTTTTACGTTTTTGGAGAGGTCTGGGTTTGCTGGTGGAATTGTTTCAACGACCGTTATCGCGTCGCCACAGAGAGTGAATATGCGCAGTATCGACTGAACGAGGTGGAGGCGCTTGCTCGAAACATCGCCGCCCTCACGCAGATGAACTTTTTCTCAAGTGAAATCGCGCAGGTTGAGAGTGGCGAATTTGTGTTGATTGACTACGTGAATGACCAATGCCACATGTTGAGCCAATCGGCCGATCCGCGAATGGGTGTGCCCGACGTGGTGGTGGCTGCTATCGCTCGAAAATTGGTGGTGAGCGCCGCTGCAATGATTGAGAAGCGAAGATTAATTTGAAGCGAGCAAACGCTGGAGCTTGCCGTTCAAGTCTTCCGGTTTAAAGGGCTTTTGCAGGAATCCATTCGGACCAGGCTCGTCGAAGGCTTCCTGCTCGCTGAATCCGCTGATCAATAGGACTTTTACATCCGGCCGGATTCGACGCATCTCCTCAAAGGCCTCGCGTCCGTTCAAATTGGGCATCGCCAGATCGAGCAGGACAGCGCGAATGTCTTTCTGATTTTGACTGAAAACTTCCACGCCATGCCGCCCGTCCACCGCCTGCAACACCTCAAAACCGGCTGCTTCGACCATGCGTGTGGTGACGGCCCGTACACAGGGATCGTCATCCACGACGAGGATTGTCCCGCCCGCGCGCCAACCTGCTGTGACATTGGTGGTCGTGCTCGATGGCGTTTGTGCAACGGGAACCACCGGCACAGGCAGCAGGAATTTGAAGGTCGAGCCTTTGCCGAGTTCGCTCTTCAGCTTCAGCGCCCCATTGTGACCGCGCACGATTCCGAGCACAGCGGCCAACCCCAAACCGCGTCCGGTGAACTTAGTCGTGAAGAAAGGATCGAAAATGCGAGCCTGCGTCTCGGTCGACATTCCACAACCAGTGTCGGTGACCTCCACAAAAACATAATCCCCCGGAGGTAACTCCGAAGCCATGTAAGCGTGTTCGAAAAAGTTTTTGTCAGTTTTAACCAAACCAGTGCGAATCCGGATCAAACCGGGTTTGTCGCCAATGGCTTCGGAAGCATTAATCACCAGGTTCATCACCACCTGGCGAATCTGAGCCGGGTCAGCGTAAACTTTGGAAAGCTCTGGTCGCAACTCAACACGCAGACCCGCCTTCTTGGTGATGGACACTTCGAGCAATTCGAGCGTCTCTCGGACGACTTCGTTCAAGTCGAGATACTGCAAGGTGAACCGGCCTTTTCCGGCGTAGGCGAGCATCTGCCGGCAAAGATCCGCCGCGCGAAGCGATGTCTTTTCGACATTCTTTAAATAGGAAAAGACCGGGGACGCCGGCTTTAGATGCATCTGCGCCAAATTGGTGTTGCCCAGAATGGCGGCAAGGAGGTTGTTAAAGTCGTGGGCAATTCCGCCTGCCAGGACGCCGAGGCTTTCCAACTTCTGCGAGTCGAGTAGTTTCCGCTCGAGAGCGAGCCGTTGCTCGTCCTGCTTTTTCTTCTCAGTGACATCACGAAAGATGCCGAGCAGAAGAGGACGATCACGCTCCATATCGACGAAGGAGAAGCTCACTTCCAATTCGAGATCGCGTCCCGAAAGCAGTTTGACTTTGGGCTGCTGGAATCGCTCGATGCCCCGCGTACGAAAACCTTCCTGGTACTTGTCCAGTTGCTCGTTCGCGTCGTTCTGCTCGAACGGACGGGTAAACGGATGTTGCAATAAATCGTGCGCTTCTTTTTCGACCAGCTTGCAGTACGCGGGATTCACCGCCAGCACGATCCCTTTGCTGTCCGTCAGCCGCATCGCCTCCAGAGAATTTTCCCAGATGGAGCGGAAACGCCGTTCGGAATTGCGCAGAGCCTCCTCAATGAATTTGCGCTCATTGATCTCCTGCTTCATCCGCTCGTTCGCGTCGCGCAAATCGCGCGTTGAACCGCCGATCCGTTGCGCCATCAGTTCAAAACTCTCGGACAATTTCGCCAGCTCATCCGAACCTTGCAAACGAACGGTATCGGCCTCTTCCCCTGCGGCAATTTTCTTCGTCGCCGAAACGAGCATGTTGATGCGGCGGTTCAATACACGATGGAAAAAAGCCCAGACGAGCAACGAGGCCGCTGTTAACGCGGCCGCGGAATAAAGTGAGCGTTCCGTTACGGTTTTGACCATTTGCCGCTTCGGGTGAGCCAAATCGTACTCGACGATCAAAAAGCCCTCACGCGCTGAAACCAATTCTCCTTTCGGCGGCGGCAAAGAAAAGGGAAAGACTCCCAGCATCGACTGCCGATCCGCGCTCAGAACGGTGCCCGAACCGTTGTTGCGCGTGATCTGTTCTCGCGCGTAACCGAGTGGCGTTGCTTCCAGAGCTTTTCCTGAAAATTCGAATTGCGACGAAACGAGGACCTGCAGATGATCATCCGCCACTACCGCAAGCTTTAATACCGAGTCGGCGCCCAGAGCCGAAATCTGCCGTTGCAGCCCGAGAATATCGTCGTTGGCCAGACAGTACGATGACACTGCGGAAATCTGATTCCCGATAAATTGGACATGGCGATTGATCAGAGCCTCGATCTGTTCGGTAGCCCGCGTGCGCTCATAAACGAGCGAACTGCTGCCGAGCAAAATGCCGCACAGGATCAGAATGCCCGGAATGGTATATCGCAATGGCCAGGGGAACTTCACGGCAGAAACCCTCCATTGAATAATTCTGGCGTGGGCGGCGCTCCCCGGAATAGACCGTGCTCGACCATGATCTGATGAGTGCTCCGGAGCATCGTCCATGATTTGCCATTACAGGCCAGCATCTGGCGATTCTTTTCCGCGGATGGCAGCTCCAGTAAATCGAGTGATTTCAAGTAGTCCGCAGGCGTCACGCCCTCGCGCGAAGCGACCAGTCGTGCGACTTCCTCGCCCTCGTTCAACAGGCGTTCCCGTGCCAAAAACCAGCCTTTGGAAATTGCTTTCAGGGCATCCGCGCGGTCGCGCAAAATTGATTCGCGCGTCACGAGATAATCCACCACCTCGCCGGGAATTTCGGAACTGTCAAACAAGACACGGCCACCTTGCTTCAACAATTTCCCGCGGTGCGGTTCAAAGGTGACCACCCCGTCCACCTTGCCCGCCGCGAAGGCACTGACATGTTGATCGTTTTCCATCGGCACGATCTCGACGTCGCTCTTTGTAAGTCCGCTCTTGCGTAGTGCGCGCGCAAGCATGTAAACGCCGAGCGCGTTCACCTCAACACCGACTCGCTTTCCGCGAAGTTCTTTGAGGCTTCCGATTCCCGATCGTCCAACCAGCGCGTCCGCCCCCTTTGAAAAATCTGTAACGAGAAACGCTCGTAAATCCGGCAACTCGCCGCTCAGACGCAAAAATTCGTCCCCCGTCATCGCGGCAATTTCGATCGCCCGATTCTTGAAGGCACGAATGACCTCGGGTGTGCTTGGGTATTCGACCAGTTTGATAGGTCGATCACCGAAGAGCCGCAGCGAACGAGCGATAAATAAACATTCGAACCCGGGCCAAATATTCGCTCCCACCCGAATGGGCGGTTCCGGATTCAGCCCGCAGCCTGACCAAAAAGTGCACCCGGCAGTTGCCATCAACTGGAAAAATCGTCGCCGGGTCACAAAATATTGTCCGCGCTCGGTACGCACTAACTCCGGGTTTGCAATCCCGGCCATCTCATTTATCGGCACCCGACAGTGGAATCTAAACTCCTTTTCGTGCGCCCCAGTCAACCTGAAAAGTTGTATGCTTGCCGCACCGCGCCGCACCGCAAAAACAGTTGCATTTCAGAAAAAAAATCTCACCTTCAACCGCCATGTCGAACGACACCGAAGCCAAGCAACGACTACTTGCGATTTTGAAGAAGAAATCCGTTTTTCATGGGGATTTCGTCCTCGCTTCGGGCCAACGCAGCAACTACTATGTCGATTGTCGACTGACCACCCTTGATCCCGAAGGAGCCACACTGGTCGGGCAGGTGCTCTACTCAATGATTGAGGAGCACAGCACAGAATCTGGTGCGCGCGTCGATGCGGTCGGAGGTCTGACTATGGGTGCGGACCCCATTTCGCTCGCCATTGGAATGCGCTCTTTCCAGCAGCGCCCGAATGCACCGTTGAAATGTTTCGTCGTTCGGAAAGAACCGAAAGGTCATGGCCAGGGAAAACAGATCGAAGGAAACTTCGCGCCCGGTGATTCTGTCGTGGTGATTGACGATGTCGTCACGAAAGGCGATTCCACGTTAAAGGCCGTCGATGCCGTGGAAAGGGAAGGTGGCAAAGTGGCTTTCGTGGCGGTCCTGGTTGATCGTTTGCAGGGGGGGCGCGACAAAATCGAGCAGCGCGGTTTCAAAGTCATTTCGGCCTTTACCAAAGACGACCTGCTGCAATGAGCCGCGACAGGGGAACGCAACTGCGTAAAGCAGGGGAAAATGGCGGATGCCCACCCCTTCGCTTAAACTGACGCGATGGACAAGTCCCGCCTTGAGATCACCCCAAAAGTTTGGCTCGACCATCGTCGAGCTGTTTTCTTGGAGGAGCATTCGGTGTTGGCTGTGGCAGACTTGCATCTTGGTTATGCCTGGGCGCATCGCTACCACGGACAGATGCTGCCGTTTGGCAAAGGAGATCAGGTGCGGGAACGGTTGGCGGATTTGTGCGCATTTTATCAGCCGCGCCAATTCGTTTTGCTCGGCGACATCGTGCATCAAGCCGTGCCAGTCGCGGAGTTGATCGATGACTTCAATGCGATTGTCCAAACGCTTGCCGAGCGTTGCGAGACCAGGCTGATCATCGGCAACCATGACAAGAAGCTTCGCACGCTGCTGCGGGAGAAACCGCTGGAGTTTTTTTCGTCCGTGAGCGTTGGGACCTTTCTCTTGCTGCATGGCAATTCGGTCCCCAAGGAACGCGGGGCGGCGACAATTATCATGGGCCACGAGCATCCCGCCATTTCTCTCGGAGATGGAATCAAAGGCGCGCGGTTCCCCTGTTTTTTGGTTAGCGAACGGCTCCTGATCCTGCCGGCTTTTTCCTTGTGGGCGGCGGGCGGAGATTTTCGAGCGCACACTTTCATGTCGCCGATTGCGCAGGAAGCGAAATTCCACAAGGCCGTCGCAATCTGCGGGGACAAGTTGCTGCCGGTGAATTTGAAATAGCTATGAATGCACAGCCGATGATCTGTGTGCACGATGTCGAGGCGAGCAGTCGCTGGTATCAAAAGCTGCTCAGTCTAAAAAGCGATCACGGCGGAAGCGAATACGAGCGACTGGTCGACGGCGACAGGCTCATCATGCAATTACATCGGTGGGAGGTACGCCATCACCATGGCCCGATTGGCCAGCCTGAACTCAAACCTTACGGGAATGGCGTTCTGCTTTGGTTTGAAGTTGAGGATTTTGACGGAGCGATGAAACGCGTCGAAGAGTTGAAACCGGAAATCGTTTTGGCACGCCACCGAAATCCTCCCGATTGCGATGGTGGGCCGAACCACTGGGAGTGCTGGATCAAAGATCCCAATGGCTACACCGTAGTGATTGCCAGCCCGGACGGAACCGCGGATGGAACCTGGAAACCGACACGGAAACGCCCGTAGATGCACGATGTCCCGCACGCTGTAGTGAAAGCAGAAGTTGAGTCCCGTTTCAGGACATTCTTGAAGGATGCTCACTTTTCTTTTTCTTCGTAATTCCTTGGAAATCACGGCACCTGCCCCGCCGCTCAGGGAATTTCCGATAGGCAATGTCGCCGGTTCAGGCAGACTGCGCGCCTTTGGCACGAGCAGTGCTTAAGTGCCATTCGCGCTCCACCGAGCAGATTCGGTGATGGCTTCCAAGCCCGCCATCCGGCGCACACCAGTCAAGCCAGTCCTGCGTACGGGACCGACGGTTTGCAATACCTGAATCCACGGGATTTTTCCCGAAAAGAGAAAGTGTAAATGGATTATAGAAATGGACTGGGGTCAAAAGGGGTTTTTTGTTCAATTTTAGTTTGTAGTTTGATCTTCGGCACAACGGCGCAAGCGCGCGCGGATGTCGATCCGAAAAACTACGCAGTGATGGTCAGCGCTGATGTGCAGACCTCGCCGGCTCAGATCAACTTGCATTGGGACATCGATCCGCAAGCGAGCGGCTACTCGATTTCGCGACGCAGTTCCGGTTCCTGGGACCAGGTGGGAAGCGTCGGCGGGAATGTGAATTCCTGGAGCGACCTGAATGTCGCAGTTGGCGGCACATACGAATACCGGATCGTGAAGAGTGCCGCAGGCTATACCGGCGCGGGCTTTCTTCTCGCGGGCATCAAGGCACCCCTCCAGGACGCACGCGGCAAGGTCGTCCTGCTCGTGGACAACACTTACTCCAGTGCGCTGAGTGCGGAACTTCGCCGGATGGAATGGGATCTGGCTGGGGACGGATGGACCGTTTTGCGGCACGACGTTTCGCGCAATGCCTCCGTCCCAGGCGTGAAAGAATTGATCAAGGCGGATTACAACGCAGATCCTTCGTCGGTGAAAGCAGTTTTCATTTTCGGTCACGTGCCTGTTCCCTATTCGGGCAACATCAACCCCGATGGCCATCCCAACCACCTCGGAGCGTGGCCAGCGGACATGTACTACGGGGACATGGATGGCAATTGGACCGACAACAGCGTTTCGAGCAGCGGTGCGGAAAAGCCTTGGAATGCAAACGTCCCCGGCGACGGCAAGTTCGACCAGAGCAGCATGCCCAGCAGCGTGGAATTAGCGGTAGGACGCGTGGATTTTAACAACATGACCTGCTACGCGAACAAAACGCCTTCACGCAGCGAATTGGATTTGCTCCGCGCTTACCTGAACAAGGATCATAACTTTCGCCACCGTGTTTTCACGGTCGCACGACGTGGATTGGTGTGTGATAATTTCGGGTCGATCTACGGCGAATCATTCGCCGCCAGCGGATGGCGCAACTTCGGCGCCATGTTCGGAGCGGAAAACGTTACCTCAGTTGGATACGGACAATATTTCCCGACGCTTTCACAGCAGGATTATCTTTGGTCGTACGGCACCGGCGGAGGAAGTTTCTACACCTGTAACGGCGTCGGCGGCTCGGATGATTTTGCCACGACGGATATTCGGACCGTCTTCACCATGTTTCTCGGCAGCTACTTCGGCGATTGGGATAACGAGAGCAACTTCCTCCGTGCGCCGCTCGGTTCCGGGTATTGCCTAACCACGTCGTGGGCAGGACGTCCGCATTGGTTCTATCACCATATGGGATTGGGCGAAACGATTGGACGCAGCACCATTGCCAGTCAGAACAACGAGTATGGCGGGGTGTATCCGGCGGCAAATCTTTACACTGGCCTGACGCATGTCGCTCTGTTGGGTGATCCGACGTTGCGGATGCATCCGGTGATTCCGCCAAGCAATCTCAATGGAACCGCGGGTGGTTCGAGCATGACACTCTCGTGGAATCCCTCGAGCGACTCGGATATCCAGGGTTACCATGTCTATCGTGGTGGTGGACCGAACGGACAGTTCGTTCGACTGACAAGCACGCCCATTTCCGGCACCAGCTTCACTGATCCCGGCTATGCCACGGGCACCACCTACATGGTGCGTGCCGTTAAATTAGAGCGCAGTGGGAGCGGCACTTACTTTAACGGAAGCCAGGGCGTTTTCTTTCCGGAGAACGGCACTACCGGCGGTGGTACGACATTGGCTCAGACTCCCGCGGCACCCACAGGACTGATCGCCACGGCCACGACCGCTTCACAAATCGATTTGAACTGGCAGGACAATTCCAAGGATGAAACCGGCTTTCGAGTTGATCGGAAACTTGGTTCGAGCGGCGTCTGGTCGCAGGTCGCGTTGGTTGGAGCGAACACGAGCTCCTACACTGCGAGCGGTCTTTCACCCGGATCTACTTATTATTTCCGCGTATTCGCCGTGAATGGCTCGGGAAGTTCGATGCCTTCAAACGAAAGCGGTGCAACCACCGCGCTCCCGAACCCAACCGTGCCGGGCGTGGCGTTTCTCGGGGTGGATCCGAACACCGTTGGCGATTGGCGCGGTGTGATCGGGAGCGACGGGTACAACGTGATCACGAGCGGAAGTTCTTATCCGGGCTATGCCACTGTGAATGCCGTGGGCACGACCGATTACCAATGGAATGATCATACAACAGACTCACGTGCGCTCGATAATCCTTCCGGCGGGGGACGAGTAATCGGATGCTGGTTCGCCGCCAATTCTTTTACCGTAGATATCAACTTGCTCGACGGAATGACGCACAAACTCTCGCTCTACTTCGATGATTGGGATCAACAGAATCGCACCGAGAAGGTCGAGATCCTCGACGCGCTGAGCGGGGCGGTTCTGGACACCCGCACAATCGCGAATTTCACTTCAGGCATTTATCTGCGCTGGAATGTAAAAGGACAAATCAGAGTGCGTCTCACCAATGCAGGCGGACCAAACGTGATTCTCAACGCCCTCTTTTTCGATTCGTCCGAGCGGCTGAGCGGAATGTCGACATCAGGCGGAATGGTCGCGGGCAGTTTCCAATTGCAGATCAGCGGACAGGTCGGACAACGGTTTGATATTTACACGTCGGACGATCTCGTTCAGTGGAGGAAGATTTCGAACGTGACGCTGACCGGTTCGACTTACAATTTCTCTGAAAGCACCTCCCAGGGACAACCACGCCGGTTTTACCGGGCCGTGGCTGCCCCTTAATCGTCGGGTAACCATGCCGGGGCTCGCGTCTTCGTCTCCCAGGCGAACGCGAGCCTCTCTTTCTGTACAGAGAAATGGCAGGAACCCAGTCGTAGGGCGACCTGCCATTTACACGTTTTTCGCTACTAACCGAAATTATGGGGTGGCCGTCGCCTTCTTGCCGGCTTTCTTAGGGGTGAGACCGGCCTTTTTCAGTTTGGCCTTATCTTCATCCGTTATCTTCGCGCGCTCTTCCTTGTCGAGCTTGCCATCCTTATTGGCGTCGTACTTGGCCATCAGCTCCTTGCGTGCCTTCTTCTGCTCTTCCGTTAAGGCCGGCTTCTTGTTGTGCTCCGTCGTGGCGGAGGCGGAGGCTGAACCTGTCGTGCTCTTGGAGGTTGCTGCGGTGTCATCCGCTCGAACGGTCGCCAAACCGGCTGCGAGACATACGCTGTAAACTGCGATGAACAAATTTCTCATATCTTTTCCTTCAATCAGTGACGCAACATAGTCACTTCTGGTTACACGCGCCAGTGAGGGGAAAAGTTCGAGAATATCGAGGAATACGAATTCTTTACTCGCTTAGTGCCTCCACTCGATGTCTTTGAAGTGCCTGAAGTCCTTATCGAAGGAGTAAACCGGCAGCCCTTGATTGAGGCTGCAGCGGCCAGATATGCGTCAGCAAAATGAACGGCGTGTTTCGAATATCGATCCAATGCATCGCCAATCAGCGATTCGACTGGAACAATCCCGCGACTACGCAGAAAGAATTCGAGTTTTTGACATGCATCTGCTTTCGGGACGCGATAAAAGGATTCCAAAGTATAAATGACCTCCGCGACAATCAGCGAAGGTACACGCAGTTCCACCTCGCCTATCCGCCTTGGTCACTAATTCGTGGGCTCTCTCCGCCAATTCGGGCGGATCGCCAGTCAGAAAACGGAGAAGAATGTTGGTGTCGAGAAGACAGGCACTACTCTTCGCCCCTTAGGACTTTTAAGACCGCGTTGAGCCGCGACATGCGTGGTTTGGCCTTTTTCTGTGATTGTTGATTCTAACATTCCTTACAATTCTGACACTCCTTACTCTCTTCCTTCGCCCCCTTACTCTTCGCGAGACGACTTTTTACGCGAGGATGGCCTTCACGACATTGCCATGGACATCCGTGAGTCGGAAGTCGCGGCCCGCGTGGCGGAACGTGAGCTTTTCGTGGTTCAGGCCGAGGATGTGCAGGATCGTTGCGTGCAAATCGTGCATATGCACTTTGTCGTTTACGGCGGCGTAACCGTAATCGTCCGTCTCGCCGTAGCTGAAGCCGCCTTTCACTCCGCCGCCGGCGAGCCACATGGTGAAACCGCGCGGGTTGTGATCGCGGCCGCCTTGTTGCTGTTTGTCGCCGATAGCCTGGGCGGTGGGGGTACGGCCGAATTCGCCACCCCAGATGACGAGGGTGTCTTTCAGAAGCCCGCGTGATTTAAGATCCCGAAGGAGAGCGGCGATAGGTTGATCCACTTCGCGGGCGTTGCGTTCATGTTCGGTTTTCAGGTTTTGGTGCGAATCCCACTTGAAACTGTGGCTCACCTGGATAAAGCGAACACCTTTTTCGGCGAACCGGCGTGCCAGTAGGCATTGGCGAGCGAAATCGTCGGTGGGCGTTTGGTCGACGCCATACATGGAAAGCGTCTCTTTGGACTCCTTCGAAAGGTCGGTGAGTTCAGGCGCTTCGCTTTGCATGCGGAAGGCGAGTTCGTACGATTCGATTACGCCTTCGAGTTGGTCATCCACTTGTGCCTGACGGAGGTTTTCGCGATTGAGTTGCTGGACGAAATCGAGCTGCTGGCGTTGGAGGTCGAGAGACATTTCCCCGTTTCGGATGTGGCGGATCTGGGCTTGCGACAATGGAGAGTTCGCCTGACCGAAGGGCGTGCCCTGGTACACCGCGGGAAGAAATGCCGAGCCATAATTATTTGCGCCACCCGTCATTTGGCTCGGGCTGATGGTGATGAAGCCGGGAAGATTCTGATTCTCGGTGCCGAGACCATAGAGAACCCATGAGCCCATGCTGGGACGCACCTGGTTTTCCGAACCAGTGTGGAGTTTCAAAACCGCCTGAGTATGGTCCTGGCCGTTCGTGTGCATGCTGCGAACGAGGCAGAGGTCGTCCGCACTTTTTGCGATTTCGGGAAAAATCTCACTGATGTACAGCCCCCCCTGCCCCGCCTTCTTGAAGGCAAACGGCGACTGCATCAGCTTCGCGTTTACATCAACGAACGAGCCTTTGACGAAATCTTTCGGAAGAGTTTTGCCGGCGTCACGTTCGAGCAGCGGTTTGTAATCGAAGGTATCGACATGCGATGGACCGCCGTGCATGAAAAGGAAAATGACGCGTTTGGCGCGCGGCGTGAAATGGGGATTGTGCACTGCGAGCGGGTTCTTTTCCGCGGCGGCGAATGCCTGGACCACATTGGCGAGTAATGAACTGAAGGCGAGATAGCCAAAACCGCAACCACATCGCTGCAGCATCTGGCGCCGGGTGTACTTCATAAGCAGATTTGAACCACAGAGACACTGAGGCACAGAGGAGAACTTGAATCGCCGCCTTTGTGCCTCAGTGTCTCTGTGGTTCGTTTCAATTTCACAGGTTAATTCAGGAACCGGAATTCAGTGCTTTCGATGATCGCCTGACAGAGCGCCTGTAGTGCTTTCTTCTTACGTACGGCTTGGTCGGATTCAGTGGCGATGAGAGCGTTCGCATAGTTGCGCAAAAAGGTCGTCGCAGTACTTCGTTCTTTATCTGAGCAGGGGCGAGCGTACGCCGATAAATAGATGTCATTGATGAGATGGCTTTCCGATCTTGATTCGAGACGCTCAGCCCAGCGGCGGCTCTCTTCCATCACGAAAGGGCTGTTCATGAGGAACAACGCCTGAGTCGGTGCGGTCGTGACGTAACGTTTTCCCGCAAGCGTGTTGGGGTCAGGAAAATCAAATACCTGAAAAAGGTCGTTCAGTCGCCCCCGGAAGATTTGGAGGTACAGACTGCGACGGCGAGAAGCGAGTGTTTGAGTTCCAGCCCCTCCGTCAACTGACCCTCGATTGTTGCCGGACGTATCACCGCCGATAGTGCGATCGAGCGATTGGTTCACCGCAAGTATGGAATCGCGGAGGGATTCGGCGTCGAGTCGTTTGCGATTGCTTCGCCAATTAAACCGGTTTTCCGGATCGGCCGTATGAGCCTCCGAGTTGTAGGCAGTGCTGAGCTGATAGGTGGAAGTGAGCATGAGGCGGCGAATCATTTTTTTCGTCGACCAACCGTTCGTCATGAATTCGGAAGTGAGATAATCGAGCAATTCGGGGTGCGAGGGAGTTTCGCCCATCGACCCGAAATTGTCTGGAGTGTTCACAAGGCCCCGCCCGAAGAGGTGCAACCAAATCCGGTTGACCATCACGCGCGCGGTGAGCGGGTTTTGATCGTTGGCGATCCAGTTCGCGAGGGCGAGCCGGCCGCTCGAGTCCGTGCCTATTTTTCCTGAATCGACATGCTCGATCACGGAGAGAAAACCGCGCGGAACTTCTTCACCCGGACGATCGGGATCCCCGCGGAAGAGAACGCGCGTGTTTCGAATCTCGCCATCGCGAACAGCGACTGCCATAGGCATGGCTGGCGGAGCATTTGCCATCAGTTCGCCAACAGCGTTCTCGAATTCCTCCCGTCGCGCCGCCGTGATTTCGCTCATCATCATCATGCTGTCTTCGGACAGCGGCGCAGAACGTTTGCGGGTCAGTTTCGCCGCGAGTTGAACTTCCTGAGGCAGGCACTGGATCGCATCGACGACAACAAAGCCTCTGGTTCCTTCGGTCAGCACTTCGATGGTGTTGTTGGTGCCCTTCTCCAACTGAAAGAACCCAAGCGTCTCGAAAGCTTTATCGTATTTTGGTTCGACCGTCTGATTCAGATACACTGTCTTCATCGTTGACGGGGTTTGCACCCGGACGGGGACGTTGGTCGCGCGATTGAGGCGGGCAGTGTATGCTAGACGGACCTCATAAAGGCCTTGTTCCGGAATATCAGGATGAAAGCGAACGCTCTTTTTTCCCTTCTCTGCCCGGACGTTTCCGTCATGAAGGTAGTTTTTATCGACGAAGTTGGTGGAGTAGTTCGAGAGGGTCCTTGGAATCGATACCACCCGGTAACTCTCGGGCCATTTGGCGGGCGCGGTCGCGTTTTTGTTCCAGGTCGGAAAGTTTCTTCTGATACTCATCCACTTTGGCGGCCTCTTCCGCAGTGCCAAGCGGACGTTCGCTCAGGAAACCACCGTTGGGCGTCCGACGCGGATCGCCCGAGAGCGTTTGGGTGCTCCTGAATATGCCCGCGAGCGCGTAGTAATCGCGAGTGGGGATGGGATCGAACTTGTGATCATGACAGCGAGCGCAGCTTACAGTGAGTCCGAGGAAAGCGCGCGAAGTAACATCGATTTGTTCGTCCGCCACATCCATCAGCAGTTTTTCACGGTTCGGTTCGAGCAGGTTTTTCGGACCGAGCACAAGGAACCCCGTCGCAATCCATTTTTCATGGCGATCTTCATTGTCTTTGTTGGGCAAAAGATCTCCGGCCAGTTGCTCGCGAATGAAATCGTTGTATGGCTTATCGTCGTTGAATGCCGCAATCACGTAGTCGCGGTAGCGCCAGGCGTTGCTGATCGGCAGCGG
The DNA here is from genome assembly GCA_044226545.1 of Limisphaerales bacterium. GTDB lineage: Bacteria > Verrucomicrobiota > Verrucomicrobiia > Limisphaerales > SXQI01 > DASVNK01. The sequence goes on from JBGAGW010000001.1 coordinate 747,763, forward strand.
ATTGTCAATGCCATTTGAATCAGCGTAACGGGCCAGATCAAGCCAATGCCGTCCCCAGCGTTCTCCAAAATGCGGTGACTTGAGGAGTCGATCAATCACGTGATCCAAAGCCTTCTCCGAATTGTCGCGCACGAAAGCCTCAACTTCTTCGGGCGTGGGTGGAAGCCCGAGCAGATCAAAAGTGGCGCGGCGGATGAGCGTTCGCTTGTCTGCCGCAGCAACCGGATTCAGTTTCCGCTTTTCAAG
>JBGAGW010000013.1:0-178745 GCA_044226545.1 Limisphaerales bacterium
CGAGGCAGTCGTGACCGCTTCCATCAGTATTTTGATCAGCAACTTTTTCCTCACTCTCTTTCTCGGCCGGGTTTTGGCGCCATGATCGAAGTTCGCGATCTACAAAAGGGCTTTGGCACGCAGAAAGTTCTGAACGGCATTTCGTTCTCCATCGGCGAAAGCGAGTCCGTTGTCATCATTGGCCGCAGCGGTTGCGGCAAGAGTGTTTTACTCAAACACCTGATTGGTCTGCTGCGCGCGGATGCTGGGCAGGTGATTATCGATGGCCAGGAGATCAGCAATATGGCCGAACGCCAATTGCTCGAGGTCCGGCGGAAGTTCGGTATGCTTTTTCAAAGCGCTGCCTTGTTCGATTCGCTTAATGTCGAGGAGAACATTGCCTTCGTTCTTCGTCGCGAACACAAGCTCTCGGATGCCGAGGTTAGGGAACGGGTCGAAGAGGTTCTCGAAATGGTGGAACTCCCCGGCATCCAGAAGAAAAAGCCTTCGGAGCTTTCCGGCGGTATGCGCAAACGGGTAGGACTGGCGCGAGCAATCATTTACAAGCCGGAGATTGTGCTGTACGACGAACCCACGACCGGTCTCGACCCGATCGTCTCGGACAGTATTGACAATCTGATCATTCGCGTGCGCGAACGCTTGAAGATTACGACGGTGGTCGTCACTCATGACACCCGGAGCATGCGGCGGGTCGGCCAAAAGATTTTGATGATGGTGAATGGGAAAATCTATGCGTCCGGGCCGCCCGAGGAAATTTTCGCCTCACAAGACCCCGTCATTCACCGGTTCGTTAATGGAATATCAGATCCGAAGGAAATGCTGTTTTAGCAGATGAACAATAAGAAGATGGTCATGAAGGTCGGCATATTTGTGCTGATCGGGTTGGTGCTGGCGGCGGCGATGGTCATGCGCTTCAGCAAAGGCACCGGCCTCTCCACCACCTACCGCCTCTACCTGCAGGCACGCAACGCAGGCGGCATCATCCCGGGCGCGAGCGTCCTGATGGCCGGCGTGCCCATCGGCAGCGTCAGCGAGATCCAACTGGCACCCGACGGCAGCAAAGTCACGATGGTTGCTCGCATCTATAGCCGTTTCCAGATTTCCAAGGACGCGGTGTTCGGCATCGCGACCGTCGGCTTTTTGGGAGATCGGTTCGTTTCGGTCAGCCCGAACCTGCTGAAGAAGGGCGATCAACGCCCCACTTTTCTCAACGACGAAGATCACGTCCAGGTGGAGGAAGCGTTCGACATCACAGCGGTCGCGCAGTCCGCCAGCACCTTGATGGATCGATTGACGGCCACAGTCACGCAACTCAACACGGCGGTGCAGCGCCTCGATAAAACACTGCTCGCTGACCAAAGCCTGAGCAACTTGACCGAGACCGTTTCGAATCTGCGATCGGTATCCGATCACGCTGTGGATTCGATGGCCACGATTAGAACCTTTCTGAACACCAATACAGTTTCACTGAGCCGCAGCGTCACGAACTTCCAGTCCTTCACCGAAAAGCTGAACAACGTCACAGCGGAGTTGCACGAAACCGTCGCAACCAACCGCGTCGAACTGACCGCCGCGATGAAGAATGTCGGCCGCGCGTCGGAAAGGGCCGACAGGATTCTGCAACAAGTCGAAGAAGGCAAAGGCCTTGCCGGAACCCTGCTCCGCAATGAGCAAGTGGCTGAGTATACAAGCGTGACCTTGAGCAATCTCGCGGTCTTCACCGGGAATTTGAACGAAAAAGGACTTTGGGGCGTGCTGCGCAAACCAAAAGAGAGTAAGAAAAGGTAAATGGCCTCATTTGGAGTCATTCGGGTTTTCTTTCTCGGGCTCTGCACGCTCGGCGGGTACGCCATCAGCCAGGTTCAGCCTCTCTTGATCAAGTATGGTTGGTTGGGTGCCTTGCTGGGTCTCGGCTTCGGTGCGGTCATGATCGGCATCGATGAAATGCTGAAAGGGTTCTCCCTTCGCGCATTTTCTTCCGCCACATTCGGACTGATGCTGGGCAGCTTAATCGCCTGGATGGTCGACACCTCGGGACTTTTCATCTATGCGGACGAGCGCCCAACCCGCTGGCTGATCCGTCTCTGTCTTTTCGGCGGTTTCAGTTACATCGGAATGGTTCTCGCCCTGCGCAGCAACAAAGAGGATTTCTCGCTCATCATTCCGTACGTCCGATTCACTCGTCAGGATTCGCCTCCGAATTTTCTGCTGCTCGATACCAGTGCCATTATCGATGGGCGTGTCGCTGAATTGATCGAAAGCCGCTTTCTGGAGGGCACCATTGTCGTCCCTCGCTTCGTCCTGAAGGAACTGCAGCATATCGCCGATGCGGACGATCCAATCCGTCGCGCCCGGGGCCGGCGTGGCCTCGAAGTCCTCAGCCGCATCCAGAAACTGCCGCAGATCGAATTCAAACTGCATGAAGGCGATTTCGCGGATGAAACGGCCGTCGATGGCAAACTCGTCCGCCTCGCCAAGGCGACCGGTGCAAGGCTTTACACCACTGATTTTAATTTGGGAAAAGTAGCCGAGTTGCAGGGAGTGAAGTACGTCAACGTCATGGCGCTCGGGGCCGCCATGAAGAGTGTTATCCTTCCTGGTGAGGTCGTGCAACTTCGACTCGTTCGTGAAGGCAAGGATAAAGGTCAGGCCGTTGGCTATCTCAACGACGGGACCATGGTCGTCGTCAACCACGGTGCGCCATTAATCGGCCAGCAGGCCGAAGTGCTGATACAGAGCACTCTCCAGACCGGAGCAGGAATTATCGTTTTCGCCGAACTGAAGAAAAGCGCTGACAGCGCCCCATCGGCGAAAAGGGAAACCGTTTGATCGCGAAGTGGAACTCCCGCTTTGATTTTATGTTCGAGGCAGGTAGGGTTTGCGCGCTTTTGCAAGGATGTTCGGATTGTTCCTAGTGCGGAGATGGATGCTTCTCTCGCTCGTGCTGGCGTGCGTTCTCGCGCCGGTGCAGGCGGTCGAGAAGATCATTCGCGCCGAAATTGAAACCGACTACGGTGTTGAGGACCCCGCATTTCGCGACACGATCAGCCATCATTTGCACGACCCGCTCGTGCCCGGCAACAAAATCCAGGAACTGATTAATGGCGTGGAAATCTTCCCGGCGATGCTCGAGACGATTCGCCAGGCGACCAATACCATCACGTTCGAGAATTTCATCTGGCGTTCTGGCGAACTGAGCGATCAATTCATCGAAGCCCTCACTGAACGCGCTCGCGCGGGCGTAAAAATTCACTGCATTGTCGACAGCTTCGGTGCGTTCAAATTCAAACATTCTGACCGCAGGAAATTGCGCGAAGCCGGCGTTGAACTCGAAATCTTCAACCAGATGTATCCCTGGAATTGTTGGACGTGGAACCACCGCACCCATCGCAAGATTCTGGTGGTGGACGGAAAGGTCGGTTTCATCGGCGGCATCTGCCTCGCCGACGAATGGCTCGGGGACGCAACGGAACACACCCACTGGCGCGACACCGAATTTCGGGTCGAAGGTCCCGTCGTCGGACAGATGCAGGGCGTCTTCATGGATAATTGGATGCGCTGCACCTCCAAGATTCTCCATGGCCCCGATTATTTCCCCCAACTCGAATCCAAAGGCGACTCCCTTGCACAGTGCTTCAAAGCCGGCCCCGATGACGGCGCTGAAAATGCACGACTGCTGTACCTTTATTCCATCGCCGCCGCCCGGAAAACCATTCGTCTCTCCCATTCTTATTTCGTCCCCGACAATCTGGCGGTCTCAGAGCTGGTGGCCGCCGCTAAACGCGGCGTCAAAATCGAAATCATCACCCCTGGTATCATCGATTGGAACATGGTCCGCCGCGCCGCCCGCTCCCGCTGGGACGACCTCATGATCGCCGGCGTACAATTCTACGAGTACAATCCAGCCCGCTACCACTGCAAACAACTGATCGTCGACGACGTCTGGGTGACGATGGGTTCGATCAACTTCGACGATCGCTCGTTCCGCATTAACGGCGAGAGCAACATCAACATCTACGACCCCGTTTTTGCCGCGCGCCAGATCAAGATCTTCGAGGAGGATAAGGCCCAATCCACCCGCATTTCACACCGCGAATTCAAACATCGCCCCTGGTACATCCGTTGCGTGGAAAACATCGCTGGACTCTTTCGCGGAATGTTGTGAGGCCTCTTACCCTGGGCCAGGCCTGCCTTGAGGAGTAAAGCAGGCCTGGCTGTTTGGGTTGGTGTGTTCTCAGCGTGTGAAAATTACAGCGCGCTTCTTCAGCGCGAGACAGGTCACGATGCGATCTGCTAGTCCACTCATACGGCTGACGTTTAGATTGGTAGCAAACGTGTCAAATCACGACAAGAAGAAAGTGGCCACCCGGTTTGATCTGTCCAGCATTTTTGAAGACGTCGCCTATGATTTATCTCTTGGGCTAGGCTGGTTAAAAAATCGGCACTTAGAACGCTGAAACAAAAAGCTGTGTTTGATCTGTTCCGCGACATAAAAGGCGCCGAATTTTGCAGTTCCCCCCTGATTTGTGTATCTTGCCGCCCACTCAATGAGTAAGGACGAGAACAATTTGGGAATGGCGGGCGCGCCTGGCGTCAACGAATCTCCCCTGAGCGAAGGCGGCGGCAATGGCTTCGCCACCGAGGAAGGGCAGGACCGGTTCGATGGCGGCTCGATCTCGCCGGAGGACTTTGCGGACTTAAAGACCAGGGCTGCCAAGGCCGATGAAAACTGGGAAAAGTTCGTGCGCGCCACCGCGGACCTCGATAATTACAAGAAGCGCGCGTTACGCGAACGGCAGGATGCGATCAAATACGCCAATGAAGGCCTGATCGAAAAACTGCTGCCCATTGTCGATAATTTTGAGGCCGCCCTCACGGCAGCCAATGCACCGCAGGGCGGGAACGTCGATTCCCTCCGTGTAGGCATCAATATGATCTATACTCAGCTCAAGAGTTTTCTTTCGGAAGCAGGTGTCGAAGAGATCGATGCGCTGAACAAGCCGTTCGATCCGAACCTCCATGAGGCGGTTTCCCAGATCGCCAGCGCGGAGGCTCCCGAAGGACAGGTTTTGCAACAAATGCGTAAGGGCTATCGTTACCGTGATCGATTGATCCGTCCCGCAATGGTTGTCGTCGCGAAGAAACCATGAGCACCACGTCGAAGCGGGACTATTACGAAGTGCTCGGAGTCGAACGCACTGTCACGATCGAGGAAATCAAAAAGTCCTATCGCAAACTCGCCGTTAAATACCATCCCGACAAAAATCCCGGCGACAAAACCGCTGAGGAGAAGTTCAAGGAGATCGGCGAAGCTTACGAAGCGCTCAGCGACCCCCAAAAACGCGCTGCTTACGATCAATACGGCCACGCCGCTTTCGATCCCCGTTCCCGCGGTTTTCGACCCGGCGGAGGTGGTGGCGGCTTCCACGATCCCTTCGAGATTTTCCGCGAAGTTTTCGGCGCGAATACCGGCGGTAGCATTTTCGAAGACCTCTTCGGCGGGGGCGGCCGTTCAGCCGACCCTACCGGCCCGCATCGCGGTGCTGATCTCCGTTACGACATGGAAATCACCTTCGAAGAAGCCGTCATGGGCACTGAGAAGGAAGTCTCGCTCACGAAACTCGAACAATGCGAGACCTGTCACGGTTCCGGCGGCGAAAGCGGTTCCGGTCGCAAAGTTTGCCCCACCTGCGGCGGACGCGGCCAGGTCGTCATGTCGCGCGGCATCTTCAGCATTGCTCAAACCTGCGGTCGTTGCGAAGGCGCCGGCCAGATCATCGAGAAGCCCTGCAAAGTTTGCGGCGGCGCTGGACGCCGCGAAAAAAATTCCAAGATCAAGCTCAAGATTCCCGCCGGCGTCGATAGCGGTGCCCGCCTGCGCAGCACCGGCAACGGTGAAGCCGGCATGCGCGGCGGCTCCCACGGCGACCTCTACGTCGTCCTCCACGTCAAACAACACGAAATTTTTCAACGCGATGGCGACGACCTTCTCTGCGACGTCCCCATCCAATTCGTCCAGGCCGCTCTAGGCGCGGAAATCGAAGTCCCTACCCTCGGCGGTAAAGCCCATATTCGCATCCCCGCCGGCACCCAAACCCACACCGTTTTTCGCCTGAAAGGCAAAGGCGTAAAGAGCCTCCAGGGCTACGGTCACGGCGATCTACACGTCCGCGTTGTCGTCGAAGTCCCCCGCAACCTGAACAGTGCCCAAAAAGCCAAGCTCCAGGAATTCGCCGACACCTGCGACGCCAACACCAACCCGCTCACCAAGGGCTTCTTCGAAAAAGCCAAAGATTTCTTCCGTTGATTCGTCCCGACTTGGACGCGATTAAAAGCGGCCGAGGACTGAACCTGCGGGACGCTTCACAAGGTTCGACGCCACGAGCGCATCGCTCAGAGAAGTCCCGTAGGGACCCTGCGAAAATAGCCCGGCGTTTTAACGCCGGGACCGAAGGATTAACGTCCTTCAGTCCCGTAGGGACGGCCGAATGCTTCAGTAACCTTCAGAGCAGAAATCAATCGTCCCTTCGGAACCCGGCCCCCCCACCATATCCGGCCTGCTCAACGGGCTGGCGAACAGGCCAAAGGAGAGTTTTTTTACGGAGGCGCGTTCAACGCCAACCTTGGGCGCGTTGCCTTGCGAACCATTGATCACCTTGCTACATCTCCGGTCTAAGCTAAGCAGTCATGGCCTTCTTACCGGTCGTCCAACGGGAATTGCTTGTCGCCTCGCGTAAAGGCTCGACCTTTTGGAGTCGAACCCTCAGCGCGGGCCTGCTGCTGGCTCTTTCCGCCGCGCTCTTCCAGGCCTTTAATAACAATCCGGCGCTGATCGGTCCGCGCGTATTGCAGACCATTTCCGTCGTCGTCTTCCTGGAGTGCATGATCGCCGGCGTTCGCTACACCTCGGACTGTTTGAGCGAAGAAAAGCGCGAGGGAACACTCGGCCTCCTTTTTCTCACCAACCTGAGCGGACTGGACGTTGTCCTCGGCAAAATGATCGCCCGCTCCCTCAGCGCCATCTACAATCTCCTCGCCGTTATTCCGATCCTTGCGCTGCCCGTCATGATCGGCGGCGTCACCGGCCACCAGGTCGCGGCCCTCTCCACCGTTTTACTCGTTGCAACCATTCTTTCACTCTCCGCCGGTGCCATGATTTCCAGCCGCGGTTTGCGCGAACGGACTGTTCTGATCGAAACCGTCCTCTTCCTGATCCTCGTTGCCGTTGTGCCACGCGTCCTTCACGACATCAGAATCAGCAAGTTCTACCCGTTCGACGTGGTCGGTTGGCTCTCCCCGCTACATGCCTTCATCGAAGCCGGTCGTGGCTGGGTACCTGCCGTAACCGCCGCTTGCTGGACAATGCTGGCCATGATCGCCGCCTTTATCACCTACGCAAGCTGGCGGATTCGACGTTGGCATCGCGACGCCGAAGGACTCACACGTCTCGACTCGGAAAAGCGTTCCAGGTTGAACTTCGACGGCTCGACCCAAATCCGAACGGCCCGGAAATATCTTCTCGCCCAAAATCCCCTGCTCTGGCTCGCCTTGCGCTCGCGAACCAGCGGTTCCCGCGTTTTTAGCTTTGCCCTCTTCGTCCTGCTTTACGGCGTGTTCTGCCGCATCGCCATTGAATATCACTGGAGCGCAGGCGCCTCATTCGTCCTTTTCGGTTCCTACGGAGTTCACGCCCTCTACAAATTCATGATCGTCGCCGAAACCACCCGTCAATTGAATGAGGACCGCCGCAACGGCGCCTTGGAACTGCTCCTTTCGACACCGATCCCGCCGCCTCTTTTCATTCGCGGTCAGATTCAAGCCACCGCCCGAACCTGGATGCCAGTCGCCATCTGTCTCGCGGTGATGAATATCACCTGGATGACCGAATCGAGCTTTCAACGTGAACTTGGATTCCTGATTCCCTGCAGTATCGTCCTCTTGCTTCTCGATAGCTACACCTTGGCCTGGCGAGCGTTGGCCAACGCCCTGAAAGGCGAACTCTATACCCGCACCGTTTTTCGCACTTTCTTCCAGGTCATCGCCCCTCCCCTCGCCCTGATCGCCATCATCCTCGCGGCCGTGATAGGCACTCCCACCAGTAAAGAGACCATTCAAGGCATCTTCGTCTTCTGGTTCATCGCCTCCGCCGCTTTCGACATCGTTCTAATCCGCCACTCCAAGACCCGCTTGAACCGTTTCCGCGCTCTCGCCTCCGCCATTTGACAGCTCCCAGTGTTGACTTAGCCGTAACCATGCAGTTGGACTGTTGGACTAGAGCCACCGTTTGTGGATTGATTGTCTTTTGTGAAGAAAACTGATCAATCCGCGGGCACTCGCCCGAATCACCAAACGGTGGCCTCAAAATTGAATTTGAAAGCGCGGGCAAGTCCATTCAAATCGACTTCACCGATCAAAAGCTCAGCCCCCATGCGGGGACGGCGACGGTCTGGTCGTTTGTCCATGGCAGCGGTTGGATTGGGTTGTTGGAAAAGTGCCTGCCGCATCCGTTGCCCAAATCCAATAATAACCTTCCGCCTGCGGGCAAGGCTCCGGGCTTTGTACAGTGGCTGCTTTGCGGGGCCAAAAAGCTGACCCATGTGGCCTATTTGAGGCGCGATCCGATGGTGCCGGAGATGATCGGGATCAAACGCGTGCCCAGTCAGTCGGTCTTGACTCGCTTTTTCCAAGGCTTCTCCAGTGCGGGACGCAATCTGAGTTGTTTCCGCCGATTGTTCCACTGGTGTTTGGATCGTTTGCCCAGTCGTCCCGGAGGCTTTGCTCTGGATTTGGATTCAACCCGCTTTTGCACGAGGATGGACATCAGGACGGCGTGGAAGTGGGTTACACGCGAGTCGGCACCAAGCCCTGTCTGCATCCGCTCATGGCCGTTTTGAGGGAAGTCCGTCTGGTGGCCAGCTTTTGGCTGCGTCCCGGCCACAGCGCGTGCGCCAACAATGTGCAAAGCTTCTTTCTAGATTTGTGGGAGAACCTGCCGCGCCATCTGCAACTGCGCGTGGTGCGGGCCGATTCAGGCTTCTGCATCGCAGACTTATTCCTGTTCTGGGAGACACTCCAACTGAAATTCGTGGTGGCGGCACGATTAACGCAACCCTTGCAACGCCTGATCAAAAAGGAAACCACTCAACAATTTTTTTGCCTACAAAACACAAACTTCTGTGTCCGCTTTTTCGGAGCAAGCCACATTCCTCCTCCGCGATCTCCGCGACTCCGCGTGAAACTCAGGCCCGCAAATGCATCCCCCCTTCATCGCCCCGGTGAGGTTGTTTCGACGGACCGGATCGTTTGACACCCCTTTTACCCCTCAGTACCTTCGCGGTTCTTTAATGGAGTATAAAGATACATTGAATCTGCCTCGGACCGACTTCTCGATGAAGGCGGACCTGGTGATTCGCGAACCGCAGCGGCTCGAAAAGTGGTACGGTGCAAAGCTTTACGAGAGCATTCAGGCGCGGCGCGCGAATGGGGAGAAATTCGTTTTGCACGATGGACCGCCCTTCGCCAACGGCGACGTGCACATCGGCACCGCCCTCAACAAGATTCTCAAGGACATCATCGTCAAGTATCAGACGCTCCGCGGAAAAAGTGCGCCTTACGTGCCCGGCTGGGATTGCCACGGTCTGCCGATCGAATTCAAGGTCACGCAGGAAATGCGCAAAGCGGGCGAAACCAAGACTGACCCCGCCACCATCCGCACCGCGTGCGACGCTTACGCCCGTAAATACATCGATTTGCAGCGCACGCAATTCAAGCGCCTCGGCATTCTCGGCGAATGGGACAATCCGTATCTCACGCTGAACAAGGAATACGAAGCTGACGAACTGCGCATGTTTGCAGACATCGTCGACCAGGGTTTCGTCTATCGCGGGAAAAAGCCCGTTTATTGGAGCATTCCCGGCCGGACCGCTTTGGCCGATGCGGAAGTCGAGTATCACGATCACGTGAGCCAGAGCGTTTATGTGAAGTTCCCGCTCGTCGATCATCCGAACACCTTCATTCTCATCTGGACAACCACTCCGTGGACACTGCCCGCCAATCTCGCGGTCGCCTACAATTCGACGTTTTACTACTCGCTCGTTCAAGTCGGCGATGAATCGTACATCCTCTCGAACTCCCTTTTGAAGTCGGTTGCTGAGCAGTCGCGCTGGGAGAATTACGAAATCATCCGAACGCTCGACGCCGATCATCTCAAGCAAATCGAGTATCGCCATCCATTCTGCAACCGGACTGGCCGCCTTTACGCCGGAGATAACTTCGTCGAGAACAGCACCGGCACAGGCTTCGTGCATATCGCTCCGGGCCACGGTCAGGACGATTATCAACTCGGTCTGCAAAACGGTCTTCCCATCTATTCGCCCGTCGATGATGACGGTTGTTTCGCTTACACGAACGATCTGCCGCGCGAGCAGCAGATGCCGCAGGAGTTAATCGGCAAATCGATCCTCGAAAAGCACGGCAAAAGTGACGCCAATGAAGCGGTGCTGCACCTGCTCCGTTTGCAGAAGGCGCTGCTGCACCAGGAGAATTATCACCACAGCTATCCCTATTGCTGGCGTAGCAAAACGCCGATCATCTTCCGCGCGATGGACCAATGGTTCATCCGCATCGATCACCAAAATTTCCGCGGTCGCGCGCTGGACGCCATCAACCAGGTCAAATGGGTGCCGGACTGGGGTAAGAACCGCATCGAAGGAGCCGTCAAATCGCGGCCAGACTGGTGCATCTCCCGCCAGCGAACCTGGGGTGTCCCCATTCCCGCCTTCTACACAGCGAGTGGCGAAGCCATCCTGGATAGTCGCGTCATTCGCAACACCGCCGACCTGGTCGAGAAGCACGGATCAAACGTTTGGTTCGAGAAAAGTGCCACTGAACTCTGGGCGCTGGTGAAACCTGCGGATTGGAACGGTGCCGAAGCGGCTTCCAAATCCATGGACACGCTCGATGTGTGGATCGATTCCGGTTCCTCCTCGCGATCCGTGTTGATGCGTCGTACGGAATTGCAACACGATGGTGACGCACCGGCAAAACCGAGCAACACCAGCCAATGGCAAGCCGAAGTGTACCTCGAAGGCAGCGACCAGCACCGCGGCTGGTTTCAATCCTCACTGCTCCTGAGCCTCGCCGGAAACGGTGCGCCACCTTACAAGACTGTTCTCACTCACGGTTTCATGGTCGATGCCGACCGTGAAAAAATCTCCAAATCAAAACAAGGCCAGAGCGGTTACGAGAAACCGCAAACCAACGAAGCCTACGTCAAAAAATATGGCGCGGATGTCGTCCGCCTGTGGGTTGCCTCCCAGGACTACCGCAACGACATCGTTGTGAGCGAAGAGCGCATCGCCAAAGTGGCGGAAACTTACCGACTCGTCCGCAACACGCTTCGCTACCAACTTTCCAACCTCTACGACTTCGATCCAGCGAAGCACACCGTTGCCGACGCTCAACTCACCGGGCTGGACCGCTGGGTTCTCGGCGAATTCGCCGAACTCGAAGCCGAAGTGATGGCCGCGTACGACAGCTACGAGTTTCACCTAGCCTACCAGCGCATCAGTCAATTCGCCGCTGTGGAACTCTCCGCGATTTACCACGATATCGTAAAGGATCGCCTCTACACCGATCCGGCGAATTCACTGCGCCGCCGTTCCACGCAAACGGCCCTCCATCATCTCGTCACGCGACTGTGCCAAATGCTCGCGCCGATGATCGCCTTCACCACGGACGAAGCGTGGGAATTCATACCGGGCCAGAGACCCGGTGATTCCGTCCACGCCTCCGATTGGAAGCCGCTCGCCTTCACCCGCAGTGATGACGAGAAAAAACTTTGGCGTGATCTTTTCGCCTTCCGCGAACAGGTCCTGCCCGAACTCGAAAAAGCGCGCCAGGCCAAAACTATCGGCAAATCACTCGAAGCGCAGGTGAAGATCGGCCTGCGGGACGGAGTCTCGAGTTGGGTCGTTGATCATCTGGTGCCGTTGCAGGAACTCCTCAACGTTTCGCAAATCACCACGCACCATCTCTCGAGCAAGGAAGCGACCGAAAAAGATGTGGCAGGCTTCCCGCTCGCCCAGGTTGAACGTGCCACCGGTCAAAAGTGCGAACGCTGCTGGCATTATGAAACAGATGTCGGCCGAACCACAGAGCATCCCACCATTTGCGCCCGCTGCGTCACTGCAGTGACCGCGCCCAAAGGGTAAGCGCCGGGCTAAACGACGGTCAGCGGCCCATCAAACATGGTGAGGCTGACGACTTCACTCCGCGCCACGTGCGGGCCATGCAGTTCACCCTTGGGCGCAAAGAAAAAAGAACCCTGCTTGTAAATGACACCGGACTCCTCCCATTCGCCCGAAAGCACATACGCGTGCTCGTTGGCTTGCGGGTGGATGTGAGCGGGGACAACCGTCCCCGCCAAAAACTTGCGAAGGACCACAACGCCGCCCGTTTCCTCATTCTTGTGCAGAACGAGCAACTCAACGCCGGGATAAGGGCCCGGCTGCCAATTTTTCTCACTGGCGAGGGCGACGTATTGAAACACTATTTCTTGTCCTTCTCCTGCGGCGGCTTGTGCGCCTCGTGGCACGCTTTGCAATTCGCCGCTTGTTTGTAATGCTCCACTGCGTTGGGCGATCCTGCCTTCAACTCCTGGCTCGCCTTCACCAGCGCAGTCGTTTTCGCGAGCCAGCTTTCCTTTTCGCCGCGCGGCGGATCGTTCAACGGAAGCGAAGCATAATACTCCACCATCTTGCTAATGTCTTCCTTTGAGGCCTGACCTTTCGCGGCGCGCTTGCCGATGTTGTCTTCGCCCTTATGGATTTCCTTCATCACCTCTTTGATAGTGTATTTCGGTTTGCCGGCAGCCAGGGCGAGTGGTGCGAACGCCATGGCCGACAAAACTGCAGTCGCAATGAGCTTGGTTTGCATACTGTGGGATTTCATTCGCGCGCTGTTGTAAGGAATCAACGTTCGAGCGGCAACCAGATTTTGGCCGAGAAACGCGTTTCCGCACTTTGCTGTTGAACCGCAGCGCGGAAAGTGTGTCTAATGGCAGTGAACCCGTAGTTCCACACTATGCGCAAGAAAACCGACGTATTTCCCGTTGCCGTCACGGTTTATTTTTTGCCGGTCGAGAATCGCGTGCCGCTCAAGTTCGGGCGCGAGACTGTGACCTCCGTGGTTTGTGCGCGCGTTTGCATGCGCGTCGCGAATGCAAATGGCAAAACCGCGGAAGGTTGGGGCGAAACTCCGCTGAGCGTTCCCTGGGTGTGGCCTTCGGATCTCAGTTACGAAACGCGGCGTCAGGCCCTTCAGGATTTCACTGTCCAACTTAGCCGCGCATGGCTCGACGTGGAAGCCAGTGGGCATCCTTTGGAGATTGGCCACGCATTTATCGAGGAGTGTCTTCCGCGCGAACTTCAGCGTTTCAACGCCACTCGCGGACAGAATGACCAGGTGCCGTGGCTCGCGGCGCTGGTCTGCTGCTCGGCGTTCGATATCGCTCTGCACGATGCCTTCGGCAACCTGAATGCCGTTCCCATTTACGAGACCTACAACGAAACTTTCATGCACCGCGACCTCGCGAGTTATCTCACCCCCGCGTCGTCCGGCGCGCAGGTTTCCTTTGCTGGTAAATATCCGGCGGACTTTTTCCAACCGCGCAGAAATAAGTTGCCCGCGTGGCATCTGGTGGGCGGCAAAGATCCGGTTCGCGCGCAGGAACTCACTGGAACCGAGCCGAAAGATGGCTATCCAGTCCTGCTCAAAGATTGGATTCAGACCGACGGTCTGCGTTGCCTGAAAATTAAGCTCTGCGGCATCGACTCAGCCTGGGATTACAACCGCATCGTCGACGTTGGCAACATGGCCATTGAGAACGGCGCCGTTTGGCTGACCGCGGACTTCAACTGCACCGTAACCGATCCAGTTTACGTTACCGCGATTTTGGACCGTCTGCTTTGGGAGCAACCGCGCATTTACGGAATGCTTCTCTACATCGAACAACCTTTTCCCTACGAACTGGAGGAACCCCGCATCGATGTTCATTCCGTCTCCGCGCGCAAGCCGCTTTTCATGGACGAAAGCGCCCACGATTGGCAACTCGTGCGGGTCGGCCGCGAACTGGGCTGGACGGGTGTCGCTCTCAAGACCTGCAAAACGCAAACAGGGGCAGTGCTCAGCCTTTGCTGGGCTAAAGCACACGGCATGACGCTCATGGTCCAAGACCTGACCAACGCCATGCTCGCACAAATTCCGCACCTCCTGCTTGCCGCGCACGCAGGAACAATCATGGGCGTCGAAACAAACTCGATGCAGTTCTACCCTGAAGCTTCGCGACCCGAAGCGATGGTGCACCCGAATATCTACAAACGCCGCAACGGGGAAGTGGATCTTTCTTCCATTGAAGGGAGTGGTTTTGGCTATCGCCTTTCCGAGATGAAACGCCAACTCCCCAGTCCGGCTGCCGCAGAAGGCGAAACCAGCGCAGCCCCTGGCCACTGAACAGTTGCTCTGGCGACCTTCTCTCCATAACTTTGTTCCATGGTTGCGCCCATATTGACCCGTAGCAACGAGTTGCCCGGCTTGGACGATTTACTTCGTCCGGCTCCCCTGCCGAACGGAACCGAACCGGAACAACGCATCATTGTTTGCGGAGTGTCGTGGCGGGATTACCTCAAGTTCGACAAATTGCTGGGGGATGATCGTCCCGGTCCGCGGCTGTACTACCTGGATGGCGATTTGGAAATCATGAGCACTTCCGAAGAACACGAACGCATAAAGAAATGGGTCGGCGATTTCGTCGGTGATTATCTGATGGAGCAGGATTTCGAGGTGACCACCAGAGGCCAGGCGACCATGCGACAGGCGATGAAGAAAGCGGGTGCTGAGCCGGACGATGCCTGGTGCATCGGCGAACCGAAAAAATTTCCGGACCTCGTTTTCGAAGTTGCGCTCACGACCGGCATCAACAAGCTGGAGATATATCGGCGAATGAATGTGGCGGAAGTCTGGTTCTGGCGTAAAAACCAAATGGAAATTTATTTTCTGAATCGCTCCGGGGAGTATGTTCGCATTCAATCCAGTGGCCTCCTTCCCGATCTCGATTTGGCACTCATCACCCGGTGCCTGGGAATGAGTTCCTGGCGGGATGCGCGAAAAAAATTCCGTGCCGCCCTTCGGACGATGTAGGCCTGTTTGTGATCTGCTTCGTCACGACCGGTCACAACGTCGATTTCGAGAATCTGCCATCTGCCTTCTCCTTCTGCTGGTCGAGCATTGGAGAACCTAAGAAAGAGGAGACAAAAGATTTGCCGGTGCCCGCTGACCCGCTACGCTCGGGAAAACTTGAACACTATTTGCGACGAGCGGGTCTATTCAATTGGGGTTACGCAATCGAAGGTCTGTGCCACGCGAGAAAGCGCCCGGACGCAGGGAAGTGCGCTCGCAAATTCAATCTAGATCGCCTCAATGTCAGCTCTTCCTGAAACAAACTTGCCAACCAATGGCGGCTCAGTGTCAACTAGGGCCGCTTCACGTATGTCCGACGAAGACAACCGGATGGGTTTCGTGCGCTGCAAGTTGCCCTGGATCGCCGGGGCGGCCGCGTTTGCCCTGTTTCTGATCACGCTGAACCATTGGGTCAACCTGCGCAGCCTTCCGATCGCCGCCAAAATTGCGGGCTGGGAATGGGGCCTGCCCATTCAGGCACCGCTCTTCTTTTTAGTCACTTTGCCTCTGAGGTGGTTCCCCGCTTCCATCCAGCCGTTCGCGATGAACGTGTTTACTGCGCTTTGCGCAACGCTCACTCTCGTTCTTCTCGCCCGGTCGGTTGCTCTGCTGCCTCATGATCGCACGCACGAGCAACGCCAGCGGGAACGAAGTGATTATTCCCTTCTTTCCAACCGCTTAGCATGGGTGCCGGTCGTGTTCGCGGTTCTTGTTTGTGCACTGGAACTGACATTTTGGGAGAACGCCACCGCGATTACCGGCGAAATGTTCGACCTGCTCATTTTCGCCTACGTAATCCGCTGCCTTTTGGAATATCGCATCACACTTGAAGATCGATGGCTGGCGAAGATGGCATTCGTTTACGGACTTGGCGTCACCAACAATTATGCGCTGATCGCGTACTTCCCGCTCTTCCTCGGCGCTCTGATTTGGATTCGGGGCATCCGCTTTTTCGATCCGGGGTTCCTCGTCCAAATGGCGGTGCTCGGGATGATCGGACTTCTTCTTTACTTGCTGCTTCCTGCGCTCTGGGTGATCCGGCATGAAGGAGATTACTCGCTGTTCCAAATTCTTCGGACCAACTGGGCCAATCAGAAGGGGTTTCTGGTGGACATGCCCATGCTGCGCAGCCGGGTTTTGTTGCTGAGTCTTACTTCGGTTCTGCCCGTCATTTTGATGGGCATTCGCTGGCCATCGCGATCCGGCGAAACCAGCGCCGCCGGTGCGAATCTGGCAAACCTGGCCTTCCGCGTCATTCACCTTTTCATTTTGGCTGCCTGCCTTTTTGTCGCGTTCAATCCGAAATTTAGCCCCCGCGAACTCGGCCTGGGCATCCCGTTCCTGAGCTTTTATTATCTCGGGGCGCTGGCGGTCGGTTACTATTCGGGCTACGCACTTCTCGTTTTTACCGATCCTCCGAAGAAAAGCTGGCGGCGCGATAATCCGCTGTTGAAGCTGCTCAATCCTGTCGTGCGCGCTGCGGTATTGCTTGCCATGGTCGCCGTTCCAGCCGGCCTCGCCTACAAGAACCTGCCGATGGTCCGCGCCGCTGATGGCTCGCTGCTCAAAGATTTCATCGGACGAACCGTTCAAGGCTTGCCCAAAGCACCGGCCTATCTCCTAAGCGAAGACGCCTTTCAATTGGCGCTGCTCCGCGCCCAACTCGCCGGAGAAAAACGCGAGAACGACTATGTCATGGTCAACACCCGCTCGCTGGAAGCGCCCGAGTATCACGAACTGTTGCAAAAGCACTGGGGCAATCGCTGGCCGTCGCTCGGCACGAAGGAAGAAATGGGAAACCGTATTCCGACCATGACCGTTCAGCGGATGATTCTCGACCTGGTGAGTTCCAATTCTGTGGCTTATCTCCACCCGAGCTTCGGCTACTTCTTCGAAGTGGTTTATTCACAGCCCAACGGGACCACCTACCCGCTTCGTCCATTTGCGCTAGACGAGGTTCTGCCGCCCGCGCTTACGCCGGAGCAGATCCAGGCCAACGACAGTTTCTGGGCCGGCATGGGCGACGTATTCCAACGGCTCGAACGTTTCAAAGCTTTGGATGCCTTGGACGCTCGCTACGTCTCTCAGTTCTATTCCCGGGCCCTCAACAACTGGGGTGTGCAATCTCAGCGCGGCGGAAAATTCCCGGAAGCCGGAAAAGATTTCAGCAAAGCGTTCGAGCTGAATACCAATAACGTGCCCGCGCATTTTAACGCGCAGTACAATGAAGCCTATCAGAAGGGCAACCCCGAAGCCGCTGACCTCGGTAAAACGATGGAAGAGAAGTTTGGCGGGTACCGATCGTGGGATGCCATGTTGTCGGATAACGGTCCTTTTGATCATCCGGAGTTCTGCGCGCTGCTGGGTGATGGGTTTCTCACCCAAACGCAATATCGCCAGGCGGCTCTGCAGTTCAGCCGAACCACCTTTTTCCAGCCAACCAATCTAACCGCCCGACTGTCGCTGGCGAAGGCCTACGTCTACGGGAACTGGGCGGAGAAAGGCATGGCTGAAATCGCGAAGCTTGAACAGGACTTCAAAGATCGCCCCATCCGGGACCAGGCCGACATCATTTCGTTAAAAGCCGCCGCGTATTATACCCAAAAACAATTTCCAAAGGCCGAACAACTCCTGAAGTCCTCACGCGCGGCACACCCGGACGAGATTTTGTTCAGCCAGGCTCTTTTCGAACTGTACCGTCTGGATGGCAAGTTCACAAACGCGCTCAACATCGCCAACGAACAACTTGCGATCAACCCAACCAACGTTCCGGTCCTGCTCCAAAAGGCGGAATTGCAACTGAACATTGATGACTTCTCCGGCGCCCATGCGACGACCGACGAGGTGTTGAACATCGCTCCCAAGAGCCCGGCGGCGCTCCTTTTCGAATCCTTCATCTTCATCAAGGAAAAGAAATGGACCGAAGCAGAAAATTCTTTGCAGAAGGTGCTGCAGCTTGATCCGGATAATCTTCAGGCGAAGCTCTATCAGGGCATCGTGCAGATGAATCAGAATCAGAACGATAAAGCGCGAGATACCTTTACCCGAGTGCTGGATAAACAACCGGAGAACGTAGCCGCGTTGCGCAACCGGGCTATTCTCAACCTGCAGGCTCAGCGCTGGTCCGAAGCCAAGGAGGATTACACCCGGCTGCGGAAGATTTCTCCGAAATCACATGCGGTCATGTATGGCCTGGCCGAGATCGCTTATGGCCAGAAGGATTTTGTCTCCGCTACGCGCTATTACGAACTGTATCTCAAATACGCTCCAACCGAAGCCACCGCCGAGCTTCAGGAAGAGCGCAAACGGGTCCAGGAACGAGTGAACGAGTTGAAAAAACTCGCAAAATGACCGGCGCAAAGCGCCCCATCTCTGTCACGCATGTCATCACCCGCCTGATCGTCGGCGGAGCTCAGGAAAATACAGTTTCCACCGTCCTGGGACTTCGCGAAAAACCAGAATTCAAAGTCACGCTGATCAGCGGGCCCCCCGAACCGGAGCAAGGCTCGCTTGAACCGCAGTTCCGCAACTGCGCGGAAACGCTCCAGATGACACCACTGCTGGTCCGCCCCATCCGGCCAAAGACTGATTTTCAAGCGCTTCTGCAACTCGCAAAAATCTTCCGCGTCGACAAACCCGCGATAGTCCATACCCACAGCGGCAAAGCAGGAATTCTGGGCCGCTGGGCCGCATGGTTACAGCGGGTGCCGATCATCGTCCACGGCATTCACGGACCGTCGTTTGGTCCGTGGCAAAATGCGCGAGCCAATTTCGCGTTTCGCACCATCGAGCGAAACACCGCCCGTGTGACGAGCCATTTCGTCGCGGTGGCCAACGCCATGATCGATCAATACGTCGCTGCTGGGATCGGTCCTCGCGAAAAGTACACTCGAATTTTCAGCGGCTTCCGTCTCGAACCCTTCCTCTATTCGCGGAACGATCCCGGCCTGCGCGCCCGCTTTGGAATTGCGCCGAACGATCTCGTGATTGGAAAGATTGCCCGCCTCTTCGAACTCAAAGGGCATGACGATCTTTTCGAAATCATGCCGGAATTCCTGACCGCGTTTCCAAATGCGCGCTTCCTCTTGGTCGGAGGCGGTCCCTGGGAAACTCGATTTAAGGAGATTGTCTCTGCAAATTCAGCGCTGCGTGGGAAAGTCATTTTTACTGGTCTGGTTCCCCCGGAAGAAATCCCCGGATTAACTGGCATGATGGACATCCTGGTGCATCTCTCACTTCGGGAAGGATTGCCCCGCGCGCTGCCCCAGGCGCTCGCCGCCGGCAAGCCGGTTGTCGCCTACGATTGCGATGGCGCGGGCGAAGTCTGTATCAGCGGTGAAACCGGCTATCTTGTTCCCGCTCGCAACAAACGATTGCTGCTCGAAGATTTAAAACGCCTGGCTTCCGATCCAGACTTGCGCGCGCGCTTCGGCGCGACCGGACAGGAATTTGTTCGCGAAAGATTTTCCGTCGAAAGAATGGTCGGGGACACTGCGGCCCTCTACAAACGGTTGCTCGCTGAAGGTGCAAAATGACTTTCCCGTTCAACATCTATTTCGGAGCGTTTTTCGCTGCCGTTTTGACCAGCGCGCTCACTTTTCCCCTTTGGAAACGTTGGTGCGAATCGTCCGGGCATGTTGACGATCCCGGTCATCGCAAAATCCATGCAAAAGCCGTTCCGCTCGCCGGCGGCCTCACCGTCATGACCGGCTTTTTCCTGCCGATGCTTGTTGGGGCCGCCGCTCTCTATCTGTGGAAAAGTCCTGCGTTAGACTCGACCCTGCGAGATCTGCTTCAATATGGACTGAGTCGCCGCGGCATGCAGGTTGCCGCCATTCTTCTCGGCGCTTTCGGCATGGTCTTCGTGGGCTGGCTGGATGATCGTTACGAACTCTCTCCCTTGCCCAAGTTCGGAGGGCAGATTCTTTGCGCTCTGCTGGTGGCCTGGAGCGGTATCCGGATCACAATCTTTATCCACAACGAGACCATCAATTACGCCCTGACCGTCCTCTGGATTTTGAGCATCACCAACGCTCTCAACTTTCTGGACAATATGAACGGTCTTTGCACCGGGCTCGGTTTCGTCGCGGGCTGGGCCTGCGCCTGGGCGGCCGCCATCCATGGCCAATACCTCGTCTCGTTGCTCGCTTTTCTGATCTGCGGCGCGCTGCTCGGATTTTTTCCCTTCAACTTCCCCAATGCCAAAGCCTTTCTGGGTGATGCAGGCAGTCACCTCGTCGGGTTTCTCATTTCGGTTCTGGCGATTCTGCCAAATTTCTACTCCCGCATCGCTCCTCACCCGCTGGCCGTTCTCGCCCCGCTGCTGATCCTCGCGGTCCCGCTTTTTGATCTCGTTTCAGTTACGATCATACGCTGGCGTTTGGGAAAGCCTTTTTGGATCGGAGACAACAACCACATTTCTCACCGGCTTGTCCGGCGCGGCTTTTCGCGCTCTCATGCGGTTTTGCTCATCCTGTTGATCCACGCCGCCTGCGCCACAATTGCCGTCCATCTCCTTTCCCGCGCGGTGCGCCTCTAATCAGCGTGCTTGGCTTTCGTGGTGAACGGAATGAAAAAAATCCGCCACTTCGTGCGATCCGCAGTTTTCTCGCGCTGAAATAGACCGAACAACGCGCGCTGCCGGCGCGTTTCGCCCTGTTTCTCCGAACGGTACAGGTTCCAAAGGATAGACCGGCTTTCATCGCCATTTTTCGCGTTGTGCTCTTCGCGATACAACGCGTAGATCGGGTCATAAATCCGCTCGATGCTCGTGTAGCCCGGCAGAATCGGATCCAGCAGCGACAACACCTGCAACCGCTCATTGCCATCATGACCTTTGCGCCAACTGAACAGCGGCCAGAAATCCCGCCGATGAAAACTGGTTTTGTTCGTCGTGTTCTGCTCGAGAATATCTGAATACAAAAAGAGCAGGTAGCGGGTCCGCTCGCGGTTCAACGGTTCCGCTCTGATCTGATTGTATTTATAAAACGGCCACATGACGAATGCGCTCCGGGCGGTTGGCGTTCGCGCGTCGCTATAAAACGGAAACACGCGCTTCGTTTGCTTCCCCTCCCCTTTCGCAAATTCCACCAGCGGCCAGGGCGCATCCCATTCCTCGTACTTCGCTTCTTGATCGATCGTGTGGGTGACCCCCAACGGAAAACCGTAGCTCCTCGTCACTCGCGTGGTTGAAACCTGGCTGGTGTAAAAAGGCAGCAGAACGAACTGTTTCAATTCGTTAGTCTGGCCCACATTCAACGTATTGTTGAAATAGAAAGGCCAAAGCGCCCCTTCCTTTTCATATCCCGGGGAGAGCACCGCATCGCCCCAGTGATTCGTCGTAATCGTGGGCTCTTTGTGCTCTGTCAGGTAAAATGGCCAAAACTGCCAACCGGTTACGCCCGCTCCATGCCGCACATGGAAAAGCGGGAAAAGAAAGTTCTCCGTAACGACTCCCTTCTTGGTCGATTGAATGTAGAGCGGCAGCATGACAAACGTCGCCTCATCTCGAAAAAGCCGGTTCTTCAAATGTCCCCCAAATGGCACCACCGCCACATAGTTGTCCTCAGGTCGCGGGGAAGTTTGCCGGAAATAAAATGGGAAAAGAGTGGTCCGCTTCGTATCGCCACCTTTTACCGATTCGCCGCCGGCGAACGAGATCACCTGAAACAAGTGAAACCGGTATTCCGCACCATATTTTTCGAAGGAAATCGCAGGGTAAGCGACCTTCAACTCTGTCTGTTCGACGGACGTATCCCTATATAGTGAGAAGATCGGTGAAAATGTGAATAACGATGTCGTCCCGGACTCTTCTCTCCCCAGCAAAGGTCCGATCGCTTCCCATCGAGAACCCTCCTTCAGAGTGAGCGGAAACTCATCGAAAATCGGCCCAAAATGTAACCCTCCGGCCCTTTTGTTCGTCTTGAAACTTTGATCAGCCTCTTCCGCGAAGCCCTTCAAGGTGCCTACCGCGTAAAAAAATATTCCGAATCCCGATAACGTTAACGCTCTCGCAAATACCCCAAAGTGTAGTCGTTTACCCTTCAAAACGCCCAGTTTTTTATTGACTCTCCAGCTCACTCGTCCTACTCTTTGATCAGATTGAGGTTTAACCTCGGTTCCTCCCGACCCAGTGTCGATTGTGCATTGTCGCCACTGGGTTTTTTCTTTATCCACCCGAGGCGAATCATCATCGTCAGGATCGCGGGAAGGAACGTGACGGCAGCGATCATACACATGAGGACGCCTAGAGACATGACAATTCCCAAACTACGGATGCCCAGATGCTTGGCGGGAATCAAGCTTCCGAATCCGGCGATGGTATTCAACGCGGACACAACGACCGCTTTCCCCGTGCTTCGGGCCAAAAGACTTGGATTCTGTTCCTCCGCGAAGCGATTCAGGATGTGAATTCCATTCGTCACCCCGATCCCAACCACCAACGGCAATGTCATGATGTTCGCCGGGTTGAATGGAATATCAAAAATGCCCATGATTCCCGCCGTCCAGATGCAACCCACCGCTACCGGGACCAGTGAAAGAAAGACCGCGCTGAGTTTCCGGAAGTGGATCCAGACCATGACGATGATCGCACCCAAAGAATAATAGGCCGCCTGGATATAGCTGTTCTTCAGCAGAGTCGTATACTCGTACAACTGCACCGGCGTTCCCGTCGCGTTCGCCGCAACGGTTCGCACATCGCGCACGAACTCCTCCTGCTCTTTGCGTTCCCAGACATCTTTCTTCGGATAGACCTGCAAGAGCAGAAGGCCGTTGTTCCCAATGAAACGTGATCGAAGGTTCGCGGGCAGTCCTTCCTCAGTGAGCGGCGAGCTATTGTCCTGATTTCGAATGGTCCGAAAGGTGTCTCGCAGATCTTCAAACAACGCTTGCTGGTATTTCGCCAGCTTCACTCCCGTCTGCCGCCGGTCAGAATTCAACATCGCGAAACGCAAGTCATCGATCGACTTCCGCAGCGCAGAGAGGTTGTGTTCCAACTCCGGCAAATTCTGCTTCTGCACTTCGGACAGGGCCAGTCCAAGGTATCCATTTAGCGACCATAACGTGCGACTCAGTTCAGAAACATTCACCGGATCGAGGTCGGGCGGGGGAAAACGAATGCTGGCAACCTCCTGTTTGATCTCGCCAACAATCTCCATCTTTTTCGTTTGATCGCCCACCAGGAATCTCGCCATCGAATCGACACTTGCGACCGTCGGCAGATTTGTCAGCGCCGTTTCCAGGCGGAGCGCTTCCTCTTTGGATTGGGCCACCACCGCCGCGAAGACGACCGATTTCGACGCGGACTTTATCAGCTTGTCCTGGAAAATTACGGCGGGGAGTCCCGCTGATTGCATGTGGAGCAGGTTGTAATCGAAATAAACGCGCGACATCGGCACGAGCGCCACCAGCGTTCCGACCACGACGATGCCTACGACCGTCATCGGCCGGTCCAGCCACAAACGTTCGAGGCGGGCACGCACGTTAGGAGTCGCATGTTCCTCCTGGTCGATCTTGTTCTGACGCCCGCGCAAAATGAGCGCGGGCAACATTGTCATCATGGGGACGAGCGACAGGACCATTCCGCTCCCGGTAATTACGCCCATCTCTTTGATGCCTTTGAAATCGGTGAGCATCATTGCGTAAAACGCCCCCGCCGTCGTCAAACAGCCGGTGAAAATTCCCAGGCCTGTGTTCACCATCGCTCTTTGGATCGCGAGATGTTGGGTTGATCCCTTGCGCAACTCCTCTTCGTAGCGCGTGATCAGATGCACCCCGAAATCAATGGCCAGCCCAATCAGAATCGGGAGGAATGTGACCGTCAGGATGTTCAAATGTCCCACGGTCAGCGTCGTGAAACCCATCGTATAACCCAGCCCGATGATGAGCGCGGCCGTGGCCTTCAGCGGACGGCCCGTCTCGCCGTAACTCACGACGAAAATGATCGCGCAGAGCAATAATGAAAGGATCGTCGCCACGGTCGAATCTTTCTGCGACTGGTGCATTTCGTCGTATTCCAGGATGGGCTCTCCTGTGAGACCAACATTTACTCCCGGCACCTCGTCGTACGTTTCCTTTACCAATTGCCGCAACCGAACCACTCCTTCTTCGCTCTGGTCTTCACGCACCGTGCGGGTGTTTACGAGGTAAATCCGACCCTCTCCAAAAGTAACGTAGAGCCGCTTTTGCGCCTCGTTCCCTCCTCCGAACAATGCGGTCAATCCGGGCGATGGTGGAGTTCCCACCCGCTTGATCGAATCGGTCGCCAGGTCCACCACCCGCTGCAGAGCCGGGAGAGACTTCACCAAAGAATCGGTGCTCGAATCTGAGTTTGTCCTCCCAGCCGCGCTTCGAAACTCGCGATTGATCAGCCCAAAGATCGAATTGAGATTGGTCGCCTGGGCGAACGTTTGCAAAAAGGGGCGGAATTCCAGCATTGCCTTCTGCATTTCCTTCAGGTCCGGCTCATCCATGAACAAGAGCGCCTTCGACCCAAGCATTTTCAGGTCACCCTTGTAGAGAACCTCGGTAAAGAGATTGGTTTCCTGTTCCAGCTTTGCTCCCAGCCTTTCGACGAACTGCCGGTTTTTCTCCAAATCCTCGCTCTCGACCACCACCACGTAGTCGTCCCGCACGTTGAAGTCCTTTTTGAACTTCAAAAATATCTGGTGGTACTTCTTATCCGAACCGACCAGATTATCGCGCGACATGTCAAACTCCAACCGCGCAAACGTGTACCAGACGCACAGCCCGAACAGAACAATTTGCGGGTAAACAAACCAGAGACGCCAATGGTAGACAGCATCGGCGAGCCGCTTGAGAATACGGACCAGAATGGAATCACCAGACGCTGCCATCAGGCGTCCTTCACACGCGGGATTCGTGCTCGCATCAACTCCATGTGCTTTGAATGTGTCCAACGCTCAGCCCATGTCAATGCCTGAACCGTGTTCCCTCTTTGCTTTCTTCGACCTATGGCTGTGGCTGCGCACGTCCATTCCAAAAACCGATATTAATTCCACTTGTGGGCAGATGGGATTCTGGGCTACGCGTGGGGGATGGACATTTTTCACGTGGATTTTACGAGTGCCGAGGTGTGGATCGCGCTGGTGACGCTCACACTGCTGGAGATCGTGCTGGGGATTGACAATGTCGTTTTCATTTCCATCGTGGCGGGAAAATTGCCGCCGGAGAGTCGTGACAAGGCGCGAAAGTTGGGGCTCTCACTCGCGCTGATTACGCGCGTGTTGTTGTTGCTTGGAATTTCGTGGATTGCCGGTCTGACCAAACCTCTCTTCGAAATTCTCAATCATCCAGTTTCCGGCCGTGACCTGATTTTGCTGATTGGAGGACTGTTCCTGATTGGCAAATCAACACATGAGATCCATGGAAAACTAGAAGGCGAGGAGGGCGGAACAAGCCGGAGGATTGCACCCAGTTTCACCAGCATCATTATTCAGATTCTTCTTTTGGATATTGTCTTTTCCCTGGATTCAGTGATCACCGCGATCGGCATGGCAAACGACGTTTTGGTCATGATCCTCGCGGTGGTGATAGCGCTCTTCTTTATGCTGGCGTTCTCTGGATACATTAGCGCGTTCGTGGAACGGCATCCGACCTTCAAAATGCTCGCTTTGAGTTTCCTGATCCTGATTGGCGTGGCCCTGGTGGCGGAAAGCTTCCATCAGAAGATTCCCAAGGGCTACATCTACTTCTCGATGGCCTTCTCGGCCATGGTGGAGGTGCTCAACATGAAGCTCCGCAAGAAAGCAGCCCCAGTCCATCTACACGAATCGTACGTGGCAACCGACAAACAGTGATCACCGCTGGTGCTCCAGCCGTGCTTCGGCAAAATCGATGTCGCGCTGGATGTTTCGCAATACCTCGTCATTGATCACGTCTTGATTGCGCAACGCGAGAATCGCCTCACGCTCGGCGTTTAGCGCTTCCTTCGAGAGCCGATCATAGACGGTTGAGAAAATCCGCAGCACGCCATCGCCCTCTTCAGGATCGTACGATTCGAGCTGCCGCAGGCGGTCTTCGTATTCAATGCGTAACCGCCGCAGGGTTTCCAGGTCGGCCTGATCAAGTTCCTTTTCGAGCTGACAGAGCCGGTCGAACGCAGCCTGGTTCGCGCGAATGCGCGCTTCTCGTTCTTCGCGTTCGCCCCCGTGATCATCTTTCACACCGAGCGCCCGGATTAACAGCGGAAGGGTGATTCCCTGCACGACCAGAGTCGCCGCGATGACGACGAAGGTGAGAAAGAGAATGAGATTTCGGCCCGGAAACGGCTTTCCGTTCTGGATTGTCGCCGGAATGGCGAGCGCCGCAGCGAGTGAAACGACGCCACGCATTCCAGTCCAGGAGACCACGGCTACGTGCCGCCAGGGCGGAACGGAGTGGCTCCCCCTCATAAAAACCAGCGGCAGGTACGTGGCAGCAAAGACCCAC
Source organism: Limisphaerales bacterium (assembly GCA_044226545.1). Classification (GTDB taxonomy): domain Bacteria; phylum Verrucomicrobiota; class Verrucomicrobiia; order Limisphaerales; family SXQI01; genus DASVNK01. Next base: position 26,689 of record JBGAGW010000013.1, read on the forward strand.
ATAATGCGGATGAGAATGATTGAAACGCTGATCAACAGCGCATCGCTCACGAGACGCGCCATCGATTCCCCCGCCAGCCCACGAATGACAATCGGCAATTCCAACCCGATGAGAAGAAACACAAAGCCGTTCATCATGAACTCGATCATGTTCCAGAAAGGGCCCCCTTGGAGACGCGTGCCCGTGGAGGTGATTTCCGGCAAACGCCAACCGAGATACAGCCCAGCCGCCACGACCGCGAGCACGCCGGAAAGGTGCAGGCGTTCGGCGACCAGGTAAGCCAGGAAGGGAGTCAAAAACGAGACCGTGATCTCGATGGGAGGATCGTCAACACGGCAATGGAACCAGGCGGCGGCCCACCCGATAATCAGACCGACAAGCACCCCACCAATCGCCACGAGAAAGAATTCTCCCGTCGCTCGCGGAAGTGAAAATGCCCCGGTCGCGAGAGCCGCGATCCCGAAACGGTAAGCCACCAGAGCGGTCGCGTCGTTGATCAAACTTTCGCCTTCAAGAATTGTCACGATACGCCGTGGGAGCCGCAGTCGCTGAGCGATGGCAGATGCCGCCACAGCATCCGGGGGTGAAACAATCGCTCCAAGCACGAAGCCGGCAGGGAGCGGCAGCCCAAAGAAATAGTGCGCGAGATAGCCCACCGCTACCGTGGTGAAAAGCACCAGTCCTACCGCTAGAAGAAGAATCGGCCTAAGGTTCAATCGAAAGTCGCGCCACGGAATGAACATCGCCGCGGGAAAAAGCAGCGGAGGAAGACAGAAGAAAAAGATGAATTCCGGGCTGAGTTCCAACTCCGGCAAGCCCGGAACAAAGGATAGCGCCAACCCGCCGAACACCAGCAAGATCGGATAAGCGATCTTCAGCTTTTTTGCCAACAGCCCGAGCACCGCCACCGTCATCAGCGCGGCTACGAACAAATCCACTATGTGCGCCACCGCGGGAACTTACGAGTCGAGCCATGAAATTAAAGGATAAACGGGGTCAAGGAGACACAGGAGTCCTGTGCGTCGAAAAGCGCGGTTGCATGTTTATCGCCCATCGATACGATCAGACAAACCTATCGACATGAAAGCCATGATCCGTTCTGCGCGACGCCCTGATCAAACCGGAGGATTTACTTTAATTGAGCTGCTGGTGGTGATCGCAATCATCGCGATTCTCGCGAGCATGTTGTTGCCCGCTCTCAGCAAGGCGAAACTCAAGGCCACCGGCGCCGTGTGCCAAAACAACCAAAAGCAAATGGCGCTGGCTTTTACGATGTATGCCACTGATAACGGCGACAAAATGATGGGCAGTCTGGCTAGCTTCAAAGGGCCCGGACAAATGCCAGGCTCTGACTCGGACTACTATTACGGCGGGTTTTGGAAAGGAGCGGTGCCCGCGATCACTGGAGGTATTTCAGAAACCGAGGCGATGAAGCGCGTGGCCGCTGGAATGAGCAATGCGCCAATTAACAGGTATATCGGAGCGATCAATAGCTTCCATTGTCCTGGCGATTTGCGGACGCGCAATCTCAAACGCGGATCCGGTTGGGCGTATGTCAGTTATTCCAAGGCTGACGGTCTGAACGGAGGAATGTGGAGAGGAGCCGGACAAGAACCGTTTATCAAAATCAGCGATGTCGACGCCCCGACCGAGGCCACGATATTCATCGAGGAATGCGATCCCCGTAACGAAAACCTGGGAACTTGGGTGATGGAAAAGGGAACCTGGGTTGATCCCTTTGCGATTTTCCATGGGAACTGGAGCACCTTCTCCTATGCGGATGGCCACGCGGCTGGCCACACCTGGAAAGATGCGCCAACCATCAAGGCGGCGAAGGACTCGGCAAAAGGCGTGTCGAGCTTCAACTGGTCAGGCGGGAATCCCAAAAATCCGGACTTTGTCTGGATGTGGAACCATTACCGCTTCGATAAGTGGAAACCGGTGAACTGAGGCTGCACTTAAGTGGGTTGTGCAACGGCGTGGACCGGATAAATTGTGCGCCGTTGCATTATGAGAATATTTTTTGCGCTTCTGCTTTCTGCTCTGCCCCTTCTCGCGGCTGATAAAGAACCAACGGCGTTCGAGCTCGCCAAAGAAGGAAACCGCTACGTCGGGGAGCAGGCGAAAGATAAGATTGTCCAGATTCGTTCGGAACGCTCGGTCGGCACTCTTACGCCGAAGGTTTGGTATGTGATTTACTTCGATCCAACCGCGACATTCAAGTCGGTGGAAGTGAAGTTCGCGGCGGGCAAGATGCTCGATGTGAAACGCCCATTGCGGATGATCGAGATGATCGGAGACGCTTCCAAGGCAATGGATCATGACAAGTTGAAGATCGATTCAGACGCCGCGATTGAAAAGGCGCTCGCCGAACCAATCCTGAAAGATATCAAGGTAAAATCCCTCGAAGCGAAGCTCGAAAATACTTCATTCGGTCCCGTATGGCGATTAAAGCTTTGGGGCGAAAAGGTGAATGGGCGTGACATTGTCGATATCGGACGAATCAGCGTCACCGCCGACGACGGTAAGGTGATCGAGACCGATATTCACCTGAACCGGCTTGGTTAGCCGAACGGACCGGCGCACATTTATTGCCGGCCCATTAATTGGTCGAGTTTGTCGCGATAGCTGCGACTTAAGGTGAGCTTCGCGCCGTTTTTAAGCACCACGATGTATTCGCCGTGGAACATTGGTTGGAGTTCCTGGATCCGCTCGACATTGACAATGCTCGACCGACTGATCCGCATGAATTTGTCCCCAGGCAGGCGACTTTCCAGTGACGTCATTGTTTCCCGCATCATGTGGGCCTCCTTGCCGACGTGGAGCGTCACGTAGTTGTCTGCGGCTTCGACCCAATCGATATCGCCCACCTTCACCAAAAGCACTCGGCCCTGGGTCTTGACCAAAAGACGCTCAACGGTTTTGGGCTTTACTTCCTCAAGAACTGCTTGGATCTCCGGTTTGGTTTCGTTCGATTTTTGACTGCCAATCTTGCCGATGGCGCGCTGAAGAGCGGTTTGGAATCGTTCGCGATCGAACGGCTTGAGCAGGTAATCGACCGCATGCACGTCGAAAGCTTTGAGGGCGAACTTATCATGCGCGGTGACGAAAATGACGTTCGGACGTTCTTCGAGTGCATCGAGCACTTCAAAGCCGTTGAGTTCCGGCATCTGCACATCGAGAAATACCAGATCCGGCTTCAGTTTCTCTATCATCCCAACCGCGGTCTGCCCATCCCCTGCCTCCCCTATCACTTCAACGTCGGGTTCGCGATCCAACAAACTCCGCAACCGGTCGCGGGCGAGTTCCTCATCATCGACAATGATGGTGCGAATTTTAGTTTTCATGAAAAGGGATCACGACACGCGCAAGCAAACCGCCCGACGGCAGATTTTGCAATTCGAACTTCTGCCGTCCGCCGTAAAGTTGTTGCAAGCGAGTGCGTGTGTTTGAAGTGCCGATCCCCTCGCGTTGCGCGCCGCCCGACGGCAAACCATTCCCGTTGTCCTGCACCTGAAGCTCGAGCTCACCGTTATGACGCTGCGACCGCAGAACGATCTTGCCCGGACGAGCGTGCGGTTCGATTCCGTGACGGATGGCATTTTCGACGAGCGGTTGGAGAACCAGGTTGGGCACGCGTGCGCGCAACGTTTCGGGGGCAATTTCCATTTCGACTTTGAGGCGGTCGCGAAAACGAGTTTGTTCGATTTCGAGATAACGCTTCAGGAAATCGAGTTCCTGGGTGAGCGGAACTTCGTGAGTGTCCGTGTTGTCGAGCGCAAGACGGAGCAAATCGCTCAACTTCATCACCATGCGATCCGCGGCATCGACATCCTTGTGCATCAATGCGGAGATGGTGTGCAGCGTATTGAAGAGAAAATGCGGATTCATCTGGCTCTGCAGCGCCTGCAACTTCGCCTGCGTCAACCGCTTCTCCAACTCGGCCGCGCGTAGCTCGCGTTCGTGGAACTTCTGATAATAATCAAAGGCGTGACAGACCGAGAGAATCACCCAGTAAACCCAGATATTGTACTGAAAGGTTTTCGTCAGCAGTGCGAATCCGCGGGTAAAAGGCAACCCGCTGCCCGGTCGAATCCAGTTTTGAATCTCACCCACCCCAGCGCGCAGAACCATAAAGGCGAACGAAAAGAGAACGCTGTAAATGACGTGTACGAGCGCCACGCGTCCCCAACTTCGGACTTCAAACGGAAATCGCCGCGCCAACTTGGCGGCGGGAATGGAGAGCAACGCAAAAACGTACCAATCCGCGAGAGAAAACGTGACCGCTTCATTCCAGGAAACACTGCGACCCGTCTTGGAACTGTTCAGGAAAAAATGAATCGCAAACGAAAGACCAACCAAAGTCCAAAACGCAAAGAACAAAGTCCAGCGCGACCACTGTTTTGGAAGAGGCGAGGACATTCAAGGCTCACGGCCTTTTCCCGGCCTTTCGTAACAACTCCTCCGTCCAGCGCTTCTCCTCTCCTTCCAACGGGGGCAGAGTTTCTTTCGTACAATCGATCAAATCGCCATATCGACCGCGCTCGTAGCAAAGGTCGAATAGCGCCTGTAGGTCCAGCGGAAGCGGCTCATCGGTTTTCCGCAAAGGGATGGGAATTACGGGCAGACGCTGGTGGAACCGAATTGGATAGAAAGAAAAGACATCGCTCGCCCACCCTCGGATGACCGAAACCTTGAGATCTCCACGCGCGTCTGCTTTTACGAATACTTCGGGAACGCTCATCACCCAATCACCACCACGAACTGAATCAATTTCGACAAGACTTACTCCGCCCCGGCGTAAATCAGATTGCTTGCCAACAAATACTTCGTGCGTCAGCCCCGGCGCTTTGTTACTCGGGCTGATGAACTCGATATTGGTGATCACCTTTCCTCCAGTAGCGCCATCTCTGATTTCGATAAACCCCTGTGTTACAGGTAGAGGAGGGAACCCAATGGTAATTGGCTCAGCCACTGCCAAAGCACCCTCACTCATTGCAGAGGGGGAGGTATAGTCATATTTTGACTGAACCACCGCCACGTCGGGCACATATCCTCTAAGCGCAGGACCGCTGGATGATTCGTCTGTTTCGAAGACGATCCTTTCCTCAATAAACAGATTGAGTTCACCTGGAAGTCCCTTGGCGAGCAAGTCGCCTGCGTAAGTGATCAATCGATGGTGAACACTCGGCCAGAACCGCTGGAGGTACGGATCGAGACCTGGAAAAGGGCTTCGCACAGTGAAAACCTAGGGATTAGGGTACTTTCCGTCAATTCGGCAGAGCCAGCAACCGGGTCAACGCGGCGAATTGCGTAAGAGAGACGGTTTCCGCGCGCGCCTGGGAACTGATCCCGAGCTGCTCAAACGCGTTCGCGATTTGCTCTGCTCCCCATTGTTGCTTTAACAGCTTCGCCATCATTTTGCGCCGTGCACTGAACGCCAGCTTCACCACGCGCTGAAAAGTGACGACGAGTTCGTCCGCCAACAACGGTTCGCTCCGACGGATCAGTTGCACGCATGCCGAATCCACATCCGGCTCGGGAAAGAAGCACGCACTCGGAATCTTGAACCACTCCCGCGGTTCATAACGAAGCTGCAGGAAAAGCGAAAGCAATCCGTAATCTTCATCCCCTTCCCTCGCGATGATTCGTTTCACGACCTCCAACTGAAGTGTGGCGACGAGCCGTTCCGGCGGAGTGCGCGAGAGGGCCAGTTCAACTAGTATCGGGGAAGCCACAGAATACGGCAGATTGGAAATGAGCTTCCACTCACGCCAATCCCGGCTGCTCGTCTTCACATAACGAAGAGCGTCGTCTTCAACCAGTTTCAGCCGCTTCTCGTTTGCAAATCGTTCACGCAAGAATTCGCAAAGCCGCCGGTCCTTTTCGATGGCAAAAACCTCCGCCCCGCGTTTCAGCAGATGTTCCGTAAGCGGTCCAAGACCAGGACCTATTTCCAGGACACGATCCCCGGGAGTGACTTCACCCCGATCCGTTATTCGTTCGAGCTGGTTTTCGTCATGCAGGAAATTCTGTCCCAGCGATTTCGTGAGCTGAATCCCACGTGAGGAAAGCAGTTGGCGCATTTCAGAGAGTTTCATCGTTCGAACTCCTCTCCGAGCGCACCGACAGCGGATTTTAAGTCGGACATACTAATCGTCAGTGGAGGGGTGAATGAGATCACGTTCGCTTGCTCTCCTTCAGGCAGAAAAATCAATCCTTTGTGGAGAAGTCGTTTAATAATCGCCAGAGCCGCAGCTGTCGCTGGCCGCCCCTTTGAATCGGTTAGTTCCAAACCGGCCATTAAACCCTGGCCGCGAGCCTGAAGGTGAAATCGTTCACTTTTTAAAGCACCGAGTTGATCGAGCAGTTGCTTTCCTTTTACTGCGGATGCTTCAACCAGACCGCGGCGCTCTATCTCGGCAATGTTTGCCAGCGCCATGGCGCAACCAACCGGGTGACCGAGGAACGTGCTGGTGTGAATTGCTTCTCCAGTGGAAGGCGGCCAGGCGCGGTCCATCATTTCAGATTTCCCAACACACACTGATAGTGGAAAACCGCCGGTCAGCGCTTTTCCCAAACAGATCATGTCAGGAATGCTGCGACTATGCTCACACGCGAACCAGCGCCCAGTGCGACCGAAACCGGTGTAGATTTCATCGACGATCAAGAGCGCCTCGAATTGATCGCAAAGTTTCCGGAGGGACCGGAGAAACGAGGGAGGTGGAATCCGTATGCCACCACGCGCCTGGATCGGTTCAACCAGTACGGCTCCAAATTTTCCGCTTTGCAAAAGCTTGGAAAGTTCAGCCTCCACCCGGGAGAGATCTTTGGAGGAGCAAGGAAACTCCACGAAACTGGCGAATTCGTAGAGCTGTCGGCGAAACGGATCGCGAAAATGTTTGCGGTGCGTCGTCGTCAACGCGCCATAGCCCAGGCCGTGATACGCGCCTTCGAAAGCGATCACGCGCGCACGGCCTGTCGCGAGAAAAGCTGTCTTCAGCGCCGCTTCAATCGCTTCGAAACCGGAATTCGCGAATATCGTTTTGCCGGTCCCTGACCGCCACCGTTCGAACGTAAGCTCGCTGAGCTTGCGCGCGAGTTCGGCTTTCCGGGCGTGCGGGTGCACGTCGCCCATCGCGTGCAAAAGCTCGGCCATCTGTTTCTGCCCCGCACGGACAACCCGTGGATTTGCGTGCCCGGCGGCGGCGACGCCAAAGGCAGCGGTAAGGTCCAGATATTTTCGCCCGTTCTCGTCCAAAACGTGAACCCCTCGAGCGCGTTTCCAAACGATGGGCCAGGAGCCATCGTTCTCGATATAAGTGATATTGCGCGACTCGTAACGGCGGAGCAGATCGATGGTTTTACTCATCACACTCCCCGCTCTTCAGGCGACCAGATAAACTTGTGCATCTGCAACTGAAAGCGAACCGGCAACGCATCGGCAATAATACTTTCCACCAACTCCAAACGGGAAATCGGGTGATGACCAGATGGCACTGGTTTCAAGCTTTTATCCTGCTGCTCCGGCTTCAACGGTGAAACCCACGAGAAAAGAACCGTACAGATCTCCGCGAGTTTGTGCCGCGCCAACTGTTCTTTGGCCCAGTCATAATCTTCGTGGGTACCGATAACGAACTTCACCTCATCGGTACTTTTGAGGTGCGGGATATTCTCATAACGATTGCGTTCGGCCTCGCCGCTGCTGGGGCATTTCAAGTCCATGATACGATGCACTCGCGGGTCCACCTGCGAAATGTCCAGCGCGCCGCTCGTTTCGATCAGAACGGTAAAACCGCGGTCACACAGCCCCTGCATTAACGGTAGAGAATTACGCTGAAGGAGAGGTTCACCGCCAGTCAACTCGACCAGGGGAAGCTTTTGCGGAGACCGCTCGTTACGATATTTCGCGGCGATCTTTTCAACCTGATCAAGGATCGTCTGCAGATCGGTCCGCTTCCCTTCGGTGAAGGCATAAGCGGTATCGCAATAAGAACAACGAAGATTGCATGCGGTAAGTCTAACAAAAATGCAAGGCAGCCCCGCAAAGGTGCTCTCCCCTTGCAGGCTCAAATAAATTTCGTTGATGACCAGCGCCTCCGCCATCGTTTTGCTCACTGTACGGACCCTCGCGCGCCCTGTAAAATCCCGAAGCTGGCCGATCTTCCGCTCCCGACTTAAGCTCTGGCGCGGATGACGCAACCGGTGATTCAAGTCGAGGCGCTGACCAAAACCTATCGCAGCTACAAAAAGCAGCCTGGGTTCAAGGGTGCCGTGCGCGGTCTATTTAAGCGCGAATACGAAAATATCGATGCCGCCAAGAATGTCTCTTTCCAGGTCGCTCAGGGCGAACTCGTAGGTTTCCTCGGTCCCAACGGCGCCGGTAAAACCACAACCCTCAAAATGCTCGCCGGCCTGCTCTTCCCCACTTCCGGCACAGCAAATGTGCTTGGCTACGTTCCCTGGGAGCGCCACGACGGTTACCGCCGCCAATTCGCTCTCCTCCTCGGGCAAAAGAATCAACTCTGGTGGGATCTTCCTGCCCGCGAATCACTCGAACTCAACGCGCGCATCTACGGCATTCCCAAAGAAAAATTCGAAAAGACCGTTGATGAACTCACTGCTCTTCTCGCCGTACGCGACAAACTCAACATCATGGTGCGCGAACTCTCCCTCGGCGAACGCATGAAGATGGAACTCATCGCGGCACTCCTGCACGAACCCAAAATCCTCTTCCTCGACGAGCCCACCATCGGGCTCGACGTCATCTCTCAAAAAACCGTTCGCGAATTCCTGCGCGAGCATAACAGCCGCCGCAAAACCACTATCCTCCTCACCAGCCATTACATGGCCGACATCCAGGAACTCTGCCATCGAGTCATCATCATCGACAAAGGCACAATCTTCTTCGATGGCGCCCTCAGTCAGGTGCTCGATCGCTTTGCCGATTTCAAGATCATCACCATCCACCTTGCCAATACCGCCAAAGTCGAGAATTCCTCCCTGGCGCACTACGGCGAAGTTGTCGAGCAAAACGAGGTCGCTGTTAAGCTCAAGGTGAAGCGAGAAAGAGTTATTCCCGCCTGTAAAGAACTGCTCGACCGTCTTCCGGTTCAAGACATCGACATTGAAGAAGTCCCCATTGAAGAAATCATCCGCAAGATTTTTGCCAGGGAAACCCACTGATACGCAGCGGCAAGTCTTACCAGCCCTTCCAAACAACCAGGCTCACCGGTGCTGATTCAGCCGTCGTCACCCCGCCACCGGGCCCCGGAGACCTGGCCCAGGATCAATAAGGAGATGGAAGTTTCCAATCGGTCGAGCTTCCCGCGCCACTGCGCAGAATAACCCCAGTTCCCGGTGTAAACACAACGTCCGTTCCCACATTCGCGCTCCCCGCGCCAACTTTGCGCCACGCGCTGTTCCAATAGTAATAGCTCGCGGCCGCAGATTTGTTTTTTCCGACAACCGAATTGTCGAAAACGAGCAACTCATCCAGGCGAGAGCTTTGAGAAGGACTTGCACGGATCGCGCCGGTCAAAACAAGATCGGAAGAGTCGAGCGAGAAAGGCACTGGCCGATCTAGAGCAATTGTGTTGTCCTGGCCAGCCGCGCCCTGGCGGCGAATTTGAATGAGAGTCTTACCCGCCAGCATCAAACCCTCGGTGGTTAAGGTCGTGTCGCCGACTGCGTTGTGGCGGACAATAAAGTACATGTCAGGCAGGATCACGTCGTCGTTCTTTAGCGCGAGCCCTTGCCCTACTCTGCGCCAGCTGCCGGTGTAAAAATAATAGGTCGCAAGCGAACTGAAGTTCACTCCTGTCCCCTGCACATTGGCCAGGAGAAGTTCGGTATTGCGAATCCCGGGGCTGACCGACTCATGTATATTCTGTCCGCCAGGAAAAATCGTACCAAGCGTCCAATACGGTATAATCGCGATGGAATCCCCGACCGCCAGTTGCGAAAGAGACCCTCCGTCCAAATCGACCGTCAAGGTATCCGGCGTATTGCCGGTGACAGTGAAATACTCGCCGTTCATCGCTCCCGAACGCACCAGCATGTAAAAGGTGTTGGTTTGCGCGGGAGGACCGTAGAGCCACTGGTTCGGCACCCAACCAGGCGAGGCACGCAATTGAACTGTATTTGCGCCGACCGCCAGCACCGCGCCGAAGTCCTCCGGCGGACGGGTGAAGGGAACTGAAACGAACGTGTCCGAATTGCCGAGAAGAGCGAGGCGGCAAAAGCCCGCGTATTCACTCGATACCATGCCACCCAGTTCTCCGGGCGTGGTTACACGATAAAGTCGCCGCGTTCCGCTGGCGCCCGCATCCGTCTGGGTGACCACTGAGCCGGTGCCGCTCTTACCGGAAGCGATCCCCTGCCACGCTGCCGCGGGATAGTTGCTGTTCTCCTCGACGGCATAAGTCTTCCCAAGAACAGAACTGAATTGGACGCCGGAAGCCGTACCGGCATCCGCCGCTCCGACAATTCGCAGCAGGCTGCGAGCGTCCGAGGGGTCGGTGCCTGCCAGGAATTCCTGCAGGTTCGTAAATCCATCCCCATCCAGATCAAGCGCAGCATCCGACGAGCTATTGGGGTTCAACCCGTAGGCCGATTCGAAATCGTCTGGAATCCCATCATTGTCCGAGTCAGTCGAAGCGCCGATTGAAATGCTAAAACTCGCGACTGAACTACTGTCTGTTCCACCGCGAGCGGTTCCCCCGTCATCGTGCAACTGCACAGTCAGGTGTGCAAGGCCGCGGCGATGCAGCGCCGGGGTGTAGCTCAACGATCCCGTAGAGTTAATGAACGGCAGACTGGAAAAGAGAGAGGGGTCATCCGAAGTAACCTCGAACGTCACTTCTTGAGCCGATTCATTGCTCGGACCCGCTGAAATCGAAGTCGCCCAGCCAGGAACTGTCTGAACTCCCGAATCTTGCGTGGAGGCTACGTCTGGTCCCGGCGTGAAGCGCGGCGGATCATTTACGGGGTTCACCGTCAGCGAGAAATTGCGATAGCTTGTCGCCGTCGCCGTATCGACCTTCAGGGTGATGGCGCTTGAGCCGAACTCATTCGTTGCAGGCGTAAGTGCGAAGTTCCGATTCGTGCCGGAGCCTCCGAAAGCGATGTTCGAGAGAAGATTCCCATTCGCTGAGATTCCGGAGATTTGCAATCCACTCTGGCTGTCTGCCTGTCCGATGAGAAAAGAACTCGAAGCCGGGGGATTATCCTCGTCCAGCACGAGATCCGGCAGCAAGCAGACCGCGCCGTCCGTGATCGCAACTGAATCGACATACCACCCGGCTCCCCCAACACTGCTGTCGGAGCCGGAACGCCAGCGCAGTCGAATGTCTTGATTCCGGCAATTGGCCGGGAGTTGGACAGTTGTACTGATGAAGCCAGCGGATTGCCCGCTCCAAGCCCAACGCGAGGTCAGCGGAACGGTCGAACTGCTGAGCAGAAGATTGTAGCCGCCCTGCAAAAAGGTTCCGCCACTCGTCGCGACATCGGCAAAAGCGCCTCCGCCAATGGAAATTTCCAGCACGCCGCCATCCCAACCCGGCTCGAAAAGAAAATTGTGCCGGAAAGAAAGTTTGGCCGAACCGGAGTTGATATGGATTACCGGCGAAGTCAGACGATTATCCGAACTGGCGCTCGGATTGGGAGCGTAGATAGCGTTGATACCCGAATCGGTCAAACCGGATCCGGCGAATGTCTTCCAGGCTGACCCCGCTCCGGTCACCGCCGCAGTCCACCCGGAGGGTAGCGCAGGCGCGTTAACGCCGTCGAAATTCTCAGTGAACACATTTGTTCCAATGCCGACCGGCAATGAAAAAGCGATCGTTCCGAGATTTGTGACGCCATCCTGCAGCGAGACAGTCATTGCGAGGTTCTCGCCGCAAGTGCCGACCGCAGTGAACGAGAAGAGGCCGGAAGCTGCCGCACCGCCCCCGCTGAGAGCGCCGTATGTGCGTGGCGCACTGGGGTTGGAGACATCTCCTGTTCCTAGAAGGGTTCCCACCAGATTCGCTGTGCCGAACGGAGCCAGATTGGTGATTGTCAGTTGCACCGTAACATTCTCGCCAGGGTCGATCACTCCATTCGTCCACACTTCAGTAACCAGCGTCGCGCTCACTGCCGAAATGGAGGGCGCTGGCGCAATGATCTCGCTGAGATTTAACCGGCCACCGGTACTGACTTTCCCATTCAGAGACGGGGTCGGCGTTGCTGAATTGAGAATAGCCGAGCGAATCTGATCGGGTGTCGCTGTCGGATGCGTGGAGGCATAGAGCGCCACCGCACCCGTCACGTGCGGCGTAGCCATCGAGGTTCCACTCAAACCGCCAATAATATTGGTCGGATAGGTCGAATAAATCAGCACTCCTGGAGCGCCGATGTGCACCCGGGTTGCGCCGTAATCCGAGAATGAGGCCAGAGCCCCACTGCTATCGATCGCCGCCACCGCGATCACACTGTTATAATTTGCGGGCGTCTCGTTGAGTGTACCGAACGTTGTATTCATGTTCGCTGGCATTGCATCCGACGCGTCGTTGTTCAACCCCGAATTGCCTGCTGCCACGACAAACAAAATTCCCGCCTTGGCTGCTCGAATAATGGCTTCATGAAGCTCCGAGGAATAGCCGCCACCTCCCCATGAAGCGTTGATCGCCACCAGATTGAGATTAGTAACTGTTTTTAACGCGACGCAGTAGTCGATCGCCTCGATCGCATCGGCCGTACTGCCCGTGCCGTTCGAGATGAACTTCAAAGGGATCAGAGAGACGTTCCAATTCACTCCGGCCACGCCATCGCCGTTCCCACCTCGGGCGCCAATCGTCCCGGCGACATGGGTTCCGTGCCCATCGCCGTTAAAGACGTTGTTGTCATTGGATACGAAATTCCACGCGTGCAACGTATCGACATTCGGCGCGAGGTCAGGGTGATCCGTTTGCATCCCATCGTCGATTATCGCTACGTAAACCGAACTATTGCCAACGTAACCCTGAGCCCACGCCTCGGCGGCCTGACTGCCGTAAGCATTCGCAGGAGTCGACAGGTCGCCGTACATCCCCCACAAGTCGCCTGAGGTAAAAACGGGATCATTCGAGGTAGCGAAAGGACGCAGGAGAAAATTCGGCTCAACATGCTCGACCGCAGGATCTTTTCGCAAAATCGCGAGTGCCTGATTGAGATCGAGGTCCGTCGTGACAACGGCCAAACCGGGATGACCATGGCTTTTCATCGCTCCGGTTCTAAATTGCTTCCGAACCCTCAGCTTCGCGGAACGCGTCGCGCGGTCCATCTGAGTTTGTACGGTCCCTTTCTTGTACCGCACAAGAATTTCTCCATTAACCACTTCCGGTGCGGCGCCGAAGGATGAAACAAGCAATACCAGGACTGCTGTGCCGAGACAAACGATGCACAGCCTGCGCCGCCACACACTCAACTGAATGAGATCCATTCTTTGAGCGAGATTAAGCAAGTGACATACCGCTCGGAGGTAACCCGCCGATGCTAGTAATTTGGCGCATTCGTCCAGACTGCGCCGCTGCTTCCCGTTCCCGAACGAATGATGATTCCCGTTCCTGGCTGAAAAACAAGGTCCCCACCTGCGTCAACTGCGGGCGCGCCCAGCTTGCGCCAAAAGCCGCCTGAATAGTAATAGCTCGCAGAGGCTGATTTGTTTGGCGAAACCGCGCTATTATCGAAAACCATAAGCTCGTCGACTTTGCTCGCCGGTGAGGGACTCGCGCGAAACGGCCCCGAGCTAGGATCGATCAGATCCACCAGGCCCGCCCCGAGCAGCGAAACGGCCACCGGACGAGGGAGCGCGAGCAGGTTATCCTGCTTCAACGATTGATTGCGGCGAACGTGCAGCCGAAGCTGGCCAGAAATAACAGCCCCTTCCGTTGTCAGAGTGGTTGGGGTCCCCACATTATTACGGACAATGAAGTACATGTCCGGCAGAACCACATCGTCATTTTTCGTTAGATTCCCCTGCCCTACCTGCCGCCATGCGTTGTTCCAAAAATAATAGGTCGACAGGGTGCTCGCGTTCATTCCCGTACCTCCCACGTTCGGAAAGAGCACTTCCGTCCAACGATTTGCCGGGCTGGGCGACGTGTTCACTCCCACGCCGCCATGGAAAAGAGTTCCAAGGGTCCAATACGGGACGACTGCTACAGCGTCCCCCGCTTGAAGGTTAGCCAGCGAATCCCCCTGCAGATCCACCGTCAGCGTGTCCGGATTGTTGCCGGTGATGGTGTAGGCGTCTCCTCGCATTGCGCCCGAACGAATTAGCATGAAGTAGGTATTTGATTGCGATGCGCCGGAATAAACCCATTGGTTTGGCTGCCAGCTGGCCGGGCCCCGCACCTTGACGTTGTTGTTCTGATTGACCGACACGACGGAGGCCAATTCAGCCGCAGGACGGAGAAAAGGAACAGAAACGTACGTATCTGAATTGCCGGTTAGCGTCAGGCGGCATAAGCCCGCGTACTCGGTGGCCAGATCGCCACCTGCGGTCGTGACACGGTAGACCCGCCGCGTGGAATTACCTGCATCGGTATCGAGTTCTTCAATGGGGAACCCCGTTCCCGCAATCGGACTGTTAATCACCTGCCAGGAGTTGTTCGGAAATGAATCGTTCTTTTCGAACGAATAACTTTTGCCTGCAGCGGAATTGAACAGAACCGCGAAGGTTGGACTCTGGCTCGCGGCGGAATTGATCCGAAGAGAACTGCGCGAATCTTTCGGATCAGTTCCAGCCGTGAACTCCTGGAGGTTGGTCATACTATCGCCATCCCAATCTCCATTTCCATCCCCGGGTGAGTTGGCGTTGAACCCATAGAACTGCTCAAAATCGTCCGGCAACCCGTCGCCGTCCGTGTCCTGACTTAAACCGAGGGTGATATTAAAAGTGTGCACATAACTGGTATCGGTCCCGCCATTCGCGGTGCCGCCATTATCTTTCAATTGAACAGAAACCACGGCATTCCCTCGCTCCGCTGGAACCGGCGTGAAGGTAAGCTTGCCCGCTGTGCTGATCGCAGGCTGAACGCTAAATAGTTGAGGAAGGTCGTTCGTTACAACGAACGTCAGTTGCTGCGCGGATTCATTCGGCGGCCCCACGGACATCGCGCTTGCCCAATTATTAACGGTCTGCGCACCTGAACCCTGGGCCAGCGTGATATCGGGACCGGAAGTGAAAACTGGAACGTCATTCACGCTCGCCACGGTCAAAGTGAAAAGGCGGACCACTGTGGAGAAGTCCGTTTGCGCGGTGATAGTAATCACCGCAGTGCCGAATTGATCGGCCAAGGGAGTAATATCGACGGTTCGATTGGCTCCGGAGCCGCCCAGGACAATGTTCGTATTCGGAATAAGCGACGGGTTTGAGGAGGTCGCGGAAATATTCAATCCACTCTCGATTCCGGCCTCGCCGATCGAAAAAAAGGAGGAAAAAACAGTATCCTCATTCACGCTGGGCGCGCCAAAACAGCAGTTGCTCGGATCGGCCGATGTAATCGGGCGGCTAAAAACACCCTGACTCAAATTAGTAAATGTACCCGAACCCGTTATAGCTTTGGCGGAAGCACGAACCATATACATGATGTTGCCGGACGGCGTCGATGAGTCTGTGTAGTTGAGTCCCGTGACCGGCGTCGTTGTAATCTGCTGGAACACCCCATTGATTCCGTTGGTTGAGCGATAAACGTAATAACCAGCGGCTCCCGGAGCAGCAGTCCAGGTCAGCGCAACGGTGTTATTTGTAACCTTCCAACTCAGCCCACTTGCCGGCGCTAAAATGGGATAGCGTAGAGTGGGATCGCCCATGATCTCGATCTGCCGCGCGGACTGCGCATTGCCAGGAGTCCTCCAATTGCTGGCCACATCCGCCATGTCGCTTCCAATCGATTGACCAACTCCCAGGCCCGCCGCGCGCCAACCGGGAAAGCCAAGAAAGCCGACTGTAGCCAGACCGCCGTTGGGCATGGCCAGCGGGGCCCGAAGAAAATTATCCTGCGAATTAAAATCCGGGAAATAAGAGCCCCGCAGGTAGTAGAAGGCGCAGTTCGTGGCAGTTTGGCCCGTACCCACCTGGCCAGTTGTGTGTTCATATCCCGGAATTGAATCGTTGATCCGATCGAAGTAGCTCGGCCCCGCCTGCACGCCGAACAAGAAGCTGCTGGAATCCGCGAAGACATCCCCCAGAAGCGGCTGTTGCAACACGCCGGCTTTCGTCAGCGACTCGGTCGCGAATTGTTGCGCAAGGGTTGAAGTGGTGGCGGTGTAATCCGCATACATGGCCCGCGCCGAAAAGCTCGTGACACCTTTACGATAGTTGGAGTTCTTGGTGAAGTACTTCTTCATCAACGTCACTTCGTCATCAGGCAGCGAGACGAGAAATGATAAATCGAGGCGAGCCACTCCGATTTCCAGGTTGTGCACACCGCCGGCATTATTCGGGAGTTTATCCTGATCGAACCGCCCGTCCCCCGGAACATTGAGATTAAAACCAAAACTGGAGTTCGTCGCCGTTATCGTATCCGTCCAAATTCCGTCAACGTCACCGTAAAATAGGTCGCTCGCCCACGCCCCTCCATGCGCACCGTGCACGAAGGTTGTGGTGTGCCCGTCGTCCGCTGTTGTTCCCGTATACGCCACAGGAACATGCCCCAGCGCGAGCACATATTTAATCTCCGAACCGAACTGGGCATAATTGCTGTTCACGAACGGCTTTATGATATTCGTCATGAAAAAATAATTCGTGACGTTCGCTGTGGGTGTGGAAAACGCATCGATATGCCTTGGCACATCCAGGCGAAGGATTTGCCATCCGTCGCCCACCAGATTCGTGATGTACCCTTTGATCTCCGGTTCCATGAAGTTCGTCAGCACTTTGTCGACCAGTAGAATGATCTTTCCCGGATTGTGAAGCGGAGCGCCGTTCAACGATCCTTTCAGGTAGGTGCCATATTCGTCCGGCAACCCATTCGATTGCAAAATCCGCGTATTGAGGTGGTACTCATAGCGCTGACCGGCCACCACGGTGGAATCGAAGAAATTGGTCCCAAGCGCCGCCCGCGTAGTCTCCCAGCTGGTCGTTCCAACCACCCTCCTTTTGATCTCGATGATGCCGTTGGTCGGCCCGGTCCACACGAGATTTAGTCCGGCTGGGGTATTTGAAGCGATGGCACTCACACTGAATGGCGTGGGACTAAGAACACCCGCCGCGTTGAACGCGACGACATCATCGATATAGCCATTCGCGGGGCTGGAACCGTCCGGCGAGGAGCCAATCGAAATGAAGTTGTTCGGATCATTCAGGTTTGCCGGAGGAAATATCCCTGCGCCGGCACTCCGATAATCCGGCGAATCGAATTCCAGGCTGCTCGCTTCGGGGGAATAAGTGACCATCCCGTAGGACCAGTAATCGTCAAAGTCGTAGATGGCGATGTCGACCTGGCAAAGGACTGATTTTACTCCGCTGGTCAGGCTGAAGAGCACAATTTTGTCACCCGTCGGATTGAACTGCACCACCCAATTAGTCGTCTGGATCACGGTCGCCCAACCGCCTGGCCCGGTGCCTGTTCGCCATTTCGGTTTGTACCGGAAATAGACGGTTCCCCGGATCGGCGCGATATTCGGCTTTCCAGAAGTTTCCGTTGCGCGAAACTTGAGCTGCACCGAACCGCTTCCCGGAACACTGATTCCTGGCCCATCCAAGCCGGCAGGAGTTATACTTACATTGCTGAGCGCAATCGGTTGCTGGCCATCATCGCCCACCAGAGTGCCGCTGGTGAACCGCCATGAACCCAGAGTCCGCCACCGTACACTCAGCGGATCGTTGGGCAGAGTGCCCATGGCCAACTCGTCATTGTCGGTAATCCCATCGCCATCGGTGTCGATATCAGCACGATTGGCGAACACTGAAAGCAACAATAAAATCGCCCACAGCAGACGCGTCCGAACATTTTTGAAATTCATGAAACCAGTTTTCTTTGGGCGAAAAAACAGCCGATCCCGAAACTGCCCCGAGGGAAGCGGGTTACGAGTGCTGCCTTCGCACACTGCTCATGCGACCTGTTCGCGCGCATAAATCTCTGCCGTTGCCAGCGGCCTGACCACGAGAACGCCAATCGAAATCACATTTAGACCCGATGCTTTTCACCCGATGTGGAATTCAGATTAGACCTGAAACCAATAAGAAACAAAAACGAAAAAGTCAAGATTCTCCGATCGCAAAAAATGTCACAGTGTCAAAGCAATTTTTGCTCGCGGTAACCACAGGTTTCTGGCATCTGTTACCATCCTAAATCGTTAATCAAATAGATGTTCCGAACGCTCTGCCTCTGCCTTTTCTGCTCTTTACTCCTCTTCTCGTGGAATGTTCGGAGCATCGAAGTTATTTACGACAATACTCAGACCGTCCTTGGCGGCGGCCCATCCGAGTCGTCTGAATATGGTGACCAGGTTGATTTGGAGGGAACCGCCCGGACACTCACGTCGTTGACATTCTTTTACTACGCCGATTTTGAACCAGACGCGCATCAGGCCATGAAAGTGCGCCTTTACCGCAACGAAACGCCGTACGACAATTTCCGAAACGCGCCCACGACCGTGCTTTATGAGAGCGGTTACATGCCAATGCTCCCCGGTTACAACGCGCGTTCGGTCAGCAATTTGAATGTGAAACTTCCGCCCGACACCGTCACATTCACCGTTGAATTTAAAGGACTGAAGACCAATGAGATGGCTAGCCTCGTCCTCTGCAATCCTCCTTCGATCGGCTCCAGTTTCAATGAATTTTGGCATCGCACGGAAAGGGGTTGGTCACCGTTTCTCTATTCGACTACCGATTTTTCCCTGAAGGCGAACGCAGGTTTGAAACTCGTGGCCAGAAGCGATTCGGAAATGGCTGCAGCACAGAAAGAGTCAAGCGCTTCCATCGCGATGCGCGGTATCAAGACCAATTTACGATTGGCCCAGACGTTCGCGCCGACAATCAGTGGCCGATTGGATCGGATCGGGTTGACCCTGGATTGGGACGGACCGCCGATTGAAATCTCAATCTTGGAAGCAACAGCGGACGGCTCTCCAGGGACAAACGTTCTGGCGTCGCTTCAGGTCGCGCCAGGGGAGGTGGGGCAGATTTCGGCAAATTTTTACGAGAAGGAGATCTATCTTCATGCTGGAACCAACTATGGCATCGTAATCCGCACCGATCGTCCCGAAACCGAGGAACCGCAGTATCTACTCCACTGCTCGACAACGGATGCTTATCCAGGCGGACTACTGTGGTCGCGAAAAGAACCGGCCGGCCCGTGGCAACCCGCAGGTCTTTCCACCGGCGAAACGAATGTGGACGCGACTTTTAGCGTCTCGATTGTCCCTTCCGCGCCCGTCGTCTACATCAGTTCCCCCAAAGTCGGCGACGTGATACCCTCCGGTTCCAGCGTTCCTTTCCGCGCTGAAGTTCGTCTGCCAACCATCAGCAAATTGTATCGAGTGCGCTTCTTCGATAACGACCAGGAACTGGACCAGCTGGTAAATCCGCCGCATCGCGATCCCCCCTACGAGATTGTTTGGAAGCCCACAAAGAGTGGTGCTCACACTTTAAAAGTTCGCGTCGAAGACACTTTCGGCCGCCCATTTCGATCACAGGAACATATGGTCAGCGTTTCGGAGGCGCCGAAGCCGGTCGAACGAAATATCGTGATTGAACGGAAACCAGACGGCATCGTCACACTGCGGTTTGCCACCGTATTGAACGAACGCTTTCGCGTCGAATCGAGCCAGGATTGCGTCGCATGGAAGGCTGGTGATGAACTGATCGGCACCGGAGTGGAAGTAACGGTCGAAGATTCGCCCAAGGATCTGAATCAACGCTTCTATCGCGTCCAGTTTCGGCCTTAAACTTCGCTTACCAGAACTGCCGAGATGCAGAAAGCTGGCGGGCCAAGTTTTGACAGATTACGGTCGCACCCAGGCACTTCCGACCTGGAAATAGACGGCGGTGTTTTCTGGCCCAAAAGCGAGATCCACACCCATGTGAATTCCGTATTTGCGAGCGATTTCGTAGCGAAAGCCAGTGCCGCCCGTCACAATCGATTGCGTACTGTTTAAGCGCTCGAAGTCATTCCACGCCGTGCCTCCCCCCACGAATCCGACAAGGCTGAAGCGTTTCCAAAATTGCCACCGGACTTCCGCTTCAATCTGAGCGGTTTCTTCGCCCTGGTACCGCATGATCGGAGCGCCGCGGAGCGAAATGTATGGGCGCAAATAGAACGGCGTATCGCCAAAGCTGGCGGCCGCTTCGCCGCGCAGGCCGAGCGTCCACTTTGGACTCAGCGGAATGAATTCCATCCCGAGCACGCGAAGACGCTGAAAGTCGTCATCGCCGCCTAACGTCTGGCTGAAAAGGCCCCCGCTCGCTTCGAGATAGTGGCCGCGCGTCGGAGTAAAAATGTTGTCGCGCGAATCGAACGTAAACGAAGGGGTGAAACCGCTGACCGTCGAATCGGTTGTAAAATCCGGTAAGCCTCCTGTTCCTTCAGGCGCATCAAAACGAACGTGAGTGGACGCGTAGGCGAAATTCAACCCGGCCCAGAAACGCGATTCACCGATGCGGTATTTCGCCTGCAGGGTGCCCCCTTTGGGCTCCAGATTGTAACGAAGCGGGTGATTCTCCAAATCGCCATTCGAACCGATTCCATGAAAATCGAGATTGATCGAAGAATAGACCAGACCGGCAACCGTTTGGACTCTGTCATCGAGCCAATGGCGAACGTCACCGACCAGTGCACCCCATGAACCGTTTTCCGTCGCCAACCCACCAACAGTCGTGATGTTAGGACGATTAAAGCCGGGTTGTGTTTCACCAAGCGGCTTGTTGATAAATGCTACGCCGGCGGCGGCGCCGTAGCCGACCGCTGGTTCCGTGATCGGCATAACGATGGGCAGGAAGCCATATTTCTTATCCAAAAAATCGCTGACGTCGAGCCAGCCATCCTCGCCAGATCGGAATTTGGAGGGAGAATTCGTGACAGACGGTTGGGCGCTGCCTAAATCGTCGCAGAGCACCGTTGTGCAAAAGCACAAACCAACCAATCCAAACGCGGCGTTCACCATGGAACCTAGTCAGGTGATACCACCCAGGTGGAATCAGGATCGTACGCGAGCATATCCTTCGCCATTTTCGTCGTAGTCTTGCCCAGGTCCTTCTGATAGACGCGACCCTGCTGATTGACGATGAACGTCATAACCCCGGTCGTTCCATATTCCGCCGGCCACGCCACCAGAGCGAAGCCGACAATCATATTTCCGTTGATGATATAATCGTATTTGCCTCCCGGAGCATGAACACCCTGTCGAGTTAGAATTTTGAAGAAGTAACCGTGAAACGGTTGCGGGCCCGCATCGCTTGCAGGTGGCTTTGTGAAGTATCCTTCTGCCTGAGCATCCGCCACCCAGGGTCCGAGCGGACTGATGTCACCGTTAAGTTCTGTAGGCCAATGAAGGCCGTCGGTTTTGCCCGGCGAACTGGCGATTCGCTGCGCGTACTCCAGCACCTCGTCGTTATCGTGATCTTTGCTCGCGTACTCGCGTTGGGCCTCAACGTAGGTACGCATGATTTCGAGCGTGGAGAGTTCATTCTGCCCAATGCGTCGACTTAGTAACTCGTCCTTACCCGCCTCCGTGTCGAAAAACCATTTCTCATCCTTCTTCACGATGGGTACGGGAAAAGGCCAAAGATCCTGGCCGACTTCGAGAACGAATTCCAAATCGGAGAGACGAGAAAGGCGGTTGGTTTCGTTGTATGCCTCGGTGAAGGCCGCCAATTCGTTCGCGCTTTGAACTCGGTCGGCGTTTTCGAGGTCCGCCCCGGCTGCTCCAAAAAGCAAGTGTAGTGCGTTTGTATCTTTCGCGCTGGTCGCAGCGATTAATGCCGAGACCGCTTCTTCAGGGGTCGTGAAGGTTTGGGGATGGTCCGCCCCTTCGGCGGAGATCAACAGCCACGATAGGATCGCGGTCTGTTTAATGATAGCCTGAAAGATCGTTTCCACAGTTCGGAAAAAATGAGTTTTCATAAGAACTAGCGACGACCTCCACCGCCGCGTCCGCCTCCTCCTCGTCCACCGCCACTAAAACCGCCTCCGCTGAAACCGCCACCACCGCGACTGTACGATCCGCGGTTGCTGTAATTGCGCGTGCTGCCGCCGCCATTACTTATACCCCCAAAGGCACTTGAACTTTGACCGCGACTCATCGATGGCGAGGACGCCGGACGTTGAGTCGCACTCGGCCTTTGGCTGATGCCGGGCGAACGGGACGGCTGCGTCGCTGGACGCTGGCCCCCTGCCCCGCCACCGAATGAAGGTTGTTGAGCAGGACGGTTCGCACCGCCTACGCCCGAAGGACGTTGAGCAGGACGCGCGCCTGAGGCTGCCCCACCAAAGGAAGGCTGCTGCGACGGACGGTTTCCGCCGAACGAACTGTTGTTCCAGCCGCGAGCTTCGCGAGTTTTCGCGCTGGGTGCGCCCGATTTGCGCAACCGATCCGGGTTTGGCTGCCAACCCTGGGTGCCACGGTTTCCCGTTCGGTCACCGGCCTTCGGCTGCGGACGATTCCCCCGATCAATGTTAACATTTCGATCAATGTCTATATCGATATCACCGTGCCCCCAGTTGCAGTGATTCCAACCCGCAAACGCAGCCCCCAAAAAAAACCCGGCACTGAAACTCACGAGCGGCGCATATGGATAGTAGGGGTAACCATAATATCCATACCCATATGGATAAACCGGCGGCGGATAATAAACCGTTGCCGGGTAGCTCGGGACGTAAATCACTTCGGGATTCGCGGGCTCGATCTGCACGACCGTGTTCGTCACGACCACGGTTGTTTGCTCCACGACGGTCTGCACCAGGGAGTTGGTAACGGTGACGATCTGCTGCGGTGTGGTCTTCAACGTGCCGGCCGTCTGGGCCTTCAGACGCAACGCCTGAATTGTGTCCATCAATTCCTTCCGTTGATCGAGAAACGCCTGACCCAGACCGATTGTCCAGTCCAGGTCCGCGTCCATTTTCGCGATCAAATCGGGAAAACGAGCAACAGCTTTGACGTTTTCATCCCACGGTTGAGAATCCAGTTTCGAGATATTGTTCGTGTCTTTCACGAAGCGGGCCGCCAGAACGATCTCCATCGGGTAGGCCGAAGCAGGAAGAATGATCGAGACGAGCGGATCGGGATGCAACGCGATCGGCATGGCGAGCTTCTCTAGCTCCGCTGCACTCTTCCTGGCGGCAGCGGACGGGGGCGGGACAGGAGTCGCCTCTGGTACGGCGCCAGCAGCGTCACAGAGAAAACCTGCCGCACACAGCAAGAGGAGAAAACCAATCCTTTTCATATCAGACGCTTCAGATGCCAACCAGCACGAGGCAGCGGCAGAATTGAAGACAATCCAATGCGTTTGCGCCGCTGTCAGTTTTTACAGTGCGCGACGCTGAGCGCGGGCAGACGATGCCGCCACTCATTCGTAATCCTTCGTCTACAAGACTATTCGACACGGCTTACAAATCTTTCGGCCTTCTGCCCATCGCAGGACATGAGTGTTTCGGTAATTTGCATCCGTCGTTTATGAAGATCGAATCGCTAAAGGCTTTTCCTTTTTTCTGATCTCCCTACAGGATGAAAGGCGTCGGACCCGGCAAACATCTAACTGTCGCATTCGGGTCCAGAATCTTCCTCGGACTGCGTCTTCAACTGGCGATCCAGTCGACATTCTGATCCCGCACGAAGCGACCGCGTCCGGCCCAGGCAATTGCTGGCGCATCGACCTCAAGGAATTTGCAGTCGTTTTTAGTGGATCGGAACTTCAAGAAGCAGACCCTTCGCTTCGCGTCCGAAGAGTCGTTGATCGATTGTTTGAAGGAGACCTATTACACCCACGCACCGATCCACCTGGGCTACGCCGATGGCGGCCCGATCCCGAGCGAAATAATCGACCGTATTCACGAGAAGCTTCATCAACGCTAACCGATCTTCCCCACCCAACAAACCAGCGCAAAAGGTCCCGTGGCTGCCTTGTGCGGCCGCGGGACCAGCGGCTTCGCATTCATTGAGCGCGCCCGGGCTGATTCTGCTCCTGTTAATATTGCCAGTCCCAAAATCGTCCCTGAACGCGAACGATGGCTTCTCCGTTCCAGTTTACTGGAAAAATGAATGAGTTCAGCCCATCGTATGAAACGACAGACTAACAAACGAAATTTGCAAATGCTCGCGCTCCCGGCCTTCATCATGGTCGGATTTTCCGTCGCGTGTTCCACTCCCAAGGTCGTAGAAACCACTGACCCGACACGGCCCAGTGCCGTTCAGGTTACTGAAGGCTACGATACACTCGGGAGAAAATGGGAGGGTCAACCTTCGCCCGCGGCCGCAGCCGCACCTGCTCCTGTCGCACAACCGGAAGTGCTCAGCCGCACTGAAGCCATGGCGCTAAACTTTAGAGGCACAATTATAGAAATTGACTACCCTAATCGCGAAATGACGCTGATGGCTTCGGACGGCCAGGTCGCAACATTCGCCGTCGATAAAGAAATTCGCCGGTTCAACGAAGCCAGGGTCGGGGATAAAATATCCCTGGATTATTATCTTGGAGTGGCCGCGGAAATCCGCAAGCCGACTCCTGACGAGGAGCGAAACCCCTTGGTGGTGCTGGACAGCGAGAGCAAGACAGGGCTGGATCAAGCGCCGACTGGCCATATCACGCGTAGAATTCGCGCAGTGGTTACCATCGAATCCATGGATCGGACAGCTCAAACGGTCACGGTCAAAGGCCCACGCGGAAAACGCTTCGTTGCGCGTGTCAAAGATCCGTCTCGATTCGACAAAGTGCGTGTCGGCGACACTATCCTGATGACCTTCACGGAAGCAACCGGGGTTTCATTGAAACCAGCGAACTAGTAGGGATTCAGCTTCCCCCATCACGGATCGCGTGCCAACGGTGTTTTTGGCGCGCGATTTCCCAAATTGCGACATCGGTCCGTATCAGGTCTCGTCGGCTCTTCCTCTTCGGTACGCCCCTCTACTTTAACCCAGAGAATTCAAGGCCGGGCAGCATCACGGCGGCAACGACAGCGGCGACCGCGAGCGTGACCATCGTTGTTGTATTTGACTAGATCGCAACAAAACGAAGCTCCGAAACTCTTGGTCGATATCTTCTATGCCAAAACCTGCACACGCGATCGATCATTTGATCAGTCGCCATTTTGTTAGTTGGCTCGTTACTTTTAAAGTTCCAGAAAATGACGTGGCGCAACCCCGTTCTCTTCGGCCAGCGATTGGTTGTACTCGAATGATGGACCAAATGTGAGCGACGGCAGCGCGTCCCAGGCCAGGCGCAAAACTCTGAATTCGCCAGGTGTTGCCGCCGAGCCGATCATTTTTTAACCCTCCATAAACGCTTGTTCACTGTCAGATTTGCCAGTGTCTAGCCAACGTCCCGTCTCGCAAACTGCAAGATGTTAGGTCCGACACGACGAAACAAACTCGATCGGCTCGGCACCTCCTATTAGCGAGGGAAACCCGCGGACAGATCGAAATACCAACTTAAGAGATTTATGAAATACTTTCTCAAACACTCCGAAAAAAATCTGCATTGCGTAGCAAATTGCCACCTGAGCTTCGCAGGCGCTATTCTCTCTACATTGCTGCTGCTGAGCACAGCGATCGCCATCCGCGCTCAGGAAAAGCAGATTACTATTCCCGCAGGAACTCCTCTCCTGGTGAAATTGGATAAGGCGGTCAGTTCGAGCGACAAGCCCGGAACGAAGTTCAGTGGTGTGCTCCAGGGCGACTTGAGCGCCAACGGAGTCGCCGTAGCCAAGACCGGCAGCGCCGTCATTGGAGAGGTGATGGATTCGAAAAAAGCCAAACGCGCGCGCGGCAAGGCAGAAGTGACCTTCGCCCTCACCCAGGTAAACATCAATGGTCAACTCGTCCCGATCAGCACGCAACCGATCGAGGACATCGCCGCGAGCAGTACCCGCAAAACCGCCAAAGGAGCGGCGGCCGGTGCGGCCATCGGGGCCATTGCCGATGGCGGCGATGGCGCGGCTAAAGGTGCCGCCATTGGCGCCGGAGCGTCCGCATTGAAGAAGGGCGAAAGCGCCGGTAGCGCAGCCGGATCGATAATCGAGTTCAAGTTGGCCGCCCCCCTCACAATCACTACAAAATAGCAGTCTATGAAAAGAACATTACGTGTCGGTTCTATATTGATGGTTTTGGCCATACCAGCTTTCGCCGCGCTGTTTGGCCCGAAGGGTGACGACGTCGAAAAGAAGCGTGCTGAGGTCCGGAAACAACGCCAGGAAATTCTGGCCAAGCTCTATGCAGAGAAGCCCGAGGCCAAGGCGAAAATCCAAAGTGCTGTAGGCTATGGCACTTTTAATAATAGAAATCTGAATTTGTTTCTCCTCAGCTCCGGTTCTGGCTACGGCATGGTGACCGACAAGAGCGGCAAAGAGATTTTTATGAGCATGGGCTCGCTCGGCGGCGGCGTCGGCATTGGTGGCAAGGATCTGAGCGTCGTCTTCATTTTCAAGAGCAACGACGTGATGAAGCAGTTCGTGGAAAGCGGCTGGCAATTTGGAGGACAGGCTGACGCAACCGCCAAGGCCGGCGATAAGGGAGCAGCCACAGGCAAGGATGCCGGAGTCGATACTGGAGGCAATCTCTTCGAGATCTACACCATGACCGACACCGGAGCGGCCCTTCAGGCAACTGTAGCGGGAACCAAATACTGGAAAGACAAAGAGCTGAACTAAGAGTCTCAAGACTTTAGGCTCTAACAATTACTTTCTCTATTTATGAAACTTCTCCAATGGACCGCTGGTCTCGCCATCGCGATCTGCTGTATTACCAGTCCCAAATCACGGGCGGCAGAGTCGAACGATAATATTTACAACATTCTCCAGCTCTACCGGTCCGACCTGAACTCGGCCAAGGTTGAGGTCATCAACTCGATCATGAAGTTGTCTGAAGACGACGCAAAAAAGCTCTGGCCGATTTATCGCGATTACGAGAATGACCTGGGAAAGCTGGCCATTGACCGGACCGAACTTATTACTGAGTTCGCTCAAGCACACCAGAACAGCAGCTTCGACAATGATAAAGCCAAGGACATCGCCAGGCGTTGGTTTAAGAGCCAACAGGCGAGACTCGACCTGCTGGAGAAGTATCACGGCAAGATCGAAAAAGCGTTGAGCTCCATCCAGGCCGGACAATTCCTGCAGATCGAGAACCAGATCGGGTTATTCATGGATCTCGCCATAGCATCCGAGATGCCGATGGTGGGATCGAAGCCCAAGTGAAAGATCGCTGACACGGCGCCCTTTAGAGCAACGGGATCACTCCGTCGCCGGGATCGGAGCTTCGCATGTTGCATGGTTTCATCGGCCACCGAGAGATGACCGACTGGATTTGAATTTCTAATCGAGCGCTCACCTGTTGACCTTTTTCAGATGCGAGGTCATAACGTCCTTTAAAAGAAAATGCATCCGTATAGTCCAATCCGCGTGATTGACGGCCGAAAGAAAACTGTGAACGCGACAATTTTCCACGAGGTCGAGACGGGCCGCAATTTCGTCGTGATCGTTCCGACGGCGCATGATCTCGAGGAATCCTGCACCCGGCTCGAATGCGCTTTCGATCAATTTGAGAGGTTACACAAATGGGGAATCCACGGCCTGGCCGACGTTTTGGAACTGAAAGACTACAAGGAATTGATGGCATCGCATCGTGATTCTTCGATATACCTCTTCGAACAGCTCAACCTTAAAGTAAACCGGCCGCCGGCTCGGAAGCAGTTTATACTGTACTGCGAAGCTCGCGGCATAATTTCCGAACACGACTCCCTCGAAGAAACCGGCGAGAGCCTTCTTTCCTATCTGGAGAGTTTCAACCGGGCGCGCCTATATCCTCTTGCCGGCATTTACGAATATCATGACGATGGTTGGCACCGGGTAAAGAAAATGGCTTAGTTTTTCTTTGTTCCCACCCACGACTCTGCTCCGTTGGATATGATTCGCGCCCCCGGTACTCCCATCAAGGCATTCCGAAGATCCTCCGGCTTCGGCGGAATAGATAAAAAAGTGTGCGCCCCCAGGTGGTACGCCTGAATCACCTGTCTCATATCTGTGGTGTTGGTCAACACAATGATGCCTTGGGGTTTTGCCTCCGGATGCCCTTCCATCCAGGCCAGAAGCTCATAGCTTTCCGGGAGAGCTAAATCGATGAAAACAACCAATGGAAATGGATGCGTCGCACGGTCGCCAAACGACTCCCGCCCAGCGAGGTAACTGATCGCGTCCTCCACACTGGTCACTTCCTGGATGGGGTTCTTCAACTTCAGATGCGAGAGGGAGTTTCTCAGCAAACGTGGCTTAACGTGGTCCGCGTCCACAATGAGGAATGTGTGAACAGGCTCCTCGTGGCGTTCCATGCTCGGAGCTCCGCTATTCTGTGAGAATGCCAGATGTGCTCGGCCCGCTTCACGTTCAGGCAGGCTCCGTTGCAGGTTTGCTGATCGGGTAACAAATGCTCGCACAGCATCGGCTATCGAACTCGAGTCGATACCACTGATGTAACAAGCGTCCGCCCCGGCAGCGTATCCTCTAGGCAAGTCGCTCAACCGGTCGAGATGAACGAGGCCGATAATGTACATCCCTGCATATTGCGGTTTCCTTTTTATCGAAGCGATCCAGTCGAATACTCCCACGTCAGGGAGAAACAGCGAAACAATCATTATGTCGGGAATTATCACATTTCCGAAAGCGTCTTTCGCGCTCAGAACGGTTTCCGCTTCGCTGATTGAGGCGGTGGTTCGGAGCAGATAACCCACCCCCGCTTCTCCAACGTCCCGTTTCACCTCAAAGAGCTGAAGCGGATCTCCGAGAATTGCCAAAATATCCGCCTTCGAGCGCATCACTCCTTTTCCCAACCACCGCGTTTCACCGAACATTGTGTTCCAATTCGCCCCTTTGTAAAACCGAATGCCCGAGCTCAGTCTCCATTCAGGCAATTCCTGAGAACGTTCCCGGCAATAACGCAACATTTGCCGAGCCCGGTTCTCGAAATTCCGCCCCGAACCCGGGATGAACTGTTATGCGAACATCATCGCCCCCCGCTTTCCGATTGAATTCAGGCGATTTTCGATTACAACATCCCCTCCTTTTGGGGTTACTCCTCAACTGCAAAAATGAAGAGAACACATCATTGCAATGAATTGCGTCCGACGCACATCGGCCAAACCGTCACTCTGGCCGGTTGGGTTCATTCCCGCCGCGACCTGGGCGGACTGATTTTTATCGATATTCGGGACCGGGAAGGGCGCACCCAAACCGTTTTTGATCCGTCCGATCTCCCCAAAGAACTCTTCGAGAAGGCCTCCAGCCTGCGCAGCGAATCGGTCATCAGCGTTACAGGCCAAGTGCGCCAACGCCCCGAAGGAACCAATAATTTGAAGATTCCGACCGGCGAGATCGAAGTGATGGTGCAGTCACTCGAGGTGCTGAACATGGCGGACGTGCTGCCCTTCCCGGTCGACGATCCGGAAGTCTCCAGCAAGGTGAATGAGGAACTTCGGCTGAAGTACCGCTATCTGGATCTGCGCCGGCCCGAGATGTCGCGCAACCTCCGCGTCCGCAGCAAGGTTGCAACGGCCACGCGCGTTTTTCTCGATGAGCAGGGGTTCCTAGAGGTCGAGACGCCTATTCTTTTCAAAAGCACTCCGGAAGGTGCACGGGAATTTCTGGTGCCGAGCCGCGTTCATCCCGGCGAATTCTATGCGTTGCCGCAATCGCCGCAGCAGTTCAAGCAAATCCTCATGGTCGCCGGGGTCGAACGTTACTTCCAGCTCGCCCGCTGTTTCCGCGATGAGGATCAGCGCGCAGATCGCCAGCTCGAATTCACCCAGGTCGATCTTGAAATGTCGTTCATCGAACGGGAGGACATTTACAACCTGATTGAGGGTCTGCTTAAGCGCGTCTGGAAAACCGCGCTGGATATGGACATTCCGACGCCTTTCAAACGGGTCTCGTTTCAGGAAGCGCTCAATCGCTGGGGCATCGATAAACCGGACACTCGTTTCGGAATGGAATTGGTCGACCTGACCGATGATTTCCGCTCCAGCTCGTTCAAAGTTTTCAGCGGCGCAATCGCGAACGGCGGGGTGGTGAAAGCTCTAAATGCAAAAGGAATGGCTGACGCCACTCAAGGGCAGATCGAAACGATGACGGAATACGCGAAGAGTTTTGGCGCGAAAGGTCTCGCTTTCATCAAAGTCGAAAATGGCGAATGGAAATCGCCCATTGTGAAATTCTTCTCCGACGCCGAAAAGCAGGCACTCACGACAAAGCTCGGAATCCAGGAGGGAGACCTGATACTTTTTGCAGCCGACCAATGGCTCAACGCGTGCGAAATCCTCGGCCGTATCCGCCTCTATTGTGCGGATGTGCTCAAGGGAAAAGGCAGGCTTACGGTTCCAGCGGACCGTTTCGATTTCCTCTGGGTGATCGATTTCCCGCTGCTCAGCTTTGACAAGGAACAAAACCGTTGGTACTCCAGCCATCACCCTTTTACCGCACCGGTGACGGAAGACATTCCCCTCCTCAAGTCTGATCCGAAAAAAGTGCGCGGGCAGCATTACGACATCGTGGTGAACGGCACGGAACTCGGCGGCGGCTCGATCCGTATTCACCAGCCCGACGTTCAAAAAACGATCTTCGAGGAGATTCTTCAGATCCCGCCGGATATGGTCAAAGCCCGGTTCGGCTACATGCTCGAAGCGTTCCGTTACGGCGCGCCACCTCACGGCGGCATCGCCCTGGGATTCGACCGCATGAACGCGATCCTTTGCGGGACCCCGAGCATCCGCGACGTCATCGCTTTCCCCAAAACCGCCAAGGCCACAGACCTCATGACGGAATCCCCTGCCCCGGTCGAAGTGAAGCAACTGCGCGATTTGCACATTCAACTTCGCGTCCCGCAAAAGGAAGCCTAAAAGGAGATGCGCCCCGCCTTTCCTACTGTTACTCGTAATCTTACTCCTAATCTTTTATTGGGCGCGCTCCTCTACCTTTTACCGACAAGCACCATTGCTTCGTCCACCGAAGAGCTCTTTAACAAAACGTGCGCTCCCTGCCACGGCAAAGACGGAAAAGCCAACACGCCCGCGGGAAAAAAAGCGGGCGCCAAAAACCTGAGCGTCAGCAAAACGACGCCGGCTGAAATTGAAAAGCAAATTACAGAGGGCAAAGCTGATGGTAAGGGTTCGATCAAAATGCCCGCTTTCGGTGGCAAAATCACCGCCGATGAAATCAAAAACTTGACCGACTACGTCCTCGCCTTTCGCAAGAAGTAGTCTCTAGCTCGCTTTTACGTGAGCCAACTCACTTCGCGTCATCTCTTCGATCAACTGCTGAAAGGTATATTCCCGCTTCCAGCCAAGCACACGAATGGCTTTGGAAGGATCGCCCACCAGACTGTGTGATTCAGTCGGACGTATGAGGCGTTCGTCACGTTTCACGTGCTTTTTCCAATCGAGCCCCAACGTGCCAAACGCAATCTCAACGACATCCTGGACGCTATGCGTTTCTCCCGTCGCGAAAACGTAATCGTCGGCGGTCGGATGATGGAGCGAGAGCCACATTCCACGGACGTAATCTTTGGCATGGCCCCAATCCCGCCGAGCGCTCGTGTCGCCGAGCGAAAGCTCCTTTTGCTTCCCAGTCTTGATCGCGGCAGCGGCCCGGCAAATCTTTCTCGTGACAAAGTTTTCTCCCCGTCGCGGCGACTCGTGGTTGTAAAGAATGCCATTGCACGCAAATAGCCCAAAGGTATTGCGATAAACGGTGACCATCTGCGTCGCAAACGCTTTAGCAACTCCGTAGGGATTCACCGGCGCAATCGGCGTCTCTTCGTTTTGCGGGGAAACTTTGGGCGCTCCAAAAATTTCGCTGGAAGCGGAGTGAAAAAAGCGAGGAGCCTTTGCGAGATCTCGTATCATCTCCAGGAGGCGCAAGGTTCCGAGAGCGGTCATCTCGCAGGTTGATTCCGGAATCTCGAAGCTCAGTCCAACGTGGCTTTGGCCGGCCAGGTGATAAATTTCGTCCGGCGCGACTTTGTTCAGCACGCGCCGCATCGTGGTGGCATCGCTCAATTCACCGTAATGCAGAAACAAACGGCGATTATAGATCTCGGGATTGTTGTAGAGATGATCCAACCGCGATCGCTCAAGCGTGCTGGTGCGGCGCACAATGCCATGAACTTCATACCCTTTCTCCAGCAGCAGATCGCTTAAATACGATCCGTCCTGGCCGGTGATTCCCGTGATGAACGCCTTGGGCATGCTAGGCCGTCACTTTCGCTCTTCCCTCCAGGTGATCTTTCAGAAGCTTGGCATCCGCATCAACCATCAGCTTGACCAGATCGACGAATTTTGTCTTCGGTTCCCAGCCGAGTTTTTGTTTGGCTTTGCTGTAGTCGCCGATCAGCAGATCGACTTCCGCTGGACGGTAATAGCGCGAGTCAATCTCGACATATTTTTTCCAATCCAAGCCGGCGTGTTCAAAAGCGACATCCAAAAACTCGCGGATGGAATGAGTTTCGTTGGTGGCGATCACGTAATCGTCGGCTTCAGGTTGCTGCAGCATCAACCACATGGCTTCGACGTATTCCTTTGCGTATCCCCAGTCACGCTTCGCATCCAGATTTCCGAGATAAAGCTTCTTCTGCAGGCCGGCTTTGATGTGAGCGATCGCGCGCGTGATCTTGCGCGTGACAAAGGTCTCACCCCGTCGCGGAGATTCGTGATTGAAGAGGATCCCGTTGCTCGCGTGCATTCCGTAGGACTCGCGATAGTTCACGGTGATCCAGTAGGAATAAACTTTCGCCGCTCCATAGGGACTGCGTGGGTAAAATGGCGTGGTCTCGCGCTGTGGAACTTCCACCACTTTGCCGTACATTTCGCTGGAAGACGCCTGATAGAAACGCGGCTTTAAGCCGACCTGGCGAATCGCCTCGAGCAATCTCACCGTTCCTGTTCCGGTTATATCCGCAGTGTATTCGGGGCTATCAAAACTCACGCGAACGTGGCTTTGCGCCGCCAGGTTGTAAACTTCGTCCGGCTGGATTTTGCCGAGCAGGCGCGCGAGCGCGCTCGCATCGGAGAGATCTCCATACTCCAAGAATAAACGCGTGCTCGACTGATGCCGGTCGGAATAAATCGGATCCAACCGTCCCGTATTGAAGGTGCTGGCGCGACGAATGATGCCGTAAACTTCGTATCCCTTCGCGAGCAAAAGTTCCGCCAGATAGGAGCCGTCCTGGCCGGTGATCCCTGTAATCAGTGCTTTCTTCATTCTTTTTCGAAATCGCTAAATCGGTTCGCCGCTCGCCTGGACCAGTTCGTGATATTTCTTCACCAACTCTCGTGTGCGCGCCCCAGGCTTACCGTCGCCGATCACTCGCCCGTCGACCTTCACCACTGGAACAACTTCCGCTCCAGTCCCGGTGAGGAAGCATTCGTCGGCATTGAAGACATCGTAACGCGTGAGGTTCGGCTCGCTCACTTTAAGGCCGCTCGCACTTGCCAACTCGATGACCACCCCGCGGGTTATCCCGTAAAGCGCCCCGGCGCTGAGGGGAGGCGTTAACATCTCATTACCCTTGATCAAAAAGATATTATCCCCGGTGCACTCGGCTACATACCCCTCGTTGTTCAACATGATGGCTTCCTCGCAGCCGCCGTTGTTCGCTTCGATCTTCGCGAGAATGTTGTTCAGGTAGTTCAACGATTTGATCGCTGGATTTAGTGCGCTGTGCAAGTTCCGCGTGGTTGGCACCGTAATGATCGTCAACCCGTTTTCGTAATACTCTTTGGGATAAAGCTGAATTTTGTCGGCAATGACAATCACGGAGGGACGCTTACATTTATTCGGGTTTAACCCGAGCCCCCCCACTCCGCGGGTGACCACCAGGCGGATATATCCCTCGCGCAGCCCATTCTCGCGGCACGTATCCACCACCGCTTTGCACACTTCCGCGTGCGTCATCGGAATCGTCAGGAGAATGGCCTTCGCGGAGTAAAATAGCCGGTCGATATGTTCCTTCAACTTGAACACACGCCCATTGTACGCCCGAATGCCCTCAAAAATACCGTCGCCGTAGAGAAGGCCATGATCGAACACCGACACCTTGGCGTTGTTCTCGTCGAAATACTGGCCGTCGATAAAAATCTTCATTTTCTTGCGCGCGACACCCTACGGGCCGCCCGGTGTCCACGCAATTATTTTGACATTCGCGTCGACCAGCCCCTGCCCGTTCGAGAAAGCGGTCTGCTATGAACACACGAACGCAATGGTGAAACCGTCGTAACCCTTGCTTCCGACCGTCTGCAGAGCAGTCGCTCGCAATCGTGGTTCCGCCGCAACCATCTCGTTGAAACGGCGCACACCTTGCACTTTCGGATCGCCACTATCCGCCTCGATAACGGCTCCGTCGCGAATGACATTGTCAGCCATTATTAAAGTTCCTGCGCGCGAGAGCTTTAACGCCCAGCTTAGGTACTCGGGATAATTCGGCTTATCCGCGTCGATGAAGATAAAATCGAAGGGGCGGGCACCTTCGGACACAAGCGCGGCCAGCGAATCAGCCGCGGGGCCAATACGTATTTCGACTTGCTGGTTCACGCCCGCGTGCGCGAAGTTGCGCCGCGCGACATCCGCATGGAGCCTCTCCGACTCCAGCGTGATGATGCGGCCGTCTGGCCGTAAGCCCCGAGCCAGCCAAATGGTGCTATAGCCGCCGAGGGTTCCAATCTCCAGAACCCGTTTGGCCTGCTGCATCTCCAGGAATAGTTGCAGGAGTTTGCCTTGCGGCGGCGAGACATTGATTGCTGGTAAACCAGCTGCGGCGCTTGTCGCTAAGGCGTGGGCTAGCGCCGGCTCAGGTCGGACCAGGAGATCTGTCACATATGCATCGACCGCGCTCCACGTTTCAAGATTCGACATATCATTAGATGCTTCTACAGAATCGACGCCCACGCCAACAGGATTGTGGCATAAATTGCGAGCCACATGGCCCCTAACTAACCGGGTCTTTGCGTACTTACTAATCGCAATACTATTCCTAGTTGTGTTTCCTCCCATAATTCACTATCATGTTAAAACAATGAGGATCGACAGCTTACAACAATTCATAAAACTTCGTCGTGAACTGATGCAGGAAAGAGATGCAGTTTCACGGCGACTCGCTCAAATCAATGAAGCGCTCGGCGAAATGCCGCTCCCTTCAGAATCCGCTGTTCAGGGCGTCTCTGAACAGAGCAGCGCCCCCGCTCGCCCAGCCTCGCGCCCTGCTGGAAGGCCAGCCGCCGGTGGTGGTGGTGGCAGTGGCGGCACGTCGCTCCGCGAA
Organism: Limisphaerales bacterium; assembly: GCA_044226545.1. GTDB lineage: Bacteria > Verrucomicrobiota > Verrucomicrobiia > Limisphaerales > SXQI01 > DASVNK01. The sequence continues at coordinate 62,167 of JBGAGW010000013.1, forward strand.
CATGTGCTCGCCGTTTTGCGTGAGGGCTCCAAAACGAAGGAAGAAGTCTTAGCTGCTGTCCAGCGGCGCGGATATAAATTCCAAACTAACAATCCACTGAACTCGCTCGGTGTAATTCTTTATGGGAAGAATCCGAAGTTTAATCGAGTGGATGGTCGCTTCTCCCTTCCGGGCGGAGCGGGTGCTTCCTCTGGTGGCGGGGGAGGAGGAGGACGTCGGCAGATGAGCGCGGCAGCTCGCGCACGGATTGCTGACGCCCAGCGCAAGCGTTGGGCCGCTAGCCGCAAACAAGGCGGTGGCGCTGCCAAACCTGCCGGGAAACCAGCAACGGGAGGCGCCGGTCGCCGGCAAATCAGCCCAGCGGCTCGTAAGGCCATTGCTGAAGCGGCACGGCGCCGTTGGGCCGCGGCGAAAGCATCGGGTAAGAACCGGCTGTAAAACGAGCAAGATTTCTACGACGCGGGCGAATCGCGGAGGCGCGGTTCGCCCCTCTCGCTTTTTAACAAGCGTGAAAAAGAGGATGCTCGGCTTCTCATAACGATGCAGAGTCGCTCTCCGTGGCCTGATGCCGTGCAACTTGTCACAGCCACACCTCTCCACTAGTTTGCACACCTGCGATATGCAATTGAACAATGAGCAGATTCGCCGCTACTCGCGGCATTTGATTCTCCCCGAGGTTGGTCTCGCCGGACAGAAAAAGATTTGTTCCGCCAGCGTCCTTTGTATCGGCGCGGGTGGCCTCGGGTCGCCCATTGCGATGTATCTCGCCGCTGCCGGTGTTGGGAAACTTGGCATCGTGGATTTCGATGAAGTCGATTTCTCCAATCTCCAACGCCAGATTCTTCACGAAACTTCGGACGTAGGACGCTCCAAAGCCGAATCTGCGAAGGAGACGATTCAAGGAATTAATCCCGACGTTCAGGTTATCCTGCACAAGACGCGTCTCACCAGCGAGAACGCTCTCGCTATCATCCGCGAGTACGACATTGTGGTGGACGGCACGGATAATTTTCCGACTCGCTATCTCACGAATGACGCCTGCGTGCTCCTGAAAAAACCGAACGTCTACGGTTCAATTTTTCGGTTTGAAGGACAAGCGAGCGTATTCGCCCCGCACCTCGGAGGTCCTTGTTATCGTTGTCTCTATCCTGAACCTCCACCGCCGGGGATGGTTCCCAGTTGTGCCGAAGGCGGCGTGCTCGGCGTCTTGCCCGGCATCGTGGGATGCATTCAGGCGACAGAAATCCTCAAGCTGGCGCTCGGCCAAGGCAGCACGTTAATCGGACGACTGCTTCTCTTCAACGCCCTGGACATGAAGTTTCGCGAAGTAAAACTCCGCCGCGATCCGCAATGCCCAATTTGCGGGGATCATCCGACCATTAAGGAATTGATCGACTACGAAGTGTTCTGTGGCATTCCGCAACAGGAGGAAACAAGCACCGCCAATCCCGACGAGGTGAGCGTTCAGGAGATGAAGCGTGCACTGGATCATCCCGAACTGAACATCCGCGTGATCGATGTTCGCGAACCCGACGAATATGAGATCTGCCATGTGAACGGGGTTCCACAGGTTCCGCTCAGCGTCCTAAACCAGCGCTTTACCGAGTTGGACCCGAACCAGCAGCTTTACATCCACTGCAAGAGTGGTGTCCGTTCAATGAAGGCGCTCAATTTTCTGCGCGAGCAAGGGTTCAAACATGTGAAAAGCGTTCGCGGCGGCATTCTGGCCTGGGCGGACGAAATCGACCCGAAGGTCGCAAAATACTAATCAACTTAGTTCGCCGGCCCTTTGTAATATAACGTTCGAACATGCGGATACTTCTTCATAAGAGTATCCGAAGTGACGATCGTGAGATTCTCAAGGCGCGCAGTGGCAACGATGATTTGGTCTATGGGATCCCGGTGGAACTCTCCGGGTAAAAAATTTGACTCCGCCGCGATTTCAGCCGTGATGGGCAGAACCAGGTAGTCTTCGGTTGGAAGCGCTCTTTCCATCCAGACTTTGAAGTCCACCCGAAGATCGAGGCCTCGAGTCTTCGGGCCCAACTGGCTCTTGCGCGCAATTTCCCAAATACTCGCTGCCGAGAGAGCCCATTTACCCGAATCGCTCTCCAACTTTTCCAATACTTCGGGCGAGATGACCTCCGGCTTTTCGCAATACCAAAACCAGGTCATCGTGTCCAAAAGGTACTTCACTGCCAGTTTTCCTCCGGCGGCAACGGCGCCGCTGGATCACCCGAGTACCCCAAATGACTCCAAACACCGCGACTGCGCCGTGCCTGATGATTCTTTCGTTCGCGAGCCGGACGGACCTCAAAGACCGGGTCGTCCCGGTGGCTCACGAGAAGCGTCTGCCCCTGCTTGATTAACTGTTGAACACGCCGCGGTTGCCGGAAGAACTCTCGCATTGACATCGTTTTCAGGATTTTAACAATCTGATTGTCTCCAAATATTGTCAAACAATTTGTCAGACATTCCTCACTTCAGAGTGACAATCCCCTGCTCCGCTTATAGAGTCTGTCCGTTTACATGGCCTTACAGTTGTTTAACACCTTGTCGCGATCGGTCGTTCCGTTCGAACCGCTGAATCCCGACTCGAAGAAGGTCGGCATGTATTGCTGCGGACCGACCGTTCACAATTTTGCTCACATTGGGAATTTTCGGACTTTTGTCTGCAGCGATTTCGTCCGCCGCTATCTCACCTTTCGCGGATACGAAGTCCGTCACGTCATGAACATCACGGACGTTGAGGATAAAATCATCGCGGCGGTGCGGAAATCCGGCCGTGCTCTCAAGGACTACACTGGCGAATACGAAAAGGCATTCCTCGAGGATTTCGATGCCCTCAATTGCCTTCGTCCCAATGACCTTCCGCACGCGACAGATTTTGTCACTGAAATCATCGGAGTGATCGAGGCATTGATGCAGCACGGTTTTGCCTACCGGGCAAATGACGGTTCGGTCTACTTCAGCATCGAGAAGTATCGCGCCGCGGGCCGCAAATACGGTCAACTGCTGAATATCAAGTTCGAAGAATTGCGAGTGGGCGAGCGCGTGAGCGCCGACGAATATGCCAAGGAAGCGGTCGCAGACTTTGCCCTCTGGAAAGCGCGTGTGCCGGAAGATGGTCCAGTCTTCTGGCCCAGCCCATGGGGTGAAGGACGTCCTGGCTGGCATATCGAGTGCAGTGCCATGAGCATGAATATCCTCGGGCCAAGCTTCGATCTGCATCTTGGCGGCGAGGATTTGATCTTCCCCCATCACGAAGACGAGATAGCGCAGAGCGAAGGCGCCGGCGCGCAACCCGCCGGAAAACGGTTCGTGAAGCATTGGGTGCACATCGCACATCTGCTCGTCGAAGGGCGAAAGATGTCGAAATCGTTGGGGAACTATTTCACCTTGCGTGATCTCCTCCAGAAGGGTTTTACCGGCCGGGAGATTCGTTACCTTCTGCTTTCGTCCCATTACCGCGAGAGCTTTAATTTCACTCTCGATGGGTTATCAGGCGCCCGCACTGCCCTTGCTCGAATCGATGAATTGCTCGCCAAACTTCGCGAAATTGCGGCCGGGCAGACCAGCGAACCGCACGAGGACCTGCTAAACAAAGTGACTGCCGCGCTGGACGATGATCTCAACGTTGCTGCCGCCTGGGGCCACATATTTGACTGGGTTCGAAACACAAACCGCGAACTCTCGGAAAGAAAGCTTACCGCGGAGCACGCGGCCAGGCATCTGACAGCGTGGGAACGCATCGATGCTGTCTTTGGCGTCGGAGCGAAAACCGGCGCAACCGAAGTTCCCGGCGAATTGATCGTGCTCCTGGAAGAACGTCAAGCGGCTCGCAAGGCGAAAAACTTCAAGCGCGCGGATGAAATTCGCGAAGAACTCAAGGCGAAAGGCTGGGTAATCGAAGATACTCCGAAGGGTCCCAAATTGAAAAAGATCTGAGCGACCCTTCGATTTTCACTTGTCCACCTCGTCATTCCGCAACACTTTAAGAAACCCAGATATGCATGACCCTGTCGCTTTAAGAAGCGAAATCAAAAAAATGCTTGTGGAGAATTGCATGCTCCAGATTCCTGTCGAAGAAATTGGCGATAGCCAGGCCTTGTTCGGTCCCGGCAGTCTCGGACTCGATTCCGTTGATGCGCTGCAACTCGTTGTCGCCCTCGACAAGAACTACGGATTGAAAGTTCCCGATCCGGAAGCGGCCAAAAGCATCCTGCACAGTATCAATTCCATGGCGGAAGCCGTCACCAGCAAGCTGAAGGCTTAAAATGGCGGTCGATTACGACGTCATCGTGATTGGCGGTGGTCCCGGCGGAAGCTGCGCCTCGACCTACCTCGCCAAGACCGGCCGCAAGACATTGCTGCTCGAAAAAGAAATCTTTCCCCGCTTCCATATCGGCGAATCGCTTCTTCCCTACAATCGTCCGATGTTCGAAGAGCTCGGTTTGACCGAAAAAATCAAGCCTCACGGTTTTATCAAAAAATATGGCGCGCAATTCTATCTGGGAAATGGATCGCGCTTCCAAAAGTTCGTTTTCTCGAACGGCATTTACACCCGGGAAACGGAAGCGCTGCAAGTGGAGCGCGCCACTTTCGATCATATTCTCCTGAAAAACGCTCAGGAAAGGGGCGTGGATGTTCGCGAAGGCTGGACCGTGACGCGTTTTCGTGAAGACGACAAAGGAGCTTCTGTCGAAACGACTGATCCCCGCGGCAAGAGTCACTCTTTTTCTTCAAAGTTTCTGATTGATGCCAGCGGCCGCGGAAATCTGACCGGCAACCAGGAAGGTCTTCGCATCGTTCATCCCAAGCTGAAAAAACTGGCGATCTTCGGTCATTTCAAAGATGTAATGCGAGACAATGGCAAGAATGCTGGCGACACTGTCATTGTTCGCCTGGAGAACAAATGGTTTTGGCTGATCCCCATCTCAGAAGACAAGACAAGCGTCGGCTGTGTGATGGACCAAAGTGAATTTGCTGCGGCTAAAGAATCACCCGCGGCCATCTTTGAACGGATCTGGCGATCGAGTCCAGTCATGGTCAAGCGAATGGAAAAAGCGGAGCAGATCCTTCCGCTCCAAACTACGAGTGATTTTTCCTATTACAATAGCCGCTATGTAGGGAAGCGATTGCTTCGCGTAGGGGACGCGGCCGGGTTTATGGACCCCATTTTTTCGGCAGGGGTATTTATCGCCATGAATTCGGGCAAAATGGCGGCCCAAACGATTGACGAGTTGCTCGAAAGCAACGGCCACATTGCCTCGCGGCTGAGCCACTACGAAAAAAAACTGCGCGAATCGATGCAGTTCTACTGGGAAATGGTCCACAGTTTTTACACCACGGCCTTCCTTGAAGTATTCTTCAATCCAAAGGAGCGCTTTAAACTGGCTTCAGCCGTCAACGCTGCTCTCGCTGGAGAACTCGAAGGGGGCTTCAATCTTCGGTGGCGAATGCGGCTGTTCTTTTTCATTGTCCGCGCTCAAGCGAAGTTCGGCTTCCTGCCGAAAGTTTCGTTCGATTAGGCCTTCTGCGGAAAAATCTGGTAGAGCAGGAAGTAAATCAGAACGCCGGTTACAGACACATACATCCACACCGGCCACGTCCAGCGGGCGATTTTCTTGTGGCGGTCGAATCTCCTTCGCAGCGCCGGCAGAATCGTCAGGATTACCAGCGGCACGACAACGGCCGCCAGCAGTGTGTGGGTCAGTAAAATGACGAGGTAAATGGGGCGAAACCATTGCGGGTTCTCAAACCGAGTAGTGCCTGCGTGCGCGTGATAGGTCAGATAGCCAACCAAGAATAAACTCGAACTGATCAGCGCCGAAATCATGCAATTGCGGTGAGCAATCTGTTTTCCGCGTTTGATCAAAATATACCCGCACGCCAGCAAAACGGTGCTCGCCGCGTTGAAGCACGCGTTCACAGCAGGCAAGTCCGCAATGCTCATTGGCTCTCCTTAAGTAAGCCTTCAATGTCAGCCCGAATCTTTTCCTGGAAGCCAGGCTCCTGACTCTCGTAAACACCGCGAACCGTGCCAGACTTGTCGATCAAGACAAAATAAGTGCTGTGCACGAAAAGGTCGTTTTCACTTTCCTGATCCGCCTTTTCCTTTTCAAACGCTGCAAACTTCCAACTATCGACTGCGACGCGTTTGATCTCTGCTTTCGTCCCCGTCAAAAACATCCAACGTGAAAAATCAGCGCCGAACTTTTCTCCATACGCTTTCAGTACCGGTGGACGGTCGTACTCGGGATCCGTTGTGAGGGTGACAAACCGCAAGCCCGGGTTTGCCGGCAGCGCTTTTTGTAGCTTGCTCATCTCTTCTGTCATTTTCGGACACGGGCCGCCGCAACGCGTGAAGATGATATCGCCGACCCAAACCTTTCCTTGTAAATCACGCACCCTCACGATCTCTCCCACCTGATTCGTCAATTGAAAGGATTCAACGCGGCTGAGATGAGGCAGGCTGGATTTGTGGATTTGGGCACGAATGAAGAGACCGACCACCCCCGCCAGGACCAACCCAAGCACCGTCCAGGCAAAGAGACGAATTTTTGAATTGGTCATGGTGTTCATCTAAAATGAAACTACTCAAGCCCGCCTGGACTTGAGTAGCGCGAAATTGTTTTTTCAACCGGGACTACTCAAAACTCTGGGCAGCGCCACCGGCGCTGGCACTCTTCGCCGCGACAAATTCGTCGAACTTCTGCTGCGGCACCACGTGAAACTCGCCCTTCATATAATAATGGGAGTTCCCGCAAAGCTGAGCGCAATTAATTAGAAACACGCCGTTTGTCGTCGGTTTGAACCAAATCGGAATGGCCATGCCAGGAATCGCATCCTGCGTGACCCGGAATGAATTGATCTTGAAGGAATGAATCACGTCCTTCGAGCTAATGATGGCAACCACCGGCTTTCCTTCAGGGACAACGATCACGTTTTGATCGCCCACGAAATTATCGTGCGTCGCCGGATCGGTATAGTCCCACCCGAACTGGTTGGTCGAATTCACCAGATGAAAATCCTGTTTTCCGAACTTGCCGTCTTTACCCGGATAAACGCCGTTCCAGAAAAACTGCTGTGCCACCACCCGGACGTTGGTCGCTTCGGATTCAGCGGGAAATTGATCAGCAAACTTCGCCCACAGCGGGATGGATAATCCCACCAGGAGCACACCTTCGATGGCGGCCACCGCGATTTCGATATAACTCGAGGCGTGCGTCTGCGCACCGGCGTAGCTCGCTTTGGGATGACGCGCGGCGCGAAACCGGAACAGCGTGTAAAGGAAGTAAGCCAGCCAACCAACGAACAGCACGCCCATCAGATAGTGGACGTACAAAATGAAATCGTCCACGTGCTTGCCGTGGTCCGATGCGAGCATCGGCAATCCTAAATACTTCAACATTTCTTACGCGTTCGTTTGAGGTTCAGATAAATTCTCGGCCAAACTGGCGCTTGCGTGGTCCAACTGCGTGGAACGCCGCGCCACATAAACAAAAAATCCAGCAATTCCGCACAGCACAGAAGTTATCACGAGGAGCAGCGCAAAAATTCCCATATTCATCCCGCGCGCCATGCTCGAGTCCGATTGGCCGAAGCAGGCCGCGCATGCCAACACCGGACTGCTCATGACCTGCACCAGTGCAGTCGCGGCGAGAAACAATGACAGGCGTTTGGTTCGGCTCATAGGTAACTAATGTGTTTAAGCTTTCGCAGAAAGTACTTGCCGTAAAACAACAGTCCGACGAAAGCAACGATCGATAGCACCCCGTAGATTAAATGGGCCTGCGTTCCTTGCGGGCTTGCGTATTCGTGCCAGGCCCAACCGCCAAAAAAGGCGGTCAGCAGCAGAGCTGCGGTCACAAAAACAACATGGATCGATTTAAGTGACATTACTTAAGGTGAATGAAACTGGTTGGTTCGCTCGACCAGAGAGTAAGATACATCAAGGCAATGAAGAAAAACACCGTTGCTCCCAACACCCCATAGACAAGCTTTCGCTCATCGATCAGATGCATGAAAAAACTCGCCACCAGAGCTGCTTTGATCGTCGCGATAATCAAGGCAACGATAATGTTCGCAGCCGGCGTTCCGAAATTTATGTACGAAGCCCAAACCGTCAGAATCGTGCCGATCAAAAGCGCGCCGAATACCATAAGATATTTGCGGACTTCCTTGCTCACGTCATGCGCGCCATGTCCGTGGGAATGCCCATGCCCCGCGGAGGCGTGAGTCTGTGTTGCTGAAGAGACTGAAGAATGATTTGCCATAGTTAGAGCAGATAAAGGACAGGAAAAAGGAATATCCAGACCAGGTCAACGAAGTGCCAGAACAGACCGGAAATCTCAATGCGGTTTGTATACCGTTCCGGGTCGGTTTGCCACATCTTTGCCCCTGGCCACAAAATGAAGGCAATCACGAGCGCACCACCGATCACGTGCAACGCGTGCAAGCCGGTCAAAGTGAAATAAATTGCCATGTACGTGTTGTGCCATGGACCGTAATTCTCCATCCAGGGCTTTCCCGATTTAGGACGTATTTGAATGTCAGACATCATGATTTTGCGCTCATGATGCTCGCCAGCAGCAGCGGCACCTTCCGCATGGCCCGTCCCATGTTCCGCTTCCGCGGCTGCGCCTTGATGCTGCGCCTGCCGCGCAGAAGCAGGCATACGATGCGCTTCTGAGAGATGGAGAACGATGTAGTCCTTGGTGCGTTCTTTAAGATGTCCATCCACGATGGAACCATCCTTCAGATGGACTTCGTAGTGCGTGAACTTGTCCCGATACTCGAAGCTCTTAATCCCCACAAATATAGCGGCACAAAGGACAGTTATCGTCTGATACATCCGATACCGATCGAACCGGTTCATTTTGAGGGAGGCCCAGGCCATCACCACCGTCACCGATGAACAAATCAGAACCAGCGTATTAATCGTTCCGAGCGGGATGTTGAGCAGCCCATGCGGCCATGTTCCCGGGGCTGCCCCCACGCGCAACAGAATGTAAGAAGAGAACAACGCGCCGAACAACATGACTTCGGAAGCCAGAAACAACCAGATTCCGACTTTCGCGTTATATAGGCCCGTATCTTCCCGGGCGTGAGACGTATAGGGAATATCCATGAACTAAATCCTTTTAGGCTTTGGCTCGTGCAGCCGCGTCGGTCATGCTTTGTGGGGTAAAATCCCGGGCATGTCCCGGAACGCTATACTCGTAAGGGCCGCGCACCACTGTTGGAACCGCGGTGAAATTACCGTGCGGCGGAGGGGTGGGCGTCTGCCACTCGAGCGTAGTCGCTTCCCACGGATTATCAGACTTCGCCAGCTTGCCGTGCTTGATGCTCCAGAAAACATTGATGATAAACGGAATTTGCGAAAGGCCGAGCATCCAGGCGGCCATCGAGATAGTGCGATTCGATGCGATGACCGAATCACTCAAAGCACCCCAGGCGTTCGGGTTGGTCGCCGCCGAATAATTAACCGCACCGTCATACATACGTCGGATCATACCCGCCATCCCCTGCGCGAACATCGGCTGGAAAATCAGGTTCATGAAAATCAGCGAAGTCCAGAAATGCACCTTGCCCCAGAAGTCGCTCATCAAGCGTCCGGTCATCTTAGGATACCAATGATAAATCCCCGCGAACATCGCGAAAATTGTTCCGGGTGCAACGATGTAGTGGAAATGCGCAATGACGTAATAGGTGTCGTGCAGGTAGAGGTCCGCGTAGCTGAAGCCGAGTGGCAATCCGGTCAAACCACCGATTCCGAACATAACGAGAAATGCCATCACGAACATCATTTGCGTGTTGAAACGGATCGACCCACCCCACAGCGAAATAAAGAAGACCGTCAAAATAATGACTGACGGAATTGAAATGATAATGGTGGTCGTCTGAAAAAACGTGCTGATCGCCGTTCCCATGCCGGTGAGATACATGTGATGCGCCCAAACGATGAACGACAAAAACCCGATCGTCAGCGCGGAGTAAACAAGTGGTTTGTAACCCCAGAGCGGTTTGCGAATATTGTTCGCGATCACTTCCGCTACGATCCCCATGCCCGGCAGAATCAAAACGTAAACCTCCGGATGTGCGAGGAACCAGAACAGGTGCTGCCACAAAAGAGGACTTCCGCCGCCGCTTATTTCCGCAGGCTGACCGGAAACCATCAAACCGGTGGGCAGGAAGAAACTCGTTCCAAAGACTTTATCCATCAATTGCATCAACGCGGCGGCTTCCAGGGGAGGAAAGGCCAGGAGGAGCAGAAACCCAGTGACGAATTGTGCCCAAACGAAAAACGGCAACCGCATCCAGGTCATGCCCGGGGCCCGAAGCTGAATGATCGTCGCGAGAAAGTTTACAGCGCCCAACAGCGACGATGAAATCAGCATCACCATGCCGAAAATCCAGTACGTCTGCCCATCGGTCGGGATAACCGAGGCGAGCGGCGAATACGAGGTCCAACCACCCTGCGCAGGTCCGCCCGGCACAAAGAAACTTGCAAACATGATGACGCCACCGAGGAAAAACACCCAGAAGCTCGCCATGTTCAGTCGCGGAAACGCCATATCAGGGGCGCCAATTTGCAGCGGCACCACGTAATTCCCGAACGCCGCAAAAGCGAGGGGCACAATCGCCAGGAACACCATGATCGTGCCGTGCATCGCGCCGAACATGTTATAAAGATCCGAACTCATCACACCCCCGGACGCCACGCGGCCCATCGTTTTCTCCAAAAGCGCCCCGAAAAGAGGAATGGGTCGGCCTGGATAGGCCAATTGCCAGCGCATGAGCATCATCAGCGTGAAACCGAAAAAGAGAAAGAGAAGCGCGGTGATTCCGTATTGCAGACCGATGATCTTGTGATCGGTCGAAAAGATATATTTGCGCCAGAAGCCAAGCTCCTCGTGGTGCCCGTGCGCGTCGTGGTGATGATCACCATGCGCTCCGGTGTGATCGGTATGTGTCGAGTGCTCCATTTTATCTACTGTTCTTCGCGATCCGTTTCTTGACCTCGGTCAAAGACCGAAAAGTAAACTTGCGGGCAGTTCGAGTGTCAAGAAACAGAATCATCTCACCTTGTCTAAAACTAATAAAACCAGCAGGACCGGCAGGTAAACGATCGAGGCGATGAACAATGCGCGCGCTCGCTCCGCCGTGAGGTGCCGGGAAAATTGAATCGCAAAAAATAAAAAAGCCAGGCCCAACAACAGCGCGCCTGAAAAATAAACCACGCCGGTCACCCCCAGCAGCGCGGGAAACAAACTCACTGGAATGAGACCGAACGCATGACACACCGCCTGGGCGGCGGTCTGACGCCCTTCAGGATCCACCACGGGCAACATCTTGAAGCCCGCTCGCGCATAATCTTCGCGATACAACCACGCAATCGCCATGAAGTGTGGCAATTGCCACAGGAATAGAATCGCAAAAAGAGACCAGCCGGCCGCCGACATCTGATTGGTCGCTCCCGTCCAACCCATCAACGGCGGAACAGCGCCCGGGACAGCACCGATTAACGTATTAAGAGTCGTCTTCCGCTTCAGAGGCGTGTAAACAAAAACGTAGCTCACAAGTGTGATCGCCCCCAGCAAACTGGTTAAAGCATTCACCGCCAGCGAAAGATAAATCAGTCCCACGGCCGAGAGCGCGACTCCCAGGAGCAACACGCCGTCCGGTGTCATTCTTCCGGAGGGCAAGGGACGACCTTCAGTTCGGCGCATTTTCGCGTCCAGGTCCCGTTCCAGCAATTGATTCAATGCGGAAGCACCGCACGCCAACAGGGCCGTGCCCAGCATCGTATGCAGCATTCTCCCATAATCAATCTGCCCGCCTGAGCCCGCGTAGAATCCAACCAGCGTCGTGATCAACACCAACGCAGTCAGCCGCGCCTTGATCAGGTCACAGTAAACCGCAAACACCGACTTCCCGGCGATGGCGGGTTCAACGATGGTGGTAGCCGTCGCTTTCATGAGAGCAGCGGCTGCGCGTGCGCGACCGAAATTTCCTCCTTTTTCGCAAACCGCGCTGCAAGCGGCGCGGTTCCGATGAACAACAAACCACCCCAAACAAGGCTCAATGCACCCACTAAAACGTGCGCCGTAGCGACATCAGCCGCTTTATTACTCCAGACCGTATACGCCCCGAGAAAAGCCTGGAATAGAACCAGCGCCATCCACACGCTGATTAAATTTTTCAATTTCGGAGTATTGGCCCCCTTCCTGATGAGAACGCCCGCCCCGATCACGCCGGCCAGAACTGCGCACGCATTCAACCGGTGCGCCATGTGGAGATAAACCTGGTTCGCAGTAATGGGAGCATAGTCGCGATAATCCGCACGCTTTGCATTCACTTCATGCAGAAATGCCTCATCCGTTCGCGGCCATGCTTGACCGTATGCCAATGGAAAATCGGGTACCGCCAGTCCTGCATGCTGATGACGCATCGTAGCTCCAAGCACAAGCTGCATCAGAATCAAAACCGTGGCGCTCAGAACAACCGGCCGAAAAGAAGGATGAAATCGAATTGATCCCGCGCTCCCAACCAATTGCTGCCAGGTGCGGCTCAAGAAGAGAGCGATTGCGCTCACCGCCAGGAAAAAGAGCTGCGCCAGTGTCGCATGAAAAATCCCGAGTTCCTGCTTGTAGAGGGTGACGCGCAGTCCGCCGAGAACTCCTTGCGCCACAACTGCGAACCAAGCGGCAATCCCCAGCCAGCGCAACCAGCGGCGCTCCTCTTTCAGCCACAGCCAGACGGCAAGGATCGTCGTTAAAAAGCCCACACCGGAAGCCACCAGCCGATGGGTATGCTCGTAAAAAATTCCTCCGACCCACTTCGATACCGGGAATAAGAACATGTTATACCCATAGGTGGTCGGCCAATCCGGCACAGCCATGCCAGCCCCGTGACTTGTGACAAGCCCGCCCACGCAAATAAGGCAAAGAGTCGCCACCGCCGTGATGACGGCGAAAACGCGCAACGCAGGATTGTTTTGTGATCTCCGCACTCCTTGCCGAAAAACAGAACCGCTGCGGGAAGCCCGCAGCGGATCAGCTCTCCAAATATTAAGTTATTTCGCTTCCAAGGTAAAGTTGGCTTCCTTCGACCCAGTCGCAGGCACTTCGACTTCCATCGTTTGCTTGCCCGCTTTGCGATGAACCACTTCCACCGTGTATTTGCCCGGAGGGACATTCGCGATCTTGAACGTGCCGTCCGTTCCGCTCGTCGCGAAATATGGGTGCTTCAAAATTGTCACGTAGGAAAACATCCACGGATGCACATCGCACTTAAACTTCAGAAAGGGTTCTTCCGAAGCAAAGCTGTATTCCAGATCCTTCGATTTCGGTAATTGCGCGGTGTTTGATTCCTTGTTCCCGGGGTTCGCCGGCATCACGTGCACGTTGTGCAGCACCGGATCCGAATTACGCACCAGGATTTTTTGGTTCACCATCGCACCCGCTACGTATGGGGTGTACTCACAACCCACCTGATCGATCAGCAAAGGCTTATCCGCAGCAGGAGCATTCCCCTTCACCCCTTCCTTCAAATAAACAAAGGTGTCAGCCAGTTCTCCGCCCTTACCCACGACGTAGAGACGGGTTTTCTTAGTGGGATGGATTTTGCCACAGACAGGATCTGACGCGACCGGCAAATCCTTTTCCGGAGGAGGTGTTCCCTTCAACGTGATTTTGCCGGTGATATCCCCGGCGCTCAGCATTTGCAACGAAGCAAAAAGAGCAGCCACTCCCAGGCAACGGTGATTCAGTTTCATATTCGCAGATAAGAAGTCAGTTTGACTGTGGGATGCAAATTATCACTCGATAAAAGCCCCCGCAAGAAGTTTGTGAAATTTTTCACAAGCTCTATCCAATTCGACGAAAACCACCCTCTCCTATTCAAGCTTATTGATTCCTCTCCCTTCGATCTCTCCGATCACTTCCCTCAAGATCTCGTCCCCCATATTGATGAGATTTCCCGCCTGCGGAAACCTCCCGCTCTTAACGTCTGCCGCATATTCCTCAAATGCCGCAACTCGCTCATTTTGCAACCTTTTATACTCGGCGCTAAAATCCCGATACGCCTTCGCGTGGCGCGGAATGCGTTCGTCATAGTCCCCCAGAATATCGTCCGAAAATAGGAACTGCGTATCACAACCCGTTCCAGATCCGAGCGACATCAGAAGGAGTGACGTTTTCTTGCAGAGGTAAGAGGCGAGTTCCTGCGGAACCAGCTCCAACTCAGCCGCATACGCCCCCGCGTTCTCCAGCGCCTTCATTTGGTCGTAGAGTTTCCGCGCTTCCTCCGCCGTTTTGCCGATGGCGCGGACGTTGGTCCAGGTCGCGTATCGTGGAACCATTCCAAGATGGCCCACCACCGGAATTCCCTCTCGTGCCATCGCCTCGATTATCCTCGTGCTCGCCGAGCAGTAAACCGAACTCGCCCCTAGTTCGAGCGCCTTGAATCCGACCCGGATTCCTTCTTCCGGCGATGCGAGCCCATGCGGCGTCGATCCTGAAATGAAACTCTTCGGCGCGGCCGCGACCAGGAGCGGCAAGCGCGCCTGTGCTTCCGGCGAATCAAAACTGCAACTCAGCAAATCAATCCCCGCTGCTTCAGCCGCCGCGGCCTCCTCCGGCGATTTCACATGCACATGCGTAAGGCAACGCTTCCCTTTCAGTTGGCGCAAATCATAGACCGAATACTTTTTGTCAGGTCGGAGCATAAGAAAACGAATGATGGAGCGCGGACGTTCCTGTCCGCAAGTCCTTCTATTTATTAAGGCATAGTCGCAGACAGAATGTCCGCACTCTATGCGCTTTGCACGCGATCAGTCTAAAAAGACGATCCTCTTTTCGGCGTTTGCGCCTTGTCCGAAACTATCCATCAGCGTGGCCGCCTGCGGAGCACTTTCAGTCGCCCGAGACACTTCCGTTGGTGCCAGCGCATTGCGTAAGGCGCCTTCCACCAGTTGGCCGCAATGGATTTTCATCGGCGGCAACGGCCCCAATCCCGCAGCCAGATCTTCGCCGGAAAGAGTCATCGCTTCCTCCGCCGTTTTGCCGCGGATGAGTTCGGTGGCCAGACTTGCGACGGCGATGGCCGTTTCGCAACCAAATGTCTGAAAACTCGCGCGGTCGATCACCTTCTTTCCGTTTTCCTCCTTGAACTTGATCCACATCCGCACCATATCACCGCAATTGGGACTTCCCACGGTGCCAATCGCGTCGGCTCCCTGCATCTCGCCCATGTTTTTTGGATTTGCGATGGCGTCTGCAACTTTTTGTTGAAAATCGTCGGTCATAACTATTGGAGCTTATAACGCCGCACGTTCGCATCGACCTCCTGCGCCCAGGCATCGATCCCGCCGCGCAGCGCCCGAACGTTCGTAAAACCGTGGCCAAGAAAGTAAGCGGCGGCATCCATGCTCTTCGTCCCAAGGTGATCGTAAATAACGAGGAGATCCGCGCGTGGCCAGCGTGCCAGCATTTCGTTCATGATCTCCTGGGTGAAAAGTGTCGCGCCTTCGATACGTGCGGCTTCATGCTCCTCGCGCGTCCGAATATCCAGCAGACGCATCGGAACACTTTCGGCGCGCCAGCGACCGAGCTGTTTCGGATCGACCAGGATCTGCTGATCCGCATGGTGACTCAGTTCGATATGCGCGATTACTTCTTCGACGTTCAGGTTTCCGTTGCGCTCACAAAGGGCGCTCAACGTCTCCCTCGGTTGAAACCCGCAGCTCGAACAACCGCCGATATGATACTTGCGAAAAAGAGCTCGCTGCGCGCCTGGATACGCCGCGAGCACATCGGCCATTGTCGAACCCGGACCGATTTTACTGGCAACGACAGCACTCATCCGACAAAGAATTTTTGGATTTCCCGCAGCACCTCAACGAAACGATCGACCTCGGCATGCGTGTTGTAGAAGTAAAAACTCGCGCGTGTCGTCGATTCCACCCCGAGCTTCCGCATCAAAGGTTGGTTGCAATGATGACCGCCGCGCAACGCCACTCCGCGCTGGTCCGCAAACGTCACCACATCGTGCGCATGAACTTCCTTCAACAAAAAACTGACCAGCCCCGCCCTGCCCTGCACCGGACCAAACAACCGAATCCCTTCCAGCGACTTCAATTCCTCGTAAGCGTAGGCACTCAACTCGACGTCGTGCGCGGCAATGCGGTCGCGGCCGAGTTCATCCAGATAATCCATGGCCGAGTGCAAACCGATCACATCAGCAATGTTCGGCGTCCCCGCTTCGAACTTGTGCGGAACCTTGTTCCAGGTGCTCCGATAATAGTCGACGCTCGAAATCATATCCCCCCCGCCCTGGTATGGGTCCATCTGTTCGAGCAACTCGATGCGCCCGTAAAGAATCCCAATGCCGGTGGGGCCGCACATTTTGTGACCTGAGAGCGCCAGAAAATCGCAACCGATCTCCTGCACATCCACCTCGCGATGACCCGCGCTTTGCGCGGCATCCACCAGCGTCACCACACCGAGCTTGCGCGCCTTTGCGCAAAGCTCAGCTACCGGGTTCACCGTGCCGAGCGTGTTGGAGATATGTGTCATCGCGAAAAGCTTGATTTCCCGTGTCAGCCATTCGTCCAACCGGCCCAGGTCGAGCAAACCACGATCCCCTGTGACTGGCAGATAAACCAATTGAATGCCTATCTTCTGCGCCAGCAATTGCCACGGAACAATGTTGCTGTGGTGTTCCATTTCGGTCAGAAGCACTTTGTCGCCGGCCTTCAAAAACTTCCCCGCCCAGGAATGCGCGACGAGATTGATCGACTCTGTAGTACCGCGCGTGAAAATGATCTCGTCGACACTACGCGCATTCAGGAATTTCGCCGCACGCGCCCGCGAAGCCTCGTACGCTGTGCTTGCACGGTTACTCAGTTCGTGAATGCCGCGATGAACATTGGCGTTGTCGCGCTCGTAATATTCCCGAAGCGTCTCGATCACACGTGCCGGCTTTTGAGAAGTCGCAGCGTTATCGAAATAAATTAAGTCGTGCCCATTCACCTTCTGGTGGAGAATGGGAAATTCCGCCCGCCTCCGTTCCAGGTCCGTGAATGCGCTCGCTGGTTCAACCGCCGTCCTCATCATTTGACTATAGCAAGAATCCGCCAACAGGCGAATGCTGAAGCGGAAGAACAAGTGGGCTGTTTGGTTTAGGTTCGTCCCCGTTAAGGACGCAATAATCACACTCACCCGCCCGCAGCGTCGCCAGCAGTTCTAATACAGCGGTCGATAGAGCCGAGGGCCGAAGACGCGCTCGAAAAAGTCTTTGACAAACCGGTAGCGGGATGAAAGTCTACTAAACAACTTGAGTATCTTTAGAAAAGAACCAACTCGCCGACTCTCGCGCCTGACGTTATGAATTCGCGCGTGTCAGAACAGTCTGTTGCACATCTCTCCTCGCGCTTTCATGCATTGGCTATCCGCTCTGACTTCCTCGCAGGCAAACAGTTGATGATGAACGGCGTAGCTGACTTCGACCGATTTATTTTTGAGGGTCCGCATGGAGGTGGGGACCCCATCCGGATCGGTTTGTTTGCTGGTATTCACGGAGACGAGCGGGCGGGAGCCGAGGCCCTCCTGAGCTTGGCGCAGGCACTCGTGGGAAACCCAACGATCGCCGAGGGCTACAACCTCTATTTTTATCCCGTTTGCAATCCGACCGGATTCGACGCCGGCACGCGCCTTTCACGCTCGGGAAAGGACTTGAACCGCGAATTCTGGCGGGAGTCACGCGAGCCCGAAGTTTTGGTGCTCGAGCGCGAAATTCATGAACATCGTTTTCATGGGCTCATTTCACTTCATTCGGATGACACAAGCGACGGATTGTATGGGTTTGTCCGCGGTGCAGTCCTGGCACGCTCGCTCCTGGAACCAGCGTTGAAAGCCGCGGAAAAAATTTTGCCGCGTAACGAGAACGCGATCATTGATGGCTTTCCGGCTGAACGCGGGATTATCAGTGAGTGCTATGAAGGTATTTTGACTTCGCCCCCAAAACTGGAGAACTCGCCGTTCGAAATCATTTTTGAAACACCGCATCACGCGCCTTCGGAGGCGCAGGTGCAAGCTTTTATCGTGGCCATTCTTTCAATTCTGGCAGAGTATCGGAAGTTCATCTCGTTTGCCGCGGATCTATAGCGACTCGCATGCGAAGACATTTCAATGCGCTGCCAGGCTTTGGCCTGACCATGGGGTTCTCGCTGTTTTATCTCAGCGCGATTGTGCTTATTCCCATGGCCGCATTGGTGCTTAAAGTCTGCGGGATTGGCTGGGATGAATTCTGGAAAGCAGCCACCGCAGGGCGGGCAGTGGCCGCTTATAAGCTTACTTTTGGTGCATCGTTCATCGCCGCTTCAATCAACGCCGTTTTCGGAACCATCCTCGCCTGGGTGCTGGTTCGTTATCATTTCCCCGCGAAACGTTTGCTCGACGCCCTTGTGGATATTCCGTTCGCACTGCCCACGGCGGTCGCCGGGTTAACACTCGCAAATCTCTTCGGGCCGAACGGATGGATCGGTGAATGGCTGGCTAAGTTTGGGATTCAAGCCGCTTACAACCGTGTGGGTGTCACGATTGCGCTGACGTTTATCAGCATGCCTTTCGTCGTGCGGACGCTTCAGCCGGTCATTGAAACGCTCGAACGCGAAGTGGAGGAAGCCGCTGCTACACTTGGGGCCGGAAGGCTGCGCACATTCTTCAGCGTGGTCGCGCCCGTTCTTCTGCCGACGGTAATCACTGGGTTCGCGTTGTCGTTCGCCCGCGCGATCGGCGAGTACGGGAGCGTGATTTTTATTTCGAGCAACAAACCGTATGACACCGAGATTTCGCCGCTCGTAATTATCACGATGTTGGAAGAGTACGAGTATGGCGCGGCCATGAGTATCGCGGTCGTGCTTTTAATTTTCTCGTTTGTGTTGCTGGGGGTGATCAATTTGATCGAGCGCTGGGCGCGGAAATATCAGGCGTGACATGGCGGGATACGTCAAAAAATCCAACGGCCACACGGCCAAATCGGATCGGGCCAGCGACGAATCACCGCTGGCCAAATGGATTTTGACTTCGATTGCCTTGGTGTTTGTCGCGATCTTTCTGGTTCTTCCTCTAGTCAATGTTTTCTACCAGGCGCTTTCCAAAGGCTTGGCCCTTTATCGTGATTCACTGATGGACGAAGACAGCCTCGCCGCGATCAAGCTCACACTGCTCGTCGCAGGAATTGCTGTCCCGCTGAACGTGGTCTTCGGACTGGCGGCTTCATGGGCCATCGCGAAATTCGAATTTCGCGGAAAGGCGCTGCTCATCACGCTGATTGATTTGCCGTTTGCAGTGTCGCCAGTCGTTGCCGGACTGATGTTTGTCGTCCTTTTCGGGCGCCAGGGCTATTTCGGAAACTGGCTCGACGCTCACGACATCAAAATCATCTTCGCAGTGCCAGGAATTGTGCTCGCGACCGTCTTTATTACGTTCCCGTTTGTCGCGCGCGAGTTGGTGCCGGTGATGCAGGCCACCGGAAGCGAACAGGAACAAGCCGCGCTAACACTCGGCGCAAGTGGCTGGAAAACCTTCTGGTATGTAACCCTCCCCTCCGTGAAGTGGGGTTTGCTCTATGGGATCATTTTGTGCAACGCGCGCGCAATGGGGGAATTCGGCGCCGTCTCCGTCGTGTCCGGACATATTGCGGGTGTGACCGAAACCATTCCGTTGCGCGTCGAGAAACTGTTTCAGGGGGCATCAGCCGCTTCGGGGGTGGCGGCCTTTGCGATGGCAAGTTTGCTCGCGCTGCTTGCACTTTTTACACTCGTAATCAAAAGCATTCTTGAATGGAAGACGGAACGGGATCAGGCGGCAGCGCAGCGGAGCGAAATCGCGGCGGCTACTGCGGAAAGTGACACCATCATGTTGGCGAAGAGTTTGCAGCAGTGAGTATCGAGGTAAAAAGAATTACGAAGCAGTTCGGCGGCGTTACCGCGGTGAACAATGTTTCTTTCGCCATTCGCGAAGGAGAGCTCGTTGCGCTGCTTGGCCCGAGCGGCGGGGGAAAGACTACCGTGCTTCGAATGATCGCCGGCCTGGAGATGCCCACCTCCGGCGACATCGTTATCAAGGGCCAGAACATGAACAATCTTTCCGTCCAGCAGCGGAATATTGGGTTCGTTTTCCAGAATTACGCCCTGTTCAAGAACATGAACGTGTTCAAGAACATCGCCTTCGGCCTCAAAATCAAAAAGTGGAAATCAAAAGACCAAAAGACACGCGTCGCCGAGCTTTTGGATCTGCTCGAACTCACCGGCCTTGAAAAACGCTATCCGCATCAACTCTCGGGCGGACAGCGTCAGCGTGTCGCCATCGCTCGCGCACTTGCCCCAAAACCTTCGGTGCTCTTGCTCGATGAACCATTCGGAGCAGTTGACGCCAAGATTCGCCAGGAACTGCGCGAATGGCTCGTGCGATTGCATCACGATCTGAATGTGACCACGCTTTTCGTCACGCACGATCAGGAAGAGGCGATGGAGGTCTCAAACCGCATCGTTATCATCGCCAGGGGGCGCCTCGAACAGATCGGCACGCCCCGTCAGGTCTACGAAGAACCAGTAAACGAATTTGTCGCCCGATTCGTCGGCGTAATGAACGTTCTCGAGCTGGAAGTACGCAACGGCGTCGGCCGCACGGGTGAACTCTTCTTTAGCCTCCCCAACGTGAGTGATGGACAGGCGCGCATTGGTTTCCGGCCATATGCAGTCCTGATTTCTCCGGACCTCATGCAATATCCCGTGCGCGCGATTTTGCGGCATACGTTCTTCCTCGGGGTCATGCTTCGCTTGGAATTGGAGCTTCCCTCCGGCCTCGTTATTCGCGCCCGCATCACAAAAGAAGATTACTCAAAGCTTGGTCTGGATGAAGGCCAGGAAGTTTCGTTCCAAATCCGGCAGTTCCGCTTGCTCGCGCATGATGACGCCGCGCTCGGCCCGGAATTCCTGACGACTTACACGCCGCCACCGAGCATCGCCGAAGGAATTTAGTCAACCGGGACTGCCACGACATTCGCCCCGGCTTCTACTGCCTCGGTGGCTTCTTCAAGAGTTTCGACAGCGGCAAGGATTCCGAACTTCGGTCCGCACCAGTCTCGAAGCAACCGGACCTGTTCGATATCCGTCGCGCCGACAAATTGCGCACCACAATCTAAAACGACCTGAACGACCTCCCGCAGCACATGGTTTGACCAAAGTTCCGGCTGGATTGCAACTTTCACAACCCGCTCATCTGCCGCTTCAACGACATCACGCATTTCCCGCAAAACCGCGCTGTAATCGCCGTCTGCGATCTTGGCAAGTGATGGCATCAATTCAATTTCGTGGGCTCCGGCATCTATCGCCAGTTCCGTCTCATATCGTTTCACGTCGGCATCCATCGCTCCATTCGGAAAACCGATTCGGCAGGAAACTTTGACGCTGCTCTCATCGAGAAAATGCTGCGCCAGCAAAATGGAACCGCTCGGAATTGCAATGCTCCTCCTATTTTCATCAATCGCCTGAGTGCAGAGCTTTTCAAGCGCTGGGCGAGTTAAGGGTTCTTTATCTATAAAGAGTTCAATACAATTCTGGAGTTCACTCATCATCTGCCAAATAGTTTAAACCAGCGGAGCGATTTTGGGCATTGGCCGGTCGGTCTGCGCTGCTTCCCAGCAATCCGCGAGTTCCGCTTGATGCAAGACAGCCCACTCAATGACGTAACCGAGAACGCGGCCAGGTAATTTACCTTCGATAATCCCGGGCCTATCAATGGCGATTTGCGCAGAATACTCGCCATAGATCGCGTGAAAATGCGGCGGCATATGATCGTCGCGATACATTCGAATCGTGATTCCCAAGAAACGGCTGACTTCAGGCATTTAGCGTGACAGGCTTTTCCGAATTGTTCGTGGTGTTCCTGATCACACGCCATAGCGATTCCGCGCTAAAGTCCACCTGATCATCCCAAAGTAGCTGCCCATCGCGGTCTATTTGCGCGCGGCGAAAATAATCGTAGTCGTCCCAATTGGCATAAACGCCGGTATGAGGCTTTCCGGAAAAATCGACTTCACCCTGGATTCCGTCATCGAATCTCAGCCAGACCCGATATCCTTCCAGGACTTTAACTTCAATGATGCGCCGCATGACCTAAGCGTACGAGATGCAGAGGATTATCGCAAGAATTCACCCTTTTGTTGCTTTTCATGCGGCCCGGCGATCTCCAATCTGTTCCGGATGTCAAAGGTTGGTTTGTTTCAAAGGTGGATTGGTTTCATGTCCCTGACGTTGGGCGTCTCAATCGGTGCCCGCGCGCAGATTGCAGCGCCCAAGCACCTGATCATCATCGGTTGCGACGGGATGAGTCCCGACGGCATTCGGAAAGCGCAGGCGCCCGTCATGAAGCGGATGATGAACGAAGGAGCCTGGACCTTGCACGCTCGGGGAGTAATGCCGACTTCAAGCAGTCCCAATTGGGCATCGATGATCATGGGAGCCGGACCCGAACAGCACGGAGTGACTTCAAATGATTGGGAGACGAACAAGTTCGAGATAGAGCCAATCGTTCGCGGCACCGGCGCAATGTTCCCGACTATCTTCGGCGAGCTCCGGAAGCAACAGCCTTCCGCGGTCATCGCTTGTTTCCATGATTGGGATGGATTTGGCCGCCTTTTTGAACGTGAGGCAGCGAACAAAATTGAAGACAGCGTCGGGCCAACCAACGCGGTGCAGCACGCGATTGAATACTTTCGCGAACAAAAGCCTACATTCCTTTTCATCCATCTCGATCACGTGGATCACGCAGGCCATCATGACGCTCACGGCACCCCAGCCTATTACGCGGCGGTGGATGTGGCAGATAAGCTGATCGGACACGTGCTGGAGGAAGTCGAAAATTCTGACCGGGCGAAAGACACCGTCGTGCTGGTGACCGCAGATCACGGTGGAGTAGGAACGAAGCACGGCGGCGCGACAATGGCCGAATTGGAAATCCCGTGGATCTTGTTCGGCGCAGGTGTGAAGCGCGGCGTTGAACTCAAGACCCAGGTAAACACTTATGATACCGCCGTTACGGCCGCTCATATACTCGGCATCCGCCCGCATCCCGCCTGGATTGGAAAAGCGGTTACCGAAGCACTTACCGGCTACGTCATGCGACCCGCGCCATAAGAGCAGCTTCCTTCGTATTGGAGATTCGCATCCCTACGGTGGCGCGCACAGGTATTTTCCCGGCATTCGTTCTCAGGACATCCGCTGACGATGCAGACTGATCCGCGAGGCTATGATCATCCCATCTATCATGAAGAGGATTGTCTTGGCATTTGGGGTCGCCGCGCTCTTCGCTTGCGCGGCAGAGGCACAACGTTCCACAAACCAACCAGCGAATCGACGGCAACCCTTGCCTGACGCAGTAGAGGAGGCGCAAACCCCTCGTTTGCTCGAGCAGCGGCGCGTGGAACAAAAAAAGACAGAACGCGACGATCCGAGTATTTTCGCCGCGACGAATGCCACGCCCTCATCGACGGCTTTCAAACAGCAGCCGGACGAAGGCAAGATTCTTGGATTCGAATTCTATCGCGATCCACTGAATTCGAAGCGTCCTATGCAATCGCCGGACGAAATCCGAAAAATGGACGAGGAGGCGAAGTCAAAAGTGATGGGGGATCAGCGCAAGCTGTTGGAAGGCCGATATAATCTCAATCCGCAGACCGATCCTTCCGCAAAAATGTCGCGCGGCAAACCATTGGTTGTCGGGCCAACCGCGCGGCTCAAGCAAGGGATGACATGGGACGGTTTGGCGCAGATGAGCCCGGATCAGATCAAGCAGAACAATTCTTTTCCGTATCCCTCCCTGCCCCATCCGAAACAGGTCACCGGCGGACAGGTTTTTCCCCAAATGCAGATTGAGATGTTCCCGCGATTGGAACGGTTTGATGTCGATTTTGATGTGCCGGAAGTCTTCCTGCCAGAGTTTCCCCCGGCTATCTTCCTATCCAACCGGCCAGAGTTGGGAGACGTGTCGCAGGGCGAGGTCGTCTCGATCAATAACTATTACCGATTGTTCAAAGATATTCTCACCCCGGTGCAACTGGACGGTTTGCGCATGCTCCTCACTCCCTTGCCGCAGGAAGAGTTCAACCCGACAGACGATCGGAAGAGCCGCAATCCAAGTCTCGGCGTAGCCTGCCTGGATTGCCACGTCAATGGTCACACCACCGCCCAATTCCATTTGAATCCAGACGACCGTCCACAGGAACGCCGGTTTCGCCTGGACACCACCAGCCTGCGCGGTGTGAACCAACAGCAGATTCACGGTTCCAAACGCAGCTTGCGCTCAGTCGAAGACTTCACCGAATTCGAACAGCGCACTGCCTACTTCAACGGCGATCCAATCCACGCGATGAAAAAAGGCATGATGATTCTGGATCGGGTGCAGGTAAGCCACATGGCGCAATTCCAGAACATGCTCGACTTCCCGCCCGCACCGAAGCTGAACACCTTCGGACGCCTGGATCGCAGTAAAGCGACCGAGAGCGAACTGCGCGGTGAAGATATTTTCTTCGGCAAAGGCCGCTGCGCCGACTGCCACAAACCGCCGTTCTATCTCGATCACCAAATGCACAACTTGCATCTGGATCGCTTCCTGAACGAACCCTCGGATGGCCCAATCAAAACCTTCACCCTGCGCGGCATCAAAGATAGTCCGCCCTACATGCACGACGGACGATGCTTCACGCTCGAGGATACGGTTGAGTTCTTCAACCTGGTGCTGGAGCTAAAGCTCAACGCGCAGGAAAAAAAGGACCTCGTCGCCTTCATGCGCCAGCTCTAACGCAGGGTTCGTGAGAGACCGCACATCGGTCCGTTGGATTAAGTGGCACTGACTAGACTCGCGCCGCGATGAGACTAGAACGTCGAGCGAAGATCCGTGGATTAAATCACCAAACCGGTCTACTCAATACGAAGGAGCAAAAGGAGCGGCTGGCGCTTGCATCGGGCCTTCCTCGGGGCGCACTTTCAGCGCCTTCTTCCAGTAGGCCTCGACCATTTTCATGGTTTCGACCAGTTCATCGAAAGTGCTCGGTTTGACGAAATAGGTGTTCGCTCCGAGATGATATGCGCTGCGGACATCTTCATCGAGGTTCGACGCCGAAAGCACGATCGTCGGGACAATCGAAAGGTCGCGGTTCTGGTTCATCCATTCGAGTACTTCCAAGCCGCCTTTGCGTGGCATTTTGAGATCCAGAATGACCAGCGACGGCATGGGGCAGCTTTCGCGATTGGTGTAAGCGCCACGGCCTTGCAGGTAAAGAAGCAGCTCTTCGCCGTCACTCACAATTTTTATCCGGGAGCGAATCCCTGCTTTATCCAGAGCGCGGCGGAGAAGCAAAGCGTCGTCGGGATTGTCCTCCGCAACGAGGACGAGGTCATTGGCTTGTGTAGTCATCGTTCCGAGAATTTGAATTTGGAAACGGATTGTCCGGCTGCTGTCTTTCCGGCATTCGATTGGTTAAAAGCCAGTATCCGCTGAAAATCCGGATGAGTTCCTGCAACTCTTCGGCGCTGCCCGGTTTTGTGAGAAACGAATTAGCCCCGAGGGCGTACGCACGGTTGATTTTGCGCAGTTCTTCGACGTGGGTCAGCACCACCACCAGGAGGCCGCCACTCGGAAATTTGTTCCGGATCCACTGGAGCACGTCAAAGCCGTCACCCTCTGGCATCTGGAGATCGAGGAGAATGACACTGGGCATGGGGTGCTTGTTGCGATCTTCAAACGGTGAGATTCCCTGCAAATAGGCGATTGCTTCGCTCCCGGACTTCACGCGGTGAATAGGGTTTGCCACCCCGCTCTTCTTGAACGCTCGCTTCAACAACAACACATCGTCCGAGCTGTCATCCACGATCAAAATGGAAGGGACGTTTCCCACGGAGAGAAGTTAGCGCGAGTTTCGCACGCTGGCACTCAGGTTCCAATCTGTTTCAGGAGCGGAAGCATTCCTTACCGCCATCCGTTTCAACTTAGTTTTCGCGTCAGGCGAACTCTGAGGAGATCATTGTGTTTCTGCGCATCCGTCAAAAAACGTGCTTGTCGGGCGAAGTCGCATTACTGTCTTGCGCTCAAACAGATGGCGACCCTTGCGCAAAAGATTGAAGCCGATGCGAATGCGAAGCTGACGATGCCGGAGAAGCGGCAACCGGGTGACGAACTGACGCGTTACAAAGCGTTCCTGAAGATGGAAAACCATCGCCTTCAAATGTTGCATCACTCTGGCAGTTCCGGCCGGGAGGTGTGCCACGGGCGCGCGGTGATGCTCGATGTCTTGCTGCGCCATATTTTAGAAGCGGCCCAGGAGAAGGTCATCGCCGAATTCGGCAAGCTGCCGAAATTCGCTTTGGTGGCCATTGGCGGGTACGGACGGGCTGAGCTGAATCCGTTCAGCGATATCGACATCATGATCCTGCACGATGCCGAGTTGCTTGGTTCTTCCAAAACGAAATCACCGCTCGCTGCGCTCAACGAAAAGCTGCTCTACACCTTGTGGGATCTGGGGATGAAGGTCGGGCATTCGGTGCGGACGGTCGAGGATTGCGTCAAGGTCGCCAACAGCGACATGCAAAGCAAAACTTCGCTTATCGAAGCGCGTCTTGTGGTCGGGGAGACATCCTTGTTCGACCGGATGCAGGCCCTGGTTGTGGCTAAATGCGTGCGTGGCTATGAGGATGCCTACATTAAAGCGCGTATCGAAGACCAGGCCACTCGTCGCGCTAAGTACGGAAACTCGCCCTTCATGCAGGAGCCGAATATCAAGAACGGCAGCGGCGGCTTGCGGGATTACCAAAACCTGCTCTGGATGAGTTATTTTAAGTATCGGACTCGTTCACTGGGCGACCTGGAGCAGAACCAGATGATCACGGAGACAGAGCGCAAACAGTTGGAGACTGCTTACAACTTTCTGCTCTGGGTGCGTAACGAACTTCACTATACCTCTAAACGCGCGGTGGATGTTTTGACCAAAAGCGTGCAGCCG
The DNA here is from genome assembly GCA_044226545.1 of Limisphaerales bacterium. Classification (GTDB taxonomy): domain Bacteria; phylum Verrucomicrobiota; class Verrucomicrobiia; order Limisphaerales; family SXQI01; genus DASVNK01. The sequence goes on from JBGAGW010000013.1 coordinate 89,236, forward strand.
ACCGTCGCCCATAATCTGGGCTACACCGACCGTTCACCGAGCAAACGGCTCGAAGAATTCATGCGGGATGTGTTCATTCACATGCGCCACATCTATCTGATCACTCGAACGCTCGAAGAACGGCTCGCGCTGCTCCCCAGCACCAAGCGCATTCCTTCCCTGCGGGACATGTTCCTGGCCGGCAAGCGGCGCGTCACCCAGCAGGTGGTTGACGGGTTTGTGATTCTCGACGGTCAGATTTCCGAAACCACCCGCAGCTTCAAGGAACAACCGCGCCGGTTGATGCGGCTATTCCTTTACATGCAACAGCGGGGATTGCGTTTGCATCCGGACCTCGCACAAAGCATTCGCAACCAGCTCGCGCTCGTTAATCGCGACTTCCTCGAAGACGAGCATGTGCACCAGACCTTCCTCGAAATTCTCAACCAGCGAGGCAACGTCTCGCCTGTCCTGCGTGCGATGCACGAGGTCGGGCTGCTCGGAAAGTACATCCCCGAATTCGGCAAACTGACCTGCCTGGTGCAGCACGAATTCTATCATCAATACACCGCGGACGAACACACCCTCGTCTGCATCGAAAAGCTCGACGAAGTGTGGCGTGCGACTGACCCGACGCTGAACCATTACACGCAGCTTTTTCAACAGATCGAGCGGCCGTTCCTGCTGTATCTCGCGCTGTTGTTGCATGATGCCGGCAAAGGAGTTCACACACGGGACCATTCGGACGTGGGCGCAAAGCTTGCGTTGAACACCGCGGAGCGTCTCAAACTCGACGGAGCAACCGCGCACGCATTGCGCCTGCTGGTGGAGAATCATCTGCTCATGGCCCAAATTTCGCAGCGCCGCGATTTGGAAGATCCAGATGTGATTCGCAGCTTCGCCGCACAGATGCAGACGCGCGAGAACGTGATGATGCTTACCTTGCTGACTTTCTCCGACGCGCGCGGGACAAGCGATCAGTTGTGGAACAGTTTTAAGGATTCGCTCCTTTGGACGTTATTCTCCAAAACGATGGACTTGATCGCGGGGAAAGATTTCCGCGCGGCTCAGGCCAAGCAGATCGAACTGTTGAAAGAGGAAGTGCGCAGCATGCTCCCCTCCACTTTCAGCCAGGATGAAATCGATGCGCATTTCAATACTCTCCCTCCGCGCTACTTCGAGATTCATTCGTCCCGGCAGATTGTCTCCGATTTGACGATGGCGCACCGCTTCATGCATCTGCAAATGGTCGAGGAAGAAAAAGCGCTGGAGCCGATCGTCCTCTGGCACAACGAACCGGACCGCGGCTACACCTCGGTCACCATTTGCACTTGGGATCGCGCCGGGCTTTTCGCGAAGATTGCTGGATCGCTCGCTGCCGCCGGATTAAACATTCTTTCGGCCCAGATTTTTACCCGGCGCGATGGCATCATTCTCGATACATTTTTCGTGAACGATGCCAAAGGCGCAGCGCTCGCAAAAAAGGAGGAGAAAGAGGCTTTCGAAAAAATATTGATTCAAGGATTGGCGCTCGCGCCCGTCGACTTTCCGGCGTTGATCAAGAAACAGAAAGTCACTCGCATCTACCAGGCGCTCGAAGGTGAGAAGATGCCAACGTTGATCGGTTTCGATAACGAAACTTCCACCAACTTCACCATCGTGGACATCCAAACTGAAGATCGTATCGGTTTGCTCTATTACATTTCCCGGACGCTATCTGATTTAGGGTTGGATATTTTCCTCGCCAAGATTCTCACGGAGAAAGGCGCGGCCGTGGACACGTTCTACATCACCACGTGGGACAAGAAGAAAATCGATTCTGAGGATCAACGGCATTACATCGAGCAGCGGTTGCTCGATGCGATTTACGCGCTCGACGCAGTTTGATGTATGGCCCTTCTCAGCAGAACTCAACGCGTCCTGCTGGCTATTTTTCTCATCGGCGGCGCATGGTTCGGGATGATGGGACCAATTCTGCCGCAACCGCTCGGGGTCGATGCGCCCGCCAACCAATTCTCCGCTGGGCGAGCATTCGTCCACATTCAAGCAATCGCCAAAGAGCCGCACCCATCCGGTTCGGCAGCGAATGCGGCGGTGCGCGAGTATATCAGTGCACGCTTGGAACAGCTCGGACTTACGGTGAGCACACAAACCTTCACCTTTCGCTGGAAGGATCGCGATGTTCCAGGTGTGAATCTGATGACTCGAATACCGGGAACCCAAAAAGAAGCTCCAGCGGTGGCGCTGGCCTGTCACTACGATTCGGTGCCGACTGGACCAGGCGCATCCGATGATGGCGCGGGAGTCGCTACGCTCCTGGAAACAGCGCGCGCGTTGAAGTCGGCCGCGACGCTGAAAAACGATGTCGTCTTCTTCTTCACCGACGGAGAAGAAGCCGGTCTGCGCGGGGCGAAGGCGATGGCTGAATCGACAGGTTGGTTGAGAAATATCGAGGTTGTTTTCAACTTCGAGGCACGTGGAGTAAGCGGGCCAGTAAATATGTTTGAGACGAGCGCGGGGAATCAACGGCTCGTGCGGGAGTTTGCTCAAGCGGTGCCCTATCCAACCGCGACTTCGCTGATGTATGAGGTTTATCGCCGCATGCCGAATGACACGGACCTCACCGTGTTCAAAAAGGCCGGCCTGGCCGGATTGAACTTTGGGTTCATCAACGAGCCAGAGCACTACCACGCGTCCACGGATGATCCATGGCATCTGAGCAAAGCGACCTTGCAACAGGAGGGGGCCAATGCGCTCTCGCTCACCCGTCATTTTGGAAACATCAATTTGCCCACGCTGCGGACCGAGCATGATGCGGTCTATTTTGATTTGTACGGGCGCGCGCTGGTTTGGTATCCCGGAGGAGTGGCGCTCCTGCTGGCGATAATAGCGGTGATTCGGTATGCGATTCTGGCGGCGAAAGCGGGAGGGACCAACGTCTTCTTCGGCGCTTGGGTTCTGCCGCAGTTGGTAGTCGCTGTTGGCGTGGTTTGTTCGCTCGGGCTGCCAAGACGAACGTCGGGAGAGTTGCGGTTTTACACGGCGGTTGTATTCACGGTCGCGGCCTGTATATGGATGCAACTGTCTGCTGTCCGAACCAAACCGCGCAGAAAAGAGCGCCACTGGTTCCGACGGATGAAAGTCGAGGACTTAATACTCGGATCGATGTTTTGGTGGGTGGTTCTGGCGATTGCGACGGCGATCTGGTTACCCGGCGTATCGTATTTGTTTTTGTGGCCGTCCGTCTTTGTGTTGATCGCGTTTGGGGCGAGGCCATGGCGCGTTTCGTCCTGGGCCGCCTTTGGCATTCTTTGCGTCACGGCTCTGCCCGCGCTGTTTTTGGTCGTTCCGTTGGTGCGGGCTTTCTATGTGGCACTGGGCCCGACGGTGTTATTCGTGCCGATGATTCTTTTGACGCTGGTGATGGGAGTTCTTTCCCTTCACGTCGCGGCTGTCTCGTCTCAACTCCTTGAGAAGAGCTGAGAGTCTCTTGTCCGCGATGATTTGCTCAACTGAAAAAGCGGATTTGCGGGACCAGTTGGGGCGTTCAGTCGAAGTGCCGGGAACGTTTTGCGAACGCGCTTCGCCCCAGAGATCCTCCAGCGTGACCAGCACCGTTTCGGCGGGACTGCGAGCGAGGAATTTCAAAACAGCGGTGAGAACGTCCCGAGGCTTCGCCCCCCTCAGAAGTTTTTCCTTCTGCAGGAAGGCGATCAGAGATTTGCGCATCTGAGCGCGTTGGCGTTTTTGTTGCGCGAGTTCCCTGGGTGGAACGAGTCCAAGGTCGGCTCGGTCGAGGATGTCGAGGCCTTTCCAGTGCGCGGCGAACATCGGCATGTCATGCGTGTTGACGCTTGCGACTTCGCTCGGCTCGGGGTCACGAACAGGGCCATTGATTGGCTGTTCGTACTGGAGGACATACATGCGGCGGAGGCCGTGGCGGTCCATGCTTTTGTTTACTTCAGGCGGGACGGTACCAAGGTTTTCGCCCACGAGCATGGTCTTATGAAGGTGCGACTCGACGCTGAGGATCGCGTAGAGTTCGTCAGCGCGGTAACGGACGTAAGCTCCGGAGCTTGCGGGGTGACCGTGCGGAACCCACCAGAGGCGATGTAGTCCCATGACGTGATCAATGCGCAGCAGACCGGTGTGCCGCATTTGAAAACGGAGGTAGTCGATGACGTATCGGTAGCGGAGTTCGCGCGTGCGGCGCGGATCGAGTGGAGCGAAGCCCCAGTCCTGGCCCTTGGTGAAGAAGGCGTCCGGTGGAGCGCCGGCGCTCACCTGACGCGCGAAGAAGTCTTTGTAACGCCAGGCATCGAAACCGTCCGGATTTACCCCCAGCGGAAGGTCGAGGTAAAATTTCACGCCATCCGCGCGGCACGAAGCGAGCACGGCATTGATCTGTTCCTGGGCGATGAATTGGATGTAGCGATAAAAACGGCGAGTGGCTTCGTCGCAATCCAGTTTTCCGTTCCAGGTGTGCCAGGAGGAACGGGAGTTGTCGCAGGAAGCGCGAAAAGAGGCGTAGTCTTCGACTTCCGGACGCTGCTTTAAATATCCCTCGAAATCACCGCGGCGAACTGAATCGGCTGAGAAGAATTCGCCCGCGAGAAGTTCGAGGACCTTTCGACGGGCGCCCCATTCAGCGCGATAATCAATGTATTCGCTCGCGCGGAATTCTCGGAGCGCGCTTTGAAACCGTGCGCTTGAAACAAGTTTCTGCGCGGCGGTTGAGTTCTTGAATTCAGGGATGGCGGTAATGTCGATGAAGAACTCGTTCCAGAACAAACGGCTGGCGGGCGAGTAAGGGCTCGGCTCGCACTTTGGATAATCGAGGAAAGCCGCCATGATTGGCAGTGTTCCAACTACGGTGCCACCCTGGGTTCCCACCCAATGCGAGAGATCCCTCCAGTCGGAGAGATTTCCGGCGCCCCAACTGTTTTTCGAATGGGAAGCGTAGAGAGGAAGGAAGATGCCCCACTGCTGTTGAGGATCGGCGTAGAGCTTGCGCGGAGCGGAGATGAGAAGGGAACGGTGCTCACCGGACCTGGTGGTGAAGACGAGGTCGTGATAACCGGTGGGAAGGTCGGAAAGCGGGAGTTCGAGTTCGAAGCCGCCAAGCGGAAGGTCGCGCACGCCGAAATTCCGGACCGCGACCGGTTTGTCGCTGTTCTCGATGCGCAGGAGAATGCGGCGTGGCTTTTCGGATACACACGTTCTCAGGGGTGGTTTGGTCTTTTGCCAACTGACAATCACCGGTTCGACCATTGATGAACTCGTCTCATCAACTCCGAGACGGTCGAGGATTAGCCGGAGCGTTTCGGCGGACGCGAATTGCTCTTTCCCAGAGCTGTCAATGAAAGAGGTCTGGACGCCATGCGATTGCGCGAGTTGCTGGAGTGGGGAGAGTTTTTTCATTAACGCAAAAAAACGCTGAAGCGATTCTGATTGCCAATCGGGCCACGCACGCAGCTAAAGCTGGTGTTAGATGCGCTGTGCGCCGTCATGGGCGTTTTTCCTCCTCCTGGCGCTGCGAGCGTTCGAGGACGGCGAGGATACTCGTCAGTGGAAGTTCCAGGCGGGGGGTGGGTGATTCGAGTTGGACACGTAGTTCAGTGAAAGCATTTTCGATCAGCAGCGCATTAAGGAGGGCGCGAACGCCTGAGTCATTGGACGGAATGATTTTGGTGCCGGCCAGACGGGTGCGGTAAGCGTGAAAGTAAATGGTCGCAATCCATTCGCGCCAATAGCGGGACCAACTGGCGAGGTCCAATTGCTTCTCAGAGGCCGCGCTTTGTTTTTGTTGTTCGCGCAAGAGCGCAGCGTGGCTGACATGGCCGAGCGACCGAAGCATGCCGGCGACATCGCCGAGAGGTGCGCGCTTCAGCCGGCGCTCGCCGTACGGACGATGCGGTTCGCCTTCGAAATCGATGAAGAGAAAGTCTTTCCCGGTGTGCAGCACCTGACCGAGGTGAAGGTTTCCGTGAATGCGAATGCGCACCGAGTCGAGTGGGCGCGCGTAGATTTCTTTGAGCAGGGTGATCAAGGCGGATTCGGCGCTGATTGCGTTTTCGGCCAGGGGCAATATTTCTGGGGCGAAGGAGCGCAGTCGCGCGCTGAGTTGTTGGAGCCCGCGAAGCACCAGGTTGCGGAAGGATTGATAGATCGACCGCTGCGTGAACGGCATGAATGGTTCGGGGGCATTTACCGGGTCTGTCGCGGAGGCGAGGGCGATGTGCAGTTCCGCGGTGCGCTGCCCGAGCAGGCGCGCAGATTCTGGAAATGTTCCGAGGACCGCGGCGGCCTCGTCGGTGAGTTTTGGTTCTGCAGGTGAAAGAAAATTGGGAACTTCACCGGATGGAGCGCCGCCGTGAGCGACGACGCGTTCGAAAAAGCGTTCGAGAGAATCAAGAGCGATTTCCCAGCCAGTGCGGGTGTTCGATATGCGCTGGCTGGCGATGAGGAAGGTGTAGTCCTGAGTGTCGGCCGGACGGGCCGAGATCGATCCAAAGTATTGAGGAACGTTTGGGAGCCGGGCCTGGGCGAGCATCTGATCGACTTCAACTTCGGGATGGGTGCCGGATTCGATGCGGCGGACGAGTTTGAGGAAGTATTCGCCGAGGGCGACGGAACTGTTGTTGTGTTCGTTGCGACGGATATTCGCGATGTCCAAGTCGCCGTTGCTCGGAGGCGGAGTGGTTTGGAGGTGGGGTACTAGTTTTCGATTGATCCCATTATTTAGAATCTGGATCAGACGGGACCAAAAGTTCGCGTCGGCCGTTGAATCAAAGATGAGGCCCAAGCCGCTTTCGCGAACGTCAGCAATGTGCGCGAAGGCAAGGTGCGGGAAGTTCTCACGGATGGGGGCTGCGGTGGCGGAGGGCGCGTAGGAGAGCGGGACGAGATAATCTTCGGCGTCCGTTTCGTTATAATCGACGTTGACGATGGCGAGGACAGTTTCCGGGGAGAGTTCGATGTAGTCGCGGATGCGGGCGGTGCTGATGGTGCGTCCGCGCCCGAGAAACCAGGCTTGCTGGCGGAGGAAGCCCGGCAGACGACGTTCGACGACAGGCTGCCAACGGCTCCCGAAGAGTTCAAGCCAGTTGCCCCTGATACGCAGTTGCGGGAGTTCGGAAAGGTTGATGATGCGCTCGGGTGCTTTCGGTTCGAGATCAAACCAAAGGCATGCATAAGGGGTGAGCGTTAAGAGATACGGTGCGTCGGTGATTTCGGGAAAACGCGTCTGGCCGAAGAGTTCGACCGGGATACAGTCCTTGAAGCGGCTCAGATTGAGTTCGAGTGCCTGTGCAAATCGAGAAAGGTTTGCCACGACGAGAATGGTTTGTTCCGTCGTCTGGCGAATGAAGACCAGCACCTTTCGGTTATGTGGGTGCAGAAACTCGGTGCGACCTTCGGTGAAAGGAGCCCAGCGTTTGCGAAGCGCCAGGACGCGCTTGTTCCACCAGAGCAGTGAATTGGGATTGCGCTGCTGCGCTTCCACGTTGCTGCTCTCGTAGTGATATTCGGGATCGACAATGACGGGAAAGACGAGGGCTTGAGGACTTGCGCGGGAAAAACCGGCGTTTTTATCGGAGCTCCAATGCATCGGAGTGCGCACACCGTTTCGGTCGCCCAGGAACATGTTGTCGCCCATGCCGATTTCATCGCCGTAATAAAGAACCGGCGTGCCGGGGAGGGAGAGGAGCAGCATGTTGAGAAGCTCGATTTTGCGACGGTCGTTTTGAAGCAGAGGTGTCAACCGACGGCGAATGCCCAGATTGATGCGCGCGCGACTCTCCGAAGCATAGACGCGATACATGTAGTCGCGTTCTTCGTCCGTGACCATTTCGAGCGTGAGTTCGTCGTGGTTGCGAAGGAAAATGGCCCACTGACTGGTTTCGGGGATGGAGGGAGTCTGGTTGAGGATGTCGATGATCGGAAAGCGATCTTCCATGCGGAGCGACATGAATAACCGCGGCATTACCGGGAAATGAAAGGCCATGTGGCATTCATCGCCTTTGCCTTCGCCGAAATAGGATGCGGAATCCTCCGGCCATTGGTTCGCTTCCGCGAGGAAAATGCGGTCGCCGTATTTTTCGTCGACGTGATGGCGAAGCTTTTTCAGGAAAGCGTGTGTTTCGGGAAGGCTTTCGCCGGAAGTGCCTTCGCGCTCGTAGAGATATGGGATCGCATCGAGTCGCATTCCATCGACACCCATTTCCAGCCAGAAGTCGAGGATCCGAATGATTTCCTCGTGGACGGCCGGGTTGTCGAAATTCAAGTCGGGTTGATGAAAGAAGAAGCGATGCCAGTAGTAGGAGTTAGCGACGGAATCCCAGGTCCAGTTTGAAGGTTCGAAATCTTTGAAAATAATGCGGACTTCTTTGTATTTTTGCGGATCATCACTCCAAACGTAGTAGTCGCGTTCGGGAGAACCTTTGGACGCGCGTCGGGCGCGCTGAAACCAGGGGTGTTGATCGGAGGTGTGATTGATAACGAGTTCTGTGATGACGCGAAGACCGCGAGCGTGTGCTTCGTGGAGAAACGTTTTGAAATCGTCGAGCGTGCCGTAGATCGGGTTGATCGTGTAGTAATCGGCAATGTCGTACCCGTCATCTCGCAAAGGTGAGGGATAAAACGGAAGCAGCCAGATGGCGGTGATACCGAGATCCTGGAGATAATCGAGACGTTGGGTCAGGCCCTGGAAATCGCCGATGCCGTCTGCATTGCTGTCGTTAAAGGAACGAACGTGCAACTCATAAATAATGGCCTTTTTATACCAAAACGGGTCCTTATCGGATGTAATGACGGTCGTCTGGCTGTCAGTGCGCGCTTCGCTCATTCCCCGGTTTTCCACTAAACTCCTTGTGCGGTGCACGCTAGCACTGCGGTCCGAGGGCGGCAAGGGAGGGGCGGTGAGGTTATTGTGCGAGCGTGCGGAAAATTTCGTCTTATAGAATGGAGGTACGGGTAGGCTGACGGTTGTCAGCGAACGATTTACGCGGGTAACGTCGGCGAAGTTATTGTGCCAGGCAACGTGCCAGTTATTGTGCCAGGGCCAACCGTGAACGTGCGGACTTGGATGCGGATTTCGCGGATCGCACGGCTCAGCGAAGCCAACCGCCGAGGAAAAATCCGAGCGTACGTACATAAGGTCACTCGAAGAACGACCCGGAAAAAAAGCCTCGAACACATCGAGACTTTTGTTCGGAGTCAATCCGAGCGACCACGAATTGGGATTCGTGATCATGGATGTCAATCTACTGAAATTGTGTCAGAGGTCAATTTCGGTGGAAACAAAATCTCGCTGAGGACTCACGGGTTGGGTAAGTTAAAAGGATGACAGCGATTCTCGATATACCGGAAGTGCGGGAGCGGGTGTCGAGACTCTCGGTAGAAGAATATCATCGGCTGGAAGAATTTAACGAGAATGGCAAGCGAACAGAACTGATCCGGGGGATCGTCATCGAAAAAATGTCCAAATCGCCTTTGCATGGGTTGATCTGTTCGCGGCACTACAAGATGCTGCTGGCGAAATTGCCCCCCAGTTACTCGGTATGGAAGGAGGAACCGCTGACGTTGAGCGACTCGGAACCGGAGCCGGATATTTCGGTGACCGTGGGAGGGGATGAAACTTACAGGGAACATCGTCCAAAGAGCGCGGAGTTGGTGGTGGAAGTGGCGATTTCAAGTGTGGTTCTGGACCGGGCAAATGCTTCGCTCCATGCCGAAGCAGGTGTAAAGGAGTATTGGATCGTGCTCGCGTCGAAAGGGCAGATTGAGGTTTATCGCAATCCGGAGAATGGGGTTTATCGGGAGGTCACTCTTGTCGAAACCTGTGCGACGGTCGAATGCAAGGCGCTACCGAAAGTAGCCTTTGTGGCCGAGGAGTTGTTTTGTTGACGCAGGGAAGGTGTTTCGGCAGGAGCACCTCCGGTGCGAAGAGCCTGGAGACCCGAGTTAATTCCGGTCGGTGAGCGGTTAAATTCAGGAACAGAACAAGCCGCCCCACTTATTCAACCGCTGCCGCGGTTGGGGTTTCCTTTGGCTTTGGCACCTCCGGGTTTCACCCGGAGCTATTCAAATTGAAACCCTCCGGGTTTCACTCCAAGAACAAAGTCGCACAGAATGAACCATCGCGGAAGCGTCTTAGCGCATTCCGGGGATGCCGCCGCCGCCCATTTTGGACATCATGCGCTGGAATTTGCCCATCTTCTTCATCATTTGCTGCATTTGAGAGAAGCGGTTGAGCAGGTTGTTCACTTCGGCGACGGAGGTGCCGCTGCCTTTGGCGATGCGTTGACGGCGTTTGGCGTTGAGGATTTGCGGGGTGCGGCGTTCCTTGAGAGTCATCGAGCAGATGATGCCTTCCATGCGGCGGAATTCTTTTTCGCTTTTGCTCATGTCTGCGTTTTTGAGCATCTCGGAGCCGCCGGGAAGCATCCCTACAAGGCTTTCGAGGGAGCCGAGTTTCTTCATCTGGCGCAGTTGATCGAGGAAATCTTCGAGAGTGAACTGGCCTTTGCGCATCTTCTCCTCGAGGCGCTTGGCGTCCTCGAGTTCGACCGCTTCGGCGGCGCGTTCCACTAATGTCACGACGTCACCCATCCCGAGGATGCGCGTGGCCATGCGTTCCGGATGGAAGGGTTCGAAGTCTTCGGGCTTTTCGCCGACGCCGACAAATTTGATTGGTTTGCCTGTAACCGACTTCATGCTCAGGGCCGCACCGCCGCGGGCGTCACCGTCGAGCTTGGTCAAAATTGCGCCAGTGACGTTGAGTGCTTTATCGAAATGAGTGGCGACGTTCACCGCTTCCTGGCCAGTGGCGGCGTCGAGCACGAGCAGGATTTCCTGGGGCTTGACCTGATCGCGCAAGCGGACCAGTTCCTGCACGAGCGGTTCATCGATTTGCAGACGACCGGCAGTGTCGAAAATGAGGGTGTTTCGATTTTCTTTTCGCGCGAAGTCGAAAGCTTCGCGTGCGATCTTGAGGACGTCCGTTTCGCCCTTGCGCACGAACACCGGGATGTTCAGTTGCTTGCCGAGCGTCTCCAACTGGTCCATCGCAGCGGGACGGTAAACATCTGCAGCCACCAGGAGAGGAAGGCGCGCTTGTTTCACGAGAAGGCGCGCAAGTTTTGCGCTGGAGGTTGTTTTGCCCGAACCGTGCAAGCCGACCATCATGATGGAACTCGGATTGCCACTTACTTCCAGTCCGGCATTTTCGCTGCCGAGCAACTCCACCAACTCGTCATGGATAACTTTGATGACCTGTTGCCCCGGTTGGATGCTCAAGAGGACTTCCTGGCCAAGGATGGAACTCGGATTGCCACTTACTTCCAGTCCGGCATTTTCGCTGCCGAGCAACTCCACCAACTCGTCATGGATAACTTTGATGACCTGTTGCCCCGGTTGGATGCTCAAGAGGACTTCCTGGCCAAGTGCCTTTTCCTTCACCTTTTCGATGAAGTCGCGCGCGACCTTGAAATTCACGTCCGCGTCTAGCAGTGCCAGACGCACATCGCGCAGCGCCGCGGAAACGTTTTCTTCGGAAATCTTGCCAAGCCCGCGCAGGTCTTTGAAAACGCGCTGCAACTTGGTGCTTAAAGCATCGAACATGGGAGGCAGACTAAATCAGCCGGATAGGGCTGACAAGGCGAGCGACGAGAGGTCTCGAAGTGACGAGCGTATCATTTCAGTTTAACCACGAATGAACACAAATGAACACGAATCAACTTGGGATCACTCTGCAGACTCAGAAAGACGAGCTTAGCCGAGAGATATTGCTCCCAGGCGCGATTAATTCAACCACATCCGCGGTTGAGGCGCATTCCATTATTGGAAACTCCGGGATGCTCCCGGAGCTATGCACATTCGAACCCTTCAGGTTCGATGTTCAGAGTGAGGGTGTGTTTATTTCAGGTAACCGAGGGCGCGGAGACGTTGGATATCCTGGCTGCTGAGGGATTTTTCCAGTTCGGAATCGTTTTTGAGTTTCGCGGCGAGAGCGACTCCTTTCCATTCATTCAGTTGAGCGGACATACGTTTCACCGTGTCGGGATTGGCAGCGGCGAGGTTTTTTTGGTCGAACGGATCGCGCATCCAGTCGTAGAGTTCGAACTCGGGCATGCCTTCATCACGCGGTGAATTGTGCACGAGCTTCCATTGATCAACGATGATGGCGACGGTTTCGTTGGTGACCATGCCTTCCACAGGAAATCGTTCGGTGATGACAGGGACTGGTTTCCATTCTCCGCGCGCATGGAGGGCTGAGGTCGACTGGTTTTTCAGTATGAGCGGGACGAGACTTTGTCCCTGAATGCCGGCGGGCGCCTGTAGATCGCAAAGTTCAAGAATGGTCGGCATGACATCGATTGTGCGGACGGCGACAGGCACTTTTCCGCCCGCTGGCAGGGAACCCGGCCAGGTGAAGAACAACGCGACGTGATTCAATTCACCGTAAGCGGTATGACAATGCATCTTCTGGCCGTGCTCAAAGAATTCCTCGCCGTGGTCGCTTGCATAAACGATGAGGACACGCTCTGAAAGGCCGAGTTCTTCGAGGCGTTCACGGAGTCGGGAGATTTCGTCGTCCAGGCCGCGAATGGAGCCGTCATACCAATCCTTTTCAATCCGGGCGAAAGCTTCTGGATCAACCCCAGCCTTTTTCACTTCGGCGAGGAAGGGCATCCCTTTGCCAAAAACGCGGCGGGATACATTTTCGATGAAAGGGCGAGTTTTTTTACACATTTCGGCGTAGGTGTCGCTATCCTCGGGCTTGGCCCAAAGTGTGTTATAGGGGGCGCGGGGTTCGTACGGATCGTGCGCGTCGAACAGGTGCAGAAACATGAAAAAGGGCAGCTCGCGGTTGCGCTCGATCCACTCGTTGGCGCGCCCGACGAACTCGCGCGAATTTTTAGATTCCTTGGACATGTCCTGAAGCGAAGCGCCTTCGTGCAATTCCTGAAAACCTTGATGCATGTTGCTGGCTTCGCCAGTGAAAGGGAGTGAAGAAAAGGAAACGGTGGAGTATCCGTTTTTGCGAAAGACTTCAGCCATTGTTTCCGCAGAAGCGGGGAGGCGATCGAGAATATCATGGACACCGTGTGTTCTCGGATGGAGCGAGGTGAAGAGGGAAGGCGTCGCCACTTTCGTCCAGGTCGCCTGGCCGAAGCAGTGTTCGAAGAGAGTGCCGCCGGCCGCCATTTTCGCGAGGGTCGGAGCGGTTTCGCGGTTGTAGCCGTAAAAGCTCAAGTGATCCGGCCGGGTCGTGTCCGACCAGATGACAATGACACCTTGCGGACGGTTCGGATGATCCGCTTTGGCCTGGCGAGCGGCGGCCATGTTCCAGACGACCGGGGATCCCCAAAATCCGAGGAGTCCTTTGGTGCTGCCGCCCAGGGCGAGGGTAAGGACGACCTTTTGGCCGGCGTAGCGCGCCAGGTCGATTTGAACCGGCTCCCATTTGTGCGGCAAGGTCATGGTGCGCCGCATTACCCATTGATTCTGATCGGCGGGCGCTGCGTTGGCGCGAACGCCGACCTGAAATTGAATCGGTCCTTCCTGAATTGTTCCGAGTGACAGATCGAGTCGGGGCTGCGCGGGGAGATTCAATGGAATCTCGATAATCTCTGGCGTACGGGCGACGAGGGCTTCGTGAGAAATTTCGTTGAGGCTGTGCCAACCGCTCGCAGAAGGGATTTCCGCGAGATGTTCCTGACGGAAAACGAGGCGTATGGACTCGATCTCAAATATGGTGTTTGGGACATCGGTGGGATTGAAAAGAATTCGTTTAATCCTTGAGGTGGTCTCAAAGATTTTGGGAGTGAGAAGATACGTTTCGAATTTCTCTCCCGGAGAAATTTTCGTTTTGGTCAACCAGGGCCCAATCTCCAACTCTTCGAGAATTGCTTTGAAGTCGAGGGTTTCCGGTTGAGGTCCCATCAAGCGTGTCGTGGCGTTGGTGCCCGCACTAACGCGCATTTTCACTTCCAGACCGTGCAACCGGTCAAGGTCGGCCAAACCAGAAGCGCGTTCCACATAAATGATTGGATAACCGTTCGTGGATTTACCGACGAGATGGCCGCCCTTTAGTTCCATGTCGGTGACGCCGGGGCCGGCTTGCCACCCAAAGGTGGTTGCGGCGTTATTTGTAACGAAAGGCGCGACGTCCGAGCCGTCGAATTTCCAGATGGTGGGTTTTATCTTGAGTTCTTCCGTGCTGAGGCGCCCTTTAATGTCGTTCGGTGAAAAGACGTCGTTCAGCCGGATGAGGGCTGGTCCGTTGGCGGTGGAGGATTTGGAGGTTTGGGCCGTTTCGCGTTTGCAGCCAGTCAAGGAGAAGAGCAGTGCGGGCAAAAGCAGGAGGAACTTGCGTTTCATGGTACTGGTTTGGCGGATCGAGGCGGGTTATACGCACAATTAGGAGCGTGATGAAAGAGGAATTTTCCTGACCAGATGCAAAAAAATCGGTGGAGAGCTATAATGATAGCGGAGGTGGGTTGAAGCGTGCTCTGAAATGGGTCGGGATTTTGGTCCTGTTGGTTCTGCTGCTGGTTGCGGTGGCATTTTTTACATTTCCGTACTGGTTCGGCGCTGCGCTGAGCGCCGGGGGAAAACAATTCGGAGTTTCCTTCTCGAAGTACGAGAGACTGGATAATGGTCGTTTTGCGCTGACGGATGTGGTGCGAACGAATGCGCTTTTTGATCTGCGCGTCAGCCGGATCGAGGGTTTTTCTCCGGCGGTTTGGTATCGCAACGTCAGAGCGACAAACCACGCGAGGAATTTCGTTGAGGTGAATGGCTGGCGCGTGGTCTTGCGGGAGGGGGAAAAAAGTGATGGGAAAGGCAGCACCAATCAGCCGGGCGTTTACGGGCGATGGAAAGAGGCTGAGAATTACATTTCCGAGGTTCGGCAGTGGGTGCCGAAAGCGACGTTGCTGAACGGGACGGTCGAATTCAGAAACCGCGAATACACTTTTCCGGTCGTGACGTGGGATGAAGGCAAGCTGGACGCGGGAGGAGTGTGGAGTGTGTCCGCAGTGCCGTTTGAGGTGAAGGGAAAGCTCACTGGAGAACTGCCGTATCAAGTTTCCTTCAATATGCCTTCGATGGATTTGCGCGGCCGTTTGCAAGCGCTCGAAACGAACGGTGTCCTGAATGCGAAGCTGACGGCCTTTTATAAGGAAACGCGGGCGGATGTGAATGCGGATTTCGGTCCTGAAGGATTTTTGCCGCAAACAGCGACGGTCAAAGCTTTGAATTTTAAAATTCCGGGCGATTTGCTGAAACTGGACAAATACAACGATTTCACGGGTTCGTTCACGGGCGAATGGAAAAGCAATCAGTATCAACTCGATCTGAAAGCGCATGCGGAACCGATCGCCGGCGCGCAATTGCCACCCGCGGATATTGAACTGATGGCGCGGGGCGATACGAACTCTGTCCAGATTGAAAAGGCGCGCAGCACCGCACCCGGTTTGGAGATCGCGATTTCCGATCCGGTCCAAATAGATTACCGCGGGCAGTTGCTGAGTGAACGGTCGGAACTGAAGCTCGCGGTCAATCTGGAAAAACTTCCGTGGCTGAAGTTGAAGGGGCAATTCGCGGGGACGCTCCTGCTGAAACGCGGGGAGAAATTTCCGGTGGCGACGATCCGTGCAGCGGGAACGAACGTTGAAGCGTACCATGTTCGCGCGGAGCGAGTTGAATTGGCGGGCGTTCTGAATTGGCCGCGGATTGAGGAATTTCAGCTTACCGCTCAACTGGGAAGCAATTCGGAAGTGGCGGTGAAAGGATCCGGCGATTTGGAAACGCGTGTGCTTGGCGAAGGGTTGGTTCGGATCGATAGCGCTGTTCCTACAAATCTGCTTCCAAAGGATATCCGCTTTGATCGTGTGAAACTGACCGCGAATTTTTCCGGAAGCATTTCGAATCTGGCACATGAAGGAGAAATCGAGTTGCGCAATCTGGTTACACCGCAAACGCAGCCGATGAACGTTGAGGGCCGCTGGAAGGCTCAACAGATCACGTTTGAGGAGTTGGCGTTGCGGGCACGGGCGGGCCCCGCAGTGCTGTTTCTCAGCGGGCGAGGGTTCGAGGAAGGAGAGCGCACGAATTTCGTTCTGAGGGAACTGGCGCTGAGCAAAGGCGATGAAAATTATCTGAAGCTCGCCGATGAAACGACGATTACGCTGGGGAAGGAGCAAACGCTGGAAATGACTCCGTTACGCCTCGCGGGAAATGATCGCGAGTTGGTCGTGGCCGGGGCGTTGCGTTGGCCACAGGAGGGCCGCATCGAGATTGGCGCGCGGAATATTAATCCAACGCTGTTCCAAAGTTTCGTTACGCGTTCGCTGCGGGACGCGGAGCTGAGAGAAATAGCGCTCGCGGCTGGTTGGACGAACGGACCGTTGTTTGGGAAACTGAGCGGCAGTTTTTCGGTGGCGGAAGAACATTTTCAACGACTGGGCGCGGATGTGAAGTTGGGTTTGGACGAAGCGGGTTTGATGCTGGAGCAGGCGGTATTGTGGGACAGCACGGGGCAAATCGGAAACGCGAAGGGGCTTCTGCCCATGTCCATCAATCTGTTGGAAAGGCCACCACTGAAACTCGCGAGACAGGACCGGATTGATTTCGAGCTTCACACCACCACGAACCAGGCGTTCTGGAACGCAATCGAGAAGGTGGGAAAAATCCGCCTCACGAACGCGGCTGTGGATTTGGTGGTGCATGGGACGACGGCACGACCAACGGGGGAGTTTCATGCGACGGCGGACAGCGTTCAACTGCTCCAGACGAATCGAGCTCTGCCAGCGATCGGTCCGCTGGATGCGCGAATCGCGCTCAATGAGCGGGCGTTGCGCATTCGCGAATTCAATCTTCGCGTCCTGGATCAACCGGCGGTTGTTACCGGACGGCTGGCGCTCGGTTCGAATTTCTGGACGCAGCGGCGAGAGGAAATCTTGAAATACGCGCTTGATAATGCCGATCTGAACGTGCAGGCAGAGAACGTTAAACTGGCGCCGTTCGCGACTTATCTGCCGAAATATCTCACACCGCAAGGTCAGCTTGTCGCGAAGGTTTCGATCAAGCCGGGGCGCAACCTGCAAGGACGGGTCGAGGTGCACGATGTTGAAACGCGGCCTTTGCCGAATATTGGAGTGGTTCAATCGATTCGCGCGGCGCTGGAGCTGAACGGCAAGGATCTGGCGGTGCAGGAGGTGAGTGGTGTGCTGGGCGGCGAGCGAATGACTTTGAGTGGTCGTGTCGATCTTTCGCCGGAGAGTGTGGCCAAGGGGTATCCGAATATTGATCTTGCGATCACCGGCAAGAATCTGCCGCTGGCGCGAAATCCGGATGTGATTTTGCGGAGCGATCTGAACCTTCAGATTCGGAACGGGACGAACCAGATTCCGGTAATCTCGGGCGAGGCGAGGTTGCGCGATAGTTTTTTGCTGCGGGATATCTCGCAACTAGTTCCCGGCCGGCTGGCGAAGCCGACGATGCGGCCGCCGTACTTCAGCATCGAGCAGGACCCTGTGGACGAATGGCAACTTGCGGTGAAGGCAACGGGAAACCAGTTCATGCGCGTGCGAAGCCCTTTCTTCACCGGAGTGGTTTCGGCGAACTTCAATGTGACCGGAACGGCCAAGGAGCCGATGGCGCTGGGCGAGGCGACGATCAACGAAGGGACGATTATTTTTCCATTCGCGACGCTCGATGTGCGGCAGGCGATTGTTTCGCTAACGACGGAAGATCCGTACGTGCCGCATATTTACGCGGTGGCGCTGGCGCGGGCGTTTGGTTTCGACATTCGGATGGAAGCGGAAGGACCGGCGGACAAACCGATCATACAATTCACGTCGGTGCCGGCCTTGAGTTCGGAACAGATTGTCCTGATGCTCACGACAGGGGCCATTCCGCGGGAGGATTTCAGTTTCTCGAACCGCGATCGGGTGAGCAAACTGGCGATGTTTCTCGGCAAAAGTCTTTGGTCGAAAGTCCATCCAGGCAAGCCGCAGGAGGAGAAGCTGACAATTCGTTCCGGTCAGGATGTCACCGAGCAGGGCCGGCAGACGTACGAGGTGGAATACAAGCTCACGCCGCGCTGGTCGCTGGTAGGTGAGTACGATCGTTTCGGGGCGTTGAACGCGAATGTGAAATGGCGCCTGGTCTCGAGATGAAGCAAAGGAGAACCTGGGGGCGAACGGCGGCGGTCCTTCTCGCGATGGGAAGCGGTGTCGCTGCTTTGGCCAGTACGAACGAAGCGCCGGCTAAAGTTTCAGTCAAAGGGTACGGCTTGTTCGGGAATATCGAACTCAAGGGTGTTGTGCAGCTACTGGAACGGCCCGGGGAAAAGCCTAAAGCGTTCGAGGCGAATTTCGTCGAGGATGCGGTATTGATTCTTTTTTCCCGGCTGGGCCGGGATGGTTACCTGCATCCGAGGGTTAAAGCGACGATCGACACGGTGGATGGGGAGCAACAGACCTACATCTGGATGGATCCGGTCGGTGTGACACTGCCGCGGCCGCTCGGGGCGAAGAAGGTCCAATTCGAGATCGAGAAGGGGGTGCGATTTTACTATGAGGAAATTCATTTCGACGGGGTGAACGCCATCTCATTGCGTGACGCCGCGCATTTTTTTATCGAGACGGATGCACTGATCAAGCTGAAGGAAAACCGCGTTTACACTCCGGAAAAACTTCGTTCCAGCTTGAGGAATCTGGAGACCGGGCTCGAGCGGCTCGGTTATGAATCGGCTTCGGCGCAGGCGACCAATCTTGTTGTCAATACCAACACCGGCGCGGTGAACGTGGACATCATTGTGACGGAAGGTCCGCAGTCGATGGTTCGCTCTATTCGAACGGAAATGTTCGGAGCGGAAACAAATGTCCCGTCTGCGAGCGCAACGACCCAGACGAATGTCATTTTTTCCCGGCTGTGGGAACAGGATTACCGTCAACTGCTCAAACGAGAGCAATTTCGTGAAGGACACGCAGATGCGCGTGTTGAAATGGAACAAGAGGCTCGCGATTTGGAGGGGAAGACGAATTACGTCGACATCGTGGCAAAGGTTTGGCCGGGGCCGGTGTTGAAAGTGGATGGGGTCAAGTTTGAAGGGCAGAAGAAGGCGAGCACGAACATGATGGCGCGCCGTGTGCAGATCGCCAAGGGCGACCTTCTGAATCCATTGAAAGCGGAGCAAGGGAGATACCGACTGGCGCGCCTCGGGATTTTTGACACGGTTGACCTTCGCTATGACAAGGTGGACGAGGAGAGCCGGGATGTGATTTACAGCGTGAAAGAAGGCAAGCGGATGAACTTCAGCTTGCTTGCAGGTTATGGAAGCTACGAGCAACTCCGTGGTGGTTTCGAATGGGAACAGTACGATTTGTGGGGGCTGGCGCACCATTCGCGGTTGCGCGCGGTTCAGTCCTTCAAATCTTCGAGTGCGGACTACACTTACACGGTTCCGGATTTTCTGGGGCATGATATTGACGGTTTTTTGAACGCGTCCGGATTGATCCGGGACGAACCGGCATTTACGCGCAAAGAGTTTGGCGGGGGCGCTGGTGTAAGCCGGAATTTTCGTTCGATCAATACGGATGCGAGCGCGCGGTATAGTTATCAGGTGTTGAGCGCCACCCGGCGCGATATTCCTCCTGAGTTTGGCTTGTCCGAAGCGACGGTGAGCAGCTTCATCTTCGATCTGCGGCACGATCGCCGGGACAACCCATTGACGCCGCACGAAGGATATAAGGTCTTTGCGACTTTTGAGGTCGCGTCGGATGCGCTGGGGGGCGACGCGAATTTCGAAAGGATGGAAACAAGCTTTTCATTCCACCAACCTGTGGGAAATCTGAGGTGGGTTCACTTCGGGGTGTCGCACGGGTTTGTGCTCACACCGAACAGTGCGGCGGTCGATCTGCCGGTGAACCGACGTTTTTTTCCGGGCGGCGACAGTTCGATTCGCGGGTATCAGTTCGGCGAGGCTGCGCCGCGTGATGCGAACGGCGATCTGGTGGGAGCGGAGACTTATACGCTGGGCAATGTGGAATTCGAGCAAGGGCTGACCCGGAATTTCTCATTAGTCGTGTTCTTCGATGCGCTGGGCGAGGCGACTCGGATCGAGAGTTATCCTTTTGATGAAGGGCTCTATTCGGCGGGGTTGGGAATCCGCTGGAAAACAATTATCGGGCCGGTGCGGATCGAGTATGGGCGGAATATCAATCCGCGCCGGGAAGATCCGGAGGGAACGCTGCAAATTGCGATTGGTTTTCCGTTCTGAGCCGTTAGAAATTACGTCGCAGAAGAAAGGCAGAATGCACACGAACGACCTTCATGTCACCCCTCGCATCAATGGAGCCTTTGCGCGAAACAAAGGCTCCTGAACGACCGAAATTAAATCGTATTACCAAGTTATGCGGAAGCCTGCGTGTGCGCTTCGACGAACCAAAGCCACTTGTCGATACCGCGCGAAATTTCAGTGAATAGATCGGCCGTAGCGGGGTCATCGAAACTATCGGCTTCTTCAATCGCCTTCCTCACCTCATGACCGAAACTGGACAGAGCTCTGGCGACTGCTTCGACGTGTGCCGAGCCTTCGGCGATATCCAGGGGATATTCTTCCAGGACAGACTGCGTTGCGGCTACACGGGCGGTGCCGAGTGCGACGCCGCCCAGTTGGACCGCTCTTTCGGCCAGCAGATCAACGTATGATTCCACATCTTCGTTTATCTCATCGAAAAGTTTGTGCAGGCCGATGAAATGCGGACCTTTTACGTTCCAATGTGCCTGCTTGATCTGCGTCTGGAGATCGACCGCGCTGGCGAGCCGGGCATTGAGCAACTGGACCAGGTTGGAGCGCTTCTGGAGCGGAATATCATTCTCAGTTTCGAACATGCGCGAGGCAGCGGCCGATATGCCGTCTGCTTTGTTTGTCGCTGATCTTCCATCGCGGCGTTCAGCCAGGGAACTTCGTTTCATAGTATTACTCCTTTCAACCACAAATTCGTTCCTCATATCGCACTCACGTTGAGGAACGTCAATGAGGTGTAGAAGAAACGCCGTTCAGTAATCGTACGAATTTCGTCTGACACGATTCGCGCCAGTTTGCACGGTGAAGTGCGCCGAGAGACTTCGAGCAGGGAATCACGGGTGCGGGGTGTACGATGGCTGACGGGAAGCCAAGCGCACGCGTGTAACACGAAGATCTCTCATTCTTTGTATTCCAAAATATCCCCGGGCTGACACTCGAGCGCCTTGCAGATTGCTTCCAACGTCGAAAACCGAATCGCCCTGGCTTTGCCGTTTTTCAACACCGAGATGTTCGCCATGGTGATGCCAACCTTTTCAGTTAGCTCCGTGACGCTCATCTTCCGTTTCGCCAGCATGACGTCGACATTGATGATGATTGCCATGCGTGCCTCCGTTACACGGTCAAGTCGTTCTCGGCTTTCATCTCAACGGCGCTCTGCAACGTTTTTTCAAACACGGCTGCGATCGTGGCCACAACCGCCGAAATAAAAATGAAAAACAATCCGATCATGACGCCGCCAGCCACGTCATCTTTGCCTCGCACAAATGCAAAAATGTAAATTTCTCCTCCGATAATGAACGCCGCCAAGACGATGGCGCATTTTTTGATCATCCCCAACGCCTTCACCGAGCGGACTGAGAACACATCCCGGTTTGCAATGTATCCCAAGAGTCGAAAGGCGTTGTAAAGTCCTACGAAAAACGAGATCGATCCGAGATATGCGTAGGCCAGAAAGGGGTCTTTAAGGTAGATTTCAAGGTTCGTGGCGTTTAAGTTCCTTCCTTCCACCCGGGGTTCCCACAGCAAAAATGCCAGTACGCCGATTCCGATCAATACAATCACCGTTTGCAAAAAAATTATGGAAGCTCGCTTCACGCATTGAATTATGATCGATATTTATTGTTATTCAATATATTTTTATCGTTTTCTAGATGACCGGGCGATTCGTGGAGAATAGCTGGGAGACTCCGTCGCGAGTCTCGATGCCTGGAATCGCGCTTCCTCGGCGTGCTGGAGTCGCCGCCGCGCTGTACCAGATCGAAAACGCTCGTTCAAAGCCAGACGTCCTTGTCGTTGAATTTCGTCGCTCTTTACAAGAGCGCTCGGGGGGTGGCTGGGAAACTGAGAGCAATCTCGCAGTGCAATAAACTTCACATCGCCTGTCGGTGGAGCTTCAGTTAGGCTGCGCGTTATCGAAATATGACGTACACCAGTTACAAAGGGCTTCCATCGCTTGCCGGACTTTGCTCGATGCCAGAGGCGATGCGCCCCGGGCTGAGCGTCGAAGATTGTGTGCGGCGCTTGAAGCGATATCACTACGCGTTCAAGCGCTTGAGCCAGATCTTTGTCGGGCGCATCACGGCTGAGCCGATAATGGAGCTGAAGAATGCGTTCAGTCTGCACGCACATTATTGCGCCGAGCATGTCACCGAATTGCGCAAACGAGTGGGTGAAATGCGCGAGCCGCCGCTCGGATTGGAAGCAGTTCCCGACGGCAATCTTGAGATCTTCTTTGACGAGATTCTGGGTGCGCCGACAACCGAGGAACTTATTCTCGGGCTGTATGAAAAGGCGATCCCGGCGTTGATCCGCGCGCTGGAACGGCACATTGCGGCCACGAACCGTCTGGCGGACGCGCCGACGGTCCGCATCTGTCGCTTCGCTCTCGTGGAACTACAGGACATGGGAAGATTTGGAGCGGAAGCGATTCGTTGTTTGATTTCTGTTGAGCAACGGCGAGAGGCGACTCCGTGGCTACGCTTGCTCGACCAGATTCTGGGAGCGACTGGTGATCTGGATGGGACGCAGCCCATCTCGGAAACGAAGATTCAGCGCCTTCATTCCGCGAAACCGTATCGGTACGATCCGATGCCGCGACGCGATGAACGGTTTCCTGATCCCTACAACATGGGGGTGAATGCGGAGGTGTTTCTTTATGACGAGCATTTTCCCGCGGAACCCAAAACTCTGATGATGTTTTACAAGCGAATCCGCGAGATCGACGTGCCGGAGATGATGGCCAGCATCATCACGGAAACGCCGGATAAACCGTGGTCCTACTATCGCGATATGATCCGGCAGCTTTGGGACGAAGCGCGCCACGCGATGATGGGCGAGGTCGGTTTCGCGAACCTTGGTATCGATTGGCGGAAGGTGATGATCAATTTTACCTGGTCGATGGCACTCAATACGCAATTAAAGCCGCTGGAACGCCACGCGGTTCTCTACTTCATCGAGCAAGGGCTCATGCCGAAAACCGGCAAACGTTTTGAGTGGGAGGTGGGCCTCGCTTCGAAGAATCCTCTCGCGGCGACTTTCCAGGATTACGATTGGGCGGACGAGGTTTTGCACGCGCGCATCGGGCGCGATTGGTATTTGAAGGAATTCGACGATCCCAAGGAAGCGGTGAAATACGGAGACGAATGCTGGTCGCGCGTGCTGATGGGCTGGGAAGAGTGGCGCAGAAAAGGGCTGACGGAGCATCGGAACTGGTGGCCAGATGTGTACAAGGAGGCGTGCCAGCGCTGGGGGGTGACCCCCGATCCGAAGGTTCTCGCGTACCACACCACGTACGAAGAGGTTCGCGCTGACCTGAAGCACATTACAGGTTCGGCGTAGCGCGCGTCGCCGCGCGCGCTTAACGGTTGCGTTTGGTGGACAGAGTGCTAGAACGGTGTCAACCCCGACTACTATGAGGAAGACGGCACAGATTGGGCGCCGGATTTTGGCAGACGCAACGGCGTTCACATTGATCGAACTTCTGGTGGTGATTGCGATCATCGCCATTCTGGCGGGGATGCTTTTGCCCGCGCTCGCCAAAGCCAAAGCGAAGGCGGCGCAGTCGTACTGCATCAACAATCTCAAGCAACTCGGTTACGGGATGATGATGTACCTGAACGATAACCGGGATGAGTTTCCGGGGACGGCGTCCCGCAACACGTACGGATTTCATACGGAGGATTGGATCTACTGGCGAACGAACACCAAAATGTATCCACCGATTGAGAAGAGCCCGGTGGCCTCGCATGTGGGATCGGTGAGCAGCAATTTGTTCAAGTGCCCGGCGGATAAGGATAACAGCGAACGGAAGCTGCAGACGGATGGGAACGGCCCGTACATTTACAGTTATTCGATGACGAGCCATGACCTGGAGAACGGACGCACCCGTGGGATGGCGTCGATTTTTGACGGGCCGGTGGCGTCGGCCAAGGCTTATTTATTCAAGTCGAGTGCGGTCGTAAATCCGGCGGGAAAGATCATGCTGGCAGAGGAACAGGCATCGCACAAACGGGGCGAGAGTCCGGACCCGGGAGGGAGCTCGAGCATTATCAACGATGGCCGATGGGTTCCGCCGGGGGACATGATCACGACGCGGCACAACAAACGTGGCGATGTCAATTTTGCGGATGGCCATGCGCAAAACATCTGGCCAAAAGACGCCAATACGCCCGCTTACCATGACCCGACGAAATAGGACGCTTTTGTATCGCGCGGCGACACTTTCGTGCGCCGCCGTTTTGCTGGCCGGCTGCAAGAAGGAGGAGGCGGCCGAGCAGGCAAAGGAGGAGAAAGCTGCAACGCCCGCACCGGAAATCGAGGCGAAGATCGAAGCGCAATTAATTCCGGCGGCCAATTCGAATCCGAACGCAACGCTACAGGAACGTTTGCAGGGAGCGGTTCATCAGGAGCTGACCATGCGCCTGCAGATGTACATCGACCGCACCGGGAAGATACCGGAAACGATCTACGAGTTCGCAAATGTGGCGGTCGATAGCATGCCGCCAGCGCCGCCCGGAATGAAGTATGCGATCGATGCGGCGGATAAAACCGTGAAGGTTGTGCGCAAAGATTAGGCAGAGGTTCTCGCGCTGGCCTGCCGGATGACTGGCGGGACATTGGGGTGTCCGCTATTCGCGCCACGAAGCAGGTCCTGCAGGCCAAGGGTGTGGCCACCACGGCGCATGCGATTCAGAATGAATTTGGTTCGATTGATCGCGCGGAAGAAAAGGACGATCTGCACAACGAAAGTGAATATGCAAACCATCCAGGGCACCAAACCGGCGAGA
Source organism: Limisphaerales bacterium (assembly GCA_044226545.1). Taxonomy (GTDB): domain Bacteria; phylum Verrucomicrobiota; class Verrucomicrobiia; order Limisphaerales; family SXQI01; genus DASVNK01. Next base: position 114,325 of record JBGAGW010000013.1, read on the forward strand.
AGAATTGTGTAGACGACAGCAGCGGCACGGGTTTTGGCAGCAAGTCCCATCCACATGCCGACCGCGCCGAGCACCGCAATTTCGAAAACAGCTTCGACCAGGAACTTGCCGGAAAAGACCGCGTGCAGGATGGAATCGCTGCCGGCGCCGAAGATGCTGGCGAGCAAAAGCACTGCCCCGCAGTAGATCGGAACTTCAATCGTCTTCCAAAGAGCCAGCCACTGGCCTTTGAGTATGCTGTCGACGGTCAGAGGTGTTGTCAGGAGGAGTTCGAGTGAACCATTCTGTTTGCTTTCCGCGAAAGCGCTTGTTGCTCGCAGAGCCGTCCAAAACCAGATCAGCAGGGTGAGGATGGTTCCAGCGGTTCCTGGGAAAATCAACCAGGGAACTGAGCTGTCGCCGAATTGCAAGATGACAAAGACGAGAGGAATCAGACCACTCAGCAAAAGGAGAATGGCGATGGTGGAAAATAGCCGACGCGAGCGTGAATCGAAGTTCAACCAAAGGATGGGATTGCGGTCGAGGAGCGCGCGATCTTTTGCGCGGCGTGTCACCAGACGGCGTTCGCGCCGGCCATGACGAGCTGGCTGCTCCTGCCAAATGCGCGGTGTCAAAAACGAGGCCAGCGCCAGAGAAAAAACGGCGGTTGCAAGGAGGAACGCGAGAGCGATCCAGAATGTGTTTGGGGAACGGGTAAAGCGCTGGTCTTCAGCGGCGCGAAGGGCATCCAGCGGACTGAGAAGAGCGAGCAGACGGATGGGCCCGGAGGCCAGAGTTGCGAACCACGGGAGAACGCAGAGAAGGCCGACGGCAAAGAATGCGCCAACGATGGCATTCTGCCGGGAAACAGAGGAGGTGAAGAGGCAGAGTGCGAGCGAGACGGTCAGCGTGAGCACGAGCGCCAGAGAAACGCGCCAGAATTCTCCCAATGTGGTGCCGCCCACCAAAAGGCTGATCGAGAGAATCGGCAGGAACGGAAGCAAAACGCTGAGTGACCGAATCAGGCCGGAGGCAAATTTGCCCAACACAACATCCAGGCCGGTGAGATTACTCAGGAAAAGAAAACCGAGAGTGCCTTCACGCTTCTCAACACTGATGGCGTCGGATGTTTTGCGGATGCCTTCCAGGAGACAAAGAAAAAGGGCGAGGTGCGAGAGAGTGCCGAAAAACCATTCGGCCGAACTGCGGCGAAAGCCTCCGCCGCTGGAGAGGAGGACAGAGCAACCGACAATCGCCTGAAGGACGCCCCACCGCAGACGGCGCGCATAAAGGCTGGGATTGCGCGCGCCGACCCGCAGCTCGCGCTGGACAACCGGAAGCACCGCCGGAGATTCGCCCATTTCCGAGAAAGTTCAAAATGTTCTCGGATGGGAGCAACGGGGAGCAAAGGGGAGCAAAGGGCCCACCGCGAAAGTGATCGGAATTGATTACCACTTTAGTGGTAGTTAGGGGCAAAACTTCACAGGACAGCTTTGTCGATACTTTGTATGTATTTGCGCATCAATTGGCTATGAGCGAGAAAAACTTTGTGAAAAATTTCACAAAAGCATGTTGACGGTTTCGCGTTTCTTCTGTTTACTGAGGGTGGTTCACGAGATTGGATTTCCGGGCGAACGGGTCACGGTCTCAGGATAGTTCTTTAAAATATTTTTTCGCCCAAAAGAATTTCGGTACGGGTAATAAGTACTACTCGAACCGATTGTCCTCGTAAACCTACGAAGTACTGATTCTGAATATTCCCCGGGCTCCTGCGGTCATCCTCTGACCGAGGAGCCCGGTTTTTTTTATTGGTGGAGCGCGCAAGCCTGTCTGGCGCTTTAAAATCCGGCTTGCTCGATCTCTTTTACAGGAAGAGAGGTTTGATATGTCGTTGATAGAGATTCTCGGTCACATTCCGCGCTACGGCCGGTTCGAATTTCTCCAGCGCATTCAAATACCGATCCCCTATTTTGGCCGCGATCTTGTAGCCCACGTGCAGCAACTGGCGGAGGTTCGGGTTGAAATCTTTGTTCGCGGGCACGTGACGTAGAGCGGAGGTGTACTGCTCTGAGTTCCAGGAGCGAACCGTCGCCGGATTTGGAAGTTTGGTTTGATCGATATCGATCACCGAGGCGTACGGGGCGCACAGTTCATCGACGTGGTCCATCGCTTCCGCATAGATATCTTTAGCCAGCGCGAGACCATCCCCCCCTGCCTCAGCCAGACCGATCACTTCTTCGAGCCAGGTTGTCCCTGCAGTTTTGACGTGCAGCCCTGCCCCGGTGCGGCGCAGCGCTCTCTGAATGGGTGCGTAGATGGAAAACTTGTCACTGCCGGAATGGACGCTGAGCTTTAAGCTCTTCGGCAATCGGTATTGTTGAATCGCGAACGCAATGACGGCGAGGTCGTCATTGAACTCCTTCTCGAACTGAGTGAGATCGCCTACGTAGTCGACTCCTTTATTGAACCGACCGGTGAATTTCGGCGCGATGGTCTGGATAGGAATTTGGGCATCCGAAATTGCCGCGAGAATCACAAGCAGTTCTGGTGGGGTCTGGGGTGCGTCCGTTTCATCCATCGAGACTTCGGTGATGAAGCTGTCGGCGCCTTTCCTGGCGGCGATGTGCCGGTAAATCGCCTGCGCCTCCTGGACTGCGAGCAGATATTTTGCGGCGATGGAACGAACTTGTTGCTCAGTCGTCCTGATCGGCGTGCGCACTTCCGGCACAGGAATTTCGCCCACCAGTTCCGGATGTTTACGGATGAACGCGTTGAGTGCTTCAGCCGAGGTTTCCTTTCCGATGTAACTCGCGACATCAATCGTGAAGAAGTCGCTCGGTTGAATAAAGCGGTCGACGGTTGTGAGATTGATGTGATCCGCATCGACATGGTACGGACCGCGCCAACCCAGCGATTTGACTGCAGCGTCCGCAGCCACTCGCACGCTGACCGGTTCGGAACCAATCGTTGTGTGTTCGCGATTGGACTTGTTCCAGACCGGGACGATTTCCGCCCCTGCTTCGCGTGCGAGCACGCAGGCGCGCAATTGAGCCACTGCCTGATGAGCGAAGCGATCGCCCATTCCGAGAGAATATTTTCCAAGTTCCAGCATTGTTAAACGGGCAGACGATAAAAGCGGACGGCGTTCGCGCCCAACACTTTTTCGCGTTCTTTCGCGCCGAACTGCTCCAGGTATTCCTGCACGATTCCCATGGTGCGCTTGTATCCGCTACTGAGCAGACAGACCGGCCAATCGGAACCGATCATCAAGCGATCCGGCCCGAACGCTTCCCAAACGACATCGAGATACGGTTTGAAGTCAGCCGCACTCCAGCTCTCCCAGTGCGACTCGGTGACCATGCCGGATAATTTGCAGAGGACGTTCGGCGACCTGGCCAGTTCGCGAATGTGGGCGGCCCAGGGCTCGATTGTGGCATCTTTTATGAACGGTTTGGCGATGTGGTCCAGAACAAACCTCTGCTCCGGAAAACGCCGCGCCAGTTCGATGGCCGCGGGGAACTGCTTCGGGAAAATCAGAATATCGTAGGCGAGATCAAACTGCTTCAGCACCGAGATTCCACGCAAAAAATCCGCGCGTAACATGAAGCCATCGTCCGGTTCATCCTGCACCACATGACGGACGGCGACGAACTTCGATTTTCCCTCAAAACGTTCGAGCTGCTTCTCGACTTCCGGCGAACGCAAATCCACCCAACCGACAACGCCCGCGATGAACGAATACTTTTCCGCAAGTTCCAACAGCCATTCCGACTCGTGCAAAGTTTGCCGCGCCTGAACTGCCACGCATCCTTCGAACCCGGATTTCCGCAAGAGTGGTTCCAGATCCGGTGGTAAGAAGCTCTTTCGAATCGGCCAATCCGTCTTTATCCACGGATATTCGGCAGGATCATATTCCCAAAAGTGTTGGTGTGAATCAATCGTGCGCATGCGCGATTAGGAGCGCGGACATTCCTGTCCGCAAGTGCAATTTTGCCGGACGACTTTTCTGAGAATTCCATTTCGATTGCCGCCTTGCGGATCCTCGTGGGTCAAATGGGCTACCGGGCACTCACTTTGAGTAGGATCGGATTGACGGCTCGGACTCCGGTTGTAGTCGCCAATTTCACAAACGCGTCCGGGGCTCATATTTCTCACTCCTGCGAAGCGCACTTCGGAGGTTTACCCGGAAGGGGATCGCATTTGGGGATACGTTGGCACCGGGCCCAACGGGACGCTCACGGGAAAAGTCGGTGACAGCACCTGGATGGCAGGGAATAGCGGGGTGCAAAGCGGCCATTACACCAAGGATTTGAATATCGCTTTTCCAGACGCCAGCGTTCCATTTCACGGAGGAGGAATGTCGCCGTCAGTAAACCAGACGATCACCGTGACGAATTACACATACCTGACCACACAAACGACCTCGCTCGTTTATCCCGATCCTGATCCGGGCAACGTCGTTACGGATACGCAGACGTTCACCTCAGGAACCAAGCCTTTCGTCTTCTCCGGCACCCTGACGACCAACACCGCAGCCACGACGAGCACCACTGCGCCCGCAGCCGGAACGTACGTGGGAAATGTGGTGACTCGCACGGTCGTGGTCGGTCATGGAAGCAATAAGGTCACGACGACCTATTATGATTACCTGGCAATCACCGGATATACTTACACAACGACGACCTACACCTACAATACCGTCACGACGAATACGAGCACGATCACCACCAGTTACGCCTACACAACCGGCGGCGGCAATTACGAGGTGAATTCATTGAGCATGAACGGCCAGGAGGAGATGCTGATCACGGGCGATACCGTTCTTTATATCAAGGGCGATTTCTCGATGGCGGGTCAATCGCAGATCACGATCGTGCCGGGCGCCAGCTTGCGGATTTACGTGGGCGGCGATACCTCGCTGGCGGGGAATGGCATTATGAACCTGGCTCAGGACGCGACCAAATACACGCTTTGCGGATTACCCACCGCCTCGAAAATCGACATTAGCGGCAACGCGGCATTCACCGGGATCATCTACGCTCCGCAGGCGGATCTGAAACTCAACGGGAGTGGTCAAAATGTTTATGATATTTCCGGAGCGGTGGTCGCCAACACGGCTTACTTCAAGGGAAATTTCCAGTTTCATTTTGATGAACGGCTCGCCCGCGGCGGGCTAAGAGCCAGTACAAAGTGGCTTACTGGACGGAGATTTAGGTTAGATCCGAAGGTTGACATCGGAAAACCGAATGGGGCGAATGAGCGAATTGAGACTGGAGGATGCGAGAGGGTGCTGGATCTTCGTTGCCACGAATTGCTCTGGCTGCGGCGGGGTCCGAAGAAGGGGCGAATTTGGAACTCAGGAAATCAGGAAGAAACTTGGCTCTCCGGCACTTAATGAACTCTTCGGGATACTGTTGGGTGTTCTGCCATCTGTCGCGCAACAGAAGGCAAATCTGTTTTCTGCGACCGATGTCAGCGTACGTGAATAGGGGCTCTCGTTTAGGAGAGCCCCTCGATTTATGGATCAATAACTCTTAGCTTCGTTTTGGCATTGCCTATATTACTGGCAAGGCGCGCTGCTCACGAAGAGAAGTTGATTATTGTTGACCTTGTCCAACAGCGTTTTCAGGACATCCTGATAGGTGCGGAACTGACCTGCATTAATCGTTACCTTATGCAGACCCAACTCTTTATCAGCCGCAGCCATAAGGGCGTTGATCGTGATGTAGCCGTTGCCGTCGATATCTTTGGAGAGTCCAACTGTTCCGTTAAGCGTGAGAACAGCGACGGCGTTCGCACCGTTGACAGTCAGTGTCTTCGGAATAAAGAGGACCGTATTATCCGCCAGACCGTTATAATTCACATCCAGGGTCGTGGCCGTCAACTGAGCCGACAACATGTAAGCCATGTTGTTGGCCGTCGCGTTGAGAAGCCATGCATTTAAGGCATTGAATGCCGTTGTGAAGGTGGTGCCGGGAAGCGACCCGATTACGAAGTCGGCTCCGGTTGCGTTCACCAGATTGAGGTTGTTCAGGAGTGCGCGCCAAACTGGATCGTTCGGCTGGAGCTTGGCTTTCCCGTTTTTGTTCGACCAGAAGCCGAGCGTTAAGCCACCCTTGCCCTGGCAGAAGCACGGGGCAACAACGACTGATTGGCAATAGTCTGGTGAGGTGGTGTTCCCGCACGAGTCCGTAGCCGTCCAGCACCGTGTGACGATAAAACCACCTGGATGATCTTTATCCGGCACTACCGTTTCGGTGTAGGGGTTAAGTTTCGCGTTGGGATCGCAGTCGGATATTGTCACCGGTGCGAAGCTGTATGTTCCGCATGAGCTCGAGCCGCCCAATCCCCCGCTAAGGACGGGCGCTGTGGTATCCACGATCGTGATGGTTTGGTCGCGCGATGTCGTGTTTCCGCAGGCGTCGCTTGCAGTCCACGTCCGCGTGATCGTGCCCGTTTTTCCGCAGGCGGCGGCAAATGAATCGGTGTACGAGACGCAACCGTTTCCATATGTAACGCCGTCCGGCAGGATCAGGTCAACGCCGCTTGGACCACCGAAGTCTTCGAAAAACTGGACTTCGAATTTGTGCGACCCTGCGGTGAGAAGTGTGGAGCCGCTTGCGACTTCAGGAGCATGTGCGCCCCCGTTGTCGACAACGACCGTGCCATCGATGTAGAGCAACGATCCGTCATCAGAGTCCAGTTTGAAGGTATATGTTCCGTCCGCCGCGACATTCAGCACTCCCTTGATGTCTGCGCCGAAAGAGCCCCGTCCGAAAGGATGCCAATTATAACCGGTGTCCGTCGCAAACGAGATACTCCCTGCTTTGAGTGAGCCGACCAGGCCGCTGTAAGGTGCTCCGCCGCCGGTTGTGCTGAATCCGCTGTAGATATCAACGGTCATGCAGCCGGTGCACGCATCGGTTGCTGTAGCGAAGCCTGTGTCTTTAGGTTCGGTGCTGCTACCGCATTCCACAGTGGTATTTGCAGGAAGCGTTAGAATTGGCCCAGTGGTGTCGTGTACCGTAATGGTCTGGCTTTTCTCGGCCGTGTTTCCGCAGGCGTCGATGGCTCGCCAGGTGCGCGTCAATGTGTAGTTGCTCGGGCAATTTCCATTGGTTCGTTCCTCGCCCAGGTACTCAACTTTCGGCTCTTCGTCGCAGTTGTCCGTCGCCGATGCTTCTCCAGGAACGGGAACTGCATCGCACTCCACCGTGGTGTCGGCAGGAACTGTCAGTTCAGGCGCGGTGGTATCCTTTACGTGCAATGTCTGCGTAACTGGCGTGCTATTGCCGCAATGATCTGTGAACGTCCAGGTCCGTTTAACAGTGTAGCCACAGCCTTCATCGTCGGGAATGTGGTCGCTATCTACGGGCGAGGCCGTGATGCTGCCATCGCAGTTGTCCGTGGCGGTTAAGTCCTCGCCAGGCGGTACAGCGCATTGGAACTCAGCGTCTTTTGGAATCGCGTCCGGGTCTGGAGCGATTGTGTCTTTCACGTGCAATGTCTGCGTGACTCGCGTGCTGTTGCCGCAATGATCTGTGAACGTCCAGGTCCGTTTGATAGTGTAGCCACAGCCTTCGTCGTCGGGAATCGGATCGCTATCCACCGGCGATGCCGTGATCGTTCCATCGCAGTTGTCAGTAGCAGTTAGGTCCTTGCCTTCAGGTGCTGTGCACTGGAACTCTGCGTCTTTTGGAATCGCGTCCGGTTCTGGAGCGATTGTATCCTTAACGTGGAGCTTTTGCTTGACTGGGGTGGTATTGCCGCACTTGTCTGTAAAGGTCCAGGTCCGTTCGATCGTATAGCCACAGCCTTCTTCATCGGGGATAGGATCGCTGTCCACCGGCGATGCCGTGATCGTTCCATCGCAGTTGTCAGTAGCAGTTAGGTCCTTGCCTTCAGGTGCTGTGCACTGGAACTCTGCATCCTTGGGAATCGCATCTGGTACTGGCGCGGAGTGATCGACAATATTGATGATCTGTGGGCACGTTGCTTCCAGCCCGTGACCGTCAGAGCACTTCCAAACACGGATGATTTGCCCGGATTTTCCGCATCCAGGTATCCACTGATCGGTATAGGAAGCCTCGCATCCCAGCGAGCACTGAATTGTGCCTGACACGGCCGGATCAGGATCATTTTCTTTGCTGCCATCAGCGTTCGGGTACTGTTCGCAGCTGAATTCGACTGTCGCAGGACATTCAACCGGGCAGCCGTTCCCTGTGCAGTCGAAAAAGATTACGTCCGCCTGTCCAGGCTTTGAACAAGGAGCGGGCGCACCCAGATCCGTCACTACAACTGAATATGTCCCTTCGACGGTTGGGGTGAAATGGTCAACGTTTCCCGGATTGGGCCCGCCCGGTACGGTCCAAACGAACTTAAGCGGTCCGACGACGGTGCCAAGAGCTGTAGCAGTCACAAGAGGGTCGTCGCCGATCGCACAGAAAGTCCCTCCGTGAACGGACACGCCCGTCAACCCGCAGGTTACAGGTTTGCATTCGAGGTGAATCGTCACGTAGCCGCAACTGCCATTTGGGAATGTAGTGGAAGAAGTGTTGGCTGCTCCATTAACACTGACCTCCACATGGAAATTCAGGAGATAGTCACCCACGGCGGAGACATGGAAGGAAGCTTCGTAGCCATCCGCGGTGCCGTTTTGTTGTGGGTTTACCCAGGCGAACGCATCCCAAGGAATCGGATTCGGATTAACATTGTCTCTGACCCAGGCGTCACCAGAGCTCTGTAGTACCGTTCCTGGCGTTTTTGCGAGAACAAGAACGTAGACTGTGACTGTTCCGTCCGCGTTGCATTGCTGTTTCAGATAAATGGTAGAAAGTTGGGGCTTTGTCTTATCGCCGCCCGTGTACATCGGAATCGAGGTTTCAGTAAGACTCCAGTCGTTATAGAAACCGTCAACGACGGCTGTTTCGGTGGTCGGGGTGTAAGTCCCGGTATTCGTTATTTCGTCGCAATCCTTTGCTCGTACGGAAATCGTTGCGATGGCCAACATCAGGAGCCACGCAAGGAGTCCGCAAGGAACCAGACGGCCCCAAAGCTTTCGCGTTCGGGAGAAACGCGGGGTGCCGGCTGGGGGTGCCGGCGGGATCAATTTATTCTTCATATGATTTCTCTTATCGCACGTTGTTCGCCCTCAATGGCCTGAAGGCAGAACGTTTTTCCGAAGGCGTTAAACGGGACGCCAAACGGGGCCCGCACTCATCAGTGGCGGACCGGCCAAACCAACTCACTCCGTATTCGACTTATCTAAAAACGACGGGGGGTAGGCCGTCGCACGCAGGGTTATTTCTATGAGAATTGCTTGTGAATAACAATTGGGTGATTTATCCAGACTTTGACCCGGAAATTTTCCGGGGGAGCGGGAGTCGATTGAGAGGCAGTGTCAAGACATTTGGGGTGGAGCGGGATTGCGGGAAAACGGGGGGAGGAGTACGGAGGAAACTTGTCGAGCGAAGGAACGGCCGCTGGACGCGGACGGGCTGTCGCAGCGCGACAGCCTCTACCAGAAGGAGACGCCGGGCTGAAGAGGCCGGGCGCGATTGAACCTTTCGGTTAAGGGAAGTTGGGGCCGACGGTGGTGTTGACTGACCACCATTTCACGTCGTTGAGGGAATCGCCGGCTGAGACGTTCAAGCCAGTGTTGGCGCCTTTGCCGAAGGTTTTGATTTTGCTTCCTTTCCATTGGTGGATCTCGGAATGGCCGTCGCCAAAGGATAGGCCGGCGGCGCCGTTGTGGTAGGAGGCGGGAAAATCGATGATGTTGCCGGTCTTGGCGTCTTGCTTCACGATCTGGACCGCACAGGCGGCGTCGTTAATGCTGAGCGGGTGTTCGTCGATCATGACCCAGGTTTGCGTAGGATTGATGATGTGGCCAAGACGTCCGTAGGTTTTGTAAGGTGGAGCAGGGAGCCAGCCGCCGAAATCGAATACCTGGCTCATGGATTGGCTGCGAACACGGGGAAGTGTTTTGCCGGCCTCTTTCCGAGTGGTCATGTCGGCGGGGCATTTCCAGACCTCGCGACTGTTGCCCATGTATTTCATAAGAGGGCTCTTGTCGATGGTGTTGGTGGTGGGGTCGGTGGCGTTTCCAGCGACGAGCAAGGCGCGCTTGTTGGCCTCGGGACCGCCATCCAGCGATTTCACGAGCAAATCGTCATTGTCTTCAGCATACAAACGCCAGGCGAGCGTCATTTGCTTGCCGTTGTTCATACATTTGATGCCTTGTGTCTTGAGTTTCGCCTTGGCCAGTGCGGGTAAAAGCATCCCAGCGAGGATGGCAATGATCGCAATTACCACGAGCAGTTCGATCAAGGTAAAGGCATTCGGGCGTGATGAAGAATGGTTACGCATAGTCGGGTCTGGGTTTCAGTTTCGTTGTATCGAATCATTAGGGAGCCGTCAAGCCATCGATTTGTCGCGGTGAAGATCCAAATCGGTTTTGAAGCCCCGCCCCAAACGCTCGTCGAGCGAGGCGTTCGAGGGGACAGGCGGGGCGCCTTTCCTACCCGACGGCGATCGGTTTGCGATATTCCGGCGTTCGCTGATGGGTTGCGACCGGGGTGAATCTGCTGTTAGTTTGCGCGAGTCGAAGCGGGCTGTGGTCGCGCTTCGATCACGGTTGAATCACTGCGCCATGCCTGCTGAAAAATCGAAAACACCGCCGCCCGGCAAATTGCCCGGACGCTACCTGCAGTTCCAGAAGCGTTTCCCCGAAGTGTTTCGGGCGTATGATGCGCTGGGATCGGCTTCTGCGGACGCCGGGCCTTTGAGCGGAAAGGAGCGGGCGCTGGTGAAATTGGCGATCGCGGTAGGGGGGCAGATGGAAGGGGCGGTGCACAGTCATACTCGACGGGCGGTGGAGGCCGGTTGCTCGCCCGCGGAGATTCGGCATGTGGCACTGCTGGCGATCACGACGATTGGTTTTCCCAGTATGATGAAAACGCTTTCGTGGGTGGAAGACATTATCGGAGACAAATCGTGAGCCGCGTTACGGCAGATGAGATTCGGGCGATGAAAGGCCGGCAGCGCATCCCGGCTCTGACCGCTTACGATTTCCCGATGACACGTCTCCTGGATGAAGTGGGCATTCCACTGATCCTGGTCGGTGATTCGGTGGGAATGGTTGTACTCGGATATAAAGACACAACTTCGGTCACGATGGAGGAGATTGAGCATCATCTGCGAGCGGCCGCGCGGGCGAAACCGCGAGCATTGCTGGTAGCGGATCTGCCTTACCGGTCGTACGAAGACCCGGAGCTGGCGTTGCGCAATGCTCAACGGCTGGTGCGCGCTGGCGCGGACGCAGTGAAGGCGGAAGGAGGCCGAAAGATTTTGCCACAAATTAAGGCCATTCGCGGAGCGGGTATTCCTTTTCTCGGCCATCTCGGAATGCTGCCGCAAAGTGTGCATGAAGAGGGCGGTTACCATATCAAGGGAAAGGTCGACGCGGAACGGGAAGCCCTGTTCGCGGATGCGGAGGCTTTGGTCGATCTGGGCGCTTTCGCCGTTGTGCTGGAGTTGGTCACACCACCAGTCGCAAGGGATTTAAGTGCGGCAATTTCGATTCCGACAATTGGAATTGGCTCCGGGCCTGATTGTGATGGGCAAATCCTGGTGACCTCGGACTTGCTCGGCCTCTTCCCATGGTTTACTCCGAAATTCGTGAAGCCAAAACTGAATGCGGCCGAACAGATGAAGAGCGTGATCACGGAGTGGCGCGATGGCCTGCTGAAATGAGCGAGGAGAAACTTACTCATCTGGACGCGCGGGGAGAGGCATCGATGGTGGACGTCTCCGCGAAACCGATTCAACTGCGCGAGGCGATCGCCGGAGGCGAGATTATTCTGCAGACTGCCACGCTTGACCTGATTGAGCGCAACGAAATCGCCAAGGGAAATGTTCTCGCCACGGCGCGTCTCGCGGGAATCATGGCTGCCAAGAAGACGGGCGATCTCATTCCACTGTGTCATCCTTTGCCAATCACGCATTGCGAAGTGCGCTTCGAAATCCCGCCTTCACGAGATCGGATTCTTATCACCGCCTCGGCAAAAATCAGCGCGCAAACGGGGATCGAGATGGAGGCATTGACCGCTGTCTCTCTGGCCGCACTGACGATCTACGATATGTGCAAAGCGGTTGATAAGGAGATGAGCATCGGCAACATTCGGCTCCTGTCGAAAACGAAAAAGTAAATGCAGATTCAAGCTGGAATTATCACGATTTCCGATCGCGCCTCGAAAGGACTTTATGACGATCTGGGCGGCCCCGCGTTAAAGAAAGCGGGGGAAGGTTATGGGTGGAAAGTCGTTTCCGAACTGCTTGTGCCCGACGAAAAGCGCGACATTCAGCGCGCGATCAAGGAGCAAATCGCCAGGGAGGCCCAACTCATTCTCACAACGGGTGGTACCGGTGTCGCTTTGCGAGACGTGACGCCGGAAGCGGTCCGTGAAATCGCCATTCGCGAGCTGCCCGGTTTTGGCGAAGTGATGAGGATTGAATCAATGAAGATCACAAAGAACGCTATTCTTTCCCGGAATTTAGCGGTCGTAGTGGAGAAATCGCTGGTGATCTGTCTGCCCGGGAAACCAAGCGGCGCGGTCGAGTGCCTGAGCTTTGTTGTCGGCGCTATCCCGCACTGCGTTGAAGTGTTGCAGGAAGTGCCGACGAGTTGTTAAGATGGTTAGCCTTTGATGTCTAGACATCAAAAAGTGATATGCTAAGATGCCCAGGTGAGAACCACCTTAACTTTGGACGATGATGTCGCTGGCATTCTGCAGCGGCGATCCCGCGCGCTTGGGACTTCCTTCAAAGACACGATTAACAGTGTGCTGAGGAAAGGTTTGGCCGCGGAACTTAAGCCGAGTGAAAAATCCCGTAAAGTTGTGGTTCGACCGCACGATTTTGGGTCAATGCATGGGGTCGACATGGACCGCCTGAACCAACTCGTCGACGAGTTGGAGGTCGAAGATTACCTAAGGAAATCCCATAATGATTCTGCCCGACGTAAATCTTCTCATTTACGCTCATAACGTCAGGGCTACACATCATCCGCAAGCTCTTCGTTGGTGGAATGAGTGTCTCGCGGGTCCCGAGGGCATCGCGCTTGCCTGGGCTGTAATCCTTGGCTTTGTCCGGATTGCGACCAATCGAAAAATTTCGGATAACCCGATGAGCGTTGGTGATGCAGTAGGGCGCGTTAAAGAGTGGCTTGCTCTTCCGCACATTCAAATTATCCCTCCTGGAGACCAGCATTTTAATTCGTGGTCATCACTGCTTCGCAAGATCGGAACGGCCGGAAATTTGACGACCGATGCACATTTGGCGGCTATCGCCATCGAGCGCGGATTGGTTCTCCACACCACGGACGCTGATTTTGCGCGCTTTCCCGGATTGAAATGGCGGAACCCCCTTCAAGACGAACCTGATGACGACAAAACGCGATGATCAGGTTCCCTGTCGGCCAAAACGCTTTACAACCCCTTTAAGCTTTATACGCTTCAAAAAGATGAATTTTCGAAACAGTTTGTTGCTCGGGTTGACGGCGCTTTGGCTGACTGGTTGTGCAACGACCATTACCAATATCACGCCGAGCCACACGCCGCGGAACGCGAATAACCTTTATCCATTTGAGGTGGCGCTCGAAACGAGCCAGGCGAGCATTCGGGAGAACAGCATCAAGGCGTTCGTCGTGATCGGGGACGACCTTTATCCGATGCGCTCCGTGCAATTGCTCAAGAATCGCTGGGAAACTCTGGTGCCGATCCCGGCGAGCACGAACTACGTTTATTATCGCTACAAGTTCGATTATACCTACGACCGAATTCCCTCCCCCTCCACCAGCAGCCGACTTTCGACGACGTATCAATTGGAAATCGTCGATAAATAACGGATAGTCATGATGTCGGCGCGCGCTCGTTCCAGTTCCGGGCGCGGCTTTGTTATTGGATGGGAGCAATCGAGAAAAAAGACGATGCCTCGCGGCTGAAAATTTATTTTCTGCCGAATCTCATGACCGCGGGAAATCTTTTCTGCGGTTTCGTAGCCCTGACTAAAATCGTTGAAGCATCCGCTAACGATCCGCAATTCAATTCCATTATCCGGCATGCGCTATTCTTCATTTTGCTGGCGTGTATATTCGATCTGCTCGACGGACGCGTCGCCCGCATGGGGGGCTCTGAAAGTCCGTTTGGGCGGGAATTCGATTCGCTGGCGGACCTGATTTCCTTCGGGGTCGCACCGGCCTTTCTTGTCCATCGGATTGTTTTGCGGGACGTGTTCGAGCAACGGCCGGAAATTGGCTGGTTTATTGCGTCGATCTATCTGATTTGCGGCGCGCTTCGATTGGCGCGATTCAACTGTCTTGCCGCGATGTCCTCCGGCGGGGGTGGCCGCGAGTTTTTAGGTTTTCCAATTCCGGCGGCGGCTGGGCTCGTTGCTTCATTAACGTTGTTCTTGATGTGGATGGATGAAAAAAGCTTTCCGACGGGGAATTGGCGTTTCGCACTGCCGCTGATCCTGGTTTTCCTCTCGATGATGATGGTGAGCGAGGTGAAATATCCCTCCTTTAAAAAGCTGGACTTGCGGGCGACGAAACCATTTACCAAAATAGTCCTGGTCAGCATTTTTTTCGGGCTCCTGCTGATTTTGCGCAATCTGATCCTGCCTATCGCGCTGCCGCTGATCTTTACTGCGTACCTCGCCTATGGATTTATCCGTCCGCGCATCTCTCGCGAAATGCGTAAAGAGATCGAGGATGATGACGAGGAGGAACTTGAGGAAACAGCCGCTTCCGGGGATGTAGGGACAACGTAATGGGATTGCTTTTCCAGCATGGATAATTTCGAAGGGTACCTAACTGCATTTATCGCCGGGCTGATCAGCGGCTTTGTCGTTTCCATTCCTGTGGGACCGATCAATATCACTATTATTAACGAGGGCGCGCGCCGCGGTTTTCTTTGGGCCTGCATGATCGGGCTCGGCGCAATGGTCATGGATGTTGTTTACTGCGGGATTGCTTTCGCAGGTTTTTCCGGCCTTTTTGCGTCGGAGTTCATGAAAGCAACGATGGAGTTGCTCAGTTTCATTTTTCTGCTTTATCTCGGGCTCAAGTACCTCCTCACCCCTAGCCTTCCTGCAACCACGCCGACGGTTGAAGCGGTCGAACACAAACTGCACCCCCACGCGGCTTTCTGGATTGGGTTTGTGCGGGTGCTCGGAAATCCCGCAGTCCTGCTCTTTTGGATTACGGTTTCCGCGACATTCATCGCGCATGACTGGATCAACGACACGATGGCGAGCAAGGCTTCATGCGTATTCGGCACGTTTATCGGAGGGCTGATGTGGTTCTTTCTCTTGAGTTTCCTGGTCGCTCAGGGGCACGGAAAATTTTCCACGCGAGGCCTGGTGAGAATGGCCCACATTTCGGGAGCGGTTCTGTTGATCGCGGGACTGGTGATTGGCTTTCGTCTCGCAACCATGTTGTCGCGCCAGCACAAACATCGCCGGCAGAAGGAGGCGTTGACATTATTTCAAAAGCAACGACCCTTGCCCCGAATGTTCCAATTCTTCGGAACGTTCCAATAACCGGGCGAGCGGTCCTCTGATCCAGGGTCGCTCGCTTTATGTTTCGATGGATGTTCGCGTCATAGAAGTTTCCGCAGGCCTCGTTTTTCACGAAGGCAAGCTGCTGATTACCCAGCGGCGTCCTGAGGATCATCTCGGCGGCTTTTGGGAATTTCCCGGCGGAAAACGGGAATCGGGCGAATCGTTTGTGGAATGCCTGGTTCGCGAATTGCGCGAGGAATTGGGGATCGATGTGCGTGTCGGAGATGAAATCGAAGAGATCACTCATGCCTATCCCGAAAAGACAGTGCGGCTGAAATTCTTCGTCTGCCAACTGCTCAAAGGCGAGGCGCAACCGATCCATTGCCATGCGCTCGCGTGGGTTACCCATGACGAACTGCCGAGCTACGAATTTCCGGCGGCAGACGCCAAATTGCTCAACATTCTTTCGGCAAAATCTGAGCTTTGGCACGGTGCAAACTTTTCGTAGTCAGCTACTGACCACAGTTGTAGATTCGCGCGAATGCTATCGGAGAAGCCTTGGAAACCTGACCTCGTTCTGCGCCTGTTCGCCGCGCTTTTCGCGGGATTGGTGCTGGGCGCTCTGGTGGTGCAGGGGTACCAATCCCAAATTGGCACCAAAACCGCGGCGGATCGCATCTTCATTTTTATTCTCGGTGTTCTGAGCTTCCACGGCGTGGGGGTTGTCTTGGTCCATGTTTTTCTCCGTGAACATCGGATCAGTTGGAGTGAGGCGTTTGGGTTCGATTCGCCCCGGCTTGCTCGCGCGATTTTTTTGGCGGGGCTCGTCACTATTATGGTGATGCCAATCGCGCTTTCGCTCCGTGAACTTTCAGCCCATCTTCTCTCGCGCCTCGGGGTCAACGCCGAAGCTCAGGAAGCCGTGAAAGCGATGCAGGATGCGCAATCGCTCTTCGAATTGCTCGTTTACGGGTTTGTGACCGTGTTCATCGCGCCGTTTGTGGAAGAGGTAATCTTTCGGGGCATTTTGTACCCGGTGATGAAGCAGAACGGTTACCGGAAACTGGCGCTTTGGGGAACGTCTTTGTTTTTCGCGCTGGTGCACGCGAATCTAGCGCTGATTTTACCGCTTACTGTTCTCGCGGTCATTTTGACCTTCCTCTACGAGACGACGAATAACCTCGTGGCTCCGATCATTACTCACAGTCTGTTTAATGGGCTCAACTACAGCTTTCTTATTTGGCAGAAAATTCACCATTCGGGCTTATGAATGAATTCGACTTGCTCGCTCGAATCATTCCCACGTTGCCGGGAAACGATTCGTTGGTGAAAGGCGCCGGGGATGACTGCGCGGTGGTTGATCTCGGATTGAAAGATGAACTGCTCCTGCTAAAAACCGATGCAGTGGTCGAGGAGGTGCACTTCACACCTGAAACTCCAGCGGCCTCTGTTGGACGAAAGGCGCTTGCTCGGACCCTCAGCGACATCGCGGCCATGGCGGGAAGACCCGTTGCCTGTTTGGTGACCATGGGTCTTCCAGCAGAGTTCGACGTCGACTTTGTGACGAAGTTCTACGAAGGACTGAACAGCCTTGCACGTGAATACAAGGTGGCAGTGGCTGGAGGAGAAACGACACGGACCAGCGGGAAGAGCTTTGCTTCGATTGCTCTGCTCGGAACAATTCCGCGCAACCGGGTCCTTTCCCGCAGTGGCGCGAAAGTGGGTGACGCTATCTTTGTGACTGGAGAACTGGGCGGCTCCATTTCGGGCAAGCATCTCGATTTCGAACCGCGCATCCGTGAGGCGCAGTGGCTTGCCGAAAAATTTACGCTGCATTCGATGATGGACCTAAGTGATGGTCTGGCCGGTGATCTCCGTCATATCCTGACCGCCAGCCACGTTGGAGCCGAATTGCTCTCCTCCGCCATTCCGATCAGCCGCGCCGCCAAACTCAATGCGAAAAACGAATCCGCGGCGAAACCTCCCTTGCTCGCGGCGCTCACGGATGGGGAGGATTTCGAATTGCTCTTTACGCTACCGTCGAAGGAAGCGGTAACAGTCCTTGATGCCTGGAAAGCCAAGTTCCCCACAGTCAAACTCAGTTGCATCGGAAAGATCACTTCTCAAACGGGGCTGCGGATCCGCGACAAGGATGGAATTCGCGAGCTCGGGCTGCGCGGTTATACACACTTTCAGAAGTCTTAACTTTATTTCATGCTTGCGTCGTGAAGAGCGGCGCTGTTGCATGCGTCTACTTAACACCGTCGCTTCTCCGTGGAGAGGTGCATTGACCATTGCATGCGGCGGATGACCAAAAAGAAAGATTATGGAAAACAAGCAGCAACCGAAACATCTCCTAAATCGCCGTACTTTTCTCGGCCGCACTGCCCTTGTGGCCAGCGCGGCTTCAATCGTTGAATTCCCGTTCATCGGCCGTGTCCTTGGCGCCAATGACCGCATCAGCGTTGCCTGTATTGGCGTCGGCGGCAAAGGCGAGAGCGATTCCTCCCACGCGTTCCAAGCCGGCGGCGATATCGTCGCCATTTGCGATGTTGATTCCAACACCCTCGCCAATCGGGACAAGTCCTATAAATCGATGGCCGAAAAAGCCAGCCGCACCTACGACGCGAAGCAATATCGCGATTGGCGCAAGATGCTCCACGAAATGGGGGACAAGATCGACGCTGTTACCGTTTCGACACCCGACCACATGCACGGTTCGGCAGCCATCACTGCGATGCGCATGGGTAAACACATTTACTGCCAGAAGCCGCTCACCCAAACGGTTTGGGAAGCCCGCGAAATGCGCAAGCTGGCCAAGGAAAAGAATCTCGCCACGCAAATGGGGAACCAGGGCAGCGCCGGCGACGGCCTCCGCCGCGCGGTAGAAGTGATTCAATCCGGCATTATCGGAAACCCACTCGAACTGCACGTTTGGTCCAACCGCCCGATCTGGCCGCAAGGTATTGAGCGTCCTCCCGGTGAAGACCCGGTTCCCGAGAATCTGGATTGGGACCTCTGGCTCGGGCCGGCTGCGTTCCGTCCGTACAAGAAAGGTGTTTATCACACTTTCAACTGGCGCGGTTGGTACGACTTCGGTACGGGCGCGCTCGGTGACATGGCCTGCCATACCGTCAACATGCCGTTTCGCGCGCTCAAGCTCGGCTTCCCGACGGCGGTCGAGTGCGAAGTGGCTTCGCGTATCTGTCCTGAAACTTATCCTCTTACCGCACGCATCCGCTGGGACTTCCCCGAACGCGAAGGTCTGCCGCCGTGCAAATTCTGGTGGTATGACGGCAACCCCGTCGCCAGCCACGCGATGTTCAAGAATACCGGCTTTGTTCAACCGCTTCGTCCGAGCGGTGACATCACCAAGGAAATCATTGCTCAACGGGGTGAACTTCCGCACAGCGGTTGTCTTGTGATTGGCGAGAAAGGCAAGCTGTTTGCCGGTGACGACTATGGCGCTCGTTTCCAGGTGCTGATGAATGACGAGAAAGAATATGTGAACAGCGACAAGCACCCCGCTGTTATCGCTGTCCCGCAAAGCATCCCTCGGACCCAGGAACGCGACACCGATCTCGCGATGAAGAAAGAATGGTTCGCCATGATGAAAGGCGGCCCAGCGGCTTACTCGAATTTCGACGTCGCCGCGTACCTCACCGAGATCATTCTGCTCGGCTGCATCGCCCTGCGCAGCGGAGTGGGTCACAAATTGGATTGGGACGGCCCGAATATGCGCGCCACCAACGCCCCGGACGCCGCCAAATTCGTCAAACGCCAGGCCCGCAAAGGCTGGGAAGTTTAATTTAGAATCCCCGCATGCAGGCTCACCTCTACCGGGGTGGGCCTGCGTTCTTTAATTTTATCGAAAAGAACAAGTTTGTTTCCCGTCAGATTCTGCACAAGATTGTATCTATGACATTCGAGACTAAGTTTTTGGTGGCTATTGCTTCCGCCGCTCTTTGTTTCCCGCAGCTCCATGCGGCTGATTCCATGCCGCTCGCGATCAAGTTGCCCGCCCATACCGCCAAGGGCACTCCAGAAGATCTTCCTACTGGTCCGAACATCGAGCCACCGCCAAAAACCGCTCCCGCTCCGATCCAGGTCCCTGCCGGTGTCGTCAACGTGGCCTTGGGAAAGAAAGTGACCTCCAGCGTCGCTCCGTACTCAGGCGAACTAACCCAGGTCACCGACGGCAAGCGCGAACCTTTCGACGAGGATGTGGTCGAATTCAAGAAAGGCACCCAGTGGATTCAGGTCGACCTCGGGCAGGATTTCGAGATTCACGCGATCGCCATGTGGCATGACCATCGCGTCCTGCAGGCCTTTCACGATGTCGTAGTGCAAGCCTCCGATGACCCGGAGTTCAAGACTGGTGTCACCACGATCTACAACAACGATTCCGACAATTCGTCGAAGCTCGGTGTCGGCACCGACCGCGAATACTTTGAACTAGAATTCGGACGCATCGTTCCTGTGAAGGCGGTGAAAGCGCGCTACGTTCGGGGCACCACGAAAGGCAGCAGCCTGAGCGCGATTAATTGCTGGCAGGAGTTGGAGGTGTACGCTCTTCCAGCGAAATGAGTCGCTGGAGCGCGCTCGCAATTCTGCTGATCTTCGTCGGCGCGCTCGCTTTTCGTCTCCCGAGTCTCGACGTCCGCCCGCTTCATAACGATGAAGCGGTAAATGCGACCAAGGTCGCTGAACTGTGGCAGGAAGGTCGCTACGCCTACGATCCGGACGAATATCACGGTCCCACGCTTCATTACGCCACTCTGCCGTTTCTCTGGTCGAGTGGCGCGAAGACCGCTGATGATCTTCCCGACCGCGTCCTGCGACTCGCTCCTGTCGCGTTTGGTGCGGCACTAATCCTTCTGCTTTTCTTGTTCGTCGATGGCCTCGGCTGGAGTGCTTTGGTCTGGTCCGCGCTTTTCCTCGCGATCTCCCCGGCGATGGTTTTCTACAGCCGCTACTTCATTCATGAAATGCTGCTGGTTTTCTTCACTGCGCTGGCGCTTGGTTCCGGTTGGCGTTACGCCCAAACCCACGCTCCTGTTTGGGCCGCGCTAACTGGCGCTTCGATCGGTCTGATGTTCGCTACCAAAGAAACGTTTGTCCTGACAATCGCCGCGGTTGCAATCGCTGGAGTCTTGACGGCGTATCGCTTCAAGTTTCGGCCGCTTGCAGTTTTCGGGTGGAAGCACGTGGCCATCGCCGTGATCGCTGGAGGCGTAATGTGGCTTCTGTTCTTCAGTTCGTTCTTTACCAACTTCCCTGGCTTGCTCGACTCTATCCGTACCTACTTACCCTGGCTAAAACGTGCTGCCGGCCATTCTCCTCATCTGCACCCGTGGTACTTTTACTTCCAGCGCCTTGGTTGGTTCCATCCTGTAAAAGGTCCTGTCTTTAGCGAAGGACTCATACTGGTCCTGGCCCTGATCGGTGCGGTCATCTCGTTCCGGCGAAATTCTCCTCTCCAGATCTTCCTCGCCGCTTATACCTTTATCCTCGCCGGAATCTATTCAGCGATCTCCTACAAAACGCCGTGGTGCCTCCTTAGCTTCTATTTTGGAATGATTCTGCTCGCTGGCCTCGGCGCCGGCGCGATCACCAGTTACTTTCAGGCCCGATCTGCAAGAGTCGTTGCTGTGGCTCTTCTTCTGGCTTTAGCGGCGCAACTCACGATCCAATCGTGGCGAGCGAGCGTCGTTTACGCCAGTGACCGTCGAAATCCCTACGTTTATGCCCAGACTGTTCCTGACATTTTGAATCTCGTAAAACGCGCCGAAGCTGTCGCCCGCTCCAGCCCGGACGCTTTCCAGACAGTCGTTAAAGTCATCGCTCCTGACGGCGATTACTGGCCGCTCCCGTGGTATCTCCGGCGGTTCAAACATATCGGTTGGTACGACAAACTTCCTGACGACCCCTTCGCTCCGATCATCGTCGTCGCCGCAAAACTGGACACTCGTCTCGATGATAAATCCGACCGCAAATGGATCATGACAGGCATCACGGAATTCCGTCCGACAAAATTCTTCGAGCTCTACGTCGAAAAGGATCTGTGGAGCAAATATGTCGCAACTCTGCCTCCGGATCCAGAGTGACGTTGTCCACGGAAGGGAAAAAGGATCGTGGAAGCTCCGGTAAGGGCTCGGAAGCGCGGATACGCGCGAGTATATCACAAAATTGACAGGGTCTCGCTTTTCCCTGAATGTCCGACGGTGACTTTTTCGAAACCGGCCATTTATGCCGCGAAGCGCGCTGTGAAAGTAGCGTGGCGTCCGGCTATTAGTCTGGCCAAACGCGCCGCGAAGCGCCGGTGGTTTCGAGAATAGAAGCAGTTTTCCGAACCCGCCGCTGGCGAATAGCCAGGCAAAAGCCGAACGGCGGGCGGATTTCCCCTCCGTTCCAGCGATTCGGGCAAAACCATGAATACATCTGGAACAAAAAGTGACGGTGCGCATCCTTCAGGAGTGCTGATCGGACTCGCCTTCGCTGCGATTTATATCATTTGGGGCTCGACGTATCTCGCCATTCGAATCGTCGTGGAATCGATGCCTGCATTCTTTTCGGCCGGCGTTCGCTTTGTCATGGCTGGCGCGCTGCTGTTTGCCTTTCTGCGGGCGCGCGGCGTAGCGGCTCCTTCACGCGTTCAATGGCGGCATGCGTGCGTTACCGGGACGTTGTTGCTCCTGGGTGGCAATGGGCTTGTGGTGTGGGCGGAACGCAGCCTGGCATCAGGACGCGCCGCGCTTCTGGTCGCACTGGCGCCGGTTTGGTTCGCGACGCTTGAATGGTTGCGTCCCGGCGGGAAACGGCCTGAAACAAAAACGGTCGTTGGCATCGTCGTCGGTCTGGCGGGTGTTCTGACCCTGGTCGGCGGACGCAACGGAGCGCCGTCACAAGAAAACGCGTTGTCCGGTGCGCTCGCGGTTATCGTGGCCGGGATGTGCTGGGCGGGCGGTTCTCTTTACAATAAGCATAGTCACGCAGGCGGCTCGCATTGGATGAATGCGGCCGCCCAAATGCTTTGTGGTGGCGGGGCTCTTTTGTTGGTCGGAACTATTTTGGGTGAACCGTTACACACCT
Organism: Limisphaerales bacterium; assembly: GCA_044226545.1. Classification (GTDB taxonomy): domain Bacteria; phylum Verrucomicrobiota; class Verrucomicrobiia; order Limisphaerales; family SXQI01; genus DASVNK01. The sequence continues at coordinate 136,957 of JBGAGW010000013.1, forward strand.
ATTGGGCCAATATCAGCTTTCGATCCGCTCTTGCGCTGCTCTATCTTGTGGTGTTTGGCTCCTGGATTGGTTTCAGTGCTTACGTATGGCTTCTGAAGGTGAGCACTCCCGGAAAGGTTTCGACCTATGCTTATGTGAATCCGGTCATCGCGGTGTTTCTTGGTTGGGCAGTTCTTCACGAATCGGTCACAGCGCAAATGCTATGGGGCGCTCTCGTGATTCTCGTGGGTGTGATTATCATCACGGTGCCACGTTCTTTTTTTAGCCTCGCAACGAACCGCTTGAATGCCCCGTTCAGGGTGCCTGCAACCGAGCGATCTTCGTCCTGATTCCGGCGCACTTTACTTCACTCGCTGCCGATTCGCGAAACGTTGGTTTATCAAATTGGAGCGCTGACACTCCTGACACTCCTGTCCGCACATCCGGAATCGCGTTGCCGTCGTCGTTCCACGGGCATACATCTTACCTCATGCGACTTTCTTCTCTCCTCCTCGTCGGATTCCTCGCCGCCACCGCTCGTGGACAAGAGGCGATCTCCTTCCCCACTCGCGATGGCGGGGTGGTTCAGGCACACCTTTACCGCGCTGGCGAGCACGGCGTGGTTCTTGTCCACGGCGGCCGTTTCAATAAAGAGAGCTGGGAAAAGCAAGCCCGCGCCTTGACCAACTCCGGCTTTACGGCTCTCGCTATCGATCTTCGTGGTTACGGCCAATCAAAAGGTCCCGGTGATCGCGATATATTTACAGCTCCGCTGCACAACGATGTTCTCGCCGCCTTCGAATATCTGCACCGTCAGGGCTCCAAAAAGATCTCTCTTTTGGGCGCCAGTATGGGTGGCGGCGCAGTGTCGGATGCCTGTGTCCTGATCGGTTCCAAAGATCTCGACGCTGTCATCCTTCTGGCTGCCACGCCTGACCATCCTGAAAAAATGCGCGGACGCAAATTCTTCGTCATCGCTCGCGATGACATCGGTTCTGGCGATATTCCGCGCTTGCCCAGATTTGAAGAGCAGTTCGCCAAAGCTCCCGAGCCAAAGAAAATCCTGATCCTCGAAAGTTCGGCTCATGCGCAATTCCTTTTCTCCACTCCGCAGGGCGACCGGCTCTTGCAGGAGATTCTCGACTTTCTTTCCAGTCGTTAAGCCTCGGCTGATCGGGGTTCGTTGACACGTTCGGGCGCACCCTTAGAGTGACATTTGCTGAAATCACTCGAGATGATCCGTCACTGTATCCGTTCAATCGCTAATTGTTTCTTAGGGACGCTCTTCGTCACGAACCTAATGGCTCAAACTACAGATTCTTTGGTGGTGTTGGCAGTTTCGCCGCCGCCCGGACCGGTGAGTGAACTCAGGTCAATCACCGTTACCTTCAATCGGCCGGTCCACGATGTGGTGCCTGAGGATCTTCTGATTAATAACCAGCCTGCTGTCCAACTTTCGGGCGCCGGGACTGCATATACGTTTTCGTTTGAGCAGCCAGCCTTTGGAAGGATTGATATCGGTTTCACGGGTGGTAACGGCATAACCGATTTTTCGAACCCTCCACATTTTTTTGATGCGGCTGATCCTTCCGCGCACTGGAGCTATCAACTTCGCGATGGAACTCCTCCGACAGTTCTTTCGATTGTTCCTCCAGTCGGAGCAGTCGTTGGCGCTCTGAGCGATGTTGAACTTCGTTTCAGCGAAGAAGTCACCGGCGTGGACGCCGGCGATCTGCTTATGAACGGCGTCCCCGCAAGTAGTCTTCAGGCCCGCGGTCAAAATACTTTTTTGTTTCACTTCGCTTCGGCAGCGCCGGGTATTGTGAATATCGGTTGGGCTCCCAGCCATGGCATCGCGGACCTTTCCGCTCCTCCTAATCCTTTGAACGCGACGGGCTGGTCTTACACTATTGACCCTGCGTTACCGGTTGGGCAGGTGGTCATCAGCGAATTCCTGGCCAGCGCCGAAAGCGCGATTAACTTGAAGGACGAAGATGGTGAACTTCAGGATTGGCTCGAAATCCTTAACAGCGGCAGCACGCCGGTCGATCTTCAGGGCTGGAGTTTAACCAATGATCCAGACGAGCCCGGTCTCTGGCCTTTTTCTGGAATGATCCTCTCTGCAGGCCAACGGTTGGTTGTTTTCGCGTCCGCCAAGGATCGTCGATCGACCGCGCCCGGTGCGAAGCTTCACACCAATTTCAAACTGAATGCCGCAGGAGAGTACCTGGCCCTCTTCAACGCGGCGTCCCCTCGAGTGGCAACGACAGAATTTCGTGGTGGCTATCCTGAACAGCGGCACGACTATTCTTACGGCTGGGACGGTTCAGACTGGCGCTACTACAAGACTCCGACTCCAGGCGCACCGAACGGAAACAGCACCATTCTTGGCGTCGTTCCCAAACCGAATGTCAATGTGACACGAGGGTTCTTCAATGTGCCTTTCAACTTATCCATTACCAATAAACTTCCGGGCGCGACAATACGTTATACCTTGAATGGAAGTGTTCCTACTGAGACCGCCGGGTTGTTGTATAGCGCGCCTATTGCAATCACCCATTCCAGCATTCTCCGCGCTGCCGCTTTTCAAGCTAATCGCCTCCCCTCGGAGATCGTGACTCACACTTATCTCTTCGCGGACCAGGTCCTTCACCAGCCGAATAATCCAGCCGGTTTCCCCGTTGGTGCCACAGTTATGGGAGGTTATCCCTCCGATTACGAAATGGATCCAGAGGTCGTTAACGATCCAGCATATGCGGCGCAGATCAAGGATGCGCTGCTTGCGCTGCCCACCTTGTCGCTTGTGTTGAACGTCGATGACATGTTTGGCGCCACGAAAGGAATCTACACGCATCCTCTCCAACGCGGGCCTCAGTGGGAGAAGCCTTGCTCGGTCGAGTTGATCCCGCTCGATGGAAAGGATTTTCAGGCGGACGCAGGTGTTCAAATACAGGGGAATGCTTCACGCGACCCGCGAAACCAGCCCAAGCACGCAATGCGACTTGTTTTCAAAGGCGATTACGGTGCGAAAAAATTGAGTTACAAATTTTTTCCAGATTCCCCGGTAAGCTCTTTCGACACTCTGGTTCTTCGTGCCGACTATAACTATTCATGGTTGCACTGGAACCCCACCCAGCGCAACCGGGCACAACGAACCCGCGACGCCTGGGTTAAGGACAGCCTTCGGGCGATGGGAGGTCTGGCCAGCCACAACCGTTTTGTGCATCTTTATATCAACGGCCTTTATTGGGGCATTTATGATGCCAGTGAACGGCCGGATGCTTCTTTCGGTCAGGCGTATCTCGGCGGCCAAAAGGAGGACTACGATGTCGTGAACGAAGGAGAACTCGTTGATGGCTCAATGGCGTCTTATAACACGCTTCTTTCACTCAATGGGTTCGATTCGATTGAGAACTACGGTGCGGTCCAGCGTTACCTCGATATACCTCAGTTTATCGACTATATGCTCTTGCATTTCTTTGTCGGCCATGAGGACTGGGGTTTCAATAAGAACTGGTACGCGCTTCGCCCCAGGAACGGCTCTCGCGGTTTTATCTATCTGCCATGGGACGGCGAGACGCTTTTGGGCGAACCCGGCGTTGATCGCGTGAACAATTCGGACGTCGCTTCCGGCCTTCACACGAAGCTGCTCGCCAGCGCTCAATACAAACTGGATTTTGCCGATCACGTGCAGCGCCATTTCTTTCATGGCGGTGCTTTGTCGCCAGTACAAAACATCGCCCGCTGGCAAACGCGCGCGAGAGAGGTGGAATTGCCTATCATTGCGGAATCGGCCCGGTGGGGAGATTACCGTCGTGACGTGGATCGCTATCAAAGCTCGCCCTACGACCTTTATACCCGTGACAAACATTGGCGAGCAGAACTATCACGTCTCTTGAACGATTACTTCCCGGGACGCACGACAACGGTGCTGAGGCAACTGCGCAAAGCCGGGCTGTATCCCGCGATCGATGCGCCCGCATTCAATCAATTCGGTGGAAAGATCGAACCTGGTTTTCAACTACAAATGGCAGCATCGGAAGGGACGATCTATTTTACGACGGACGGCTCTGATCCCCGGCTTTACGGGTCGGGCCAACTTTCCCCCGCCACGACGGCGTATTCGTCTCCTCTTGTTCTCAGCGCTTTGACGAGAGTCAAGGCGCGCGTCCTCTCCGGCGAAACCTGGAGCGCTTTGACGGACGCCACCTTCAGCACGAGAACCTTTCGCACTCCACTCCGTGTCACGGAAATAATGTTCAATCCTGAACCGCCGGGCGACGCTTACGAATTCATCGAATTGCAAAACCTGAGTTCGCTTTCGTTCGACGCCAGCGGTTTTTCGCTGGAGGGGGTAAACTATATTTTCCCGCAGGATTCCATGGTGAAGCCGAATCAGATTATCGTTCTGGCCTCAGCGGAGAACACGAACAGTTTTGCCACTCGATATCCGGCCGTGCCGGTCTTCGGTCGCTTCACGGGCCAGCTTCTCAATCGCGGCGAACGACTTTCGCTCATTTCGAACAAGGGAGATCGCCTTTACTCCATCGATTATGGTGATGGCTCGGGATGGCCGAAGCCCGCCGATGGCCACGGTTCTTCTTTAGAAATAAATGACCCTTACGGCGACCCTGATAGCCCAGCCAACTGGCACGCGAGCGCTGTTAAAAATGGTTCGCCCGGTCGTCGGAATTCCGCATCGATCGCGCCGGCCATCCGCATCAACGAGATCCAAACTACCGCAGCGCCCGATTGGATTGAACTGTTCAATGCATCCACATCTGCCGTCGACCTCTCCGGTTGGAGTGTCTATGAGCCTGGCAATACCAATCGCTTTGTTTTTCCCGCGGGCGCCTCGCTTCCGGCGAACGCGTATCTGGTAATTTCCTGCGACAAGCTCACATCGGGTGAAGGTTTTCATGCGCCGTTCGCGCTCGATTCCGAATCAGAAACCCTCGTTTTGGAAGACTCCTCCGGCCTACAACTGGATGTTGTCGTCACAGGTCCGCAAGCAGATGGTTATTCGAGCGGGCTGGTCGAGCGAAAGCTCGTCCTAACGGAACGGACACCTGGCCAACCGAACATAGCCGCCCCACTCGGTTCGGCCGCATCATTGGTCATCAACGAATGGCTCGCCAGTTCCGGGCCTGATGAGGCGGACTGGATCGAACTCTATAATACCGATACTCAGAACGCGGTGACTCTGCAGGGGCTTTTCATTGGATTACACGAAGTGCCGTTTGAAATTACTTCTGTCGTTTTTATCGCTCCGGGAGGACATGTCCGTCTTTTTGCGGACGAACAAATCGGCCCCAACCATCTTGATTTCAAGCTACCTGCCGCAGGAGCAACGATCACGCTTTACGATGCGAACGAGAAAATGATCGACGCAGTAACTTATGATGCGCAGACGCCTGGAATTTCACAGGGCTTCTATCCGGATGGTTCCAAAAACCTGGTTTCTTTCCCTTATTCGCCGACGCCGGGATATGCGAACTCCTTAAATTTTCCAGTGGTATCGAAGATTGAGTCAGGCGAATTCGTTCTCCTTTGGCCTTCGCTGGCCAATCGAATTTATCGGGTCGAACGTTCGAACGATCTGAGAAACTGGACCTCCTGGACGGAAATCATCGCCAACGGCGCATCGTCGAGCGCGCGCGAATCTCTGACCGCGACTCAGGCTTACTACCGCGTCGTCGCCTTGCCTTAGAACCGAAATACCTCCTCGTCATTATCTAGCTGGTTCGACCGACACCGCGTTGAGCGGCACCTCATTCGTCTGTCCGACGACTGCCTTTCCGACAATGGAATGGCGTGCGCGCCCGAGTCTGGCTGTTGGAGCGGCGAGTGCCGCCGAAGCGGATGTTGGGGTAATCGCTTCCACAGGATTTGTACGCTCCAGGTAGCGGCCTTCGAGCCTCACCTGCTTCGCGAGAGTGCGATTAGTTCCCTGCGCGTAAAGAAGACGCACAGAGGTCCCCTGGGTGTTCTCGGCAACGCCCAAGCCTCGTCCAGTCGCCGCACTAAAGCTGGGAATGTTTTGCGGCTGTGCTGGCGGTTCAGGGAACAATTGCCCAAGGTAGACGGAGCCGTCCTTGTCTGTGATGCGAACGTCGTCTCCCTGCTGCTCGAGTTGAAATGAATTTAGCAACTGCGGGCCGGTTGGTTGAACTCCCCGATTTGGAACGCTCACAAACTCCAGTCGGAGGGCATCTCCCAAATTTGTCAGTCGATCAATCCGTGCGTAGGCGGAGGGGTTTATCGCTGTTTCTTTCCCGGTTGCTTGCGCCGGCGCGGCTTCCTGCAATTGCAGGACTCGCGCTTCATCCACTCTCGCACGCAGAGAGGCGGACGTTTTCCTTTTTGCCTGCTGCTCCGGGACTGCCTTTCCGTCCTTCATTTTCACTTGCCCTTCTTCGCGTGTGGCGCGGTCGAGTTCCTGCGCACGGACAGAAAGTTGCGGCGCTGCGGGAGCCGGAACATTTGCGAGGTCCCGGCGTTCCAGGGTTTCTGCCTGGGAAGCGGGCCGGTCATTCGGAGCCTGCTTTTTTAAGTTCTCGTTCAGAGATTCGGAGCGCAATTCACTATCGGTCGCGGCTACGGGGCTTGCTGTTTGGCGTTCGTGAACGGGTTGGTGCCGCAAGGAGATCACCGCCACCAGAAGGATCGCGCAGAGACCGCTTCCAAAAGCGAGTTGTGGCCAAAACGCCCGCACGCGAGACCAAAGCGGTTCATGGCCGCCGTTTTTGAAACGACGTGCGACCTCCGTCTGCAGCATCTTTCGTGTCGCCGGATGCAACGGCAGATCGGCGCCTTTCCTGCGCGCTTCGGTGTAAGCGCGCAGGATTTTCTCCATATCTTTATTCTGTTCGTCAGCCATTGCTCTGCTTGTTAGACGGCATTTGGCGTTAAATTCTCCCTTTGCAACATTGGGCGTATCACAACTTCCAGCTTATCAAGGCATTTGCTCAGCCGCGAACTGACTGTTTTGGGATTCATGTTCAACTCGGAGGCAATTTCTTCATAACTCAAATCACCAAAATATTTCAGCTCGATGATCTCCCGGCACGGATCGCCTAAATGGTCCAACGCCTCGCGGACCAGGAACATTCTTTCGCCGGTCATCAACACGCCATCTGGACCTTGCGCTTGAGATGGCGGATCCAACACTAATCCGGTCTCCGGGTTTTCGGCGTTCAAGGACAACGGAATCTCGCCGCCGCCGCGTTTGGCCGCCTGTTGCTTCGCCACAAAATCGCGCGTCTTGTTAATGGCAATCCGGAAGAGCCACGTCTGAAATGAACTGGCGCCTTCGAAGCTCGGCAGGTTACGTATCACCGCGAGGAAGACCTCCTGGCAAATCTCGTCTGCATCCTCCTGCGAAAGCGCGGGCGATAGCTGGAAAACGAAACGCCCCGCGACTGAATAATAACGGTCGAAAAGTTCGTCCCACGCCTCGGCTTTGCCCAGACGGCAATCAGCGATTAACTCATTCTCGCCGCGCACTCGAAAGACAGTAACCGAGCCAGTGACCTCTGGCCAGTTCCGGGAAAAAGCTTGCCGCATTTCGTAATCCCTCACACCGTACACTGACAAACTTTATGAAACGAACTCTCTCTCTCCTCCTCACCCTTTGCCTGTTGCTCATCTCACGGGTGTTCGCGGCGGACAATCCTGAATTGGACAAGCTGCAGGGCAAATGGGAATGCAAGAAAAGCGATGAGAACGGTCAGAAGCTCATAATAACGATGGAAATCAAAAAGGAGAAATTGATCTTCAGAATCGAGGGTGGCCTTACGATTTACGCGACGGCCGATATCAAAGTGGAGAAGCTCGGCCCTTTCAAAACGTTCACCTCGCGCAACATCAAGTTCGGTTCCTCGGAGGATAGCTTGCAGGAAACTGACGAACAAATGGCCCACGTTTACCAGTTGGATGGTGACACTCTTTACCTCACAAGCAATTTCGATAAAGAGCGCGATCGTCCGCCCGCACTCGACGTTTATCGCAAGGTCAGCTCGACCCCGAAGAAATAGCAGATAGCCAAATTCCGTCTGTCACCTCGTTGACCGTTTGGACCACTCATACGGCAAATGACGGACTACATGAAAGTTGATGGCGCTGATTCTGAACTGGTCGGCGCCGTTTTAGGTGGCGACCGCGCCGCATTCGGGCGAATCGTGGAGCGTTATCAATCACTCCTCTGCGCGATCGCCTACAGCGCTACCGGAAATCTAGCGCAAAGCGAAGACTGCGCACAGGAAGCCTTTGTTATCGCCTGGAAACAACTCGCCTCGCTCCAGGAGCCTGCTCGCTTGCGCAGTTGGCTCTGCGGAATTGCTCGAAATATTGCAAATAATACAGTCCGCCGCCGCGAGCGGGATGCTGTCTCTCACGCAGAGCCCCTTGAGGAAATCACAGATTCCGCTGCTGCCCAAACCCCACCCAGTGACCAGGTCATTACCGCCGAAGAAGAGCGTATTCTCTGGCGCTCGCTCGAAAGCATTCCGGAGATTTATCGGGAACCAATCGTCCTCTTCTATCGCGAAGGCCAATCGATCCATGCTGTCAGCCAGGAACTGGAATTGACCGAAGATACGGTCAAGCAGCGACTCTCCCGTGGGCGAAAACTCCTGCGTGACGAAGTGGCAAACTTCGTGGAAGGCACTCTGCAGCGCTCGCGTCCGGGCGGACTTTTCACTGCGGCCGTCCTCGCCGCACTTCCTGCGGCAACCATCTCGACGAGCGCTGCAACCTTTGGCGCAGCCGCCGCGGACGCCGCGATGGCCAAGACAACCGCGGCAGGCTCCGCCAGTTCCGTTCTGGCGGGCGCCTTGATTGGTCCTGCGCTGGGCCTGCTCGGAGGATATATCGGGGCCAGGGCGAGCATTCAAAACACCCGGTCTGAGCGCGAAAGACGTTTCGTCATCAGGCTCGCGTGGATCGCCGTCGCCATTGCCATCATCTTCAGCTTTCTTGTTTTGGTGCTCGTCCGAAACGGTTCCGCATGGCTCGCTTCTCATCCACGCCTGTACGTATCTTCAATTGTTGTGGTGATTCTGGGCTATGTTTTTGGCCTGTGTGTATTGATTTTTTGGGCCAGCCGTCGCCAGGCGCAAATTCGACTTGAACAAGAGCCCAGGCTTCCGGCCACCGCCGCAACGAGTGGCTACGAATATCGCTCCAAAACGACGATTCTCGGCTGGCCGTTGATCCACATCAAAACAGGAGGCCCCTCTGGACGCGGAATCGCGACAGGATGGATTGCGGTGGGCGACATCGCAGCGGGAATCATTTTCGCCATGGGTGGCGTAGCTTGCGGCGGGATCGCCCTGGGTGGCTTGGGCCTTGGATTGTTCTCCTTCGCAGGTGCGGCGTTTGGAGCGTGGGTTGTGGGCGGATGGGCGATGGGCTTTGAAGCATTTGGTGGCGGCGCCATTGGTTGGCACTCGGCGTTCGGTGGCCTGGCGATAGCCCACGATTATGCCCAGGGTGGTCTCGCGCTGGCCGCAAATGCCAACAATGCCGTCGCCGCAAACTATTTTCAGTCCCACGGGTTCGCTCCTTTCGCCCGAACGCTTATGAAACCAGAGGTCGGTTGGGTTGTCATGCTCCTGCCCATCCTTATCACTGCGATCATTCAGACCCGTAAAACGCGACACAAATAGCCAATCTCATCCGATCAACGCTTGCATCGACAATCCCGCTACGTCAGCGCACTCTTTTGTCGAACTCACAACCGCCATGATCCGCGATTTGCTTCTGATCATCTGCGCTGCCACTTCGTTGAGCGCCGCAGAAGTAAAACTAACGATTGCTGACCAGGAGTCTGGCAGACCGATGGCTGCGCGCATCCATCTTCTCGATGCGGAAGGCAAGCCCCAACGTCCACCCGGCTATCCTTTCTGGCGCGATCACTTCGTCTGCGACGGAAATACTCGGATGAGTTTGGAGAACGGGCGTTACTCATACACGGTTGAGCGCGGTCCTGAGTTCAAATCGGCGAGCGGCGAATTCCAGCTCTCGACTGATAGCACCAACATTGCAGTTCGTTTGAAGCGCATCGCGAATTTGGCAAGTGAAGGGTACTGGAGCGGCGAAACGCACGTACATCGCGACTTGCAGGATGTTGAATTGCTCATGCGAGCGGAGGATTTGCATGTCACACAAGTCATCACCTGGTGGAACGCACGGACAACTCAAGCCCCTGCCGAAGCGATCAAAACCTTCGATAACAAGACGCGCTCCTATCACCTGACGAGTGGTGAAGACGAACGCGACGGCGGTGCTCTCCTTTTTTGCGATTTGTCTCGTCCACTTGATATCACCGCTGGTCAGCAGCACTTCCCTTCATCACTTGTTTACGCCAGGCAGGCGCGCGCTGCCGGTGCAAAATGGATCGATGTCGAAAAGCCGTTTTGGTGGGACTTCCCGATGTGGTTGGCGAATGGCGTTGCGGACACCGTAGGCATCGCGAACAATCACATGAACCGGTCCGGCATGTATGAGAACGAAGCCTGGGGCAAACCGCGCGACACAACGAAATATCCCGCTCCTCTCGGAAACGCGCTCTGGACCCAGCAAATCTACTATCACGCTCTAAATTGCGGACTGCATCTCCCGCCGAGCGCGGGCAGCGCCAGCGGCGTTCTTCCGAATCCGGTCGGCTATAATCGCGCTTACGTTCATATCGATGGCCCGTTCACCTACGAAAAATGGCGGGACGGCTTGCTGGCGGGCCGCAGCTTCGTCTCGAACGGCCCGCTCTTGCGCTGCCAGGCGAATGGCGAATATCCAGGGCACATCTTCAAGTCGGTCGAGCCTCTCACCCTGCACATCGACGGACGGTTTGATTCAAGCGATCCGATCAAAGCGTTCGAATTAGTGCGAAATGGACAGGCGATGCCCGTTACCCTGCCCGCAACCATCCGCGTTGAATCCAGCGGTTGGTTTCTCGTTCGAGCTATCTGCGATGTGACAAACACATTTCGTTTCGCTTCGACCGCGCCCTGGTATGTCGAGATCGGCGGCGGCCTGTTGCCCATTCAAAAGTCGTCCGCTCAATTCTTCGTCGACTGGTGCCGCGAACGAAGCGCTATAATCCGGAAAAACGAGAAATTAACGATCGCTCAGAAAGAGGAGGTGCTTGGGCCATGGTCCGCCGCAACTCAATTCTGGGAAACCAAACTTGCCGCTGCCCGTTAAACGGCATGCTGCTATCGTCAAACACCGCGTGGCCATTCATTTTTCCTTGGTCTTAAACACCAACAAATACGGCACGGCCGCATGCCCCTGTTGATCCTTGAATCCGTGAAACTTTTCGCTGTTCAGCCAGTAACCGTATGTCTTGTTCGGCTCCAGCTTCACTTTCAGCACGCAGGTTTTCTGGTCCGTTTCGTAGCGTGGCTTCCCAATCATCTCCGGTGCGGAATCTTTCCATGCGGTCGACCAACTCCATGATTGATCCGCCATCGGTTTGCTGAAGGCCACGCGGATCTCGACTGTGCCCGGCGCCAGTCCCTTGGTTCCAGCTTCCGGCACCGTTTTCACGATGACCGGTGGCGTGGAATCAAGATCCTGTGCTGGAAGAGCGACGCAGCAAAGCAGGCTGCATAGAGTGATCATGATCAAACGCGCTGTTTTCATAATTCCTTTGGACCAGCCATGTCGCCGAGGATCACGGAAGAACCGCACGTCAGAATTTGGCACTGTCTCAGCAGATTTGAGCTAGAATGGTTCCATGCCCGAGGCGCTAACTTTAACGTTGGTCAGTGCGACCGTGGTATCGGTCGCGGTCTTCGTGTATAAATCCATCGATCGGGTGGTTTCCGCACCGCGCGAAATTGTGAAGCAAAGCGGCGCTTCCGCGGAAAGTTTGATCAAGACGTTTTCGTCCGAGTTGCGAAAACTTTTCGGTTCGGAACCGCGTATCTCGATCAACCGGCGCGTGATCCAGACGGGCGGCGAGGCCATTCGTGAACTGGCGCTTTATAAGGAAACGGTACTGATCAACGAACAATGGAGCAGCACCAGTTGGCGAAGCACCAAGCGACTTTCCGTTCAGCAGCCTTTCACACTCAAAGCCGGTTTCGATCTGAATCGGCTTAAGTTTGAATTCGATCCTGAAAGGAAGATGCTGAACGTGACGATCTCCGATTCAACCATCGTGAATGTCGAATACGCCGGGGATTATGAAATCCTGAAGGAAGAACATGGCCTTTGGAATCGTATTTCCCTTTCTGAACGCGATTCGATTCTAAATTCACTACCACAAAAAGCCCAGGATGAAGCGGAGAAGCTCCGGTTGCGCGACAAAGCAGCGGAACAATTGAAAGTTCTTTTGGAACGGATGCTGCCGAAGGATGTTCAGTTAGTCGTGCGTTGCGCCGACGACACACTTCTCTTCCGAACGGACAAACAGCTACCGAATCTTTCACCAACCACGCTGTCACTCCTGGGAATTTCGGAAGTTCCGGTGAACGTCGAGCGTGTTCCGGTTGTCTCGAAAATCACCAAGTGAAAAGAAAACAAAAAGCAGCAGCACTCGCTATTCTTGGCATCATCCTTCTGGTGGCATTGCCTCTTCTGCTCAGCTCAAGAAAAGACGCCATTTTTCCGGAAGCAGATCTCGGTGACGGACGAATTTTGCGCGTGGAAGGACTCACCTTCGGCCAATGGCATGAAATGGGCGGAAGTGAGTCGCTCGTCATGCGTCTCTTCGGTCCCTGGCTGCCTGCCAAGGTCGCGAAATTTTTCGAACCTCCCGTCCCGCATAATACAATCAGCGCGGATGGAAACGGCCTGGTGGTCTGGGTCAACGCCGTCAGCGCGATTGGACGAACCAATGTGGATTGCCAGGGATTGAATATCGAGTTCCGCGATGAACGCGGTAACATCTTCGGGGAAGATCATCCTCATTGGTTTGGAGGCCAATCATTCTGGCGGGTTGGCCATCTTTTCTACGCGTTTCCACGCGATTCCAAGATTCTCACCGTGCGCGCCAAATGCTGGCGACGCACCAATACCTTCGAAATGATCGTGCCGAACCCGGGATTTACGAAGCCTGCCGCCTGGATAGGCCGACCGCTTCCACAAACTGTCAGTCAGGGCGAATTCGAGGTGGTCTGCACTGGCGTCAACGTCCGCACCAATAGAGAAGAGTGGCGGAATTCGGCGAGTGTCTTTTGGGAACCCGAGCTTCAGCTTCGGCACAATGGACAAAAGCAGGAAGATGGCTGGGACATCGAATGGAGCGCGGAAGATCGTTATGGTAACAAGGGAAAAGAACTCGGGGTGAGCGAACCAGTAATGAAATTCTTCAGTATAATCGTTCCTCGCGCCACAAATCTGAATGCCGCCATAGTTCAAGCTCGCCTGCCCCACACGAACTTGCCTGTTCTCACCAACGCGTGTTGGAACGTTGGAATAAGTAACCAGACACGTCGCTTTACCGTGTTGGGCATTTTTCCTGCAGGGGTCTACACTTTCTCCGAACAAGGCGAGCTTCTACTCACCAACCCACCTGCGCATTTTTCCGCGGTCAGTGGGGGCGCCAAATCCGGCTGGATGTCGCAAAGCCGCCGTGTCACGCCCAGTCGCGACGTTAAATATTACGGCCATTACACGGATGTGCCTGTCATTTACGTCAAATTCAACGAACCATCAGTTGAAGATCGCATCGGCGTTCGGCTGATCGATCAACAAAACCGTCTATTTCTGGCCGAGGCGGAGCCGCAGGGAAAAGCAGGCGGCGTGCTGCCGTTTCTCATCCGGACGCCTGCTGACGCTGAAAGGGTAACACCGGAGTTGGTGCTGCTGCCCAGAGTTAGAGCTGAGTTCGTGGTCAAGACGCCGGTCGCGCCACTTCGCTGACGGTCACCGCGGGGGCAAGACGTGATTGTCCGGGATCTTGCCTGTCTTGGTCCGCACCAAACCCAGTGAGAGAGTCCTTCGAGCCTCCTCCGCCAGTCGCCGCAACCCGCGCGTATTGCACTTTTGTACGCTGCCATCTGCCAGGGCGATATTCCCGCGCGAACGGTGCACTCGCTCGCTCCAATCCGGGAGACGAGTGGTTTGCTGCAATTCCACGGCCGGAACCCCGGGAGAATTTGCCACGCTGCCACAATTCTCCGGCGTCCCACGAATATTGCGGTCACCTGCGACAAACGAGACGGTGACCAGGTCAAAGCCATCCAGACCTGTGAAATAACTTAATGCGCTCCCACGATTCGAAGTGTTCACGAAACCGTCGGCGGCGTCGGACCAATCCGCCACGTTGCGTTTGGTTTCCACATCACTTGGACACACAAGAATTCTGGGTGAGACCAGCTCATTGGAAAGAGCGAGATAATTTCTCCAGCCGATGCCGGCGAAACGGCCGTACGTTCCACCATCCGAGGGATCGATATGCCAGGGGTATCGGTTGTTATGATCTTCCGCGAATAATTTGGCTCCGAGCATAACCTGCTTGAGATTGCCGACACAGACGACTCGCCGTGCTGTTTCCCTGGCTTTCGCCAGTGCCGGGAGCAGCAACGAGGCAAGAATCCCGATGATCGCAATCACCACGAGCAACTCGACCAGCGTGAACGCTTGCGGTGAGGTGGATCGCGCTTTCGTAAGGTTCATCCAGGTTCTCTTTTGTTGTAAGCGAGCCTCTTATCTTTGCAAACGTGCGTCTCAGCGCCCACGCCAAAGTGTTCCCGAAAACCGGCTTCGCTCCGATGCGAACTCGAAGCTTGTCTCGCAAGGGATGACGATGAACAGTTTCGTCGTAAGTGAAGGACGATTCTGAAACGCCAAAGCTGCGGATGGCACCCCGGGAAACCTCGGACGATTTGATCCATCGGCTCGAACGCGAAAAGCGCGCCACGGATCTTCAACGTGAGTCCAATCTCGAGAGTTCGCTCGGCGCATTTCGCGTTGGCTCCGTCCCTTATCTGAACGCCGTGCCCTTAACGCGCGGATTGGAAGGTGAAATCAAATTCGTGCCGCCCGCGCAGCTCGCCGAGATGCTCGCCCGTGACGCGTTGGATGCCGCGCTGGTCAGCATCACCGAGGTGCTGTTCAACGACCGCTACGACGTGCTTGATGGAATTGCCATCGCAAGCCTCGGAGAGGTGTTCAGCGTTTTCCTCGCGCACAAGGAGCCGCTGAAAAAAATCCGGACGATTTATTGCACGATTGAATCACGGACCAGCGTCTGGCTCTTGCGCGTGTTGCTCGCGGAGCGCGGCTTGAACCCTGAATTCAAGGAATTAACCGGTTCGCCCTCCGATCACGACAACGTCCTTTTAATCGGAAACCCTGGCATCGAGTTTCGGCGCGCCGAACATAACCATCAGATCTGGGATCTCGGTGCGGCGTGGTACGAGCTAACAAAACTTCCATTTGTTTACGCCGTCTGGGCGCTCCAACGTAAACGTGGCTTGGAACCGTTACGCCAACAGCTCCGGGAGGCGAGGGACTTCGGGATGGACACGCTCGACTACTTGATCGACAACCGGACAGATTACGATCGCTCCTTCCGCAAAGACTATCTCGGCTGGCATATCCATTATCATCTAGGATCAGACGAAAAACGGGGAATTGCGCGTTTCGTCGAGCTGCTTGCGAAGCATTCCGGCAGGCCGGTATTTGCTCCGAAATACGTTTAAAGAAAGAATCTGGCCGAACAAGCTCACCGGCCGGGTCTAACATCCAAACTCCGCATGGTTGGCTGTCCGAGGGCGGCGGTGTCGTTCGTAACTCTCTGGACAGAATTGCCTAATAATGGGTGGCTGAACGAAGGCAATTTCTCTCCGCTTGCATTTGGCGGGACTCGCCTCAAACATTATTTCAATGCATCGTTTTTATGTCGATCCTCGCCAGAGCGGCGAAAATCAGATCGAACTTTCCGAACGCGAGTTTCATCATGCCACTCACGTCTTGCGCCTGAAGGAAGGCGAGCGCGTCGTGGCGCTCGATGGCCAAGGTTCCGAACTTTCCTGTACTGTGGCATCGATCACGAAACGCGGCCTCACGCTGAAGGTGTATCAACGCCACACCGTTCCTCCCCTGCCCTATCAAATCACTCTGGTCCAGGCGATTCCAAAGGGGAAAACCATGGAAACGATTGTGCAGAAGGCGGCGGAACTCGGCGCGTGGCGCGTGGCTCCGATCATGGCTGAACGGACCGTTGCCCATCTCGACGAGGAAAACACCGAGACGAAAGTGGAAAAGTGGAACTGGATCGCCATCGATTCGATCAAGCAGTGCGGTTCGGCGTGGCTGCCGAAAATTTCCGAACCCGCGAAACCGAGCCAGTACCTCGCTCATCCCGAACGCAGCGAACTCACTCTCATCGCCACGCTCCAACCCGACGCCAAACATCCGCGCCTTTTCCTGAAAGAGTTCCTCGCGGAAAAAGGGCGGAAACCAAAATCCATTTCCGTATGGGTCGGTCCGGAAGGCGATTTCACCCCGGCAGAGATCAGCGCCATTCGCGGCGCTGGGGCACTGCCGATCAGCCTTGGTCAGCTCATCCTGCGCAGCGAGACGGCCGCGTTCTACTGCATGTCGGTCCTCAACTACGAAATGCAGGCGCCATCCTGACCTATGCGAACCGGAAGCCTTTTTCACGATCTCAAAGTGCTCCTGCACACCCAGGACCCTGCGCATCTTGGCCCCGAACGTCGCGCGTGCGCTCTCGCCATCGCCGAGATCGACCGGCGGCTCGCCAGCGCCCTCGCGGATACCCGCCTCACCCCGGCGATCAAGGATCTGCTTCGTTCCCTCGTTTATCTCTGGCACGATCATCTCGACGCTTCACACACCCTTGCGCAGTCAATCGAAACTGCGGACGGCAGTTTCGTCCACGGCATCATGCATCGCCGAGAACCTGATTATTCCAACGCGAAATACTGGTTCCGCAGGGTCGGTTCGCATCCCTCCTTTCTGGCGCTCGCCGTGCGCACAGGTGAACTGCTGGAAAAGCGCGGTGAAACCGATCTCCACAGCCGATTGCTCCCAAACAAAATGTGGGATGCTTTCGCGTTCGTGGATGCCGTCGAGGAGGCGGGCGAAGGTCAATTCCGATCCACGATTCCGACGCTGGAAGAAATCCAGAAACTGGAATTCGAGTGCCTGCTCGAAAACATCGTGAATCGAATCTAGCGAGCGCAGCCGGTTGAAACAGTGGACAACCGCCCGTAGTATCCTCCACCCGCGTGCGGACCGATGGCAAAGCACGGGGCCGCGTGGATTTTGACCGCCACAAAACGCTCGTGCAGTTGAAACGAGAGAAATTCCGGGATCTTTCCTGGGATTTTTATCCTTTCCCCGCGGGCTATTACCTGCGCCACGTTCCGATTGGTGAACTCCGCCCGGTCGATCTTCTGGTGCTCATCCGGCAGGCCATAGGGCTCGATTACCTGATCGTTCTTGCGCTCGAACGACTGGAAGTGAATCCCCTGCTCAAATGCCGTAAAAGTGAGGGTGATCTTCTCTCCGCAGTGCTCTGTGCCGATGCACTCGTCTGGAAGCGCAATCCGCACTATCGCGACCGGGTCACTGCTGTCTGGCGCAAAGTCTCAGGCAGGCTGGCCGCGAAACCTACTCCGGAAAACCGCATGTTGCTCGCGGATTATCGCTGGTTCTTGAAGTCGGATAAATTCCTGCCGAAGAACCCTTGAAGCGACGGCGCGCTATATTTTCGTCTTTATGCCGCAGGCCCGCAGAGCGCACCAACCTCGCCAAGCTTCGAAGAGAACGAACATTCCGCTGATCGCAAGAACCAGCGCCACTCGCCGCATGTGAGGCAGAAGAAGGATCGCGGCGAGGAGAAGCAGCATCGCAGTGATCGCTCGGGCGAGGCGCCCGCGTGTATCGATGTTCGAGTTAAAAAACTTTTTCATCAGGCTTTCGGCTTACGTAATTGATCCAGGGTTGTGCAAAGATGCGCCAAATCCTTCATGTGGAGTGCACCCGCTTTTTCCAAAGCGTGTTTATAGGCGGGCGAGGCCCGGCCTCCAACCAAAAGCGGAAAGCCCGCGGGAAGCAACTCGCGCAATTTGCGCAGCTCCATTTCCACGCGTGGATCGTCCTCGGGATAAACGATACTCAGCGCCACAGCACGAGCACGACTTTGGAGGGCGGCACCGGCAATTTCCGCAGCCGGCAAGCTCGCGCCGAGATGAGTGACGTTCCAACCCAGATTCGCGGCGGCGGCCCCCACCAGGAGAGCGCCTAGTTCGTGGAGTTGCGCGTTCGGGGTGGCGACCACAAGACCGGGCGCATTTTCCGCCGCCACAAACGACTTGGCGGCGTGCCCGAGAAAAATTCGAATGACGGAACTGGCAAAATGCTCGTGCGCGGCGGTGATCTCTCCATCGCGCCACAAATCGCCAATAATCTGCACCAGGGGCGCAATCAGCTTTTGAAGGAGACCCTGAGTTCCCAACTCAACCGCGCCCCGGTTCAGCACTTGATCCAGGCGGATCGCATCCAGTTTTGTGACGGCGTCCACCGCCTGCTCCAGCAACGATGTTTTTGCAGAATTTTGCCGCTCGGCTGAATTTCCATTCAGGGCCGTTGCTTCCGCCGCCAGTTTGCGAAGCTTTTCCACCGGAAGACGCGCAATTGCGCTGATGCCATGCCCGGCGTGCGTCAGGTCTCGCAAAAGTCCGAGCCGCTCAAGTTCCGCATCCGAATACAAGCGCCGGTTGGATTCGGTTCGGCTCGGTTCCACCGCGCCGTAACGCTTCTCCCAAACGCGAATGACATGGGCCGTCAGCCCAGTTCGTTGCGCAACAGCTTTGATGGTGTGGAGCGGAACCGCCATAATTAGACAAGTAATAGACATCCAGTTAACCAAAAGGCAAGCAGATTCGGTTTCAACCGTTTTATCACTATTTTATGAGGTTATTTTTATTTCGACAAAAGTTTGACACGCGTTTTTAGATCTGTTAGACAATACCTAGACATGTGCTACATCTTGGAAGATTATTGTAAACGCGCGCGGCGACGGGATCGCTCACTGAAGTGTTCTTTCGCGCCAGAAGTCCGCTTCGATCTTCCGATTCGGCACGAAAAGCAAAGGGGCTCCCGTGAGTAAAGAGATTATTGTGATCGGAGCGGGTCCCGGAGGACTCGCGTCAGCGATTCTGCTCGCAGCCGCAGGTTGTCGCGTGAAGGTGCTTGAACGGTTGCCGATCATTGGCGGTCGCACGTCACGGATAGAATCGCATGGATTCAGATTTGATTTGGGTCCCACCTTTTTTCTTTACCCGCGAGTTCTGGAAGAGATTTTTGCGGCGGCCGGAACATCACTACGCGGTGAAGTGGAGATGGTTCGGCTCGATCCGCAGTATCGGATTCAGTTTGGTGCGGGCGGGAAG
Organism: Limisphaerales bacterium; assembly: GCA_044226545.1. GTDB lineage: Bacteria > Verrucomicrobiota > Verrucomicrobiia > Limisphaerales > SXQI01 > DASVNK01. The sequence goes on from JBGAGW010000013.1 coordinate 156,312, forward strand.
ATCGATTGCACTCCGGACATCCCGGCGATGGAACGGCAAATCGCTGCACTTTCGCCCGGGGATGCGCCTGGGTTCGCTCGGTTCCTGCGGGAGAACCGCACCAAACTCCATTTGATGGAGCCCTGCCTGGAAAACCCGTTCCTCGGCTGGCGCGACCTGATGCAAATGCGGTTGCTCAAAATGCTTCCCATGCTGCGTCCACACCAATCGGTGGATGGCTACTTGAAGCGCTTTTTCCAGGACCCAAGAGTGCGTCTCGCGTTTTGCTTTCAATCGAAATATCTCGGCATGTCCCCTTTTCGCTGTCCGAGCCTGTTCAGCATCTTGAGTTTCCTTGAGTACGAGCACGGAGTGTTTCATCCGATTGGTGGATGCGCTTCGGTAACCGAGGCCATGGCGCGGGTGGCTCAACGCTTGGGAGTGGAAATCTGTCTCAACGAACCGGTGGAAGAAGTCCTTTTCGCGGGACGCCGTGCGGTGGGCGTTCGCACCCCGGCGGCGATGCACCGCGCTGACGCGCTCGTTCTGAATGCAGACTTTGCGCGTTCCATGCAGAAGCTGGTGCCGAATCATCTTCGTCGTCGGTGGCGGGACCGCCAGCTTGCGAAGAAGAAATACTCCTGTTCGACCTTCATGATGTATCTCGGGGTGGAAGGCGAGTTTAACCTGCCGCATCACACCATTCACATCTCTGACCAATACGAACAGAACCTCGACGACATCGAAAACCGGCACGTGTTGAGTGAAGAGCCGAGTTTTTACGTGCAAAACGCCTGTGTAACGGATCGAACGCTGGCACCGAAAGGTCATTCTTCTCTCTACGTTTTGGCGCCGGTTACGCATCAACATCCCAATGTGGATTGGGCCAGGGAACGCGACCGTTACCGCGCGCTCATGCTGCGGCAGATCCGGAAGGCAGGGTACGAGATCAAACCGGAGCAGATCCGATACGAGAGAATCATCACTCCTGAAGACTGGGACACACGTTACGAAATCTACCGCGGCGCCACTTTCAATCTGGCCCACACGCTGGACCAGATGCTTCATCTGCGTCCGCGAAATCGGTTCGAAGAATTCGACGGGCTCTATCTAGTGGGCGGCGGCACCCATCCGGGCAGCGGGTTGCCAGTCATTTTTGAAAGCGCCCGCATCAGCAGCCGACTGCTGCTCCGGGACCTGGGCGTCGAAGCTCGCGGCTTGATCCCGCATCCCCGTGTTTCGCCGGAGCAGTTGCCTGCAACTGCGCTGAACCCTCATGACCGCTGAATTCCAGGAGACCTTGACGCGGATTGGCGATTTTGCTGGAGAATTCTCCGCCGCGCGGCATGCACAAGCGCGCTGGGCAAAACGCCCGGTTCGAGAACGGATTCGTTTGATTCGGCGAGTGCGCGCGCTCATCGCTCAAAACGCCAGGTCACTGGCAGAAGCCTCAGTATTTCCTCGTTCCCGCCCTCTTCACGAAGCATTGACCGCGGAAGTGCTTCCGTTGATCGAAAGCTGCCGATTTCTAGAGAAGAGCGCGAAGAGAATTCTTGCGCCACGCCGATTGAGAGCCAGCGGCGCGTTACGCTGGTTGGGGCACGCGCAAACTGAAATTAGACGAGAACCGTATGGGTTGGTGTTGATTATCGGTCCCGGGAATTATCCACTTCTTCTCCCGGGCGTTCAATTGCTCCAGGCCTTGTGCGCGGGGAACGCAGTTGTCGTGAAGCCAGGCGTAAGCGGAACAGCAACGATACGCGTATTGCGTGATCTCCTAATCAAGGCCGGACTGAACTCGGACCTTCTGACCATATTGCCGGAATCGACCGAGGCAGTTCGGGCTGCAATCGAAGGCGGCGCGGACAAAGTTTTGTTCACCGGTTCAGCCAAGGTGGGCACCGCTATTCTCGAGTTGCTCACACCGCGACTCATTCCATCTACTATGGAGCTCAGCGGGTCCGACGCAGTGGTTGTCTGCGCAGATGCGGATTTGGAACTGGTCGCGAAGGCGGTTGCATTCGGCCTGACGCTGAATGGTGGAGCAACCTGCATGTCGCCGAAGCGACTGTTCGTCGAGCGGAGTGTCGCGACCGAACTGGAAGGAAGGTTGGCCCAACTCAAGCTGCCACTCCATGAAACTTCGAACGGGCCTGTCGCCGCAATCATTCAACAAACCCTTTCGGAAGGAGCGCACCTGGTTTCAGGACGAATCACCGGACAGCATATGGTAGAGCTTCCGCTGATTGTGGCTGGAGTTTCGCCTGGAGCACAGATTCTGCGAGAGGATCTCTTTGCGCCGGTGCTTGCGCTTGTCACGGTTGCCAATCCGCATGAAGCGGTGGAGCGGGCCAATGATTGTTCCTTCGCGCTGGGAGCCAGCGTTTTTTCCCGGGACGAAGAAAAGGCGACGGGGCTCGCTTCAGAGATCGATGCGGGAATTGTTACGATCAACGATCTGATCCTTCCGAGCGCCGACCCGCGAATACCTTTCGGCGGGAGAAAACGGAGCGGCTTCGGAGTCACGCGTGGCGCCGAAGGGCTGCTCGATCTCACTCGCTCAAAGGTTATCACTTTCAGCCGTGGCCAAACACGCCGGGCGTTTGATCCCCCGGCATCCGGCCAGGCTGAGCTGTTCGAATCTTTTATTCGAATGGCTCATGGCGGCGAGCCGAGATCGCGTTTCGCCGCCATGTATTTCTTTCTACGAACTCTCCTGAGGCATTTACGGAAGGACTGACAAATGGACAGCGACAGAATCGGAATTATCGGAGGTGGCCTCGGCGGACTCGCCGCCGCCTGCACGTTGGCGGCGCGCGGCTACGCCATAACCCTTTTCGAGCGAAACGACTGGCTCGGGGGAAAGGCAGCGGAGCTGGAGGGAGCAGGGTTTCGCTTCGATATGGGGCCAACCATTCTCACGATGCCTTCGGTTTTGCGCCGCATCTTTCAGGAAGCAGGACGCGAGATGGAGGACTATCTGGAGCTGATACGCCTCGACCCGCAGTGGCGTTGCTTTTTTCAGGATGGCTCAACCCTCGACTTGCGCGAGGACTCTGATGCAATGGCAGCGTCCCTGGAGCGCTTCGCGCCCGGAAGCAACTCGGGCCATCGTTACCGTGATTTTATGGCGTGGAGCCAGCGCTTAAATGACATCTCGCAGCGCTATTTCTTTTACAAATCGATCGGCGGCCTTAAGGACATGTTCGACTTCAAAACGAGCTTCGATCCCACGGTGCTGGGCGACGTAATGTCCATGCGCATGGGCCGAAGCGTGGCGAGCGCCGTGCGAAGCTTCGCTCCCGATGAACGAGTGGCGCAGATGATGGATCACTTTACGCAGTACGTAGGTTCATCGCCTTACGGATCGCCCGCGATACTCTGCGGCATCGCACATATGCAAACCAGCGAGGGGATCTGGTATCCCATCGGCGGAACTCGCGCGGTTCCGTGTGCGCTGGAGAAACTGGCTCTCGAACTTGGCGTCGAAATTCGGACAAACACCTTTGTCCGGAAGATTCTTACCGAAAACGGACAGGTAACCGGCGTGGTCGCGAACGACCGTGAAGTTCCACTTCGCGCGGTGGTCTCGAATTGTGACTCCGTTCGCACGCATACGGAATTATTGGGCGGCGAGGAGGCGGGTGCGAAGTTCGAGACACGCCGGGAGTACGAACCGGCCTGTTCCGGAGTCGTTCTTTACCTGGGCTTGAATCGGCGATACGAACACCTGGCGCATCATAGTTTTGTTTTCAGTCGTGATCCCAAGGAAGAATTCGATTGGATCTACAAGAAGGGCTATCCGGCGCCCGATCCCACTTGTTACCTCGCTGCCACCAGTCAAACCGAGACCGCAACAGCGCCAAAGGGTGGAACGTCGCTCTACGTTCTCGCCCATACTCCATACCTCCGCCGAACTCACAATTGGTCCCAATTATTTCCCGAGTATCGCCGGACGATACTCGCCAAGCTCAAAACCACGGGCCAGATGCCGGATATCGAAGAGCACATCGCCTTCGAAGCAGCACTCACTCCTCAGGATATACATGACCGCTACCACGTTCTTAACGGAGCCATTTATGGCCTCGCGAGCCATGGCAAATTCCTCGGCGCATTTAAACCTTCCAACCGTTCAGCGGACCTGAAGGGATTGTATCTCGCAGGCGGTTCGGCCCATCCCGGTCCCGGAATGCCGATGGTCCTGATGAGCGGTTGGATCGCGGCGGATGCGCTTGATAAAGACGGAATCGCCGAACCGACCTCCGAGACCACAACGATGGTGGCCGCATGATCGCTGGACTTGAGAAGAGGGAAGCGCCGGCCGTTCGCACGGCGGATGTACCGCCACCGGCGATTTCCTCGCTCTGGGTCAAGTGGTTCACATGGTACGCTCGCCAATATTTACGACGCCACTTTCACACATTGCGCATTGCGCGCGGTGGCTTCCCGGAGGAATGCCACGGCTTTCCGGTTGTCGTTTATCTAAACCATCCTTCGTGGTGGGATCCACTTGTCTGCGCTTTTCTGAAGAATGAATTCTTTCCGGATCGACAGGCTTACGCTCCGATCGACCAGGACATGCTGGACAGATACCGATTCTTCAGACGAATTGGTTTCTTCGGTGTGGATGGCAGAAATGGGCGCTCCGCTGCGCAATTTCTGAGGACCTCCGCCGAGATTCTAAAGTCTCCCCGTAACATTCTCTTTATCACCCCGCAAAGCAGATTTGTGGACGTACGAGAACGGCCGCTCGGCTTCACTCGAGGTCTCGGCCACCTTGCCGCTCATCTGGAACGCGCGATATTCCTGCCACTGGCGATCGAATATGCCTATTGGGAGGAGCGGTTTCCGGAGATTCTGGTGCGGTTCGGGCCAGCGACCGTCATCCAGCCTCAAATCAAAACCGCTTTCGACCCGTCCGAGTGGACGCGCCTGTTTGAAAGCAAACTGGCAGAGATACAGGATCGATTAGCGGACCTATCTCAATTTCGTGACCCGGCGGATTTTCGCATCCTTCTTCGTGGAGGCTCGGGCGTTTCGGTATTCTACGATCTGTGGCGCTCTGCGCGCGCACGTTTCAAAGGAGAGAGTTTCCGAAAGGACCATGGCCAAATATGAACCTGCTGGAAACAACCGCGTTGCTTCTGGCCGGAATGCCCTGCGCGATTTTTCTGGCGAATCTCATCGCCTATCGCCGAATCGCTTGCGATTCGCTGACGCGTGATCGTATCTCTGTTCTTATTCCCGCACGAAATGAATCCGCGAATATTCGAACTACCCTTGAAGCAGTCCTGGCCAACAACGGTTGCGAGTTCGAAGTCATCGTGCTCGACGATCATTCCACTGATGGGACCGCGCAAATTGTGCGTGAATTGGCGCAACGTGACGTTCGTGTCCGGTTGGAAGAAGCGCCGCCGTTACCTCCGGGATGGTGTGGTAAGCAGCACGCTTGCGCCACTCTCGCGAAGCTGGCGCGATTTCCCATCTTGGTCTTCATCGATGCGGACGTTCGACTGGCAAACGACGCGCTACGGCGCGCGGGAGCATTTCTGGAACAGCGCGGCGTTGCGCTGGCGAGTGGCGTACCTCGGCAGGAACTCGGCACCTTTTTGGAACGCCTTCTCATTCCGTTAATTCATTTTATCCTTCTCTGCTTTCTTCCGATTGCGTTGATGCGCAGAACCCGGTGGGCGCCCCTTTCCGCAGGGTGTGGCCAGTTTTTCGTAATCCGCAAAGACGCCTATTCTAAAACGGGCGGGCATGCTCGTATTCGTAACTCGCTGCATGACGGTATTCAGTTGCCGCGCCTGTTCCGGAAGGAAGGGTTTTCGACAGATCTTTTTGACAGCACCGATTTCGCGACGTGTCGTATGTATCGGAATGGAGGAGAGACCTGGCGTGGACTCGCCAAAAACGCCACCGAAGCGCTTGCCGCACCTGGCGCAATCGTTCCAATGACCCTGCTTCTCTTCGGTGGTCAGGTTCTGCCCTTTCTTCTCCTCGCGGGTGGTTCCGTGTCCGGAGGAGTTGCCTGTGTTTTTGCTCTTTTACCCCGCTTGATCGCCGCTTGGCGCTTTCAGCAACCGTTCGGCGCTGCGCTGTTCCATCCCATCAGCATTTTTGCGCTGCTACTGATTCAATGGAGCGCATTTTTGCGCCACCTGCTTGGCAAACCGGCAGAATGGAAGGGACGAACATATCCAGCGATTCATCAACTTAAATCAACATGAAGCTTCTTCTCGCCATTTGCGCTAGCATCACAGTTTTCGCTGGAAACCCAATCTCCATAGAATTGCGCGACCAGTTTGAGGTGCCGCAAAAGCTCTCCTTCCCCACGGAACGACTTACCATCTTGACCATCGCCGATCGGAAAGGGAACGATCAGGTGGATGACTGGATCGCGGCTCTGAAACCGAGGTATGCGGGACGGGTGGAGTTTAAAGGGATCGCACAGGTTTCTGCAGTGCCTTCATTTCTTCAGAGCCACGTCCGTCGCAAATTTCAGGAAAGCCGGAAATATCCCGTGATGATGGACTGGACAGGGGAGGTGTGTTCCCAGCTATCAGTGAAACCCGGCGTCGCCAACGTGCTGATTTTTGACCGAGCTGGAGAAATCGTTGGGCGATTTGAAGGCAAGGCGACCGAGCGAACCGTGGCCGCGGCTGCTGCCTTGATTCAAGGGAGTCTAACGCATGAATAAGCCGATCATCATTTGGCACCGGTTGGATCTGCGTTTGGCCGATAATCCAGCTTTGCTTGCTGCGTGCCGGCTGGGCCGGCCGATCATTCCCGTTTTTATCTGGGCGCCAGAGGAGGAATCGCCGTGGGAGCCGGGCGCTGCATCGCGTTGGTGGTTGCATCAATCGCTGCAGTCGCTCGGCGACGGCTATCGCGCCCTCGGTTCGCGCCTCCTGATCAGGCGCGGCGCCACACTCAGTACTCTGCGGGCGCTCCTGCAAGAAACGGGTGCGGATGCCGTCTTTTGGAACCGCCGTTATGAGCCTTGTGTGATTGCACGCGACGCCAAAGTTAAATGCCATCTGCGCAATGATGCGGTCGAGGTCAAGTCGTTCAACGCGGCGCTACTGAACGAACCGTGGAAGATTCATAACAAGTCTGGCCGCCCATTCCAGGTATTCACTCCATTTTGGAAGCATTGTCTTTCGTTGGAGGAGCCTGCCGGGCCGTTGGACGCGCCAAACAGGCTTCAACCACCAATCCGCTGGCCGAAATCGCTTGCACTCGAGGAACTCGAACTTGAACCGAGAATCGACTGGGCCGGAGGCCTGCGCTCCGCCTGGCAGCCGGGAGAGGCAGGAGCGACTGAAAATTTAAAGCGTTTTCTAAAAACCGCTGCCAAAGACTACCCGACTGCCCGCGACCGGCCGAGTGTCGCCGGCACTTCGCGCCTTTCGCCTCATCTCCATTTTGGAGAAATCAGCCCGCGCCAGGTTTGGCACGCGGCGAAAACCGCAGGTGTTGCGCGCGATTCACGTTATCTGACCGAGCTGGGCTGGCGTGAGTTTTCACATCATTTGCTCTGCCATTTCCCGAACACACCGGATGAACCACTCCGCCCGGAATTCGCGCGATTCCGCTGGCGCAAGGAACCTGATTGGCTCAACCGCTGGCAGAAGGGACTGACCGGCTATCCGATTGTCGACGCTGGCATGCGCGAACTTTGGACGACCGGTTGGATGCACAATCGAGTGCGCATGATCGTTGGTTCGTTTCTCGTGAAGGATCTTCTGATTTCGTGGAACGAAGGGGCGCGCTGGTTCTGGGATACACTCGTCGATGCCGATCTCGCGCAGAATACACTTGGTTGGCAATGGACCGCCGGTTGCGGTGCGGATGCGGCACCCTATTTCCGTATTTTTAATCCGGTCACCCAGGGCGAAAAATTTGACCCGCACGGCGAATACGTCCGTCGCTGGTGTCCCGAGTTGGCCGCGGTTCCGGATCGCTGGATTCATCAACCCTGGGCGTCAGGTCTGAAAGTCAATTATCCCGAACGTGTGGTCAGCCACGCCATCGCGCGCGAAGTCGCGCTGGAGGAATTTAAGCGCATCAAGAGCTGAATTCCGCCCTGGCCTGCCGGGCGAATCGGACTGAATTTTCCGTGTCCGAATGGATACACCATGTTTCGGCGGAGACGGGTAACGAATGCAAACGTTTCTTGAACTCCCCAGGCGTAAGCACAGCTCCAGGCTGACTCCGCGGAATCAATTTACCATCGCTCGCATGTCCGCGGTCGAGGAATCCTTCTCCCCAACTTTTTAGGCCAGCTCTCCGCACGGCGCGTGCAACCTGTCCGCCGGCCATGCTGTAAACAACGAGTTTGGGCCAAAACTCCTTCACGAGTTCCACAAACGCCCGACACAGAATTCTTTCGTCTTCCACCATATGATAAAGGGCTCCGTGCAACTTGATATGGTGTAACCGCGCGCCCTCATCCCGAATGATTCGCTCCAAAGCGCAGACTTGTTGGAGTACGATCGTCTTGAACTCCCGCGCACTGATCGGCCGGGCAATTCGGCCAAAATTCCTCGGATCGTTCAGACCCGGATGCGCTCCAATCCGAACCCTTTGTTTGATGGCGAGCTTGGCCGCGGCACGCATGCTCTCCAGATCTCCCGCGTGGCCGCCGCACGCGATGTTCGCTGAAGTAACGTATCGCATGAGCGCAGCCGTTCGCGTGCGCGGCTCGTTTTCCCCGAGATCGCAATTCAGGTCGAACTTCACGAGACGAGCTGGAATCTCAAACTTTGCCCGCCGCGGCATTGCGCCACCCAAGGCAGGTCCACTTCGTCCACCACTGCAATTTTTGGATAACCGCCCACCGTCGGACCGTCCGGCATGGTTACAATCGGTTCGCCATTTTCAGGAACTTGAACCGATCCCAATCGGACAGGCTCGCTGTAAATCTCGACTGGCTCCGCTTTGAGCGGAGGCCCTTCCAGTCGATAACCGACTCTATCGCTGCGCGAGGAAACCTTCCAATCCTGCGTGATAAATTTCTCTCGATCGGCGTGCGAAAAAGACTTCCATTGCGGGCCGGGGTAAACGCGAATTTGCGGCGGCTGAGCGAAATCCCGGCGATCGGTCCAACTTCCAACCCGACTGGAAACACCGCGCGGCAACTGAAAGCGCGCAGTGCTTTGCCGTTCCAGTGTGGTTCCCTTTTCGAGCTTTGTTCCGATCCCGCCTCGCCCGTAATAACTGGCGCTTCCAAACATTTGCTCTGCCGCGAAACCTCCCTCGACCGCAAGGTAAGACCACATGCCGGACATGCATCGCTTAAGCGAAACAATCTCACCTTTGACCGCGTGATGTGCGCGAAAACTAGGAATGCTACACTCGATCTCCGCGCCGCAAATTGCGATCCAAACGTCCTGCAATATTTCCAGTTTAGTCCCCTGGGAGAGCATTTCGAGAACGGTGCAACCCGAGTCATTATCCAGCAGGCGATTCGCGCAATTCGCCGAGTGCCGATCCATCGGCCCGCTAACCGGGACACCCCATCGACGCCACCCCTGCCGGCCACGATCCTGCAAACTCGCGCCAAAGCCGGGCTCGATCACGCGTAGGACAGTGTTTCCACCTGTGCTCAAAATCTCATCCTGATCCTGATTTTAATCCTACTCCCAACCCCTTCGGTAAAGCGAGCACCGTTCAAACGCCCACGGGGGCAAGCGGTGCTGATGAGACCGCCCGCGTTCTCAACCACTCCTGACTACTCCTGTGGATAAAGCAGGATGCGATCGTGCACAAGCACGACCAGATCGTTCTTGCTGTCACCGGTGAGGTCCGCGATAAGCGCTTCACGTGGTTCAGGCAATTCGTTGCGACGGCTGCGGAACGTCCGCTCTTCAAAAACCTGCCAGCGCGTCGCGGGAACCAGTTTGTGCGGCTCTTCGAACGTAACGAGGTCCAGATAGCTCTTGCCGGTTTCCAGAAAAACCAGATCCTTGCGCCCGTCACCGTTGAGATCGCCGGAAACCACGTCATGCAGCAAACCGTCCTTGATCGGAGTTTCGTAGCCGTCAAGTTCAGCCAATTCCCAGACTTCACCTTGAAGCTGAAGCCAGCCAATGGCATTCAGACCCACCAACCCTACGGCAGCCGTTTCGTTCTCCCCCTTCATCATCGGCCGAATCGATTGAAAATCCATAAACGGAAGGCTGATGCTGCGTGTAATTTGCCAGACACCGCTTTCGTTTCGCTCTGAAAGTGAAAGCGATTTTCGTTCCGCATCGAGGAGAAAAAGTCCGGGAATTTCTTTGCCACTTTGCTTCACGCTCGCCGCCGCAACGATCCTGGAGTTGCTCGCGCTCGCATTGATTTGTTCTTTGACGTCAAAATTCCATTGGCCGCCTTCAGTTGATTTCAACACTACTGCCCGCAGGAAATTCCGTTGCGGCAGAAGCAATTCGTCCTTGCCGTCGCCATCCACGTCCGCGGTGCTGACCCACGGCTGATCGGTGTTGCCCCCTGGCGGCGCGACATCCACTTCCTTGAAATCACCATCCTTGACCTGGAGGAACACCTTGATTTTCTCGTACGGAATAAGCGCGATCAAATCGGGCAGACCATCCTGGTCCACGTCATGAATGAGGAGCGAACTCGGATTCGCCTTAAAGTTCTCGCTCAGTTTCTGTCGAAACGGCGCTCCCTCCGCAGGCCGAATCTGCAACTCGCGCTTCCCGTCGAGGTCGATAATGGTAGCGAGCACATTTTTATCCTCGAACTTGATCTTGCCCGCGGCTATCACCAGCGGCCGGCTTTCCATCGGAATTAATTTCGGAAAACCTAGACGGCCTTTGTCATCCAGCGTCGTGACTCCCACCTGCCGCTCGTCGCTACTCAGAACAAAGACTTCCGTTTTGCCATCACCATTCCAGTCCACCGCGACGAGGTCGCTGATGCCGGTAAGTGTCGCGAACGTTCGCGGCGCTTCGAAAGAACCATCCTCGGTTTGCAATGAAAGCGCGAGTTGGCCGCTGTCGGGTTCGGCCACGAGCAAATCTGTGCGTCCATCTCCGTTAATATCCGCCAGCACAGTGCCGCGCCGCGCCCGGGTTGTCTTGGCCAAGGGCATGATTTGGAACTGGCCTAACTTCCACGCGTTACTCAGATCGTCCGCGACCTTCTGGCGAAAGGTGGAAATCTGCGCGCGCCCCGATTTTTGTGCGATGGTTACGATCTCAGTGCGATGATCCCCATCAAGATCATCCGCCCAATACGAGCGAATCGGTGGCAACGTAAAATGCATTTCCGGCCCGAGCTTTCCTGAGCTGTTTTGCAGGCGGAACCGGAACGGGTTCGGATTATCCCAATTCACCAGGAGAAGATCATCTCGTCCGTCCCCCTGGATATCGAGCACCTGGATGGATTTAACCGTTCCGACATACGGAATCTTTTCGGGTTCACCGAGCGTGCCGTCGCTTTTCTGCGCGATGAAATAAATGAACGACTCCGCAAGCAACAGAAGATCGGTGCGTCCATCTCCATTCAAGTCGCCATTGACCAGCGCGTAAGGATCAAGCGTGCCATCCTCAATCGCGAATCGTTTGAGCGTGCTCCACTTGTTTGTCCCCTCGTTATACTGAACGATTAACTCGCGCGGCTCGCCGTAGTAGGCAATGTCCGGCCGCTTATCATTGTTCAGATCCGCCAGCACGAGAGAAGAAATTCTCTTTTCCGATGCGATCGATTGGATGCTGAAGCGCGCGTCCGGCGGAAGGTCGTTGATGTCTCGTTTCTCGCGTTCCTTCAGCAATGCAGGGTCGTTCGTTTTACCGGTCTGATTATAGAGGATCGTGATTTTCGACCGCGCATTATTGACCACGAGCAGATCATTTAGTCCGTCTCCGTCGATATCCGCGCACTTGAGTTGCGAGATCAGATTCTCAACCGGAAAAATCTCCGGGCCAGCAAAGCCGAAACGATTGGTGGTGTCCTCTGCGTGAAGGGTCGCATTCGCGAACAACGCGGCGATGAGCAAGGCCAAAAACCTGAAATTCAACATCCGAGCAAAGATGCCTATCGGCTCCGGGAATTCAATTCCTTTGGAGGAGAACGGCCCTTTCAGGTCGAGCGAGCTTGATTCGCAAACCTGCGAATTCGGGATTTTCGCACCGGAGCGAAAACCCCGAGACCGTCAAAGTTCTTTACGAATTCACATGAAGCAGGTAACTCCGCACGGAGGCCCAATACTCATTGGTTTTGCGAATTTTGCTACGCCAGGCCGGGCCGGAGTTCCACAGGCGGGCGCAGCTTTCCCAATCACCGCGTTCGAGCGCGACGGCGTCGTGATGTTGCAAGTAAGCCAGCATCACCTTCTTAGAGTATTCGAGGCTGCTGCAATCGGTGTATTTTCCACCAATTGCCGGATTGAATTTAACCGCATCCCGCCACGCTTTATACGAGATTTGGAGCGGGCCATACGAACGCCCGCCGTCACCGTAAATGCGCCCGACGCGCAGATCGCTCTCGTGCTGGTGAATCGCAACTACAAAATCATCAAAGGTTTTCGCACTGAACGCGGCCGAAAGAGGGGTTCGGACGACATTAGCCGCTTGCGCAGCGGGCGAATCACCCAAAACGAGCAAAGTCATGGCCATTAACAATCCTGTGACATGACTTTTTCGCATATTTACAAATCCCTTTCGGTGTTCGGCAGGCGTTTTCTCATTTTTGCGACGCGTTTAGTAGCAGATTGGGTGCCGCCGCGCCGTTTCGCACTCGCGCGAGGAATTGTCGCTTAAGGGCTTACGCCACGTCGCGAGAAGATAAAGCCACGTTCGAAATAGATCAGTTTCGAGAACCGGGATGGGAGAAGAGCAAGCGGAAGAGCTCCAGATGGAGCCCGTGGCGTTGCAACCTAGCGGGCGCTAAGCCACTTCGAGATCCATCTCAGGCGTGAAATACAGGATACGGCTGCAATTCGGACAAGTCACAATTTCCTGATGTGCCTGGCAGGAAAGAACCTCTTGCATGGGGAGCTTCATGTGGCAACCGCCGCAAATCCCGCGGTCAATCCCGACTACCGTGGTCGCACCACGTTGCTTGCGCAAGCGGATGTACTTTTCGCGCACCCCTTCTTCTACGGCTGCGGAAAGGCGGTCGTAATCCGACTTGAGCTCGGTCAGTTCTCGCTTGAGGCGAACTTCCTTGTCCGCAAGCGCAGCTTTGGCAACTTCGACGTCCTTCAGCACTGAAGCGGTCTCTTTCCCGACCTCCGCGGCCTCTTTGTTTGCCACCTCCGCCTGCTCCATGAAAACGATTTGTTCGTCATCGAGCTTCGTAATCGCTTCCTTGCACATTTCGATCTCGTGCGCGAGGGCGCGATACTCCTCGTTCTTCTTTGTTTGAAATTGCTGCAGCGAATACTTTTCGATCTGGCCCTTCTTCGCTTCCACGTCCAGTTCCAATTTCTTTCGGTCGGACTCGATCTGCTTCACCTTGTTCTTGACCGCGTCCAGGCGGGCCTGGGCCTGTTTGGCGCGATTGTCGAGAGAGGTTCGTTCGGGGCCGATATTGGCGAGCTCGGCTTCGACCCGCATGACTTTGCGGTCGCGATCCTGAAGCACGAGAAGATTTTCGATTACTGGAAGCATCGTCTTGGCGATGGAACGTATCGGTGAGCCGTCCCCGCGTCAATCACGCCGCCGATGAGGATGAAGTTTGATGGGCGTAACTCCGAAACTGGACTAAAGAACCTTGGCGGCATCGTGGGCGATTTTCCAGAGGTGGGCGTCGCTGCGGAGGTATAGGGCGTTTCCAGAGATGGATGGGGTGCAAAGGATCGTTTCGGCAAGATCCAATTCGCTGAGAACTTCGCCTTCGGGCTTTTTCGGGTCGACCACCTGGATGAGTCCTTTTTCGTTTACGACGTACAGGTGTCTTGAGGAGGCGACGGGGCTGGCGGTGAAGGGGCCTTTGAGGCGGAGTTGCCAGAGGCGGTTGCCTTCGGTGATTTCCGCGCAGGAGAGAATGCCGGCATCATTCAAAACATAGAGGTGATCACCGAAGACGATTGGGCTCGCGGTGGATGGCCGTAATTGCGCGGCACGCCAGAGTTGGCGTGGTTCGGCGCCAGGTTCCCCAGGAACGAGAGCGGTGATTCCGTTGGATGGGAGATACAAGACATTTCCGCCCAGCGCGGCGGAGGGAATGGTGGCGGCGCCTTGTTTATAGTTCCAGATTTCGCGGCCGGTTTCGGCTTCGATCATTTGCAGACCAGCACTGGATTGGAGTGCGATCTGGTGTTTTCCATTTGGGCCGATCAAGGTGAGAGGAGAGGTCCAGTTCGCGCGGTGCGGCCGAGCGATCTTCCAGCGGTTGAGGCCGCTTGACGTATCGATCCCGATAGTGAAGGCGTCGCCGTCGGATTCAAGTTGGGCGACGAAAACGCCGTCGGCCACCACGGGTGAGGCGGAGAGGCCGAGGGCATTGCTGGCGTTTGGGTAGTCGCGCATGAGTCCACGCAACCAGAGAAGGTTTCCCTCAAAATCGAGACAGACCAGATCGTTGGATGAGAAGAGGGCGAAGACGCGCTCTCCATCACTGACTGGAGATGGGGCTGCGCCGCTGATTTTTTCGTGAGTGGTAGTTCGGCCGGTCGCCCAGAACTGACGCTCCCAAAGTTGCTTTCCGGTGGTCGCATCGAAGCAGAGCACATGCAGCCGTTTGCCTCTGGGTCCGCTCGCGGCGGTGATGAAGACGCGATCACCCACAATCACGGGGCTCGAATGGCCGCGGCCGGGAATGTTTACTTTCCAGGTGATGTTGCGTTGGGCGTCCAGGGTCGCCGGCAAATTTGCATCGGCGGCGACGGCTGAACCTTGTGCGCCGCGAAACTGACGCCAATCGGCCGCGGGATTTGTGAGGGACGCGGAGAGACAGAGTGCAAAAATGATGCCGTGGACTGTTCTCATTGGGCAGTTCCTTTCATTGAGTAGAGGGGAGCCCCGAAGAGATCGCAGACGCGTAACTGGAAATCCCAGCCGTCGGCCCAATCTTCGGTTTGCTCGTTTTGGCAAACCTTGACCAAAATTTCGTTCCTGCCGCGCCTTAATTCAGCGCGCATCGGATATTGGTCAATTTCCTTGAGCCGGTGATATTCGTCCTGGCCGAAGAGATATTGGCCATTCACCCACACCTTGAACGCGTTCTCAGAACCGAGTCGGAGCTCAACAGGCGTGGCTTTCTCTGTATAGAATTCGGTCCACGCATAAGCGGCGACCCCTTTGAGATGTTTGAACGGGAGGTTCATGCTGACATCGCCGTAGTCTTCCTTGCTCACAAAATCACGCCAGCGCACAGGTTCGGATTTTCCAGGGTATTCGGCCTTCAAATCGATGCCGCGCTCGGGCGGATAAGCTACGGCAAATCCCTTCCCTCCTCCATTTTCAAAAGGGCCGACAACTTTCCATTCCGTGATAAAGCCGAAGGCCTTCGCCACTTCCACTGTTTCGCCCATTTTGCGCAACGCTTTCACGATCTGGTCCACCTGGTCGACATCGCGCGCCTGGGTTAGCAATTGGCTGTAAGATTTCCTGGCTTCGTTGGTTTTGCCAGCGGTCAGGAAGAGTGCGGCTTTGCCCAATACGCCGCCGACGGCGTCGCGTCGCAATTCCGATCCGGGATCGTTGATCATTTCCGACAGCAATTTCTCGGCGCGTGGCGGGTCGGCCCGGGCGATCAATTCGTAAGCCAGGCGTCGGGCTTGCGCTTGATGGGATTTGTTCAGAACAAATGATTCCAGAGGGATGACCGGCAAACTTCCTTTCGCAGCCAATTCGCGGCTGACAATGGTTTCGAGGGCAGAGCGAAGCCAGTTGGCGGCGAGCTCGTTTGCTGAATCCAATGCTTCGAGAATTGGTAAAAGCGTATCGACCTTGCGAGAGGATAAATCGTGCCAGGCCTTCGCCGCAGCTATGTTTCCGTTTCCTTCCGCGCCGACTGCCGAGATAACAGCAATCAGTTCCGAATCAGCCGTAGCCGCCAGGAGGCGAGGTTGAGAGAGGCCAGAAAATACGAGGCAAAGCAGCGTGCTTCCGAAAGTAAACCGGAGTAATTCCGAAACAATCATCGGCGAATCGTAGAAGCTACTGGTTCGGTAGACAATCTCCGTCAGTGGCTCCGAGTCGCGGGATGCGATTAAAAGTGAGTGCGATTCGGAGCATGTCCGGCGACCCTCCGGGGCGCTGACAATTCAACGGAGACAACCGGTGGCTGCGCTCGAAGACTCGCTGGCCGACCGGCTACTTTCCCGTATCCCTCCGGGACAAACCAAAAAACTCAACGGATCGAATCACACCGAGTCGCGGGGGGGGGCGGAGCAAAACCGGGCGAGAACGGATCTGACGGGAGGGCACGTTTCCTTCGTCGGTTTTGGACTAAGCCGGAGCCGTCCTCTCACGGGTAACCGCTGCGCCCGAGACGGGCGCACTCCGGAAGCAACGGGCGCCTGGCGATCAGAGAGGTCAAATGTCGCTGAACTGTTGCGTGCTTTGCCCGAAGAAGCAGAGAGCCTGAAAACGGCCTTTAATCAGCTTGCGACGCTAACGGCAAACCTTATGTTCGACATACCACACACTCAACGAAACGTCTCATAACACTATGAATTGGATTTCCAAAAGCTGGTCCGGCCTGGTCCCGGCAAGCCTTCTCCTTGCTCTGACGAACTTCGCGAGCACAGCAAGCGGCGCGGAAACCAAAGCTGACTGGCCGCAATTTCGCGGTCCGGGAGGGTGCGCGCGAGCAGAGGGGGCGGCGCCGGTCGAATTTGGCACGGAGAAAAATGTGGAGTGGTCAACCACGGTGCCTGCGGGGCATTCGTCGCCCTGCGTGGTGGGGAATAGAATTTTTGTGACTGGGGTTGATCGGGAGGCGCGGAAATTAAGTGTGACTTGTGTGGATCGATCGAATGGGCGCGTTTTGTGGCAGCGCGATCGGGTGGTCGAAAAGCTCGAGGCGTGTCATGGGATCAGCAATGCAGCGACGGCAACTCCAGCGACGGATGGGAATGCGGTTTTTGCATATTTCTCATCGTACGGAATCACGGCTTATGATCTCGAAGGAAAGGAGATTTGGACGAAGGCGATGCCGGTGGCGATTAACCGGATGGGGTTCGGGAGCGGAACTTCGCCCATTGTCGCGAGCGGGCTGGTGCTGCTGGATGTGCACGCGGGACCGGACTCGCATTTGCTCGCGTTGCGCGCGCGAGATGGTGAGGGGGCGTGGAGAGCAGGCAACCCGATTCTGAATGATGGATGGTCCACGCCAGTAGTGTGGAGTGAAGGGGGCGAAGAAGTCGTAGGCGTTTTGAATGCGTCCAGGTTCATCGTTCGGAGGTTGAAGGATGGCTCGGAGAAATGGTGGGTGACTGGTTTGCCGAACCAGGTGTGTGCGACGCCCTCAGTTGGTGATGGACAGATCATTCTCACGGGAACCGGCGTGCTCGGGGAAAAGAGCGAATTGATTCGGCCGCCTGCTTTTGCGGAGATGGTGGCGAAGCACGACAAGAACAAGGATGGAAAAATTGCGATGGATGAGATCCCGGCTGCGATGTTGGCGGTGGATCGAAAAGCGACGGGCGGCGCTGGAAACATGCCGCTGCGTCAAATGCTCGGCATGACCGGAGTGGGCGGCGCGCCGCTTGATCAAGAAGCCTGGGACAAAATGCTGGCGCAGTTTGAGGAATTTTTGAATGGCGATTTCATGACCACGCGCGTGATGGCGATCCGCACCGGAGGGACGGGGGATGTGAGCAAGTCCGCGGTGATCTGGTCGGAGGCGAAAGGTGTTCCGGAAATTCCATCGCCATTGCTTTTGAAGGACCGGATTTACCTGGTGAAATCAGGAGGGGTGGCGATCTGTCGGGATGTGAAAACCGGCAAGAGCATCTTTGAAGAGAGGCTCGGAGCGGAGGGCGGTTATTTTGCGTCACCCGTCGCGGCGGGTGGACGGATTTATGTGGCTTCGGATCGCGGGACGGTGACGGTGTTTGAAGGGGGCGATTCGCTCAAGATTCTTGCGAAGAATGAATTGGGTGAGGCAATCATGGCAACACCGGCGATTGTGGACGGGAAACTGTACGTCCGGACGAAGACGAAGCTTTACGCGTTTAAATCGTAAGGGTTTAGAATAGAGGCATGCAGAATTTCGTGGTCGCGCAGTTGGATCAGATTCCACCGGTTTCCTGCCCTTGCGGATCGGCCCGGCGCGCGTTTGCCGGGCAACCAGACTCAGTGGCATCAGTGCATCAGGTGGATATTCGAGCGGATGCGCAAAAGCATTATCACAAGAGGATGACGGAGATTTATGTCGTGCTCGAAGGGGAAGGGCATCTGGAGTTGGACGGAGAAATGATTCCGGTGAAGCCGATGACGAGCGTGATGATCAATCCAGGGTGCAGACATCGGGCGATAGGCAGGCTGAAGATTTTGAATATTGCAGTGCCCGCGTTTGATGCGGCAGATGAATGGTTTGATTGAGACTTTTGTTGCTACTGTAATTCTCTCGTAATCTGTTAAACAGAGTAGGAGTAGGAAAAACGCAACTTACGCGGCCAAGAGAGAGCGGAAGCGGGACCACCAGCCGTTCGGAGAGAGGTTGGCGGCCATCTGGACGGCGGGTTGCGTATTGATCGGCGTGCGGGCGACGGAGGTTTTGCGAATGTTCTGGGTCGCACCTTCGACCGGGCGTTGGATCTGGCGAGCGAGTTCGCGCAGTTCTTCTATTCGTTCCTGGAGGTTTAGTTCTGCGGGGTACTCGAGATCAAGACGAAATTCGGGGAAGCCGCTGCGACGGGAGTTTTCGGCATAGTCGAGAGCGTTGGCGAGATGGACAGCAGTGGTTGGGGTGAAGGTGCCCGGAAGTTCGCGCGCGGGGAGGTGGTGCGTGGCGACCGCTTCGATAACGCGAGCGGGCAAGCCCCAGAGTGACAAAAGGTAGGCTCCGGCCTCGGCATGGGTGGCGCCAAACATTTCCTTCTCGACTTCCCAGGCGGGAACGTTCTTTTCGCGCGCGGTGTTGAGGGCCTGACGGTATTGCTCTTCGAAATTGACGGCGAGGGCGAGTTTGCCGATGTCGTGCAGAAGGCCCGCGGTGAAAGCGTCGTGCGCGATGTTGACGTCATTCGTAACGGTTTCGGCGATGGCCCGAGCGGAATTGGCGACGGCCTGACTGTGGCGCCAGACCTGGTCAGTGGAGAAATAGTGCAGCTTGATGTTGTCGAGACGAGAAAAGGCTTCGATGCCGAGGACAAGAGAGGCGGTGGTTTCGACGCCGAGCAGAAGAACGGCGTTGGCCGGTGAGGAGACGCGCTGGCTGAAACCGAAGAAAGCGGAGTTTGTGATCTGCAACAGCTTCGTGGAGATCGCGAGGTCGCGCGAAACCAGTTCGCCCACAACATGGGGCGAACAGTCGATCGAGCGGAGTTCTCGCATTACCTCCACGTAAACTGTCGGACGGCTCGGAAAGGTGCGCAGGCGCGACACGAGACTCTGGACCTTGGGTTCGCGGAAAAGGCGATCGACCAGCGTGGCGCGTTCAAGCGCGGCGCGAATCGAGGAGGAGTCGATGGGCTTTTGGAGAAATTGGTGCGGCCCCAAAGCGCAAGTGACGAGGAGGTCCGGTTCGAACTGGGAAGCGAGCAGGAAGCGAATCGTTTTTGGATAACGAGCCCAGACTTCATGGAGAAACTGAGTGCTGGCAAGCGGACCGGCTTTCAGGTCGACGAAAATAAGATCAAAAGGGACCTGAGCGAGGCGGCAGAGGGCGTCTTCCGCGCTCTGACTGACGTGGGCTTTCCAACCTTCTGGCAATTCTGAGAAGAGAGGCGCGGCATGGGCGAGTTCGGCTGGATCATCGATCAGCACGAGAATACGGCCCAATCACTGAAGAGCCTTCCGCCTGGAAGGTCTGCTACTTTAAAGAATAAATAAACGGCTTCCGGGCAACAACTCCCGTTGGCACGAACCGAACGACCAGTTCTTGCGGTTCGGCGTCAGGTTTGGATTTGGGGCGCACCGCACAAAAGCATTTTGATATCGGCGACAAATCCCGGACGTCCTGTTCGGTGGTGTCCCATGAACACATGAAACGGCAGCCACCGCGACCAATAAAGGTGTAGAAAAGCCAGCCGCGATCCCACATGCCTTGAATGACGGACTCGGGGAGTTCGGCGAAGACGGCGTTGGCCTGGCGGGGGAAGAGGATTTTCACTTCAGGCAACGCGAGCGCGTCGCAAAGTTGGGCCATATCGTTGGCATGTTTCGCGTAATTGAGCCAGACGTTGTTCTGAAGCATGCCGACCCAGGGGGCGGAGAGAAAACGCATTTTGGAGGCGAGTTGGCCCGCTTGCTTGCAGCGGTATTCGAATTCGTGCGCGAGTTCGAGATTGAAGAAGACGACAGCATCGCCGACGTGTGTGCCGTTCTTCGTGCCGCCGAAGCAGAGGACATCTACGCCGGCCTGCCAGGTGATGAGTTTGGGATGAATGTTCAGGCTGGCGACCGCGTTCGCGAACCGGGCGCCGTCCATATGAAGCCTCTGGTTCAGCTCGCGGCATTTGCGGCCGATGGCATTGAGTTCTTCGGGTTTGTAGACGGTGCCGACTTCCGTGGCTTGAGTGATGCTGACAGCGTGCGGTTTGGGGAAATGGATGTCGCTGCGTTTCTTGACCACGCGTTCGATGTCGTCGGGCTGGATCTTCCCTTCCGTTGCGGGGAGGAGGAGAACTTTGGTGCCGTTGGAAAAAAATTCGGGCGCGCCGCATTCGTCGGTTTCGACGTGCGCAATGTCCGAGCAGAGGATGCTGTGGTAGGACTGGCAGAGAGAGGCGAGTGCGAGGGAGTTGGCGGCGGTGCCATTGAAGACGAAAAAAACTTCGCAGTTGGTTTCAAAGAGTTCCCGGATGAGATCGGCGGCGCGGGCGGTGTAGATATCGTCGCCGTAACTGCGAGACGTGGCCGCGGTTCGCCTCCTCGTTACTTTCACGCTTCGGGGCAAATGCCGGAGTAGTTATCGCTGGCGAATTGGCGGCGATTCGTGTCGTTCGTCATGCGGCGGAAGGTAGATGACGTCGAACGGATTGAACAGAGCGAAGGATGCTCCGATAGGATGGCCGGTGGAATCCTGATTCATACGGCGTTGCCCGCGTTCCAAAGTGGGGTAAATTCAGGACGAGGAGTGAACCATGATGTCACGGGAGAGAGTCGGCACGGAAATTGGGCTTATGACAGGTCGTATCAAGAAGTCGTTTCGGAACGGGAAGGAAAATCTCGGAAATTTGCAAACAAATGTCACAGAGCGGACGCGACGCGCGGTGCGTAAGACGGTTATTACGTGCACGACAATGCGTGGAGAATGATGGCGGTTTCGGCAGGGTTGGCCTTTGTCGCTGGATTTGTGCTGTCGCGCGCGAACCAGGAAGCAATCGCAAGGGCTGTGGGTGAGGAGATTCCGAATTCACCAGAGAAAATCAAAAAGGTGAACTCATGGGAGTTTCTGCATAGTGCGATTCGCTCGGGTTGTTCTTTTGGAAGGCGTTCCAGGTTTCCCGCGGCCGGAAGGTGAAAGTGGAGCTTTTAGAGTTTGACCACAAATGGACACGAACCGAAGAGCGTGAAACAGAATCCCAGTAGAGGATTCCGGAATGAAATCTGAACGTTCACGCGGAGACGCGGAGCTCGCGGAGGTATTATAAAATCAAAGTCTCGTTACCTCGGCTGCTCCGTGTGGAGATGGATTTTAGATTTCGTAGCGGGCGGTGCCTTCGGGATTCGGGAATTTCACGGTGTTTGTGCGGTACCACTGCAAATGCCCGTCGCAGAAGCCAAAGTTGCCGCCGGCGGCGTGGCGGCCCGTGGAGTGGTCGTTGCGGGGATCGAAGTAGCTGTCGTTGGTAGAGCCGAGAGCGTCGGGGGCGGACTCCTGAAACAAGAAGGTCGCGGCGGGCGCGCGCAACCCTGCCGCGCTGATTCCGGCGTGAAAGCCTTTTGTCTCTGTGTCCTGGCTTAATTTCGCGTTGATGGCGTAGCTGTTTCCGGAATTCGCGCGGTCGGTCGGGCAGACGAAAATTCCTGCGGCTGTTGCATAGGGAAATAAAGTGCCGCGCCTTGGATCGAATTTCGCCGGCTTGCCGAATTGGGCGAAGAAAATCCAGCCGTTCGTTCCCGAATCCTGGCCGGAACCGACGGTCGCATCGTAGACTCCGGGAAATTTATCTTCGAAGTCGCTGCCGTAGAGCGTTGCGGCCAGGGTGAGTTGTTTAATGTTGCTGCCGCAGCAGGCTTTTTGCGCCATTTCCTTGCCGCGACTTAAAGCCGGCAAAAGGAGGGACGCCAATATCGCGATGATCGCAATCACGACGAGAAGTTCGATCAACGTGAATCCGCTTTCTCGGCGTGGAAGACGACCCGCATGGAAACGAATCATATC